>CAKZKD010000018.1 GCA_937121175.1 uncultured Flavobacteriales bacterium
AAATACGGACGCGCACTAGGAGCTGGTGACCGCGTGAACCGCCACGCAAAATCTCTCTTAGAAAATGCTAAGAAAAAGAACATCGAGGCGCTCAAAACAGAATTATCAGCCACTCAAAAGGACGTTGAAAAAGAGCTCGTGCAGCTTAAGGATGCAGACCTTGCTCACCTCATCTCGCTCGGCGGATGGATCCGCGCTCTCGAATGCGCCTCAGCTGCGGTGAACAAAAATTTCACTGAGGAACGCGCTAACCAACTATTCAGAGAAGACATAGCAGACTATTACGAGGGCTCCATCGGCGGGCTCCATCCGCGCATTTCTGCGAAGCCTACCTTTGTCTCTATCAGAGAAATCTGCTCCGGTCTCAAAGTGGTGATGACTCTAGCACCTGATGAAGAGCCATCAGAAGGGAAGGTGAAAGAAATCACCGCACAGGCTAAAAGACTTGCTCTCCTAGCTCTCACTCGTGAGAAATAAAACTTACCTCTAGCCTTCACATTATTCACACCACACCCCGCGTCATTCTGGCTCGGGGTGTTTTTTTGAGACAATTCTGAGCCACCAGTGCGCTAGAGGTGTAATAATCATAAAATTTTAACTCCATGAAAAACTTCATCAACAAACCACTACTTACAAGCCTCATGCTCGGAGCGATAGCGATACCTGTATCCGCACAGACCGAAGCTCCTACTCTGCCGAAAGCAGAAATTCCCACTATCAGAGCAACCAGCAGCGCTGACCAAGCTAAGATAGACGCAGCCATCGCTAAAGTTTACCCCTCGCTAGTGCGTATCCACGTAGTGGGTGAGAAGCCAAAGGATGGTAGAATGCAGAAGACAGGCGGCACTGGATCTGGCACCATCATTCATCCAGACGGATATGTCCTGACCAACCACCACGTAGCCGGAGAAGGCACACGCATCTGGGTGAGACTCTCAAATAAACTCAAAGTAGATGCCACCCTCGTAGGCACTGACCCGCAGACTGATCTCTGCATTCTCAAGCTAAATTTAGACCAAATCCCAGCTGACATGAAGCCGCTTCCAGTGGCTAAATTCGGGGACTTCAAGACTCTCAATGTTGGCGACTCCGTTCTAGCGATGGGCTCCCCTGCCGGAGTTTCCCAGTCTGTCACTCTCGGAGTGGTGGCTAACTTAGAAATGATCATCCCAGGTGGTCGCGGCACCAGACAGGCTGGCGAACGCGTGGGCGATCTCGTCCGCTGGATCGGTCACGATGCCGTCATTTATTTTGGAAATAGCGGTGGTCCGCTTGTGAATCTTAAAGGTGAAATCATCGGTATTAACGAGATCGGGCTTGGCTCACTCGGTGGTGCTATTCCCGCAGACATCGCCAAGTATGTTTCTAGCGAACTCATCAAGAACGGCACTGTCCGCCGCTCATGGACAGGTATTTTCACTCAGCCTATCCTCCTCTCTGGCAAGCAGAAAGCTGGCGTTCTCATCGCCTCAGTTTTAGATAAATCTCCGGCAGACAAAGCCGGGCTAAAACCAGGCGACATCATCACGGAGTTCGATGGAGTAAACGTCACCGCCACCGCTCCCGAGCACTTACCACTCTACAACAAAGTCGAACTCGGCACCGAAGTTGGCAAAGAAATCACCATCAAATACATCCGTGATGGCAAAGAAGCATCAACCAAACTCACCACCATTGAGCGATCCAAAGCACTCGGTGAAGACATCGCCATCCGCGAATGGGGCATCACCGCCAGAGACCTCACACCACGTAGCTCTATCAACCGCAAGGAAACCGAAACCCGCAGCAAGACCGACGGAGTCCTCGTTTCATCCGTGAGCAAGACTGGTCCATCTGCAGCTTCTAAGCCAGCGATCAACCCAGGCGACCTCATTCTTAAAGTCAATGGCGAGTCCATCAAGAACCTCGCACAACTCCAAAAACTTACCTCTAGCCTGATCCCTGATGGCAAATCTCAAGCTAAAGCGATCGTAGAATTCGAGCGGGGTAGCCAATTCCTCGCCACTGTGGTGGACATCAATAAACAACCTAGCACCTCTCAATCCTCTGCTGCTCAGAAAGCATGGATCGGCTTAGACACCCAAGTTTTGACCCGTGAATTGGCAACTATTTTAGACCTCAAAGGCAAAAAAGGAGTGCGCGTCACTCAGGTCATCCCGGCATCAAATGCGGAGAAGGCAGGGATCAAGCAAGGCGACATTATCCTCAAAATCGACGGAGCTATCATCCCAGTAGAACGCGAGCGAGATGCGAACATCTTCAACTCCATGATCCGTGAATACCCAGCTGATGAGAGCGTCACATTCGACATTTACAGAGACAAGAAAATCATCCAGATAAAATGTGATCTAGAAACTGCTCCAAAGCCGGCTAAGGAATTTAAAAAGGTCACTAACGATGTGTTAGAGATCACCCTACGTGAGCTGTCTAAGGCAAATGCAAAGGAAGCAGAGCACCAGAAAGGAATCTTTGTTCACGCTGTGGAAAGCGCTGGCTGGGCATCCCTCGCTGGACTCTACGCTGGAGACGTCATTCTCTCTATCAACAACAAGGAAGTCACCGACCTCGCGATGATAGAGAAAGAACTCGAACGCGTAGAAAAAGAGCAACAAGACTACGTAGTCCTCTTCGTGAAGCGCGGCAAGTTCACCCGCTTCCTAGAAATCCACCCTATCTGGAAAAAATAATTCACACACCTAACTTAAAATCACTAACTATATTATGAAAACTACAAAATTAATCAAACTAATCGCCATCGCTGGTCTCAGTCTCAGCGCCATTTCACCTGCACTCGCAGTGGACACCGCAGCTAAACGCGAGATCTACAACACCAATGAAGGCTCTGTCTTCGGTGTAAAAGGAATCCTCAAAATCACTGCCACCATACAAGGACAAGTCAAAAACCAAGAAGCACAGATCTGGTCAAATGCTACCTGCATTGGTGACGGCCTACTCGTTGCTGCATACGGCTCTATCAGCCCAAATGTAGGTGGCAACATGCCAAACATTGAGATCACTAAGGAGATAGAAGGTCTCAAGCTTATCAACTCAGCTGGTGAAGAATTTGATGCCAAACTCGTCCTCCATGATGAAGACCTTGGTCTCGCATACATCGCACTTGACCCTAGCGGAGAAAATGCTGCCAACTGGAAAAACCAGATTGTGGACATCTCAAAAGACTCTGACCTAAAACATCTCGATAAGACCGTAAACATCTCACGCTACGCAGATCACTTCCGTTACCAGAGTGCCGTCACCGTTGGCACCGTCTCTGCCATACTTCAGAAGCCTCGCAAGCTCTACCAGATCATCGGTGCCTCAATGAGCGCTCCGTCATTTAATGAGGCAGGTCAGTTCGTAGGAATCACAGTGACCAAAGCAGCGACCAAGGGAAAGCAATCCCCACCAGTCACCATCCCAGCTAAATACATCCGCAAGCTCGTAGAACAAGCAGCCGCCAAGCAAGCTGAGCTTAAAAAGTAATCTTTACTGATCACTTCAATCACAAATCAATATAAGAGCCACTCAGTCCGCTGAGTGGCTTTATTAGTGCGTTTTAAATTAAAATGTAGTCATGGGTGCGAGGATTTTTTTGCTTATTTCAAGGCACTGTGAAGGAGCAGATAAGCATCTGTGACTGAGCAGTAACGCAGAAATAAACAAAAAAAGACCGCACTTCTACTAAATCAGCTTTGCTGCAAATCCAAATACTTGAAACTCATCCAATGGCTATAGTTTCTTTTAATACGCACTAATGTAAAAATCGCTAAAATTTCTGAAATATTTTGCATCTTCATCTCTCCTGTATAGTGTGAGAACAAATTTAATCATCATACAAAAAAACTAATCATGGAAAACAACTCAGAAATATCAGAACTAAATAATGATGGAGCAGGAAAATGCCCATTCAATCACGGTCAAGGACGCAGTGCAGGAAAAGGAACTACCAATTACCCGCAGTTTATGAACGGTAAGCATGGTTTGGCTGAGTATATCAAAAATGAAATCAAATACCCCGAAGATGCTAAAAACCAAGGTATTACTGGAATTGCAATTGTTGAATACACCATTAATAAAAACGGTGAAGTTGTAGGCGTAAAAAAAGCGAAGAATAGCGTTGACAATGATCTACTGGTTGATGAGTTGATTCGAGTTGTAGAAAAAAGCAACCCTTGGTTACCGGGCACGGTTGAAGACAAACCCGAAAAAATGACGTTGACAGTAAGTTATGAGTTTGTTTTGACTGGGAAATAATTAATTTGTTTTTTAATCGTGGTGCTTACAACCATGTCTCGAAATAATAAAATGAATTCCAACTAATTATGAAAAAACTATTTGGCTTCATCAAAATTGACGACCACCCAATTATTGAACGTGTGAAAACACCTTTTATATTTACATATATCATCGTTTGGTGTTTATGGAATTGGAAGTTACTCATTTCTCTTGTGTTTTTACCAAGTAACGCTACAGGAAATAGTGTAATAGCGATTATTGAAGTGTACTATGATGTCAACAACTTTTGGTGTAACATGGGAAAAGTGCTGCTTCTAACCATAACTACTCTAATAATCAGTTATATAGGCATCAATATTGGCCGAATTATCACTGTGCTTTCTGAATACAACATACAACCAATTATTCTTGACAAGATTGCTTCAAAATTGACGGTCCCAGTTGAGCGATTTAATTATTTGAATAATAAAAGTAGAGAATTTGAGACTAGGCTTGAAGAAGAAGTCAAATTGAGAAGAAAAATAGAATCAAAACGAGATGAGTTGGAAACAGAAAAAGGGGATATTTCAATAGCCTACGAGAAACTTATTGCTCAAATGGAAAAGGAGATGCCAAATGTTCTAATTGCACTTGACAAGTTACGAGAACTCAACTTACAAGAAGAATATCTCGAATTGATTGAAGGAAAGAGAAATAAAACTGGGAATATTCAACATTTTAAATCCCCCATACTATTGCTTTTAGAACGCAATAAAAAATTTCATCCTACTGAGACTGGATTAGTACTTTATAGAATGTTAGGAGGAGAACATGTTGGCATTAGACCTGCAAAAGCGTCTTGGTATGACTAGGTTAAATACTCTAGGTAACCCTAGTAATTCGAATAAATCACGATAAATCAACTTTCTTTATAACCAAAAAAAGAAAGTTTTTTCCAAATTCTTTTGAAATTGGAATTCAGGATTCAAACTTGGAGTAAAGCACACCAGATGAAGTATCAATATATTGCCTTCTTTTGACGAATTCTCCCGTTTTCAATTCGTCTGTTTTTAAATTACTAGGAAAATCAAAAACCAATTTTGATGGTCCGTAAGGTCTTCTTCTTTAAAATCTAAATAGTACATATTGCTTTTTTCCACGATATTCAATCATTATTTGGTAATGATTCAAAGAGCTCAAAAAGTAACACTCTTGTTCTAAAAAACAGTTTAAATCATTGCTCGAAACATAAAAACTCTCATTGACCTTGTTTAATTGACATGATAATATTGAAGCATTCTTCCATTTTGGCGACATTTCTACCACCCATCCCAAATATAAACCACTCTTAAAAATATATAGTACTTTGTTTTGCATAGTACCTGCTTTTATACATATCTTTGTTTCGCAAAACAGTAAAATATGATTCAAATAATTAAAACAACAGTACTAGCAAGCTCAATATTATTAATGAGCTTCACTCCAATTCCTCAAGGTGATATTCATACTTCCTATTCTAGTAAATCGGGTACAACAGCATTTTCGTTCTCTAAGGAAATGATAGATGCACTAGATTTTGACATGGATGTAAACGACACCAAACAGTATGTAAACGGTGATTTAAGCTCAATTAAATTTCTTGCCTTCAACGAAAGTTATGAAGAAGATTCTTCAGAACTTCTGAAAGACCTAAAAAAAGATGGCTACGAAAAAATTGACTGGGAAAGTGACGACGACGGCGATGAATTATTACTCTACGTTATGCGCAAAGGCAAACGACTAAGTGAAGTGCACTTCGTCACTCTTTCTAATGATAAACCTAAAGTAATGATCTCGTTTTACGGCGATATAACTGTAAAAGACCACAAATAAACATGAACATAGAAAACACAAAAGCGCAAATGCGCAAAGGAATTTTAGAGCTTTGCATTCTCTCTATTCTAGAGAAGAATGAGGCCTACCCTTCCGATATTCTCAATGAGCTAAAAGATTCGAAGCTCATTGTGGTGGAAGGAACTTTATACCCTTTACTAACAAGGCTTAAAAATGACGGATTGCTAACTTATCGTTGGGAGGAGTCAACCTCTGGGCCGCCGAGAAAGTACTTCCAATTAACAGAATTGGGAAAATCATTCAGCAACGAATTGGACAGCAGCTGGCAAGATTTGCAAAAAGCAGTTCAGAAAATAAGATCAAAAAAGTAGATTACAACTCTAGATATAATTACCATGAATAAGACAGTTACAATAAATATAAGCGGCATTATTTTCAATATTGACGAAGGGGCTTATAGCACATTGAAGCAATACCTGGAATCAATTAAACAAAAGTTCGGAACTACTAAAGGTGGCGAAGAAATTCTTACCGACATTGAAGCTCGTATAGCCGAAATGTTTCACGAAAAAGTGAGCGACACTAAGCAAGTTATTTCTCAAGTTGATGTAAATGGAGTTATAGCTATCATGGGGCAACCCGAACAATTTGAAGACCCGGAAGCTGAGGCTAACACTTCGTACAACAATGACACTGCTCACGAAGAACCGCGAAGAGGTCCAAGACGTTTTTTCCGAGACCCTGATAGCAAAATAATCGGTGGTGTTTGTTCAGGCGTTGGTCATTATTTTGGCATAGACCCAGTGATTATCCGTATAATATTTGTAGCGATTGTCTTTTTTGGCGGTTCTGGAGTAATAGCATATTTGGTGCTTTGGGCTATCACACCTGAGGCTAAAACCACTAGCGAAAAACTTCAAATGAAAGGTCAGCGTGTTGATATAGATAGTATTCGACAATCGGTAAGTGATGAAGCCGGAAACCTAAAAAAAAAGTTCAATCATTTAGGCGAAAAGGCCGATGAATTCGGCAAACAAGTTGATAGCGGCAAAGTAGAAAACTTTTTTACTACACTGTTCAATTTCATTCTGAACATAGTTAAGCTTGTCCTCACATTCGTAGGGAAATTCTTTGGAATTCTTCTTATCATTTTCGGAGGGCTTTTTCTTCTTTCTCTGATTGGTTCTTTACTCGGATTGGGAACTATGAGCGGAATGATTAATATTGGCGATGCCAATGTATTTTCTTTAGCTGAAGTTTACGAATTTATATTCTCTAGTTCTTATCACAGGACAGCCATTACCATTGGTTTGGCAATTGTTTGCGGGATACCAGTGTTAGCCATGTTGTATGGCGGAATTAAAATTTTATTTGGAGTAAAAATGCCGAGCAGTAAAATTGGGGCTGGAGTAACTTTGCTTTGGTTTGCTGGAATTGTGTTGATGTTACTTACGGGCTTCCAAATCGGTAAAGAATTCTCTAAGCAGGATAAAGTGGTTTCCCAATTCAGTTTGCCGCCAAGCACTGCAGATACCATAATTATAGATGTTAATGATGAATTGTACCCTGTAGATGCAGAACCTGAAATAAGTGATGACTATTTCGTACTAAAAAGTTACGAAGACGAATTATTCTTGACAACTGTAGAATTGGATGTAATTGAAAATCAAAACGATAGTATTTCTATTAAAATAATTCAAGAAGCAAGAGGAAACTCATTCGATGACGCTGCAAATCGCGCCGAGAATATTGTTTATAGTTACTCAATAACCAACAATCGATTAACTTTTGACCCATTTCTCATCGTTAAAAAAGAAGATTTATTTAGGAACCAGAAGGTGAAAATAAAGGTTGCTATTCCTCAAGGAAAAACAGTTTTTTTAGACAAAACCAGTGGCTGGATAATCTATGATATAAAAAATACCACGCGCACCAGAGATCGATATATGCTGAATAATTATTGGACCATGACTGAAGACGGATTAGACTGTTTGAATAAAGACATGAGTCGTAACGGAATACGTGCACGTAAAAAAGCCAGTAGAGAACGTGCTTCTAAAAAGCCTGTTGTTCCAAACTATAAAGCAAATCCAAATAGTACAGATTCAACTAAAATTGACACCTCAACTACTGCGGCATATGTGCAAAAATTTTCTTCTGTAAATACATATCCGCTCTTTCCAACACCATTTACCGTATTTGGATAGAACTTAAACTTATTATCTGAATCAAAATCGGCATTCTTATGTAGGCTTACCCTATGTTGAGTGCCGATTTTTGACTTTTATATCTCCTTTTTTTATACTTACTTTTGCAATCCGAAAAAGTTAATTATTCAAGGAACTTTTTTATACAAAACACTAGATTATGGCAGAGCAAAAAGAAGCAGTGGAGACAACACCAGCAGCAATTCCTGACGAAGCTAGAAAGGAGCTATTAGACGATTTTAGATTGGCGGTATTAAGCAGAGAAACAAGTTTGTTGGGCAGAAGAGAAGTACTTACCGGAAAGGCCAAATTTGGAATTTTTGGTGACGGTAAGGAAATTGCTCAAATTGCACTGGCTAAACAATGGAAAAACGGTGATTGGAGAAGTGGATATTACCGTGACCAAACCATGATGATGGCTGCCGATTTATTGAACGTTCAACAATTTTTTGCTCAATTGTACGCTCACCCATCAGTAGAAGCTGAACCTGCGTCTGCAGGTCGCCAAATGAATGGACACTATGCCACAAGATTCATTGACGACGAGGGAAACTGGCTTCCTCAAACCGAAATGAAAAATGCCTCCGCTGATATTTCTCCTACCGCTTCGCAAATGCCAAGGCTGCTCGGTTTATCGTACGCCTCAAAATTTTACAGAAACTCACCAGAACTAAAAGACAAAAAGAATTTCTCGAATAACGGAAACGAAGTAGCTTTTGGAACTATTGGTGATGCAAGTACGTCAGAAGGTATGTTCTGGGAGGCATTGAATGCAGCCGGAGTCTTATCAGTACCAATGGTAATGTCGGTTTGGGATGACGGTCATGGAATTTCTGTTCCAAAAGAATATCAAACTACAAAAGCCTCAATATCTGAAGCCCTTTCTGGGTTCCAAAGACAAGAAGGAACCAATGGTTTTCAGATTTTCAAGGTAAAAGGTTGGGATTATCGAAATCTGTGTTTGACTTACGACGAAGCAGTTCGAGTGGCTCGTGAAGAGCATGTTCCAGTTTTGGTGCATGTTGAAGAAGTAACGCAACCTCAAGGCCACTCTACCTCTGGCTCGCATGAGCGTTACAAATCGAAAGACCGTTTGGCTTGGGAGATTGAATACGATTGTATTGCCCAGTTCAGAAAATGGTTACTAGAGATTGGTGCTTCGAATGACGACGAGTTAGATGGCATAGTAAAAGATTGTAAAAAAGAAGTTCGCGATGCGAAAAAAGCGGCCTGGGATGCTTTCTTAAGCGAAATTAAAGCCGAACAAAACACAACTGTTTCATTAATCGAAGCTGCTGGACAAGAAAGTGAGAATAAGAATTTTGTACTCAAACTTGCTTCTGATTTAAAAGCAATTTCTGAACCTGAACGAAGAGACATTTTTGTGGCCACCAGAAAAGCCTTGCGTTATACTCGAAAAGATAACAACGCTGCAAAAACAAATCTGAGCAATTGGTACAACCAAGAATTAAGCAAAAATGAAGACCGCTACGATTCCTTTTTACACAACGATAGCAAAGGAAACGCATTAGAAGTATTACCAATTGAACCACAATACTCTGGTGACGCAGTGGTTGATGGACGAGAAATTTTACGAGACAATTTCGACAAGCTCTTAGGTGAAAATCCGGAGCTGATTATTTTTGGAGAAGATGCTGGTCGAATTGGTGGAGTAAACCAAGGATTGGAAGGGCTGCAAGACAAATACGGCGTCCACCGAGTTTTTGATACTGGAATTAGAGAATGCACCATCATAGGGCAAGCTATTGGACTGTCGATGAGAGGGTTACGACCTATTGCCGAAATTCAATATTTAGATTATTTGCATTATGCAATTCAGCTCATCAGTGATGATTTAGCAACGGTACAATACCGTACAAAAGGTGGTCAACGTGCTCCAGTTATCATCAGAACTAGAGGTCATAGATTAGAAGGTGTTTGGCACTCTGGCTCACCAATGGGAATGATTCTGGGAGCCGTTCGTGGTGTTCACGTTTGTGTACCTCGAAACATGACTCAAGCTGCAGGAATGTATAATACGTTGCTATCTGCCGAAGAACCTGCCATTGTTATTGAAAGCTTGAACGGGTATCGTTTAAAAGAAAGTTTGCCAACTAACCTTGGTGAATTTAAAACCCCACTTGGAATACCTGAGATTATGCGTGAAGGCTCAGATATTACTTTGGTGACCTATGGTTCTATGGTGAGAATGGTTGAAGCAGCGGCTAAAGAATTGGTTGAATTGGGAATTAACGCTGAAATCATTGACGTACAAACCCTATTGCCATTCGACATTGATGAAAGTATTGTTGAATCGTTGAAAAAAACCAATCGAATTCTATTTATTGACGAAGATGTTCCTGGCGGAGGTTCTGCCTTTATGATGCAACAAGTAATTGAAAATCAAGGTGGTTACAAATACTTGGATGCACAACCTACTACACTTACTGCAAAGGCGCATCGTCCGGCTTACGGTTCGGATGGAGATTATTTCTCTAAACCAAGTATTGAAGATATTGTAGAATCTGTTTACAAAATAATGACAGAAGCAAATCCGACTACTTATCCTGCAATGTAATGCAAGCACTTAATTCAGCACTGAAATTAATTGCCATAATTGGTGTTTTTGCTCTAAGCTCATGCGAACACAAACCGACCTTAAACAACTACAATTGGATACTAGGGGAATGGGAAGTTCGCCAAGACCATTCTGAGATTTTTGAAGTGTGGAAACCTGTTTCTGATGAACTTTATGAAGGGTTTAACTACACCGTTAAAGATAATGGTGACACAACTATCAACGAACATCTTTGGTTAGAAACCCGTGAAGGAAAAATCATTTTTTCAGCCTTGGTCTATGGTCAAAATAATGATGAACGAGTTTACTTCACACTCACCAAAAAGAATAAAAAAACGGCTCGGTTCGAAAACAAAAACCACGATTTTCCTACTGTTATTGAGTATAACAGAAGTGGCGCGAACTTTATGGAAGTTCGAGTAAAAAATGAAGACAAAGCTTTACCGCCTATTAAAATGCACAAAATTATTCCGGAGAAATAGTCAGCTTGGTTGAATTTAAGCTAATGTACCATCGGAAATTACATCACCATTTGATAAAAGATAGCTTCTTAAGCAAACTTTAGCCGTGTTTTACAACCACTCTGCCTTTGGTTTTGCCATCTAGTATTTTGAGGATGTAAGTATCCAATTCCTGTAATGAAATATCGGTGGTAATGTCCTCCAGATTCTCCGGTTTCCAAATACTAGAAAGTTTATTCCAAAGCTCCAATCGAGTTTCCATTTTGGTTTCCGCAGATTCAACCCCAATTAGGTTCACACCATTCAACAAAAACGGATAAACTGTAGCCTCTAACTTTGGCGAACCTACAAGACCGCAAACCCCTATTGAGCCATTTTTACCACATCCAGCCATGAGCGTCGTTAATGTATTTCCGCCAACAGTATCAAGACCACCAGCCCATTTTGTGCTAGTAACGGGCCTTTTCTTTTCATCGTTGCAGAATTCTCTACCTTCACATCGTGTTGCGCCTAGCTTTTTTAAATAGTCATAAGCTTCCGTTTTTCCTGAGGATGCAATAACATCATAGCCTGCCTTTGAAAAAATAGAAACCGCCATACTACCAACACCTCCTGTTGCACCAGTAACTACCAATTCGCCCATTTCAGGAGATTGACCAGCCATTTCCATTTTATATAAGGCCAATGCAGCGGTAAATCCAGCTGTTCCTAATATCATTGCGCTGCGCAAATCAAAAGTTGCAGGTAACGGAACTACCCAACCTTCAGGAACTCGAATGTACTCTCCGAAACCACCATCGGTGTTCATTCCCAAATCATAACCCGTAACTAGGACTTCGTCCCCTGCTTTGAACTTAGCTGAATTTGACTCTGCAACTACCCCACTCGCATCTACCCCGGGTGTATGCGGAAACTGCTTGGTAATCCCTTTATGCCCAGAACTAGACAAGGCATCTTTAAAATTCAAACCAGCATAGGCTACTTTTATAAGTATTTCACCTTCAGGTAATTCCGAAGTTTTTCGCTCAACAATTTTTCGCTCAAATCGCCCTTCTTCGGTTTCAAATATTCTGTATGCTTTGAAGTTTGTCATTTTTGTATTTTCTTTCTGTTAATGTCTTACCAGGGGTTAAAAATGTTCTTTCTTATTTATTGAATATATATCACGTATAACGACTGAAAGTCTTACGTGATACGTGATACGTGATACGTGATACGTGATACGTAACACAAACAATAATAACTACAATGCTCCGTCTTTAATTTCATCAACCACTTTTGGGTCTAGTAATGTACTAGTATCTCCTAGGTTCGAGGTATCTCCTTCCGCTACTTTTCTGAGAATTCTTCTCATTATTTTTCCAGACCTTGTTTTGGGTAATCCAGATGTAAATTGAATCTTTTCAGGTTTTGCAATTTTCCCAATTTCTTCTACAACGGTTTCAATTATTTCGGCTCGTAAAACGTCATCGTTTTCTATTCTATCCCGGAGAATAACATAAGCATAAATTCCTTGCCCCTTGATCTCGTGAGGGTAACCAACAACAGCACTTTCAGCTACTTGCGGGTTTTTATTGATTGCATTTTCTATTTCTGCTGTTCCAAATCGATGACCCGATACGTTAATTACATCATCCACTCTACCAATAATTCGAAACATTCCATTCTCATCTCTTCGTGCTCCATCACCGGTAAAGTAATATCCTTCGTAATTAGAGAAGTAGGTGTTTTTACAACGTTCGTGATCACCATAGGTTGTTCTAATAATTGATGGCCAAGGGTGTTTGATAGCTAAATAACCTTCTTGATTATTTTCAGTAATTTCTTTTCCGTCGGAATCTAATAAAACCGGTTGGATACCCGGCAATGGGTAACCGGCATACGTTGGTTTGTGTGGGCCATGATCTCCGAGAGCAGAAATCATAATTCCCCCAGTTTCGGTTTGCCACCATGTATCTACAACAGGGCAACGCTCCTTGCCTACATGCACATGATACCAGTACCAAGCTTCTTCATTAATCGGTTCTCCGACCGTTCCAATCACTTTCAAGGAATCTAAACTATAGGATAAAACATGGTCATCACCACAGGCCATTAAAGCACGAATGGCTGTAGGCGCAGTGTAAAATTGATTCACACTAAACTTATCTACAATTTGCCAAAAACGACCTGGGTCGGGGTAAGTAGGTACTCCCTCAAACATCATGGTTGTAGCACCTGCCAACAGCGGCCCATAAACTATATAAGTATGTCCCGTTATCCAACCCACATCGGCCGTACACCAATAAATATCCGATTCGTCGTATTGGAATACATTTCTAAAACTAAAATCGGCATAGACCATATAACCGCCGCAAGTATGCACCACTCCTTTTGGTTTTCCGGTAGAACCAGACGTATAAAGAATAAATAACGGATCTTCTGAATTCATTATTTCAGCAGGACAATCGGCATTCACTTTATCCATTTCTTCGTGGTACCAATAATCTCTTCCTTGCTTCATTTTTACCGCCCAATTCGTTCGCTGAACTACAACGACTTTCTGCACCGATTCGTTTTGCTGCAATGCTTCATCAACGACTCTTTTTACAGGAATTTCTTTTGCTCCACGATATAATCCATCTGAAGTAAGTACCAATTTAACTTCAGCATCATTCATTCTATCCGCCAACGCCTGGGCAGAAAAACCAGCAAAAACCACAGAATGAATGGCCCCAATTCTAGCACACGCCAACACCGCCACAGTAAGTTCCGGAATCATAGGCATGTAAATGGCAACCCTATCCCCTTTTTTGCAACCGTTTTCTTTGAGGACGTTTGCAAAACGACAAACTTTCTCATGAAGTTCATGATATGTCCAACTAACGTATTTTTCTTTCGGGTCATTTGGTTCCCAAATCAAGGCTGGTTCATTCCCTCTTTGATCTAAATGTCGATCTAGGCAATTTTCGGTAATGTTTAGTTCTCCGTTCAAAAACCATTTAACGTTAGGCTCAGTAAAATTCCATTCGCAGGTTTTATCCCAGCGTTTTCGCCAACGGAACGTTTCTGCAACTTTCCCCCAAAATTCTTCTGGGTTATCAGTGCTTTCTTTGTATAATTCTTTGTAATGCTGAAATGAATTTACTCGGTACCAAGGCGTTTGCATATTCTGAGATTTTAGGTTCTCAAAAATAACAGACCATTGGCTAAGTTGGTATGAACCCAACTAAAGTAATTTCAAAGAACGTAAAGTTCCTATTTATTAGATATTAAATAAAATGCAACCTGAATTGTAAGTTTCATTTTCTAAAGAGAAATTAAAATCTCTAGTGGTGGTAAAAAAGTCATTTGCAAATTGGTCATAATAAGTATATTCAAGAACAGCTAAAAAAGATGGAGCTTCACTTCTATCAATTTCCAAAATTAGTTTGTA
This sequence comes from uncultured Flavobacteriales bacterium, assembly GCA_937121175.1. Taxonomy (GTDB): domain Bacteria; phylum Bacteroidota; class Bacteroidia; order Flavobacteriales_G; family Salibacteraceae; genus UBA6770. Next base: position 14,710 of record CAKZKD010000018.1, read on the forward strand.
ATTGTCCGCAGAATAATCTGAACAAAGTAATTGATCCCGTTCTCCTACGCCTTTATTAACATCAATTTCACCATAATAGGTTCCATCACTATTGTAGAGTAAAACTCGCTCAGCTGACTCATCTCCTGCCTCCCAATTACCTGATGAATAAAAAACGACGCGTTGCGATGTGATGGCGTTGCAACTACCATCATCTTCTGTGGCTTCTGCAATGTAGTTCAAAGCAAGGGAGTCAGTGCACCCGAAAATAGTAACCTCTTCTTTTTCGGAAAGAACCACACAACTCGACATGCAAACAGCCAAGGCAAATACTACCAGTAGCTTACTCATAGTTTTAAATTAGAATTCATTTATTAAAATAACTAGAAAGTTAAGTTGTAGAAAGTACAGTATCCTGGTTCGTTCGGGATTTTCAATGCGTATGCTCTTTCGTATTCTTCTTCAACAAAATTTCCATTATCGTCATAGTGGTAAAATACGTATTTCACCAGATACTCTTCAGTCTTGTTCGGCTCAACTAACACCGCACCTAATAATCGACCACCTGTAGCTATGTCGGAGTAATTCTTGCAATTTTCATTTGAATAATCACTATTTTCATTTGAAGAAATAGTTTGGAGTAAAACTCTACTTTGTTTCTCGAAAATTTGAATACGAGATTCATTGTGACCTAATGGTATCCAACTACCATCAGAATAAAAAACTACATTAGAAGTATAGGTACAGGTGTTATCATCGGTAGTTGCACTTGAGTTGTAATTATCGGCGTTTTCATTAGTACAGCCTAATATGTATTCGCAACTTCCATCGCTTACCGTGGCTTGTTCAATATAATTTAGCGCTGTCGAATCGCTACATCCATAAATTGTTATCGAGTCTTTTTCAGAAAGAACTACACAGCTATTTAGGCCAAGCAGTATTAATAGAATTGCGGTAAGGTTTATTGCTTTATTCATCGCACAAATGTAAAAGCAATATGAATAAATTTACGCTGCTTGCATCATTTTTGTTGGTGCAATTCCAAAGTGATTTTTGTACGCCCGACTGAATGCACTTAAATCTGAATAATTAAGATGATAAGCGATTTCACTTAGAGAGTGCTTTCCTTTCGAAATTTCGTTTTTAGCGAACTCCATAAGATGATGTTCTAATATTTCACGGAACGAAGTATCTTCATATTTCAAATGCCGTTGCATGGTTCGCACCGACATATTTAATTCTCTAGCAACAGCATCCGCAGTTGCTCTGTCTGGCAAATTGCGCATAATAATTCGACCTACTTGCTCTACCACCGTGTCTCTTCTATTTAAATGGTTAATTCTTTCTTCCGCAAATACAATCAGATGCTGCAATAATTCATGGTCGGCAGATGTAATGGGAGAATCTAAATCTTTCTTTTTAAAAACAACACTATTTCTATTATCTCTAATAAAAACTGGAGCACGGTAGTACTTTTCTAATTCCTTGAAACTTACTCTCGGTGTATAATCCAACGTTATTTTAACTGGAGAAAATTTTTTGGACGTTAATGCCTCGTATTCCTTCAACAAGAAGTACAAGGAACCTTCCAACGTATGCTGAAATGTTTCTTCAGAATTTGACCGCCATGATCTATCGAAATTAAAAATGAGTTCGTAAGAATATTCGGTTTCCTCTAGTCGCATTGGCAAAGAATCACAGCCTAACATGGCATAATTGCAAGCCATCAAAATTGCTTCTTTAAAGGTTTTACAGTTTTGAGCTATTTGCATCATTAGACCGGCAGCAGTTAAACTCATCGACTGGGTCATATGAATACCTAGCAACGGGTCTTTAACTTGGTTCAATGCCTTTTCGAACGTTTGATTAAACGACCTATAGTCAATTTTGCAGTCGTTGTGTTTTAACTCTTCCTCAGGTCTTCCTGAAATGCCTAATAAAGTTGCCTTAGATGCTCCTCTTGAGGAAGCTTGTACAATTATGTTGTGTAAAAACCTACCGTTGAATGCCATGCTGCTAAAGTATTTGCGATGGCGTGATGTGTCAAAATAATGGCACAAAATGAATAACAATAGATTGTTGATTACCAGATATTTGCTCAATCGTAAAGCACTAAAAATCACCGTTATGAACACAAATAAAATTTATACTGAAGTCATCATCAATGCTAGGATCCAAGATGTCTGGAGCGTGTTAATTGACACTGAAAAATATGCGAATTGGAACCCTTTAATTGTGCACTCGGAAGGCACCATAAAAATTGGAAAAAAAATTAAAAACACATTGAAAAGTGGTAAAAAAACGATGGTTTTTAAGCCAACGATTAAACAATTTGAACCAAATTCTTGCTTCGCATGGCTTGGTCATCTATGGTTTCCCGGAATTTTTGACGGTTATCATAGCTTTAGGTTGGAAAAAACAAGCGATAATTCCACTAAGTTGATTCATGAAGAACGGTTTACAGGTTTATTAGCTGGAATTATATTGAAATCTATAAAAGAAGATACCATAAAAGGATTTCAGGCTATGAATTTGGCGTTGAAGAAAAAAGTTGAGAGTAATTGATGTGTATTATACTTGCGTTAATGAATTTCACACAAGGTTTATCTGCATTAAAAACGGTAATCTACAACTCAACCTACCTTTGTGAGAATGATTGGGAGGAGTTCTCTAAACACTGGGAGTTCAAGAAATACAAACGAAAAGAAATAATTACCAATTCGGCGGAAACCGAACAATATCTGTACTTTATTCTTGAAGGAATTCAGAGGGTATATTTTATATCGGAGCAAAACAAAGAAGCCACATTAGTCTTTACCCATTCGAATTCTTTTGGCGGGGTTCTAGATTCTTTCCTTTTACAGCAACCTTCCGACTATTATTACGAATCTCTTACAGCATCTTCTGTACTTCGTATTAAGCATGAACATTTCGATGCATCTGTTAAGAAGTATCCTGAAATTCAAGAATTTATGGAACAAGCTTCCTATTTTTCAATCAAGGGATTACTTACTCGTATGGCCGAATTGCAGTGTTACAGTTCCGAAGAGAAGTTTAAATCCTTATTGCATCGAAGCCCACAAATTCTACAATTAGCCCCCCATAAATACATTGCCAATTATCTTGGAATCGACCCCACAAACTTCAGTAAACTACTGAATACCATAAAAATATAATCTTGGTAATTACCAAGACTCAGATTATACTCACAGCTCATCTTTGCCTTGTAAAATTTAAAAACAAGGTAAAATGAACATGCAAAAATTAATACAAACAAGCGGAAAAGTATTCACTGGATTTTCAATTCTTAGTATCGGATATGTAAGTATATTTTCACTCATTTCCCCGCAAGGAACAATGGATTTAGTGCAAACTACGTTGCCTAATACAGATGCCATCAGCTCAATTCGAGGTATATATGGCGGAGTTGGAATGGCCGTTTCTATAAGCTTAATATACTTAATGCTGAAAGAGAACGGAAAAGCACTAATATTTCTCAGCCTATTTTGGGGAGCCTATGCCTTCTCAAGAGTATTAACAATAATGATTGACGGTGAATTGGGGGCATTTGGTACCCAATGGTTGATGATTGAAGGAGTTCTATGTTTAATAGGCCTTTTATTAACCTGGGTTAACCAAAGAGAAAAAGTTGCTTTTTTATAAAATGTAAAACTTCAAAAACAGTGTTGGTTATGCCAACACTGTTTTAAACACACCTATAACTCAATTAATACAGCATCTAATATCTTCAAATTATAATCATTCACCTTTTGGTGCGTTGGCATCCAACCCAGCAAAAACCTCGTAAAGTCTGCACATGCAAATGGATATAGTTGCCTCCACTCCTGCTCTAGTTCCTCAAAATCAATTAAGCTATTTGAGACTTTTAACGCAGAACCGAGCTTATCGAAATAATAATCCAACAACTCCTCCTCGTGAACTAAACACTCTTCACCAGACAGACAACTTCCCAGAAAGTAAGCTACGTCTTTCATACCACACCCGCCACCAACGTACTGAAAATCAACAGCAGCTACTTTGCTACCATCTTCCGAAAAACAGAAGTTTGCCAACTTGGCGTCTCCATGCACTATCGTTTGGTATTTGCATGAATTCAGCTTATCGCCTATAACTGAAGCTTTGATTTTAAGTTCTTGATTTTTAAGCTTTTCCAATTCGTCGGGCCTTGTGGCCAAATGCCAATAGGTACCAATTGGCCATAAACCATTGGGCTGTTTTCCTATGAAGTTGGCGTGAAAATTTGCTAGCCATTCCAAACACAGTTTCACCCCATCGAGGTCCAGGAAGTCTTTACGAACAGGAAATTCCAGATTCAAATCTTCAAGGACAATCCATTGTTGGTCACCTTCCGAAAAAGCACCAAGAAACTCAGGTAAACGACAAGAGTTATTACACTGATTACTGTATTCCTTGTACCAGTGCGTTTCTATTTCGTACGACTTTACTTTTCGATTGTGCGAGTTATTCGTATTCCAACCTCTTGGATGGTTAGCTACAGGTTTTAATAAAATGTTTTTTACAACGACGGTCTGCCTTTTGGTTCCACTCAATCTTACCCTTGAAATCTTGCCATACCCGCTCCAAAGCGATTGAATTAGCTCAACTTCTTGAGCATGCTTCGCGTTTAGTTTTTGTAAAAGGAATTTTGAGAAAGATGTTTTCAAATTGATACAAGCTTGTTTTCGAAAGTATTAATACTTCACTAATCAAATTCGATTCGTCGAAAACTAAATTTGAGATAGGTTTTTTCGATTACTGATTTTTTTACTATTGAACCAACAGTCAAAGCTCAAGAATTGCTTCATAAATAGCACATGTATTATTTTAATCGATTAGTTGACCAATTTGGCGGTGGCGAAGATGTTTTTGTATGCATACTTCTCGGCTTTGCCCTGTTGCTCGCAAACTCGTTCATTAAAAACAACAAAAAACGGTTCGTAACCAGCACCATCTCCTCTTTATTTCTGACTGCAGAAGTATTTTCTCTGTACCTAACCCAAACTTTTATAGGCTACCAATTCTATTTGCACACCAACTTGCGCGGTATAAAAGGCATGGAAAGCCTTTTTGTGCTTCAGATAGTAATTACAGTTCTATTGTTTATTGGGCTTGTGGTATTATTTCAAAGTGCCCATTTCTTATGGATTAAATTCAAGCAACGCATTAAGAAAAGCGATAAAATCTATCGAAATCGTAAAATTCTTATGATTTCTCTCGTACTTATTCATGTAGTACACGGAAGGTTTATAAAAGATACGTCAACCTTGTTACCCATTTTAGCCGCGGATAACTCTGGAAATTTCAATGATGTATTGGCCAAACATGGCATGTCGGATTACGTTACTCCGAAAAACTTAAAATGTACTGTCGGCAAAAACATAATTGCCATTTCGATGGAATCGTTGGAAAACGGATTTTTGCATGAAAAATATGCGGCGATTAACGGTAATCTTAGAAAACTAAAAGAGAATTGGAACTTTGTACAAATGAGCCAAAACGTAGGAAGCAATTGGACGAGCGGTTCGCTATATACCTCTCTTACAGGCTTTCCTGCATACTTTGGAGTGTATGGTAATAGTATTTTTCAGACTGCCTACCACTCCAATATTTCTAGTGTTTCTCACACTCTAAAAAAGGCAGGTTACCAATTAACGTACATTAATGGAAACGCAGATGGGGGCGGTGTAAAAGAGATGCTTGGTATTTTGCAATTTGACAAAATAATTGATAAAAAAAACGCGCCCAAAACAGAATTCGAAAGTAAATTCGGCCTGCGCGACAAGGAAGTTTTTAGTGCTGCTAAGGCTGAATTGAAAAGATTAAGTGAATCTAAACAGCCATTTGGTTTATTCATTTCTACGACTGACACTCATTTTCCAGATGGGTTTTATGATGAACGAATGGAAGCCGTGATTTCCAAACAAAAAAGCAATTTTGAATTTACTATAGCTACACTCAATTATCTGGTTGGTGATTTCATGGATTTCATAGAGCAGAATAACTTAGAGGAAAATACTGTCCTATTTTTATATCCAGATCATCTTAAAATGGGCAATCCATCGCTTTTAGAAGGCACAGGAAATCGTTCCCTCTATGTTATTACAAATTCCAATAACATTAAATTGAACAACAAGTACAACTATCAAATTGATCTGCCAAAAATTTTACTTCAAGGTGCTGAAGTAGAGCACAACATGAAGTTCCTCACCGACTATTTGCCTTCTGATAAGGATCAATACATTCGAGACAACACATTAAGCCTTACTGAAATTAATACCAACGGAATTGTGAATTCGGAAATTGAACCTTTGACTGTTGTAGACTCAACTCAAAGCCATTAGAACTATCACTCCCGTTTTATTTGTGTTTATTAAATACATTGTGGAAGTAAAATTGGGGCAATCAGAAATTTAGAAAGTGTAAAACACTGCATTCATTCGGTTGATTGGGTAATTTCGACGTGATAAAAGAAACAAGTACTTCAAATGAAAAATAAAGGCCTAGAAAAATACGACCTACTTAAAAACGAACCAACAAAAAGGCAGTTTAGCATTGACAATCTTTCTGATTACTGGATAATAAACTCAAAACATTCTGGTGTTCCACACTCACATAGCTTCTATCAAATAATTTGGTTCAAAAGTGATGAAGGCGCACACTATATAGATTTTGAAGGGTACGAAATAAAAAAGAATCGAATTTTTTTCGTTGCAAAAAATCAAGTACACTATTTTGTGCAACGTAAAGATTACAAAGGCTATTTGCTTCATTTTAATGAGTCCTTTTTATTGAACAACGAAACTGATGTCAACTTTTTTTTAACCTATTGTATTTTCAATAATCAAGCGAACCCCTACTTTCAAATTCCCAAAGCGTTAGAAAGTACACTTTCAAAATTTCTAGATTTAATGGTTGTTGAAATCGAGAATAATTCCAAATTCGGCAACAGCCTTATCCTTTCAAATCTCTTAAAATCAATGCTACTAATTATTGAACGAGAAATGAAGAAAAACCAGTCGAATAGCCCATTAATTAACAATTCTAACTATCACAAATTCATTGACCTCCTTGAAAAAAATTACGCAAACAACTGGTCGGTCTCTGATTATGCCAACGCTTTATCAATTTCTACTAAAACATTGAACTCCTTGGTAAAAGCGACTAACGGAACTAAAGTTTCCAAAACAATTTCAGCTAGAATTATTTTGGAGGCAAAACGAAAACTCACGCACTCAAAATTATATATCAATCAAATTGCAAACGATTTGGGCTTCAACGACCCTTATTATTTCTCTAAATATTTTCTTAAACACGTAAACTGTTCTCCGGCAGAGTTCAGAAAATCGATTTCCTAAATTTACTGAACTAAGTCGTTTTTGTCCATTTTTTAAGATTCCAATTGCCTATAAAATTGCATTGTATTTAAAACTAAAAACAATGAAAATGAGAAGCAAATTATCAATTGGAATCTTGTCTGCCTTTGCAGCCTTGACATTATTAACGTTAACATCAATGAAAATGGAAGAAAACAAAACAAATGCCTATTTGGAAATTACCCTAGACATTAAATCAGAAAACAGAGCAAGCGCAGGTGGTGTTTATGTCAAATACAAATCACCATTTCTAACAACTGTAAAAGGAGCTACATCCAAAGAACTCTTGTTAAGAGGTGAAGATGTGCAAGTGCTGCATGGCTTTGAGTCTGAAGAGGAAGCTAAAGCCTATTTATCATCAGAGCTATTTGAAAACGATGTGGTAAGAGAACTTAAACCTTATTTGGCAAGTAATCCAGAAATCAGAATCTACTCGGTGTTTAAAAATTAAGAACTCATTCTTTAAATGTAGATTACAACAGCGCATTCCATGTAGTTTGCGCTGTTTTTTTTACCAATCCTAACCCTATCCGATTCTGTTTTACCCTATTTTGGAAAACCATTCTATTCAGCCTTACCGTCCCATTTTTACACTAGTATTTCCCATTTTCATACTCTCTTGCATGTAAGCTTGCCTCAACTTTGTTCTATAAAACAAACAGAAAATGGCAACTATTCAACAAGAACAAATTTCAAGTACTATTAAAGACTTGTATCTCGATTCGAAATACGACGGGATAAAAATGATAAAAGGTGTAGCAAAAAGTCTAATAAGACCAATGCAGCCAAGCGACTTTAAGGAAGCATACTTGTCGATATCTAAAGAACAAGGCGAAGACCTTAAAGAATTAATTATTGAAAACAAGCTGAAGCACATTGTAGAATTCGGAACTTCTTTCGGAATATCCACTTTGTTTATGGCTCAAGCTGCAATTGAGATTGGTGGGAAAATTATAACTACCGAACTCATACAATCGAAAGCTCTAAAGGCTATCGAAAACTTTAAAATGGCCGGCGTAAACCACCTAATAGAAGTTTGGGTAGGAAATGCAGTGCAAACCTTAAAGCAATACAAAGAACCAGTGGACCTTTTGTTTCTAGACGGCTGGAAAGACCTGTATTTACCTGTTTTTGAACTGCTTGAGTCAAATTTTCATTCAAACACTTTGGTTTACGTAGATAACGCTAACATGACTGACACGCAGAAATTTCTTGCAGTAATAGGCAAAAACCCGAATTACAACATAGAATACAAGTACAACGGAAAGGCTGCAATTATTAGCCTAATTAAATAATAAACACTTTAAAATCAGGAATTATGAAAGAGAAAGAAATTATAAGAAAGGGAAAAGGTGATAACTACAATTACTCACAAGACCACTGCTTTGTCAAACTATCGTCAAGACACACCAACGGCGAATTGAGTTTTGTTGAAGATACGCTAAAACCAGGATTCTACTTGGCCAGGCATCACCATAAAATAATGACCGAAGTATTCTACATTTTGGAAGGTGTTGTGGAGTTAATTTTTGACGACGAAACGCTAATTTGCACAGCTGGAGACACCATTACGGTTCCACCAAATGTATGGCATGCAGCTAGTTGCGAAAAAGGCGGAAAAATGTTATCCATTTTCAAAAACGGTCAGTTCGATTTGTACCTAGAAACGCTTTCGAAAATGACAGATGCAGATTTTGCAGATGCAGAAAAAATGAAAGCAGTTTCTGCTGAATACGATATCTACGAAGGGTAGCGGTACTTTTTAATTTGCACAACACCCCTCCTAGTCATGCTGAATTTATTTCAGCATCTCAAATTTTACTATTTAATAGATTTTCAAATAGATTAGGGATCGTTATAAATATGGAAGTTATCAAAAAAAACTACGGATGGGTCATCGTTGCTATTTTGGCAACGTTGCCATTAATTCCGTTATCTAATGTTCTTAGTCAAAGCGGTTTATTGACCAGCTCCTTAGCGGACGAAGAAAGCCAAAAAGCAATTGGTATGCTGTATCACATTACTGGTGAATTCTCGATACGCTGGATGACTGCAGTTCTTTCTTGCACTCCATTTTTTATACTCTTTGGCGTGACTAATTTGTTTGTTCGGCAAGCTATGGGAATAGCAACAGCAGTATGGAGTTTATTGCATTTTTTGTTTTTTATTCTCGCAGAAGGTTTTTTAGAAACCTTTACTCAAGTAAATTTCATTCTTGGCTTTATTGCGACACTTATATTGATTCCATTACTCTTGACTTCCAACCGAAAAGCATTGAAACGCCTAAAATCAAATTGGAAGAAAATTCAGCGCTATGCCTATTTAGTGATACTACTGAGCCTTACCCACGTGGTGATTTTGGAAAAAACCTGGCTCATTTATACCATAATTGTTGGTTTAGGGTTCATTATTCGCATCCCCTTTGTAAAGCATAAATTTATGGCCAGAAGAATGACCTAAAACTGTTGCATTAAACGTAAATTAATGACGCTAAAACATCCGAAAATAGAATTCGAAAACAATCGTTTTCCATCGTCTTCTTTTGACTTGGTGGATATACAAAAAGTGTTGACTGCGAAATACGAGAACCACTCGCCTTTCGAATTGCATCGTATCGACTTTTTCACCATTGTGCTTTATACGGCAGGAAATGAGCTACACACCATTGACTTTAATAACTATCCCTGTAAAAAAGGGACTGTACTTCTTCTACGAAAGGGACAGCTTCATAAATTCTCAGAGTCAACAGTAGAAGGAGTAATTTTAGTATTTACTTATGATTTTTTATCCAGTTATTTTACCAAATCTGAGGTTGAAAATGCCCTGCTCATCTTTAACGAATTCCTAAAACAACCTGCAATTCAACTTACCGAGCAACAATTGGTTTCAATGCAAATAACAATAGAACAAATACAACACGAATACCTGAACATGCAAGATGAGCAGTCGCCTAAAATAATTAGGAGTTTACTGCAGGTAATCATAAACACAGTTTACAGGGTAGTGCCATTAAAGCATTCGACGGAGACTAATAAAAAATACTTATCGGATTTCATTTGCTTTCAAGGCATGATAGAAGCCGATTATAATCCAACAACTAAGGTAAATGACTATGCACAACGGTTAGGTATCCACCCAAAAACATTAAACACGATTACACAACGTGTTGTGAGTAAATCGGCAAAAACGTTTATTGACGAAATCTTAATCAATAACATAAAAAGACAACTGCTAAATGCTCCGCTTTCTATTAAGGAAATAGCCTACCAATGTGGATTTGCGGAAACCACTAATTTCAACAATTACTTCAAGAAACGAGTAGGGAAAACACCGCTAGAATTCAGAAAAAATAAAAACTAGAAAAACTCAAATCATGGTCTCAAAAACAACTTTTGTTGCATTAATCTCTTTCTTATTATTTGCGCATAATTCAATGGCTCAGGAGCCTACTTCCCAAAACGATTATTGGATTGGTCAAGAACTATGGTACAAATACACTGGCGGCATGGAGTTTCATGTGAAGTTCGAAAAAGAAGGAATGAGCTATCAGGCACTTTCGAAATCCAAACCGGATGTTTGGTGGGGGCCTTTTCCGTTTAATTCTCTACTTACAGACAAAGGCGAATACCTATTGGCTTGGTACGAAGAAGGCTATGGAGATTACGTAACCTTACTAATCGACCCAAAAAACAAAACCTTATACGGAAGTGCCATTATTGCATTGAAGGATGGACCAAAAACACACTTGCAGCCTGCGAAGATTTATAAAATGATTGGAGAGAAAGAGTAGCGTAATTTTACATTTTCGGGTTCAATCTGTAAGAATTACATCTAATCAGTGCTTAATTAAGGAATTCTTATGCATAGATGGAGTGAATAGAGCTAAAATAATACTCCCAGTAATTGTACTCTCCCAGTTTTGCTGCACATCGCTTTGGTTTGCTGGTAACGGTGTAGTAAACGACCTTGTAACAAACTTCAATCTTCAAGAAAATGCACTTGGCCACCTAACCTCAGCAGTTCAATTCGGATTTATTGTAGGCACATTAGTTTTTGCTATTCTGACAATTTCTGACCGATTTTCACCCTCAAAGGTATTTTTAACCTGTGCTCTACTCGGCTCACTATTTAATGCTGGAATAATATGGGATGGTAATACCTTATTTACTCTATTGGCCTTCAGAATACTTACAGGATTTTTCCTTGCAGGAATTTACCCCGTGGGCATGAAAATAGCCGCGGACCATTTTGACAAAGGACTCGGAAAATCACTTGGGTTTTTAGTCGGAGCATTAGTTGTTGGAACGGCATTCCCTCATTTACTTAAAGAATTAACCGGAGGTGGACTTTGGAAATATGTGCTCCTTTCTACCTCATCACTTGCCGTTTTTGGTGGTTTACTCATGTTTATAATTGTTCCCGACGGACCCTACCGCAAACAGTCGCAAAATGTAAACTTCATCGCTTGTTTTAGTGTTTTTCGCCAACAAAACTTCCGCTCTGCTGCTTTCGGATATTTTGGACACATGTGGGAATTGTATGCCTTTTGGGCTTTTGTTCCTTTACTGCTAAAAGCATACAGTCTGCAACAGTCTGGAGTAAACTTTAATATCCCCTTACTTTCATTTTTAATAATAGGAGTTGGCGGACTAGCTTGTTTGCTTAGTGGATATATGGCACAGATTATAGGAGCCAAACGAACAGCATTTTTAGCTTTACTTCTATCTGGTATTTGCTGCATTGTTTCGCCATTTATGTTTGCAATTGAAAACGAAGTCTTTTTCGTTGGTTTTCTTGTGTTCTGGGGTGTGGTTGTTATTGCAGATTCTCCTCTTTTCTCAACACTAGTTGCTCAAAATGTCACTCCTGAATTAAAAGGAACAGCGCTTACCATTGTAAATTGCATAGGCTTTTCGGTCACCATCATCAGTATTCAACTCCTAACGAGTCTAAGTGCATTTACCGATTCAAATTATATCTATAGCATTCTGGCAATAGGTCCTGTTTTCGGTTTGATTGCGTTGAGTGTAAGGCGATAAACTCAATTAATCTGCAAAATTTGCGAATAACGTGTAACAACGTGTTACATTTGTATTGATATTTAACACGTTGTTACATGAAAATTGAGAAACCGCCATACTTCGAAGAACTTGAAATAGAAAACTATCTCGAATCTATCTTGGATAAAAACGTAAAACTATTCTTTCAAGAAGTTGATAAACGGTATTTCTACTGGACAGAAATCAAACATCGACCAAACCAGCCGTACGCCTCACCACAACAAACATGGAAAATGCTAAAAGCTCACCGCTTAGTCCAAGCAAAGCAATTATTTCTTGGCAATCATCCATTTCACTTCTGCGTAACATCGTTCATTCAACAAGATCTACACAATTTTGACCTAAAGCTTATAGGCGGATTGTATAAAGATTCCATTTCAACTCAAGAGCAACAGGAGTATTTAAAGAGTTCACTGCTTGAAGAAGCTATTGCATCTTCCCAAATAGAAGGTGCAGCAACAACAACAGATGTCGCTAAAGAAATGATAAAATCGGGGCGAAAACCACGCAACGAATCCGAACAAATGATTATTAATAATTTCCGAGCAATACAAGAAATTGAAAATCGATTGGATGAAGATATGTCTGTGAACCTTATTCTTGACATACACGAAATCATGACCGTAAAAACTGGTGCAGCGAAGTATGCTGGTGAGTTTCGCAATCACCCGATTTACGTAAAAGACCACATTGATGGAGAAATTGCGTTTACCGCTCCAGATTCTAGTGAGATAAATCCTTTAATAGAAGACCTGCTCAACTTTATCAACCGGGAAGATGAGTTTTATCACCCCATAATAAAGGCTTCTATTCTGCATTTTATGATAGGATACATCCACCCTTTTGGAGATGGAAACGGAAGAACAGCGCGGGCCTTGTTCTATTGGTATCTTATTAAAAAGGGTTATTCTCTCTTGAAACATATCTCTATTTCACGAGCCATATTAGATTCACGAACCAGTTACGATAAAGCGTTTTTGAAAACCGAAAATGACAATAACGACCTCACCTACTTCATCATGTACTCCATGAAAAGCCTTCGTGTAGCGTTACAAAGCTTAGTAACTTACCGTGATAAAAAACGAGAAGAAAAGCAAAAAGCGGCTGAAATAAGTTACGAACTCACTCTAAAAGGCTTCAACAAACGACAAGCAGATTTATTGGGTTATTTATCAGTGAAACCGGAAGCTACCGTAACAGTTCCCATATACTCGGAACGAAATGGAATAGTTCGCCAAACTGCAACTCGAGATTTAGCGGAATTGGTAAAAAAGGGAATGTTGAGAAAGCAGAAAGTTGGAAAGACGGTGGTTTATGAGCTGGTTGATAACACTTGAGTAGTTGAATTTATTAAATAAACAGAATATTGTAAGCCAGAGTTTAATAGCTTCGAAGTTAGTTGCAAAAAACCTTAGACATTTTGGTTTTAAATAATTTGATGTTTCAAAATCACATCGTTTCTACTTACAACTCATCAGTTTCTTGTAATTATTAACACCCAACAGTGATTTTATCCTTGAATTGGCTTGAGCAAGAAGACTATTCTCATGTTCTGATAGTCCTATTTTTTTTAATATCTCAATTCGCAAAACAAATTCAAGGGTTCGTCCATAAACCAATAAATCGAAATCATTTAAATGTTTTAAATGCTCTCCATTATGAGCTATTTCATTTCGAGTCCTTTTGACCTTTATTAAAAAATCTTCAATTGAATAATCAATGACTTCTTTCAATATTACTTCAATTTGTGGGCTGAAATCATTCAACCTTGTTATCAGATTCGGTTGTTTCCAAAAACTTGATTCTTTCCTGAACCATGCGAACAGCTCAGGGTCTTTTATCAATCCTTTAATCTTATTGCGTTTCTCAACCCTTTCCGCATCAATTACCTGTTTTTTATAAAACCTATGAAAACTTTCAAGACCAACACATGCGTTAAGGAATCTAGCACGATTCGATAGTCCCAAGTTATAGAGCTTTTCAAGAGATAAATCTATAATAACTGTCAACTTATCATCTTTGAACCATTCGTAAAAAACAGTTTTAATTTCCTTCTCAATTTTATTGAATCTTATATCAAAATTTCTAGGAAAGAGTCTCTCGTCTAGGTTGTTTTTTAACCAGATGTAATCAAAATGGGTACTATGTAAATTGAAAAAAGTTATGTTTTCATGTTCAGAGTTTTGATTAGTTAAAAAAAGAATTAACCCCTTTAAAGCTTTGGAGATTTTTAAATAATCATCTAAAGGTTCCTGGTCTTCTGACTCTATTTCAATTTGTACTTGCCTCTCTACCAAAAGAGAATTAAAACTGGATTGTTTCACATAATTAATAATGATCGAGACGCTAAACACTCCAAGAGTAAAATCGACAATAGTTTCCTTTTCAGGAATGTCAACCGGTTTTCCTCTAGTGATATTTAAAAAATTCTTAGATGTAATCCAATTATCTAATGCCTTATTCGAGATAAGCATTTTTTTAAACCTAATCTCTTCAAGAGTTTTCGCTTGCAAGTACCTAATACATCTTTCTACCCTGATTTCACCGGAAAACCCTCCTTCTCCACTTGACCAAAATCAAATAGAACAATTTATAAATGTAACGTTACCGTAACCAGTAAAAATTCCGAATAATATCGGCCAATCTTCAATCAAACCTCTTTTATCTAGGCCCGTTTCTATATAAATTTCATCAGAATTGACCACAAGCCAAGCGCTTTCAAAGCACTTAGTTGTCTTTGGAATATATACTGTCCCAAAATAGCGATCGTTTCTCATTAACTATTACTTCAACCAACCCAACACATTCCCCTCAACCCTATTCTCAATACCCGAAATATCGCCCTTAACAAAAGGCTTACCTGTAATATTCTCGAATAACTCGATATAACGGTCAGAAACGAGCGTTACAAACTCGTCTGGCATATAGGGCATAGTTTGCCCTTCAAGGCCCTGAAAACCATTCTCCATGAGCCACTCGCGTACAAATTCTTTAGAGAGTTGCTTTTGCTTTTCACCTTTGGCTTGTCTTTCGGCATATCCATCCGCATAAAAATATCGACTAGAGTCTGGTGTATGAATCTCGTCAATCAACCGAATAGCACCCTCTGCATCTCGACCAAATTCGTATTTTGTATCTACCAAAATCAAATCGCGAGCTGCGGCTAGCTCTGTTCCCCGATGAAACAGCTTGCGGGTATAATCTTCTAATTGTACATAGTCCGATTCCGATATAATGCCTTGTTTTATAATCTCTTCTCGAGAAATATCCTCGTCATGCCCCTCTTCTGCTTTAGTGGCTGGTGTTATTATCGGTTCCGGGAACTTATCGTTCTCCTCCATTCCGTCTGGCATTGGCACGCCACACAACATGCGCTTTCCGGTTTTGTATTCGCGCCATGCGTGTCCTGCCAAGTATCCACGAATCACCATTTCAATCGGAAATACTTTGCAGGTTTTTCCAACCGTAACGCTAGGGTCTGGCGTTGCTAATTTCCAATTCGGAACAATATCAGAAGTAGCATCCAGCATCAATTCGGCAATTTGGTTCAGTACCTGCCCTTTATAAGGAATCCCTTTTGGCAAAATGTAATCGAAGGCAGAAATACGGTCGCTGGCCACCATGACCACCAAATCGTTCTCTAGTGTGTACACTTCGCGTACCTTGCCTTTGTAGTGATTCAGCTGTCCTGGGAAATTAAAATTGGTAGTACCGAGTGTATTACTCATTGTTGTTTGTTTTTGTAATTAACTACCGTCATTCCCAGCTTGACTGGGAATCTAAGTTCCGAAACTAGATTCCCGATTTCTCGGGAATGACGTTGAGAAATAATGAAACGTTGAAACAAGTTCAGCATGAGGACATCAGAACATGGGAGACGAATGGACATCCAGATCATTTTTTCGCCGATTTATCTTCCGGTTTATCTTCAAATTTTTGGTAGCGGTCAATGATCTTGCGCACCAATCGGTGACGAATTACATCTGTACCTTTCATGTGGATGAATGCAATGCCTTCTACCCCTTCCAAATAATTCGTTGCCTGTATCAAACCACTCTTTTGTTTGGGTGGTAAATCCACTTGACTCATGTCTCCGGTAATCAGGAATTTAGCCGACTTACCCATTCGGGTTAAGAACATTTTCAACTGGCTTTCTGTAGCATTTTGAGCTTCATCCAGTATTACAAACGCTTTATCTAACGTACGGCCACGCATAAAAGCAAGTGGCGCAATTTGTATAACACCTTTATCTACAAAATCATTCAATTTTTCGGATGGAATCATGTCTCGAAGCGCGTCATACAATGGCTGTAAGTACGGGTCCAGCTTCTCTTTCAAGTCTCCCGGAAGGAAGCCTAAATTTTCACCAGCCTCAACTGCAGGGCGGGTAAGGATTATCTTTTTTACTTCCCTATCTTTTAAAGCCCTTACCGCCAATGCAACCGCGGTGTAGGTTTTGCCAGTTCCGGCCGGCCCGAGAGCAAACATCATATCGTTGCTGGTGATTTGCTTCACCATTTCTAACTGATTTGGCGTTCTAGCTTTTATCTGCTCGCCGTGTACACCGTGCAGAATGACCGCATTGTCAAATTCATCAGGTTTTTGTCCGCCCTCTTCCGCAATCATCGCTTCAATGTCTTTGGGATGCAGTTGATTGTATTTCTGGTAAAACTTATACATGTTGTGTACAATTAGTTCCAGACGATCCATTTCGGTATCGCTACCCATTACCTTGATGGAATTACCGCGTGCGATTATTTTAAGCTTCGGAAAATAGGATTTCAGTAAATCTATATTGCTGTTCTCGGCCCCGAAAATCTCAACGGGATTTACAGCTTCAAATTCAATAACTCTTTCTTGCAAATATTCTGATTATATGTATTTTACAATAATTACCTCAACAATCAATTAAACATTTAAAAACGTCAAAAAATGGCGAGGCAATTGTTTACTTTTGCGCCCTAACAAAGATATTTAAACTTAAGGTATTTACCAGTAATTTCATGGCAATCGTTACACTCACAACGGACTTTGGACACAAAGATTATTACACCGCCGCTGTTCGAGGAACACTCTTCTCCATGTTTCCAGAAATTCACATCGAAGACATTAGTCATGGAATCAGTAAATACAACATTCTCCAAGCTGCATTTGTAATTAAAAACGCCTACCAACACTTCCCGAAAGGAAGTATCCACATTATTGGCGTTATGACCCATACTCGTGGTGAAATTTCTGAAGGCGACAAAGTTTTAGACGCAATAGACCATGTAGCCTTAGAATACGACGGGCATTATTTTATAGGCGCTGACAACGGTATGTTTAGCTACTTACTTGATTTTGCTCCCGATAAAATAATCACCCTTAAAATTCAAAAAGATACTGCACAAGAGTCTTTTCCTACAAAAGATGTATTCTGTAAAGCCGCTGCGCATCTAGCCCGAGGCGGAACGCTAGAGGTACTAGGCTCACCCAGGAATTCATTAAACCAAGGAGGCATAATTCAAGCATTTGCCGAGGGCGGAAACATTCGAGGAGAAGTAATTTACGTTGATGATTACGGAAACGCAATTACCAACATAACCGAAACTCTATTCAACCAAACCAGCAAAAGCAGGAGTTTTACCATTTCAACAAAACTCAGTGGCTACAACATCCGCCGACTCACCGAAAATTACCATGAAACCAAAGAAGGTGAGCGACTTGCACTGTTTAACTCTTCTGGCTACCTGGAGATTGCAATGAACCTAGGTCACTCCTCTAACCTAATGGGACTAAAAGTAAACGATGTTGTACGTGTGGAATTCAAAGACGAATGATAACCCGAATTGTAAAAATGACTTTTCGTGAAGACGCGATTGACAGCTTTAAAGCGCTCTTCCAAGAACACAAGGAGGCAATTGCTAACCAACCTGGATGCGAGAAATTATCTTTGTTACAAGATGTAAACAATCCCGCCATATTCATGACCTACAGCTGGTGGAACTCAACCGACGAACTCAACAATTACCGACACTCAGAAACCTTCGGAATAGTTTGGCCTGCAACAAAAAAACTCTTCGCCGAAAAACCGGAAGCTTGGAGCG
Organism: uncultured Flavobacteriales bacterium; assembly: GCA_937121175.1. Taxonomy (GTDB): domain Bacteria; phylum Bacteroidota; class Bacteroidia; order Flavobacteriales_G; family Salibacteraceae; genus UBA6770. The sequence goes on from CAKZKD010000018.1 coordinate 33,229, forward strand.
TTAACGAAGTTGTTCAGGTGAAGTAATAATTCAATGTTCAATGGGGCAATTACCAATTTTCAATGCTTTAATTATCAATTAAGTACAGAAATAAACAGCACCCTAACGACCTTGAATCAAGCTTAAAACAATGAAATAATAACTAAAATCCACCTGTCCATAGAACTACCCAAATCTCAATTAAAAACTCAGCATTCAAAATTGAGAATTGAGATTTGAGAATTGCGATTTGAGATTTGAGAATTGAGAATTGAGAATTGAGAATTGAGAATTGAGAATTGAGAATTGAATTAAAGTAATCCAGCTACCAAATTTCGAACAAAACATAAACTTACGTTTGCGACATGCTTAAAGAGCTACTCTCAGCTAAAATATTATCTCAATTAATCCTTACTCTTGGCGGATATTTGCTATTAGCAGCAGTTATTCCTAGAACAGACTTCACCTCCTTTATTGCCATATACACACTCCTATTTTTTGGATATTTACTACTCATTCGAGCAAAACTCAACCTTGCCAGCATTTTCACCATTGGATTAGCCTCTCGATTAATATTCCTTTCATGTACGCCCAGCCTGAGCGATGACGTGTATAGATTCCTTTGGGATGGGCGGCTTTGGACACAAGGCGTAAATCCCTTCCAATATATTCCACAATACTTTATAGACAACCCAAACAACCTAAAAGGCTTAGAAGAATTGTACCCTCACCTCAACTCAAAACAATACTTCGCCATTTACCCACCTATCAATCAATTTATCTTTGGAATCACCGCCCTACTTGTCCCGGCAGGATTTTTTAAAGCACAACTAACCCTAAAGCTCATTTTGATTGCAGGTGAATTACTACTCTTTCGTTATGGAGTTAAATTACTCAAAACCCATAATCTCAATCCAGGGCTCATAGGCCTTTATTTCCTGAATCCGCTTGTGATCATTGAAATAACAGGAAACCTACATTTTGAAGGACTTATGTCAACATTCGTACTTGCTAGTTTTTATTATTTAAAAACCAATCGCTGGGCCTTATCCTCAATAGCATTTGCTTTCGCTATTTGCACGAAGCTCTTACCGATACTTTACCTACCGCTTTTACTTCCAATTTTAGGACTCTCAAAAACCATCAAATACAATGTACTTACATTAACCGTTTGCGCCCTTTTATTTCTTCCATTCCTAAATCTGGAACTCGCCATGAACATGTTAAATAGCATCGACCTATACTACCAAAGCTTTAAATTTAACTCATTTATATACAGTGTATTGCTGGATTTACTTGGAGAAGAAAGTAAAGTCTGGATTGGACTTATTTTAGCCTTAATTCCTGCCCTTTTTATATTACGCTTAGCATTCAAAAAAGGAGACTACAAAAGCGTTATTGAACGAAGCTTTGGAGCGCACACCTTGTACTACATATTCTCAGCGGTAGTACACCCATGGTACCTAGTCACACTACTTGCACTAAACACTATCCTACAGCATAAATTCATAATCATTTGGAGTTACCTCATAGGACTCTCTTACTTCACGTATCGAACCTTACCGTACGAGGAAAGTTCTTTTGTAATTGCCATTCAGTACTTAGTAGTGCTAATCTGGGCCGCGATAGAATACTCGAAACAGAAAAACCAATCAAAACTTGCTACTGCTTAACCTATATTTGAAGCAAGTATGCAGCAACAAAAACCCATTAGTTTACCCCTCGCATTTGCACCAATAATTGTACTTATACCTTTACTTGCCGCTAATGTTTATTTCTTTGGAGACAACAGTCTTGGTGGGTCCAACCAACTAGCACTTCTGTTTGCGGCAGCTATAGCAAGCATTATCGGATTCAAACAAGGACTCTCATTCGACGAGATACTGGAACACATCAAAAAAGCAATCAACTCCACCCTAGGAGCTATTATCATCCTACTTCTTATCGGAGCCTTAGCCGGCACTTGGCTGATTAGCGGAGTTATTCCAGCCCTGATTTATTACGGACTACAAATCGCCCATCCATCTTACTTTCTGGTAGCAGCTTCGGTGGTCTGTGCTATTATTTCTATTGCTTCAGGCAGCTCATGGAGCACCATTGCAACAATTGGCATTGCGCTGCTTGGAATTGGAAAAGCACTAGGGTTTAGTGAGGCTGTAATTGGCGGAGCTATAATTACTGGAGCATATTTCGGAGACAAAATGAGTCCACTTAGTGACACTACCAATCTTGCAGCAGCAGTGAGTGGCGCCAAGCTTTTCGACCATATTCGTTATATGCTCTTAACAACAGTTCCTTCTTACACCATTAATCTGATTATCTTCTTTATTATTGGTTTAAATTACGCTCCAGAGGCCAGTAGCGTTGGACTAAACGAACTAAATAATGCATTAATTGAAAGCTTCAACATTACACCTATACTTTTTATTGTTCCAGCTTTAGTGGTTGTACTTATCATTAAAAAAGTGGATCCTATTCCAGCGTTATTCGTCGGTATAATAAGCGCTGCATTATGTGCCGTGGTTTTTCAACCTGAACTTATCGAACAACTCGGACAAAAATCGAGTTACCTTAAAAACAGTTACTTCGTCATATTATCCGCAGCTGGCGCCGACACGGTTATTGAAACCGGAAACACCGCTTTAACGGATTTATTAAGTTCTGGCGGCATGGCAGGAATGCTAAACACTGTATGGCTAATCATCTGTGCGATGGTGTTTGGAGGGTCAATGGAAGCTATCGGAGCATTGCAACGCATTGCACAATGGTTAATTAGCGGAGTTAAAAGTCTTGGAGGATTGCTCGCAACTACTGTCGGCTCCTGTTTATTCATCAACCTTACGGCCAGCGACCAGTACTTAGCTATAGTTGTTCCAGGCAGAATGTACAAAGATGCATTTGATGCTAAAAAATTAGCTCCCGAAAACCTTAGCCGAACATTGGAAGATAGCGGCACGGTTACCTCTGTTTTAATACCGTGGAATACTTGTGGCGCTACCCAAAGCGCAGTGCTTGGAGTCGCTACGCTAACCTACTTACCTTTTTGCTTTTTCAACTACCTCAGCCCACTAATGTCCATTACTTTTGCGGTATTAAAAATAAAAATTAAGCGATTAAAATAAATCATATAAATGATTGATTATGAAAAATATACTTCTATTTATATCAATAATAACATCACCATTCTTCAGTAATGCACAATTGGACTCATTAACAGATGGATTCTCTCAAGAATTCTATGTTGATTTTTACTACAGCTACGATTTCAACCAACCTTTTGACCACGCACGACCCGACTTTTTGTACCAGTACAACAAACACGATCAAATGAGTATCAACATGGCAATGGCGGACTTCTCCTATGTTAAAGGAAAGATGTCTGCCAATTTGGGAATGAACTTCGGTGATTTTCCTTCAGCAAACATGGCTCACGAAAGAAACCTGCTAAACGCACTCTACGAAGCCAACATCAATTACAGATTTACAGAAGATTTGGAGCTAACAGTAGGTATGTTCTCATCGCACATGGGCTTTGAGTCAGCATTATCCTTCGACAATTTACTAACCTCCCATTCATTGGCCAGCGAGTGGACCCCGTATTATCTGGCTGGTGCAAAATTGGGTTACAAACCATTCAAAAAATGGTATTTCTCGTTGACGTTAGCTAATGGAAATCAAAACATTACAGAATCGGTTGCAAATACGAACAAAGCAATTGGAGCTCAAGCAACCTTTGAGCCTAACGAAAAGTTAGCCATCAACTACAGCAATCTGTATAGCAACGACGCGCCAGATAGTGCAGGTCTATTTGTGTTTTACAACAATTTGTACGCAACCTACAGTCCTACAGAAAAACTTGACCTTGTAGCCGGATTCGATTACGCCATTGGCAATAATGAAGTCACCAACCTACAATCGCAGTTGTTTGTGGCTAGCGTACTTGCACGATACTATGTTTATGACAAGTGGGCGCTTGCTGGTAGGTTTGAAATGTACAACGACCCAGATGGCATCTACATGAACCCGATAGTTGGCAATGTTGAAATGATGAGCTACTCTGGCGGAGTTGAATATTTTGCAACTGAGAATATCAAATTCAAATTGGAAGGTCGTGCATTTAGTAACACTTCTCCGATATTTCGCTATGACCAAGGCATTGACCAATCTCAGTTACCTGGAGTTGAATACATTGCCAGTAATTCTAACCTGTTATTTAGCGTTCAAGCCAAGTTTTAGTGACTCCCTCTACCCCTTTAGCCGAGCGACTTCGCCCAAAATCGTTAGACAATTACATAGGGCAACAACACCTTGTTGGAAAAGGTGCGGTATTGCGCAACTCCATTGACTCTGGGCTAATTCCGTCAATCATTCTTTGGGGACCTCCAGGAGTCGGTAAAACCACCTTGGCAAGTATTATTAGCCAAACACTAAAACGCCCGTTTTATATTTTATCAGCCATTAACTCTGGCGTTAAGGATGTTCGAGAAGCCATACAAAAAGCTGAAAAATCACAGTTTTTCGGCACCAACAACCCAATTTTGTTTATTGATGAAATTCATCGGTTTTCAAAATCGCAACAAGACTCATTGTTGGGCGCAGTTGAAAAAGGAACGATTACGCTTATTGGTGCAACTACAGAGAACCCTTCTTTTGAAGTGATTTCAGCACTTTTGTCTCGTTGTCAGGTGTATGTGCTCAAATCGTTTGAAAAAGCAGATTTAGAGTACCTTCTTACGTCGGCATTAAAAAATGACGAGCATCTTGCTAAATTGAATATAAAAGTAAAGGAGCAAGAAGCTTTGTTCCGATTAAGCGGCGGAGATGCACGAAAAATGTTGAACACCCTAGAAATTGTAGTCAACAGCTTGAATGATGGCAAAAAGAAAATAGAAATTGACAACGACAAGGTTGTCAATATTATCCAGCAAAACACGGTATTGTACGACAAGACCGGAGAAATGCATTACGATGTTATTTCGGCATTCATAAAGTCAATGCGTGGTTCCGACCCAAATGCTGCCGTTTACTACTTAGCCAGAATGGTTGAAGGTGGAGAAGACCCGAAGTTTATAGCGCGTCGTATGCTCATTTTTGCTTCTGAAGATATTGGACTAGCCAACCCCACCGCTCTTGTTATGGCAAACACCTGCTTTGAGGCTGTAGCTAAAATCGGCTACCCTGAATGTGATATTATCTTGAGTCAGACGGTGATTTACTTAGCCACCTCAGCAAAAAGTAACTCTGCATACAAAGCCATAAGAGAAACTCGGAAATTTGTGCGTGATACCGGAAATCTTTCTATTCCATTAAACATAAGAAACGCACCAACAGAGTTAATGAAAGAATTGGACTACGGAAAAGATTATGCCTATGCTCACAATTACGAAGGAAACTTTGTGGAGCACGAGTTTTTACCAGAAGATATTAGCGGGAGACCGTTCTATATTCCAGGCACAAATAAAAGAGAACAAGCCATTCAACTCGACTTAAGAGAAAAATGGAAAACGAAATACGGATACTAACATGGGATTGACAAATAACGACATACTAAAGAAGATTCGCGTTGCGCTTAAACTAAGAGACGATGATATCGTTCGTATTCTAAAACACGTTGATTATGATATTACCAAAAGTGAACTAGGTGCATTTTTTAGAGCTGAAGAACACACTAAATACACGGAACTTAAAGACCAAATTTTACGAAACTTCTTGAACGGACTCGTGATTGAAAAACGAGGAAGAATGGAACGTAAAAAACCAGAAGAAAACTCTAAAGCAACAAAAAACAAGTCAACTCCTACTCCACCTGCGGCTAAAGAAACTCCTGTAAAATCAAATCGAAAGCCCTTTGCCGGTGAGGCGGGAAAAACCATTCAACGAAAACGAAGACCCAGAATTGGGGAGTAAATGAATTTAAGTGCTTGCGAGCCTATCAAACAGTCCTGTCACATAAAAAAACAATGCAAATCCGATGTATATAAAAAACATGTAAACCACAGTTATTTTAAAGTGTTTTTTTAAGTCTACCCATTCGTAATAATCGTACCTGCGATTGTACCTAAGCGGAAGCAAAGCGGTTGAAATAAAAAATAGAAATAAAATTAAAAGTCTATCATATACTCGAAAATCCTTAAAGTATGGCTCCAGTAAAGAACCCTGAACAAATGCGTTGGGAGTTAATGCTACCGGAATTGAAAGTAAAAAAGTTACTAAGATTACATACATAATCAGCTCACATATCAGTTGGTATTTGCTTTTCAATGAGCGTTCATTCTTTTTCTTAAGGACATAAGAAAGATTCAGATTTAATATGTTTTGACCTCTAATAACAAACAGGTCACCTGGAATCTTTCTTACAATGGTTTGTGTATTATCCTCAAGCTTTACATATCGCTCTACATTTTTGAGATACAACTTATCCAGCTTCATTATATTTTCTTGATCCAAGTCATAGTCAACTAAATAGCCTGAATAAAGACAAGTACTACGTTCATTTTGAACCTCTAAAACATCAACTTGAGTAAAAAGGTATTCATTCGTTTTCAAATCAACCCCTAGTTCTTTCTTGAATTTTGGAAACTGCAGTATTTCGGCACTAAACATATAGTACCATTGATTCCTATACCTTAAAATTTTATAAAACCTATCTAGTTTTAATTTCCGGAATAATCTTGCGGCGCCTGCTCCAGAAAAAGCAGCAATAACGTACACAATAAAAGTGTAGTACAAAAAAGTTCCAAAGAAAGAATTATTCAAATCTCCAGATTCACCAAATATGGTGCCCATAACTTTTTCACCCGCCAAGTTGTTAGTAAACAGATTAGAATGAAACTTAATTAAAGCCTCAATATTGACCGCCTCGAAAAACTCATTGTACAGCTTCAAAACAACTAATTGCACTATTAAACCCGTAACAAGGGAATAAGTAAACGTTTTTAAGATGGGTTCATTAATTGAAAACTGTTTTGAGAATTCACCGAAAAAATAAAATCTCCTATACAGCATTCCTGGAATAATCAAAGAAATGACTAACGCAATAAACCCAACAGTAAGATTCAAGTACTTAAATTTTAAATATCGACAATAATATTTTCTATACTGTCTTTTTGGTTGTTATCATGTAAAGATTCTATATTCACTTTAGTTTTATGAGAACGAACAGCTTCCTCTACTTTGGACATTAGCAAAGGATTTCCCAAAATCTCCTCACCTCGTTTGGAATTAATTCTTGTTTCCGAATCGGACAATATAGAAAGCATGGCTTCCGCCAAGGGGTTATGGAATATAATTTTATAGAGTTCCCTCATAAATTCTGTCCTAAAGTACTATTTTCATCCTATGAAACAATATAAAATTCAGATTATTGCAAACTGACGGAAGTTATTCTTCTAATCCTATAAAAAAATATTCAGTTCAAACATGCAAAACCCTACATTCCTACATCTTCTCACCTTCTTGTACATTGGATACGCGAAGCTTTCGAATAATGACATTAAACTACCGCAAGAAATGTCCATCAAAAGAAAAATTGCTGAATGGATAGACTTGAGTTATCGAAACGTAGATAAATACGAAATGGTAATGCGCGAATCCTTACAATGGTTTAACAGTATTGCTAAAAATGAGCAAAAAGAACAAATACTTCTTATTGCTAATCAGATAGCGAATACAGATACCATTGACGAAATAGTAATACGTAAAGTACTTTCAGAAATACGCGATATTGCGGTTTCAACGGGTGTTTTTGCGCAAGGCGAAAAAGTATTGCACGACGAATTAGCTGCAACTATGGGCATTAACATGAAAACCATAGACGACCACTGCGGTCCCCTTGAGAACTTACCCAAAAAGGTCGAGGAAATTCAAGAAGCTGTGGAGATAAAAAATAACGCGGTTGGTTTTAAGTACGGTCAAAAAGATAAATAAACCTCTTTCTCTAGGTGATATACTGGAACCTTTTGAAGGTACCGTCATTCCTGAGCAGACAGGAATCTATTGCCTTTAGACTCAAGTTTATTGAAATATCTACCAGAAGTAACACAAAATAATAATGCACTTCTAATAGTTCTATTAGCGGTTAGTTGATTAAAAGTCAATCTATTACACTTCGATGCTCATCATTTGGACAACCACTCAACTTTTACTTTCCGTAATTTAAACCATTTAAAACCTACCTTTGCCCCATTATTAGCAACAGCTAGTAATTTCCTTAAAGAACAGAAAATAGAAGTTCTATTAAAGGAAACCATGAGACGCTCAATAGCCTAGCGCAGTTAACGAAACGTTTCCTTACAAAATCAAATTAAATTTTTATCGAATAGGTACAGCGCAGTATCTCTTCAAACAAACAAAGCTTCTGCCCTATTGGCGAAAGCAAACATTTTATGGATACAACAACAAGAAAAACCAAAAACAACCGATCAAATAATTCAAACAAGAACAAACCTTCGGGACAGCGATTCAAGAATTCGAGTAACAACAATGCCAAGCCGGGCTTTAAAAAAGACCGAAGAAATCGACCAAAAAAAGCAAAACAGGTTTCTAATCTCGACCCAAAACTACTGGTAAAAAAGGCAGTTCAAAAAGAAACTAAAGATTTCAGAGCTGAGAGAACCTTTGAAGAAATGCCAATTAATTTCAAGTTGAAAGATTTACTCGCTAAAAAGGGATTTGAGCGACCTTCAGAAATTCAAGACCGAACCCTAGAAACTTTATTGGCAGGAAAAGACCTACTCGGTATAGCACAAACAGGAACCGGCAAAACTGGTGCATTTTTAATTCCTATTATTGAGCAAATGCTCAGAAACCCGATTCAAAATAAGACCTACGCCTTGGTAATGGCACCAACCAGAGAATTGGCTACCCAAATTCAAGATGAGTTCAAGAGTATGACGAAAGGTTTAAACCTTTATAGTTCATGTTTTATTGGGGGCACTAACATCAATACCGATTTCAGAAATCTACGAAGAACACCGCATGTAATTATTGCTACTCCTGGACGTCTATTAGACTTAGAAAACAGAAGAGCATTCAAGCTAAACAACATACACACCTTGGTATTAGATGAATTTGACCGTATGCTGGACATGGGTTTTATTAATGATGTAAAGAAAACCTTACAGCTCATGAAAAGCCGCAAGCACACCCTGCTCTTCTCGGCAACTTTAGATAAAAAGCAACAAGGATTTATCAATGAAATATTGAACAACCCGGTCACCGTAAAAGTGAGTAACGGTGAGACTACTGGAGACCACATTGACCAAGAGGTGATTTACATGGAACAAGGCGAAAACAAATTTGACACACTGTTGAGTTTGATGGATGAGCAGAACATGGACAAACTTCTAATTTTTGAAGAAGCTAAGTTTAAAGTGAAGAAACTCACTGCTATGCTGAACAAAAAAGGAATTAAAGCTGATGAAATCCACGGGAATAAAACTCAAAATGCCAGACAAAATGCACTCAACCGATTCAAACAGGGTAAAGTGCGCGTATTGGTTGCCACAGATGTAGCAGCCCGTGGATTAGATGTTTCGGATGTAACTCATGTCATTAACTACCAATTACCCATGACTTTCGATAGTTACATTCACAGAATTGGCAGAACAGGACGAGCAGGGAAAACTGGAAAAGCCTACACGTTTGTTGATGCAAAGACATAAGTAAATAGATTGCACCGTTTCATGCAACTCGATTTTCACTTAATTTGAGTCATGGACGGTGCTGGTTTAATTAAAGGTTTCAAAAGGTACTTAACACTGGAAAGGTCTCTATCTTCCAATTCGGTTGAGGCTTATATTGCAGATGTCAATAAACTGTATCAGTTTTTAGGACAAGAAGGAAGTGATAAATCCATTCAAAAACTAACGATTGAGGACTTAAGGTCTTTTCTATCTTGGCTTAATGAGTTTAACATCTCCTCTTCTTCGCAGGCTCGAATTGTAAGTGGCATTAAGTCGTTTTACATGTATTTGATGTTAGAAGAGATGATAGTTTCCGATCCCAGTGAATTACTAGACACACCTAAAATTGGTCGAAAACTCCCAGTTACGTTGAGCATTGATGAAATAGATTCTATTGAATCTGTAATAGATTTGAGCAAACCCGACGGCACTCGAAACCTTGCTATAATTGAAGTATTGTACAGTTGTGGACTTAGAGTATCTGAGTTATTGGAACTTAAACTGACTAATCTGTATGTCGATGAAGGGTTTGTGAAGGTAATTGGCAAAGGCGATAAAGAACGTTTGGTACCCATTGGAAAAAGTGCCTTAAAATACGTTTCGATTTACGTAAATGAAATTCGAGTGCACCTCAACATCAAACCTAAGAATGAAGATTTCGTTTTCTTAAACAAGCGTGGCACAAAATTGTCTAGAATAATGATTTTTAATATTGTTAAAGCATTGGTTGAAAAAGCCGGAATAAACAAAGTGGTATCTCCACACACCTTCAGACATTCATTTGCCACACATTTGGTGGAAGGTGGTGCTGATTTACGTGCCGTTCAAGAAATGTTAGGGCATGAATCGATTACGACTACAGAAATTTACACTCATTTAGACAGGCAATATATACGAGCGACAATTAAAGATTTTCACCCAAGACAAATTCAAGAGAGAAATGGCTAAATATTTTATTACCTTCTTAATAATAGCTTGCCGTTTAACTAGCATAGCTCAAACGGTACAAGACCGAGCGTATTCTGCCAAGCTTCAAAGCTTATTGAGTCATACCGTACCAGAAATAAGTGTAACAGAAATAGATACTAACTTGGACATTCTGTTCGTGGATACTCGCGAAAAAAGTGAGTTCGAAGTTTCGCACATTCAAAATGCAACCTTTGTTGGATATAAGAAACTAGATTTATCGAAATTAAAAGACACACCAAAAAACCAAAAGATAATCGTTTATTGTTCAGTAGGTTATAGAAGTGAAAAAGTGTCGGAGAAATTAATCAAACAAGGATTTACAGATGTTTCTAACCTCTACGGTGGAATCTTTGAATGGAAAAATGCAGGTTATCCAGTTTACAATTCCGAGAAGAAAGCAACCGAAAATGTGCATGCTTACGATAAAAACTGGGGACAGTGGCTCAGGCGAGGTAAGAAGTGTTACAAGTAATTATTCTCCGGAATAGGAAACACAATTTCGTTCGGTCTCGAACAACGTAATTTTCAAGTCAAGCTTATTTTTAAGGTGTCTTCTGAGTCGATTGTATATTACATAGGCAATATGCTCTGCAGTCGGAATTAGTGTTTTAAACTCTTCAACTTGTTCATTCAGGTTTTTGTGGTCTAAGTATTTACAAACTTCTTTTTCTATAAGGTGCTTGAGTACCTTCATATCCACTACGTAACCTGTATCGGTATCAACTTCACCCGTTACTTCTACCCAAAAATTATAATTGTGTCCATGAAAGTAAGGGTTATTGCACAGCCCAAATACTTCTTCATTTTTAGCGTCATCCCAGTCTTTTCTATAAAGCCGGTGCGCTGCATTGAAATGTGCTTTCCGTTTTACGGTTACCCTCATCGTTTTTTAGGACAAATATTCTTTCACTTTAGGAAAGGCAATTTTAAACCATTCTGTGTACTTCTCGGGGTGTTTATTTATTCCTTCTTCAATTTCACTAATAGAAACGAAAGCCCACTCCTCTACTTCTTCCGGATTTGGGATGGCAACTCCATTGTATTCACCAATTAAAACGTGGTCGTATTCGTGCTCTACCAATCCGTTATCAAATTCAGCACGGTAAGTAAACTCAAATGCAGCGCTCATTGGGCAATCAATACCCATTTCTTCTTTCATTCTTCTATGCGCGGCATCTCTTGTTTCTTCTCCCGCTCTCTGGTGAGAACAACACGTATTGGTCCATAAGCCTGGAGAGTGGTATTTGGTTAACGCTCTTCTTTGCAGCATTATCTCACCATAAGGATTGACAACAAAAACGGAAAACGCCCTGTGCAACAAGCCTTTTTGATGCGCTTCCATTTTATCCATGACTCCTTGTTTTACGTCGTATTCGTTAACAAGTATTACTTCATCCAAATCTGTATTCACTGTAATGGTTTCCGCAATCATAACATTCCAATATTATGAAGCACGTATGAACGCACGAATAAACCAAATTTCCCGCTATTGGGTATTCGAATTCGTTCATTTTTTATACGACTACTAGGAGTATTCTGAATTTTCTTAAACAAACCGAAGTAATAGACATAAGCAAGGTAAACACCAAAACGAGCACGTTTTGGCAATTGCAGAATACCTTCGTATCCTGCTCTGAAATCGGCATTAATATCTTCTTCTATCTGTGCCTTTTCTTCATTTGACATGTTGGCGATGTTCACATTTGGAAAGTAATTTCTTCCTAAATCCTCAAAATCATCCTTTACATCACGCAAGAAATTAATTTTTTGAAATGCTGAACCTAACTTCATTGCATTTGGTTTCAACTTTTGATACAGTGCTTCATCTCCCAATACAAAAACCTTTAAACACATTAAACCTACTACCTCTGCAGAACCTAAAATGTACTTTTCGTAATTTGCCTGAGTATATTTAATGTCGTGCAAGTCCATTTCCATACTATCCAAAAAGGTATGGATTAACTCGTGGTCAATCTGATACTCATTTACAGCATGCTGGAAACTATTTAGAATCGGATTCAGACTAATTCCCCGTTCAATAGCTTTACATGTATCTGCTCTAAACTCTTCTAGTAGTTCTCTTTTATTGAAATCGTGGAACGTATCTACAATTTCATCTGCAAAACGCACAAATCCGTATATCCCGTAGATCGGTTCTTTAATCGTTTTGTTCAAGCATTTTATTCCCAATGAAAAAGAAGTAGAATAGGCTTCGGTAGTTTGTTTTGAAGTTCGTTGCGAAACGTCGTCAAATAATTGTTTTGCATCCATGGATTATATTTTTGAGTTTAACATGAAGTCAGCAGCCACCTGACCTGAGATTAATGATGGAGGAACGCCAGGACCTGGAGTAGTTAATTGTCCGGTGTAAAATAAATTGGGCAAATGTTTATTCTGAAGTTTTGGTTTTAAAAATGCCGTTTGAGTGAGAGTATTAGCCAAACCATAAGCATTTCCTTTATACGAATTGTAATCGGATTTAAAATCCTCAACGCAGTACGAACGTTTGTATGTAATGTGTTCTTTAATAGAATCTCCTGTAATTTCTTCCAAACGATTCAAGAGAATTTCAAAATATTCACTTCGTAACGAATCATTATCCTTTAAATCTGGAGCTATTGGCATTAATACAAATAGATTTTCATGACCTTCTGGTGCAACCGATTCATCGGTTTTTGAAGGAGCGCACACATAAAAGAGTGGGTTGCTTGGCCATTTTGGGTTGTCGTAAATTTCTTCGGCATGTTTAGTAAAGTCAGTATCAAAAAAAAGGTTGTGATGTTTCAAGTTCTTCACCTTTTTATTAACTCCTAAATAAAAAAGCAATGAAGATGGTGCTAGAACTCTATTGTCCCAGTACTTTTCTGAATACATTCTTTTGCTTTCAGGCAATAAAACTTTGTCAACGTGATGGTAATCTGCACCAGCGATAACTGCCTTGCTTCTTATTTGCTCGCCTTTAACCTGAATACCTTTAACCGATTTCCCGTTCAACCATAATTCTTCTACAGGCGAGTCGTAATGAAATTGAACTCCTTTTTCTTTGGCAAGGCTCACCATACCCTCAACGATTTTATGCATACCGCCCATTGGGTACCAAGTCCCTAATTCTAAGTCTGCATAATTCATTAAGCTGTAAAGTGCTGGAATATTTTCAGGTTTTGCTCCTAGAAATAATACTGGGAATTTTAGTATCTGGCGCAATTTCTCGTGTTTGAACTTTTTGTCGATCATTTTGGCAATCGAAGAAAACAGGTTGAGTTTCAATGCGCCACCAATTACCTCGGAATTTGCAAATTCCAAGATTGACGTGGAAGGCTTGTAAACCAGTTTATTTACCCCTACTTCGTATTTATATGAGGCGTCTTTCAGAAATTCATCCAAATGCTTTGCACTGCCTTTTTCAATGGACTCAAAAAGTTCGAATAATTCAGGCTTATTTGCGGGAACATCAACAAAGTCTCCCTTTCCGAAATAAACCCTGTAGGAAGGAGATAAACGTACTAGGTTGTAATAATCAGAAACCGATTTACCAAAGCGATTGAAATATTTTTCAAAAACCTCTGGCATCCAATACCAGCTTGGCCCCATATCAAATGTGTAACCGTCAGCTTCAAACTTTCGCGCTCTTCCGCCTGCTGTTGAATTTTTTTCATAAACATGCACCTCTTTTCCTCCATCTGCAAGAGAAGTAGCTGCTGCCAATGAGGCAAATCCAGAACCAATTACAGCAATCTTATTGGGCATTTCTGTTGAATTCTGGGAGTGCACTTGTAAGTTGTTTTCTAGCTAAGAAAATTCTGCTCTTCACCGTTCCGATAGGAATACCCATTTCATCTCCAATTTCCTTGTACTTGTAACCTTCAAGTTTCATTCTAAATGGAATTCTGTACTCGTCAGAAAGGCTATCAATAGCTTCTTCCATTTCTAGCACATTAATTTTTTTGTCTGGTGCAACAGAAACGTTTGAAGACGCAGTGCTCACATAAGATTGCGCTTGCATCTTATCCATAATCTGATTAAATTTTGAACCTCTTCTATACTGATTAATGAAGGTGTTTTTCATTATGGTATATAACCATCCTTTAATAGATGACTTAGTAAGCAATTTATCTCTATAAGTAATTGCTTTCAACATAGTTTCCTGCAGTAAATCCTTTGCCTCTTCCTCATCAGCAGTTAGCTTCAAAGCAAAAAATTGTAATGGACTTTTGTAACTTACCAATAACTCATTAAATTCAATTGTGGACATATTGTTTAACTTTTAATTGTTTTCGTTCAACAAATATATAGCTACTTTTAAATAACAAGCAATTTTGTTTAGACTTTTTTACATTTAATTAAACAAACCTTAATTCTATGAAATTCGGAACAAAAAAAAGACCCCTAAAGGTCTAATTAATAATGCTTTATTTCTTTTCGGTTAAATTGGCAATTTGTTTAGGTAATCAATAAATTCGCTTGCCCCGTTGATAATTTTAACATTTGAACCCGGGTTCCAGTCAATTTTGTTTAAATAATAGTCTAATCCGCTATACACAATTCTAATGTCTGGAAAAGCTTCATCATAACTAGTCAATAACTGATGATATTCTAAGGGGGTTCTACTTGCCGTAAAAATGGTTAGTAAGTGAGTAGTATCTGATGCGTCAACTACTTGCTGAATATCTGCCAGCGGCACATCTTGGCCTAAATACACCACTTTGTAACCATGGCTTCTCAGGATATAGTTGGCCAATATCAATCCAATTTCATGTAATTCGCCTTCTGGTAAGAAAAGAACATAGCTGTATCCGTTCTTTGTTGGCGCCGAAATAGGCAAGTCGTTTATTCCTGTAAGAATCTTTTGACGAATCAAGCAACTCACAAAATGCTCTTGACCAGGATTTACCTCGTCCATTCCCCACATCATTCCAACTTTAACTAAAAATGGGTAGATAAAATCTGTGATTGCGTTCAGAAAACCCTTTTCGTTAACTGCCCTACTGAACAGGTTATTAAATCGAGCCTCATCCAATTCTAGCATTGACACAACCAATGCCTGAATGTAAAATTCGGTCTGCGCAGAAATAGATTCACCTTGCTCCAGCAAAGTTGCAATGGTCAGTTTAAGCTCACTATCGGAGAATTCACTAATTTTTGAAATCCGCATGCCTTGCTCCAAAAGCATAGACACATTTAAAAGCTTTTTTAGGTCGGAATCCTTATAGTGTCGAATGTTTGTTTCAGTCCGAATTGGCTCCAACAAATCGTAGCGTTGCTCCCAGATACGTATGGTTCCTGCCTTTACACCAGAAAGTCGCTCCAAATCTTTTATTGAGTACTGTCTCATTATTGCTGTTTGACGTTACAACAAATAGTTTAAACAAAAGTTCACTAAAATGTTACAATTCAACGGAAAAAGACCAGCCTTTGTCGATTTTCGACTTCGAACTTTGAAACATCCCCTTTGAGCCTTTGAGCATAAAATGAGTACCGACCAAACCAACACCAGTACCTATAACGGTTCCAAATGCTCCCCAGATTACCCTTGGACTATCAGGGTCAATTTGATTAAATGAGAAAATGGCAATTCCCACCCCTACCGCGGCAATACCTGTTCCTAATGCAAATTGTGAAAGTCCGACAGTGCGCCACCCCATAGTTTTAAAAAACTTCTTTTTAACCATGACAAGGTTTCTAACCTTTACATTTTTACCATCAATCTTTACGGACTCCTTTTCTATTTCCTCTATTATTCCTCGCATAACCTTCTTATCGGTTTTCGACAAATAAGCGACTTTTTCACCAACTTTAAATTGACGCTTTTTACCTTCCTTTTTGTGAGAAGCAACTAAATAGGGTCCTTTTTTCGAAAATTCACTTTGTTCCTTCTTAGATTTCTTACCTGACCTTCCAGAATTGCTCGCTGATTTTTTATTACTCGTATTTTCTTCAATAATTACAGCATCATTTTTTGACTTTTCTTCTGGTGTTTTCTCCTCATATACGGATTCAATAACAGGACTCTCTTCAATAGGCTTACCCTCCTGTGCAATTAAACCCAGACAACAAAATGATGTGATTACGAAAGTGATGGCAACAATTTTTCTCATGATTAGATATAACCTGATATTTTATAGGTTAATAAACCTAGCCATTCGTGAAATATTACGTTCCACAGTAATAAAACTCCAGCGTTTGGAATAAAGAGATGGTCAAAATAGAATTTTCGTTCTCCAGTAATTCCATCAACTAAGTATTTATCATGCAGAATATTTTGCTTCTCAAAGCACAAAGCTGAACGTTGCATGTGAGTCGTTGAAGTTATAAGAAGCACAGGTTCTGTGATATTTAAACTATCAAGTACTCGCTTTGCTTCAACAGCATTTTGATAAGTGTTTCTAGAGTTCGGTTCAACTATTATATCTTTTGGTTTCACCCCAATTTCTATTAAATAGTCAGCTGCGTATTCTGCTTCGGGCTTTGTAAAATCAAATAGATTTCCAGCACCACCAGAAAGCAATATTTTCTTGACCTTATGACTAAAGTAAAGTGGCAGCACGGCATTTAATCTATCGGAAGAATTACTAAAATTGATTTGGCCAGCGCGTGGAGCATAAGTAGAATATCCGCCAAGAACAATAGCTAGTTCATACTTTTTCCCGGGATCAACCTTGTTCATTTCAGGCTCCCATCTTCTCACAATTTCGTCAAATACAAAAGAATTAGAAAAAAAGTAGAACACCGCAAAACCTGTAACAAGTAGTTTTCGCTTTAACTTTTTGTTTTTAAGAAATATGCCAAGTGCAAATAATACCGCAATCCAAAATATTGGGGTACTAAAAACAAACAACAACTTAGACATTGCATGGAACATGGAGCAAAAGTAATGCTGGTTTTAAAGATTTAGAACCTAAGTCTATTTATTTATTACAACTCTATTTGTAGAAGAGGTTTCATCATTTGCCAATGTCAGATAATAAACACCTGCAGAAAGATGGCTAGCATCAATGTTTATTTCATTTTCAAATTCTGGAATTGTACCGTTCATTTTTTGCCTTCCTAATTCATCAAATAATCTAAAACTGTTGAACGCCGAATTTTGCCCATCAAAGCTCACCCTGAAAATCCCGGAGCTTGGGTTAGGGTATGTGTTTATAGAAATATCCTGAACATCAAACTCACTAATTGATGTGGTGTCAATGGCTATACGTTTTGAGCTAGTGACTTCAGCACCAAAAACTCCACTTCCGTAGGTTGCTATTGCCAAATAATTATCCGAATCTCTTGAATCCATTTTCTCGACAATAGCATTACCAATTAAATCAGGTGATTGATGCGTCCACTTAGTATCAAGACCCGCTAAAGAATCTGTACCGTACAACCCCGTGCTTGTTCCCACAAAATAACCATCGCCATCAGCTGTACTAATAATTGCAGCACAACGAACCGATGGTCCATTTCCAACTCCTAGCGCAGTAGCTGGGAATCCATCAGGAAGTTCATCTTCAAGGTTACCCGCAATTGGTTGCCAAGAATCACCACCATCTTCAGAATAGAAAATACTGTATGCGTTATAATTCGAGAAGGTTACCATTATTTTATCGGCATCATCAGGGTGTATAGCAAAGTCGCTGACGTACCGACCAACTATAACTCCAGAAATAGCAGCTAACTCAGTAGTTACAGGTGAAGCTTCATTTGCTTTTTCAACGCGATACATTTTACCTAAGGTTGTACCAATATACAATCTATGCTCAGGGTTTTTTCGTGAACAAACCATGGCACTAATTCTTCCTGGGAAGGCAAAGGGAATAGTGGACCAATCAAAACGAGGAGAGTTTGAATTGTTTAATACCACTCCATTCAAATTGGAAAATTTCCTGATTTTTGCAGGTCCATTGGCGGCATCCTTGTATTGCATGTACATAATATTGTTATTCGAATAATCAACAACAAAAGGGTTAATAAAGTCATAATTTACAGAGCGATTGGTTTGATCAGTAACCTGTTGTTCAAGCCTAGCGCTAGCAATATTTTCACCGCTTCCATTTATCGAGGCTTTTATAGTTCGTCCGAATTGGGAGGACATATAATAATACCCTACACCTGCAGAGGAAGTGTTATCTTCTACATAACAATATGACCCATCAGATAACATAGGGTCAGTCCAACCTTTGCTGACATTCGAACTGTTGGTAAACTGAGTACCATTATCTTGAAGTCCCCCTACAACCACATCATTTTTTGTAACGTGATCAATTGCTACGGTGTAGAATTGCGAAGTGTAATATCCTTTATTTGCGAAAGTCCAATCTACTTTAGCCGCTCTAAGGTTTTGAGTTTTAGAAATTCCGCCGTCTGAAGCTGAAAATGCTTCACTAGGATTATTTAATTGAAAAACTAAATTGTGTTGATCAGGGTGATGATTGGGGTATCTGTATTCTCGGACACTAGGTAAAGGGTTAGCAGGATTATAACCCCCGATTTGAACCGTATTGTTAGAGTTTAAAAATCCATTTGATGAACGAAAGAGATTAGTTCCTCCGATATACACGTAATCCGCGTTAAAAGGATCAACTTTTATCATCATGTTATAATTTCCTTGCGAATCAAAGGTGTAATACGCATTATTGTCACTAGGAATATTGGAACTTAAGTTATTCCAAGTACCTCCAAGTCCAGAGCCATCTCCACTTCTGTAATTATACTTAAACAGGCTGTTATATTCTGTGGCGGCCGACCCAGGGTCAGAAGCTGCTCCACTCCCTGGAGTTCTTGCAAGGAAATAAATTTCATTTTCTCTTGATTGAGAAAAATCAAACACAATTCGCTCATAATTCGAAGGCCAAGTTTGGCCAGTAATATTAACCCAATTATCACCATCGGTTGAACGGTAAATACCAGGAGCAAGTTGGCCAAAGCTTTTGCCAATTGCTGCATACACTATGCCTGTAGAAGTAACTTTAACATCTGTGTAATGCACATTGGATGAATTTGTTGAACCCAATGTTTGCGTCCACGTATTTCCACCGTCAATGCTTTTCATAATAGCCCCATTGGCTGCAACGTACACTTCATCTTGGGATAAATTGGAGGCGTCAACGGCTACATTCCATATCACTCCCCAATAATTAGGTTCTGCAACCTTTTCCAAAACTGTTTCAGATAATTGAACCCATGTTTGCCCTTTATCTGTTGACTTAAACATTCCTTCTCCGTACATCTGAACTCCGTCAGAACCAACATTTATTGATCCTCTTCCCTCTCCAGTTCCTATGTACCATGTACTTTCTTTACCAGCTCTTACATCTTGCGCGATACATGTTACCGAAAGAGCTTGACTAGTTGAGGTGACTCTTTTCCATGTCCCTGCAAAATCCTCAGACTTCCATAAGCCACCACTAACTCCTCCAGCAAATAAACGGGCAGCGTTAGTTTTGTCAATAGCTAAGGCCCTAGTTCTACCACCTACATTATCAGGGCCTCTGCGCACAAAGTCTAGTGAGTCTCTGCCTTCATTTCGCGATGCTGAATTAATTGCAGAAGGAATAGTTTTGGCAAACGCAAGTTCTTTATTTCTTATTCCATGGGGAACTTCGCCAGTTGCAGGATCAACAATCCTCTCTTTTAACCAAGCTGTTCTTGCAGCTTTATTTGAAATTTTTAGCGTGTTTTCTTCTCTCGATTCGGGAGATTCAATCAAAAATATCCCCGTTACAGCAAAAGCTAGCAACGGTATTGTTATCCTTAAAGCTTTTAAATTATTCATCTAATTTCTACAATTTAGTGTATAAACTTACCGTATAAACCATTTCGCCTTTCACTTCACCAGTAGGCTCAATAACTGCGCTGATTCGTGTTCCGGTTTTTAATTTTGGTAAATCATACATGAGACCAGTATGAGTTGTACTGTCCGCACCATTAGTACCAAATGAAAAGTAGGTCAAAATTTTATCACCAACCTTTAAATCATTTTGGTACGACTGACCCAACTCCTTAACTTCACTTATTTTTAAATATGCCATGCAAGATGAAGAACCGCAACCCGTGTTGTTTTCGAGTTCTCCAACTTGAAGATCTACTTGAGCAACTACTACTGCTTCATTTCTAGAAGCTTTTATTTCTGGAAGGTTGGTAGATTTGGTAGATTCACACCCTAAAAAGGACAAAATAAGAGTAAGTACAATTGTTGTTTTTATCATCACTAAAGCTTAATAATCTTTTTAGTCACCTGTTTGTTATCCGCAGAAACTTGAATAAAATAAGTACCTGGAGCTATACCATCAAGGTTTACTTCAAAACTCCCGTTTATGTTTTCGTAACTAACAGGAATTAATTTACCGCGAAAATCAAATACGTTAAGTTTTACTGCTTCTGGATAATCCGAATCAATTTTCACAAAATCTCTAACCGGGTTTGGAATTATGGTTACACTAAATTCTTTTTCAGAATCAACTCCTGTGGGATCAGGAGCTTTCAACGATTCTACATTAGCCGAGAATACTCCTTGCCCATGCGTTGCAATTGCTAATCGCCCATCCGATTTTCGGAATTCAATAGCGGTAACAACATTATTTGCAATAGAAGCCTCTCCAATTTTATCCCAAACCGTATTCATCGAATCAAGGTTAAGAGCACCATACAAACCTACGCTTGTGCCCACCAAAAGCCAGGTTCCTTCTTCAAGTTCCACAAATTTCGCCACTCTGCACGATGGACCATCATTTATTTGCATCAATTGTGGAGGCACGCCAGGTTGAATTTTCCCTTCTAAATTTCCGGAAACATTCTGCCAATCTTCTCCAGCATTTTCAGAGTAAAATACACTGTAAATGTTATAATTCGAAAACACAACAACAACTCTATCTGCATTGGCAGGGTCTGCGGCAATTGAAGAAACAAATCCATTTCCACTTGGAATTTTTATACTCTTCGATGTGTAATTGCTGTTTGCGCTATCTATTCGGAACAAACCACCTGAATTTGTACCAATATATACTCTGTTGGCTGGTGAAACACTTGCTTCGATAGCGCTGACTGTTCCCGACAAACCTGAGATTGTCATTTTATCCCAGGTATTGGGAGGTTTTTTTGCAAATTGATTATTTATTGGAAACTGACCTATGTCTAAGCATCGATACAAATTTGAACCGTTTGGCAAATACAGAATTCGATCGTCATTAGGGTCAACAGTATAAGGATTAATAAACAAATAATCACTTGGGACCTCAGGGTCGATGCGTTCAAAACCAGTACGAATTCCATTAGCATCTACTTCTACTTTCACAATTCCGTCTTGTTGTTTTGCTGCAACAAATTGGTTGGCATGATTCAAAAAATGACAGTATGCGCCGTCATAATCCACCGGCATTGTCCAATCGTTTCCGGTAACGTCTGAACTATAAAGTGTACCGTTATCTTGCAATCCCCCAATAATTTCAGTTGAACCCGGAGCATCCGGAATTGCCAATGTATAAAACTGGGTGGTTACGTAACCATTGTTCAATGATTCCCAGACAATAGCTGTATCGTATAGATTTCTTGTCAAATGAATTCCTCCATCAGATCCCGTCATCATAATATTACTGTCAGTTGGGTGAAAAACCAGAACTTGTACATCAGGATGGTGATTTGGATAAATTTGATACAACGGTGTATCAATTTTATGGTAATAGCCACCAGCAAATTTTGAAGATTGGGTCGCAAAACCATCTTCACTGATGTTTAAGTTAATTCCAGCGAGGGCCACCAAATTACTATCATAAGGCGAAACTTTAATATCCATACAATATCCTCCTTGCGCATAATAGTCATCAAACGGCCAAGGTCCATGCGGAAGCATGTTTGAAATATTCTCCCAGTTCCCGCCAACACCAGAACCATTGCCAGAAATGTAAGTGTATTTGTAAAGTGAATGGTAACTAGCCCTTCCTAAAAACTCGCTACGAAGTCCCTTTCCATCAGTATTATAAAGCACGTACATTGAATTTTCATTTTGAGGATTAAGGCCAATTATTCCACGACCTAAAACTGATTCTGGCTTCCCAATTAGGTTGAAAGTTATACCATCAACGCTTCTAAACAAACCGCCACTCCCTAAATTACCACCAAATGCAGCGTACCAAATTCCATCCGAAGTCTGCACTAGGTCAACTTCTTGACCCCCAAATCTATTTCCAGACACGTTTTTCCACGATGCGCCTTGGTCCTCACTTCTATAAATTCCTGAATGGCTAGCAAGCAATAAAATTGTTTGGGTGGATTGATTATCGACCAAAATTTTCCATGTTAAATCTAAACTATCGTTTCTCTGCGGAGAATCATTAATGAACGAACCTAGTCTATTCCATGTTTCTCCATTATCGTTTGATGCCAAAACACCATCGCCACCAAAATGCGCTGAGAAATTTGCAGCTCCTTGCGACGCTCCTGTTGGCTCACCCGTGCAGGCATACCAATTATTTTCTTCACCTTGCCTTGGGTCTTGATGCAACCAAGAAATTGAAATATTGTGCTCGGGAGTAGTTACAAGTTTCCAGGAATTGCCTTGGTCTGTAGATTTCCAGATCCCACCTGATGCAGCACCTGCAATTATAATATTCGAGTTTTTTCTATCGAAGGCTAGTGCTCTAGTTCGGCCTCCAATATTATTAGGACCAACATTCTTCCATTCAACACCATCGCTCCTAGAACCAACCGGAAAAGTATTTCTGGCAAAGGCTAAATCTTTATGTCGAATATTGGCAGGAACCTCACCGGTAGAGGGGTCTTGTAATTGCATTTTCCACCAGGTTGAACTTGGCTTTTCTGGAATAACGGATTGCCTTTTTATGAACTCGGTTCTTTTTTGTATTCCATCGAATAACAGAAAAAACTGGAGCAAACTAAGCCCTAAAATAAGTCCCCTTTTAAAATTCATTAAGCAACCAAATTTAAGGCTAATAACTTAAAGATTACGTTCGATTTTTTTGCTTCTCAAGAAAGTCCTGTAGGCGGGTTTCTAATTTTTCGTAATGATGAATATTTTTCACATTCAAATGAGTGGAACCATCCCGGTAAGTTGTGTATGCTGGTTTAAACTTAGCGTTAAAAACAATATCGTTTTTAGTGTATGAAAACCGAGAATGAACCACCTGACTAAATGAATCATCAAACCCTTTAAGTAAGACCAAAACCTCTGGGTTCAGTTTCATTATTTCCGTTGGCGATTTCCCATAAAATGGGCTTTCACTGTCAATCGGGTGGACAAGTGTCCAATTCAATGGAAAAAAATCTATTGCAGAAATATCCAATTTCAACCTAGCGTAGGTTCTTCGGTATTCGCCATTAATCTCTTTTGTTGTAGCCAAAAGCAATTTCGCTTCCATTTCCATTAATACATTATTTCGCATGTTCACCGCTCTAAACATTAGGCTATATCCATCATTAAAAGGACATAACAAAATATTTTTACTGTACATAATAATAGCAGATGGCTTTGCAAATCGCCCGTACAAGACCCCCGTTGCAATAGAGAAGCTCATGAAACCTACCAAGGCTTGAAAAGATGCAATTACATTTACACCTATACCCACTGGTGCCAGTCCACCATAGCCAACAGTGGTAAAAGTTTGAAAACTAAAGAATAAGGCCGTTAAGAAATCACTACCAAATTTGTGAGTTCGATAGCCTTGAATTCCTTCAACTCCAATTGCCAAGTATGCAAAAGCGAACAATGCATTAGTTACCAAATAGGCAACAAGTAGTATGGAAATAAATTGCGCCCAACTTATATTCAAAAAGAACTGATATAAGTGCCGAATCGCTGGCCCTAAACCTTTACGATAGATATTGAACGAACCGTCAGGATTAATTATCCGTTGAGTTTGCTTATCGTATTTTTCTCCAAGACCTGGATCGCTTACGTGAGAATCAGCCATAAATCAAATATAGAAGAATAGAAATGCTAAACAAGCGTAGTACAATTAACCCATCTTTTCGGTTAGCCGAAAACCTACTCCATGAACATTTTCAATTTGTATAGTTCTATCATGAGAAAGATATTTTCGCAAACGACTGATAAAAACATCCATACTTCTACCTAGAAAATAATCGTTTTCCCCCCAAACTAATTTTAGAGCAACTTCTCGCTCAAGCACATTTTCTTTGTGAATAAAAAGCAACCTTAGTAGTTCTGCTTCCTTAATTGTAAGATCAGATTCGATAGTATTAGCGTTGAGCTTTAAATTTTTGTAATCAAATTTAGAATTACCCAATTCGAAATGCTCTTTTCCCTTAACTTCATCAATCAAACGTTTGGTTGATCGCTTTAAAATTGCATTGATTCTGGCAACAAGCTCTTCAAATTCGAATGGTTTTGTGAGGTAATCATCGGCACCTGCGCAAAAACCTTCCACCTTATCGGCAATCATGCTTTTGGCTGTTAGGAATAAAATGGGTACATCGACATTAATCTTCCGTATGTCAGAAGCTAATGTAAAACCATCTTTTTTTGGCAGCATAACATCCAATACACAAATATCAAAATGACCATCGTAAAAAGACTCAAACCCCGCCAAACCATCTTTGCACAACGTGACTTTGGCACCGGCATCTACCAAATTATCTTTTATTACAAACCCTAGGCTTGCATCATCCTCCACTAGTAAAATAGACTTTCCTTCAATCATCGCTTTTCGGAATTTTTAAAATAAAGGTGCTTCCTCCTTCAGTATTTTTTTCAACACTAATATATCCGTTGTGCAGTTCCATAATGACGTTCACATAGTACAAACCCAAACCAAATCCTTTTACATTGTGCAAGTTACCAGTGGGCACGCGGTAGAATTTGTCGAATACATATTTAATATCTGACGATTTTAGCCCAATTCCATTATCGGATATTTCCACTTTGACATCAGATTTTGTCTCATCAACACGAATTTCAACCTTTGGTTGTTTTTCACAATACTTAATTGCGTTATCAATTATATTGCTGAATACGTTATACATGTGCACTCTATCTGCCCTAACCGAGACATTAGCTACCCTGTAATCTGTTGCAATAACTCCATTATTCTCTTCTACAATAGTTCTAAAAGTGGAAACGTTATCGTCTATAATATCAATTAAATTACAAGACTCAAACTTCATTTCTACCCTATCCCTATCCAATGATGCAATTTGCAGCACCTTCTCCACCTGCAATTGCAGGCGTTCGTTCTCTTTTTTAATAATTTCAGCATAGCTACGAATACGTTCGGGTTGATTTTCAATTCCGGGTTTTAATAGAACATTTGTAGATAAATTAATGGTTGAAATTGGAGTTTTCAACTCATGAGTCATGTTATTGATGAAATCATTCTTGGTATCTCCTAACCTTTTTTGTTTAAGAATAATATTAATGGTGTAAGCGAAGAACGCAGCTAGCACTAGTAACAATAAAGAAGAAAAAATCCAAAAATTTAATCGAGCAATAACCATGTCGGTTTTATTAGAAAAATAAACCGAAAAGTAGTGTCCATCGTCGCTACGCCAATTAATGACTGTGGATGGAGTTTCTTTTTCAACAGCGTTACCTTGGTCAATTTTAACCGCTTTTGTAAACACAACGGAGTCATTAAAGCAATTGTACAGATTGTACTCAAAATCTAGGTTAACTTCTTTTTTTCTAAACTCCTGAGACAACAAAACTTCTACATAATCTGGGTCTGGATTCTCATTGGTTTTAACAATAAACGTCTGCTCTTCAACCTGTTTTACAGGGTCCAGCAAAAGAGTTTCATCTCCTTGGTGTTTTTGAATTGCCCTTGAAACCTGCACCAATGCTTGGGTAATATCATAGTTCAATTGCGTTACTTGAAGCTGGTAGGCTCGCTTAATCCAAATCAATTGTACCGACACGATGCCAATCAGTAAAATGGTAGCGATTACAATCACTAAACGTATCGTGGAATTTTTCACGGGATAAATCTAATGCCAAATGTGTGGAAGGCTACGAAAGTTTAACATCGATTTATAAAAAAAACTTTTCGTGTGACAAGCATCATATATCTGCTAACCAAAGGAGCGTAAATTTGTTATAACAAAGAATGTTAACACGAATAATTGCCATATCACTTTTATCATTTGGAGTTTTTTTCTCCGGAAAAAACGTTGCAATTATGGCTAATTATGCAATTGATTTTGAATACATCAGCGAAGTTTTATGTATCAACAAAAACAAACCAAAATCTAAGTGTAACGGGAAATGCCACCTTGCAAAACAACTAAAAGCGAACACTCCCATTTCCTCAAACGAACCGGTTAAAGCAATAAATGTAGAAGTTGAATTTTTATTTTACTTCTTTAGTGAGCAAAATATGGAAGAAAGTCCATTTTGGACCACAAGTCAAAATACATTTCCAGATTTAAAAGAGAATGTTCTTTTTCGATGTGACAAAATACCCGTCCCTCCCCCACTCTATTCATAAGGTTACGCCAACTTCCAGCCTATTTTTTTATTTAATCCGCACTTGATTCTGTATGAATCAATGCACATACCTTATTAATATGAAACGTATTGTAACATTACGCTATGCCGCAATGGTATTAGCAACTGGACTTATATTTATTACATCTTCTTGCAAAAAAGAAGGTTGTATGGATTCAAAAGCAACAAACTTTGACGAAAAAGCTAAAAAGGACGACGGTTCTTGTGTTTACCCAAACCCAGTATCAACCCCCACTCCGGAGCCTGAAGCAGAGAAAGCCGAAACTACTGGCTTAGTAAAAATTGGAGAAGCCACATCGGCAGACGCAAAGGCAAATTTAGAATTGTATGCTATGGAAGATTTGTATCCTGGCATGAACAAACTTTATCTTGTGGTCTATGACTCTGAGAGCGGTAAATTAATTAAAGACGGGCATGTAGAATTTACTCCGATGATGAAAATGAATAGTGGAATGGATCACGGTGCTCCAGTTATGAATGACCATGAAGGAGGAGCAGATGATAAAGGCCGTTTTTCAGGAAAAGTGTTTTTTGTGATGCCATCTACGGCAGGAAAATGGATGCTAAAAACAAAATTTCATAATCACGCTAATGAAGCTATGGGAGAAGTAACTTTTGAGGTTGTTGTGACTGGAAATAGTAACCGAATGATGGCTTCTTTTGTTGATACTACCACTTCAGATTCGATGTCAATTTTCTTAAGTTATGTGGTAAAGGAAAAACCAGAAGTAGGTTCAAACGAGTTAACCATAGCCGCGTATTACAGAAAATCTATGATGGAATGGCCTGCGGCAGAAGACTTAACCATTGAATTTGAGCCTTCTATGCCCTCAATGGGACATGGCTCACCTAACAATGAAAATCCTACCCATACAAAAAAAGGCATGTACGTAGGTAAAGTAAACTACACCATGACTGGTGAATGGAAGCTCGATGTTACTGTAAAGAGAGGAACTAAGGTGTTGACAAACGAAGCCTTTTTTGAATACACACTGTAATCTTGGTTTTATAATAAAGAAATGAGAAAAATATTGATGTTGGTTTTAGCACTTCATATAAGTGCTAAAACCACATTTTCTCAAGAAAATCAGACAGATTCAGGCCTTTACTATCAGCCATTTCCTGAACTGTTGAATACGATTGTAATTGAGGAAATTGTAAGCAATAATGCCGCTACATTAGAGCATAAATCGAGCGATAACCTTGACAATATTCTAGAGCGCAGCCCCAACATAACCATGATAAAACGTGGTGGCTACGCATTTGAACCCATTGTAAATGGATTGCGTGGTGGGCAAGCTACCATTACTATTGATGGGATGCGAATGTTTGGAGCCTGCACGGATAAGATGGATCCAGTTACTTCTTATGTTACGTCAAACAATTTATCGGAAGTAGAAATTGGACATGGCGCAGGTGTAACTAAATACGGCAGTAATCTCAATGCAGGTTTAAACTTAAGCACCGCTAAGGCTCAATTTTCTGACTCCCTCAAAACTCAGGGCGTACTGAATTTTGGTTTGGGTTCGGCAGCAAGGGAATACAATGCTGGATTTAACGTTAACGTGGGGTCTAGGAATTGGGCAGTTAAACTTAATGGAACAAAACGAAAAGCTAATTCTTACCGAGCAGGCAACGGAAAGCAAATAGATTTTACGCAATACCAAAAAGAAAACATCGGAACCAACCTAAGATTTAAAGCAGGTAAAAAAACCATACTTGAGGCTAAATACATCTACGATAATGCTTTTGACATTGGTTATGCGGCACTGCCCATGGATGTATCCTCGGCTGAAAGCAATATTGCGCAGTTATCCGCTCATTTTTATGCGCTTCTTCCAATAGTAGAAAAGGTAACCATAAGTGGGTATGCAAATCGTATAAACCATGTAATGGACGACACCAAACGTCCACCTGAAATGGTAACTATGCACATGGATATGCCTGGAAGTAGTGAAACGAAGGGATTATTCACCAACATCAGCTTACAACCAAATGAAAAAAATAGCATTGAGTTTAGAGCAGATTATTACCACAATTATTTGTTTGCTGAAATGATTATGTACCCAGAAAATGCTCCTTCGATGTACATGGTTACGTGGCCTGGAATTAACCGAAATTCGTTTGGTTTTTTTGGTGCTTACACAAAAAATTTTGCAAGAGGAATTGACTTTAATGCTTCCTTTAGGTACGATGTAACTAATACACAGTTATTGGATTCCACGGGAATGAAGCAACTTCAGGTTTTTAATTGGGGCGACGAAATTTATTTTGAACATCGCCCGATTTCAGGGCAAGTTGAATTGGGTAAAAAATGGTCTAAAAAACTATCATGTACAATTGGCAGCGGCTATGCAGAACGCGTACCTACCGCCAGTGAAATGTATGGCTACTATTTGTTCAACCCGTTGGATGGATACGATTATGTGGGCACTCCAGATATTAAAAAAGAACGAGCATGGAACGTTTCATCCTCTTCCGAATATTCAAACCACAAAACCCGAATAAATGTGACTGGAAATTATCAATACATCCAAGACTTCATTTACGGAGTAATTGAATCTAGTCTATGGCAAATGACCATTGATGCCAATGGAACGAAGCTTTATACAAACATCGAATTTGCTCACTTGGTTTCCTTAAACGGAAATTGGACAAATCAATGGACAAAAAAAATTCGCACCAACATTTCTGCGACATACTTACATGGAACAAAACACAATGGCCTTCCACTTCCGCAAATAGCTCCGCTCACTTCTACTATTAATATTGAATACTTACATAATGGATGGCAATTTCAATTGGATGTAAATAGCGCTCTGGCTCAAAACAGAATTGATACTGAATTTATTGAATTGCCCAGTCAAGGTTGGGCCGTTACCAATGTAAGACTTGCTAAAACTGTCCTCCTAAAAAAAGAAAGAAAGTTGTCCATTCAAACTGGGATTGAAAATCTTTTTGATAACGCGTATTATCAGCACTTGGATTGGGCTAAAATTCAACGGCCTGGAATCAACTTTTATGGTGCAGTAAATTATTCGTTTTAATATCAAATGAACAATTCTTCGATTCAAACTATCTTTGAATTATGGGAATGGTAAATAATTTCATCAACGAAGTTCGACACGAATTTAGCAATCAAAAACTAGACGAAAAATCTATAGAATCGACGCCAATCAAACAAGTCGAAAAATGGATAAAGGAGGCAGTTGAATCTCAAGTTCCGGAAGCAAACGCAATGAGTATTTGCACTGTAGATAAAGAAGGACGCCCTTCATCGCGAATCGTGTACGCTCGTGGAATTTCTGAAGAAGGAATTAAACTCTACACCAATTACAGCAGTAATAAGGGAAGTGATTTGCAAGGCAACCGTTACGTTTCTTTGCTTTTTTTCTACCCCGAATTAGAAAGACAAATCCGTATTCAAGGTGTTATTGAAAAACTTCCAGCAACTGAATCGGATGCCTATTTTGATGCTAGACCTACTGAAAGTAAACTCGGAGCATGGGCTAGCGAACAGAGTTCGAAAATAGAATCGCGCCAAACTTTAGAAGATCGTACAAAACACTTTCGCGAAAAATTCGGAGAAAATGTCCCACGTCCTCCGCACTGGGGTGGATACATTGTTAAGCCTACTAAGTTTGAATTTTGGCAAGGCAGGCCGGCTCGATTGCACGATAGATTAGTTGTTGAGGCTAAAGGCAACGATTGGGAACTTTACAGAGTCGCACCTTAATGGTAAATCCATATTTATTGAAATTTGGATTTCAGCCACCAGTAATCCATGCAAAACCTAACCCTAAAACGGGGTTATTCGTAGTTATACCGTGTTATGATGAACCGGATTTAATCCAATCTTTGGAAAGCCTCCTCAAGTGTACTCCACCTTCTTGCCCTGTTGAAGTTATTACGGTAATTAATGCCGGAATTGAAACAGCGATTTCTATTAAAGAAAAAAACTCTGCTACACTTATTAGTGCAACTCAATGGGCTGCAAAAAACGAATTGGATTGGATAACTTTTCACTTTATTGAAAACCAACAATTACCGAAAAAACATGCTGGAGTTGGCCTAGCACGAAAAATTGGCATGGACGAAGCTGTTGCTAGGCTCACCTTTTTGGAAAAAGATGATGTGCCAATTATTTGCTTTGATGCAGACTCCTCATGCGACAAAAACTATTTTGTTGAAATTGAAAAAGCGTTCAATTCAAATCCAAAGGCAAAAGGGGCAGGAATATATTTTGAGCATCCTATTAGTGGAACTCAGTTTTCAGATAGCATCTACAGTTCAATAATTGATTACGAATTGCATTTGCGTTATTACAAAAACGCATTAGAATTCTCGGGTCATCCTATGGCATGTTTCACTATTGGCAGTAGTATGGCAGTGATGGTGAGTGCCTACCAAAGTCAGGGAGGAATGAACAAACGAAAGGCGGGTGAGGATTTTTATTTCATGCAAAAGATTGTGGAACGCTTTCCTGTATTAGAAATCAACACAACCAAGGTTATCCCATCTCCCAGGCCATCACATAGAGTTCCATTTGGCACTGGCAGAGCTATTTCTGAATTTGGGGAAGGGAAAAATTCTGATGAAACCTACAATTTCAATGGTTTCGGAGATTTAAAAGTATTAAACGAAAAACTAGAGGTATTCTATCACAAGAAAAAGGTGGAACAACTAGTTACTAGCATAGACATTCCTGAATCCATCCGTAGCTTCTTGATTGAACAAAAATTTGAAGAACGTATCCCTGATTTATTAGAATACGGACGAACTTGGGAAACCTTTCACAAACGGTTTTACAACTGGTTCAATGCTTTCAGAGCATTGAAATATGTGCATTTTTCGAGAGACAATTATTACAATAACTCATCTCTGATAAATGCAGTTTCAAACCTTGCAAAAGCCTTAGACTTAGAACTAGAAATTCAGAAAAACACAAGTAACCAAGAGCTTCTAAATGTAATGCGAAAGCACGACAAAGCTCAATAACCTCCTGCTACTGTTTTACAAATCGAATCGCTCCACTTTGAATTTCATTGGTGTATTTAACGGTGTAAAATCCTGTGGAAAGGAAATTAACATCAAAACTCTCCTGCTCATCAATAACTCCCGAATGCACAGTATTTCCTGCCAAGTCTAGAATCTGAAATTCAGTTGTTAACGCTAATCCGATTAGAGCTACGTTCTTAGAACTTGGATTAGGAAATAATCTGACAACTGAATTAACAGCAGTTTCCGAAATGGATGTCGGCCCTGAAAAGCTTGACATATAATCACTTTGCTTAGCTTGTACCAATTCTTTATCACTAGGGTTTTGAAGTACTGCAATAACTCTCATTCGATTCAAATCCCATCCAGCAAGAGCACTTTTTCCTACAGAAAAATTTAAGCTATCTCCAACAGTATTTGTTGTACCAACTACCAATCCTGCATCTGGAGTTAATCGTTTTCTAAATACATTGTGATGTTGCTTTTCTCCATTTGGAGCATCATAAAAAACGGTGTCTTCAACTACAAATACATGCAGTGCTAAATCATTGAAACTCTCAGCTGCCTCCTTGAATATAGAAACCTCAGCAAAAACTGTATCTACGTTTCCTGAAACGGTAGCAGAAATAGAAAATGAAGACTTTAATGTGTCGTATGGTGAAAATAAGTCGGTAGCATTAAAAGCTTTGCTGACTACATCGCCATTGATTACTATTCGCGGAGTGGAACCAAACACATTGTTGTATTTGGCTCGATCATCATTTTCTACAGCATTGTGTTGACTTAATATACAACTCGCATATGGTCGGCTTGGGTGCACTGCCATGTGCAAAACTGCAGGATTGTTTTTCAAATTATCAATAAGACCCGGGTTTCGTCGGCCGCAATTACCGCAGTTGGTATTGGTAAAATGTTCTACCAAAACCGTCTTCTGAACTTGGGCATCTGTTAATAGACTTGCAATTGATAGCGATAAAGCGAGTAGTGCGTTTTTCATTATTCTAAATTTTGTTCCAAAGAAAATTAGAATTGTGAATCCAGTTTGCAATCTACTTGACAGACCCCTAATTAGGGTATTTGCATATACTTATGCGTCTGCAATGAAATGTGCCAAACGGGATTTGACTTTACATAATTAATTACCTGAGGTAACATCTCTTCTTCCCTACTCCACTCGGGTTGAAAATACAGTTGGCAATCGTTTTCTACTTCTTTTGCATGTTCTCTTGCCCAGTCAAAATCCATGGGTCGCACTACAACTACTTTTAGTTCATTGGCTTTTTTTAGGCTGCTATTTAAACATTGTTTCCTACGTTTTGGTGAAACCACTATCCAATCCCACTTGCCAGTAATTTCGTACGAACCAGATGTTTCGAGCCAAAGATTAAAACCTGCATTTTTTAAGCTCTTGGCCAATTCGGTAAGATTGTACATGCAAGGTTCTCCACCGGTAATGACAATGTTTTTTGCTTCGGCTTCTTTCGCAAAATCTATCATTTGGTCAATCGAAATTTTGGGATGACCATCATCCCAACTTTCCTTTACATCGCACCAAGGACAACCCACATCGCAGCCACCAATTCTAAAAAAATAGGCTGCTTTTCCAGCATTTCTTCCTTCACCTTGAATGGTGTAGAAATGCTCCATAATTGGAAAGGAAATATTAGATTCTTGCTTCATAAACAAGCGCGCAAAAATAGTACAAGCCTAGTGGAAATAAACTAGTTATTCTGGTCAGAGAAATCTGAGTTATTCAAGAAATCTGGGTCGCTAAGTGCTTTGAGGAAGGCGAGTAAATTCGCTTTATCTTCTATCGATAAATTTAAGCCCTGAGCTATACTAACGTTTGAGCCGCCAGTAGTATCTCCGAATGCTATTAATGGGTCTAGGTTTCTTGAATTGGCATGCACCCCAGAATTATAAAACTCTATGACCTCTTCGAGCGTTTCGATACTACCATCGTGCATGTATGGCCCTGTGTGTTCAATATTTCGAAGCGAAGGAACCTTGAACTGCCCCCAATTTCTATCGTCACCTGTAACAGCAGCAAAACCTGCTTCTGGGTTCGGCTTAATTCCATTATTCATAAACTGATTATTCGTAAACAAAGAATTGTCTATAGAATGGCAATGAAAGCAATCTCCTCCTCCTCCATTTTGTCTTGGTTCACTATTAAAGATTCTCCAACCTTTTACGGCGGCTTCAGACATTTGCGGAGAAATGCCCGGGGCATTACCCGTTGCTGCAATTCCTTTATCAAATTCTGAATTTCCGCTAATCAAGGTCAACTCAAACTGAGTAATTGCCTCAGCCGCGTGCGTCGAATCATAATCTTCGGTACAAAAAGCTTCGTAAAACATTTTAGTGTATTCTTCATCTCCTTTCAGCTTATTGATTGCATTTTGCCATGATTCATGCATTTCAATTGGGTCCTCGACTGGCAATAAAGCTTGTTTTTCGAGGGTTGCTGCACGGCCATCCCAGAAAAATGCAGGTGAATACGCTAAATTGAAAAGTGCCATTGAGTTTTTGGTACCTGCAATATTGTCAATACCAACAGAAACGGCTTTTCCGTTATCTGTAAAACCTAATTTTTGGTTATGACAACTGCCACAGGACATGGTATTATCTCCACTAAGCTTTTTCTCAAAGAACAATTTTCTTCCAAGGGCAATACGTTCCACCGTAAATTCCTTTTCTTTTATTCTTTGTGGAAATGGCGGAAAATATTCTGGTTCAACCAATTGGAACGCTGTGTTTTTACACTCCCATTGTGGCGGTGTCATACTGGTATCGCAAATAGTAATGTTGGGTTTAATTAACTCAGGCTCATCTCTTTTACACGCCCAAACCAAGACTAGCAAACCAATGCCAAATACAACACTATGTATGGATTTTTTCACTTTCTAATAATTACTTTTTGCAAAGTTGTATTTCCCTTTTCTACTATTTTTAATAGGTACATTCCATCATTTAAACTGGAAGCATCCAAACTATTGAACTTTAGAAACTCAGTGCTAGAGAGCACTTCTTTCCCTGAAATATCAAATAATTTAAAGGTTCCATTCAACTCTCTTTCAAATTTAATGTATCCATTCGACGGATTTGGGTATAGTTTGACTCCAGTTCTTAAAACCTCATTTTCATTTGCTGAAAGCGGCGGGGCATCAAGTGCGGTACTCACAGCTTTTTCCAAATCCAAAATTCCACCTGAAACGATTAATGTATCCAATTCCGCAGTTTTTTGCACGCTATTTCTGGCATATTCAACAGAGCGCAAGGCCATTGTATCGGCACTAGAACTAAAAAAACTAGATGGATAGGCCGAATACATCAGTCCTATCGCTCCAGTAACCATTGGAGTTGCGTAGCTTGTTCCTTCGTTAAAACCAGCAGAATTCACCGGCCTTGTTGAATAAATTCTTGTTCCCGGTGCTGCAATATCCATAGAAGTTAATCCAAATCCCCCCTTGAATAATCTATCGTTTTCATCGGTACGAGTAACCGAAATTAAATAATCCGACGGGCAAGAACATGGAATATCACCTACCGAATCAATATTAATTTTGTTGTTTGGTCCAGCCGCCACACTAACCACACCTTCTTTTCCCAACAAATCATACATTGAACACCAAGCCGGATAATCTTTAGCAAAAGCATTATCTACACCGAATGAAGAGTTTTGTGCAACTACAAACGCACCCGAATCTCCATTGGTTTCGTTATACTTTTTACGCATAGTAAGGATATAATTATACGCTTTAAGCACGATAGCCTCATTTGTTGAATTGCCTTGAACTGGCATCATCTTTATATCCCAGTTAATTCCAGTAATGTCAACTCCATTATTTCCTTTTGCACCAAGCACCCCGGCAACATAGGTTCCGTGAGCATCTGAGCGAGTTCCAGAACTATAAACTGAAACGTAGCCGGTATCATCGTACGCATTCCACCCATCGTAATCGTCGATGTAGCCATTGTTATCGTCATCGATTCCATTGTTTGGAATTTCATGTTTATTTTTCCAAAAGTTATCTTTAAGGTCGCTATGCGTAAGTTCGAAACTGACATCGACAACGGCCACAACAATTTCGTCTCCATTTATTGTCCTCCCCCCTGTTGTCCAATCCCAAGCGGAAGGAGCATTTATTCTGTCTAAATACCATTGGGCTGGGTAGTTATTATCGTTAGGTACACTTCTTTTTTCAATATTGATGTGATTGGGTTGGGCAAACTCAACAAACCCAGACTGCTCCATAATTTGAATTGCCGTATTTAGGTCATTATTCAATGGGTTAAAGGAACCATAAAACAATCGACCCATTTCAGATAATTCTTCGATCAGTTCCAGTCCTAGTTTCGGGTTTGTTTTATTCAATGTGGTAACAACATATTTTGAATCTACTTCTGGTTTTAGTTTGAAAATTAGTTCACCTTTTTTATGGCCCTGTTGGGCAACAATAGAACTCAAAGCAAGAAAAAACACAACTATTAAACTTGAAAGTAACCTCATATCTAACTCTAATACGCTTAAATGAAAGTAGGGTTTAGACCGAAGTCTTAAAAAAACCAACTATTGCCAATAAAAGTACTCCAAGACTGATAATCATAATGAATGTCCTTAGTCGATGGTCGGGAATGAACTTTCTACGGTATCTGCCCTGCGTTAAATTATTGAGCTGGTTGCTCACTTTTTCTTCGGTTCGCTTAATTCCGAAATAATAAACCATTCTGTCACCTTTCATTTCATCATGCCGCTCAAAATACAATTTGTATTCTATGAGCAAGGTTTCAAAATAGTCTGCCTGCTCGGCTTTTGTAAAATGGTAAACATTAAAACTTTTGTCGGTGGGATGAATTCGGTAGTTGGTTAAATCAAATAAATGATCCATTATATCACACGTATTTTTTGCCCAACTCTGAGTGTTGAATTGCGGCTAATTCCATTCTTTTTACAAAGCTCATTGCAAGTTGTCCCGTACTCTTCAGCAATTTTGAATAGGTAATCTCCTTTTTGTACGGTGTAATATTCAACTCCATCTGGAATTGCGGTGAACCCCCAAGAATTCTTTACCAAGGTAATTTTATCGGCAACCAACTCCTTAGCCTTAAAATCTATAAGCTGGTCAGGATTAAGCGCAACTCCTTTGTACCTCACCTCGAAGTGAAGATGACTTCCGGAACTATTTCCTGAGCTGCCTCCTAATGCAATTACATCTCCTGCATTCACATTGTCTCCTGCTTCTACCTTAAAACGATGAAGATGAGCATATAAGGTTTCTAATCCATTTGTGTGTCGCACCACAACAACTCTTCCATATCCTCCGAAATAACCAGCAAATCTTACTTTACCAGAAAACGCACTTTTTACTTCATCCCAAACCTGCAAGTCTAAATCTATTCCTCTATGACTCTTTCCCCAGCGGTAACCAAAACGCGAAGTCACAACAATTTTATCGACTGGAGAAGCATAGGTCCCAAACTTTTTGCTAGACAATTTTAACCGTTGTGTGGAGTCTTGTTTGTACAATTCTTGATTATACGGGTGTGGCTTAGTAGTATTCCAAGAACCGTATAAAAGATGTGCCGGATAATCTGATTTGTGTTTCAAATAATCAAAACTCTCATTATCCACATTCGAAAAATCATGATCAATCAAAAACAGATTTATCTGGTTGATTAGAGCATAATTTTCATTTCCCGATTCAAAAAGACTGTCTAACAACATGGCGGCTTCCATCTTCGAGAATGTCTTTATTCTCAGAAATAACTCAATTTGGCTCATAACTTTTACTGGAGGATTTTCCAAGCCTTTCAAAGAATCATAGTGCAATTGAATCGATTCGTCCGTTAAGTTTTCAATCGTGTTAAATAGGGTCTCTTCGCCATACAGTACCACGGCTTTTTTTACCGGTTTCCTGGTGTCTTTTTCGGTTTCAGTTTCGCTGGCATGAGCATAAAATGAAGTAACGTTAAACCCGATTAAATAAACTAGGCACTGTATGTAAAGTATGAATCTCACTAAGGTCAAAATTAGAATAATAATATGAACGCTATTTTTGAGTTTCCTAATTGGGTCTCAAAAAATGAAAACGAATGTATTTTTGCAAAAAAAAATCTTGGACTACATTAAACTCTCATTAATCGGAGCCATAACAATAGGCATAGCTTACCTTACCATTTGTCTATTTTCGCCTACTTCTGTTGCTGCTTCCAAAACCATAATAGTGCACTACCCTGCCCATCAAGTAAAATCAGGTTTAGCGGATTTAAGTGCTTGGAAAGACTGGCACCCGTACTTAGATTCTGCCGAAGAGCAGTCAATCGCTGTTAGCGGAAATACGTTGAATTGGACTTCAAAAAACGGAACCCAAGGAAAAGTTGAAATCACACATTTAACTGATTCCAACCGACTTTCTTTTTCTACTTCGTTTCTTAAAAACGACAGCTGGAAAACCTATCAAGGAGAGTTTCTAATTGAGGGCAATGAAAGGGAATCAAAACTCAGCTGGATCTATGTTGGCGAGCCATTTCCATTTTATAAACGACCTGCCAATTATGTGATTAAAGAAGTGATATTGCATTCAATGGACGTCGGTTTGCAACGGTATAAAAAGTCGCTTCGAGATAGAGTCGAGTAGTGAATTAATCCGAACTTGTTTTGCTGCTTCTGTAAATGTCAATCAACGGTCATATCTGGCTTTACATAAATAATCTGTGCACTTCTCCTCACCTTCCTTCTACATTTGTAAAAAATTCTGGATATGAAAAATCTATTAATCCTTGCTACCACAATTGTTATCTTATTTGCCTGTAAAAAGGAGAAAATTGAGCCTATAGCTGTCGAAATACCTCAACCTGAAGAAACTTCGGCTGTTTATACACTAACTTTCGAAGGCAATTGGAATTTGGCCAATCAACCTACAGATTACACAACGCGAGCGCATTTTTCCAGATTGATTGGAATGGTGCATAATAATCGCACTGAATTAATAAGACTAGACAGAATTGCAAGTGCTGGAATAAAGGTTATGGCCG
This sequence comes from uncultured Flavobacteriales bacterium, assembly GCA_937121175.1. Taxonomy (GTDB): domain Bacteria; phylum Bacteroidota; class Bacteroidia; order Flavobacteriales_G; family Salibacteraceae; genus UBA6770. The sequence goes on from CAKZKD010000018.1 coordinate 72,352, forward strand.
AAACCGGAAATGTCAGTCCTCTAAATATAGAAATCGGCAATATTGTTTCTAATGGGGATGCCAAATCCGTCATTGAAGCAGACAAAGGTTTAGCAACTGGAGTTGCTAGTTGGTCAACCGAAATTACAGTAGATAAAGATTTTCATTATTTAAGTGTTGTAAGTATGCTGGCTCCATCTCCCGATTGGTTTGTGGGTGCAGCAAGCGTTAACCTGTACGAAAACGAAGTTTTTGTAGATGAATTAAATCTAGACATGATTGTATATGATGGTGGCACAGACAGCGGCGAATCGTTCACTTCACCCGATAGCGTTACTTCTCCTGCTGTAAACCCTTTTGTTCTTGTTGTTTCCCCGGTTGGTAATGGCTCAACTGTTCCAAATCCGTTTGCTAAACTTACCTTGAAAAAGAATAGCTAGTATTAAATTATTTACCAGTGCTTTTCCATAAATACTGGACAACTTGAATGGCCAGTTGCACCACGCCGATCTTCTACCTTTCGAAAACCAAATTTTTGGTATAGCGAAACAGCTTTGTCCATATTGTTTAAGGTTTCCAAGTAGCAATTATTGAACCCTACAGAGGTGGCGAAATTCAGACACAAATCAATCATTTGGTTCGCCATTCCTTTTCCTCTTGCAATAGGCAAAAAATACATTTTTTGTAATTCACACCACTCCGAACTAGAGTTTTTCAGGGGAGCTATTCCTGCTCCTCCCACCACAACTCCATTGAGTAATAGTGTGTAATAAATACACTTTTCTTGGTTGTAAGACGTGTACATATCTAACAATTCGGGGTCCGACGAGGCATAGCCTTCTCCGATAGCACCGTGTTCTTCTAAAACCACGCAAACGAGTTGCTCCAAGGCCGCATTATCTTCAGGAATAATTTTTCGAATGGTAAACTCCCTTACTTTCAGCATTACTTCATTTTATGGGCAAATACTGCCTTGAATTTATCGAGTTTCGGCTTTATCACCATTCGGCAATAGCCTTGTTCTCCGTTTTGATTGAAATAATCTTGGTGGTAGTTTTCCGCCTTATAAAAAGTGGTTGCTTCTGATACTTCGGTTACGATTTTATTTGGATATGCCCCTGCGTTATTAAGCTCATCAATAATCGCTTCCGCAGTTTCTCTTTGTTCATATGAATGATAAAAAACAGCGGAGCGATATTGTGTTCCTTCATCAGCACCTTGCCTATTCAATGTGGTGGGATCATGGGTCTGAAAAAACACTTCAAGCAGTTCCTGGAAAGAAATTTCATCAGTATTGAATGAAATTTGAGCTACTTCGGCATGTCCAGTTCTACCAGTACATATTTCCTTATAACTCGGATTCTTAATAGCGCCGCCCATATAACCCGACACCACAGATTCAACTCCTTTCAAATTCTGAAACACTGCTTCTACACACCAAAAACAGCCAGCTCCAAGCGTAACAATTTCCATTTTCATTTTATTAAATTATAAGTACCAAAGTAGATTTAAAATCTAAACCTTTTACCAACGAATTGGTTCAACTCCCTGCGCCTTTAAATACCGATTTGCAGCACTAAAATGTTTGTTTCCAAACCAATATCCTCTATTGGCACTGAGCGGAGAAGGATGACCCGAAAGCAGTAAGTGATGCTTATCGGAATCAATAATTTTTGAAAAGGTTTGGGCTTGACCACCCCAGAGAAAAAATAGAATTCCTGACTGTTCGCTATTTATTTTTTGAATAACTGCCTTCGTAAATTTTTTCCAACCTAGCGATTTGTGGCTATTGGCTTCTGCCTCTCTAACCGATAAAACGGTATTTAACATCAAAACTCCTTGTTCTGCCCAACTGGACAAATCTCCAGACCTTTTGATTATTCCAGTATCAGCAGTCAGTTCTTTCAAAATATTTTTCAGGGAAGGCGGCAGAGTTTGTCCTTGACTTACAGAAAAGCACAATCCATTTGCTTGCCCATTTCCGTGGTAAGGGTCTTGGCCAATAATTACTGCCTTAAGAATAGTTGGCGAGCACAGTTTGAAAGCACTAAAGAGGTTTTCCTTTGAAGGAAAAACCACATTATTCGAGTACTCATGTTCAAGCCTTTGCGTTAAATTTAAAAGATACTCTTTCTTTAATTCATCCCCTAAAAACGACTTCCAACCCTCCGGAAAATCACTCCAAATATTCAATGGTTCCATTTTCGTTAATCAATCTGTTTCGGCAACTTGTATCAATGAACAATTGTTGACCAATTTTATAATTTACTTCAGGAGCTGCGTAACTTACATACTCCTCTCCAGAGTTTTTTCTTAGTGTAATTTCATTAAAATGACCACAAAAAGCATTGCTTACCATTGTTGCTTTTATCCCCTTTTTTTCGTCGGATAGTTTTATTTCTTCGGGTCGAACTAAGTATTGTTTTTCACCCACGCTCCAGCAATCAAACTCACCTAATAATCCGGCGCTGTATAAATTTTTTGGTGAATTGTAGCATGTTTTCGGGTCAGCCAATTGCACCTTTCTCCCTTTGTTCAGTACTAGAACCAAATCGGCATGTTTTAGAGTTTCCTGATAATCGTGCGTTACGGTAACAACCGTTACTTTTTCCTCTACGATTTTTGCTCTTAAATAGTCGAATACCCTGCCTTTTAATTGAGGGTCAAAATGAGCAAAAGGTTCATCTAAGAGCAATAACTTTGGCAAATCAATCAAAGCAACCGCAAGTGCCAACCGCTGTTGTTGCCCCCCCGATAGTTCCGTAGGTAACTTGTTTTTCATTCGCGTCAATCCGAATAAATCTAACATCGATTTGATTTTTGCGTTTTTTTCCTTTTTTAGCAGCGTCGCGCTTAAAATCATTTCGAGATTTTGATAAACCGTATTGAATTTTTTCAACGAAAAATCTTGTTCTACCAAACGAATATCTTCATGACCGGGAATTAGGTTTTGACTTGGACCACTCACCAAGTTTTTTTCCACCTGTATTTCACCTTCGTTTAAATCATAAAGTCCGGCCAAACACTTTAACAGGGTAGTTTTTCCACTACCCGTTTCACCAATTACAAATAAGTGTTTGCCTTTTTCTAAACCCAACGAAAGAGGCTTTAAGGCTTTTACTTCCTGATTGCCTTCAAAGGTTTTCGCTACTCTTTTTAATCTTAAAAACATAAATTTATCTACCAATTACAATCAAAGTTATCTTTGGTACAAATTCTGATTCAACAACTTCGATTAAGTTGTACACTAAAAAAGTTAATAATGAAAATAGTCTCAGTTCTGCTAACCGTATTTTTAAGCTTATCACTAATGAGCCAAGAAGAAAAAAAAGAACAACGAACTCCAGGAGAATTCTCCACTATTAAGGTATCCGGTTCTTTTGACGTTAATTTAACCCAAGGCGAAACCAACCATGTTGAATTAAACGGAGACGCAGAAACTATTGCAAATGTGCTGACCGAAGTTAAAAATGGTGTGTTAACCATCAAGGTGGTCAAAGGCTTTAAGAAGTACAAAACTATTTCTGTAAACATTCAGTGTAAATCACCACAGGAAGTCAGCATTTTTGGTTCTGGAGATTTTCATACAACTCAGTTTAGTGCAGATAACTTTAAATTATCTACTCGCGGCTCAGGTGATTCTAAGCTGTACATTACTTGCTCCAATCTTGAATTAAACTCCAGTGGTTCAGGAGATTGCACCATAGTTGGAAAGGCAAATTCGCTCACTCTAAAAAGTTTTGGTTCAGGAAAAGTGCATGCGTTTGATTTAAAAACCACTACAATCACTTTAGAAACCAAAGGTTCTGGCGATATAGACATCAATGCATCAGAGGCAATTACGGGTGAATCCTTTGGAAGTGGAGATATTGAACATAAAGGCACCGCCACAATTGCAGTGAACAACCAAGGGTCAGGTTCAATTACCAAGCGTTAAGCCCAAATCGACTTTAACACGGGTATCAGAAAAACGGAAACTCCTGTTAGAATAAAGGACCAAACTATTGTTGAAAGCAGCAAAAGGTAAATGGTTTTAGGGTTATTCCGGAAGTATTTGGCAGCCAACAAAGCCACTATTGGCACTGATCCAATACCGAGAATTAGTGTTATTCCTAAGAGTCCAAAATCATTTTTGAACCAAACAATAAATCGGTTTTTTTTACTGAATTTTTTACTCCCTGATTTTGAAAATTTAGACCACCAATCAAAGACCCAGCCACCAGCATAGTAAAAAACAACCACACCAAACCAACCACCAGTTATTGAAATAAGAATGGTTTCCCAGAAAGAATATCCCAAAGCATAGGTCGTGGAAGGAGCAAACAGAAACTTCACGGAAGTGAATAGTATTAAGCCGAATATTTCTAGTACTTGAGACATTTAGGCAAAGGTAAACTTCAATCCAAATTGTGAATAATTAGTTCTGAGTAATTCATAAGGAGGAGCCTTCTACTTTTTTAATGTCATATTTTAGCCATAATTAATTATTAACATTCAAAACAAAAACTATGAAATCAAAAATCTTCGCATTGGCTGGTGCCACTGTGTTTGCTTTGTCTTCTTGTACGGTAGGTCAGCAATACCAAGTAACTGGCGCTCCAATTGGCTCTAAAGAAGGAATGGCAAAATCAAAAATTATTGGAAAATCGGATTTTAGTGTAAAAGCTGCTGCAGAAAATGGAGGGATCACCACCATTGGAGCAGTACAGCACACACAAAAAATGATTTTAATTTTCCCTGTTTACAAAACAACCGTTTACGGTGAATAATCCATTTAAAATGAAAAAAATGAAAACTATTTTAGGTGGAATCGCAGCAGCTGCAATTCTATCTTCTTGCTCAGTTACTTTTCCGATGGCAGTGTCTAACGCTACAATTGGAGACTCTCAAGGGAAATCTGAAACAGGCGTCTTGTTTGGTGTATTTTACCTAAATGGCGACTATGGCATCAAAGAAGCGGCAAAACAAGGTGGTATCACTGGTGGTGTTGCTACTGTTGATGAAAGAACTCAATCTTATGTAATTTTTAGTAAGAAAACTTTAATCGTAACCGGTGAATAATAATAGAACTATGAAAAAATTATCAATAATATTAGGAGCAAGTTTAGCCCTTAGCCTAAGTTCTTGCACAATAATTTACCCAGGTGTTGCTACAGACAATAAAATTGTAAAAACTGGAGAAGTTGAAGCAAAAACATTCTTAGGGATTGGAAACGTGGATGTTGGACTAAACGAGGCAGCAAAAAATGGCGGAATTACCAAAATTGCAACAGTTGACTACAGCATTAGATACGGACTTTTTATAACTAAATACAAAACGGTAGTAACCGGAGAATAACTAGTTATCACAATACTTAAAAACCCCATTTTGGGGTTTTTTTTTGCTCTAAATGATATGAAAAAACTCTTCTGGTCAATTCTAGCTCTTACACTTATAGGTTGTGAAGAAAGTGGCGCAACCATTGAACTCGAACAACTAAAGCGAACTACGTTCATTGAAATATTAGGTGCAACACAGGATGGAGGCTCACCTCATACAGGTTGTAAAAAAAAATGCTGTACTCCACTATTCAATAACTCCTCTATTGAAAGAATGGTAGTCGCGTTGGGACTCGTTTCTACTCAAACAAATGAAACTTGGTTATTTGAAGCTACACCTGATTTACCCAAACAAATGCATCAACTTCAATCGTTGATTAACACCAATAATAAAACACCAACAGGCATCTTTCTTACTCACGCGCATATTGGTCATTATACTGGCCTCATGTTTCTGGGTCGCGAGGTTATGAATGCAGATAATGTTCCGGTGTATTGCTTACCGAGAATGCAATCCTTTTTGGAGTCTAACGGCCCTTGGAGTCAATTGGTGGAATTAGGAAACATAAAGATTCAATCACTTATAGCCGACTCTTCAGTTCAACTCAATAAGGAAATTTCAATAACTACCTTATCCATACCACATCGGGATGAATTTTCGGAAACCGCGGGCTTTATTATTCAAGGGCCTAATAAGTCAGCGCTATTTATACCCGATATTGATAAATGGGAAAAATGGGACAGGAATATCACTGCTCTTTTACAAGAAGTTGATTATGCTTTTTTAGACGCCACTTTCTACGATCAATCAGAAATTCCGGGTCGAAAAATGAGCGAAATACCGCACCCGTTTGTGGTTGAATCTATGCAGCGTTTTTCGGAACTTGAAACGAATGAAAAATCGAAAATTATTTTCATCCATTTCAATCACACCAATCCTTTATTGGAACGCAATTCCGAGCAATTCAAGCAAGTTATAAAAGCAGGTTTTAAGATTGCAAAAAGAGGCGATAGATATTCGTTATAAAAAACAACACTTGGAAAGGAATAAGTACTTTTGCAGCCTGAAAAAAATAAGTACAACAAATAGCGCTTTACAGTTATGAAAAAGAGTGAAGAATTACTCGAAAGAAGAAAAAAAATTGTGGCCAACGGAGTTGGTGTTTTCAATACTGCGACCGTCGCCTCTGCAAAGGGTGCAACAATTACCGATGTTGATGGCAACGAATGGATTGATTTTGCAGGAGGAATTGGTGTTGTAAATGCGGGGCATTGTCCAGAGCCTGTTGTAAAGGCTATTCAAGCGCAGGCCGAGAAGTTTATTCATACTAGCTTTAATGTGGTTACTTACGAGCCTTACATCGAATTGTGCGAAGAGCTGTGTGAGATTTTACCTCACGGCGAAAAAACCAAGGCCATGTTGGTTTCAACTGGAGCTGAAGCGGTGGAAAATGCAATTAAAATTGCAAGACAAGCAACTGGAAGAAATGCAGTCATGTGTTACACCGGTGCTTTTCATGGACGAACCATGATGGCAATGACGCTTACTTCAAAAATTGATTACAAATTGAACTGTGGGCCGTTTGCTCCAGAGGTTTACCGTTTGCCTTTTCCAAATACTTACCGTTATTCTAACGGACTCACAGAAGAACAATATGTAGATCGTGAGTTAAAGCGCTTGCACGAATCAGCTAAAAACTTAGTGAATCCGAAAAATGTTGCAGCAATTATCATTGAATTGGTGCAAGGTGAAGGTGGATTTAACGTTGCGCCGCAAGCATACATAGAAGGTTTACGCGACTTCTGTGATGAACACGGAATTATGCTGATTTTTGATGAAGTTCAGTCTGGATTTGCGAGAACAGGCTCTTGGGGCGCTATGGATCATTACAATGTAACTCCAGATATTTCAACTTGGGCAAAATCAATGGGTTCTGGAATGCCTATTTCAGCCGTTTTAGGAAAAGCAGAAGTTATGGATGCTGCCGCAGGCGGAACCATTGGTGGAACATACATTGGTAATCCTTTAGCCTGTGCAGCCGCATTAGCTACTATAAAGCACATTAAAGACACGGACCTTAATGCCAGAGGAATTGAAGTTGGAAATATCATTCGTTCCAGATTCGAAGGTATGCAGGCTAAGTTCCCACAAATCGGTGATGTGCGTGGTTTGGGAGCTATGATGGCAATGGAATTCGTAAAAAACGGCGACCCTCGTCAACCAGACGGAGACCTTTGTAGCGCTGTTGTGAAAGGTTGTGCAGATAGAGGTCTAATAATAATTTCTGCTGGAACGTACAAAAACAACATACGGGTGTTGAGTCCTTTGACTATTAGCAATGAATTATTAACCAAAGGTTTAGACATTATTGAAGAAGAAATTGGTAAGGCTGTCAAAGGTTAATTCCAAAATCTAGTTTAAATTATAGTGAGGATGCTTGAGAACTGATTTCAGTGCAAGCATCCTTTTTTGATTAAACGAAAATTTCTCAAACCTTTGCGTTCTTTCTTTGTACATAAAACATATGCGCAGTTTACTTACTATTTCCACTTGTCTTCTAATACTGTTTGGAAATGCCCAAATACAAAAAATTGACAATATGCCTCAAGAAAAAATTACAGTTGAAGTTTGGAGTGATGTCGTTTGTCCATTTTGTTATTTAGGAAAAAAGAAACTAGAAAACGCTATCAAAGAGCTTGAAGCAGAACAGCTAGTTGAAGTAATTTGGAAAAGTTTTCAGCTAGACCCAAACTTCCCTAAGGATACCGCTTTACCTTCAGCGGAATACCTGTCTCAACGAAAAGGTTATCCAATTGACCAAGTCCGTGCAATGAGCCATCATTTAGCAAACCAAGGATTGGAATATGGGATTGATTTTCAATTCGAAAAGGCACTTACTTTCAACACATTTGATGCGCATAGATTAATTCATTGGGCTAATGAATTTCATAAATCCAACGAATTAAAACAAGCTTTTCTCATTGCTTATTTTACAAATGGAGAAAACCTATCTCAGGCAGAAAACCTAATTAAAGTAGTCTGTTCCATAGGTTTAGATTCTGAAAAAGCGAAAGCAGTTTTGGATTCGGATAAATATGCTGAAGAAGTCAGACAAGACATTTATCAAGCACAACAAGTTGGGGTTAGGGGTGTTCCTTTTTTCTTAATTAATAACAACCAAACAATATCCGGAGCCCAAGATGACAAGGTGTTCGTGAAGGCTTTAAAAGCTGAAATGAAAAAAACGAAACCGTTAATCAGTTCTGAATATGGAGCAGCTTGCGCTCCTGATGGTAAATGTGATTAGACGCCAAGCTCTAGAGGCGGACTTTAGGCTGATAATTTTCTGGAAAGCCGTAAAAATGCACAATATCCACCCTATCTGACATTGAAATTCCTCCTGGATTCAGTCCCATTTCTCCTTCAGGAATAACTTCATTCATATCCTTAAAGTAATCTGCCCACATCGAAAATGTAGAATCTGTATTGGGTTCTTTGAAGGTCATTGGTTGGGTTTCAAAGATTGGTTTTCCTTTTTCTAAAAAAGAATAATAGACCAGTTCTGAGCAATACAACGAATCGTTATTCAAATCAAACACAGCATCGTACCCTTTTCCCAAATAGGTTTTTGAACGTAAAATGGTTTCTGTAATTTGTTCTGTGGAAAATCCATTTACTCGACCTACCAATACTTTAGGTCTTATTTTTCCATCTCTGGCGCGTGTTAAAAAACTATCCATTGCGGTTATTACCACTCCCTTTCCTCCTGCCTCGATTACCTTGAGTTGACCATTTTCTTTAATAACAATTCCGCAATGACTCAACTCTGCCCCATCAATTCCTGGAGTAACGATTTCAATGGATTCACAAAATGGGCCGCAATCCAAATCTTGGAATAAAATATCTCCTTCTTGCAAGGTGAACCCATGATTTTCAGGTTCTTGACATCCAATTAACACCAAAAGAAACGCAAATAGGGAAATTGTGAGTTTATCCAAAATACTCCTTTGCTGATTTTTCAAATCGCTGAACAGTTTCTTCTAGAGAATCTTCAGACATTCCGCCTGCAGCGTTTAAATGTCCGCCACCATTAAAATACGTTCTGGCAAACGTGTTCACATCTATATCACCTTTACTCCTGAAGGACATTCGAATAATTCCGCCGTTCTCCTTCATTATACAGCTGACATTTACTCCTTTTATCGATAGTGGATAATTTACAACCCCTTCCGTATCTCCGGATTTATAATTGAATCGATTGAGTTCCTCTTTTGAAAGGGCAATATGAGCGAGTTCTAATTCAGGAAAAACAGTGAGTTTTTCGCCCAAAACATAACCAAGCAACTTGATTCTATCTGCAGAATTCGAATCAAAGATATTGTTGTACACCTCACCTGTATCAAGGCCCAAATCCATCAAATCGGCTACAACTCTATGAGTTTTTGCCGTTGTAGACCTAAACCGGAATGAGCCTGTGTCGGTTACTATTCCCGCATATAAGCATGACGCGGTAAAAGGGTCAATTAAATCTTCGGTTTCAAAACATTGAATAAAATCATACACCAATTGGGCAGTGCTGCTAGCTTCAATGTCATGTAACCCTGCAACAAAAACCTCTTCTTCTGGCAGCCTGTGATGATCTATGATAAGTTTTGGCGTAGAATCGTTTCTTAAAACTGCCTCAAAATCCTTCCCAACCCGAGATATTGTATTGTAATCCAAAGAAAAAACCAATTCGGCCTTTTCCAAAGCTTGCATTGATTCTTCTTCTTGAGTGTCGAATTGCAGAAGCTCCTCCTTCTCCACCATCCAGTTCAAAAAGTCTGGAAAAGCATCTGGCACCACCACTGTAACTTTTTTACCCAATTTTTGAAGGGCGCTTTTTAAAGCAAGCGAAGAGCCAATAGCATCGCCGTCTGGAGACTTGTGGGTTGTAATAAAAATGCATTCAGACTGGTGGACCGCTTCCACCATTTTTGAAGTATTCCTCAATTTTTCCATAGAAATGCAAATGTATTGGAATCAAAATCGCGTGTTTCAAAAAACTTAACTGATTTGGCAATCAATTAATAAATCAACTAAAAAGAACAATTACTTTTGCAGGCTCAAAAAACAAGACTAAAAAACTTATAGTATGGCTACGAACAGAACATTTACAATGATAAAACCAGAAGCAGTTGAGAAAGGCTTAACTGGTGCTATTTTGAATAAAATTGCAGAAGGCGGATTCAGAATTGTTGCTTTGAAAAAAACTCAATTATCGATTTCCGAAGCAGGAAAATTCTATGAAGTACACGCTGAACGTCCTTTTTACGGAGAACTGGTTGATTACATGAGTTCTGGTCCAATAATAGCGGCAATTTTAGAAAAAGACAATGCGGTTGCAGATTTCAGAACCTTAATTGGTGCAACAGACCCATCTGAAGCAGCAGAAGGAACGCTTCGTGCAGAGTTTGCAGAAAGTAAAGCTAAGAATGCCGTTCACGGTTCAGATTCTGATGACAATGCTGCAATTGAAAGCAACTTCCATTTTTCTGGTAGAGAGATGTTTTAGACGTTAACGCACAAACAAATCGAGAGCCCCATTTCACATGTTGAAATGGGGCTTTTATATTTAGCCGTTTCGAATAAACGCAATTACTATTTCGTTTTACAATATTTCACTATTTGCGTTTGATTAACAGGTACTTTTGCACAGAACAAAAACAGTAAAATTATGGTTACTACTCTACAAAACTTTTTTTCAAGTCGAATTGCTATAGTTGTTCTTTCACTTCTAGGCGGTTTTTCTTCCGTTGCCCAATCTTACGATTATGCGATTCAAAATGTACAAATTTCATTGCCAATAGGTGTAACGCCTGGAAGCAATATTGTTAATGGTACTAGTTTGAACGAAATTACGTTTGATGTTCGAAATGCAGGAACTAATTCGATACCAACGGGAACTCAACTTAGGGTGACATTGCAAATTGGCACTACTAGTACACCTTTAGTAGGTACCATTGGTGCAGCCATTGCTGCAAATGCAACAACTCAATTTGTTATTGATTGTAGTGCTTCTGGAATCAATGCCAATTTCCCGACTACACTTGGTAATTTTCAAATTTGTGTAGAATCAACCTATACACCAGACCCCAACAGTACCAACAACAGATCTTGTCAATCTTACACAATGGTTGCCCCTCCTGCCAGAGACTTAAGAATAAAGCCCGGCAGTGTTCGAATTACAAATCCCACTGGTATTTCACAGGGCGGAAGTATTACATTGGGTGCAACACTCACGCAATTTTCGTTTACCATTGAAAACTCTGGTACTGCAACAATTCCTTCAGGCACCTCGCTGACCTTAACTACTGAAGTTGGGTCAGCAAGTTCAACACCCGGTACTTTCACCACAACTACAGCCATGGCTCCCGGTGATACGTTAGGTCTAGTTGCAAATACACAAATTCAAGGGATAAATTTCCCGACTACAACTGGAGCATTTAATATTTGCGCAACGGTGGTTGTTGCAAATGATAATAATGCTGGAAATAACAAAAGTTGTCAGGCCTATACAATGGTCTCGGCAACACCGCAAACTGATTTGAGAATGAAGCCGGGTCGAGTACGAATTACAAATCCGACTGGAATTGCTCCTGGAGGGAATATTCAATTGGGTACTACTTTGGTTCAAATTGCCTTTACCGTTGAAAATGTAGGAGCTGTTAATCTACCTACAGGAACTTCTTTATCACTCACAACCAAAGTTGGAAGCGCAACAAATACAGGAACCTTTACGCTTACTGCGCCTTTAAATTCAGGAGATAGTTTGGCATTGGTGGCAAATACGCAAACGCAAGGAGTAAACTTCCCTACTTCTGCTGGTCAATTTGATGTTTGCATGAGTGTTGTTGTTGCAAATGATAATGTTTCAACGAATAACGAAGTTTGCCAAGCATACACTATGGTTAGCGGAACAACTCCAAGTGTAACCAACATGTCCCCAAATTCTGGCCCAATTGGAACTACAGTAACGTTAACAGGTTCAAATTTTGCGACTTCAGGAAATACGGTGACATTTGCAGGCAGTGCTACAGGAACAATAACCAATAGCACAGCAACCTCCATAACAGTAACTGTTCCAACGGGAGCTCAAACAGGACTTGTCACGCTTACAACTAATGGCTCAACAGTTGGTGCCGGAATTTTTACCGTAACAACTTCAAGTGCTCCAACAATAACAAACATGTCCCCTTCCTCAGGGCCAATTGGAACTTCTGTAACTATTTCGGGCACTAATTTCGCTACATCAGGAAATACAGTCACTTTTACTGGTGGTGTTTCAGGTACAATCACAAACAGTTCAGCAACTGCAATAACAGTTACGGTGCCTAATGGTGCTCAAACTGGAAATGTCCTGTTGGTCACTTCTGGAACGCCTTTAAATGCTGGTACTTTTACAGTTACCACGGCAAGTGCTCCAACGATTACCAACATGTCCCCCACTTCAGGACCAATTGGAACTTCTGTAACTATCACTGGAACAAATTTCTCAACTACCGGAAATATTGTAACATTTATTCCTGGCGTACAAGGCACGATTACAAACAGCACCACAAGCTCTATAACGGTTACAGTACCTTCCGGAGCAAGTTCGGGTCCAGTAATTGTGAATACAGCTAGTACTCAATTAAATGCTGGTATTTTCACGATTTCTACTGGAAGTACTCCTATTGTCACCAATATGTCTCCAACCTCTGGGCCTACTGGAACCACTGTCACCATTTCTGGAAATAACTTCGGAACAACTAATACTAATGTAGTTTTTACACCAAGCGTAAATGGAATTATAACAACGAACACCAGTACAAGTATTACTGTCATGGTTCCAACTGGAGCTCAGACTGGTTCTGTAACCGTTAACACGGCTGGCGCTAATTTATCTGCTGGAACGTTCACGGTTACCACAGGGGGTGGCGGTACCGCACCGACCATTACTTCTATTGCACCAAACAGTGGAATCATTGGTGATGAAGTAACAATAACAGGAATTAACTTCAACACAACTGCAATTAACAACACCGTTACATTTACTGGTGGCGCAAACGCTACTGTTAAATCTGCAACTTCAACCGAAATCAAAGTAGATGTTCCTACTGGGGCTTTAACTGGGCAAGTTACCGTTTCAAATGCAGGTGGAACAGCAAACAGTCCGCAAACATTCACAGTATTAACAGCGCCTCAAATTGTTATTACCGACTTTAATCCTAAACGAGGAGCTATTGGTCAGGAAATAACCATTGACGGTAATTTATTTAATGATACAGCTTCTAACAATACGGTTACATTTACTGGAGGTGCAGTAGGGAATATTGTTTCTGCTACAACCCAAAAGATTGTTGTTGAAGTTCCTGCAGGTGCCAGCGACGGAATAATTACAGTAAATAATGGTGTTAACTTCGCTACTACTCCTTCTGCATTTACTATTGAAAATGGTCCTGTAATCGTAAAACTAAACCCTGCGTCTGGTAAGGCTGGAAGCGCTGTAACAGTTGAAGGGTTTAACTTTAGTACAATTGACAATGAGAACAAAGTTCTATTTGGTTCAATTGATGCCGGTTTGCCGATAGTGAATGCAGCCGCGACTGAATTGGAGGTAACAGTACCTCCCGGATTAAGTACTGGTGAACATACAGTTAGACTAACAGTTACCGGATTTAACACCGTAACTTCACCTAAAAAATATAGAGTTCTAGCATTAAACTCAAGCATCTTAGAATCGTCCGCGGACAATGGCTTAACAGTATTTTCTAATAATGAAGGCTTGAATGTAAGTATCAAAACTTTGGTTGGAATGAAAAACCCAAAAATCACAATTTACAATGTGCAAGGGGCTAAGATTTTTGAACAAGGGTTTTACGCTGAAGGAAAAACTGAGCATAATCACGTTGCAGAGGTGGATTTAACGTCGGGGGTTTACATCCTAAACTACGAAGACGAAAACAATAGTATGATGTCGGAGCGATTTGTGGTTGCTCAATAATTGAAATCAAACACAGAAATTAAAAGGGGCTAAAGCCCCTTTTTTTATGGCATTAATCTGCTACTTTAGAGGCATGAAATGTCAAAACTGTCATTCTGAGCTGCTAGGAGAATATTGCCACCAGTGTGGTCAAAAACACGTTGAATCACTTGAAATGCGGTTCATTCTAGCCGATTCGTTAGGCTATATTCTCAATTATGATAACAGCTTTTTCAGAACCATCGGAAAACTACTTTCCAAACCACACGTACTAATCCAAGAATTCTTAAAAGGAAAGCGTAAAAGCTACTTCCCTCCTTTTAAAATGCTGATTCTAACAACTTCGATACTCGCAATAATCTTAATCTTTTTACCTGAAACACCTGCCAAATTTCAGGGTGCCGATATTAGTTTTAATGAAAGTGATGAAAAATTTGCAACCATTTTCAAATCATTAATAGAACGATTTTTTACATTCACTTTATTTCTTAGTATTCCAGCTAATGCACTGTTTAATATGTGGTTATTCAAGAAGCAAAGCTACAACTATGCAGAGCATCTTGTAATTTCTACCTTCATTGCAAGCGCTGTAAACATATTTAGTGCACTTACCTACTTTGCCATATTGCTTCCTGAACTACCCCAACAAATTTTCGCGAGTCTTTTTACACTTGTAATGGTGGTTTATTCGGCCTATGCCTACATTAAAGTCTTTAATCAAAGAGTAATTGTTGGTATTTTAAAGTATTTCACATCAACATTTTTAACTACCCTTTTTTATGCTGGGGAGTTCCTTGTTTTAGGCGCGGTATATTACTGGTGGTTATATCTCTAGTTACGTATTCTTTCTTTAATCCAAGCGATTAGCAATGGTTCATCTACAATTGTCCATGAGTGACAATTTCTGTTCCCAGCTTTATCAAATCCTTTTTCGCGGGTAGCGATTACCGTCACATCTTTGTTTCCTAAGTTTTTAAGCGCCCTCTCAAAACCAACAATATCAAAGGAATTAATGTCTGTATAAACCGCATTTCGTTCGTTTAACCACCACTCCATATCAGGTTCATGAAAGGCTAGTATTGGCGTGCTTTTGAAATAGGTTGCATTACCTCCATCTTGCAATTGATGGCTGAACACAGATTGTAGCCTGTAGGTTTCTTTATTTTTTTCATACTCCCCAAATTTCTCTGGAAATATTCGAATCATCCATTCTGCTTCTTGGTTCATTCCTTTCGGGTGATTTCTCTTTTTAATGTCTTTGGCTGATTCGTAAAAACGTTCAAAATCTAACGGGGAATCCACTATAAAAACTCCTACCAACTCCGTATTGAATTTTGACAAGCCCTTTTGTAAATACTTCTCGTACTGTAAGGCACGTGTACCACTCGCCGAGATTCCTCCCACGAATAAATTTTGCTTCGGAATTGAGTATTTTGAAACTACCTCATTTACAATTTCATCTAACAATTCTATTGGGTCATCGTGGTAGTATAATTCGGGAAAATAATTGGAAGTGCAGGTTATCAATACCGCAAGGTTTTCTTGAATTGCCAAATCCATCCACTTGTATCGGCTCTTTTTGCCTTTTGGTGGTAACTTAGAATAATCTCTAATAATCATTCCAGCTGGCGTTCCTGATTCCGGGAGTATGAGATAATAGGAATTAAATGTTGTGTCGCTTTTGTCTCTGAATACCCGAATGTGTTCTTGTCCACATAAATGAACTGCAACAATTGAAAAAATGAGTAATGTAACTGTTCGAATCATATTGACTTATAAATCTTCAATTGAATAAAGTTCATTATTTAACACCCATTTTCTATGGACTCCCAATTCTTCTTCAGTTTTCTTGAATCCAAATGCTTTTAACGCTGCTACTGAACCGTGATTGTAGTCTGGCGTAAAAGCACTTATCGTTCTTAATTCGAGCTGTTTAAAACCAAACTCAATTACCGTTTCCATAGCTTCTTTCAAAAACCCCTTTCTTCTGAAACTCTCTCGAATCACGTACCCAACCTCACCCGTTTCATTTTCAAACCCTCTGTAAAAACCTATCGTACCAATCAACTCTTCGTTAAAATACATTCCCCAGGTAATACCAAAGAAATTGTTGTACTGGTTTTTAATTAGGGTCAGCAATTCAATGGCTTCTTCTCTAGTTCTAGCCTTATCATTGAAAGAAGTTATTTCAACGAAATGGTCGAGATTAACATCTTCTACTTGAGAAAGTGTTAATCGTTGAGAAACCAGTCTAGGAAAGGGATACAATAATTCTAAATTCAACTAAACTTATTTTCTAACACGTGCTAAAAGTGAATAAACCAAACCTATCCAAGGAGTTCCATGCAGAAGCACATCGAACCAATCCATTAGTGCCATTCCTTCTGCTCCTCCTACAATCCATTTTAGTTTGCCCCAAATATGAGGTTCGGGGAAGAAAGGTGCTAACCCCAATGTCAAACACAAAATTCCCCACGTTTTCCAGCTTTTAAAATCCATAGAACAAAGGGAATCAAATAATTGGCAAGTTCAAGTAACCTTAGTCACCTAATTTACAAATATCAACTTTTACATCTATCTCATTCAAATAATGCTAATCTTTGAAGAAACACGCGTTAAATGGAAAACAAATACCCCAGAAGAAGTTTTTTAGAGAAAATGTCACTCTTTACATCTTCAATATTCGCTTTACCTTTATTAGGTCTTTCTAAATCAGAATCAATTCCAAACTCAACCAAGCCCCCAATTAAAAAAATAAAGCCATTAGGGTTTCAGTGGGAAACTTCTGACCCATTTCTGTTTTGTGTGCATCACGAAGACAAATATCCAAAAGGAAATGGGCAAATGGGTCCTCAATCCTCATTAGAAGGACGACACCTTGGTCAAGATTTTATTTTGAAAGACGGCTGGAGAATGTACCATGGTGAGAAAGTTCCAGGGTTTCCGGGTCATCCACATCGAGGATTTGAAACCATTACCGTAGTTCGTAAAGGTATAGTTGACCACGCCGATTCTCTGGGCGCAGCAGGAAGGTACGGAAACGGTGATGTGCAATGGATGACTGCTGGGAAAGGTGTTCAGCATTCAGAGATGTTTCCGCTGCTTTATCAGGATAAAGAAAACCACATGGAGCTGTTTCAAATTTGGTTGAATTTACCACGAAAAAGTAAAATGGTTCCTGCAAATTTCACCATGTTTTGGGGAGATAAAATTCCAAAAAAATCGATTTCCGATTCAGCCGGAAATAAAACCGAAATAGAAATTATAGCTGGTGCAATTAGCAACGAAAAGTTGCCTGATCCTCCACCCGATTCTTGGGCAAATGAACAAAGTAACAATGTGGCAATCTGGAACATACAAATGGAGCCGAACGCTGAATGGAATATGCCAAAAACAGCCTTTGGAACCAACAGAACATTGTATTTCTACGAAGGAAAAGGGTTAACCATAGAAGGAACGGAAATACCGGAATATCATGCTGCCGAAGTTGAACCTGATCTGACTCTCAAATTAGTTAGTGGTTCATCAGGAGCAAAAATTTTGGTACTTCAAGGCAAACCAATTAATGAGCCTGTTGTACAACACGGACCATTTGTAATGAATACACGGGAGGAAATAGCTCAGGCATTTCAGGATTATCAACGCACTCAATTTGGAGGCTGGCCTTGGTCAAGAAGAGACCAAGTGCATGATAAATCAAAAGGTCGATTTGCTAAATACGTTGATGGTTCACTAGAGGAAAAGGGGTGAATTGCTTACCGAGTAAATTTTATTTTTCGTTCACTATCCGTCATTCTGAACTTGTTTCAGCATCTATATTATTACAAGTTGCAACTATTCACCAGCCGAAAAAAAGTATAAAATAATATTGAAGTTATAGAGTGGTAGCGTTCAAAGATTAATTCCTTACTATAATCTCTTCCAACATCTTCTTTATCTGATGTTTAGTTGAAGCAGCTGAACCTGCATAATTATTTATGATGATACTGAACGAACACTGTTTTCCAGACTTGGTTTCGAGGTAACCTGCGTAGCTGCGTACTCGCTCCATGTAACCACTTTTAGCTTTTATTTTTCCAGCTGCCGAACTACCAGTAAACATTCGTTTTAAGGTTCCTGATTCTCCGGCAACTGAGAGTGAATTTTCAAATACCGTAGAATTTTCAGCTGTTTTCATGTACTGTAGCAAGTCAACCAGTTGTTCAGGAGTTAAGACATTAAATCGCGATAGCCCACTTCCATCCACCAATTGCATTCCCTTGGTATCGATTTTCATTTCTTCCATGGCTTTTTTCACGTTTTTAGCTGCCAATTCAATCGACAAGAGTTCACCCCGTTTATCGCAATTCCAAAGTGCTACGTGCTCCGCATATAAATTGATGCTGTGTTGGTTGGTCAACCGAATAATTTCTGAAAGCTTAGGACTCTTGTGACTATAAATCATTGCTTTGGTTGATAAGGAGTAGGCAATGTCCAATTCTTGGTAATTTACTTTTACTTCGTTTTTGTTCAATGCAGAAGTCAACCAATTTGCAGCCACCTTTTCTGGGTTTGAAATAGCACCTTTGATTTTAAATTCATCTCTTGCTTTTGGAATGGTGCCTTGGATGTATCGCCGTGCTCCGTCTGAATTTCCGAAAATGTAGGCGTTATCTGAATTACCTGCTGCTGCAGTTACCTGGCAATCAAAATCGAGGTCATTCATTTCAGGATATATCCGTTTCACAGTACACAATTTTCCAATTTCATAAGGGGATTCTAATATCAAGGTATATTGGTTTTCGTGAAAGGATAACCCGCTTGGAACTGCACCGTAATAATTACCTAAGTCTTCCCAAATCCAAGTTCTTGGCGTGGTATATTTTGGGAATTTGGAAACGTCAACCCTTACCCTTCCAGTAACCGAGGTTATTCCCGCTCCTTTAATTGCAGCTAACCAAATTTTTGCCAATGAATGTAAGCCACCAAAACGCTCAGAGCCTAGTGTTGGATCTGCCCCACCTTCGATCCATATATCACCATTCAGTATTCCGTTTGCATCAATTTCTCCTGTGTACCAAAGTTTAGTTTCGAATTGAAAATCCGGACCCAATTTTTCTAAAATTGCGGCAGTTGTCAGTAGTTTTTGAGTTGAGGCAGGAACCAATGATTTTTTAGAATTGTATTCCAGAAGTTGATTTCCATGCTCATCCTCAACTAGAATTCCAATAGTTGCTGGTTGTAAATTTTCATGATTTAACCAATTCTGGAAATATTGGTTAAAGTCAGTAACAGGTTGTTTAGACTCTTGGCCAACACAACTGAAAACAATCAGTAGAACTATAAGCAGGACACTATTTCTGGTAGGAATCAATTTGCTTTTTGAAAAGGAAAAATGTTCAAATAGCATTCTTTTTTATTTCCCAATAAAACACACAACTCACGCTCCTCCTCTACTTTATCGTAATTAAAAATAACAATTTGATGCGGCCCTGTTTCTTGCAAAATCTCCCAAATAACTACTTGACTTGACTTTGAATCGTTGGCATATATAATGTTCTCCGGATTCAGTTTTAGCTTTGACTCTACCCCTTTTTCCATCATTTTTACCGAACCAACAAGTAAGTCGATGCTCAATAATACTGGAGTGTCTAACTGCTCCATTTCACCGTTTTTAGTAATCTCCCTTGAATAGTATTCGTACTTCTGAGCGATTGAATTAAATGCGAAAAAGGAAAGCGAACAGAGTATAAATAGTTTTTTCATAGATAACAAATTGAGCCTCAAAGCTACAATCCGAGAAGGTAATCAATCACTGAATTGATTGGAGTTATTCAGAACGAAACGTTACTAACTGAATCGTATTGACAATGCTACATCGCCATGCACCCTTCAATCTTCATTGCCTCCTCATACTTGAGAATTATTGAATCAGTATCGAGCATCATTTCTTTTACAGAAAAACTTGCATACTTTCCATTCTTAGACATACGCAAATTTACCTGCGCCTCACTTCCAAAAACTGATTCCAATCGAGCAATTGAGCGATTATCGCCTGGAACGATGAACTTAAAAAAATACACTTTTGGGTAATTTCCTTCTGCGTCCAATTTGACTCTTAACGAATCCCAATCGCCTTTTTTGTCATTTGTATTTTCCATTGCTGTAATCGCGTATTATTTTCCGAGCAAAGGTGTTACTTTCGAGCTTCAAAAATGGTGTTCATGGCTAAAAAACAGTTAAGTATAGTATCGGTATTTGTAGTTCTAATCTCTTCTGCATTTGCGCAAAATGGGTATTGGCAGCAACGTGCAGAATATAAGATGGAAGTTGAGTTGAATACAGATAACCATCAAATGAACGGTACGCAGGAATTGAAGTACTACAACAACAGTCCTGATACTCTAAAAAAGGTGTATTACCATTTGTATTTCAATGCCTTTCAACCCGGAAGTATGATGGATGCGCGTTCGCGAACCATTCAAGACCCTGACCCGCGAGTTGAGGCCAGAATTGTAAGCCTGAAAACAAATGAAATTGGATACCAACGTATCAATGAGCTAGAACAAGATGGAAACGCTGTAAAATGGAGTATTAATCAAACCTTGCTTACCGTAGAATTAGCAACTCCTCTTCTACCCGGCAAATTCACCAACTTTTCAATGGATTTTGAATCTCAAGTTCCGGTGCAAATTCGTCGTTCTGGAAGAAATAATGCAGAAGGTATTGCATACAGCATGACTCAGTGGTACCCGAAACTAGCCGAATACGACAAAGACGGTTGGATGACTGACCCATATATCGGAAGAGAATTTCACGGAGTTTGGAGTGATTTTGATGTAAAAATTACAATTGACTCGTCCTTTACGATTGGTGGTTCAGGTTATTTGCAAAACCCGGAACAAATTGGTCACGGCTACATAGAGGAAAGTAAAGTGAAACGACTCGATTCTAAAAAACTGACTTGGCACTTTATTGCTCCTAAAGTTCATGACTTTGCTTGGGCTGCTGACCCAGATTACGTGCACGACATTCGAACAACAGCTTGGGGACTAGAATTACACTTTTTATACAAAAACGACTCTTCAATAGCCAATAACTGGCAAAAATTACAAGGCTACACCGAAGCTAATTTCAGTATTGTAAATGATGTATTTGGTGAATATCCTTACAAGCAATACTCTGTTATTCAGGGCGGAGATGGCGGTATGGAATACCCAATGGCCACATTAATTTCAGGTACGGGTTCGTTTGGCGGATTAGTGAGTGTAACGGTTCATGAGTCAATTCACAGTTGGTACTACGGCCTTTTGGCAACCAATGAAAACAAATATCCGTGGATGGATGAGGGGTTCACTCAATTTGCTCAGTACTATGTGTTGGATTCTCTATTCAACAGGAATTTGGAAAACCCAGCTATTCAGGCTTACAAAAATTATTACCGAATTCTAAAACACCCTGATTATGAGCCTATGACTTCCCATGCCGATTTTTTTCACAGTAATCGTGTGTACGGAACCAATGCCTATTATAAAGGAGCTACGTTTCTAAGTCAATTACTTTACATAATGGGCGAAGATCTGTTTTACGAAGCCATGCGAACTTACTATTACACTTGGCGATTCAAACATCCTACTCCAGATGACTTTAAACGGGTGATGGAAAAAGCCGCTGACATGGACTTAGATTGGTATTTCACCAATTGGATTGCGACTAGCAAAACCATTGATTACAGTATTTCGGAAGTTACCGAAAGTAAGAAAAACACAGAGGTCGTTATTGAGCGTATTGGACAAATGCCTATGCCAGTTGAGTTGTTGGTTACTTTGAATGATGGCTCGACTGAACTATATTACATTCCCTTGTTCAACATGCGTGGTAGCAAGTCCTTCAATGAGAATGACAACGCAACAGAATGCTCAACGTGGCCTTGGACGCACCCCAATTACAAGTTGACTATTCCCCAAAAAAAATCGAAAATAAAATCAATAGAATTAGACCCAAGTATGCGCGTTGCTGATATTGACAAAAGCAACAACAAGTATCCTTCGGCAAATGGAAGTAAGAAGATTTATTTTGAAGGTTCGGTGAAGTAAGAAGATAACTATTTATGAAGATGATACACTAAATCATCAACCCATTCCCCTCTTAGTTCAAAAGCCTTCTTTGTGAAGGATTGTTCGGTAAAGTTCAGTTTTTCCAGCATTAGTTTGCTGGCAATATTTCTTGGGTCAATGGAGGCAGTAAATTCTCTTTTTCCGTATTTCGAATACAACTCTTCAATAACAGCGTTCAAACTCTCTTGCGCAAATCCCTTTCCTTGAAAGTCAGCCGAAATAGTGATTCCTAATTCAACCGAATCCATCTTTTTCGAAAAAAAATGGATGCCGACATCCCCAATTACATTAGAAGAGTTTTTTTCGAACAAAATCAATTGATACCAGCTACCCGAAACATTAAACTTGCCTGGTAATTTTTCAATAAATGATACAACCTCTTGAAGATTGCACGGAATAAATCCTTGGTATTTATTTACCTCAGCATTAGACCGATACGCAAATAATTCAATGGCATCCGTTTTTGCCAATGGCTTAATAATCAATCGCTTGGTTTCTAACTGCATTTTATTTTTCTGCTACAATAGAAAATACCAAAGGAACTTTATCTCCAAACTGAGTAGCACGGTACTTTTTAGGTGCAATATCCTCCATTTCCGGAAAGATGGAGTAAGGCGAGTAGTCGTATTCCTGCAGATTTTTCAAACTTAAACCTGCGTTTAGTAATGAGTTTACCGTTTTTCCAATTCCGTGATTCCACGTTATGGATTTAGTTTTTATTGGGGCATGTTTATCTGCATAACTCCCTTCCTCTTCTTCTACAATTGCCTCTGGGCTGCTGTATTTGTAAATCACTTTTTTCAAATCATCATCATACATCCAAACAAAAGGGTGAAAGTCAACAAACACAAACTGCCCTTGGGGTTTTAGGTAACGTTGAATTACATCGGCCCATTTATCCGTATCCGGCAACCAAGTAACAGTTCCATAAGAAGTAAAAACAATGTCAAATTGCTCGTCCAAAATCGCTGGCAAGGAGTATATATCTGAACAGATAAACTTGGTGTTCACATTCAATTCAGTTGCTAATTCCTGACCCTTCAAAACAGATTGTTCCGAAAAATCCACTCCGGTAACCTCCGCTCCCATTCTACTCAAGGAAATGGAATCTTGGCCGAAATGACATTGTAAATGCAAAATTTTCTTGCCTGAAACATCGCCTAATAAATCCAATTCGAATTTGTTCAGAGAAGTTTTTCCGTTCATAAAGCCATACATATCGTAGAAATCCGATGCTAAATGTGGCTCTAGTTTCTCTACCCAACCGGCTTTATTTTCTTCTAAATAGTTTTCCATTTTATGCGAAATACTTTACCAGCATAACAATGAGGCAAATTATAAATACTAAAATTGTAATTCGATTCATGCCATGCATTAGCGAAAGGTTAATGTTTTTACCTTCTTTTCTCTTTTTAAAAAGTGTGGTAATATCCAAATAGTACAGCAATCGTTTCCAAAACATAGCCTACGAATGTAAAGATTATTAAAAGCGTTTTTCTAGATGGGGTTGTAGAATAATTTGTGGTTTACGTTAACCCACGAAACATCGTCATTGTAGCGAACTCGGGAATCTAAAGCATTCTATAGATTCCTGCCTAAGCAGGAATGACGTACTTCCAACAATATTATACAACAACGCGTTTTCCTTACGATTTCAAATCAATTCAACTCTCGTTTTCAACTAGATTTGTTACATGAATTTTGAGCTTATTTCTCCATTTGAACCCACAGGCGACCAACCCGAAGCCATTAAATCTTTAGTCGCGGGAATTCACCAAGGAGAAGAGTTTCAAACTCTTTTGGGCGTTACAGGCTCTGGAAAGACATTCACTATAGCTAATGTTGTCAAAGAGATTAACCGACCTACCTTGGTGCTTAGTCACAACAAAACCTTAGCAGCTCAATTGTATGGCGAGTTCAAGCAGTTTTTTCCAGACAATGCAGTTGAATATTTTGTGAGTTACTATGATTATTATCAGCCGGAAGCATACATCCCCGTTACTGATACCTTCATTGAAAAAGACATGAGTATCAACGAAGAAATTGAAAAGCTTCGTTTAAGTGCCACATCCTCCCTTTTGAGTGGAAGAAAAGATGTACTTGTAGTTGCTTCTGTTTCTTGTATTTACGGTATTGGAAATCCGACTGAATTCAATAAAAACCTAATCACAATTGAAGTAGGAACTGTAATTTCAAGAAATAAGTTATTAGGTCAATTCGTTGATTGTCTGTACTCTAGAACCACTGAAGAATTTAAAAGAGGCAACTTTAGGGTAGTTGGAGATACGGTTGACATTTTTCCAGCTTACGCAGATTTTGCCGTACGTATTCTGTTTTGGGGCGATGAAATTGAATCGATTGAAACCTTCAACCCAGAACATGGTACAACCATTACCACTGTTGAGTCTATAAATATTTATCCTGCCAATATATTCATTACTTCAAAGGATACGCTAAACAATAGTATGAAGCAAATCCAAGACGATTTGTTAGAACATATTGATTTTTTTAAAGACAATGGAAAACATTTAGAAGCAAAGCGTATTGATGACAGAGTCAATTACGACTTAGAAATGATGCGTGAATTGGGTTATTGTTCGGGTATCGAAAACTACTCAAGATACTTGGACCAACGTGCTCCTGGAACTCGCCCTTTCTGCTTATTGGATTATTTTCCAGATGATTATTTAATGGTTATTGATGAAAGTCATCAAACTATTCCGCAAGTAAAAGCTATGTATGGAGGTGACAGAAGTCGGAAAATTAATCTGGTTGAATACGGATTCCGTTTGCCAGCTGCAATGGACAATAGGCCATTGAAGTTTGAAGAATTTGAGACGTTGATGAACCAAACCATATTTGTTAGTGCAACTCCAGCAGACTTTGAATTGGAAAGAACTGGAGGTGTAATTGTAGAGCAAGTCATTCGACCGACTGGACTATTGGACCCAATAATTGATGTTCGACCTTGTATTAATCAAGTAGATGATTTGTTAGAGGAAGTGCAACTGCGCATTGAACGAAACGAGCGTGTTTTGGTAACTACTTTGACCAAAAGAATGGCGGAGGAATTGACCAAATACATGAATAAACTGGACATAAAATGTCGTTACATACACAGCGATGTTGATACCATTGAACGTGTTGAGATTCTTCGAGACTTAAGACTTGGAGCATTTGACGTATTGGTGGGGATAAACCTGTTGAGAGAAGGCCTAGATTTACCTGAAGTTTCTCTGGTTGCCGTGCTAGATGCAGACAAAGAAGGTTTCTTGCGTTCTGCTCGTGCTTTGACGCAAACAGCGGGAAGGGCAGCAAGAAATATTGATGGAAGAGTGATTTTCTACGCAGATAAAATTACCGATTCCATGAAAAAAACCATGGACCAAACCGACCACCGAAGACTCAAACAAACTAGGTATAATGAAGACCACGGTTTAACACCACAGGCGCTCAAAAAATCGAAAGAGCAAATCATTGAACAGTCGGCAATTGCTGGTGTCGGTCGAAAATTAAGCAAGGCATACATTGAACCCGAAACCACCTCAATTGCAGCTGACCCAGTGGTTAAATACATGTCAAACACCGAAATAGAAAAACAAATCACCGAGCGTAGAAAAGACATGGAAAAGGCCGCTAAAGAATTGGATTTTATTGAAGCCGCTCGATTTAGAGATGAAATAGCTGATTTAAAAAAACTACTCAAAAAACAGTAAGTCATTCATGGAAAATTCTGAAAGAATAGATTTTCGATACTTCATTTTTTACAAGCCCTTTGGATACTTGAGTCAATTCTCAGATGAGGATAACAACCCAGGTTTGGGTCAATTGCTAGACCTCCCTAAAGATGTTTATCCAATTGGAAGATTAGACAAAGACAGTGAGGGACTTTTATTATTGAGTAACGATAAAAAACTGAACTTCAAATTACTAAACCCAGAAAACGAGCACAGAAGAACCTACTGGGTACAGGTTGATAATGAGATTACAGAGGAAGCAATTGCCCGTTTAGAAAAGGGAGTGTCCATAAAAGTTGGAAAATCTAGACATCAAACGAAACCTTGTGTTGCTCGAAAAATAAGTGAACCCAGGTTATCGGAAAGGAATCCTCCCGTTCGTTTTCGTAAAAACGTACCAACTAGCTGGATTGAAATTTCATTAACAGAAGGTAAAAACCGTCAAGTGCGAAAAATGTGTGCTGCCGTTGAATTTCCATGCCTTCGTTTGGTTCGAGCGTCTATAGAACGCTTAGACATTGGTTCTCTGAAAGTTGGAGAACTCAAAGAGGTGAAGAAAATTAGAGTTTAACTCTCTAACCAGCTTTTTCTATTGTAATCCTAACGCCTTTCGAAGTAGGTGTATTCGATTCCGCCGCCGTACTATCTAACGGAACTAATACATTGGTTTCAGGGAAATAGGCAGCTGTATCACCTCTTGGAATATCATAAGGTACCACTACAAAACGATAGGCGTAGCGTTTTTTGTCTTTAAAATGACTGGTTAGGTTTACAATATCTCCACCTTTAAGTCCTTCTTTATCAACATCTTTCGGATTCATAAAAATAACTCGTCGCTCATTATAAACTCCCCTGTATCGATCGTCCAGTCCATAAATCGTAGTATTGAATTGGTCGTGACTTCGAATTGTGGTTAAAAGGTACTCGTTTTCATTTTTATCAATAGTAGTTAATTGATTAACAGTAAAATGCGCCTTTTTATCAGGAGTAGAGAAATTCAATTCTCTCGCACCATTCGGCAAATAAAATCCCCCTTTATTTCTTACCCGTTTGTTGTAATCGGTAAACCCAGGGATTGCTTTGGAAATTAGATTACGAATCTTGTCATAGTTAGTGCTTAAATCTATCCAATCGACGGTTTTTTTATTTGTGAAAGTGGCTTGAGCAAGCTCAGTTATTATTCGAACTTCACTTTTCAGTACTTCCGACGCAGGTTCCAA
Source organism: uncultured Flavobacteriales bacterium (assembly GCA_937121175.1). Classification (GTDB taxonomy): domain Bacteria; phylum Bacteroidota; class Bacteroidia; order Flavobacteriales_G; family Salibacteraceae; genus UBA6770. The sequence continues at coordinate 99,708 of CAKZKD010000018.1, forward strand.
ACTTCCATTACTTTGGTGTACCACCCCCATCGAATTTTCAACGGTAACAAATTGTTTACCAGTATCTTGAATATCCTCTTCACTCCTACCCAAACACGGCAAAATCAGTGCATGTTCGCCGTGAATCAAGTGACTACGGTTTGGCTTAGTGGAAACATGAACGGTAAGTTTACAATTCTGCAAGGCCTCAGCAGTCACCATGGTATCGGGAGTAGCTGAGAGAAAATTGCCCCCCATTCCAATGAAAACCATACCTTTTTTCTTGTGCATGGCCTCAATGCTATCAACAACGTCGAATCCTGCCTCTCTCGGGAATTTCTCACCAAATGCAGCATCAAGATTGTCAATAAACTTGGCAGGTGGTTTTTCGTAAATACCCATAGTTCTGTCACCTTGCACGTTGCTGTGTCCACGAACCGGGCAAGTACCTGCACCGGGCTTTCCAATACTTCCTTTCAGTAGCAAGAGGTTTACAATTTCTTGAATGGTTGCTACACCATTATGATGCTGAGTTATTCCCATTGCCCAACAAATGATGATGCGCTTTTTATCTGCCAGCAATTCTGTTAGGGCTTCAATTTCCGCTTTTGAAACCCCACTTTCTTTCACCAAATTATCAAAATCAAGGGTTGCAATATCTGCTAACAATTCTGCCGAACCAACCGTATGTTCATTGATAAAATCGTGGTCAAATACATCTCCGGGATTCTTATTTTCTTTTTCTAATAGCAGATAAATTACAGCCTTCAAAAGCGCCATGTCTCCATTTATTTTTACCTGCAGATACTGGTCAGAAATAACGGTCGATTTTAACATGCTCATTCCTTGCGGATTTTTGAACTTTAATAATCCTGGCTCTTTCAAAGGATTTATCGAAACTATCTTCGCTCCTTCTTTTTTAGCCTCCTCCAAAGCACTCAACATTCTTGGGTGATTTGTACCTGGATTTTGCCCCATAACCACAATGACTTCTGCTTTATTGAAATCTTCAAGCTTTACAGAACCCTTGCCTATCCCAACGGTTTTGGATAATGCAACACCACTACTCTCGTGGCACATATTTGAGCAATCGGGCAAATTGTTGGTTCCAAAATACCGTACAAATAATTGATATAAAAAAGCTGCTTCATTGCTGGTTCTGCCTGACGTATAAAAAACACCATCGTGCGGTGAATCTAGATTGTTTAGTTCAGTTGCTATCAGCTCTATTGCCTTTTTCCATTGAATAGGCTGATAATGACTTGCTCCTTTCGGTAAATACAATGGCGTTGTAATTCTACCAACTCTTCCCAATTCAAAATCAGTAAAATTCAACAATTGGTTCACTGAATATTTAGCCCAAAAATCAGGGTCAGCTTTTTTTGTGGTTGCTTCTTCCGCAACCGCCTTTGCTCCATTTTCACAATACTCACCCAAAAACGAGCGTTTTTCGTCGGGGTCTGGCCATGCACAACCCGGACAATCAAAGCCATCAAACTGATTCATTTTTGGCATGATGGAAGCTACTGCTCCTGCACTTCTTTCCGAAGATAAATGCTGAATGGAAACTGCAACTCCCTTTAGACCAGCGGCATATTCGGATGGTTTACTAATATGGCCTTCAGTGAACTTCTCTGGTGGAACACCTTTTTCAATATCCTTACTTATTTGAGTGTCACTAGCTTTAGTTGTTATTTTAGAATTACTCATAAGGATGTCATTGCGTTTTTTGAACTTCCGACTAAACTAGTAATTTCCGTAATACTACTAACAGTGGGCACTATTTGAAACGAAAAATAATAACATAAAAAAGGGGCTAAAAGCCCCTTTTCTGATTTTTGAATCTCATTAAACTTATTTATTTTATTACAACATTAGTTCTATGAATTGAAAGGTCAGTCTTTATTTCAATAATGTAAATTCCTCTATCCATAGATTCGACTGAAATACTTGCTTCATTTTCTTGGAGCATTTCTTTAAGTACCATTTGCCCTCCAGTATTATATATGGTCAACTCTGAAGTCTCAACACTTAATCCTTTTAAATTAAGCACGTTACTAACAGGGTTAGGAAACAAGATGATGTTTCCATTTTGGATATTACTATGATTAACTGATGTAATGTCAATCGTGTCCTTTGCATTATCATCGGTATCCTTCTTTTCTTCAGGAATTAAATCCAAATCATAAGAAATAACCGTGTTTACAGCTCGTCTTCTATTTTCCGTTCCAGCTATAAGGTACAATTGCTTATCAATAACGAATGTACCTGGAGCCCAACGCGCCGAACGCGGATGTGCTTGTTGTTCAACCCATTGATCCAAATCAGGTTTGTACATGTAGAACTGTCCAGAATCAAATTCTTCATGCAGTTCATCTTCACCGCTTATGACGTAACCATATTTGTTGGTTTGAAATTGTGATCCTGCTACCCTTCCTTCTCCAGGAAAATCATTCATCTTTTTCCAGGTGCTATCCAACGAATTAAATTTATACCAATCTCTATAAATGTTAGTAGAATTTTGAACTTTTCCTGAGACACTTACAGAACCGTGTCCCATTCCCATAAAGGCGTCAGTACCAATTCCAAAATGAAACGGATGGTGTCGTCCTGTGCCAGGAACATCAGGCATTTTGTACCAAGTATTGGTTGCTATGTTGTATTCCCACCAGTCGTTCAAATTCCCTACTGTTCTATTTGCTCCAGCACCAACGTATAGCCTTCCATTTGATGTAATTACAAATGCTGGATGCTCTCTACCAATGCAACCGCATTGTTTCAACCTCTTCCAAACACCAGTAACTGGATCATATTCCCACAAATCATTTAATGCTGCAAGAGTTTGCGTAGAACCAAATCCCACATACGCTTTTCCATTATAAACAGCACCATACGCAAAACTTCTGGCAACTCCAGGAAAGTCTGCCAACTTTGTCCAAGTATCAGTTGCGGGGTCGTATGAGTGAAAATCCTTTGTTACAGTATTCGACGGATCTGTTCCAGTTAATGCATAACCAACTCCATCTATTGAAAATGTTACTGGGTGATGTTTGGCACCTCCAGCGTACACGTTTTTGTTAACCCAGTCAGTCTGTGACACCACCGAAGCCGAACAGAATAAAAATATTGATATTGTAGATAGAAGTTTCATGCTAAAGTATTTGAATGTTCAAATCAAGGACAAAGTTATGGCATCAAGGTTTGTTTGTCTCAATTTAAAAAGTCAATTAGGTGACATTCATGATTTCATTTTGTTTCCATAGGTTTTTAGGAATTCTGAAATGGATAAATTCTTGGTGTTTTGATCAGGGTTCAGGATTAGAATTCCATGATTCTCCGAATTCCGAAAAAGGATAAACTCTGTACCTTCGTTTATCTCCTTTTTTATTTTCTTCAATTCGCTCAAGCAAGCCTGACTCTTTCGAAAATAAAAAAGGCCACTCACTTAGGTGAATAACCTTTCTCTTAGTGATCGCGATAGGATTCGAACCTATGACCGTCTGCTTAGAAGGCAGATGCTCTATCCAGCTGAGCTACGCGACCTTTTTTTAAGACACTGGCTTAAAAAAATGAAGAACCAAAGTTCTTAATTTGAATTTGCAAGTATCATTTAAAAAATCCTGAAACTTTTCTAGCTTCCAAATTTTTCAGGCGGCAAATATAAAAATTCGTTCTACCTACAAACGGTTTCTTGTATAGGATTTTTGATATTTTTGGATGCACCCAAAATCTTAGGTTTAACATGCCTAGTAAAAAAATAAATTCACTCAAAAACAAGCACCGAAAACTTGGAGTTTTGGCCATTGTTTTAGTATCGTATGTTGTACTATTAATTGCTCTTGTTCTATTCGAGACAAATTCCCAAGAAAGCCCTATTAGAGATTTTTTTGATGCTGTCTGGTTTTCTATTGTCACACTGACAACCGTTGGTTATGGAGACATGTACCCGCACACAACTGGAGGTAAGGTTGTAAGTGGTGTTTTTATATTGGGTAGTTTTAGTATTTTTGGTTTCCTCATTGGACAGATTTCCAATTACATGGCAGAACGTTTAGAAGAACGAAAACTTGGTTTTCAGGGTACGAATTTCACCAATCACGCTGTAATTATTGGCTGGAATAACATTGGTTATGAGGTACTTGAGCAATTAATTGGTGTTGGTAAAAAAGCTGCTATTGTTACTAATCGTCGCGATGACATTGATTTGATAAGAGAAAGTTACTCTAACCAACAAGTCTTCACTTTGCTTGCGGACTACAACAAAATGGAGTTACTGGATAAAGTTAACATTAAGGATTCTGCAGTTGTTTATGTAAATTTTGACGACGATACAGAAAAGTTGGTTCACATTCTGAATATCAAAAAATATTACAATGATTTAAAGTTCATCGTGACATTAGACAATTCAAACCTTAAAAACACTTTCTTGAGTGCCGGTGTTACTTACACAATTTCCAAGAACGAAATTTCGTCAAAACTACTAGCTAGTTATATTTTTGAACCTGATGTAGCGCGCTACAGTGAAGACATTTTATCCTTTGCAGAAAGTGATGACGACTACGATATAAAAGAATACAAAGTAACAACAGAGAATCCTTATGCGGGTATGACCTATAATGATGCATTCTTTAAACTAAAGAAAGATTCAAACATAATTTTGATTGGTTTATCGAAAGTAAATGGAGGTGAAAGAAATTTAATAAAGAATCCAATATCCGATGTTACTATTGAGGCAAATGACTTTTTAATAATGATAATGAACGGTGGAGCCTCGGTTGAACTTGAAGCTATATTCAAAACTGAGGAGGGCGGCTATTAAGCGATAAATTATGGGTTTAATAATACCAATTCTGCTTGTTTCTTTCTGCTCAATAGTTATTTGGCGTAGTGTTGACGGTTTCTCTGCCGCATCCGACTACTTAGGACGAAACTTAAGTGACGGTGTCAAAGGCGCTACAATTAACGCCATTGCCAGTTCAATGCCTGAACTTTTTACTACCGTGTTTTTCTTGTTTTTTCTGAATGATGTTGACGGATTTAGTGGTGGAATCGGTACTACTGCTGGTTCGGCAATTTTTAACGCCATGATCATTCCCGCCATTGCTATCCTGGCTGTTATATATGCGGGAATGACAAAGGTTGTTCATGTTTCTAAGAAAGTCGTACTTAGAGATGGTGTTGCCTTAATTATCACAGAAGGTATTTTAATTGTTCTAATTTCTGGAAATAGCTTGCATTGGTGGCATGGTGCTATCTTAATGGGTATTTACGGTGTTTACATAACCTATATGCTCACATCAATGACCAAAGGTGAAAAGATGGATTCTGACACATATCATGAACAAAAAGCGGCCAACTCTATTGAAGAAGATGATAATGATTCGGATAAATCTAAGCTCAAACAAGGTATCACATTAGACTTAGAAGGATTAATAGTAGGAGACAAGCAGATGACTGGTGCCAACGCCTGGCCGTTATTAATTACCAGTACATTGACCATAGCTGTTAGCTGCTATTTATTGGTGTTAGCTTGTGAATGGATTGGAGCCAAATCATATAATGTTCCGTTAATTGGTACATTCGAAGGGCTTGACATCCCTATATTATTTGTGGCATTAATTATAGCCTCTATGGCATCTTCAATTCCTGATACCATCATCAGTATGAAGGACGCACAAAAAGGAAATTACGACGATGCAGTATCCAATGCAATGGGTAGTAATATGTTCGACATTTGTTTCGCCTTAGGATTTCCATTATTCATATTCACCATATTGCACGGGCCAATAATAATGACCCCCGAAATTAATGAGTTGAGTGGCGAATTGCGGGTTTTACTTTTCTTTATTACTATAGTAGTTTTCTTTATTTTCTACCTGGGTAAATCTATTGGCAAAGCAAAATCATTTTTGTTACTTGGAATTTACATTTTGTTTTTATTCTACGTGGTAGGAAGAAGTTACAACGACCCTATTTCTAGTGCTATTGCAGGTTTCTTGCGAGATGTGTTACATTTCTTTAATAGCTTTTTCTACTAGCTAGAATACTAGCAAATCAACTAACAACATTTACCAGCCTAGTGGGGCTCAAATAGACTTCTACAATTTAATAATACGCTGAAGCTCGCGTATTTCTTCTGCCTTATGGCCATGCCCCTCTTGCTCGTAAGAATGAATAAGATTGTTCATTGAACGAACCATAATGTCATAATTACTGCATGGCAAAAAGAAAATTGGGTTTGGTTTTAGCTTTAACTCTGCCAAAAAAGCGTCGATATCACTCTTACCAAATACACTTCCACCTGAGAATGGATTAATGTAAAATAAAATCTTTGAATCTGCGCCTTCTTGATGCATAGGTAGTTGCATTTGGTCACCCCAAGCAAGAATAAAATGTCTTGGAAGGTTAACCCCATAAACTGGCAAATCCAACCTTTTTGATAATATTAAATACAATATAGCCAGAGAAATGGGATTACCTTTTTTACCTTCTAAAACCCTATTAATAAACGAGTTATCGGAAGAGTGGTAATTCTTTTTATTCCCTTCAAAACCGTGAACATCAAATAAAATGTGATTGAACACCTTTAGTTTTTCCAAAGCAGTGAGTCCGTCGTGAAACTCTAACCAAATATCTTTTTCCAGCCGATTGATGGTCGTTTTTATTTCTTCTTCATCAATTTCTGGATATTGGTATTTGGCAAGTGACAGCATTCCTGTAAGCAGGTCTTTTTCTTCCGTACTTGCCCATTGCTTAAGGTCTGCTTTAACGTTATCGAACTGAATATTATGAATAATGTTCTCAACCCTACTTTGGAAAAGAATCCCATAGGCTTCATGCTCCCAAGCATCTTCTAATACTGGAATAATTCCCTCTCCCATGGATTCAATTTTCAATCGAATTTGGTCGAACACCAGTTCATCGGGGTCATCCAATAAAGAAATTAACGCTTGCAATTCATTTTGAGCAGATGCCATCAGGGCAAATGTAGAGGCAAGTACGGATGAGCCTTTTAGCTCATTTTTTTAGTTATAAATACTAAACTGTTAATCTATCTAAAACAGTTACAATGAGCCTTTCAACGGTTTTCTTGTAATCTTCACTGTAAGATTGTGTGAATCTATTTGCAATAACGGCACAAACGGTAGCACAGTTATGCCCTAATAATCCACCTATTCCGTACAGGCCAGATGTTTCCATTTCAAAGTTTATAATTCGGTTTTCTTTGGAACGAAAGTTATTTAGTAATTCATTCTGATTTGGAATTTGGGCATGTAAACGTAAAACTCTCCCTTGTGGACCATAAAAGCCATTTGCTGTGGCGGTAATCCCCTTATTCATTCCTTCGCCAAGCAAATCAATTAGTTCAGGGTTGCCTTCAGAAACATAAACTGAAATTTCATGTCCATTAGCCTTGTAAAATGCTTCAAAATCGGACTTAACCTTTTGTTCTTGATTAGTGAGCTCGTGCTTATAAAAATCTAATAAACCATCAAAGCCTAATCCGAAGGATGAAATTGCAAATGAATCAACCGCTACATCTTTTTGCAAGGCTCCACAGGTACCTATTCTAATTAAATTCAAAGATTTGGGATTTGGTAAAAACGCTCTGGTTTCAAGGTTAATATTAACCGCAGCATCCAATTCATTTATCGCAATATCGATATTGTCTGTACCTATACCGGTTGACATAACAGTAATCCGCTTACCGTTGTACATTCCAGTTTGAGTGCAAAACTCTCGGTTTTGGATTGAGAATTCAATGTTTTCAAAATGTTTGCTCACTCGCTCCACTCTTCCTTGGTCTCCAACCAGTAAAACCGTATCCGCAATATGCTCAGGTTTAAGGTGTAAATGATAAACACTTCCATCATCATTTAGCACCAACTCGCTCTCTGATAGTGTTTTACTCTCTATATTTAAAGACGCTCTCATAGTTCTACGATAAGATTATGAAGCCAAGTTAGTATTAATCGGTTTTCGTTACAATTAATCCATATTTTATTTCAAATTTGTCCAATGCTCAATGGAACTAAAATAAAGCTGCGCGCTTTAGAACCAAAAGATATTGATGTACTTTTTGAATGGGAGAACAATACTTCTTTCTGGAGAATTTCAGACACCATTCAACCCTTTAGTCGTTTTGCTTTAGAGCAGTACGTAAGCAGTGTTCAAGATATATACACCCAAAAACAATTGCGGTTTATGATTGAAGAAAAGGACTCCAAAACTGCTATTGGTTGCGTTGATTTGTTCGATTTTGACCCGAGAAACAAACGTGTAGGGGTTGGTATATTAATTAGCGATTCAATTAACCGTTCGAAAGGTTTTGGTAGGGAATCCATTGAGTTAATTTTAGAATATTGTTTTGCCATTTTAGAATGCCATCAAGTTTATTGTAACGTTCTTCTTGACAACGAAATTAGCATCAAGCTATTTAAAAGCCTTGGCTTTGGGTCAGTAGGTGTAAAAAAAGACTGGATTCGAATTGATAAAAAAATGCACGACGAAGTCCTCCTCCAAAAAATATTGAATTAATTGAAAAAAATAATTGCCCTAATAATTGTGTCAGGATTAATTGTAGGTGGCTATATGGCCAACAATTTCTACAATAGAATATACAGTGACGCAATTATTTCTTCACAAAATCCGACTCTTTATATTGAAAGTAATTGGAATTATGAAGATTTAAAAAACGCATTAAAAGACTCTTCTTGGCTTAAAGACGTGGATGATTTTGACTGGGTTGCTCAGAAAAAAAATTACCCTACCCTCTTAAAACCAGGGAAATATGAAATTAAAACGGGCTGGAGTAATGCCCAATTCATTGACTTGTTGCGTTCTGGAGAACAATTACCCATACGCGTTACTTTTAATAATCAACGAACATTAAAAAAATTAGCGGGTCATGTATCGCGCTATTTTGAGGCAGATTCTGCTGCTTTTGCAACCCATATTTTGAATTCCGAAACCCATAAGAAATATGGATTTAATGCAGCTACATTTCCTGCTCTTTTCATTCCAAACACGTATGAGTTTTATTGGAATACAAATCCAGAAAAATTTGTGGCAAGAATGGCATCTGAATTCAAAATTTTTTGGACCGAAAAAAGGAAAGCCAAAGCGACTAAACTTGGTCTCACACAAAGTGAAACCGTTACCCTAGCTAGTATTGTAGAAGAAGAAACCAAAATGAACGATGAGAAGCCACGGGTTGCCGGGGTATATTTAAACAGGTTAAAAAAAGGAATGCTATTACAGGCCGACCCGACGCTCATTTTTGGAATTGGTGATTTTAGTATCAGGCGTGTGCTTAACATTCACAAAAAAATTGATTCTCCTTATAACACCTATATTTACAAAGGGTTACCACCTGGACCAATTCGTATTCCAGAAATTTCTTCAATTGACGCAGTGTTAAACCCAGAAAAACACAATTACTTTTATTTCTGTGCGAAAGAGGACTTTTCTGGATATCACAATTTCTCAAATTCGTACCGAGAACATTTGAATAATGCAAAAAGGTATCAGCGTGCCTTGAACCAAAGAAAAATTTACAAATAAGATGAAAATTAAATTCGGAACTGATGGCTGGAGAGCTATCATAGCAAAGGAATTTACAAACTATAATGTTGCCCGTGTAACAGAGGGTGTCGTAGAATGGTTAAAATTAAAAACCACTAAACCAAAAGTAGTATTGGGTTTCGATTGCCGTTTTGCCGGACTACAGTTCATGGAAGAAGCATCAAAAGTATTATTGCATCATGGTGTAGAAGTTGTTATTTATAATTCCCCTATAACCACTCCAGCTATAAGTTTGGCTGCTAAAGAACTAGACTGCGATTTAGGAATAATTTTTACCGCATCACACAACCCCGCTAGCTACAACGGATACAAGTTGAAAGGTGGATACGGCGGCCCGCTTCTGGCCGAAGACATAGCTCTTGTAGAAAAACACATTCCTGATTCGGTTGGCGCAGATTATGAAAAAGCAGACTTAAAAAATGCACAACAAATAGACCTTAAAGAACTATACATCAATAAGTTAAGGGAATCGTTTGATTTGAAAAAAATAAATGATTCTGACTTAGGCATTTCTTACGACGCCATGTACGGCAGCGGTCAGTTCATTTTTAAAGAAATTTTTCCGAATGCTGATTTATTTAGAAATGAATGGAATCCTACTTTTTATGGAATAAACCCTGAGCCTATTCTCAAAAACTTAGGTGCATATCAAACCCATTTAAAAAATAGCGAAAGTTTAGATTTTGCCTTAGTGAATGATGGCGATGCAGATAGAATTGGGCTCATGGATGGAAAAGGCAACTACATCGATTCTCACAATATAATGCTACTTCTACTCCATTATTTGCACAATTACAAAAAGCTTTCAGGTAAGGTGGCAACGGGGTTTAGTTCCACTGTAAAAATTGCGCAATTCTGTAAAATGCACAACTTGGAATTAGAGATAGTACCGATTGGCTTCAAACATATCTGCGGATTAATGGTTGAGGAAGATATTCTGCTTGGCGGCGAAGAATCTGGCGGGATTGCTGTAACCGGACATATACCTGAACGTGATGGAATTTGGAACGGTTTAGTCTTACTTCAAGCCATGTTGGAAACCGGTAAATCTTTACCTGAATTGCTCGATGAAATCGAAGAATTGGTAGGTAGCTTTTCATTCCAACGAATCGACTTGCAGATTCCTGAAGAAAAAAAGCTGGAAATTGTAGGTAACTGCAAATCAGGTAATTACTCCCAATTCGATGATTGGACAGTGAAGCGCATTGAAACTTTAGATGGCTTTAAGTATTTTTTCAATGACGATGAATGGCTAATGATTAGACCCTCTGGAACCGAACCTGTGCTGAGGACATACGCGGAAGGCAGAACCGAAAAACGAGCTAATGAAATCTTAGCTGCTTGTCATTCAGCGATACTGTAAAACCAAAAAAAGCCTCATTACTCAAAAAGTAAAGAGGCTTTTATTTTAGTGCTTACCGCAAAGGGGAATGCGGTAATCACAGACTACCTTCTTAAAGTTCGCTTCATTAATTAGGTAGAGAAGTCAAGGCAATATTACGCTGCTAATTTTTTGAATACACCTGTATTTATAACAACGGTCAATTTTGCATGCAGTAGGTTACCGTTCATCAAGTGTGAGAGTACTAATACTCAAAAACTGTAATTTGGACTTGAAAAATAGAACACGATTTACAGTTTAGAATATGAGTATAATTACGAAAAAGAGTATTAAATTCCTTGAGGACCTTACGAAAAACAACAACCGAGATTGGTTTCAAGAAAACAAAAAACGCTATGAAGAAGCGCATCAGAATCTTATCGAGTTTTCGGATAAACTTTTAAAGCGTCTGAACACGGTCGATAACATAGAGACTCCAACAGGTAAAAAAGCACTCTATCGTATTTATAGAGATGTTCGATTTAGCAAAGACAAAAGCCCATACAAAACCTGGTTTGCTGGTGGATTTAAAAGAGCGACCCATCAACTAAGAGGCGGATACTACTTTCATATCGAACCCACTTCTGTATTTGCCGCTGGTGGGTTCTGGGGGCCGAATAAAGAAGATTTGCTTCTAATTAGAAAACAAATACAAGCTGACCCAGCACCATTGAGAGCAATTCTTGAAAGTTCGAGCTTTATAAAACACTTTGGTTCACTTGGCGGAGAACAATTAAAAACTGCGCCCAAGGGATTTGAAAAAGATGATCCAGCTATTGATTTATTGCGCTACAAACAATTTTTAGTATCCAAAGAAATCAGTCCTGAAATTTTAAATTCGGAGAAGCTAATTGATGAAATAGAAAAATCGTTTTTGGCTATGCGTCCGTTTTTTGATTACATGAGTGAAATCCTGACAACAAATTTGAATGGAGAGCCGTTAAAGTAAATTGTCCTAATACAAAGATTTCTACTATGAACCCACCTATACAATGTTAGGCATTACCGCAAGATATTTATTAAGACTTAGATTTAGAATTTAGAACAGGCATTTACAACACCTAGTTTTTACATAATGGAGTTCGACAATTTTACAACTAACTTGATTCGATGCGATTATTTAAAACGAAAGCGGCCTTCTTTTATGATAAAAAAGGCCGCTTTTTTTTAGTGTAGATGTCAGTGATTTAGAAGTTTACAACCTCTAACCTCCAAGTTACTTTCTTTTCTTTTCTCCAATATTCTAGCACAGTTATAAAACCTGGCTTACCTCTTGTAATCCACATTTCATTTGCATCTGTATCTAGTGAAATTTTATCATTTGTAAAACCGTTATCTGCATCAACGAAGTTTACTAACTGTATTACAGCTTGTCTTGCCAATTTACCTTTTTGTTTTTCCCTATCGTAAAATGCAATAGTATTTACGGATTTATCGGCGCTGAATTGGTTAAATTCATAATCCATCCAACCATTAGCTTTAAGAATTTTACCCAATAAATGGGTATTCATAAATGCGGAACCTTCTGGAAGTAAAACAGATCTGTTCTTCTTATCGAAAGTGTTTACATTCTCCAATTCTCGATCTTTATTGATGTGTATCATAATCATATCTCCTAATCGAATCTCCATACCTGAAGCTTCATCAGACATCATTCCTAAAGCACTAACTTGCTTTTTGTATTGTTCACCAATAGCAATAATGTTTCCGTCCTTGGTGCGCACCACATCATGAAACAAAACACTGAATTTTTTGGATTTATCATACTCTTCTGCTGACATAAGTGGCTTAATATCAGAATCCCAACCAAGGAATGTTTCATTTTCCCAAAGCCCTTCTTCACTAATATCTCTCATGAAAACGCCTTCGCTTTCAGCCTTCATCATTTTTTTATTAATATCAAAATGCTCACCTATTAAAGTAAACCCATTTCCATCTTTAGCCATAAAAGCATTATGAGGCATTAGGTTGTACATTTTGCTCGATAGTGGTATATGAAATTTTTCACTTCCTTCGAAACTGATTCCTTTCAAGTAAAACTTATAGTCTTTGCTTGTAATAGACTTCGCTGTGGATTCAAGAATGAGTATTTGAGAATTAGAAGCGGTCATGTACGAACCAGTAAATACTCCTTTTGGTGCTTTGGGCTTATAGGTCCATTTTATTTTACCTTCATTGTCAATGTAGGCTATTTTGTATGAATAAGCTTCTGCTTTATCAGAATACACATCAATAAAACCATTTGAATTTGGAGACGAAACACTCATGAAGTTGTCTCTACCTGCCTGCAATGCAACATTATAGGTTCGCATTTCATATTTGGTAGCGAGTCTGCTAACCCCTTTTGTAATTTCACCGTCTTTGTCCATTACACGATAAATCACTTTTTTTAGTTTTCTATCGTAAAATTTAAAAAGTAAGTTAGAACCGTTATACGCTGCTTCGAGCATATAGGTCAGCTTTCCTTGTACAATAGATTTCTTGGACACCTCATTTAGGTTTGCATCCAGAGTGCGAATCTCAAATGCTCTTTGTCCGTTTTTTAGCTTATCCGTTTTGTAGAAAAAGTAATATCCAGTTACTTCATCATTCTTTGTAATAACGCCGTAATTTCTAGGAGAAACCTTTTTTACATTCGTTACCGAATAGTCTTGTGCAAAGCCACTGCTGCAAAAAACGATTAGCGTCGTTAATAATCCAATAAAATTGTTTTTCATAATTGTTATATATTAATTTTTAATTGTTTACATGTTTTGTTGAATACGGAAAGTACTTAGCAAACTTTCCATTGGGGTAAAATTGTTGGTACCGTTTTTTTAATTTAGTCATGGTCCCTTTATCTTCAATTCCCATGTCGTTCATCATTCTTGCATACGAAACTAGAAACCGACCATCGCGCTGATTAATAGTGTAAGAAGACTTTAAAAAATCGTAAACAGCTACTCTCAACTTAGGTAGCCTTGAAAAATAAAATGAATTCAAAACATTTAATAAGTCCGGGTCTTTTATATTCTCCGATGGCATTCTACTATAATTAAATAGCTCATGATGCTTTCGGCCGAAATATAATTGATACATACAATAGCCCGATATAGCTTTCAAATATTCAGAATTTGGATATTTAATTCTCAACCGTTCCGATTTTATTAAAGCTGCATCTACCATATCATATTCTACAAGTATGTTACAAGACTCAAACTCCATTTGCATTTTAAACTTCAAAAATTCGTCTGTGGGTGCAGTCTCACAGATTTCCTCCTGTCGCCTTTCGACCTCTTCCAAAATCCATTCTTCTCGTTGTTCGACATCCGGATGAGATTTCACCAAATCCCATTTCGATTCACGCTCTGCATCATGAATATTCATCATTTCATTTGGTTCACCAGCTGATTTCGGCAATCCAAGACGGTCGAATATTAAAACTGAACTTTTATCGAATTCCTCCGACATTTCTCCTAGCTTACGAACTTCATTCACACTCTCCGTGGCGCACAAGCTGGCATTCAGATACAAAACCAACCCAAGAGAGTCTGCCTCTCGTTCATACCTTCTTGAGTGAGAGCGTTGAGAATATAAATTGTCATTAAGTAAAGCAACCGCTGAAGTGTTTTTTCCGTACTCCATTCTATTAATTTCCTTAACTCGATCTTTAAATTCATCTGACTCGATGTAGTCATAAGTCTTAGTTATCTGGCGCTCAAAATGCCTAGAAAAATAATGTGCAAACTCATGGCACAATAAATAGGTCAGTTGATCTTCGTTGTCATAGAATGTTACGATATCTGGAATTACAGCAATAGTTCCATCCCCAGTAGAATAGGCATTGGCCCACGGAAATTTTGCAATAACTAAATTTACCCCTGAAAAGTCAAATTGTTGGTTGGCGACTGCTATCTTATTCTTCAGAGTATTTAAATACTCAAGTGAGCTTGGTTCGAATAGATAGACATCGTTTTCAGCATAGTACTTTGCGTCTTTCGACCTCTTGCGATACAGCGTTTGAAACTTACTCTTATACTCTCCAACATAAGTAGTAGCGAAACTCGCATTTTGCTCCGAAACTCTTTCAATATATAAATCTCGAAGCTTTTCATTTGTCTTGAAATCGCTATGTTCTTGAGCAGAAACGTAACTAGATAAACTAATGAAAGCGAAAAGGTATATGAGTCGGTTAAAAACTACCATTGGAACTGCGAAAATAGTTACTCAATCAAAAAAAACATAAATTACATGATTTTTTTCATGATATAGACAAACTAACATCGATAATAATCTGGTAACGTACTCTAATTGAGCTTTCCAGCAATAAAGCCAGTTGTCCAAGCTGCTTGAAAATTAAAGCCTCCTGTCACTCCATCGATATCCAATACTTCTCCTGAGAAATAAAGTCCTGCCACAACTTTACTTTCCATAGTCTGATGATTTACTTCATTCAATGAAATTCCCCCGCAGGTTACAAACTCCTCTTTAAATGTTGTTTTACCTCTAACATCATAGGAATCGTTACATAACACATTCACGATTTTATTCAATTCCTTTTTTGAAACATCAACCCAACGTTTGTCCAACGGAATTCCAACTTTCGTTATCAAATACATCCAAAGTCTTTTTGGAATTTGCTCATTTCTAAAATTCGAAATTTGAGCCAATCTATTTGACGTCGAATGAGACTTAATCAGCTCACGAACTTCTTCCTCCGAATGTGCTGCGAGCCACGAAATTAAAATCGAAAAATGATAGTTTCTTTCTGCAAGTTCTCTCGCTCCAAACGCAGACAATTTTAGAACCGCAGGACCACTCATCCCCCAATGGGTAATAAGCACAGGTCCAGCACTTTCCAGCTTACCACCTTGCAACCGAACCCTTGCTTCTGGCGCAACAGTTCCCATTAATTCTGAAACCGAATTTTTAGGCATATTAAAAGTAAACAAACTTGGCACCGGAAGTTCAATCTTATGCCCTAATTTTCTTAGCCATTCAAAGCCTTCTTTTTTTGGTGAACCTCCAGTTGCAACTATCACCTTTTCAAAAAGCATTTTTTGGTCATTAATTGTAAGTTGAAATTGGTCTTTATTTCGTTCAATTGCAGTGCTGGCTGATTTTGTATTTAGAATACAACCTAATTTTTCAAATTCTTGTATTAGGCAATCCACAATAGTTTGCGAACTATCAGTTATCGGAAACACTCTATTGTCCTTTTCGGTTTTTAGAACAACATTTCGTTCACCAAACCAATCAATAGTTTCATTTACACCAAACTGGTGAAAAGCCTTTTTCAAAAAACGACCACCTCTCGGGTAATTATTAGCCAACACGTTATTATCGAAGCAAGAATGCGTAACGTTACACCTTCCTCCTCCACTTACTTTCACCTTAGAAAGAACTTTTGTGCTTTTTTCAAACAATACAACTCTAGCGTTCGGGTGATGTTGCTTTACAGAAATCGAAGCAAAAAATCCTGCTGCCCCCCCACCTATTACTGCAACATTCATTATTGAATAGCTTTAATTGAATGGGTAATTCCATTTACCTTAAATGATTGCCCAACTGTTAAATGGTTAGCTGCCACCCCAAGCGGCGATGCCATGGAAATAACAAATACCTTTTTTTTATTTGCTGTAACCTCTCCAAGCGCAGGGCCAAATAAGACTGTGAGTTTATCTGTAGTCATCAAACTTCCGTGTTCAACTTTAGTCAACTCTTGGTCTTCAGAAATAGTTAACATTGCAGCTTCCAGTTTATCAATAAAAACCAATTGTTTACCCAAGTTCTCTTGCTCCAATTGAGCTAACGCCCTTCCAGTTTCGTGTTTATCGCCAGCACTGCTTTTGGTTTCGGAGTTCGCCGAATTTCGGACTTCCGCTAAATTTTCATTTAATTTTCTGCGTTTGTCCCCAATCACAGATTTACAAACTCTTATCAGTTCGACTTTAAATGAATTGTTCAAATCTTAAATGGATTACTTTTTATCGGCACTATCGGCCAATGCCAGACTAAGTGCTTTAAATAATTGGCCATCTGTAATTCGAGCGCCATTTTCTGTCATTGCAAATAACTCTAACTCTCGCTCTAATTTGTAATCTCGAGCTGCGGTATATACCTCAATATCACCAGGAGGATTGGACATGGCAATTTCCAAATCTTCTGGTTTGGTAAAGTCAATTTCTGTGTTAGGGTCTATTTTCATGCCTACCATAGTCAATTTCTTTTCATTGCACTGAAATGTTTGAACCTCATTTGGGGTGCGGATTTCTAAAAAATCAATTTTTCGCATAACTGCTTCAAAGATTACATCGCTAAACAAATCCATAATTTTTATGGCTTCCTTAGGATTGTCCTCTTTTATTTTGCCCCAATCTTCTCCCGTAATTCCATTTACGACTAAGTAATCGATAAACTCTTTTTCAAATTCTTGGAGTTCTTCATGACTCAACAATCTATACTTTGGCATATACTGTATTTTGTTGCAAAATTAATCGGTTGGCGTGATTCCGTGTATAGAAGCTTTCTCCAAGTTACCATTCTTTATCACATAGCTTCCCAAACTACTTTAACAATCTATCCTCGGACTTTACTATTGCAAAATGATTTTCATTCTGCTGTTGGTTATTCTGATATTGGAGGTGTACCCGTTTCTTGCTTTTCTACCTCACTTTGCAGGAAATCAATCTTTATTGTTCTCCTTCTATTTTGTTTCTCTTTCTACATTATCGTATTTGGGGATGGGTATATATATGTATCAAGGACGTTTTCAACAAAAATCGCATTCCTACACTACAAATATTCTCGCAAGCGTTGCCTTTTCTTGGATAATTGGAAAAGTCATTTTGGTTATTGGGTTACTTGTCGAAGATATATATAGACTAAGCCTATTTGGCTATCAGAGCATAATTGAAGCCGAGGCCACTTTTCCAACTAGAAACGGATTATTTGATTTAACGTTCTACATGCTCTCCTTTGTATTTATGCTTTTTTTAATCTACGGAGTTGTTTACGGGAAATATCATTTTAAACTTCACAGAGTCGAACTAAAACTAAAAGATTTACCCAAGCAGTTTGATGGTTTTAAAATCGTTCAATTTTCGGACGCACATTTGGGTTCCTTCGATAAAATGAGCGGATTCAAGAAAGGAATAGATTTAATAAAATCTACTCAACTAGATTTACTCGTGTTTACGGGTGACTTAGTTAACAATTTAGCTGCTGAGGCAGAACCGTACATTCCACATTTCAAAGAGCTTACTGCAAAATATGGTAAACTAGCCATCTTGGGCAATCACGATTATGCAGACTACGTTTCTTGGCCGAATGAAATCGAGAAAAGAAAAAACTTAGAACGCTTAGCTGAAATTCACGCAGAAATGGGATTTCATCTCTTAGATAATGAAAATGTAACCGTTCAAAAAAATGATGCTTACATCTATGTGGCTGGAGTTCAAAATTGGGGTCTTCCCCCTTTTCCTCAACACGGCGATTTAAATAAAGCGATTCAAGGAATTCCAGAGAATGCCATTACTATTTTATTATCTCACGATGCTTCGCATTGGGACGCTCAAATCAAAAACCACAAGCACCAGATTCATTTGACCCTCAGTGGGCATACTCATGGTATGCAATTCGGAATTGACCTACCTTTCTTCAAATGGAGCCCTGTAAAACTGAAGTACCCAAAATGGGCAGGACTCTATCGCGAGAACTCAAGATATTTATACGTTAACCGCGGATTTGGATTTTTAGGTTTTCCAGGACGTTCTGGAATTCGACCAGAAGTAACCGAATTTGTACTGAAATCTGAGTAGTACAGCGAATACCAATCACGAAAATGGTTTTTGATTTTGTAGTTAAAACAAATGAGTGTATATTCACCCCTTATTAATTAATTACAGGTTATTAACATATCATCAAAAAAATGGTGAATTATTAAACAATACCCTTAAATTCGCATCAAATTTTATAACTAAAACAAAAAACTATGAATAGAATTTTATTTCTTTCTGTCAGCTTACTTCTAATGTGGGCTGGTTCTAATGCACAAATTGTGCTACAAGAGAATTTTAATGGGACTACATTACCTACAAATTGGACAAATACTTCTGCCTCTACGGGTTTTTGGATTTTCAGTACAGGTCCTGGTTTTGGAGTTTCAGGAACACAAGACCACACAGGAAGCGGCGGGAATTATGCTTGGATCGATTTCTCAGGAACAGATGATATCAATGTAACATTAACGGCACCTGCAGTTGATGTATCGGCACTTACAACTCCTTATTTAGAGTTTGCCTATGAAAGTTATTACACTGGAACAAATGCAAATTTCCTGTTTAATCTCGTAATGGTTCAAGCTTGGAATGGTAGTAGCTGGGATACGGTAAGTAGTTTACAAGGAAACACTGCACAAGGATGGGAAGTACTTGGATATGATTTAAGTACTAACACCTATGCTAGTGGTGACAGTGTTCGTGTACGCTTTGTCGGTGAAACTGGTGGTGATGGTTTTGATTATGAAAATGACTTATTGATTGACGACGTTGTTATAAAAGAGGCTCCTACTTGTTTTACACCTTCATCTCCAAATGCGACTAGCATTACTACTACAAGTGCAAATTTAGGTTGGACCGCCAATGGAAATAACACTCCTGCGGTAACGCAATGGCAGATTAGTTATGGTGGCAGTGGATTTACTGCAGGTTCTGGTACTCAAGTAATGACAAGTACAAATCCTCATAATTTAACCGGGTTAAGTTCGAATACAACATATGACTGGTATGTAAGATCTGTTTGTGGAGCTGGAGATACTAGTACTTGGAGCCCTTCTAATACCTTTTCAACCCCATGTAGCCCATACACACTTCCTTATTCTGAAGGATTTGAAAGTGGATTTACGCACAACACTGCTGTTGGAGGTTGTCTTTCCCAAGAAAGTGTAATTGGAACTCAAACTTGGACAACCAATACAGGAGCAATTACTGCGAATAATAGAACTGCTAGAACAGGTTCTGCGAGTGCCTTTCTGCGATATACTAATACCGATTGGCTATTTATTCCAGTTACCTTAACAGGTGGTGTAAGTTATACTGCCGAAGTATATGCGAAACAAGATGGAACTACAACAACCAACTCTGATGTTGGAATTAGTTATGGTTCTACAAATGATGCGGATAGTATGACTAATACTGTCGTCTCGCCTGTAGGCATTGACGATTCTTACCAGTTAATTCAGGGTACATTTACCCCTGGTAGTTCAGGAACGTACTACATTGGAATTAAAGGTTATATGAACGGTTCACCTTGGTACATAACAATTGATGATATTAAAGTTTATGCAACGCCTAATTGTTTGGCACCAACTGCATTAAGCACATCAAGCCTTACTACTACAAGTGCTAATTTGAGTTGGACAGAAAATAACACTCCAGCGGTAACACAATGGGTAGTGAGCTATGGGGCAAGTGGTGTTTCCGCGAGTGCAGGCACATGGATTAATACTTCTACTAACCCTCACAGTTTAACAGGGTTAAGTGCAAATACAACTTATGATTACTATGTAAGGTCTATTTGTGGTGCAGGTGATACTAGTAGTTGGGCTGGTCCAGCATCGTTTACTACTCCTTGTAATCCTTATACACTACCTTATTTTGAGGGATTTGAAAGTGGATTTACACACAACGCCGCTGTTGGAGGTTGCCTTTCGCAAGAAATTGTAACTGGAAATCAAACTTGGACAGCTAATACTGGAGCTATTTCAGATCGTAATAGAACACCAAGAACCGGTACCTCAAGTACTTTCTTGAGATACGGTAATGAGGATTGGCTATTTATACCTGTTACTCTTGTTGGAGGTACAAACTACACCGCAGAAGTATATGCTAAACAAGATGGTACTGGACTAACTAATTCTGACGTTGGAATTAGCTATGGCACAACAAATACTGCTGCAGGTATGACAAATACAATTGTTTCATCTGTTGGAATTGACGATCAATATCAATTAATTAAAGGCTCATTTACCCCTCCTTCCTCCGGAACATACTACATAGGTATTAAAGGTTATATGAATGGTTCACCCTGGTACATAACAATGGATGATATTTCGATTTATGCAACTCCTACTGCAGATTTTGGAGTACGTACAATATTTGCTACCAGCGGAGATTGTGGAGCAGATTCAAGCGAGGTACGAGTTGAAGTTTATAACTTTGGTATTGCCGCACAAACAAATGTTTCAGTTACCGCTGAGGTTTCTGGAGCAGTTACTGCTACCGTAAGTAACACTATTGCTTCACTCGCTCCGTTTACCGCTGACACTATTGTTCTTGGAACAATTAACACTAGAGCTGGTGGAACGGTTAACTTTAAATCGTTTACTGCATTAGCTGGAGATCAGAAAAACGATAACGACACCATAGAATTGAATGGTATTGATTATGGTGCTATTCCTGCTACTCCTTCTGTTGACTCCATTGCCATTTGTAGAGGTATAGATACAATTATAAGGGCATCGCTTGGAGCCAACTACAGATGGTATGATCAAGCAGTTGGAGGTACTTTACTTTCATCTACGGATTCTTTGAATGTTACAAACGCTTCTGCCAATGATACTTTTTATGTAGAAGCATATAATCAAGTGTCTGAAACCTTTGGGGCTACGACTGCTCCAACTGGAGGGTTTATAACGGCGGCTACTGGTTGGGGAGTTGGATTCAACGTAAATAGCTCGTCTGTAATTATTGATTCAGTAACTATATATCCTACTGGTACTGGAACTATAACGATTCATGTAAGTAATTATGCTGGAGTTCCTATTATGAGCTCTGCCCCTATTACCATCTCAGGAGCTAGTTTAACAAAAATGAGAGTACCTGTTGGCCTTACAGTTCCTGCAGGTATGTATAAAATGACTATGTCGTATACTGGAATCACAAGCCTCGGACGAAATAGTGGTCATTCATTTCCATTAACTAGTAGTGGTGGTGAAGTAACTATTTTAGGTGGATCTACAGGAACCGGTAATCCTACTTCTACTAATAACTACTGGTTCTACGATTTTGGAATTACAGTTGCTGGATGTCCTTCTGATAGAGCAGTTAGCACCATGAGCGTTGATTTAGGTTCGGGTGTAGCTTCTACTAGACTACCGGAGTATTGCGATGGTGATGATTCTGATACGCTTAGATTTGCAACTGTGCCAGGTGGAACATATACAGGTACAGCAGTTAAGAATGGTGTATTCGTTCCGGATTCAGGAATGGTTGGACAAAACGAAATTGTATATCAAGTTCCTAGTTTAATTGGTTGTATTGATACAATTGTTAGAAATATTACCATTCATGCCTTACCGACGCTTTCTTTAAGTACACCAAGTATGACTTGTATTGGTGACGATACGCTTAAATTACGAACTGGTTTACCGGTAGGTGGAACATACACGGTGAACGGCAATGTTGACTCATTAATTCTATCAAATAACCCAAGGGTTGATACGGTTTTGTATGCATATACAGACACAAATACATGTTCGAATTCAATTGAAAGACTGGTGAGTGTTAATTCAAATCCTGTCGTTGCTTTTGCTCCAATTACGCCTGCTTGTGATGGCGATTCTGTGGTAATCCTTAATCAAGGAACTCCAACTGGTGCAGGTGGTGTTTATTTTGGTAGTAATAATATAATCAACGGAAACTACTTCCCTACAAGAGTTATTAACGATACACTTCATTACTTGTATGTGGATTCAAATAATTGTACGGACACCGCCACGCAGGTTCTGGCAGTAAATGCTTTACCAACGGTTATGTTTGGTAACCTTACTGGAATTTGTAAGAATGCTCCTATTGTGGCATTATCTGGTGGTTCACCTGCTGGTGGAACCTATAGTGGCAACAGTGTTACTGGGGCCAATTTTGACCCAGCTAGTGCAAATGCACAGGAACTTATTACCTATACATTTACTGACGCAAATAATTGCGTAAATAGTGATACGTCCACAATCCAAGTGTTTGATGTACCTAATGTGAGGATAAACATTGTTAGTGATATTTGCAAGGATGATGGTCTGGTACAAATATCTGGAGCTTCTCCTTCTGGTGGTACTTACTCAGGTTCTGGAGTTGTTGGAACTGATAGTGTTAATACCGCTGTATTAGCAGTAGGTAATCACCCTATCTCCTACTCTTTCACTGATGCAAACAATTGTACAGACAGCAATGCAACTACTTTTGATATTCTAGCGAATCCTAATTTCTCAATAAGTGGTATTCTTGAAGGTTGTGGAGATTCTATACCGGAATTGACTACTTCATTATCCGGTGCAAGCTATAATATTAAGTGGAGTAATGGTGTTCAAGGTAATATTGCACAATTCACTACTACTGGTCAAGCTTGGGCAAAAGTTACTGATGTAACCACTCCTCAAAGATGTGCTTCTTACGATACTACTGATGTAGTATATAGCGAACTCTGTGTTGGTCTTGAAGAATTTACTTTAATTACAGATGTAAATGTTTATCCGAACCCTAACTCGGGTACGTTTACAATTGAATTGAATAATGTGAATGAGTCAAGTGTAACCATTAACGTTATTTCAGCTTCTGGTCAATTGGTTTATTCTTCTATCAAAGAAATCAATGGACAACAATTGGTTACAGAAGTTTCATTAGAAACAGTTGAAACAGGAATCTATTTTGTTAGAATTCAAGGTAAAACTAGCGCAACAGTACAAAGAGTTACTGTTAGCGAATAGTCTTCTCTAATAAATCATTAAAAAGCCCGATTGGAAATTCCAATCGGGCTTTTTTTATGGTGTAATGGCAGCTATTTTTAGTTCGTAGTGAAT
Organism: uncultured Flavobacteriales bacterium; assembly: GCA_937121175.1. GTDB lineage: Bacteria > Bacteroidota > Bacteroidia > Flavobacteriales_G > Salibacteraceae > UBA6770. Next base: position 123,485 of record CAKZKD010000018.1, read on the forward strand.
GTATTTCAGCTTCACCACTCTGCGAGGTTTAGTTAAGATTATCTTCCGTTATTCCTTATTATGATTAAAAACACAGCCCTGAAATACAGTTTAGATAAGAATGCCATACAAGGGAGAAGTCTAAGGTACGGTTCAATTTGCACTTTCAAATAATTACAAACAAAAAAAGCCCTCCTTTTGGGAGAGCTTTTTTTGTTTCAGCGGTCCGGACGAGACTCGAACTCGCGACCCCCTGCGTGACAGGCAGGTATTCTAACCAACTGAACTACCGGACCTTTTGAAAACCCAGTGGGTTTTCAAAATGACTACTAATTAAAGTAGTACAACAATCTATATTTAAGAACAAACCCAAAACCAAACGAATTCGACTGTGGATTTTCAAAATGACTACTCTTTCGAATAACCAATAAATTTTTGTGGTTTTGAAAGAACTATTGTCTGCATGCAAACGAGCGGCAAAAGTAACCGATTTTTAAATCCTTACAAGACTTTTAAATAAAATTATACTGATTTTTTAATCTACTTAGTTTTGGCCTCTTCCCAAATTTCATCCATTTCTTGCAAAGTCATTTTACTCAGGGTTTTACCTTGACTAAGAACCTTCTTCTCCAGGTATTGAAATCTATCCATAAACTTTATGTTCGTTCTTTCGAGAGCTAGATCTGGGTCAATGTCCAAAAACCGAGCGTAATTAATAACGGAAAATAAAACATCACCCAATTCCCCTTCAACTTTGTCCTTATTCGACTTGTTTTCGACTTCGAACTTAAGTTCATCCAATTCTTCATTTACTTTTTCCCAAACCTGATCTTTATTGTCCCAATCGAATCCTACTCCCCTAGCCTTTTCTTGAATTCGATTCGCTTTTACCATGGCTGGCAATGAGGTTGGGACTCCTGCTAAAACCGATTTTTTCCCTTCTTTTAGTTTGAGTTGTTCCCAATTGGCCTTTACTTCTTCTTCGGTCGTTGCTTCAACATCACCATAAATATGCGGATGTCTATGAACCAATTTGTCACAAATGGCATTTAGAACATCGGTAATATCAAATGCTCCTTTTTCTGACGCAATTTTTGAATAAAAAACCATGTGCAACATAATATCACCAATCTCTCCTTTCAGCTCTTCTAGGTCATTCTTTAAAATTGCATCCGCCAATTCATAGGTTTCTTCGATTGTCAATTTGCGCAGCGATTCTAGGGTTTGTTTTTTATCCCACGGACATTTTTCGCGCAAATCATCCATAATATTTAGTAATCTTTCAAAGGCTGCTAATCGAGTATCCATTTCTAAATATTTAGTTATGTGTTAAGTGAAAACAAAAGAATAGATATTTTTGCAATGTAACAGATTTGAAGTGCAAACAAATAAACCATTTGTATCCATAATTCTACCAACAGTTTTAGCCATTGTTATTTGTCTTGGGTTAGTTCTAAATTTTGAGAAAACAGCTAATTCAACGAGTAAGGCAACAGAAAAACCGAATAAAACTACCTTAATTTCAGAACATTTAAGTCCATACATCACAAGTGACAATGATATCAATCTATCCAAAGCACTCTTATCTCCTGATTTTATAACCCTATTTGGTTCGTCCGAACTTTCAACGAAATCTGAATACAACTCACATAGATTTATTCCAAAATTCACAAATAAGGAATTAGTTGCGTATGGTTCCGGAGGGTTTCAAAGCTTGAATATATTATTGGCACTTAAAGCCAATAACGAATTTCTTAAGAACTCAAATATTGTCATATTACTCTCACCGGGCTGGTTCGTTGGCAGTGGAGCAGATGGATTAGACCCTGATTACTTGATAAAAACTAACACAGAATCAAGTCTCAATAGGTTGCTCCAACTGGCAAAACAGGATAAAGAAAGTACATATTATGTTGCCAAACGATTCTATGAAATGGCTAGTTCAAACAAAATAAAACCCTCAATTACTATGGAACAAATTATTAATTGTTCCAATAAGTCCAACTTAGAAATGATAAAAGGATTCCCAAATTCATTGACCCTTTCCGCTAAGCAGAAACTAAAATCTTTTTTTAGAAATAGTTTTTCAGAGAATTCATTAGAATTCACCTCCCACAAGGAGGCCGTAAACGCAATGCAAAACTTGCCAACTAAAAAAGTAGATTCCTTTAATTATCAAAGTGCAAAAGCAAAGTCTAAAGAACTGCTAGATTCTAGTTGCTCAACTAATAATTGGGGAATTTTAGATAATTATTATCTAAAATATATTAACGGAAAACACTCGACAATCGATAAAGGGTCAATAGAAAATAATGTTGAATTTGAAGATTACAAACAACTACTCGCTTTTATTAATAGGCAAAATATTCCTGCTGTATTTGTAATGCAACCGTTAAATCCATTTTATTATAAAAACTTAAAGGAGCTCACACCTACTTTAGAAGCTGTTAAGGCGGAAGCGGATAAATATAATTACCCTTTTTTAGACATGACTGTTACCGACTCTACGCGATATGAATTAGGAACACTCCAAGATATTATGCACCTTGGAGACATGGGCTGGATGCGCATAAATAAGTTTATTATAGACCAAAAGAAATTAGAGTTGTATGGAAAATATTAAACAGTTTTTAAAAACTGAAATAGAAGAATTAACGTTCGAAGAAGTTGAGCATAATCAACTCTTAATTTCAACAAATATTTTAGATTCCATTACTATAGTAGAACTATCCGTAGCCATTGAAGACGAGTTTGGAATAACGGTTCCTATCAATGATTTGAAGGTAGAACAATTTGATTCCATTGACATAATGGCGGAATACATTCAATCGAAAATGTAGAAAAAATGAAGAATAACCTGGGAGTAGCAGTAGGTAATTTCATTTTGGTTTTGGTGACCATTCTTGGTTGTTTGTATTTGTACTCGCCACTTAATCCTGAAAACAAGGAAGGATCTACATCTACTTCTGCATTTGTTTATCAACAGTTTTAGGCCCCATGTTACCCTTTACCAGCGTATCCTTTTTCGTAATTCTTTGTTCCTTTGTTCTCATTACTTGGTTGTGCAAGTGGTGGCTTCAAAAACTAATATCCTACGAAACAATAATCGGCATTCTCTCAGCCACTTTTCTTGTTATCTATTTTCCGAAGCCGTTTCATTTCCTAATTTACTGGGTGTATTCCTATTTGGTGTATTATTTTCTTGGTTTTAAGTACGTTCCTAAATATAAAATTTGGGGAATCTTGATGCTGTGTCTTCCTATGATTCTGGTCAAATTTGACATAAGAACCGACTTTAAATGGAACGACATACTTGGGTTAGCTGGATTATCTTATATAACATTCAAAACTGTTGCGCTGTATATTGATGCTTCACCAGAAGGAAAAAAGGCAACGATTTGGGAATTATTCAGCTTCCAATCCTTCACCCCTACTCTATTAGTTGGCCCGATAGACCGATTCGAACGATTTACAACCGACATAAAAAATGGCTACAGTCAATTATCCTCGACAAGGTTCTTTGAAGGAATGCAACAACTACTTATTGGAATTTTCTACAGCTATGTATGCGCTGAATTTATTATGCGGTTTTGGCTCAACGCTTTTGATAGCGAGAGTTTCGAGTTAACCGATATGGGTGCAAACATGTATGGTTATTTCCTCTTCTTGTACTTTGATTTCGCTGGTTATTCAGCCATGGCAGTCGGTTTTGGAAAAATGTTGGGTATTGATGTTCCTATAAATTTTGACAAACCCTTTCTGGCAAGAAATCCACAAGAGTTTTGGCGACGATTTCATAAAAGTTTAGGAGACTGGTTAGGCGATTATTTCTTTAAACCCATGTTTAAATTTTTGACCAAGAAAAAAAGACTCAAACCTTACCCATTAACCAAACAGAACCTTAGCTTGTTTGCTACTTTTACTCTAATGGGTTGTTGGAATGGTTTTCAATTTCATTACATTCTTAGTGGAATGATATTCGGCCTTTACTCCGTGGTTTACAATAGTTACGTTTTTAAGTGTAAAAAACAAAAGAGGGATATTGTTTTCGGTACTTTACCAGACCAAATTGTTAGGCCATTATCTATTTTTATTTTAATGAATTTAGCGGCTTTTTCTATTTACATTTTTAGCGGTAGAGCTCCGTTTTTATAGACTTATGCGATTCGATATTTTCTCTAAACAATTTGTAGATATTGAGTTGGAACCCAATAAACTTGCTGTTGTAGGTTCTGACCAAGAGCTTACTTGGATGCAATTTAGGGAGCAATTTGAAATAGCGAGGTCTATTCTTGTAGAACAGCAAATACCAGCTGGACACCCTGTAATAATTTATGGCCACAAGGAAGCTAACTTCATGGTTTGGGAAACTGCTTTAACAGCGCTGTCTCTACCCTTTATCCCTTTCGATTCTCAATACCCTACTACTAGGCTTAATCAAATTATTGAAGAAACTGAATCCCACGTAATCATCAACATATCTGGAAAGTCAATAGAACACAAAGCCAATTTTGAAATCGATAATAAATTTAAAATCATCATTAAGAACGAGGAGTTCGACGTTAATAGATTAGTGAGCTATGGTGATGTTGCTGACCCGCTCTTATACATGATTTTCACATCTGGAAGTACAGGAAAACCAAAAGGTGTAATGGTGAATCACTCCAACTATTGTGAATTAATAAAATGGATGGAAAGCGATTATGGTTTTTATAAAGATGATGTCTTTATGAATCAGGCTGTTTTTTCATTCGATTTGTCACTGTACGATTGCTTCTTTGCCTTGCATATTGGAGCGACTTTGCTCACCATTGACAAAGAATTGGCTAAAGACTCAGAGCAGTTTTTATTGCACCTAAAGCGATACAACTGTTCGGTTTGGACAAGTACACCGAGTGCTGCATTTATTCATTTTCAGAATCCACTATTTAGTAGCAATGAAATACCTAGCTTAAGAACCTTTCTATTTATCGGTGAAGCTTTACCAGAACGTACGGTTACTACCATTGAACAAAAATTTAAAAATTGTAATATATTCAATGCGTACGGCCCTACCGAAGCATCCGTTGCTACAACAATTTGTAAAATTTCAAGCGACGAAATTGCTGATCTGCAAGAAGTACCAATTGGCAAATCGAAACCAGATGGGCGAATAGAGCTCATTAACATTGATGAAAACGGTGTGGGCGAAATAGTCATTGTTGGTAATCATGTGGCAATGGGCTATTTTAAGAACGAAGAACTCACTGGGGCAAAATTTATTGAAATAGATGGTGAACGAGCCTTCAAAACAGGAGATTTAGCCTGCTACAAAAACAATACTCTGCTTTTTAGAGGCAGAAATGACGACCAAATAAAATTACGTGGATACAGAATCGAACTTGGTGAAATTTCATCGAAACTCAACACTCTTTCGTATATCAAACATTCAGAAACAATAGCTTTGTCCCGGAAGAATGTGGTCAAAAAAATAGTGGCCTTCGTTGAATTGAATGAATCGGTTGAAAATATTAGAGTTAAAATTGCCGATGATTTGGATGGCAAACTTCCCGATTACATGATTCCTTCAGATTTCAGGTCGATTGAGGAATGGCCATTGAATGCTAATCTGAAAATTGAACGAAAAGAGCTACAACGATTGTATTTAAAACGATAGGGTGCGCATATTCCTTTGTATTTGTTTTTTGATTCTTGGACTGGACGTTTTTTCACAAGCCAGTGATACAACAAAACCGCGAATCATTTCCAAAGTGAGTTACCACAATGGCGTATTACTTCCCCATCGAATTGCTATGCAGCACTTACCACAAGAAACAACGCATGGGTTTGAGTTTAACCTTGAAAAAGTTGCAGGAAATTCAAAGGATTGGGAGAAATTATACAACAACCCTACTTATGGTGTTTCAGTGCTTTATACGTCAACAGGAAATTATGAATTGCTTGGAAATGCCTTGGGTGTAAATGCTTATCTCTTGTTGCCTCTAATTAGCACAGCAGGGTTTAGACTGCAAACTAGTTGGGGATGGGGTGTTGGCTGGATAGGTAAAAAATTCGACCGAATCACCAATTACAAAAACAATGCAATTGGGTCGAATATTAATTTATTCGCTTCCATAAAAGTAAAATCTGAAATTTATGTTGCACCTAGAAGTGCAATTTTATTAGGTGCAGCATTCAATCATTGGAGTAATTCCGGAATTCGACGACCAAATTTGGGCATTAACATACCTACCTGGAGCATTGGATATTTGCAAAAATTTTATGAGCCGGCGGAACGGCCCAGAAAATTGTCAAAACTTGAACGATTGGCATACAGACCAGAGCTTAAAAACGAATTCATGGTAATGCCTATTGTTGGCTTTACAGCAAACAGTATTCATGATGCTAAAATTTATCAAGCTTATGCCTTACAAATGAGTTATAGCAGACTTTGGAGTTCTAAGTATAAAATCAACTATACCTGGGATGTATTCTACAATTCTTCTTTTAGAAAAGAAATGGATTCTAAACCAAATTTAAAAGGTAAAACAGCATTGCAATCAGGGGTGATGGCGGCCTACGAACAAATGATTGGAAATGTAAGTATTATAGCTGGTTGGGGATTTTATCTATTTGATCAAACGGAAAGAAACGACCCGTTTTATCATCGATTTGGAACTCGAATTAAACTAGGAGAACACTTTGTGGTAAATACTACATTGCACACACACTGGGCTGTATCAGACCATTTAGAAATCGGGTTTGGTTATAAATTCAATAAGTAATGAGAGCATATCAATTCATATTGCTCGTAGTAGTTTCTGGATACTTATCAGGGTGTAAAAATTGTGCGAACAAAAAAGGCGAGCTTCAAGTTTTTAGCCATGTTTTGCAGCCTTTTAATGAAATGGAAATTGAGGGAAAATTCAATATAATGCTTCAACAAAGTGACACCCACCGAATTAGTTTAAACGGATATCAAGGCATAAATGAAACGGTACGCTACGACGTTGTTGAAGGTAAACTTCTAGTTACCAATGAAAACAACTGCAGCAACCTTAATGGATATGACGATTGGGTGAATTTGACAATAGAAATGGACTCATTTTCTTTTGCTCGTTTTTCTGTGCCAGGGTCTCTAGACAGCAAAGGCGAATTAAACTGGAGTAATTGTTCACTGCTCATCGACAATTGTAATCTGGAAACTAATTTGAAACTAAAAATGACAAACTTCGTCCTTAACTTGGATGGAGGTACTTCAACTGTTCACTTAAGTGGTGCGAATACTACTTCGGAAATTACCTTTCATGGAAATGGTCATGTTTACGCTAAAAATTTGATGAATAAAGATCTGTATGCGTACTCTAGGGGAACTGGATATATGGAAGCAACTGTTTCTAACTACCTTCTTGCCTCTATTCAAGGTAGCGCCGAGCTTGTATATTATGGTAGCCCATTGACCGAAGAAATAAAACTAAAACCTGAAGAAGGTGCTTCGGTAACTAAAATGAATTAGTCAACCATTTGAATACCCGTAAAATTCTGCGGTGTTATTTGCTTCAACTCTTCTTTCAGAGCATCAGAAATTTCAAGCTCATCTACAAATTCGGCAATTGAGCCTGCAGTAACTTTTTCATTCTTACGAGTCAAGGCTTTTAACGCCTCATAAGGTTTTGGAAAGCCCTCTCTTCTGAGCACAGTCTGAATTGCCTCTGCAACAACAGCCCAGTTGTTTTCCAAGTCACGTTGAATAGTCGCTTCGTTCAACAACAATTTACCCATTCCTTTCAATAACGACTCATATGCAATAAGACTATTGCCAAACGGCACTCCAACATTTCTTAGAACGGTTGAATCGGTTAAGTCTCGTTGCAAGCGAGAAATTGGAAGTTTGGCAGATAGATGTTCAAAAACCGCATTGGCGATTCCTAAATTTCCTTCCGCATTTTCAAAGTCAATAGGATTTACTTTATGGGGCATTGCCGAGGAACCAACTTCTCCTGCTTTTATTTTTTGCTTGAAATAATCCATGGAAATATACGTCCATACATCTCTAGAAAAATCAATGAGAATGGTATTAATCCGCTTTAAGCAATCGCACAATGCCGCAAAATGGTCGTAATGTTCAATCTGAGTGGTGGTTTGACTTCTATCAATGTTTAGCGCATCTTTCAAAAATGAATTGCCAAAGTCTATCCAATCTATTTTTGGATAAGCAACAAAATGCGCATTAAAATTACCCGTTGCTCCGCCAAATTTTGCGGCAATTGGAATTTGGTATAGATACTCCAATTGTTCGTTAAGGCGTTCAGAAAACACTTGAATTTCTTTTCCCAATCTTGTAGGAGATGCAGGTTGGCCGTGTGTTCTAGCCAACATTGGAATATCTTTCCATTCTTTGGCAAATTGATTCAAACCATCAACGATGTCTCTAATTTTTGGCCCAATTACCCCGTCAACTGCATCGCGAATCATCATGGGATTAGCGGTGTTATTAATATCTTGAGAAGTTAGCCCAAAGTGCACAAATTCAGCGTGTTCGGCAATATTTAATAGGGTCATTTTTTCTTTCAAGAAATACTCCACAGCTTTTACATCGTGGTTGGTTACCTTTTCAATGTCTTTGATTTTTTGAGCATCCTCTACCGAAAAATCGTCGTAAATGGCTCTTAGCTCTTCAAATACACTGTTATTTACGCCTTCTAATTGCGGCAAGGGCAATTCGCACAAGGCAATAAAATACTCCACTTCTACCCATACTCTGTATTTGAATAAGGCATATTCAGAAAAATATTGGGATAATGGTGCTGTTTTGCCAACATAGCGGCCATCAATCGGCGAAATTGCTTCAAGTGCTTTCATAAGTAGTGTAAATGGCCTGCAAAATTAATCGAAACCTCAAGTTGCGTCTATTCTAAACTTTCAATGATATTAACTAAAGAAGATACTTGTTAACTCGAAAGCCAGCTTAGAACGTGTGTCAATTTATCTTCCCTAAGAATTTGATGAATGATCAGGCCCGGATATGGGACGCAAACCGCAAAGTATAGAATGTAAAAACTCACCTCATTCTTTTTGTAATAGAAAAGGAAACCCGGAATTAAAAACAGTAAGGATGCAATCGGATAGTACGAAAACAGATTATACGGATTATCAAATTTCATTTCTTCGCCAGATGGTTTTATAATGGTGTAGCTGGTGAACTCTTGTAGCATTCCTGAAAAATTCAGTAAAAATGTGTCGCCACTTGCAATTCGAAGATGAACATTTTCAGGCACATCAACTGTAGATTGGTCATCGTAAATTACCGTATTTCGTTGAAAGTATTTGTAATACACCTTTGCCTTAACCGTTGTTCCGGTTTGAATTTCAGGCAGCCAAAAATCCACAAAAATGGCTAACGCAAAAATGCAGGATATTGCTGCTGAAAGTCTAACCAAGTTCCATGGCCAACCGGAAGTAAGTTTAGTAAAAACTCTTTTCTCAATTTCTTCCGCTTCCTTTTTGTGAGCCTCTGCATACTCCCTAGCACGCTGACGCATTTTTTCTCTAGCTTTTTGTCTGGCTTCAAATTCATCCACTGCATCAGCAACAGGGCGTTCCTGATAGCTTTTTTGTTTGTACGATGAATACATGTCGGCAAGTTGGTCACCTTCATTCAATAAGTATTGATAGGCTTTTAAGTAGTTTAAAAACTTTTCTTTTGCCTCTGGGTCATCGTTTACATCAGGGTGATACTTCAGCGCTAATTCTCTGAAACGTTTTTTTACGTCATCTAAAGGAGAACCGTGCGGCAGCCCCAAGACATCTAAACAAAAATTTCGTTTCATTAATGCTACTTCGCAGAATCGCAGATATCTACTACCTTAACCTCGAGCTTCTCGAACTCAATGGTTTTGGTTCCTTTTAATTTACTTTCAAAAAGGAATCTGTTTTTTCCTTTTTTATTAGGACCTAAACAGTTGGAATTTTTCTCACTCATTATTTCAGCTTTACCATCAACATACAAGTACAATTGAAATGTTAATTCTGCAGATTTAACAGTAGCATTTTTTACTTTCAGTTTAAGCAGGTTTCCGTGGGTCTTTTTGTAAGGCTTAAACTTATACTTAACCTCAAATCCTTTATCCTCTAGTGGTTTAGAATTTAATTGAGCAATGGCGGTTGTAGTGTACAATAACACACAGACCGTGGACAATACTGAAATCAAATATTTCATATTTCTTCCACTTCTACCATGTTGAAAGGCACGGCGATTATTATGTCGTAATCCTCTCCGGCTTCTAACATATCTTCATCATCTGTTTCATAGAACCAATTAACCGAAACACTTCCTTCTTTGTTCTTTTCTAATTTTTCTACTTTTTTGAACACGTCCAATAAGCACTTTGAGCTACTGGTGTTAAAGTACTCAAGTCGAATATCGACGGTGGTATTGCCCTGAGGGTTTTCTGTGTAATTGTCTAACCACTCAAAAATAGGCTTATAAAAATCAACAGCATTTTCTGGAATACTTCTTCCGCTCAATTCAAATTTGCCTGAATCGGCATTTAACATAACCGTTGGTGTTTTCACTCCGCCGTCAATAATTAAATTATCCATCCTTATTTATTTTCACAATTAGTTTAAAATATGTCAACTTTTGGCTCACCTCGTCGAATTCATAACTTAACGGTTGTCCCGATTTTCTAGCTATATCCATTAATCCAAGACCACTACCTCCGTCTTTTGTTCTTTCGTTATCGTTCAAAGTTTCAATAAACTGCTCTCTTAACTGGCTTTTATCCTTAGTATTTATCAAGTCAATTCTTTCGCGCAACGTATCTACCTCACTCTTAGCGATATAATTTCCGAAAATCAATGTATAATGCCCAGAATTTCTAATCAAAACCGTAGTCACCTCTTCTTCCGAATTTTCACCTTCAGAGATTTCATTTTGATGCTTATACAGATTTTGAATTCCTTCTAATAATACCCGGAAAATCTTTCTTTTTACCTTGCTCTTAATTTCTTCAGCATTCAAGGCACTTTCAACCAATTGCAATATATCGCCTACAATTACATCATTCACCACTCCTTGATAGGTGAATATTAAATCTTCTTTCGACATATTATTGGCAATCTTCTGTAGGTCCACTTTTAAGCCTCATTTAACAAGTGTAACAAAGGTATAGAATTGAGAGAAGAATATCTATATGCCTTTAAGACCTTTGGTCACAAGTTACGACCAATCTTGACTTTTATCCTTTTGCTCACGCATTGAAATGGCTATGTTTGCCGACGTTTTAAAAATCAAAGTAAATTATGTTACGAAAAGGTATTTTATTGTGTGCAACTATCGCACTGTTAGTGCAGCCAAGAGCAAAGGCTGATGAGGGAATGTGGTTACCTATGTTGGTAAAACGCTTGAACTACGTTGATATGCAAAAAGCAGGATTAAAACTTACTCCTGAAGAAATTTACAGTGTAAACAATGCTTCATTAAAAGATGCAATTGTTGGCCTTGGGTCTCCAGCAAGAAACTTTTGCTCTGGAGAAATTGTTTCTTCACAAGGTCTTTTCATTACGAATCACCATTGTGGATATGGAACTATTCAAGATAACAGTACAACTGACCATAACTACCTGAAAGACGGTTTTTGGGCCATGACCAAGGACGAGGAGATTCCAGCGGGATTCTCTATTTCTATTCTTCATCACATGGACGATGTTACCAGCACGATTTTGGCTGCAATGTCTGATGACATGAACGAAATGGAAAGAGCCAAAGCGGCAAAACCACTTATTGACAGCCTAGCTAAGGCAAATAGCGATGATGAATACAAAGCAGTTGTAAAAAGTTTTTTTGCTGGAAATGAGTATTACATGTTTGTTTACCAGGTATTTCCTGATATTCGTTTAGTTGGAGCTCCACCTAGCTCAGTTGGAAAATTTGGCGGCGACACGGACAACTGGATGTGGCCAAGACATACCGGTGACTTTACCATGTTTAGAATTTATGCGAATGAGGACAACAAACCTGCTGCATACTCAGCAGACAACAAACCTTACAAACCAAAGCACCATCTTCCAGTGAATATTAAAGGAACCAAAAAGAACGATTATGCTATGATATTCGGCTTTCCTGGAGGAACAGACCGTTACATGAGTTCTTACGGTGTTGATCATAAGGTAAACGTAGATTATCCGGACAGAATTAAATTGAGAAGAAAAAAATTGGATTTGTATGAAGTAGGAATGAACGCAGATGAAGCTACTCAAATTCAGTATGCTAGTAAGCACGCAGGAGTGAGCAACTACTGGAAAAACTTTATTGGAATGACGGAAGCTTTAAATGCTTTGGACGTTGCAGGTAAAAAACGTTCAGAAGAACAAGACTTCGAAAAATGGGCGAACGCCAATAGCGAAAGAAAGGAAAAATATGGAAAGGTTTTAGAGTTGTACAAAGAAGGGTACGCCCAATTAAAAGGCTCTCAAACTAAGTACAATTATTTCATTGAAGGGTTTGCATCTCAAGGGGTTGAAATGGCTTCATTAGCAAGGAATTATGGCAAGTTTGCTGCAATTCTTGAAAAAGAAGATGCAGATCCGAAGAATATCGATGAAATGACCCAAAGCCTTAAAGAAAAAAACAAAAAGCACTTCAAAAATTACAACAAACAAGTTGACATTGATGTTTTGGCTGCAATGTTCGAAATGTACGCTGAGGCTATCCCAGAAGGAGAAAGACCTGAGTATTTCCAAACATTAATTGGAAAAGCTAAAGGCGATTACATGAAACTGGCAAAATGGGTTGCTAAAAAATCAATGTTCGATGACGAAGATAAAATGGAAGCTTTTTTGACTAAAGCAAATGCAAAGTCAATTTTAAAGGATCCTGCTTACAAAATATCAAAAGCAGTTTGGGATGATTTTTACAAGAACGTAGTTCCTGCAAGACAAGAAGCTAATATGAAAATAGCCAAGGCTGAACGTTTGTACATTGACGGAATTCGCCAAATGAATCCGAACAAATCTTATTACCCTGATGCAAACTCAACTTTGCGTCTTACCTATGGAAATATTTTACCATACGAAGCTCGTGACGCTGTTTTTTATGAGTACTACACTACTGCTGAAGGTATTTTAGAAAAGTATCAGCCGGGTGATTTGGAGTTTGATGCTCCAGACAAGTTGATTAAAATGATTAAAGAAAAAGATTACGGTCGTTATGGCAAAAATGGTGAACTAAGAGTTTGTTTCTTGTCGAATAATGACATTACAGGTGGTAACTCTGGTAGTGGCGTTGTTAATGCAGAAGGACATTTGATAGGTACTGCATTTGACGGAAACTGGGAAGCTATGAGTGGCGACGTTGCTTTTGAGCCAAACGTACAGCGTACCATCTCAGTTGATATTCGATACACATTATTCATTATCGACAAGTTTGCTGGTGCTGGTCACTTGGTAAAAGAAATGACGGTAATCGAGTAATCGATTATTTGAAACTTTACATTTGAAGCCCTTCCGTTTGGAAGGGCTTTTTTTATGGCATCTCACAGAATAATGCAGGTTTTGTTATAAAATTTTAAAGTACCGTCATACCCCTTTATTCTAAAACACTAGATTTTTTATGAAAGACAGTAACGAAAATTGGTTCTCAGATTGGTTTAATACTTCGTATTACCACATGCTGTACAAAAATAGAGATGAATCTGAGGCTGAATTATTTATTGAACATCTACTCAACTTCCTAAACCTCGACGCATCGGCACATGTGCTTGATGTTGCGTGCGGAAAAGGACGCCATTCGTTCAAAATCAATCAACTGGGATACAATGTAACTGGAATAGATTTATCGGAAAACTCGATAGAAATTGCACAAAAAAAAGCCAATAATAGTTTGTCTTTTGCAGTGCATGACATGCGTGACCCCTATAAAAATAATGCTTTCGATGTTGTACTAAACCTATTCACCAGTTTCGGGTATTTTAACGACGACATTGATAACGAACGTGTTCTAAAAGCAGTTAGTGCCAACTTAAAGGCTGAGGGTACTTTTGTCCTCGATTTTTTAAACTCGAAGAAAGTTGTTGCAGAGTTAGTTCCATACGAAGAGAAGAATATTAACGGGATTACTTTTAAGATTTCCAAGACATTCGAAAATCACGTTATTCAAAAGAAAATTGAGTTTACCGACCACGAGCGAGATTACAGTTTTACCGAACGGGTTACGGCATTTTCGAAATCCGATTTAGCGGAGTTATTTGAAAAAACTAGCCTAAAAATATCCAACTATTTTGGTAACTATGACCTTGATGAGTTCAATGAGGCAACGAGTGAACGACTGATAATGGTGGCGAAAAAATAATAAACCCTATCCTTTTGCGTGCCTTACGGAATACAAACCAATAACACCAAATCCAAACATGAGCATAACGTGAAATGGCATAAGGCCACTATCGCCTAAATAGAATCCAGCCCAAATGGCAAATGCAAAATACAGCGCCAGCAACAACTCTATGTACGTTAATGGGTTTATTTGTTTGGAGATGTACTTATTGTTTTTCCAGCCTTCTTCTTTCTTTACTACATTAAATTTGGGCGTACGAACAAATGGGCTTTTTCTGCCCGCATAGCCTTCAAATACAGCAATGGCGTTGTGCAACGACAATCCCATATATACTGAAAGAAACAATGGAAACGAACTAATGAACTTGAGGAATCCTAATCGTTTGTTCTCGTAATTCATAGCAGCTGAAGTCCAATAAAAAAATGCTAGAAATACAAAACTTACAGAGAAGATGGCCGCAATTTGGAATAAGTAACCGTATTGGAAATAAGTGCTTTTTACCCACATAAGCGGGACGCTCAATAAGCCCGTAAGTAAAATACAAACAAACAAAAAGCTATTCATTAAGTGAAAAATGGCGTGTACCTTGGTGCTGTTTGAAACATTCTTCGACTTAATTACTTTATCTAAATTTTTGACGGCACACTCCGCAGCACCTTTGTTCCATCGATATTGTTGAGTTTTAAGGGCGTTCATTGCCGCCGGAAGCTCTGCTGGTGAACCAATATCTTCTACGTATTTGAACGACCATCCTTTTAGTTGCGCCCTGTAACTTAAATCTAAATCTTCTGTCAACGTATCCGAATGCCATCCTCCAGCATCCTCAATACAGGTTTTTCGCCAAATTCCTGCAGTACCGTTAAAGTTCATAAAATGACCAGCAGCGTTTCTTCCGCCCTGCTCTACAGTAAAATGAGCATCTAAACCAAAGGCCTGAAGGCGAGTAAGTAAATTGTAATTCTTATTTAAATGCAACCACTTGGTTTGCACCAAGCCAATTTTATCGTGAACAAAATATTTAAGGCTGTCCATTAGAAAATTCTTAGCTGGAAGGAAATCTGCATCGAAAATCGCCACAAACTCACCTTCGCAAACTTCAAGTCCCTCTGCCAAAGCACCTGCCTTATAGCCAACTCTTTTTACACGGTGAATGTGCTTAATGTTATATCCCTTTTGCTGCAATTCTCCTACTTTGTTAGCAACCAACTCAAAGGTTTCGTCGGTGGAGTCATCAAGCACTTGAATCTCTAATTTATCTTTTGGATAATCAATGGCGGCGGTAGAATCAATGAGTCGTTCGCTGACGTATTTCTCATTAAAAATTGGCAGTTGAATGGTTACATTAGGAAAGATAACCAAAGCATTTGGGACCTGCACTTCGTTTCTTTTCCTAGACTTTCTGTAACCTAATGTAAGGGTAAGCTGCACAATAGAATACGTAAAAATGAAAAGTATTAGTGCCCCGTAAACAATGATTATAGTCCAAATGAGAATGTGCACGGTTATAGATTTTTGAAAATGGTGAATAGTATTTTGTATCCAGCTAGGAAAGTTCCTTTGACCGTACCTGATATTTTAGAAACCCCTACTCTGTTCTTATAATTTACGGGAACTTCAATAGATCTAATTTTTTGTTTGGCTGCTTTTACTTGCATTTCTACCGTCCAACCGTAGGTTTTGTCTTGCATGTTAAGTGCATTAAGCGAACTTGTTCGGATGGCTCTGAATGGCCCCAAATCGGTGAATTTTACATTGTAAAACAACCGCAATAGACTTGTTGCCAACCAATTGCCAAATACTTGAGGAACAGTCATTGAACCTTGTTCACGAACACCCAAGGCTCTACTGCCAATAACCATATCGGCCTTATTCTCAATTATGGGTAGTACTAATTCTGGCAATTGTGCTGGATAATCTGAATAATCGGCATCCAAAAAAACAATGATGTCGGATTTAATATCTTGTTGATTTAAGTAATTGATTCCACACAAGCAAGATGCTCCGTATCCTTGAAACGATTCTTCGAGCACTGTTGCACCTGCGGCTTTTGCTTTTTGTTTGGTTTTATCGGAAGAATTGTTATCCACCACAACCACCAAGTCCACCCATTCTTTTGGTATTTCTTGCAGTACTAATGCAATTGCGTTTTCCTCGTTAAATGCCGGAATGACCACCGAGATTTTACATTCTTTTGGTTTAGTCTGCATCTTCAACCGTAAATTTCTTCTCCAATTCCCCTGTAGCCGTATAATATTTCCACTCACCAATTGGTTCGTTTTCAAAGTAATATCCCTCTGTTTTAATGGTACTATCGGAAAAGTAGGTTTTATAAAAACCATTTTTCACGTCCAAAGCGTAGTCCCCTTCTTCTGTCATGTTTCCGTCTTTCTCCCAAAATCTCCACCAACCTACTTTTTTATTATCAGAGAAATATCCTTCGCATTCCTGTGCTCCGTTTTCGTGGTAGTACTTCCAAAGCCTTACTTTTTGGCCGTTTTCAAACTCTCCAACCCATTTTTGTTGACCGTTTTCAAAATAACGTTTGAACCAACCGTGCTTTTGGCCATTTTTCCAATTGGATTCCAGCTCCACTTGACCGTTTTTGTAACGAGTTTCCCAAAAAGCATTGCGCTCACCGTTTACGTATGCCCCTTGTTTTTCAATAATTCCGTTTGGGTAATAGTGTTTCCAATAACCAACTTTTTTATCGTTCTCAAAAACTGTCTCCGATTTCAGCGTTCCATTTTCATAATATTCTTTCCATTCACCCGATTTCAGGCCGGAGTTGTAACGTCCCTTAGCTTTAATCTCTCCAGAGCCATAAAACGTTTGCCATTTTCCGACTTTTAAATTGCCTAAATAATTTCCGACTGACTTTAATTCGCCATTTTCATGGAAAATTTTCCACAATCTGGTTTTTTCATTGGACTCATACTCTCCAACAGATTTATCAATTCCATTTTTATAATAGGTCTTCCACCAACCAACCTTATTTGTATCCAACAATCTACCTTCACTTCTCGTGAGGCCATTATCGAAATATGTTTTGGTGTATTTAGGGGTCAATTCCCAATTCGTTGTACCAACTGACTGAACCGACAGTATTTCCGGCTTAAATGAAATATTAAACAAGGCTAACGCAAGAAGGCTACACTGAATAATTACTATGAACCAATATCTTTTCATGCTTAGATTACGTCCGAATTCAATTTGGTTTGTTCGTGTCCAATAAGAATAGGGTTATCAGAAACTCTATTTTCTTCTGGGCCGTTTTCTAATTTCAATACCCCTCTCGGGCAAACCGCAGAACATACACCACATCCAACACATGAAGCACGCACAATGTTCTGCCCTTTTTGTGCGTATGACCGTACATCAATTCCTTGTTCGCAATACGTAGAGCAGTTTCCGCATGAAATACATTGACCTCCGTTTGTAGTAATTCTAAATCTAGATTTGAATCGTTGAACGATTCCCATGTATGCTGCCATTGGACAACCAAATCGACACCAAACTCTGTTACCTAATAACGGATAAAACCCTACTCCAACGACACCCGAAAAGGCTGCACCAATCAGAAATGCGTACGGTTTTCTGAAATAGGTGTAAATATCCATACCCATAAATGAACCTTGGCCACTGAAATATCCGTACAATACAACTGCTGTAACAACAACTATGTACAACAAAACACCATGAATTAACCACCGCTCTAGTTTCCAAGATTTAATGCTTTTGTCTGATAAATGTCTGAATGGGTCACCTGCAGTTTCTGCAAGTCCACCGCAGCCACAAACCCAACTGCAGTACCATCTTTTGCCAACGAAATAGGTGATTATTGGTGTAAGGGTTGTAAATCCAACTATTCCCCATACCAAATAAAACATACCCATAGAACCACCAGCTTCTGAGGTCATATTATTGATGTGCCAGTCTTCAAAAAAGTAATAATTCAATGGCCAGAAATATTTTAAATCTTTAGCGAAATACGGTTGCTCTTGGTACATTCCTTCCATAATTTCTGGAATGAAATACGCCAAGAATAATTGAGCTACCATTACCGAAAGGGTCCGCCAAAATTGATATCTATTGTGTCTGTACTTCACAATAAATTTTACTCCAAGACCAACAATGGCAATGGTATATAATGTTCCGTAAACAAACCACTGGCTGGCTGCAGAACCTTTTAGTGCAAAACTCAACGGATCGAAAAAAGCAATTAGACCTGTATTTGCACCCTCGGCACTTAAACCTAATAGCTCAGGAAACCAGTACAATTCCACATAGAAACCTGTAATGACAACTCCACTTACCCACGCCAGCATTCCTTTATTGGTCAATGACTTATGCCAAATTCCGTTATTTTTAATTCCTTCAGTTTCTCCAGCATAGGTAGAAACTCCAAAGACCATCATTCCAAAGAGTAATGCCACCAAACAAACCCATAATAGAATTGAAGGCAAGGCAATTCCCATCCAAGATAGAGCCAATATGACCAAACCCACAAAACTCAATCCTAGCCCAATAGGAACTCCAAGCGTATTCAGATTTTGATTACTTGCTAAACTCATTATTTCAGGTATTTAATTTTATAGATAAATGCTGCATTACCGCCAATTGATTGTCCTACATTTCGGCCAGATGCAACGCCGTAAGCACCCAATGCAACTCCCATTTTACCCTCGTTAAACGGTTTGTAGAATGTACCACCCAACTTGTGATACGAGACGCCTAATGAAGTAAATGCTGGATTTGTTCCATCGCGATAATCTGCACCACCTTGTGCTTCTTGAAAATCGTAATACACATCGAAGTAGTAGTTATTTGCGGCCTTACCAACTTTTAGTGCAACGGGCACAGAACCAGGTGTTGGATTTGAGCGATAAGTGTATCCTCCTTGCAGCATTCCAAACCATCCATTATTTGCAAAATACTGCATCACCAAACGGCCATCAACAGCAGTTGACTGTTGCCCTATAGCATTAAGTCCCTGGGTTGGGTAATTGGATATTGGCGTGGCTATGCCGCCTGCGAACAATGCACTAAATGTTCCTTTTTTCAATGATTTATTCAGAAACCTTCCTTTTACATACATCGAGATATCCTGTAAATTCGACCAATTTTGAGCGGTCATTACATAAGGAATATTGATTTGAGCATCTAACCAATCGGTGATACCTGCTGCCACAAAGACACTTGCACTTGTCGTTGTCCGTGGCAAGGCAATTGGGCCTGGCGCAGCATAATATTTAGAAAATGAATCGAAAGTCAAACTTCCTACTAAATCCATATTTCCTTTTCCTTTCATGAATCCATCCACAGCAGGCTGAGCAAATAGACCTAAACCACAGAAAATGGCAAAACCTACTATGAGAATATTCTTGACCAACTTTTTTTCTTGATTTTAATGTTTTTATTGAATTCTGAATTGTAAGACTTTAAGATTTCTGTTCCATAGCTTTTGTACAATTCAGGGTCGAAATTTGCGTCTTCCAAATGTTCCATAATGAAATCTATGGATTGGCCTTGAGTCAACCATTTATCGAAGAGTTCGTGGCGCATACGAACTCCAAAAGTGTTTATTCCGATGAATCTCCTTGAATCGGAATCAAAAACGAATTTGATTCCAATTTTGCCATTATTGTGCTCCCAATAAAATTGGGAATGACCTTCTTCCAAATTTGCCGTTACCGTTCCGTATGTCTGATATTCGATGTCGAAAAACTTGGCTGAATTAAACCAATTTCCAGGTTTGTATTCGGTTTTAGAACCGGTTAAGGTTTTTGCCAAAACCTCGCCCATCATTCGACCTGTGTACCAAACTTGCTCAATATTTCTGCGACCTTTTGGGGCTGTTTTAAATTGGGCACAATCGCCTAATGCATATACATTGGGTTGATTGGTTTCTAAAAATTCATTCACTAGAATTCCTCGGTCTGTTTCTAATTCGGAATCTTTTAGAAACTTAATGTTTGGGCTTACTCCGGCAGTTAAGCCAACGAATTGACATTCAATTTCGCCATGAGTATCTGTTTTTACCGCTCGGACTCTGCCGTTTTCATCAGATATTATTTCTTCAAGATTAGTTTCTAAAAGAAGATTTACGTGATGTTCGTTGATATGTCGTTGAATGAGCTTTCCTTCTTCAATTGGAAGTACATTGCCCCAAAATCGTTTTTCGCGTACTAAAAAATCAACTTCAATTTTTCTGCTACGTAGCATTTCCGCCATTTCTACCCCAATCAATCCTCCCCCAACAATGACTGCTTTTTTGATACCAACGGTATTTTCTTCCATTGATTCCAAATCATTGAAAGAGTATAAACCTTGAACTCCTTTTAAGTCTTGACCCGGCCATCCAAATTTGTTTGGAGTGGAACCAAGGGCAAGTACCAACTTATCGTAATTGGTTTGCTTGCCATTCGAAAAGTTTAATTTTTGTTCCTCAAAGTCAATAGAATTCACATGTGCAAAACAAAGTTCGATTCTATTTTTAGCCCAAAAACCATCTTCGTAAGGTTTCATGTGCTCTTTTTTCATGTGGCCCATGTAGGCATACATCAGCGCCGTTCTTGAAAAAAAATACTTGGTTTCGGAAGAAACCACTACAATTTGTGCTTCGGCATTCCTTTTTCTTACGTTTCTAGCCGTGGTGATTCCAGAAATACCGTTTCCTATTATTACTATACGTTTTGCACCCATAATTGCAGCAAAGAAAGCAAGTTGCTTTAATGCTTGTTGTCATATTTGATACAATAGTTCATTACTTATTACTAATTTGCTGTAACCTCCAAAATGTACGTTGAACTACAATTTGGATAAGATTAGATAGACAATCTTTGCTCCCAAATTCAAATTTAAAATGAACAAGTTTCTATTATCAATTCTATTTCTGATAAGTTCAACAGCTGTGCATTCGCAAGATTTTTTTGCGAAAAGTGATGCGTTTTTCAAGTCCAATGTTTTGGGTAAAACCGTTAACTATCAGCAGATTAAAGCAAACCCAGCATCGTTAAACGCACTAGTAAAATCTATTGAGGAAATGAATGTTGACCAATTAGCAGAACCTAACCGCAAAGCGTTTCTCATAAACAGCTACAATTTGCTGGTAATTCATCAGGTTGTTAAGAACTGGCCTACTAATTCAGTTATGGAAATTCCGGGCTTTTTTGAAAGCAATAAGTTTGAAATTGCCGGTAAAAAAATGACCCTAAACGATTTAGAAAACGACGAAATCAGAAAAGTATATAATGATCCAAGAGTACATTTTGTGCTGGTTTGTGGCGCCAAGGGTTGTCCTCCTATTATTAACCGAGCATATTTACCTTCAACCTTAGACAAACAACTAACTGAACAAACCAAGAAAGCAATGAATGATCCTATATTCATTCAAGAACAGGCCGACGGTACAGTAAAAATCTCGGAAATATTTAACTGGTACAGAGAAGATTTTGTTGCTAATGGAACGGTTATGGAATACATAAATTCCTATCGGAGTACACCGCGTAATGCAGAACAAAAACCTAAGTATTACTCTTACGATTGGACTCTAAATAAAACAGCATCTAGCACCTCCAATTCGGGTGAATTAGGAAATGAACCTTTCGATCCGGCAGGAGAACAGTCTTTAAATTTACAGACATATACGGCCGGTTCTTTATTAAAAAAAGGACAAATAGACGCTACTTTGTTCAATTCCATCTACACCGAAAATGAGAACAACTGGCAAGGCACTAACTTTAATGGGTATCGAACCACGTTTGCAACATCACTGGTTCAAGTTATTTATGGCGTTTCTAAAAACGCAAGGATAAACTTAGGGCTTGACGTGAGTTTGCGCGGCACAGGACGAAGTGCAAACGACCCAAGCTACAGTCAAATTGGAAGAGCATTTGATTTTCAGAACAACGACTCCACAAGAGTTGGAATTTCTTACATAGCTCCAAAAATTAGAATTCAACCGTTTAAAGAAGTGAAGGAGTTTACGCTTCAGAGTTCATACAACATTGTTACTTCTGCAAACCCTGAAGGAAACGCCAACTTTCTTTGGATAGAATGGGATCGACATGTGTGGTGGACACAATTCTTCTACGCTAAAACGTTCTTTAATGATTATATGCAAATTTTTGCTGAAGCAGATTTGTTGTTCCGATTTGCCAAGCGCCCAGCCCAAGTATCGCATGTGGATCTACCAGCTAGTATTTTTCTGAGCTACTTCCCTACCAAAAAAATTACCTTTTACGGCATGATACAGCACACGCCACGATTTGTACTCAACGCTCAAGAACCGCCAGCTACCGATTGGGTAATAGATGCTAATTTCACTCAAGCTGGTTTGGGATTTAAATATCAATTCACTTCAAAGTTCAACATTGAACTACTGTACGGAAACTTTTTCAATGCCAAGAACGCAGGCCTTGGCGAAAGTTATAACCTCGGAATAAAATACATTTTGTTTTAGCGAACGATAACAATGAACCCAGTGAGCTCAATCACCTCGCTGTCGTATTTTTTGAATTGACCCTTATATACCAATTTAGAGTTTGTTGGCCAAGGATTTCCGCGATAATATCCATCCCATTCATCGTCTAACCCATTAAATCTATAGACTTCCTCTCCCCAACGATTAAATATGCCAAAAAACAGAAGTTCCTCTATACCATTGGTATAAAACTTAAAGGTTTCGTTCAAATCATCTCCATTAGGACTAAACGCATTGGGCATAATAATCGAATGGTCGTTGTTCAAGTACACCGTAAACGAGGTATCGTATTCAAAACAATCGAATTGGTCGGTTACATTCAGGGTATAGGTTATTTGACGTTGGGCATCAATTTCTGGGTTCGCACAGTTAAAACAGCTAAGGAATAGTGGTGGTTCCCAGCGATAATTTAAACTGGGGTCGTCCGTTTTGTTCAATTGAATCGTTTGACCGGTGAATATTGTAGTGTCTTCAAACCCAATTTTTTCAGGAGCGTAAACCACTTCGTATGCTACTGAGGTTGTATCTCTACACCCGTATTTGGTTACTCCATAAACGGTATATTCAATATCTTCTGAAGGTTTAACCAAAACAGAGTCAGTTGAATCATTTGAAAGGTAAGTGTTGGGAATCCATTTGTAAAAATCTGCCCCTGAAACACGCACAGAAACGGAATCTTTATCACAAAAATTTCCTCCTCCTGTTGTTATCAATTCGGGTTTCTGAAATACCTCAAAGTTCCATATTGTGGAGTCCGTACAACCGTGTGCAACGTTTTTTGGTATCAGTTTTAACTTGTATTGTCCTTCGTTGGTAAATACATTGCTGAAGTTTTGACCATTTTGGATTAAGGAATCATTCACTGTCCATTTGTATTCATTCGCGTTCGTATTTTGGGCCTGCGCCTGAAGTTGAAACGGAGCGCAACCAAAGGAGTCGGTTGAAAGAATATCGGCTATAACGTCCAACACGAACACTGAGTCGGACCATGATTTTACGCACTGTTTTAGCGAATCTGTGAATATCAAATTGACTGGAAAAAAGCCGGGGTTAGAATAATTATAAAAAATAGAATCGATTTTTCCTGGCAGCGTATCTATAATACCATCTCCGAAGTCCATTCGATATTCGAAAACCTCGTAAGGTTTTTGAAGTTCAATTCCGACCTCAGCAAATAAACAAACGGTATCCATAATGTCAAATTCCGCGTACGGTCCTCCTACGTTCAAAATGGAATCAAAACGAAAGGTGTCTATACAACCGTAAGTTGTTTCAATAACCAAATCAACTCCATACTTACCGGGCTTTACGTAATTGTAAAAAGCGTCGGTTCCTGAAAGTCTAAAAAATGTTTCGCTTGAGTCAAACCGCCAATAACGGTAGCGCACGTTAGTATCTACTGTAAGGTCTTTAAAATCTATTTCGGCGGGATAGCAAAAGGTATCGTTTGGCAGTGCAATGACATTTGCAGGATTTACTTCTTGAACATCCACCCAAAGCGGTTTTTCTACTACTGAGTCGCATCCAAAGGCATCGGTAGCTACCAACCTGATAGTTTTTCGCCCCTTTTTAGAATAGGTAACTTGTGGAGCAACAACAGTATCGGTCAATGTATCGTCAAAACTCCATAAATAGGTTTCGTTTGGTCGAGCACCAATATTCGAAAAGTTGACCGGAGTACCCAGACAAATTTGGGTGTCCACTGCAATTTGAGGTATTGGTTGCCGCACAAGAATGTTTTTGTTAATTGTGTCCCTGCAGCCAAATACATCCTCAACCTCCAAAACAGAAATATAGACACCCGGCCATGAAAAAGTGCGCGTTGGACTTATCTGGTTAGTTTGACCAAAGGGGGTTATTGTCCAATTGCGAATGGAGGCCGTCGTATCGTATAAAGTGCTGTCCATGAATTGAACCGATAGGGGTCCGCAACCCGTGTCTCCTGAAGTAACAATTTTGGCCTCTGGTTTATAGGTCTTTAACCAATGATAGTTGGTATCGGCACATCCGTTAATATCTGTTCCAATTATCATTGGTGCTTGTGCACCTTTTAGAGTTGTTTCAATATTTACGCCCAAGCCTCGGGGAAAGTAGGTCGTATTATTCATGTGAACCTCTATTCGTTCTACATCTTGAGAAGAAGCTGCATTAAACACAAATACATCAGGAAAACATGCCTTCGATTTACTTTGCGTAGTTTGAAGTTGAATATCCCTTATGAATATCGGAATTTCTTTCTCCATCGTACAATTATTAGTGTCATTGAACAGTGTTAATTTGGCGAAAAAATCACCTCTCGAAGCGTAATTATATGC
The DNA here is from genome assembly GCA_937121175.1 of uncultured Flavobacteriales bacterium. Taxonomy (GTDB): domain Bacteria; phylum Bacteroidota; class Bacteroidia; order Flavobacteriales_G; family Salibacteraceae; genus UBA6770. The sequence goes on from CAKZKD010000018.1 coordinate 148,572, forward strand.
AGTGAATTGATTCGATGAATCGTATCCAAAAAAATCTCCAAAATCGTAATTAAAACGCTGAACGTCAACCCAACCTACAGGAACAAATTCTCTATCAAAGGGGAATAGGCAATTTATTCGTGCATCAAAATCGCCTGTAGGTCCTAAAATTTCAAACATGTTGGTTTTAATCAAGGTATCCTTGCAACCAAAATACCCAGCAACAAGCCTAACAGACCTGAAACCGGTATCTGGATATACTCGTTCTGGATGTCGAGCAGTGTCAATATCATTGTTTGGGTAGTTTAAATCCCACCTGTAATAATCTACTTTGCTCGAATCTATGGTTCGGTTTCGGAAGTGCACCTTTTCCTCGGCACAGAAAGCCGGAGTATCTACCACAAAATCTACAGTTGGTTTTGTGCCAGCCTTATATTCTAAGGGTCCATGTTTGTATTTGCAACCTCTCTTGTGCTCGATAAAAAAAGTAACTGTTTTTTTTCCAGGTGTTGTTATTGTGTCAGTGGCTGTTGGCCCTGTTACTGTTCTGCCATCACTAAATTTCCAAACTCCATTTTGCAATGAGTCTAAAGGAGATATATTGTGTGTTGCATTCATAATTAATGGAACGCATCCTTCAAATGCTGATAAGTTTGGAAATCCAGATGGTTTCCATATTCGAATTGTAGGTTTATGCACTTTGGCTGAGCAGGTTCCCCAACTTGAGTATAGGACGGTCATAGTATCAGTATGTTGCCCCACCTTATTCTTAAAAATCGAATACTTGCCATAATTGCGCACCACCGTATCTAACTCATGCATTATACCCCAAATGATGCTGGAAGCTTTACTAGGATAGTCGGTATTAGGAGTCAACTGAATAGTAGTGTCATTACACCAATAATCAATATCTGAAGAAAAACTTGCAGTAGGTTGGATAATCGTGATGTTTTTTGTGATTTGGTCAGAGCATGCGGCACCATCTTTTACTTGCAATGTAACGTTGTAGGTTCCTGTTTGTGGATAGTTGTACAATATGTCTCTGGCATTTCTGAAAGCACCATTACCAAGCAACCAAGTATATGAGCTTGCTCCTACCGATAAATTTGTAAACTGAATTGGATTTGAATCAGAAAGACAAAACGTGTCAGAAAGGGTACTGAAATCAGCGGTGGTTTTTCCGACCGATACAAATCTTTTGATTTTAGAACTATCGACACATCCACTTGCATCCCGCACAACGTATGTGATATCGTAATTACCAATTGGAAAAGTTTCTGTCGGATTTGCTTGGATACTGGTGTTTCCATTTCCAAAATCCCAAAAATGAGTTAGCGGAGCCAAACCTGTTGCTGTGCTAATAAAATTTACCGTATGTGGTCCTTGGCAACTACTGTGTGGACCGGCAGTCGAAAAACTTGCCACTGCACCCGGAACAGCTTCAATAAAGGCAAGTTTCTTTTCTGTACCAAGGCAGCCATTCGTATCCGTGACCGACAACGTAATTGTGTATTTACCAGGTAAGCCGTAGATAATCGAAGGATTTTGAACCGAGGACCGTGTTCCATTACCTAAGTTCCAAGTGAAACTACTTATTGGGGCACTTCCCTGAATGGTTCGATCTGTATAACTTATAGCCAGTGGAGTGCAACCCTTTCTGTTTTGTGGAGTGGTAAAATTGACTCTTGGAATATTAAATGCTTTGATATATGCATTTTTCGTTACTGTGGCGGTCGATGTTCCATCACCTACGGTGAGCGTCACCGTATAGTTTCCTGAAGTTGAATAAGTAGCCGAAGGAAATGGGTCATTACTGTTTGAGCTCCCTCCTTGTCCAAATGTCCACTGCCGAGAAGTTATTCTTCCTCCCGTTGATTTGTCTTTAAATTTAACCGCAAGAGGTGGGCAAAATTCCAACGTATCTGCATCGAAATCGGCTTTGAGTTGAGCAACCGATTCTAGAGGTGTACTAAAAGAACACAGCAATGTAAAAAAAAGAATGCGCAAGTAACTATGCATAGATTGAAACCAATCTACTAAGATAGCATTTTGCCAGTTTTTAGAATTACTTGACCTTGATATTCAACAATCTAGAACTGAAATTTAGATACTGATAGTTAGGATGTATAAATTCCTACTTCATTTAAAGCTCTGTTAGCCCTTTCTTGAGCCCAATCCGATTTAAATGTGTGCCATGAATTTCCAAAAGCAACTCTTGCCAAATCATCAATTGTTGAAACAACAGATGCTTGAATTACTCCCTCAACAGTAGTACTCACAGAACCTAAACTTCTAAAGGACATTCCTATTCCAACCGATAGGTATTTAATATGATGCCAATATTTGCACGGCATAAATAACGTTTCGCCTTTTTCCAAAATAGTATGCTCACCCTGCACATGCTGAAGTCCTGGAAATTTGTCGTAATCTGGATTTTCAATATCTACTGCACTGTGCGTTGTGAAAGGATATTTGTACAATAAATCGTCGTAGTCTGGACTAAAAAGCACCACCTTTTTTCTTCCCCAGAATTCGGTCAAAAAGACGTTAGAATTGTCCATATCTCGGTGCAATCTGGCGACACTTCCCTCGCCTCCAATGAAGGCGAAAGGCAACGATTTTAATATTCTATCTGCAATATCTGGATACTCAAAATCCTTAACTAAATCAGGCATATGCTTGAAGACGTTGAACAGATGAAGACGCGCGTCTGTTGGTTTTTCTTCAATCATATCAATATAATCACCAAACCTCATGGTATGGGGAGCGGTCTTCTGAGACCGGTCCAATAGTTCTGGATTGTTATCAAAAACACCGACCTCCAAATCTGATAAATGTCTCTTAAAAAACTTTGGTGACCATTTTGCATTTGCCCTAGAATCGGACAGTAAGTTTTTGATTTTTACAGGTATTTGCGGTTTATAAAAATTCTCCTGAAACTCCTCGTAGGTAATGGAGTTAACCGTCTCAATCTCTTTAGAATAGTCTATCGCCATATCTTTGTATCGTTTGATTCAAAGCTAAAAAGACCATTTAAGAGTCAAAAGTGAATAGGTACTCTGTTAAGAGATTTTTACATTGATTTTAACAGAAATTTCGCCTCACCGAGGTTACCTAAAAAGTGTAAAAAAACCCTCTTCAGTAATTTCTTCACCCGATACCGAAGTAGCTTTAACAAACCATAAGTAGGTGTCTTGATTTTGAAGCTCCCCTTTGTAGTATCCATCCCAACCTAATTGACCTGGAGTAGATTCAAAAACAATTTCTCCCCATCGATTAAAGATCAGGAAGCTTTCAATTTCCAGTACCTGGTCATTGTCGGCATAAATCAGGAAGACATCATTGTTGTTATCCCCATTCGGAGAGAGGCCGGTCGGAATAAAGATCGGGCGGTTTTTACGTACAATAACCGTTACATTGTCTGTTGCCGTACATCCTAACTCATCCACTACCGTCAATCGAATTTGGCGAGTCTCATCAGCGATAAAAGTAATCGAATTGCCTTCGCCAGCATTGCCCAGTGTATCGGGTTCCCAAATCAAGGTATCGATAGCATTGCCGCCATTGATCCGAGCCGTAACCGTAACCGTTTCTCCTTGCTCTACTTCGGTAGCATCTCCAACTACTGATAGCGACACCTGCAACTGATCTGGTTGGGTGATATCCAGAAATAGCTCGCTGAAACAACCATTATCATCTGTTACCCGCAGCACATACTCTGCTGGTTCCAAGCCAGGGTAGAAACCGCTGGTTCCTACTGGTTCATCATTGAGCATATAGGTATATGGCGGGCGGCCACCTGTGATGTTTGTGATCTGGATAGCTCCATCATTTGAAGAGAAACAAGAAATATTGCTCAGCTCTATTTCCGGGACGGGTACCTCCGTTTCAGCACGTACGACCACTTCATCAGTAGCGGTACAGCCAATCGGGCTCGTAACTCTGATTTGATAAACCCCAGATTGAGCTACATCGATCATAGCACTTGTAGGGTCACTGATAATAATATTAGGGTCATCAGCAGTCCACTCATAGGTAAACCCAGTGCCATTGTCTGAGTTAGAGCCATTGAGTGAGACCATACCCATACTACAGGTAAGT
>CAKZKD010000019.1 GCA_937121175.1 uncultured Flavobacteriales bacterium
TGTTCCAAATTGTGTTCGATAGTGAAATTACCTTTATTCGGGTTAGGGAAAATACGCACCACATTAGCAACCGCATTCAGCCTCACCCCAGCAGGGTCGAAACAATTTAAGACGTTAGCTACAGTAGAATCCGTATTTACACAACCGTAAATATCTTGATAAGTGTAGCGCACTACATGTTCACCAACCCCAACATTAGGAGCGCCTGTTTCGAAGAGGATACCGTTAACACCCACACCAGAATAGATACCGCCCGAAGGAGTAGCCACCGGACAAGCCACTTGCTCATCTTCAAGGCAAACCGTATCTGCAAAGCTGCCTAAAGTAACTATTGGCAAAGGTCGCACTAGGGCATATATACTATCGCTGTACGTACAAGACTGAGCTGTAGTAAAGGTGTAAGTAATGGCTACTGCACCATTAGAAACCACTGCAGGGTCTAATTTACCAGCGCTAACACCAGTTCCACTAAATGTACCACCAGTTGGCGTACCCACTAGTGTTACCAAACTATCCGACTCGCAACGCTCGCCAATAGAATCAATACTAAGCGCTTGGAAAGGATAAATCTCAACTGAAAAGCTGTCGATAACCGTATTCCCAGAAGAATCTTCTACTGAGAAGATATTCCAAGTTGTGCCTTGAGGGAAGACCGAACCAGACGCCAAACCAGCAGTTTGAACAATGGCTTTTGGCGCACAGTTGTCCGTTGCTGAGTTGCTGAAGGTAACTTCTGTACCCGCAGCAGTAACTGCACAAATACTAACAGGAGCATTTACAGTAAGCACAGGAATTATGGTATCCAGCACTGTAATCGTTGCCGAAGCAGAATCAACGTTTTCATTCACGTCTATCCCAATTAAATAAACCGTATTGGTGCCTGTGTTCGAGCAATCGAAACTCGTGTCGCTCAAGTGCAAACTCGCAATGGAACAATTGTCAGAAGAACTGTTGTTCACATCTGCAACCGTAACGCCAGCTTTACCAGAACCATCCAAGTATACCGTAACATTGTTTGTGTTTATCGTCGGCTTAATGGTATCCGAAACCGTAATAGCTGCCGACGCAGAATCCACGTTTCCGTTAACGTCAGTGGCAATTAAGTAAATCGTATTGCTACCTGTATCGGAACAAGAAAAGCTTGATTTTGTTAAGCTCAATGAAACTCCACAACTGTCGTAAGTTCCATTATCTACATCTCCGGTAGTAATACTAGCAGCACCCGAAGCGTTTAAGAATAACGCTAAGTTTTGTGTCACGACCACCGGCTTCATAGTATCGATAACCGTCACCGTTGCCATTGCAGAATCTGTATTTCCGTTAACATCTGTTGCTTTTAAGTAAACTGTATTGCTACCCGTATCGGCACAACTGTAGTTCAGGTTACTTAAAGTCAATGTGGCTATTCCACAACTATGGTAACTTCCATTATTGATGTCGCTTACTGCTAACGTTGCAGCCCCTGAAGCCCCTAAGTATACCGTTTTGTTTTGAACGAGTACTGTTGGTTTTATCGTATCTCGAACCGTAACCGTTGCCATCGCTGAATCCACGTTTCCGTTTACATCGGTTCCTATTAAGTAAATGGTATTACTTCCGGTATCCGAACAAGTAAACATGGAATTAGATAAAGCCAAGCTTACTCCACAACTGTCGTAAGAACCGTTGTTGATATCTGCTGCGGTAATGTTTACAGTTCCTGAAGCAGATAAATATGCCGTTAAGTTTTGTGCCGCTACTACTGGATTAATCGTGTCACGGACGGTAACGGTAGAAGATGCTGAATCAATATTTCCGTTGACATCCGTAGCAATTAAATACACCGTATTGCTACCCACCTCAGCGCATGAGAAACTTGATTTTGATAAAGCAAGAGTTGGGGTGCCACATGCATCCGTTGAAATTGAGTCTAAATCACTAGTTGTAATACTTGCTGTTCCGTTGCTTGCTAAATAAAGGGTAAGGTTTTTAGCAAAAACAATTGGTTTAATCGTGTCAACCAACATGATTTCTGCGGTATCGGATATAGAACATCCGTTGACGTCGGATACAGTAACTACATACGTGCCGGCCAATACACCAGAAATACTGTTAGTTGTATCGGAATTGCTCCAAGAATAAGAATATGGCATTGTTCCACCAGAAGTACTAACTGTAGCTCCACCATCGGTTGCTGTTGAACACGTTGTATTGGAATCTATTATAACAGAAGTTGATAAAACATTCGGCTCAGAAATGTTAGCAGTGGCCGTGTCCGAACAACCTTTGCTATCGGTAATGGTAACCACATAAGAGCCAGCCGCTACGCCAGTAATACTAGCGGTTGTAGCTGAATTGCTCCAAGCATAAGTATAATTCGCGGTTCCGCCAGTAGCAGACGCTGTTGCTCCACCATCAGAAAAACCATTACAAGAAATATTAGAATCAACAACCGAGGTAGCAACCAAAATTGCAGGTTCGGTAATGGTAATGGAAGTAGAACTTGTGTCGCCAATACTGTCGGTAACTGTTACGGTATAAGAACCAGCAGTTAAACCAAAAATACTAGCCGTAGTATCTGAATTACTCCAAGCATAAGAATACGGTGTAGTTCCACCAGTTACACTTGCAGTAGCAGCTCCGTCAGATAATCCATTACAACTTACGTTAGAATCAACAGCTAATGTAACAGAAGGGCCAGAGGTTACTTCAGCAGAATCGATAACAGAACAACCGTTATTATCTGTGATGGTAACGGTGTATTTTCCGACCATTAGGTTTGATGCAGTTGAATCGGTAGCACCAGTATTCCATACATAGGTATAAGGGCTAGTACCACCACTTGCAGTTGTAGTTGCAGAGGCATCAGTACTAGTAAGTGTAGTCGCCATTGTTGCACTTGTAGTAGTCGTTAAAACATTCGGTTCAGAAATGTTAGCAGTGGCAGTGTCCGAACAACCTTTGCTATCGGTAATGGTAACCACATAAGAACCGGCCGCTACGCCAGTAATACTGGCCGTTGTAGCTGAATTACTCCACGCATAAGTGTAAGTCGCAGTTCCGCCAGTAGCAGACGCCGTTGCTCCACCATCAGAAAAACCATTACAAGAAATATTAGAATCAACAACTGAGGCGGCAACCAATAGTGCAGGTTGTGTTATGGTAATATTAGCTGAGCTTGTATCACCAATACTATCGGTAACTGTTACGGTATAAGAACCTGCAACTAAACCAAAAATACTAGCAGTAGTATCTGAATTACTCCAAGCATAAGAGTATGGTGTAGTTCCATTACTTACTGTTGAAGTAATAGCACCATTGGAAAATCCATTGCAACTTACGTTTGAATCAATGGCTAGAGTAATAGATACACCAGAAGTTACCTCAACAGTGTCTAAAATTTGGCAACCGTTTTTATCGCTGATGGTAACAAAATAATTTCCAATCGAAAGACCAGTTGCCGTTGAACTGGTAGCTCCATTATTCCAAACATAGCTATAAGGAGTTGTTCCTCCACTTGGCGTTGCAGTTGCAGATCCGTCGGTGCTGGTGTTTGTACTGGCCATAACTGAACTATTTGAAACTGATAAAGCAGTCGGTTCAGTAATGGTTACGGTATCTATATCAGTACAACCTTTATTGTCTGTAACAGTTACATAATAGTCTCCTTTTGTAACTCCAAATAAAGTTGCATTGTTGGTAGAGTTGCTCCAAGCATAAGTATATGGAGAGGTTCCACCTGAACCGCTTGCCGTTGCTTTACCATTGGTAAAACCAAAGCAACTTACGTTTGAATCTACCACGGTTGACGCAACAAGCGTTGCAGGCTGTGTTATGGTAATACTAGCAGAACTAGTATCTCCAACATTGTCAGTAACTGTTACGGTATATGACCCTGCAGCTAATCCAGAAATACTAGCCGTGGTATCTGAATTACTCCAAGCGTACGAGTAGGGGGCGGTTCCGTCTGTAACCGCAGAGGTAGCTGCTCCATTAGATAGTCCATTACAAGTCGTATTAGAATCTACTGTCGCTACTACAGTTAAACTTGCGCTACAGGCATGGTCCTGCGCTCCAGGTGAACCATACCTTTGTCTTCCATTAGCAATTTGTCCTGTGATTTTATTTCGAGAAAGACTCCAATTTGCACCAAGCTGATTATCTAAAGTATGGTCACATAATACTAAGGTATATCCATAACTATCCGCAGAGTCTGGCCAAGGAGCATTATCATCATATCGTAATGAGTCTATTAATGCCCCAGAAGCATTTTTTAAAGCAATTGGCTCACCACCATTACTTAAACCACCTGCACTCCATTGCAATGCAGCTACTCCAAACGTATTCAAAACAGCAACTGAATCTAAAGCCACTACAATGTAATCTCCAGCGGCAACCGATACATTAGGAAAGGAATAAATGAATCCACTTGTAAATTCGTATCCCGTAAGATTAATCGAAGTAGAACCATAATTATATAATTCAATAAATTCTGTCGTATCGCTTCCTGATTCCGGACCATTGTATGAAATTTCAGTAATTGCAAGGGCAAACCCTTGAGGAACCGTTTGAACAACTATTGATTTGCTATTCGTACTGGTACAACCATTACTATCTGTAACGGTTACGGTATAACTTCCTACTGATAAACCGGTGATCGATGCAGTTGTAGCAGAATTACTCCAAGCATAGGTATAAGGTGATGTACCACCCGAAGCAGCAGCCGTCAATGCTCCATTAGAGCTTCCTGCCGAACTTGCATTGGCATCAATATTAATGGAACTTCCTAATGAAGTTGGTTCGGTTATACTTATGCTTTGTGTGCCAGTTAAACCTGTGCTATCAGTTACCGTTACTGTATAAGAACCAGCTGCCAAACCAGAAATACTAGCCGTAGTAGCGGCGTTGCTCCACGCATAAGAATACGGTGTAGTTCCATTAGACCCAGTTGCTGTAAGGCCTCCATTGGACAGGCCGTTGCAAGAAACGTTACTATCAATATTTATAGTAACTGTTGCACCAATACAAGGAATTACACTAACTGTATCTCTTATAACGCACCCTGTAGCGGTGTCTGTAGCTACTAGTAAATAAATTGCAGAATCGGAAGCATAAGCTGAATTGGTATAACTAACCACCTCAGTATGTGAAGCCATCATCACTGTTGCTTTATTGGAATCTCCACCGTCTTGGTACGCTACAAAAAGCTGATTGTTACTGGATATTGCGAGAGAAGTATATTTTGCAACACCAGCAGAAAACCCAACCGTATCTACCGTTTCCCAATTCGTTCCATTAAACTTTTTAGCGGTGGCTTTTTGCAAGGCTCCGAAGTCTTGGTAAGCAAGGTAAGGTATATTATTCTTGTTTATGGCTAAGGAAGAGTGTAATGCAACCCCAGTTGAAAACCCTTCAACTCCTACTGTTATCCAGCTTGTACCGTCAAATTTTTTGACCGAAGTTTTAGTTCCGTTGCCAGCATCGCAATACCCAAGGTAGAGTATGTTATTGCCATCAATTGCCAAAGAGACATAAGCAGCTCCTCCAATGGAAAATCCTTCAACTCCTACCGTTACCCAGTTTGTTCCGTCAAACTTTTTGACCGTTGCTTTATCGGATTTTGTATCATCTGCATAAGCGACATAAGGTATATTGTTACTATCAAAAGCTAAAGAGGTACAAGTTATTCCTCCTGATGAAAAACCTTCTATTCCAACCGTTACCCAAGCAGTTCCGTTAAACTTTTTAACGGTAACTTTTTCTGAATTCCCACCGTCTTCATATGCTATGTAGGGTATGTTATTGTTGTCAAAGACAAGAGAAATACCGTGCCCAACCACTCCAGCAGAAAACCCAGCACTTCCTACGGTTACCCAGTTTGTTCCATTAAATTTTTGTACTGTGGCTTTGCTGCCATTTCCTACGTCCCGATACGCTAGGAAAGGTACGTTATTTCCATCAATGGCGAGTGAAGTAAATTGAGCAAATCCAGCTGAAAACCCAGTATTTCCTACCGTTACCCAATTTGTTCCATCAAACTTTTTGACAGTAGCTTTGTCGGAATTTCCTACATCTTGATAAGCAACATAAGGTACATCATTGCTATTAAGAGCTAGTGAGGTGAACTCAGCTTTACCTGCGCTAAATCCAGGCAAGCCAACATGAGCGAACTTTTCAGGTTTTGGCTTTTGCCATTCGTAGGTGAGCCCAGGCTGAGGGGTAACAGTAAGTTGTACCGAATCATTTGGTGCAAAACAAGCTGTAGTACCTTGATTAATAGAGGCTACAATTGCTGTGGGCTGTGTAATGTTGGCACTGGCTGTAGAAATACAAGCATTAGAATCTGTAATGGTTACGGTATAAGTGCCAACGTCAAGATTTGTAAGCGCGGTTATGGTGTCGCCATTGCTCCAAGCGTAAGAATAAGGGTTTGTGCCTCCCGAAGGAGAGACGGCAATATTGCCGTCTTTTTGGCCATTACAGGCCACGTTATTAAAGCTAATGTTTGCTTTTAAAGAATCGGGCTCCGTAATGGTAATACTAGTAGAACTAGTGTCTCCTATACTATCGGTTATGGTGACAGAATAGGTGCCAGGAGATAGACCTGTAATACTAGCCGAAGTCGCGGCATTGCTCCAAGCATAAGTGTATGGTGATGTTCCACCTGTAACAGTAGCTGTTGCTCCGCCATCAGATAATCCTTTACAACTAACATTAGAGTCTAAGCGCGCAATAACTAAGTAACAACTTGAACCTATTCCAATAGTAAAGTCATCGCTTATTTCCACAAAGTCTCTACTCAATTGAGCATTGTACGTTCCAACAGAACTCAATACATATTGAAACGGATTACTAGAATTTACAGAAGTTCCGTTCTGATTCAAATTGAACTGAAAGTGACTCGCTGAGTTAAAGGTACCCAATGGAAATAGAGAATCTCTATTAATCATCGAGGTTGTAGAAGCAACACCATGTAGCCCATTTCCACTATAATCTCTCAGCTGAGTAGGCGAATCGTCACACCATGAATTAGAAGGGTAATAAGCAACTAGATTATTGTACTTGGTGTGTCCGTTGGTAATGGCAGCATTCATAATTAGGCTTACATCCGTACTGTCCAAGACTTCATTCCAAAAAGAGACTTCTGTAATATCTCCATCGAAGAAATTACTTGCGGTAGAACCATCAAACTCTTGCCCAATGGATATTCGACTTGTAGCAGAAATAGATTGGCCGTTTGAAAAACTTGCAGCGGCAACTCCATCTACCCAAAACTGAGTTTTATTAGAGGCTTCATTATAGGTGTAACCTACAAAATGCCAATTGCCATCAGTAACAACCACTCCCGAATTTCTATTTGTACCACCGTCGTTAATCCACAATTGCTCATTGGTGGCTATTCCAAAATTGGTTACGGTACTGGTTCCACTGGTGTTTATTCCAACTAATACATCCTGACTTCCTGAAATAGTTCCAGCGGCACGCATCCACATAAAAATGGAGCGATTGGTATTGATTAAGCTATCGGCTACTTCGTCAATTTCTACCCAATCTTTTTTGGCGTCATCCAATTGCATGATAGATACCAAGTTGGTGGTCATGGTGTCTTGCAGAGTGTCACCAATACAGGCAGTAATGTTCGACAGGTTATTTTGAGTAAAGCTTTTGAAATTAAGTTGCAAATCGATGTACAAAACACTGTCTCCGTTTGCTGTATTAAGGGTGTCTTTTATGAGTCCGGTGCTTGAATACGTTTTACCAGAAGGCGAAGTATAGGAAGAAGAAGTACAATTGGACACTTGGAAAGACGTACAGTTGTTGCCGACATTGTTTGCTGCTATAAAGTTTGAAGTTGCCCCGTTTTTTGAGAATCCTGCAAGTGTTCCATTTAATCCGTTTAAGGACCAATCCGTAAGAGAATTAATACCTGTATTTACTCCAGAAGGTACGCCTTGATTAAAAGTATAATAGGCTAATAAATCAGTAGTCGGATTTGAAATCTCACAGTAGCGAGCATCTAAAATTTGTTTCTTAGTTCTTGCCGTTTTCCAAAGTCTAAACTCATCCAATGTCGCCAACAGAAAATCGCTTGGCCCACCATTATCGTATTCTTGCCCAATGGACCATTTATCGTTTGATGCAAAAGCCGGGACAGTATTCGTTACCGTTGAAGTATAGGCTCCATCTAAATAAAAATCGAGTGTTCCATTATCAAATACAAAAACCAAATTGTGCCAAGTATCGTCTCGCATGTCTTGACTGCTAATGACCTTATCGTTGGACCCTACGTGAAACTCCAGCTTTCCATCATCGAGCCACAATAACATTCGTGTTCCATTAGAAGAGGTGTTTACACCAACAATAGCATCATTTCCAGACTGTCCTGCAGGAACTTTAATCCAGGTTTCTACGGTAAATGCAGTTACTCCTGCCATTCCAGAACTTACGGTATTTATATTTACATAATCCCCGTTTCCGTCAAAGTCCAATCCGTTTAGTCCTGCTCCAGTTCCAAATATTCTGAATTTATATGGGCTTTTTGTGCTGTCGTTGTTGACAATAGAAACCTCGGCTGTATCGATGCCAATGGAAGTTGGTGAGTAAGCAATCGTAAAAGAGGTGGAATCACCGGGCAACACCGAAGTTTTTGAGGGTTGCACGGATACAGCAAATTCGTTACTTCCCGTAATACCAACAATGGGGTTTCCGCTTAAATCTAAAGTGTCGGTGCCTTCGTTGGCTATTTTAAAGTTTTTTGTAATGGTGCCTGAATTACTCACTAAGGCTCCCATATCGGTATTGTCAGCGGTACGGGGAGTGAGGTCGTTGTTGTTTATAGTTGTACCATTTCCACTGACGACCATGCTGGGCTCTGTTCCCACACCGGAAAAAGCAATGGATGAGGAAGTTGAACAGCCGGTGTCACTAAAAAATATTTCGAGATTGGCGTTTTTTACCCCACCAGAAGTCGGACTGAATATTACCGACATTAATGTAGAATCACCTACGGCCAAGTTGGTATCGGGGTATTGCAGAATAGAAAATTGACTGCTATCGGCTCCACTTATATTTAATGCACTGGTATCAATTATTACGTCTAGTGACCGTTCGTTTTTCACATAAAAACTCGAAGTATCTTTTCCATAATTGGGCTCTAACGTATCAAATGCGACCGTTGAAGGTACCGTTAAAGGAGAACAAGCTTCTACGTATTCAAACGTTATGTCACTTGTTCCATTTCCCAAGTTAGCTTGCTGATTTTTACCAAAATAAAGTATGTAATAATCTCCCGCCGGCATAAATCCTGCTAGGGTTGATGGATTGTTGAAGTCGTAGAGTGACGTTAGTCCGGTTGCAGGAGGAATTTGCCCATAAGGTGTAGGGCTAAAAGGCCAATACGCCCGCCCTAGCATTAAAGTATCTCTAAACCCACAAAAATTACCTGCCTGTCCTGCTACATACTTCAAGTCCGAGTATGCCGTGGGTACTGCTTTTAAAGAAGTATATGCAAGCATAGTTCCTGCTAGTGGTGTAAAACTTAGCATTTCAGAAAAGAGCACACCATTAGCAGGTAAGGTTACTTTAAATACCAGAACCGAACAACAGGGTAATGCAGGACAAGTGCCCTGCATTCCTACAGCCGTTTCGCCATTCAATGAATTTGCTCCCGTGAAGGTGTACGGGAAAGAATTAATAATGTAGGGGTTGGCAAGAGTACCCGCTCCGCTTCCATTGGCAGGTGAAGCTGCCGGTGTTGCATTAGGTATTGGAGCAGAACCCGGTTGAGCAGTATAATAATGAATGCGCTTGCCTTCTTCTGCTTTTTCCCAAGTAAAAGAGGATAGCGGTAAAATAGAAGCGGCTAAAAGAATTAAGGCGCTTATTGTTTTGAGTTGTGTAACCATGATAAAGTATATTATCAGGCAAACGTCCTATACTAGTTTATCAGAAACAATTTTTTGTGCTGAACTATCGTCGTTTTGTGCTGAACTGGGCCGCTTTTGTTCTTAGCTTTTTGCGGTTAACTAGCGAATACTAATCTGGCGCATGAGGTCGTCTCGGAAGTTTTTTCCGATAGGAATCTCTTCTTCATTAATGATTACATACCTCGAGTTGATAGTGTCTAAGTAATCTAGATTTACGGTATATGAACGGTGGGTTCTAAAAAAGTTTTTTGGCAGACTTTCTACAAAGTCATTCATGGTCGAACGAATCAAGTGTTTTTTGCCCGATACCGTATAAAGTTCCACATATACATGTTCACTTTTAATAAAAAGGATATCCGAAAACTTCACTTTGTGGAACAGGTGCTTGTCCTTAATAAAAAAGGAATCTTTAATGATTACGTTATCTTCCGCCTTAACCGCAACAGGGTGTGTTTTTGCACCGTAATTGTGCAATGCCAATTCAATAGAGGTGTATAGGTCGTCTTTGTTAAACGGCTTTACTAGATACGCTGGCGGGTCCAAATCCTTTGCTCTGTTTACTGTTCGTGGGTCAGCGTTTGAGGTTAAGAAAATAAAGGGTATCGAGTAATCCTCTTTTATTTTCCATGCTAGGTCAATTCCATCCTTACTTCCCGCTAATTGAATGTCCAAGAGAGCCAAATCTGGCGATTCACTTTCTATTATTTCTATTGCCTCACTGTAATTTATGGCCGGCTCCAAGACTTCGTAACCCAGGTTTTGTAGGGTATTGCAAATGTTATCTGCAATCACTATTTCATCTTCAACGACTAGTATTTTTACTTTACTCATTATTGAATTGTTTTCCGGGCATCAGTGTCTTTAAACGTAATGGTAAAATTAGTTCCATTTTTATTTTCATGGCTAACCGTTCCATATAATTGTTTGCAAAGTCTTCGAACCAATTTGAGACCGAGGGATGTTGTTTTAGAAATATCGAATCCTTCTGGTAATCCAACACCCGAATCACTGCACGATAAAACATAACTACCTTCTTTTCTTTCTTCTAATTTGATGTTAATTTTTCCAGCATCTTCTTTGAATGCGTACTTGTATGAATTACTGATGAGTTCATTAAGAATAAGACCTAGTGGAATAGAAGTGTCAATGTCTAAAAAAATGGGTTTTGAGTCTATCACGACGTCAATATTTTTTTTCGTTCCGTAAATAGCTGAAATTTGTTTAACCAATTGTTCTGCGTAATCTTTAAACGAAATACGACCAATGTCCTGGTTTTGATACAAGTTTTGGTGAATAAGTGCCATGGACTTAACTCGAGTTTGACCATCGGATACAGCGGATAATGCTGATTCGTCAGTAATATTCTGACTTTGAAGCTCCAGCAGACTACTGATTACTTGCAGATTGTTTTTTACACGGTGATGAATTTCTTTGAGCAGCAATTCTTTTTCTGCATTATTTTTTTCAAGCTTATCACTTTGCTTCTTTATCAATTCATTTTGTTGCTTTCCCAATCTGAAACGATAATATATTAAGCCAGTAAAAAAAAGCACAACTACAAGTCCAATAATTAACCATAAAGACCTTTGTTTAGCTTGTTTTTTTTCGCCATTGGCAGTAACAATCTGAACATTTAATAAATGATTTTTTTCAAGTTGTTCGAGACTATCCTGTGCGGCTTTAAGGTCATAAAAATATTTTGCCTTTTGATCTGCTAATGCCCGGTTCATTTCTTCGTCATTAAGACTGTCAGATGCTGATCTGAATAATTCATGCATTTCTAAAGCTTCTTGATACGAGCCTAATTTTTTATTGATTTTATATAAAAGGTCTGAAGCATTGGAAATCCACATATAATTATTATCGTTTTTAGCCTTTTCGAGAACAATTAATGCATTCTTTTTAGCTGATTTATAATTTCCTAAAGTGAAATCTATCTCCGCTATTCCTAGATAACTAGGCGCTAAATATTTATTTTCTTTGGTGTTTTTTGAAATTTCTATCGATTGTTTGTAATGATATGAGGATGCTTGATAATCCTTTTTATCGAAATATATCTGGGCAATATTATTGTGAGTAATACTTTTCCCTCGACAATTTGGCACCGTGCCGCAAATCTTTAAGGCTCTGTTATAGCTAACTAGCGCTTTTTCGTTTTCTTTTGCATTTCGATAGGCGGTACCGATATTATTCAGAATACTTACCAAACCATTAATGTTTCTTGTATTCTCAGAAAAAACTAAAGCTTTCTCATAGTAAACAGCACTTTGCTTGTAATCTTTCTTTTTAGAAAAAATGGACCCTAAGTTATTTAGAACCAAACTAATACCGATAGTGTCGTTAATGTTTTGATAGATTTCTAATGCTCGGTTTTGCAATTCAAGACCTTTTTTTGCTTCTCCAGTAACGTAATAAGCCATTCCCAGATTGGAACAGATATCTGCTATTCTTATACTGTCTTTTATGGTTTCACTAATTGGGAGTGCCATTAGGTGATTTTCGATAACATCATTGTATTTATTTTGAATCGAAAAACAATATCCTTTGTTAGCCAGAGCTTCCATTTTATGGTAGAGTAAGTGAGCGTTATCGTCCTTTGTACTCCGTTCAATTAAAGGTTCAACCTTCTTTAAGATAACATCACAGTAGAACAATACACTGTCTAAGTTTTGGCCAAAATACAAGCCAACCAAGTCTTGGTACAAATGCAAAGCGGAAGTGTCGTCTTTGGCTTCCTGAATTGCCATGTGCATTTGTTCAATTTGATTTTTTTGGGTGTTTTGACCACAAAGTTTATCAGGAAACACTGCCACCCACAGGATACTAACTATAAAGTAAGTAGCTGAAAATTTGAATATAGTAGGCATATAAATGAGGTCTTAATTACTTATTCTTTAATGAATTAATTTTCTACGTTCAGTATCCTTAAAGAGAATTTTAAAGACCGCCCCATCTTTAAAACTATACTCAACAGTCCCATACAATTGTCGACTTAACCGGTGAACCAACCTAAGTCCTAATGACTTTGCTTTCTTTACTTCTAAATTATTAGGCAATCCTTTTCCATTATCACTTACCGTTAAATGGTATTCTCCTGCTTTTAACTTTTCTAATCGAATTGTTAGCTTCCCCATTTCTGTTCCAGAAAAAGCATACTTATAGGCATTGGTAATTAGCTCGTTCAAGATTAACCCCAAGGGAATGGCTGTGTCAATATCGAAAAAAGTGGGTTCAGCTTTTAATTCCACATCTACGGTTCGAGTACCAGAAAAAAGAGAGGCTATTTGTTTAATCAGTTGCCCAACATAGTCTTCAAAAGAAACTGAACTTAGGTCTTCGTTTTGATATAAGTTTTGATGAATTAAAGCCATGGCTTTTACCCGACTTTGGCCATCTTCAATGGCAGTTATTGTAGATTCGTCGGTTATGTTTTGCGATTGTAAATCGAGCAAACTACTAACTACTTGAAGATTGTTTTTTACCCGGTGATGAATTTCTTTGAGGAGTAATTCTTTTTCATCCTTTTGATGTAAAATCACCTTGTTTTTTTCCTCTAATGCCAGCACGCCATTTTTCTTTTGCCGGTATAGTCTAAAAAGAAAAAGAGCCAATAAAACGCTAATCAACAACCCAGTAGCAGTTAGAATGGAAACCTTTCGTTGTGTCGATTCTTCGGCCTTACTTTTTGCTAAGTCGGCCTCTCTCAAATCGCTTTCTTTTGTCAAGAGTTCAATTTTTAAATCGCGTTTTTCGGCTTCGTATTTATCTTGAACATCTGCCATAGCTTTTATCCGTTCAGAATTGAACAACGAGTCTCGAATTTGTAGATGAATTTTCCCGAATTGCACGCCCTTTTGATACTTCTTTTGGGCAGAATAAACGTCAAACAAAACACCTGCTGCAGAACCTTGACTTTTGTATTTTTTCGAATTGACGGAATATTCGTAGGCAAGTTCTGCATTCTTGGCCGCCTCTTGCAATTTCGTGGGATGCTCCTCATATTTTTTAAAAAGGGCTTTTGCTAATCCAAGATGATTGCCAATTCGTTTTCCTTCGGGTACTTGGTCCAGAAAAAGCGAAATACTTTTTTTGTAATCATAAATTGCTTTATCAAGACTGTCAAGCGCAACATAATACATGGCGGAGCTAAAATGAAATTCGCTTTTATGATTATCATGGGATTCGTAGGCCAATTTCCTTAACGCTTCTAATTTATTCTTTGCTTCGGGAAAATTTTTAGCTTCTATGGCTATTTTACCTAGAATCTGAACAATTTTGAATGAAATATAGAGCTCTCCAGTTGTCTCAGTAATGACTAATGATTTGTTGAAGTATTCTTTTGCCTTTTCGGTGTTTTTTAATTCCTGATATGCCCTAGCAATGTTATAGCAAACAGAAGCATCGGGTGTTAAGCCTCCTTCTTCAATACTTTTTTGGGACTTAACCAGATATTCAATTCCTTTTTCAGTTTCGCCTGTTGTTAAATGAATTACTCCTATAGTGTTATAACAATTGGATAGGAGTTGGTAGTCTTTGATTTCTGTTGCCAATGCAATAGTTTTCTTGGCATAGAGTTTTACTTTTTCGGTCTCGTCCAATTCAAAATAAAAATAGCAGTACAGAAAATTAATTCTTGCCAATTCCTTTTTGTTATCAGACTCCACAGCTATAGGTTCAGCTAATTTTAAATACTTAAGCGCTGATTTGTTATCGTCATTTCCACCGTGGGCATTTGCTATATCAACTAAGGAATTGATTTGAAAATCTACTTTCTTGATTTTTTTGGCAATATGTAAACCCAAATTGAGATAATGAAAAGATGAATCTGAGTTTACATGTATATAGTCGTAACCAAGTTGTTCGTAAATCCTGTATCGGTTGGTGTCAACGGTTTCGTGCTTTAGTTCTTCTTTTAAAGAATCTATTGCAGGAGCATCGTTTACTTCAATGGCATGTGCAGCGAATAAACAAGAGCAAAACAGAATGAGGCTCAGCACCTTACTGGTCATATCAAATGATTTTGGGAAGAAATTAATTCTATTTTATTCGATTTTACCAAGCGGCAAAGAAAGGTTTTAATCGGGGATTGGTATTCTAACCTTAGTGCTAGTTTTTCGATGCTTTTTTCTTGAATTTGTCACGAATAAATTTGCGATTCCAGGTTTCAAAAACCCCGTTCCTCAGCGCACCAAACAAAAAACCCCAATCCGTTTTTTTAACTAACCGATTGGGGTTTCATTATGAAAAATTTAGCATCTACTTATGGCTCTCCACAATCTCGAACGTTGTTCTACGATTGAGTTTGTGCTGCTCTTCGGAACATTCGTTACAGTTACAATCCGTAACCGGTTTAGACTCCCCGAAACCCTTACCTTCAATACGAGAAGGCGTTGTAATTTTAGCTTTAATGTAATCCGCAGACGCCTTAGCCCGTTGGTCAGACAATTTCCTGTTCAGCGCGTCCGAACCCCTACAATCTGTATGTGAACCAATAAGGATGTGCATGTCAGGATTTTCGTTCATGATTTCAATAATCTTATTCAATTCGATTTCCGCAGTAGGCGTAATTTCTGTTTTTCCCAAGTCGAAGTAAATCGGTTTTAAGTCAATAATTTTAGCGATGTCCGCACCATGGTCAAACGATTGTAGCGCAATTTCAGCCTCTAATTCCTCCATTAAATCCATAGGGTCAAACGACTTTACAGAGGAAGCAAGCGGATGCTTTTCTTTGGCAAATCCTTGCTTGCTAAACGTAGCCTCATAGTTGAGTGGGTCGTTCAGTTTTTTGTCGTTCAATTCCATAGAAAACTTACCGTCTTTATCCGTAACAGCAGAGTAGGACTCATTAGCATT
>CAKZKD010000020.1 GCA_937121175.1 uncultured Flavobacteriales bacterium
CTCGGTTGATAGACTCAGATGTTGCTCCGTCAGTGGGTAACAGCAGCCAAAAGGCACATGGTTGTTTAGCTGTTTTTCCTTAGTTTAGTGGCATGAATCAACTGAATCCCAGTCCTCAAAGTTCAATTTTCAAAAACCCACGTGCCTTGGCTGCGGGGCGTTAGGCTCAATACAAGTAAAAATGAGAATATATGTCAAACCAGAAAATCAGATAGACAACAAGATTCTGAATCGCTATACTTAATTGTCCAAGTGAATGCTACTTAAACCACTTTAGATTTAATGAAAGAAACTTGGATAAATAACAGAATAATTAACTACTCACTTATCCTATTGGGAGTATTTGCAGGACTAATAGCTGTTTATAAAGCAGCAACTTTATCTTTTACCCATGATGAAAGCGGAACCTTTTTATACCTAAATCAACTATCGCCATGGCAAATATTAATACATGAAAGTGCCTGGCAATCAGCAAACAATCACATTCTAAACACTGTTTTATATAAAATATCGATTCATTTATTTGGTCATAGTGATTTCATTCTTAGACTTCCAAATGTACTAGCATACTGGGGTTGCCTATTAACCGCTTCTTGGGTAATCAATAATAAACTGTCAAAGCCTGTCTCCAAAATCGTTCTTTTCTTAATTCTTTTCTTTAATCCATATATACTTGATTTCTATAGTTTATGCAGGGGTTACGGTCTAAGCATGTTTTTTCACTTTTCCTTCCTCATTTGCATATGGCGTTTTAAAGACAAACAGAATGTTTTACTTTTATATCTAGCTTTTGCGCTGTTATCATTAGCATCCCTATCACTTCTCACTAATCTTATACTTTTTCCAATTTATACCATTGGACTATGGTTAGGATTTAAGTCGCAGAAAATTTCTATTAAAGTCAGAAATAACCTAATACTGGCACCTTTAATTTTCGGATTAATAACACTGGTATTAGTGCTAAAGCCTTTATTATACTTAATTGGAAAGAATGAGTTGAAATTTGGTGTCGCGAGTATTTGGGATTCTTTAAAGAGTTTTACTACCCAAACCTTTTACTACATACCAAAACAAGATTTTATGTGGGTGCACGATGTTCTAACGATAATATTATTAATCGCGATTACTACTGTGCTTTACTTTTCCTTAAAAGATAGAAAAAATGCATTCTTGTCTCTGAGCTTTATTCTGCTGATAATTGCCTTATATATACTTTATTTAGGTTTTGATATAAGATTCCCTAGCGAAAGGAAAACCACAATATACATTCCGATTCTAGCTCTTATATTTTCTAATCATTTAGATAGATTAAACATTAACCAATTACGCCAAAAATTGTATGGTGTTGTCGCATTTTGTGCTTGCATTCTGCTATTGTTTTCTAACAAACTGGATAGAACCATTGAATGGAAATATGATAGAAAAACAAAAGACTACATGCTGTTAACTCAAGAAACAGCCTCAGAAAAGAGCATTGTACTCCTCGCAGAATGGTGGTTCACACCAACTGCGGAATATTACGTAAAAACATTAGAGTTAAAAAACATTGTGTTGCTTCCATATAAAAAAAGCTTTGACCTAAATGACAATCCTAACATGGTTATTGCCCATACCAGCATCATGTTGCAAAGGGATAAATATCATCTAATAGAATCGGATGAAGAGCTTGGACTATTCGTTAAAAAATAACTAAGTATGGAATATGTGTCTGGATATCATTCATGCCTACAGTTATTCTAAAATTACTGAGCCTAACAGCACCCAAAAGGCAAATGCTAGCGATAGTGTAAATTTGAAACGAAATGCCTCGAACAAACGATAGAAATAATCCTAAGTTTCACCATTCTAACTCCGCACTTACCTTGGCTGCGGGGCGTTATCTACTATCCCCCAAGTCACTCGTGTGAAGAATCACTCGGACGTGAAAATCTGAGTATTTACTCGGTCGTGAAAAGCAATCTCTCAATCTCTCTGAAGAACTAAGTTGGAAAAGTCTGTGATGTCGCCATTTTTGGTTGGTGATAAAATGGCTCTGAAACTTTCCACGAACTTCTGAGTTTTACACTCAAACGTGGCAGCAACAGTATTTACTCGATTGATAGACTCTGATGCTTGGGTGCAGTAGATAACAGCGGCCGTAAGGCACATGGCGGGTCTGTTGTTTTTCTTAATTTTAGAGCATGAATCAACTGAATCCAAGTACTCGAAATTCAAATTTTAAATCCCCACGTGTCTTGGCCGCGGGGCGTTAGCCACAAGCTCCGCTCACTCGGACGAAAATCACTCAGTCGTGAATTTCAGCGTATTTACTCGGTTGTAAAAAAATTGAATATTTACTCAGTCCCGAATCGAAACGTGTGAAATTATCAGGCGTGAAATGCAGGTTATTTACTCGGTCGTTAATCGAAACGTACGAATCAAACTGCATGAAAACAACACTCATAAAAGCATGTTTGAAGCGTTAGTGAAATCGCCATTTTTTGGTTGGTGATAAAAATGGCTTCGGAACATTCTACAATTCCGACACTTTTACACTCGAACGTGGAAAGCCGCATATTTACTCGGATGATAGACTCTTATGTTGCTCTGCCAGTGGCTAACAGCAGCCGAATGGCACATGCTGCATTGTTGTTTTCCTTACTTTAGTAGCATGAATCAACTAAATCTAAATCTTGGAAGTCAAACTTTTTATTCCGCACGTGGCATGGCTGCGGGGCGTTAGCCTCAAGTTTCTACATGAACAAATTAATAATTTTACTTTTTGGAATAATATTGTTTTCCTCCTGTTCCGAAAGTAGAACAACAACCAATTTTGAGAACGAGTTTATCGAATATAAAAATTTAGGTGGACTAATTCAGATTGTACTGAACGAAGAATCTAAGTTGAAATACTTAGAAAGTCTAATTTGCGATAGTCTGCATACTCTGAAAAACTCAAATTTCGTTCACCATGTAGTTTCAAATGGAACGGACTCATCATGGAGCCTTCACGCATATAAAAATGATGGAACAATAAATTGTTTTGACTCAAAACGATTTATTGCCATACACTTGAATCAAACTGATTCTCTCACTTGGGGCGGCGAAAGATTCTCATTTGGAAACTTACGCTCTATAATGGATTCAATAGCTTTTTACCAAAACACTTCACTTTCTGAATTAATGTTAGAACGCTCAATAAATGGAGTCTACAGGCCAAGTATTCCGTTCAAGGTGGAAACAAATTCATACAGTTGCGATGATGACTTTCTCGAAAAACTTATGGAATTAAATAATTCAATTATAAAGGTCTATGAGCGTACATCTACAGAAGTAACAGGAGAAGAAAACGAATTTGTTGTATATCTTGAAATAATGAAATTTGAATAACCAAAACCTGTGGCTAACAGCAGCCAAAAGGCACATAGGGCGTTTGTGCTATATTTGGAACGATAGAAATTCAATAACCCAAATCCTAGAACCGAAGTGAGTACAATAGTCAGTATGTTTTTGCCCTCCCGCTCTATCAGAGTGACGAGAACCTGCGGTGCTTCCTGCTCACAACATACTTCCGCGGCCCTACTTGCCTTGGCTGTGGGGCGTTAGTGTGCATTTCCACTATGAGAAAATTCATTACTATAATAATATTTGGGTTCTTTCAACTTGTTGTCTTTGGACAAGACAGGGAAATTGAATGGAATTTCGAAAGGAAAAAAGCAGACCTAAAGGAGAATGGAATAAAATCAATTAACCAATTCGAAAGTAAACGGATGCTTGTTGAGTCTAGCGAAATGCGTTTAGCTTATAGATTTTTAGTTGATACTCTTGGGAACTTGAGTTCAGTAATAAAGTTTCATTGGAAAGATTCCGTCCCAATTAATTCTATCTCGTATAAGAGAAATAACCAAGGTGAGTACAATGAAAAGACTTATAAATATTATGATTCAACTGGAACTTTAACCAAAAAGAGTGAATGGCTTTTCACATATGATAATTCCGGTAATAAAACACTTGAAGTTCTGATATCTGCAAGTGGAGACACTTCTCTGATAAACCGACTTGAGTACGATAAATATGGAAATTTGATTAAACAGACAAGAGGTTACTTCGTTTGGACATTTAAGTATAACCAACAAAACCAGACAGTTGAACGGAGAGAATGGTATTTAAAAAGTGACTCTTTAATCTGTACGAAACTTATTCGATTAAATTATAATTCTCAAAGTCAATTGGAAACGGAATTTGAGCACAATCCCCGCAACGAAAAGGATATATGGAATTCTAGATACTACACCTATTCAAAAAACATTATCGAAAGCGTCTACGAAATTCAAGCAATTTGGACAACTATCAATAATGAGGAAAAAGAGAAAAATTTTTTAGCCTTCAAGTCGGACTATCACTATTATGAAAATGGAGAACTCGAATTAATTTCGAAAACAATGATTTCTTCAATCAAGAGCACTTCCAAAACTTATTATCAATATGAATACTACGATTAATAAAAACGACACACTAACAGCCGCCAAATGGACAAATAGGGCGTTTGGTGTAAATTTGAAAGGATAGAAATTTAATGAACTTAAACCCGAGATACCAAGTGAGTGATTCTGAAGCCAAGTGTGGTTGGTCCCACGCGCGACAATCAGAACGCAATAGCTATGAATATTTGGCTAACACACCACTTGTCTTCTCTGCCCTACTTGCCATGGCGGCGGGGCGTTAGCGTGCATTGTTCCCGATGAAAAAACACACATTATTACTGTTTCTTTTTATTGCCGTTTTGATTGCATGTCAAAATGAACCTGATGACACGAAAGTCTTACAAGCCAACTCTGAAAATGTGGAAACGAATCCTGTAAATGATATTCGAAACCTCATGGTCGAATATTTGATTTGGGGCGACACTGTTCGTAACATAGATTTACTTCCAGTAATTGCAGATTCAGTGGACTCGTTTTATGTTGATATTGATTCTATTCAACTTGGCAAGACAATTTCCAGTTTGAAAAAAGCTGGTTTCTTCTCCAATGATTTTCTCGAACAATACCAATCTCTAGTTTTTGAATTAGGGAAAAAATTGAGAACTGAAAATTTCCAATGGTACGTAGGTGAAATGCCACCGATGAGATTTGCAAGTGGTTCAAACCCATGGTGTAATTGTCAGGACAACCTTGAGTGGACTGAAATAGTTGTTAAACCTATTAACCTAGAAAAGACTTCCGGGCAGCTAATTTGGAAATGGGGTGGATTTAAAGAAAATACTCACCCAGGTTGGGGGAAATTTGAGTACAAATTCAATGTAAAACTAATTGACAATGAATGGAAAATCAGTTATTTAGAAGGGTTTGACTTAGACCTAATTCAGTAACCACAACGACACGCTAACAGTGGCCACAAGGCAAATGCTAGCTATAATGTACATTTGAAACAGAATGCCTCGAACAAACAATAGAATGAACTCCAAAGTCAAACATTTTAATCCCGCACTTGCCTTGGCCACGGGGCGTTAGCTACAACCTAAGATAGTACTATGAAATGGAAAGACCGATTATTATCTTCTAGTATTCCTCTTGAATTTGAAGTGGGTAAATTACTTGCTGAAAACAACTTTATTGTTGACTATGACTATTCATACAAAAGGCTTGACTCCCAAGAGCAAAAAGAGTTTTCAATTGACATAAAGGCGGGAGGTTATTACCCTTTCGAGACGGACTCTGAAATAAAATTATCAATTGATTTTCTTATTGAATGCAAGCATAGAAACCCTAATGTATCATGGCTTTTTTTTGAAGATTTCAACCATGAAGATTTTAAAAGCTCTTCTTTTAGAGGGGTGGTTAAGCTATTTGAGGAGTGTACCGAATACCATAGTCTAAGCTCTGGTATAAGCCTCCCTCTCGCAGATTCTTGTTTGAAGGGAGTAGAAATTAATTCGAAAACTGGTGAAGTTCATGACAAAGGAATTGTCCACGGTATAAATCAACTAATGTATGGCTTGCCAGTACTTCTAAATAGAAATTTGAAATACAACCTTATCGACCATTTAGATGATGTTTATCCATTTATTATTTGCCCTATCCTTGCTACAACTGCAGAGTTGAGAGTTTTAAATAGTGACTTTTCTATGAAAAACTTAAGTCAAGCTAAAGATTTGGAAGAAATTTCAAAAACTGTCCCATTTGTCAAGTACTACACCACTAGTTATCCTAGTTTCGAAGAACACTGCAAAAATGTATTTAAAAAACTTTCCAATTACTCAAATAAGGAGAGAAGGAAGTATTACGAATCTTTGAAGAAAAATGATATTAGTAACTTAGAAGAAGCACTTTCAAAACCTTTTTATCGAAGTCCACATACGTTATTAAGCACCTTGGAATATGGTGCTGGGAACGACGCCTTTAACGAAACAATGATTTGTAACTTTAAACATTTGCCTCTACTCATTAAGAAGGTAAAAGAAAACATTCGCTTACTGGGAGATACGTTGGAAAAACTCGGCAGTAGCTAACAGCCACTAAAAGGCAAATGCTAGCGATGGTCTAAATTTGAAACAGTATGCCTCTAACAAAAGACAGAAAGAAATCCGAAGTTCAACACTTTAACACCGCACTTGCCTTAGCGGCGGGGCGTTACTAGCTATCCCCCAAGTCAATCTTGTGAAAAATAACTCGGATGGGAAAATCTGGTTATTTACTCAGT
>CAKZKD010000021.1 GCA_937121175.1 uncultured Flavobacteriales bacterium
CTGGAAATAGCAGCCATACCTGTTGCAAAGCACAATGCACCTGCGCCACCTTCTAGGTCATTTAGCATATTCTGCAATGCCGCCACCGAAGGCGATGAAGAACGCGAGTAAACATGCGCTGCGCGCTTGCCTTGAAACGCATCAATAATGCCCTGGGCATCATTAAATTCAAAGAGTACAGAATTAGATGTACTGGTGTGTACACCACCATGTCCAGGCGCGTTGAGCATGCGATCGGCATGAACCTGTCGGGTTGTAAATCCCAATTTTGTCACCGGTAAAACTCCGAAGTCGATAATGAATGCATTGCCATGAGGTCACTAAAGTTACTATCACACACCCTCATGCAATGATTGTGTTATGACAGCCTAACTATGAGCGAGTAATGCAGTTTTCTGGATATTTTGCGCAAACAGTATCATAAAATGCATAAATAGTTTGCATTTGTTCGTGGGTATTCGTGACTTCGCGAATTACCGGCCCAAAAACAATCTGTTTATGTTTGTAGTCCAGCCCAATGAGTTGAATCGGAATTTGCGCTTGTTTAGCGATATGGACGAATCCTTGTTTCCAGGGAAAAGCGGCTTTTCTCGTGCCTTCTGGCGCAAGGGCCAATATGAGATCTTCCGATTGGCTTATTTGTGATGCTATGGCTGTCACCACACCATGAGCCCGGCTACGTTCGATAGGAATGCCGCCTAACTTTCGAACAATGTACCCAAGGGGGGGAACGAAAATACTGTGTTTGCCGAAAAAGCTTAGCTTCAACTGACACGAAAACACCACCAGCAAGCCAATAAAAAAATCCCAATTAGAGGTATGAGGTGCAGCAATTACGATAAATTTTTTGCCGTGTTCTTGGGTATTGTAATCGATTTCCCAGCCGCGAAGACCAAGAATTAGTTTACTGAATGCTGATTTAAGTGCTTTCATATTGCTTACAAAGAAAACCCATTCATTTCTTTAAGCAAGAGCTATTAAAAAAGAATAAATCTAATTCTTTAGCATTTAATCTGATGCACAATGAGTGTAATTTCGAGGCACACTAAAAAATACTATATGGCAACTATAACGCTTAAAGGAAACGAAATACATACCTCTGGAAATTTACCGGAAACGGGTTCAAATCTCCATGACTTCTCATTGACAGGAACTGATTTAGGACACAAATCATTAAATGATTTCAAAGGTAAAAACTTGATTCTTAACATATTCCCTAGTGTTGATACTGGAACTTGTGCAACGTCAGTCCGAAACTTCAACAAAGAAGCGGCTGGTCTTGATAATACTGTTGTACTCTGTATTTCGAGAGATTTACCTTTTGCTCAAAATCGTTTTTGTGGAGCCGAAGGAATCGAAAACGTAGTGATGTT
This sequence comes from uncultured Flavobacteriales bacterium, assembly GCA_937121175.1. Lineage (GTDB taxonomy): Bacteria > Bacteroidota > Bacteroidia > Flavobacteriales_G > Salibacteraceae > UBA6770. The sequence continues at coordinate 1,374 of CAKZKD010000021.1, forward strand.
ATCGGATTTTAAAACCGGTGATTTCGGAAAAGCAAATGGACTGGAAATTTCTGATGGGCCATTAGCTGGATTACACTCAAGAAGTATCATTGTGGCAAATAAAGATGGTAAAATCATTCATACCGAACAAGTGGCGGAAACGATAGAAGAACCTAATTATGAAGCAGCTCTAAATAGCTTGAAATAACATTTTATGCAAGTCGAGTCTTTGCATTGATTCGACTTGCATTTATTTACAAATTGAACAGTATCACTACTACCCGAAAACCTTAATTTCGCCCTTTAATGAAATTCGTCTATCCAGACTTCCTTTTTGCGCTTGCTGCGCTGGCGATTCCAATCATCATTCATTTATTCAATTTCAAGAAATTCAAGCGTGTTGAGTTTTCAAACGTTGCGTTTTTGCGTGAAATCAAACAGGAGTCAAAATCGAAATCAAGACTAAAAGAATGGCTTATTCTTTTGAGTCGATTATTAGCCATCACTTTCCTAGTTCTTGCATTTGCCCAACCTTATGTTCCTGTTGATGAACAACAGAAAATAACCAACTCAAAAGCGGTGAGCATATATTTAGATAATTCGTTTAGCATGAATAGCACAGGCTCAAACGGTAGATTGTTGGATATGGCCAAACAATACGTTTACAAAATAATGGACAGCTATCCTGCTGGACAAAAATTTCAGTTATTTACCAGTGACCTTAACGCTAGCTCAACCCGAAGTTTTAGCAAGGAAAGCGTGGAAGAACAGTTAGCGGAATTGGATGAGTCACCCAATAGCATTGAACTAACGAATGTACTGATGAAACAAACCAAGTGGCTTAATGACCAATCTACCGAAGTTTCAGAAGGGTACGTAATTAGTGATTTTCAAGGAGAAAAGCCAAGTGTGTTAGACTTGGACACCAACGTTAATTTTCGGTTCCTTCAACTCAGTCAAAATGCTACAAATAATTTATTTGTAGATAGTGTTTGGATAGATGCTCCATCAGTTAGAATGAACGAAGTTGTAGAAATTAATTATCAAATCCGAAATACAGGCAATTCAGACTTGAACGGAGTAAAACTCACCTTGGATTTGAACGGTGAGCAAATTGCATCTTCAAGCGTTAATGTTGCTGAAAATGCTGTGGAAAGTGGTAAAATTGCTACCACCCTCACCGAGCCTGGCTTTTACAGAGGAGTTCTGAACCTAGAAGATTACCCAATAGAATACGATAACTCATGGTACTTTTCCTTTAATATAAAAGAAAGCAACCGCGTGCTGGTGTTGAATGAAAAGGACACATCCTCTGTCTTAGGCACTATTTACGACGCCAAAAAACAATTCGTAATGCAGCAAATGAATGCCAATCAAGTATCTTATGATGCGGTTAAATCCAGTGATGTAGTAGTTCTGAATGCTGTTCAAAATATCAGTCAAGGTTTAACCTTTGAACTGAAATCCTTTATTGAAAACGGTGGTGTACTTTGCATTCTCCCTAATTTGAATTCCAATGCGAATAATTCAGAATTGTTACAAAATCTGGGCTTAGCTTCATCGGCTTCAATAGACACTATCAACCGCAGATGTAATGGCATCAAATACAATGACCCTTTTTATAAGGATGTATTTGAAGGAGAAGATAATAGAATCGATTTGCCTCAGGTGTACAATCGACTAACATGGACGAATGCTACTCTTGATAATTCAACCACACTGCTCACTCTTGAGGACGGCAAGCCTTTACTGCTGAGAAAACATCTAAAGAAAGGAAGTATTTTCTTGTGGGCTAGTAATCTAAAAAACGAAAACTCGAACTTATCAGAACATTCTGTTTTTCTGTTGAGCTTGTACAAAATAGGGTTAGCAACTTCTGGAAAAGGCAGTCTCTCCTACTCCATTTCCAACGATATAATTTTAGAAACAAACTATTCAGGTCCTGCAGAATTCCTTTCAATGAAATCCGATTTGAGTTCATTTATACCTGAAATGCGAAGCCAAAAAAACGTGCTTAAAATTTGGCCTCATGAAAACGCGAAACAAGCTGGTTTTTATGAGCTGAGAACGCAAAAGGATTCGTTAATTGACCTTTTTGCAATAAACTATTCTAGGTCTGAAAGTAACCTCACCTTCTGGAAAGAAGAACAATTGGAACAACTAGCATCTGAAAATCGAAACGTGCAATTGCTTGAAGATGACTTTGAAAATTTCGAATACAATCTAACCGAACTCACCAATGGAATCAAGTATTGGAAATGGATGATTGCTCTTACTTTACTTATGCTGATGATTGAAATACTTTTGATAAAACTTTGGAGGAATTAGTGTATCATGAAACTACTCATTAAACAAGCAAAAATCTGCTTTCCGGGCCACGAACTACACAACGAGACTCAAGATATAATTATCGAAAACGGAAAAGTAGTTTCAATTAACAAAACCCTCCAAAACCCAGGTACTCACAAAGAAATCTCCTCCAAAAACTTATATCTTTCTCCAGGTTGGCTTGACCTTAAAGCAAATTTTGGAGAACCAGGGTTTGAAGACCGAGAAACGCTAGAATCTGGAATGAAAGCAGCAATAGCAGGTGGGTTTACTGGAGTTTGTGTTTCTCCAGAAGTACAACCCTTTGCCGATAGTCGTTCGTCTATCGAATTCATAAATAAATCTGGAACGGGAAAAGCAATTACGCTCTACCCGCTTGGAGCGCAATCAAAAGGTGGCAAAGGCGAAGAGCTTGCAGAATTGTTCGATATGCACAAATCGGGTGCTGTTGCCTTTACGGACGGAAACCGACCCAATACCAATGCGAAATTTCAATTGCTACTGCAGCAATACGTTCAGAATTTTGATGGACTCGTTTATAGTTACCCATTAAACCAAGAACTGAAGGGAAAAGGAAATGTGAATGAGGGTGTTACTTCAACCTACCTTGGATTAAAAGGTATTCCCCATTTGGCAGAAGAAATTGTAGTAGCTCGTGATTTACAAATTTTAGATTATTCTGGTGGCCGACTACACTTCAGTGACATAAGTTCGGCGGAAAGTGCAAAACTGATTGGGAAATCAAACGGAAACGCATCGGCCTCTGTGGCTTGGTATCACTTGGTATTCAACGACAAAGTGCTAGAAGGTTTCGATAGCAACTACAAAGTGATGCCTCCTATTCGAACCGAGCAAGACCGGAAAGGGTTAATCAAAGCCTTGAAAGAAGGAAAAATAGACACTATAATCTCAAACCACCAGCCACAAAACATAGAACGAAAGGACTGCGAATTCGAAAACGCTGATTACGGAATTAATGGAATTCAAATAGTTTTTGCCGCTCTCAACACATTCGCAAAAGAATTGGAGCTGGATACATTAGTTGAAAGTTTGGGAATTCGACCTTACCAAGTTTTACAACTTGAAACACCCAGTATAGAAATCGGTGCAAAAGCCAACTTTACACTCTTTGACCCTACTGAAAAATGGACTTACGACAAACCAAACAATGAAAGCTTGGCGGAGAATAATCCGTTATTAGGGAAAGAGTTGATTGGAAAGGTTGTTGGGGTTGTTTGTTAGAACTTGGGAATAATTGACCAATTGAAAATTGGCGAATTGATAATTCAAGACTTACCTCAACACCAGCAACAACTCTTGAATCGCTTCTTGAAAGAAATTGGTTGCATCTTGAACAGAGACATTACTTGTTTTCAACGTAGCCCCTTTCCATTCTTCGTTCCGCCATTCACCGCTACTTAATGTGTCTTCATCCAAGTTGGACAAATCCAACTCTTGTCCTTTACTCCACGGAGAAGCGTATAAGTAAAAACCGTCAATCATGCTATCTGGGATGGATAATCCCAAACCAATAGACTTTGTCAATCCGTGATTATCTTCGTCAACTTCGATAAGTGCACCGGTATCAAAATGATGCGGCCAAACGCGAATATCGGAAGCGTCTTTTCGTTCAGACAACACATTTCTCAATGCCTCTTCACAAATATTGCGTTGGTTTATTAAATCTTGCAATTTATCAGCATTTGGAGCCGGAAATTGATACTCATTGTTAAGCGCATTCTCGTAAGGCAAAATGTAATGCGGTTCAAACCTATAATCATCCTTGAGACCGTAACGCTTCAATCCTTGGTCAATCCAATTGATTAGAAATGAATGCGTTTCGCCAGTCAATGCAACTGAATCCAGTAATTCATCATCAGTCAAAATCTCCAATGCATATTGTTTATAATTGATAGCCAGTCGAATACCTCTATCGTTCAAGTCTCTCGAAACAAGGCTTCTCTTTTTAGGCAACCATTCTAAATTGGTGTGACTGTCATCGCTCTTTTCTTGCAAATACGTTTTTCCAGCCATTGCCAAGTACTGAGCTGCTTTATGCATTGTTTCTACCATTCTTTTTTCTTTTTCCGTCATTCCAGTGAAAACAGGAATCTATCGTTATTTCGTTTTATAGATACCCAGTCAATCTGAGAATGACGATAAATATTTATTGCTATACATCAACAACTTGAACACCTTTCCAAAAAGCAACATGACCTTCAATGTTCTTAGCCATATCTTTTGCCTCCGGATAATACCAAGCAGCGTCCTTGTTGGTTTCGCCGTTTACTTCAATGTTGTAATATGAAGCCGTTCCCTTCCAATGACAAACCGTATGTGTATCTGAAGGTTTAAAAAAGTCCTTTTTAATATCTTCTTCCGGAAAATAGGCATTTCCTTCTATATTCTTGGTGCTATCGCTCTCTGCGATTATGGTACCTTTCCAAATAGCTTGCTTCATAATTCTTGTTTTAATAAAAGACGAATTGATGTTACCTTTTGTTGGGTCAATTACGACTTAATAAGTAACACATTCATAAAATATTTTCTGGAGTCATTAAACTCCCTGATAATCCTCAAACCTGAGCCTTCGATTACTTTATCTAAAATTTGTAAATCGTATTTTCTAGAAATTTCAGTGTGAATGGGTTCCCCTTCTTCAAAATGGAACGTTTTAGAGATTTTACCTATGTTCACCTTTTGCTTTTTTGAACTGACCAAAGCACTCGATGCAATTCCTGATTCCTCGTCGTATTTTGGAACATGTTGGAAAGAGGCAACATCGAAGTCCCCATCCAATTCTTTGTTGATGCGAGACAACAAATTCAAGTTAAAATCTCTGGTATATCCTTGTTTGTCATTATACGCAGGAAGCACAACGTCCACAGATTTTATTTTATCCAAGCCCAGCAGCAATTTGTCTCCAGATTGCATACTTTGAGCGAGTTGTCCCATGAATTCTTTAGCCACATCATCGTACATATTCCCAAGGTTTGAGCCTAAAAACAATATGACTTTGTTGGTAGCATTATCGACACTCAAACTATCCAAAACCTGAAAATATTCGCCTTGTAGCGGCTTCGCCTCTATTTCAGGAAGCTCATTGTGTAATCGGACTTTTAAATTATCCAACGCGTTCTGAGAAATATCAATTGGGTGATAAACAAATTCGTTCGAATTCATTGATTTCAGCAACTCAATGGTTTTTGTACCATCACCTGCGCCCAATTCGTAAAGCGCCATTTTGGAGACATCTTCGGTTAAAGCTCTAACAATTTCTGTGGTTTGTTCTGAGAAAATTTCAAACTCAGCATCAGTCAAATAGTATTCTGGCATGTTCATGATGTTCACAAACAGCTGATCGCCTATTTCATCGTAAAACCATTTCGAAGAAAGGTACTTTGGTTTTGCAGAGAGTCCTTCTTTTACTTCTCTGGCAAATTCTTCATTCATAATTGCTGTTTTTTTGCCAATCGTATTCCACTAAATTGCCATTGAAAATGTGGGTGAAAGAAGTTTCTATATGTTTTTCTAGAATGCTTTGGTGCTGTAGCTACCGAAGCACCGCGCAATACCATCTGGTTCATCATAAATTTACCGTTGTACTCGCCTACTGCGCCTTCAGGCTTATCGAAACCAGGGTAGGGCAAGTAATTTGAAGCCGTCCATTCCCAACGTTTTCCCCATTTGAAATTATCGGAAGCTACCTCCCATTCAAATTCTGTTGGCAAACGCATGCCTTTCCATTCCGCAAAGGCAGCTGCTTCGTAATAACTTATGTGACTGAGAATTTCGTTTGGATTTACTTTTTGATAGCCAGCAAGGGTATAGTTGTTCCATTCACCGTTTTGATTGAACCAATACATCGGACACGACAGGTTTTCTTTTTGAATCCAAGACCAGCCTTCATCTAACCAATACTCGAAGTTGGAATAACCTCCAGCATCAATAAATTCTATAAACTCACCATTTGCAACTAGATGATTCGAAACTTCAAAATCGTGCAAAAAGACTTGATGCTTCGCTAATTCGTTATCGTAACAGAATTCGCTTCCATCATATCCAATTGAATAAATTCCTTCAGGGATTTTAATCCAATTTTGGTCTCCTTCATTGGTAGAAGAAACCCTTGCCGTTCCGTCATAACTTGGAAAAAGTGGATTATTCCCAAGCACATATTTTAGATCAGTCAACAATAACTCTTGATGCTGTTGTTCGTGATTGATGCCCAATTCGATTATTTCAAACTGTTCTGGAGTTAATGTATGAGTTTCAAGATAAACGCAAACTCTTTCAGTAACCGATTTCCGGTAATCCAACACCTCTTCTACCAAGGGCCGAGTTAAGTTGCCTCTGTTAGCCCTCAACACTCTATCACCTATTGTATTGTAATAGCTATTGAACAAAAAGGCAAAATCTTCATTGTGCCATTTATAATCTGCTTTATTTTCAACGAGAAAAAACTGCTCAAAAAACCAAGTAGTGTGACCTAAATGCCACTTTGGTGGGCTAACCCATTCAACGGGCTGCGATTCAAAATCGCCTGGAGTTAATGGCTCAACTATTTTTTCAGTGTAAGAGCGCGTTGCCTTAAATCGCTCTAGTAATTCTTTTGTATTCACTTCTTCTTTAAATCTTGCTTTATAAAATGTACTTCAATAATACACTCCAAGTTGCTTGATTGTTGTTGGATTACCGACAACAAAGTATAATCAATGTATTACGATTGCAAGATTTAATTATTCAACTAAAAGAGCCTTCTGATTTGATTCAATTGTGTTAAAGAAGGTTGAAGAATTTTTTACTTCAGGACACAAATCACATTTACCTCAGCAATATCATCAACCATAATAGTTGAAGAATATGAGTCTTCGGCCAGACCATAATCAAACCTATTCAACTCAAATGAACCTTGAAGTATTTTCTTTCCCTCTTTTTCTGATACCGTAAACGGGAAAGATATTTCTTTAGTGACATTGAGAATAGTCAAGTTTCCTTTTACCACAAATTCATTTCCTTTTTTAGTGACAGAAGAACTCTTGAAGCAAACGTTCACATATTTTGAAACGTTGAAAAAGTCTTCGTTCTGAAGATGCTCATCGCGTTCTTCATTATCTGTAAAAACCGTTGATGGTTTGATACAAACATTAAAACTAGAACCAACTACTTTGTCAGTTAATTCCACAGTTCCAGTCATTCCTTTAAAATTTCCTTCTACAGTTGACCACCCTATTCCGCCAATTTCAAATTGGATTGAAGATTCTTCTGAATCAATTTGCTGGGCATGGCCCCATAGGCCAGCCCAAACAAATCCTAAACAAAGTATAAGCTTATGCATCTTGTATCGTAATTTTTTCAATTTTGTCTCCTTCTCTAATGGCATCAATAACATCAAGTCCATCAACTACTTTACCAAAACAGGTGTGATTTCTGTCTAAGTGAGAGGTATTGTTTCTACTGTGACAAATAAAGAATTGAGAACCACCTGTGTTTCTGCCAGCATGAGCCATACTCAATACGCCTCTGTCATGATACTGGTTGTCACCTGTAAGTTCACAATCAATTTCATAACCAGGGCCACCTGCACCTGTTCCATTTGGGCAACCACCTTGAATAACAAAATCTGGAAGAACTCTATGAAAGTTCAAACCATCGTAGTAACCTTCTTTACTCAGTTTTACAAAATTAGCTACCGTGTTAGGCGCGTCATTATCATAAAACTCCACTTTCATTGTTCCTTTTTCTGTTACGATTTCTGCTTTAGTCATTTTATGTTTTTTTTGAGATTGCAAAACTATTCCTTTAATATCAATGTGTTTTGATGTGATGTGGACAAAATATAAATCCCATCAGGGAGGGCCCCCAAATCAAGTCGCTTACTTTTTCCTAATTCCCCTTTTAACCAACATTTACCATTCAAATCAAGAATGGAAAATTTAGTTTCCTGTTCAAAATCCTCTATAATTATAAATCGCATGGTCGGATTAGGATAAACCAATAGTGGCTTTATCCCGATTCTACTTGTTATATCGGTCTTTACAGTATCATTATCTTCTATGTTCTTTTTTTCGGGAGGAGCAACAAATGCGTACTCATTTATAGGTATATATTCAGTTTTGGTTCCTTTTTGAGTACGCATATTCAAATAGCAAATTTCAATTGCTGCACTATCAATCACATTGGCAGTTGTCAGTAACAAACCGTAACGCTCACCTGGATAAACGTCAATTGTGTTTGTTACAATATCGGCTGGAATTTTCCTGCCATCAGAGCCAATTATTTTACAGTTAATTTCGTTCGGAATTGTCAATCTATTGATGGAGTACGTTGCATTAACTACCCTCAACAAACAAGTATCTCCTGGCTTTAAGGAGAGTACTTCATTAGAATCTCGGTAAATTTGCCCATGGGTTTTTCCATTGACCAGAATATAATCTAATCGCATATCTCTTAAATCAATTCCGGTTATATCCATTGCATGATATCGCCGGTCAAATTCGGAGAGAAACAATAAATGTTCATTATTGAATTTACCGTAATTATTGTAAGTTGAGTTACCGTTTTTTACAATCAGCGCTCCATACATACCCATCTGAAAGTGCAATGGTGTTGTAACATGGCAATGGTACATAAACGTTCCTGCCTTAGTCGCTATGAATTCGTAGCTAGCTGTATCTCCTGTCAAAACAAAAAAGCTTGTACTCGGTACGCCATCATTTCTCTGATCAACGTCTAATCCGTGTAAATGTATGGTGTGACCTTCGGGACTCGGGTTATAAAACTCAATAACCACGGTATCACCTAAATTAACTTCTACTAAAGGCCCTGGAACGTCGTGTTGTTTGTCAATCTCAGTGTTGAAATAACCAAATGTCCAGTTCAACATAGAATCCGGCTGACCATTAGCATCTTCTAGCACACCAATAGTGTTCATTGTTGCAGAAAAGCTGAACACTTTTTTTTGAGCAAACACTTGATTTACTCCAAAAACCGCAAAGAGAACTATGATTTTATAAAAATTCAATAGAATTAATTTGAAACATCTAACATGGTGATCATCCCACCTGGATAATTTCCTTCAACCGTTACACTACCCATGTAATGGTCGTGAACTGGATATTTACCGGGTTTATCTGGAATCAGTCTTATAAAACAATATCGATCTTTCTGAACCGGAAAAGTATCTTTAGACCATCCAGTTTGATTAGGATTCGAATCTGATTCAGTTATTAAAACGTGATAACCGTGAACGTGCATACTGTGTGGCATATAGCCTGCATTAAAAATCAGAATATCCACCGTATCTCCAACCTTACAGTTGACTTTCGTTTTTACATCCTGCATAGTTTGGGGATATATAAAGCCATTGATAGAAAACCGCTCTGGAAAATAGTCCGTATTAGATAATTTATCATCCAAAAATGCTTTTGCATAATCCATATCAAGTTCCTTAATTCGCCATACGAAATCTACTTTTACACCTACCAACAGTAATCCTTTCACTCCTGATTGAGCTTCAATTCCGTTCTTCAACTGATAACGATAAACACCTTTTGTTAAAGATGGAATCTCAATTGTTTTTGATGCACCTGTTTTTAAAAGTTCACTTAAGATTAAATCATCAGTTTTATATATCTGAAAAGTCAAATTCCTTTGGAAAGAATTGGAAATAATCAGTTGATTAGCTTGGTTTTCACTTATTGAAATAACTGCATTGGAACTATCAAAAATTGAACTTTGATTAAGTCTTAATATGTCAATGGTTGCCTGTTTTTCGGTTATGGTGCCTTTGTTTAGAAAAAAACTCTGAGCAAATGATAATTCAGCGTGCAATACAATAGCCAGTAATAGGGCAAAAAATCTCATTGCTCAAAGATACAAATGCTTTTTAATCAGGAGAAAATCAATTCCTTATAACGTACACTAACCCTAAAAAAACCAATACTTTTGCAGCCCCAAATATTGAAGTATGTTAGAAGCACAAAACGTATCGTTACAGTTCGGAAAAAGAGTTCTATTTGATGATGTAAACATCAAATTTCATGGCGACAGCTGCTATGGTGTTATTGGCGCAAACGGTGCTGGGAAATCGACTTTCTTAAAGATTTTAACGGGTGAAATAAGTCCTAATACCGGCCAAGTTCATTTGGAACCTGGAAAACGTTTGGCTGTACTCAAACAAAATCATTCTGAGTTTAACGAAACTTCTGCTTTGCATACCGTAATGCAAGGTCATAGTGAGCTTTGGAAAATAATGGAGGAAAAAGATGCTATTTATGCTAAGCCAGATTTTTCTGAAGCAGACGGAATGCGTGCCTCAGAGCTTGAAGCAGAGTTTGCCGAAATGGACGGTTGGAATGCTGAAAGTGATGCTGCCTCTCTCCTATCGGGTTTAGGTATTGACGAAAGTCAGCACTATACCTTATTGAAGGATTTAAGTGGTAACGAAAAAGTACGAATCCTTCTTGCTCAAGCATTATTTGGTAATCCTGATGTGTTGATATTGGATGAGCCCACCAACGACTTGGATCTAAAAACCATTGGTTGGTTAGAAGATTTCTTACTGGATTTCAGAAATACCGTAATTGTAGTTTCGCACGATAGGCACTTTTTGGATACCGTATGTACGAACATCGTAGATATTGATTTTAAGAAATTGAGCACTTTTACGGGTAATTATACCTTCTGGTACCAGTCCAGTCAATTGGCATTGCAACAACGTTCTTCTGCAAATAAAAAGGCCGAAGCCAAGAAAAAGGAACTCCAAGAATTTATTCAGCGGTTTAGTGCTAATGCGTCTAAAAGTAAGCAAGCAACAAGTCGTAAAAAGCTATTAGATAAAATCAACCTAGACGAAATTCAGCCAAGTAGTAGAAAATATCCTGCTATCATATTCACGCAATTAAGAGAAGCAGGAAACCAAATTTTGGAATTGGACCAATTATCTGCAAAACGTGGAGAAGAAGTACTTTTCGCTAAACTTTCGTTTCAATTGAACAAGGGAGATAAAGTGGCCATTCTTTCTAAAAATGGGCTATCGGTTACTACTTTGTTTCAAATTTTGGTTGACGAAGCAAAAGCCAGTTCTGGAGAACACCGATATGGACAAACTATAACCACTGGCTACCTACCTAACGAAAACGAAGAATTCTTTAAAACTAAAGACAGTCTGATTGATTGGTTGAGGGAATACTCTCCTGGTGAAAAAGACGACGTTTATATTAGAGGGTTCTTAGGCAAAATGTTGTTTACTGGAGAAGAATCGTTGAAAGGTGTGAATGTGCTTTCTGGAGGTGAAAAAGTGCGTTGCATGTTGTCTAGAATGATGTTAGCGCAAGGCAACCTGCTCATATTAGATGAGCCAACAAATCACTTGGACTTAGAGTCTATTCAGGCATTAAACAATGCTTTGCAAGATTTTCCTGGAACAGTTTTGTTTACATCCCATGACCATACGTTCACACAAACGGTTGCCAATAGAATTATCGAAATAGGACCAAACGGCTATATCGATAAAGAAATGACTTACGATGAGTACAGCTCGGATGAGCGTTTTGTGGAGCAAAGAGCAGCTCTGTATAATGGGGCTGTCGAGGTTTAAAATTTTTAGTTTTTAATTTTTAATTATCAGTCCTGATAAATTAAAAATTCAACATTCACAATTCAACATTTTAAAGAAACACAACAGGTTTACCTTTAAGGAGTTCTTCTAATTCAGGCGGCCCTCCCAAATAGGTTTTTCTAAAGTCATCCATTTCATCTTTGGTCTCTGCTGAAAGTTGTTCTGATAATTCTTCCAATACCTCCATACTCAAAACATAAGGCATTGCGCCAAAGGAAAAATTACCATTTCTGAACACGGCACACATCACGTATTCATTCATCTCTTCAACCGAAGTTCCTTTCACCAAACAGGCGGATAAAGCCTCCTCTATTGGGTCTATCAATTCATCAAATTCTTTCGGTTCTTTATTTTGCAGTTGATTGAAAAAATAAAGTTCAATTGCCGCATTGGACTCAACACTAATTTTTTGCTGAAAAGCCTGAGCACAATTCCAGCAAATTGCATATTCATATATTGAATAGCTTACCGACTCGGAAACTCGTTTTATACTCTTTTCGACCAAATACTGCGTTCCACTTTCTTGAAAATTCACATCACAGACGCAACAATTTTCAAAAGGCAATTCAGTAAGCTCGTTGTTGAATTTATCTATCAAGGAGAATAATTAGGTTCGCAAATATAGTATGGGTATTTTCGCAGTATAACTAAAAACGACTTCAATGAAAACAATTTATTATTTCCTCCTCATTCCGTTGGTATTATTTGCAACAAGTATTAAGGGGCAAGGTTCGGGAAATGCCCTCGAATTAAATGGCACATCGAATTACGCAAATTGTGGGACAATTAATTTGGGTGGTAATGCATTAACTATGCAAGCATGGGTAAAGGTGGATGCCTTTAAAACGACATTTCCATTTATTTCTTCAATTATGGGAACCGAGGCTGGTACTTCACAAGCTATGCTCAGATTGGGTGATGCTGGATTGGCTGCTGAAAAAGTTCAATTTATTATTCAAATATCAGGAACCCCAAGAAAACTTGATGGAAACATTAGTTTGACAGCTGGAAAATGGCATCATATTGCGGCCACTTATGATGGAGCTACGATGAAAATATTTGTGAATGGGCTATTAGATGCAAGTAGAGCTCAAACTGGAAATATTACTTCTAACTCAACATTTTCGATTGGAAGAAACTATGGAAACGATAGAATTCTTGACGGTCAACTCGATGAAATGAGCGTATTTAAAGCTGCACTTTCAGAAGCTACAATCAGAGATTACATGTGCAAAGGAATAGACGGAAATCATCCAAATGTGACAGCCATAGAAGGCTATTGGAAAATGGATGGAGCTGGAAATAATTTAACGGACTTTTCAAATAACAATCATACCGGAACATATGTAAGCACTCCTCTAAAAGTCACTTCCTCAGCACCAATTGGCAATGCTAGTGTAACCGATTACACTACTCCCACAACAATTTCAATAGCGCATCCTGACGGAGACTCCGTAGTAATTTCAAATATTACAGGTACGCCAAATGCAGTTCATCTTTATCGTGTTGACCAAAAGCCAAACACCACTACCCTCACAGGCTCTTCAAGTGCCATTGATACTACACGTTATTGGGGGGTTTATTTTGTTGGCGGAACAAATCCAAGTGGAAATCTATTGTACAACCATGTAAATAATACTTTTTATGCTTCAAACAATTCTTGTTTTGTTGATTTGGCGTCTCGTACAAACAATAGTATTACATCTTGGACTCCAAGTTCGGCGACACAAACCGCCACCAATATGAGCTTGACTGGTGTTACTCGCTCAGAATTTATTTTGGCATTTTCCTCTAATAAAGAAATCCATCCAGATACAGTCGGAGGCATTTGCATTGGAGATTCTGTTGAACTAAAAACAGCGACCAGCGGATTTGCTTATCAATGGTTCAAAGACGGTCAAGCGTTGACTAACGACACCATGAATAGCTTGATGATTCGACAAGCTGGAACCTATTTTCTAACAATGAGTTTTAATGGTTGCGCGGATACCACTAATTCGTTTCGATTAACTGTTGGCCAAAAACCAGTAGTTTCAATGGCTTCAATATCTCCTATTTGCATTACGAACTCATTAACTCAACTTTCTGGAGGGATGCCGCTAGGTGGAACTTATGACAATCCTTTTGTTTCTGGATATTTCTTTATGTCCAGCAACGCCGGTGCAGGAAATCATAAAATTGTGTACAGGTATGCTGATCAAAACGGTTGCGCCGATACAGCTTCCACAATTTTAAAAGTACATGCCTTGCCTAGTGTTTCCATTACCCCGTTTAATTCTATTTGTGAAGACACCGCAGTCTTTTCGTTGAGTTCTGGAACTCCTTCAGGCGGCGTTTACAGTATTAACGGTACTTCAGCTACTAGTTTTGACCCTTCAGTTTATGGTGTGGGAACACATTCTGTTTCGTATGTAGTAACCGATGCAAACAATTGCACAGATTCTTCTTCTGAATCGATTACCGTAAATGCTTTACCTTCTGTAAGATTAATATTCCCGAACAATTCAGTTTGTGAAGGCGCTGCACCTTTTAATTTAAATGGAAATGGAAATAGCCCACTGGGAGGTGGTTTTTCTGGCACCGGAGTGGTTGGATTCAACTTTGAACCGATTACCAGTGGTGTTGGTGCTTTCCCTATTACCTACAATTTCATTGACCCAACCACTGGCTGCAAAAATAGCGCTATTGATACCTTTAATGTAAAAGCGGCTCCTGCTACTCCTTCTGTTACTCAAAACGGGAGTGAATTGGAGGCAAGCACAGGTGATAGCTACCAATGGTACGATAAAGACGGCGCTGTGTTTGGAGAAACTAAGCAAATCTACAAGCCTCTCCGCACTGGAAAATATAGAGTCTCCATTGTAGTAGCAGGATGTGAAAGTGCTATCTCAGAAGAATTTGATTTTGATAAGTCTTTGGTAGGAATTTCTGTCGTTAATGAAAATGCGCGCTATTCTATCTATCCAAATCCGGCTAATCATGAAATTAATATAGAAGGAGAAAATGTAAACAGCATAAGCATTATTGATCTATCGGGCAAAACAATTTTGGTAACCGAACTTAATAATAGCGGCTTTAACACTATTGAATTGAACCAAATTTCAGCGGGAACTTATATCGTTGAAGTTACCTTTACTGAAGGAAATTCAGCTAGACAAATGTTGGTTATTGAATAGAATTCAATCCTTCAGAAATAGATTTTAAATGAGCTTGCCAAGTATATTTTTGCTTGGCAAGTTTTTTTTGTGCCCTACTCATTTCCTCCCAGGCTAACTTACTAGCTAATAAATCAAGAATTGATTGCGCAAATTCGCTGGAATTATCAGTGATTTCAGCATGTTTATGATTTACAACATCTATCCCCTCGGATCCGATTGTCGAAGAAACGACTGGCATACCCCGATACAATGCATCAAGAAATTTCACCTTCATTCCGCTACCAAAGCGCAGCGGAAGAACAAACACTTTTCCAAGGGTAAAAACTTCTTCTAAGTGTTCAAGGAAACCCGTGAACTCTATTGTTGAAGAAAACCGTTTAGAAATCTCGATTAATCTATCAGGTGGATTTTTACCGGCAATTATAAACTTCAACATTGGTTTTACCTCAATTACTTTTGGTAGAATTTCTTCCATGAAATAAATAAGACCATCCACGTTGGCCTCCCAACTCAATGTTCCAACGAACACTAAATTATCAGGCAATTTGTCAAATTCTAACTCGGGTAAATCCAGCATATTGTCATTGCCTAAATGATAGGTTTCTTCAATGGCTGAGTTTTTTATTCCACATTTAAGAAAGACGGCCCTATCATTTGGTGATGCAAAAGTGAGGTTCGATACTGTGATGGCTTCGATTTCCTTCTTCTTAATTCTATTGGATTCAAAATTTAGTACCGCTTTTTTTATCGGATTAGTTGCAATTTCTGCAAATCGCTTCCACAACACCCACTCCGCATTATGTTCATGAAAAACTACCTTTCCTTTAAATGTGGATGGAACATACTGGAACATTTCGAAATGATCGATAAATATTAAATCACACTGCTGAGAAACTTCTTCAACCTTAACACTAAAAAAAGCACTAAAATTGCGAAATTCATTTAATGTTTTGTTAGCGATAACGCTTTTCAGAAAGCTTAATGGTGACCTATTAATAGTTAGCTCCTCTGAAAAAAAACCAGCAATTCGAACTGTTTTTTGATAATTTACTACATTGAAATTGTCTTCATCTTTTAGTAAACAACCCAAGAATAAATTATACTCTTGGCTAAGATGTTCGACCAACTTTGCTGTCTTTATTACCCCCCCACTTATTGCTGGTGCAGGAAGTTGCGTAGTTAAGAAAAGTAGATTTTTACTATTCAATCGAAATGCTATTTAATACCCAACTTCATTCAACCACTCAAAAAGAATGGCTTTCTCAGCTTCAGTTATTTCAGCCCCAGAATGAACCCAAGTATAAGGTGGTAACGGCATTTCTCCTTCGTTTATTTCATATTCGGCCTCTTCTGCAAATTTCTCCAATTTCTTTTCAGACATTTCATTCCATTTCGAGAAATTAAAATGCCTTCGTGCCTCTACAACATGGTGAGTTGTCCACCAGCTAAACGGTGCAACCTGGGCGTACCATGGATAAACTGTTTCATTCGAATGGCAATCGTAGCAAGAGGTTTTGAGAATATTGGCAACTTCTTGAGGAGGATTCATCACCGCTATTAAATCATTTTTAGGGTCTGATTCAGGTAAATCGTAATCCGATCTAATAAACTGAATTCCAATAAATATCCAAAGCAAGAAGAAGAAAGTGCGTCTCATAGTTGTTTACAAATGCGGCTAAACTAAACTTTCTTATCG
This sequence comes from uncultured Flavobacteriales bacterium, assembly GCA_937121175.1. GTDB lineage: Bacteria > Bacteroidota > Bacteroidia > Flavobacteriales_G > Salibacteraceae > UBA6770. The sequence goes on from CAKZKD010000021.1 coordinate 18,157, forward strand.
AAGCATCAAGGCCTTCACCTTGAATTTTTATTTGCATTAATTCACCTATTTACCACACTTATCTCACTTACTTTTGCAGCGTGAAAAGAGTTGTTGTAGGTATGAGTGGTGGCGTAGATTCGAGTGTTGCTGCGCTTAAATTGTTAAACGAAGGGTTCGAGGTTATTGGACTTTTTATGAAGAACTGGCACGACACTTCTGTAACCATTTCGGACGATTGTCCTTGGATTGAGGACAGCACCGATGCGCAATTGGTAGCTGACCAACTGGGCATACCTATTCAAACGATTGACTTGAGCAAAGAATACAAGGAGCGAATCGTAGATTATATGTTTCGGGAATATGAAGCCGGCCGAACTCCTAACCCTGATGTGCTTTGTAATCGTGAAATAAAATTTGACGTGTTTCTTAAGGCTGCCATGCAATTAGGAGCTGATTATGTTGCTACAGGCCATTATTGCAGAAAAGAGACCATTAAAGTTGATGGAAAAGAAACCTATCGGCTGCTCGCTGGAAAAGATGGAAATAAAGATCAAAGTTACTTCTTGTGTCAAGTGAACCAAGAGCAACTTTCTAAGGCATTATTTCCAATTGGAGAAATGGAAAAACCTGATGTGCGAAAAATGGCCGAACAAGCTGGATTAGTAACAGCAAATAAAAAAGATTCGCAAGGTCTTTGCTTTATCGGAAAAGTACGACTCCCTGATTTTTTACAGCAACAACTTAAACCTAAAAAAGGAACTGTAATTGAGGTTGAAGCGACAAATACAGAATTTGAAAAGCAATTGGATACAGCGTCCAATTTGGAAAGGATTACCGCTCCATATTCATTCTCTCCCGAGATGGGCAAACAGGTAGGTACACACAGTGGAGCGCACTATTTTACAGTAGGCCAACGCAAAGGATTAGCAATTGGCGGAACACCCGAACCACTATTTGTTGTCCATACAGACACACAAAAAAACATAGTTTACACCGGACAAGGACACGACTTTCCAGCCTTATTACGAAAAGGGTTGTTTGTACCTACAAACGATGTTCATTGGGTTAGACCCGATCTTGAAATAGGTATTGGAGAATCGATGGAATTTGACGTAAGAATTCGATATCGTCAACCACTGTCAAAAGCAACTTTAACTAGAATGGAAAAAGGCCTTTATGTCGTTTTCAACATATCGACTTGGGGCATTACTCCTGGACAATTTGTGGCTTGGTACCAAAGTGAAGAGTTGATTGGCTCCGGGGTAATTTCCTAATTAGCTCTTTGCGGGGATAGATTTTTCAAGAAAGTATTGAGCATTTCCAAACAGGGAAGTAGCAGCCTCTTCCTCCCCAATTCTATAATTAATATTTAATCGAGTTTTTATGTCTTTTAAATATTCATCTGCAATTGCGATTATCATTCCGCACTGGGTTCGTTGCTCTGGCTCTTCTGGCAAGAAAACAAATAATTCGGCATAGCTCATTGTTGACCTTGAGCAATTCACTGCATAACGCTTACAACTGATAGCCCCTTTAAAATTCATAAGTATAAAATGATACTTCTTTTGACCAACTTTCCTTGGAAGATACATAGAAACAAAATGCTCATTTTCCTGCATTGGAATCAATAAATTAGTGGTAAAATAACCATAGTATTCACAAGCAAATCCAATGCCCACAGGTTGTTTGCTAATGTATTTTAAGTTATTAAAAATACTAGCTACAACTTTTTGCGTATCTAATTTTCCATCGGTCAAAACAGTACTTATCAAATCAGTTACTGAATTAGGGTTGAACTCTTGATCTTGAACTTCGGTCACCCCTTTTTCTTCTATATCTTCAGGTAACACCTCGGATGCTTTTGCCTTAAATCCAGCATCCTCAAAGATTTCGGCATCAGTCTTGGTAGGCGTTTCCGATTCTAAATATTCACCCTCACCGTATTCTTCTTCATACTCGTCTTCGAAATAGTATCCATCGGAATCACCAGCTTCTTCGCAGCTTACAGCTAATGCTACTATTAAAATCAACCAAACTTGTAGATTTTTTTTCATCTCCTTCTATTTAACCCAGCAATTCAAGTTTTACCTTTTGCAATCGTTTTTTTCTCGTTTCCTCTTTAACCGCGGATGCAATAAAACTAGCATATTCCTTTCGGCGTGTGTAGCTCAGTTTATCAAAGTTCAATTTGGCTTGCGGAACATCAAGAAACATTTGCTTTAATTCTTCGCCAAGTTGAATTTTTCGCTCTTCAGTATCGAATTCTAAAGAAATATCGACACTCTCCCCTACTTCTTTTTCTAAGCTTTTCCTCACATCTTTCGTGAGAATTATAATGTGATAAGAAGTTCCCATTTTGGCCAAAGTTCCTCTGTAGCTAACTTGCCCATCAAAAACTGCTTTTACTTTTGGTCTGCCAGAATTAAAAACAGATTTTACATCAAATGGAACTTCAACGAAAGCAGAGTTTTTCCACTTTTCGCTAGTTTGAATTAATGCTGTAAACGATTGTTTGGTCATTATTCTTTAGCACCGTAGCACAAGTCGCCAGCATCTCCAAGACCCGGAACAATGTATGATTGATCGTTTAAAATGGAATCAACCGCCGCAATGAACAATTCAGTATTTTCCGGGAAATTTTCTTTCACGAATTGCACTCCTTGGACACTTCCTATAACAGAAAGAATAACTACGCGTTTTGGTTTTCCATGTTTTAATAAAGCTTTATAAGCCAATAACATTGAATTTCCAGTTGCTAACATTGGATCGCAGAGCAACAACGTCTTTCCTTCTATGTTCGGAGAGGCATTGTATTCTATTTTAAAGTCAAGCGAACCATCTTCGTTTTCGACTCTGAATGCTGAAACAAACGCATTTTCGGCTCTATCAAAAACTTCAAGTACACCATTGTGCAATGGCATTCCGGCGCGAAGAACACTCGCTACCACCAATTGTTCTGAAATTTGGTTTTCGGTTGCTTTCTCTAAAGGAGTTTGCACTTCAGTAGGAACAAAAAGCATTTCTTTTGAAGCTTCAATTGCTAAACACCAACCTACTCGCTCAATGTTCTTTCTAAATCGCATGGAATCTTGCTGAATTGCAACATCTCTTAATTCGCCAAGAAATGCACTTACAACAGAATTACTTCGATTTAAAATAGTCGTTTTCATCTTATTCGATTAAGCCTCTTCCTGTTTTAGCAATTCGACCTTCATCTTTCCATTTTGCGACAATCTTATCCAGTACTCCATTAATGAAACCCTTACTTCTTGGAGTGCTAAAATTCTTACTTAAATCGATGTATTCGTTCATAGAAACCTTCACTGGAATACCAGGAAAATGCTCGAATTCACACATGGCCATTTTTAGAAGAATAATGTCAATTTGAGCCAAACGATCTATATCCCAGTTGCTAATTTGCTTTTCTACCAGGCTGTTATAATCTTCATCAAATTTGATGCTTTTGCGCATCAACTCCTTCATGAACTTTAAATCTTCTTCTCTATCTTTAAATAGATCTGCAAGCACATGGTCAGTTTGGGTAAAACGTTCTTTCAAACGTTGAAAAGTCTTGACAATAGCAATATTTACTATTTCCAAATCAATTGCCCAGTACATGTTTTGCTCTTCCAGAAGCTGCTCAAAAACTTCATTATCGACGAAGAAGCGCTCGTACATTTTAATTATAAATGCCTTGTCGTTTTTGAATGTATCTTCCTCTTTTTCCATGTAGGACTTATACATAGAACTCGCCTCAATCTGACGAAAGAGTTTTCGAACATTATCAGAATCAATATCCCAAGTTAATTTTCGGGTTTCAATTCCGCGACGGTATTCTACGTTTTCAGTAATTTTCTTTAGCGCCTTGTTTTCTACAAAATGAAGGTTTGGGTTCAAGTCTTCTTCCGTGGCCAAGATTTTTTCACGCTTAGTCTCAATCAAGTTTTGGGCAGAAGTAAAAACTTCTTCCACCAATAACAACATGCTGAAATACAAATCATGAACTTGATTGGTGGACTTTTGCAATTCGCGCTCCGCCTTCGGCAAATCATCGGCATCTTGCTGTTTCCAAGCGTAAAGGGCTTGTAAAATTTTTACTCTTAAATATCTACGATTCAGCATATTATACCAATAGAACTTTTACTAAAGTACTTTATTAATGTTACCAATTGCAGCTATACGTTGCTCAGCCATTTCATTAGCAGCTTTGTATGTTGGAATATTATTATCCTCGGCACGCACCAAAATATTCATTGTGGTAGTGTAAATTTCTTCCGTTTTACTCATTGCCCTGTCCCTATTATATCCTTCTAATTCCGAATAGCAATTGATAAGACCACCTGCGTTAATTAGAAAATCGGGTGCGTAAATCAAGCCCTTGTCCAAAACAATTTGACCGTGTTTGGCCTCATTGGCCAGTTGGTTATTTGCAGCGCCAGCAATAATTGCACATTTCAATTTCGGAAGTGTTTCGTCATTAATGGTTGCACCCAACGCACATGGGGCGTATATATCCATTGGCTCATCGTAAATTCCATTTGGATCAACAATATCCACCGATTCAAATTTGGTTTTTACCTCATTTAATTTATCAGCAAAAATGTCCGAGACGCCTACTTTAGCGCCTTCTTTAACCAAATATTCAATCAAATACTGACCAACGTGACCAGCGCCTTGAACAATGATTCTCTTTCCACTAAGGTTATCGTTTCCGTACATCTTTTTAGCAGATGCTTTCATGCCCATGTAAACTCCATAAGCAGTAACAGGAGAAGGGTCTCCACCACCTCCTAAAGATTGTGGAAGACCAGCAACGTGGTCTGTTTCATCATGAATGTACTCCATATCAATCGGAGACATTCCAACATCTTCGGCCGTAATGTACTTTCCATCAAGACTATCGACAAACTTCCCAAAACGTCGCATTAAGGCTTCGTTCTTTTGAGTTCTGGAGTCGCCAATGATTACTGCCTTACCACCTCCCAAATTCAGTCCGCTGATGGCTGCTTTGTACGACATTCCTCTAGACAATCGCAATACATCATTCAAAGCGAGTGCTTCGTTTTCGTATTGCCACATTCGAGTACCTCCAAGCGCAGGACCTAAAGTAGTGTCGTGAATTGCAATAATTGCTTTTAATCCTGTTGATTTATCGGTGCAAAAAACAACTTGTTCGTGTTCCTTAAGCATCATGTGCTCTAGCACATTAGATTCTATAGTAGAGTTTTCCATTTCTAATAACTTTTAACTAAAGCAGAATTGCTAATCTGCCTACATTTGCCGCCTGTTTGGGCGCGGCAAATGTAGTTAAATTCCTTACCCACAAAAGCGATATTCACCTCTAATGAAAGCTCTTTTCTCTCTTAACAAATACTTCTGGAAGTACCGTTGGCGTTTGTTTTTAGGAATTTTGTTTGTGTCTATTTCCAACCTTTTTGCAATCTATCCTGTGCAAATTATTCGAGAGGCTTTCGATACCGTATTAGAAGCAACTACAAAATATAAAGAAACTCTAGATCCTTCTGAAAGCTCATTTATTTATGAAGCACTTACTGATCAACTGCTCTATTTTGCTACACTTGTTCTAGGTTTTGCATTGCTGAAAGGCTTTTTCTTATTTACGACTCGTATGACTATTATCGTAATGTCGCGGTTGATTGAATATGACATGAAGAATGCCATATTCGAGCAGTACCAGCGCTTAGAATTAGGTTTTTATCGAAAGAACAACACGGGTGATTTGATGAATCGCATTAGCGATGATGTCAGCAAAGTACGCATGTATTTTGGGCCAGCAATTATGTACACCATCAACTTGGTGGTACTATTCACCATGGTAATTAGCGCCATGCTCAACGTGAGTTTAGAACTAACCATTTATGTACTCACTCCACTCCCACTGCTTTCTGTTGGGATTTACTATGTGAGTAACATCATCAATAAAAAAAGCGAGATTATTCAACGGCAGCTTTCTGCTCTTAGCACTTTCGTTCAAGAGGCTTTTTCAGGTATTAGAGTCATTAAAGCCTATAATCAACAGAAAGACAAAGCTTTATTTTTCGATAACGAGTTGGAAGATTACAAAAACAAAAACTTGGACTTGGTTAAAGTAAACGCGGTCTTTATGCCACTTATGACCTTGTTAATTGGTCTAAGTACAATTCTAACCGTGTTTATCGGTGGTCGATTGGCTATTGAAGGCAAAATATCGATGGGAAATATTGCCGAATTTGTAATTTACGTGAATATGCTGACGTGGCCAGTTGCAAGTTTGGGTTGGGTTACTTCTTTGGTACAACGAGCAGCAGCGTCCCAACAGCGTATTAATGAGTTTATGGATACCAAAGCAAGTATCACTAATCCTACTTCTGAAAAAACTGCAATTAAAGGAAATATTGAGTTCAAAAATGTGTCCTTTACTTATCCCGATTCGGGCATTGAAGCACTCAAAAATATTTCTCTCAAAATAAATCAAGGAGAATCCGTAGCCATATTGGGTAGAACAGGTTCCGGAAAATCCACTCTGGCCAGTTTGATAAGCAGACTATACGATACCAGTTCTGGCGAGGTAAAAATTGACAACAAAAGCATCCAAAACATAAACCTTGATGAGCTGCGAAAATCGGTTGGTTATGTGCCGCAAGATGTCTTTCTATTTTCTGAAACTATAGCTGAAAACATTGCATTTGGAACGCAAACTGAAATTAGCAGAGACGAAGTTGAAACCGCAGCCAAAAACGCTGAAATCTATGACAACATTCTAAAATTTCCGAAAGGATTTGACACCAAATTAGGAGAACGTGGAATTACTATTTCAGGCGGCCAAAAGCAGCGCATCTCTATTGCCAGAGCAATTGTTGGCAAACCGAAGATTTTAATTTTCGACGATTGTTTATCTGCTGTTGATACAGAAACCGAAAAAGGAATAATTAATAACCTTACCAAGGTAATGAAGGATAAGACGACTCTAATTATCTCACATAGAGTTAGTTCTGTTGCCCATTGTGATAAAATATTCGTGTTGGATGATGGTAAAATATTGGAGCAAGGAAATCACGCCTCATTAATGGCGGACGAAAATTCATCGTACGCTGAACTTTACCGAAAACAGTTGACTGAGGAAAAGGAGATAACCACCTAAAAAACTATTCTCCTTTCACTACAGTTTTGGATTGAACCACCTGACCGCTCGAATTCTTGATTACAATTAATAATTCTTGTGCCCCTAATTGACTTAAGTTTAATTCAATTTTTGAGTTTTCTTGGGCCCATTCCTCTTGTAATAATAAACCTCCATTCAGTGCAAAAACTTCAATGTGCATCACTTCTTCGGTTCTAGCTGAGTATTCAATAATCAAGGTTTCTGCTACAGGATTAGGGTAAAAACTCCAACTAGCATCAGATATTTCTTCAATACTGGTTTCGCAAGGTTCACAAATACTTCCCCCGCAATCAATCTCTTTTTCATCTCCATTTTTAATGTGATCACGACAAGACCAATCTGAACGAATAGCCGTTGCTTCTTTTTCTAAATCGGTTTTAATTTCAGTTTGTTCCGCAGAAAGGGTGGCAATAATATTATTGAACTCTAGCGAATCAATACTCAAATCGTAAAACTCTTGCGTTCCGTCTTGAAATTGAATGAGCTTATACCTCTTCTCTCTGATTGCAAAACCGTTAATCGTAGATTCTAACTCCACGTAGTTGTAGTCACGAGTCGGAGCATCTGAAATTGTCGATGAATTCAATAAATGAACAAAACTCAAACTGTTATGTTGGCCTCCATCCTGTTCAACTCCCGCCAAATCTAAAATCGTGCTATACAAGTCGGTTACATGAACCATTGCTTTTTCTCTTTCGCCTTTTCTATTTACCGTTTTTCCAGCAATAACCATGGGAACTCGCACTCCACCTTCATAAAGCGTATTTTTTCCGTGCCCAGCAGGGTAATCTTGAAGCATATTCCCGGGCGTTCCATTGTCACCTAAAACAATGATTACCGTATTTTCAAGGACAGAATCAGGAATAGATTGAATAATTCTATTCAGCTCGTAGTCGAAAGATTCAATCATAGCGACATATTTCCTGTAATTACTACCTACAGCATTAATGGAATACATGTTTGCAGGTGGCGTATGAATTGGAGTATGTGGGGCAACATGCGCTAACCAAAGCAACCAAGGTTCGGTTTTCCCATTTATCCATGCTAAAGATTTGTCGGTAAAAACTGTGCTAACATAATTTGTATCTGTCACAGAAACTCCTGCTTCTAGTCTATCCCAATTTCGATAATTTGAGACCGCCCCCTCCATTATTCCTGAATAGTAATCGACGCCATGCTGAGTTGGGTGAGCCGTATCTAACGGAAACGAAACATGCCATTTACCCACAACCGCACTGGAATAACTTACTGGCAATGAATTAAACAAAGAGGTGTGCACCAAATCCAAATTTCCGGGTGCCTTGGTAACATTGGTTTTAATTCCATGTTTTCCACTCATTATTGAAGCCCGAGTCGGTGTACAAACTGGAGCAGACCAACAATTTTCGAATGTCACACCCACGCCTCTTAAACTGTCTAAGGTTGGTGTTGTCGGTTTTAAACCACCAAAACCATAACCATTAATCATATCAACGCCTACATCGTCTGCTATCACCAATAAAACATTGGGAAGGTTGCCAGTCTGAGCCTTTAAGCAAAAGCTTAAAAACATTGATATTACTGAAAGAGTAAAAAGTGATTTCATACAATCTTGTTTTCAATTCAGACGAATATTTATTTTCTTCCCTTCGATTTGAATTCTTTTGCTTGTGAAAAATTTTGCCAAACCAAAGGATTTACGAAAATGAGTCGTCTTACTCATACTTTAATGACAATACTATGAAAACTAAATTCACCGCATTTATTCTTTGTATCGCAGCATTTGGAATGCAAGCACAAACAAATCCTGCAATTACTTCATGGTTACAAAACGATTCGATTAAAGGTAGTCATTACGTTCAAGGAAACAGCACAGTGGTTCAAGATAACGATTTAGCGAATGTTCAAAAGGTGCAATACTCTGCAAGTTTTGTTTATATCAATACGAACGGAATTCCAGCTTACCCTACAGGCCCTTTTTTGGACGGAAATAGATCGTTAGCAACAGCTCAAAATGCGATTTTCAAATTCCCATTGAACCCAAGTAAAAACACAGGAGCTTTGGATGTTACCACAGGAGGAAATATTGGAATTTTCATAAACGGTGTTGCATTATTTGATTACCGAGATGGCGTTTCTTACAATTTAAGACAGGCTGCAGACAAGGGCGGACCAAGCGGTGGACGCGGCGATGGTGTTTGGAATAGAGATGCAGTTCCTGCAGAAATGGACGGATTCGATTGCTCAAAAGGACATCCTGCAATGGGGAATTACCACCATCACCAAAACCCTTCTTCATTCAAATTGGATAAAACCGTATTATCAACTATCTGCAATTTGTACGACGCTGAAGGGCTTTATACCATGGATTCTACAAAACATTCTCCGCTTATTGGTTATGCTTATGATGGTTTTCCAATTTATGGAGCCTACGGATATGCTGACACAAATGGTACTGGTGGTATTGTAAGAATTAAATCCTCCTATAAACTCAGAAATATCTCCGTTAGAACTCATTACGCTGATGGCTCTAACGTATCTGATGGACCAGCGGTAAATACTACTTATCCACTTGGTCATTACCGTGAAGATTATGAGTTTAATACCGCAAATGGTCATTTAGATGAGCATAACGGACGGTTTTGTGTAACTCCAGAATATCCTAATGGTATCTATGCCTATTTCTGCACGGTAGATGAAAACTGGAATTCTGCATACCCTTATGCTGTTGGTCCTACATTTTACGGAAACTGGGAACGTAGAAACGAAACTACCATATCGGAAACTGTTGAAGTATATGCACCTGCTGCTGACACATCAAAGAACGATACTAATACCTCAGTTTTCGATAACAATACTCCTCTTCAACTCGATTTTAATGTATTCCCAAATCCAGCGCAAGACTTTATTGCCGTACAAGCAATGGGTTTAGTAAAGAATACCATTCAATTAGAATTGGTTTCCATGAAAGGTGATGTGGTAAGAATTTCTACAATTTCTCAAGGAACTACAATTTGGTACATTGACACCAAAACGCTGTACGATGGTAAGTATGTGCTACGGATGATTGACGGTGAGCAGGTCTCCACAAAAAAAATAGTACTCCAGAAGTAAGAATTAGTTTACTTCTGAGCAAAAAAAAACCCGAAAAAGCGGGAATTTTTTTGCACGTTCTGTATAGAATGGTACTTTGAGGATTGAAAGTCCCAAATATGTTGAAAATACAAATTCTGACAAGTTGTATCTGTATCGCAATACATGGTTGTTCTGGAGATTCTACTTCACTTAAGGAAAATGCCAATATAGAATTTGAACCTTACAAGCCTGAACTAATTGAAAAGGTTAATATTGATTGTCCCGAAAAAAAGTCATATTCCACAATACTCGAATTGAACAAATTACCTAGAGTTTCAACTTATGAAAAACGCTTTCCGAAGATCTTTGACTCACTAAAAACTATAGGAAAGTTCCGATCGGATATTTCACTAGATTCAATTGATAAAAAGAGCACCTTTGAGAAACTTGCTCAGTTGAGCAATATGAAATCAATTGACATTTCTCTTTCTAACGCCTATAATAGGCCTACTAGAAGAGGAATAAATTTATTGAATCAGGTAAAACAAATTATTATAAATGGTGCAAGGTCTCATCATTTAACCCAACTGGCAAATCTTGACTCATTAATCCACTTAGAAATTGGCTGGTATAATGTGGACTCTACTATGCCCGAAGAAACATTTTACCAAAAAAAACTGCGTACCGTGAGTATATATGCTTCACATATTATTAACCTACCACTATCAATTAAAAAACTGTGCTTATTAGAAGAATTTACAGCAAATAAATCTAGCTTTCATAATTTACCTTTTGATAATTCTACGAATTTGAATCTAAAAACAGTTTGGATGATGAATGCCGACTACTTCGGAGAATCCTTTGCTGAATTAGAAAATTTTGAATCACTTGATACATTGTTCATTAACAAGGACATGCTCCATAAACTGGATTCCAATTATATTCTGTCTAAAACAGTAGAAGGTGTTTATTTCGATAATTTTTATAAAATATATTGAATTAGAAAAATCATTTTTTTCATGCTAAACTCTTACAATTTATCCTCATACATACGCCCCTACTTTCACATCTGGAAAGATGGTATCGTAGGTTTCAACTGTATTCATGGTAATTCTACGGTGAATGTGTTTTCGTTTCAATTCTGAAGGTTCGCTAGCTCCTGCTGCGTGCATGAGTTCTTTAAAACTGTTTACGGTTCCTTCATGAAAATTAAAAACTCGATTGGTTTTATCCTCTACATCAAGACCCTTCATCAGCTGTTTGTCTTGAGTAGCAACGCCAACAGGACAAGTATTGTTATTACACTGCAAAGCTTGAATACAACCCAGAGACAACATCATTGCCCGAGCGCTGCTCACCATATCTGCCCCAAGAGCCACTACTCTAGCAATATGAAAACCACTCAATATTTTACCTGAAGCAACCACTTTAATATCTTTCTTGAGGTCATAACCTCTTAATGTATCAATGACGAACGCTAACCCATCGCGTAAGGGCGTTCCAAGTGAGTTCGAGAATTCAACTGGTGCGGCTCCTGTTCCGCCTTCAGCACCGTCAACAGTAATAAAATCTGGTTTAATTCCAGTAGCCAACATAGCTTTACATATCCCTATAAACTCATCCTCTCGGCCCACACACAGCTTAAAACCAATTGGTTTACCGCCCGATTTATCTCTCAATAATTTTACAAATTCTAATAATCCTTCTGGTGAAGAAAAACTAGAGTGCGTTGGAGGCGAATGCACATCCGTGTGAGGTTTTACGCCTCGTATTTTGGCTATTTCTTCTGTATTCTTAGCAGCAGGTAAAATACCACCGTGCCCTGGTTTAGCGCCTTGAGAAAGCTTTATTTCTATCATCTTGACATTATCTTGTGTTGCTTTTTCGGCGAACATTTCAGGATTAAACTTTCCGTCCTCAGTCCGACAACCAAAATAGCCTGTACCAATTTGCCAAATCAAATCACCTCCTGGCTCCAAATGGAAAGGACTGATTGAGCCCTCACCAGTATTATGAGCAAAATTGCCCATCTTGGCACCACTATTCAAAGCCAATACCGCATTTTTACTCAGAGAGCCATAACTCATAGCAGAAATATTCAACAAACTAGAAGAATACGGTTTCTTGCAGTCGGGTCCACCAACAAGCACTCTACCGTTAAACTTAGCTTCATCTTTTGCAGCGTACATTGAATGTCCCATCCATTCGTATCCTTCGGCATAAACATTCATGCGGGTTCCAAAAGGTGTTGTATCGTTTACTTTTTTAGCGCGCTGATATATTAGTGATCTAAAAATCCTGTTTATAGGCGTACCTTCTACATCGGTTTCTACAAAATATTGCTGAATTTCTGGTCGAATAGACTCCAACATATATCTCATATGACCAAGGAGCGGGTAATTACTAATTATGGCATGTTTTCTATCTGCCATATCCGCATAACCACGAATAATTAGAGGTAAAATAAGAATCAAACTCCACAAGACGGGAGGCCAAACAACAGCAATTGCGACAATTATTACAGGAACAACAATTGAAATTTTTACAAAACCTTTTCTTACGCTCATATATTTTGATTTACAGTGATTTACTTTTGATAACCATTAATTTTTCTCGTGTCATTTCGTGCATAGAATACTGAATTCCACCCATTCCAATTCCAGATGCATCGCGCCCTCCAAAGGGCATCCAATCTACTCTGAATGCCGTATGGTCATTCACCATTACAGCCGTTGCATTCAACTTTTGAACAGATTCTAAAGCCACATCAATGTTTTTTGTAAAAACTGATGCTAGAAGTACACAATATGACATCAATACTAATGTTGTGTACAATAAAAAATACCGTGGTGGCGTTTCCTATAGAGTAGACGACGCTATTGTTTTTTTAGCAGGAATATTATTGAAAAATGGATTAGACATAGGTGTGGCTTATGATATATCTGTATCGGATATAAAGAAGCCTTCCTTAGAATTTATGGCGGCTTATCATTTTATCAGCGCAAGGAAATAAAAGATTTTGTGGCTTACCTGCGGGTAATTGTAAACGAACAAGACCAAGAAAGCATCAAACGGATAATTAATTATCCCACACGTGCCATTGGAAAAACTACAACCGATAAAATTACCGTGCTGGCCAGTGAGCAAAATATTACTTTTTGGGAGGTACTGGAACGAATCCGTGAGTTTGGATTTACAGGTCGTACCGCAAATTCGGTTGAAGGTTTTGTAATGATGATAAAATCTTTTAGAACACAATTAGAAAAAAAGAACGCTTATGACGTAGCCGAAGAAGTAGGCAAAGCAACTGGTATTGTAAAAGAACTTTATAAAGAAGGAACGGTTGAAGACTTATCTCGCTACGAGAATGTGCAAGAGCTTTTAAATGCCATTAAAGAATTTACAGAAACGCCTGATGATGAAGGCGAACTATTAGACAAATCATTGGGTAGTTATCTGCAGCAAATCACACTCTTGACTGACGCAGATAAAAACGACCCAGAGAATCAAGATGTGGTAACCCTCATGACGATTCATGCTAGTAAAGGGCTTGAATTTGACGTGGTACATATGCCTGGCTTAATCACAGCAGGACTACCTGGTTCAAATCGCACATCGCGGTGTGTTCCACCGGACGGTGTGATCGAAGGTTCTGTTGAGCGGTCGACGATTGATACAATCAAAGCGGGGCACGAAGAAGAGGAAGAGTGTAAGTTTTTTGTCGGCACCTCTAGAGCTAAAGAGCGGCTAATGTTTTATGCATCCTCGATCCAGCCCGGAGGGCGTGTTCGAAAACCATCAAGGTATATCAATACTGTTAGATCCTATATCCAGCAAAATAAAGTTTCGCCTCCGGCACGGTTTTCGCCAGAGGAAGACCATATAGTTCCAGTTCACTGCTCAGGGGGTTTGTCATTAACTGACTCTCAACTTAGCTTATATGATCGCTGTCCTCGGAGGTTTCTATACACACATATACTGGCTTTGGGTGGGAGGCGAACGCAGAGTGCTTTTTTGCAGATGCATAGTGCTGTGCGAGATGTCCTTGACTGGATTAGTGCTAGCTATTCAGAATCCAACCCAACCATAGATGAGATAAATGATAGTTATGAGCGGGCTTGGCGTAGCCTAGGTCCTGTTGATCATGGATATGCGGAAGACTATAGAAAGATAGGCCACCGACTGGTCGAGTTTCTAATGGAGACTAGAACGGGTAAGCGGCTCGTAAAACCGGAAAAATTAAAACTTTCGTTTTCTGACGGCGAGGTTATCGTCTTACCTGATGAGATAACACTAGATCCAGATGGCAATCACAGTATCCGCAGGATCAAAACGGGCAAATTGTCGTCAAGTAGCGACAAGTTTGATGATATTGAATACACCATTCTTTCTGAAGCTGCACAGCAGCATTTTGGGGCTGACGTAAAAGTGGAAGCAGTGCATCTCGCTAGTGAAACACTAGAGCCGGTCACCCTGACAAGTAGGAAGAAAAAGACGAGGCTTGAAAAATCTGAGGGTTTCATGAGTGCCATTGTCAAAGGTGAATTCTCTCGAAGCCCAAATGTCAGGGCGTGCCCGACGTGTCCCAGCTTCTTTATCTGCGGGAAAGTTCCTACTGGAAGTATCGAAATAAAAAATAACAAATAACCATCATAGGAATGACTTTACTGGTAATTTTAGCTAAACGTTCAAGCTTGCCCATTACAATATAAGTAATTAAACAACAGAGGAATATGCCCGTTACTAAATCAAAACTAAAGTGATCATTGGCAGTTGCTAAACCATGTGGAATGGCAATAAAGTCTCGCATGACTTGTACCAGCTGGTTTATTTGAAAGATAGGCAAAGCCCCAAACATACCGCCTAAACAAAATAACCAAGCCAATGGTAACCATTTTTTCCCTAACCCTTCACGAATGACATACATAGGCCCGCCTTGTATGCGCCCACTGCGATCTACACCTCGATAGTTTACGGCTAACGTTGCAGTATAAAACTTAGTGGCAATACCTACCAAGGCGGTAACCCACATCCAAAAAATAGCCCCCGCACCACCAATGGTAATAGCTACAGCAACCCCAGCTATGTTACCTAAACCTAACGTGCCTGATAGCGCAACCATCAAGGCTTGAAAATGGGTTAAATCACCTTTGGCCTTATCTTCTTTTGAAAACTTACCTAAGGTAATGTCCAGTGCGTGTTTTAAGTGTAAGTAGGGTAAAAAACGGCTATGAAATACAAAAAACAGCCCGCCACCAACAAGTAAGATAACTAAGGGTAATCCCCACATAAACGCGGAAATTTCGCCCAGTATTAATGTTAATTCTTTCATATAGTTATAATTTTATAGTGTTAATTTTATTAGAGCAGCAAGCTTTGCTTAATTTCATGGTATTCATCGGCCGCATTAATCAATGACTTAGCGGTTAAATTAGGTACACCATACACTTGGGTTTTAACGCCATATTCAGCGTTAATATGGCTGAGTAACAAATCAAAATCTCCATCACCAGACAACAAAACCACAGTATCGATCTCTTTATTCGCGGCGACTGTCATCACATCAATTGTAATACCAACATCCCAATCACCTTTAGCTGAGCCATCGCTGCGTTGGATAAAGGGTTTTAACTTAACATCAAAGC
>CAKZKD010000022.1 GCA_937121175.1 uncultured Flavobacteriales bacterium
AAAT
Source organism: uncultured Flavobacteriales bacterium (assembly GCA_937121175.1). Classification (GTDB taxonomy): domain Bacteria; phylum Bacteroidota; class Bacteroidia; order Flavobacteriales_G; family Salibacteraceae; genus UBA6770. The sequence goes on from CAKZKD010000022.1 coordinate 5, forward strand.
AATAAAACTGTCCGATTTGCCATCGGAGAGTGGGTCCCTTACACACATAACAATCCTCAATCAGGCCTATTAGAAAAGGTGGTATCGAACGCTTTTAAATTGCGTGGCTATGATGTCACTTTCGATTACTTTCCTTGGCTACGAAGTGCAAAATTAGTTCAGCATTCAAAATATGATGCCACTTTCCCTTGGTACTCGACTGATGACCGTCGTGAGAATTATTTATTTTCACAGCAATCCATACTCGATGTAAAAACACTTCTGTTTTATCACGTTGACTCCAAGTTTGATTGGCAATCTCTGCAAGATTTAAAACACTATAATATTGGTGCGGTTGAAGGGTATTCATCAACTAAATTTATTCAAAAATACAATTATAAATTCATTTCTTTTTTCCCTTCGGATTGAAAATAAAGAATTTTTAAAATTCTTTATTTCTAGATTCCTGTTTTCACAGGAATGACAATTTTAATTGAATTTTAGAGTAAAAACTCTAAAAGCACTTTTCAATTAAATCACTTTCGCTTCGTTATGTAAAAGATTAATTAACTCATCAATATTAAAACTAGGTGCTAGCAAAAAAGAACCAATCCCAGTTAAGACTTCAACCAGAGGATACTGAACTGAAATTCGTACCTTGCAAGTTGAGCATTTACCTCTTAGGAAAAAATAACTCAAAAGCGGAATATTTTGGAACCACTTGATCTTTCCATTACATTTTGGACAAGCTAATAACAGATTTGACCACTCACAACCTAACCAATAATAACCACAGTGTTGAATTTTTAAATATCCTAACGTGCCTTTATGCCAACAAAACTCTCTATGGAACTGAAAAAGTAACCGATTTTCAGTTTGAACAAATAGTGAAAAAGTCCAAAAAATTCCAAGGGCAGAAAAAATTAGAATTAAAACAATTTGAACCAGTAAAGGAAGATGAAGAAACTGAGTCTATTATTGTGCAACATCAGAAAACACCATACATTATTCATCCTAATTTTTCATTTGTTAAACAAACCCAACACGCTAAATCTTATAAAATGTCTGGGTACTATGCCGAGATTAGAGATGAACGTTATCGAGAAAGAAGAAACAGAAATTATTAATATTCAATTAAAAAATCCAGTTTAAGGTACTGGATAAACCTTTTTGATTTTAAGCCATTTCATATACTTCATCAAACAGCTTTTTATCTAACCGTTCTTGTTGACCAAAGCTCTTTTTTAGCGTATTATGCAATACTGCATTAAAGGCATTGTAACCTAACCAAAGGTTTGGTTCTTCGTTGAGCAACAAGGCTTCGTAGTTTAAAATCTCAATTACTTCACGAGACTTTTTTGAAGGGTCGCTGTTTTTATCACTACACTCGTATCTAAAGAGTTTTGTTTTATCCAGAATGGCTTTCACAAACTCTTGAGTATCGATGATTTTAAAGTCCTTCATCTTATCAAATTTCTTGGTAATAGTGTAGAACTCGTTGTCTAAAAACTTATCAAACAGATTATTTAGTCGTGGCATAATAAGATGTGTATTGTTCTTACTGTGTTTTATAGAAAACTCGATTTCTGCTTGTGACACGTGCAGACCGTTTGAGCACACTTCTCTATAAAACCCGAAGTGACCAGAGGTCTTTTCACTTCCATCATACGAGTTTTTAAATCGAAGCATCGGTAGTATCAAGTCCTTATCGTTCTTAACAGTGAACTGGCTTTTGTCGTCGATAATAAAGTCTGTAATAAAAGACCTGTCATTTTTGTTGATGGTGCGTTTGTGGAAGTTCAGCTGTGCATCCGTCAGCATTTCTTCAGCTTTCTTGAAGAATAGTTGGTTCGGAATATGGCCATAACTGTTCGAGACCACATTTACGATTTTGCCATTTGAGATTATGGCATTTTCGAGCCCTCGTCGGGATTCCATCTGTGTCAGACTTTTTAAGGATTTCATTTCTGATGGTACGAAAATTTCATCCTGTTGTAAATTTTGTAAATACATAGCTTTTGAATTTAGATTAAACATTTTCTTTTAATATTTGATAATTGTTGGGATGCTTATCCCTGTAATAAGCCAAGTGACTTTCGCCACTATCGACTTTGTAATTATCACTACTCGACTGATAATGTTTTTCAGCTTCTTGTAGCGAAATTTTAGGTTTTTTAGATACTCGTTGCATAATGATATATTTTGATTAAACAATATTTGAGCAGTACCCAAACGGAAGCTAAAATCTCAGCTCAAAAGGAAACGGAATAAATAAGCGTAGGATGTTGCGTTGGCTTTATGCCGTAGTCTTTTGATGGGTGTATTTTACGAGTTTACCTTTGCGCTAACTATTGATTGATAACCCCTTCCTTGTAAATACATCTTTTAAAAAACTATCATAAAAAAGAAAAAGGGCCAGCACGAATGCCGACCCTTCTTCAAACAACAAAAGCTACTCGTTGAGTTCCTGAACTTGCATTTCAAGAACTGTGATGCGCTCTTTCAAACGTGTTTCACGCTTGCTTCTTTTCTCAGCATATTCCTTTTCTATGCCGGTAATCTGGGATTTGTAATACCCTTGCATCGCATTATAGAATGAAATGTTCGTCAGATTGTTGACGTGATTGCTTTCGCCAAAATGCACTTGCTTTGTGAGCATATACCGTATTAACTTGTGAAAGATTTCCTTTTTGAACTTCTTCTTGAAATTCTCGACCATTTCAACTTTGGTCATCTTGGATGTGTTGCCCAATAATTTTGAAAAGTATTTTTGTCGACCTACATAATCCACATTGTTTTCAAATAGCGATATCGAGAACGCCACCATTTCATCTACCGAAAGTGTCTTCTTCGTATCGATGTATTTCGTCTCTCGAATCATCTGCACAACTTCTTCAAACTGCTTGTTGTTCTCTATTTGCTTCTTGCGGATTTCCCTTTCGTTGATTTTAACGATTTGTTCTTCAGGCGTACAATCTGCCATTTTTCTGTTGGCCAATGGTGCCGAATAATCTGTTGATTCATCTTTCGATTTTTCAACAATTTTTATGAAGACTTCTTTATTCCTGTAAGTTTCAGGATGGAACAAAATGCCATTGACGAATCCATTTTCTTTCGCTGAATTGTATTCTTCCAAAGCTTCATTGTGATTCTGCATTGCTTCATCCAATTCGGCCTTTAATTCATCTTCAGAATAATCGTAATGTTGATATTCTTCCTGAATAGTTTCGATTGTTGGCTCAATCGGATTCTCTATAATTTCAACATCGTCCAATAGATAGACTTTTAATCCGTTTTTTTCCAATTGTGATATAATGAGCTGATTGCTTTCGTCATCTGCCCAATACTGTCGTATTTCAGGGATTAAAAGGATATTCTCTTTCTTAGACTTTTCAATCAGGTTCAAGAACGATTTGCTTTTCTTCGTCTCAAAACAGGCTGCTTTCGTACAGACCATTTTTCCTTCGCCGAACAGATTGCCTTGATTTGCTACATTGAAAGGACATTCCACACAAGACCCAACTTTCGGGACCAATTTTTTATCGGTAACATCAAACGATGCTTTTTCCAAGTCATAAGTCTGGTCTTTAAACATCCTGTTTATCTGGTGTGCATTGAAATCCTCGCCCATCGTTTCCAGCATCATCTGCTGTTCTTCGGGTTCAAAGAGCGCTACCCCGACGAACCTAGAAATAGGAAATATTAAAACACTGTTAACTGTATGGTTTTCAGTGTTTTTTATTTTTTATGATATCAATTGAAATCATCTAACATCATAAAAAAGGTGTGCAATCAGGTGTGCATTTTCTTCACTAAATTATTGTAATTTTAAAGAGCTTTTAAGAGCAATTTGACTTTCGTCTTTACAAGAATATTTGTTTAACTAAAGACGTGTAACATGCAGACAAACAACACTTTTTCGATTATTTTCTTCACAAGAAAATCTCGTAATGCTAAAAACCAATTATCTATTTATGTTAGAATAACCATTAATAAGCAACGCTCTGAAATTAGCCTAAAACGAAACGTATCTTTCAAACAATGGGATAACAATAAGAATCGTGGACGAGGAACTTCAGCAAAAATTAGGATTCTAAACAACTATCTTGATTATGTCTATAATAAACTATTAGATTCCCATAAACAGTTATTAGAAGAAGATAAAATCATTTCTGCATCTACAGTAAAAGATCGCTATCTTGGTAAAGATGATAATCAAAAAACACTAAAAGAGCTTATTGATTATCATAACTCCAATATGGTTACTGTATTGAAATATGGTACAATGAAGAACTATTATACTACCGAAAAGTATTTAGTCAAATATTTGATTAAAAAATTAAAAGTACATGATATTTATCTAAAGCAACTAAACTATAGATTCATCATTGATTTTGAACAATATTTAAGAACCTATAAGAATTCTAAAAAACAATTAGTTTTAGCCAATAATGGAGTAATGAAACATTTAGAGCGTTTTAAAAAAATGATTAACCTCGCTATTAAATTAGAATGGATGGTTAAGAACCCTTTCAGTCAATTTCAATTAAAGTTTAATAAATATGATAGACAATATCTTTCGGAAAGAGAATTAGAACTTATAGAAAGTACTCAATATACCAACGAGCGATTAGAAAAGATTAAGGATTGCTTCATTTTTGCTTGTTATACAGGACTATCTTATATAGATGTAAAAGAACTTACCTTAAATCAAATTACTAAAGGAATAGATAACAATTACTGGATAATTACCAAACGAGAGAAAACCAATGAAACAGTTAAAATTCCTATTCTCCCAAAAGCCTTGGACATTATTAATAAGTATAAGAGTACTTCAAAAAACACTTCTAACAAAACCTTATTACCGCTTTGTTCTAATCAAAAGACAAATGCTTATTTAAAAGAAATAGCTAAGGATTGTGATATTCATAAGAATATAACATTTCATGTTGCTCGACATACGTTTGCAACTACTTTGATGTTGTCTAACGGAGTTCCTATGGAAACTGTTTCTAAATTATTAGGACATACTAAACTTTCTACTACTCAAATTTATGCTAGAGTAATTGAATCCAAAATTAGTGAAGATATTCAAAATTTACTCAAACGTTTTGAAGCAAAAAAGCAGAAACAATTATCTGCTATATAGCATTTATCATTAAGAAAATCCGTTTTTAAAGTGATGGATTCAGGGGCTGGGTATAATTGATATCTTTCCATTAATTCTAAGTTAGCGCGAGGAGAATCCATCACTTTAAAAATGCAATAAACGAGCCTTAAAGCGAGTGCGTTAGCTATTCACTATGGGGACTAAATAAAACTATTAGAGAAAGTTTGATTTTAACTCTTCAATTTTTTCTTTTGACATATCTAGTCGGTAATAACTTTTTCCAAATGTATTTTTGATATGAGACAGCTTATTTAAGAGGTAGCTAAATTCATTCTTTGTGTCATATAGTTCCTTTCTATATTTATCTAATTCTTTAGCATAGGAATCTAATAATTTTTCAGTTTCTGTTTTAGAAGCTTCAATCTCTTCTTGAGTTCTTTCAAAATATACAGGTTCTTCTTTTTCTACTTCTTCAAATAAAGACTCTAACATTTCACGAGTTGGTATCAACTGAGTTTTCTCAATATTTCTTAAAATGTCAATTACTGCTTTTGCTCTCTTATTTAAAGCCCTAGTATAAGACAAAATAGGATTACGCATTGTATCATAAGGAGACAGTCCAGTATCTTCAAAAAATGCAATCATATAATCCAATGTTTCAGAGTAACTTGGACTAGTCTTTTTTGAATATTCCTTGAATTTCTCAATGATCTTTTTCTTTAATCGAATCGTATTAAAATCATCCATATTTTTTTGAATTGTTACAATGAATCCTTGGTTTTACTGGGCTAATTTTCGTTTTTGATGTAAACTTACTAAAATACAAAATTCCAAAATGGATATATTTAACTGATTTTCAGTTAAATAAACAAAAAGTAACATCGCGTAGCGTGTTACCCTCTTGCTTCACAAAACTTCGTCTTGTAGACTCACTTATCATAAATGAATTTTTATGATACTTAGCGATAAAAATTGGTATACATTACTTAAAAAAATTGGAACGTCATATTTCATAAAATCTTAAATAAATTTGTTTGTAACGCACCACAACAAAACTGAATTCAATGAAACTTCGAACACTTGCAAAATATACTTACCTATCATTACTAACACTTATTATCATTTCTTGTGCTAAACAGCCACAAACAGAACAACAACGCTGGGAGCTACGTGCTGCTAATACAGAGATCTTCAGAGATGATTTTGGCGTACCACACATATATGGAAAAACGGATGCCGATGCTGTTTTCGGCTTGCTATATGCACAATGCGAAGATGATTTTAACAGAGTAGAGCAAAACTATATCTGGGCAACCGGGCGATTGGCAGAAGTTGAAGGAGAAGAAGCTTTATATAGCGATTTACGGGCAAAGTTATTTATGACAGAAGAAGAAGCAAAAGCCAATTATGATAAAAGTCCTGACTGGCTTAAAGAGTTATGCGATGCCTTTGCTGATGGCATTAATTATTATCTGCATACACATCCTGAGGTAAAACCTCGATTGTTAACTCGTTTTGAACCATGGATGCCCATGTATTTTAGTGAAGGATCAATAGGAGGAGATATTGAGCGCGTATCTACAAAAGCAATAAAAACTTTTTACGAAAAGGAACAACCATCGCTTTCATTAAATGAAGTTAACGATGGGTTAATACGTCTCGCTGACAACGAACCAAGAGGTTCCAACGGGTTTGCTATCTCAGGAAAATTAACCGAATCGGGTAATACAATGTTGCTTATCAATCCACACACATCCTTTTTCTTTCGAGGAGAAGTACATGTAGTTAGTGAAGAAGGGTTAAATGCTTATGGTGCTGTAACTTGGGGGCAATTTTTTGTTTATCAGGGATTTAACGAAGAAACAGGCTGGATGCATACTTCAACTTATACAGATGTTATAGACGATTTTGTTGAAACTGTTGTAAAAAATGAGGATGGACTAAAATATAAATATGGTGATGAATTACGACCAGTAGAAACGTTAGAAGTTGCACTTAAATACAAAGAAAATGAAGAAATTAAAAAGCGTGACTTCACCATGTATCGTACCCATCACGGACCAATTACACAAAAAATTGACGATAAATGGGTGGCAACAGCTATGATGTGGGACCCTGTAAAGGCGCTAACCCAGTCTTTCACCAGAACAAAACTAAACGGGCATAAGGCATTCAGAGAAATGATGAACATACGTACCAACTCGTCCAACAATACCGTTTATGCCGATGCACAAGGAAATATAGCTTACTATCATGGTAATTTTATTCCTATGAGAGACGTGAAATTTGATTATACAAAGCCTGTAGATGGCAGTAATCCAGCCACCGACTGGAAAGGGTTGCACACAGTAGATGAAGCAATCACTGTAATCAACCCTCCTAATGGTTGGATACAAAACTGTAACTCAACCCCTTTTACAAGTGCCGATGAATATAGCCCAAAGGTTGAAGACTATCCTCGGTACATGTCGAGAAATCGTGAGAACTTTCGTGGTGTACATGCTATACGATTACTGAAAAAAGCAGATAAACTAAACCTCGACAAATTGATTGAAATGGCATACGACCCTTATTTACCTGCTTTTGAAGTACTCATTCCAGGATTAGTAGCGGCATATGACCAATCCCCAAATCCTGAAAAATCATTAAAAGTGCCAATCGAAGTCTTGCGAAACTGGGATTTTGCCGTATCCAAAGAATCTGTAGCCATGTCATTAGCCCACTATTATGGCATTATGTATTCGCGAGAAGGGAAATCTCCTAAAAAACTAAGCTATATGGAACGTATAAACTACTTCGGTTCCGAATCACCGGAGGAAGAACGCCTTGCAATTTTCCAAAAAACTATAGCCAAATTAACAGAAGATTTCGGCAATTGGAATACGCCCTGGGGTGAAATTAACAGATATCAACGACTTAACGGAGATATTAGACAGCCTTTTAATGATGATAAACCAAGTACACCGGTAGGATTGGCATCAGGCAGATGGGGAGCATTAGCCTCTTTCGGGGCAAGGTCATACAACGGCACAAAACGTATATACGGTACATCAGGTAACAGTTTTGTAGCTGTAGTAGAATTTGGAGATAAACTAAAAGCCAAAAGTATGCTGGCAGGTGGTCAAAGTGGCGACCCCGATTCGCCCCATTTTGATGATCAGGTACAACCTTATATAGATATACAATTTAAAGATGTTGCCTACTATCGGGAAGATGTAGAAAAGAGAGCCAAAAGTACATATCACCCGGGAAAAAAAATAATTAGTACTTCTATAGAAGCACTCCTCACAATTCAACAGAGATAAAAAACACAATAAATTAAAACATTATGAAAACCATTCAAAAACTATTTTTTATCATCTTATTAACAACAACTACTATGGTGCAAGCTCAGAACAAAAAATTAAAAATCTACATTTCTGCCGATATGGAAGGTGTGGTCGGAGCAGTAACAGGCGAACAATTGGGTCCCGGAGGGTTTGAATACGAGCGCTTCCGCAAGTTCATGACTGCCGAAGTAAATGCTTGTATAAAAGCAGCTCGTGAAGCAGGAGCAGATGAGATTTTGGTTAGTGATTCGCATGGAAACGGGCAGAATATTCTTATTGAGAAACTCCCTGATGATGTGATGATTGTTAGATCTTGGCCACGTATGTTGGGGATGATGGAAGGTATTGACGATTCTTTTGATGGAGCTATATTTTTGGGCTATCACGCCAGTACTAATAGTAAAGAAGGAGTTAGAGCACACACCATGTCGAGTGCCAATATTACCTCTGTTAAAATCAACAATATTGTAATGCCGGAGGCAGGTATTAATGCACTAATTGCTGGGCATTTCAATGTTCCGATCATCCTAATTACCGGAGACGATATTGCTGTGAAAGAAACACAAAACCTGCTGGGAGATACAGAAGGTGCCGTAGTAAAGTGGGCAAATAGCTTTCATTCGGCAAAAACCCTTACTCCGAATGCTGCCTATGAAGTAATCGGCAACAAAACAAAAGCAGCCATCAAAAGAATTAAAGAGTTTAAACCTTACAAACTAAAAGGGCCGTTAACGCTTGACCTTAGCCTGAAAAACTATCGTCCTGTAGAACTTTTACAACATTACCCAGGAGCAAAACGAATTGATTCGCATACCATTCGTTTCGTTGGGAAAGATATTATTGAAATATCTACATTCCTGCGATTTGTAACTGGATATAATATTGCTTTAAAACCCTAATTAGCATGAAAAAAACAGCGATTGTAATAACAGGAGGAGATTTACATACCAATTTTGCAAAAACAACCCATGGATTGATTAGAGGGTCAGATCGTTTTAAGTTATTAGCCGTTGTAGATCACAATCATGCAGGTTCGGATGCAGGAGAAATTCTGGACGGTAAAAAGAGGAATATTCCAGTTATTGGTTCTATAGATGAAGCTACAAAACAATTAAATAATATCGATTGTCTTATCGTAGGAGTAGCTACCAAAGGTGGAGTTCTATCTGAGATCTTATTAAAAACTATTCGTAAAGCCATTACCTATAAAATCAATATTATAAATGGGTTACATCATTTATTGTGCGAACAACAAGATATTGTAAAACTGGCTGAAGAATATGGCGTAGAGTTAATAGATATCCGTAAGCCAAAATCTATCAAAGAGCTGCATTTTTGGACTGGTGAAATTTTCAATATTGATGTTCCTATTGTTGCTGTTTTAGGAATGGACTGCGCCATGGGCAAACGTACCACAACCAGACTTATGCTGGAAGCTTGTAAGGAAGAAAATATAAAAGCAGAGATGATTTACACCGGACAAACCGGTTGGATGCAAGGAAGTAAGTATGGTTTTATCTTCGATTCTACACTTAATGATTTTGTTTCAGGTGAATTGGAACATGCGATTGTTTCTTGTTGGCAAAAAGAAAAACCGGATATGATCCTTTTGGAAGGTCAGTCTAGTCTTAGAAACCCTAGCGGTCCTTGTGGTTTAGAGATGCTTATTTCAGGAAATGCAAAAAAAGTGATTTTGGTGTGTGCTCCCGGAAGAAAATATTTTGATCAGGAACCCGAATGGGGGGAAATACCTTCTATTGAATCTGAAATAGAAATCATCAAAAAGTTTAATAGCGAAGTCATTGGATTGGCTTTAAATACAGAAGGGCTTACTTCTGAAGAAGCCAAAACGATACAATCCGAATTAGAAGCCTCATTAAATATACCGGTTGTTATTCCTATACAAGAAGGTGTTCAAAAATTTATTACCGCGCTAAAAATAACAGTTCATGAAGATTAAAGAAATTAAAGCCTTTTCAAAAAATTTAGCACTTACCAAGCCTTATAGCATTGCTTATAAAACCGTTTCTGATGTAGAAAGTGCTTTTCTTTTTATTACTCTCGAAAATGGAATTACCGGTATAGGAGCTGCTAATCCAGCAAAAGAAGTGGTTAATGAAACACCTGCACAAACACTTCAGAATTGTCAATCAGATTACTTTCAATCCTTTATTGGTAAAGACATTCGACATTTCAGAAAAATGATTCAAGATGTTCATGCTACTTTCCCCGATAAACCGGGTACACAGGCCATTTGGGACATTGCCTTGCATGATACTTTCGCTAAATATTTAGGCATTCCCGTAGTGGAAATCTACGGACAGCATATCAAATCGTTACCAACCTCAGTAACTATTGGTATTATGGGGGTAGAGGAAACGCTAAAAGAGGCTGCCGAATACAAAAAGTTAGGTTTTAAAGTGCTTAAAGTAAAAACCGGAGAATCGGTTGAATTGGATATTGAACGAATCTTAAAACTACACGAACAACATAATGATATGATTATCCGTGTAGATGCCAATCAGGGATATGGGAAAAAAGAATTGCTGCAGTTTGTACAAGCAACAGAAAAAGCAAATTTAGAGGTAATAGAGCAGCCTGTTCCTGTGGGGAAAGAACAAGAACTGACTGGAGTAGATGAAAAAATCAGGAAAATACTGGTCGCAGACGAAAGCCTAAAAAACGGTACCAGTGCCATACAATATGCTACACTTCCTCAACCTTTTGGTATCTACAATATCAAATTGATGAAATGTGGAGGGCTTATGGGAGCGTTTGAAATTGCAACCATCGCCAAAGCCGCTAATATTAACCTGTTTTGGGGTTGTAATGACGAGAGTATCGTAAGCATCACTGCTGCAATACATGCGGCATTTGCCTGCCCTCATACCAAATACCTTGATTTGGACGGTAGTTTTGATCTGGCAGAAGACTTGGTCAATGGAGGTTTTTCACTAAAAGATGGCATTCTAAGTATCAATAAAAAACCAGGGTTCGGTTTTGAGCTTACATAAAAAGTATAATGATGAAACACTTATTTAACGCCCTTCTTGCAATTATTTTGATAAGTTGTACAGAGCAACAAAGAATACCAGAATACGCTGAAAAAGTTGATAATGTGTTTAGCGACTGGAAACCTACTGAACCTGGAGCAGCAATAGGTATTTACCGTGGAGGGAAGTTAGAATATGCCAAAGGATATGGCATGGCAAACATGGATTATGGTATTGCCAATACGACAAATTCGGTGTTTAGAATTGCTTCAACATCCAAGCAATTTACAGCTGCCTGCATAATATTACTTGCAGAACAAGGTCAGTTGAGCCTTGATAACCCATTGAGTAAGTTTTTTCCTGAATTCCCTGATTATGCAAAAGACATCAGCCTACGTCATTTACTTAATCATACCAGCGGTATTAGAGATTATTTGCAACTTGTTTATCTGGCAGGGTTTGATGATGATGACTTCTATACCGATGAGGAAGTAATGAACCTTTTGGTAAAACAAAAGAACCTCAATTTTGCCACAGGCGATGAGTTTCTATATTCCAATAGTGGTTATTGGCTATTGGGACAGGTCGTTTTGAAAGTATCGGGAACTACACTAGCAGAATTTGCCGAGCAAAATATTTTCAAACCTTTGCAAATGAAAAACACCCATTTTCATGATAACAATTCCATGATTGTGCCAAACAGGGCTTCAGGTTACACACCTACCGATGATGGCTTTGAAATCAGTATGACACAGCTTGAAATGATTGGCGATGGCGGAGTATTCACAACCATAGAAGATTTAGGTAAGTGGGTAGATAATTTTAGCACACATACTGTTGGTAGCCAGGAATTCACTCAAAAAATGCAAACTAAGGCTATATTGAATAATGGCGATACCCTTGATTATGCGCTCGGCCTAAATATTACCAAATACAATGACAAACCTGTTGTGCGCCACGGTGGTGCTTTTGTTGGTTACAGGGCCGAATTGATGCGTTTTCCAGAGGAAAATATTGCCATTGCTGTTCTAACAAACAGAAGTGATGGTCAAGCGGGTCAGCACGCAAACCAAATTGCAGATGTCTTATTTGATAAACCCAAAACATCTGTTGACAAAATAGAGCCACAGAAAACCTCAGAGGACTATGTCACCACACCAGAAAAATTGGCTCATTATGTAGGTAGTTACTGGAACGACACCTTGATGAAGGGCAATAAAGTCAGCATTAAAAATGACACCCTCTACCTTGATAACAATAGACTAGTAGCTATAGAATCCGGGCAGTTTAGCTTAGTAAAGTATCCGAAAATTAAAGTAAGTTTTAGGGATGATAGGATGACAATACAGTTTCCAGGAAGAGACCCGCAGATATATACTGCTTATGAACTACCTATATATACAGCATCAGACCTCAACACATTTGCAGGAAGTTATTACAGTGAAGAACTACAAGTTTCTTATTTACTTCAACTGCAAGGAAAGGAGTTACTACTATATATAAATGGTAAGAAAATTTCACCACTTGTCTCTGGCAAGGAGAATATTTTTGTGAATGATGCTATGGGTACTTTTGAGTTTATCAGGACAAAAAACAAGTCGACAGGTTTTATACTGACCTCAGGTCGGGTTAAAAACTTACTGTTCAAAAAAGAATAAAAACTAAAGCGAGCAGAATATGAGAAAGTTCCATTATATCATTTCATTGAGTATCCTTTTAGTTTTGTTAAATCAATGTAAACCAACAGAAGAAAAGAACCTGCTTATACAAAATGCTACAATTATTGATGGCACAGGAGCCGACCGTTTTGTGGGTTCTCTTAGAATTAAGGGCAGCTTGATAATTGATATTGGTGATTTGACAGTATTCGATACTGATTCAATTATAGATGGAACCGGGATGATATTAAGTCCGGGTTTTATTGATACGCATAGCCATCATGATGGAGACACTCTTCGAACAGTAGAAGCGGCTATTAGTCAAGGTATAACCACCATAATTGTAGGTCAGGATGGATTTTCCAGACCCTCTTTAAGCAACTATTTCGATTCATTAAAAACATCCCCGTTATCCTTAAATATAGCATCGTATGTTGGGCACAATACCGTGAGACAAAAGGTGATGGGTAATGATTTTAAACGGGAAGCTACAATTGATGAAATAGAAGCAATGAAGAAATTAATTGCCCGCGATATGCAAAGTGGTGCCCTTGGGCTTTCTACAGGGCTGGAATACGACCCGGGAATCTACTCCAATACACAGGAGGTGATTGAAATGGCCAAAGTAGCTTCGCAATATGGTGGCAGATATATCAGTCATATGCGAAGTGAGGATATGTATTTAGAGCAAAGCATTGATGAGATTTTAAGGGTTGGCAAGGAAACTAATATGCCCGTGCAAATTTCTCACTTCAAGTTAGCTCGTAAAGGACTATGGGGAAAGGCAGCTAAAATTCTGACTATTCTTGATAGCGCCAGATCCGATGGTATTGATGTTACTGCCGATATTTATCCGTATCAATACTGGCAGTCCACTATGACGGTGCTCTTTCCAAAACGCGACTTTGATAACAGGGAAAGCGCAGCATTCGCTCTTTCAGAACTCACCACGCCAGAAGGGGTAATCGTTAATAAATTCAACGCTAACCCAATTTATGAAGGGCTTACCCTGAAAGAAATTGCAGACCTCAGGAAAGAGGATGCTGTTACAACATTTATAACCTTAATAAAAATGTCTCAGGAGACCCCTGGAGAAAGTATTATTGCTAAATCAATGGATTTGGAAGATATTAAGACGCTCAGCAGGTGGCCACATATCAATCTATGCTCAGATGGTGCACCTTCGGGTCATCCACGGGGTTGGGGTGCTTTCCCTCGATATCTAAATATGGATACTGGTGAATCCCTTGAGACAAAAATTCATAAGATGACTACCCAAGCTGCTGAGAATATGGGTATAGACAGTATTGGCATTATAAAAGAGGGCTATTATGCTGACCTCTTATTGTTCGGTATAGAATCTTTTAAAGACAAGGCTACTTTTAAAGAAAGCACACTTAAAGCTGAAGGATTACACAAAGTAATTGTGTCAGGAAAGGTAGTATTTCAAAATAAGGCACCAACCATGATTTATTCTGGAAGGGTGTTAAAGAATTAACATTTAACGAACCAACATTATGAAAAACAAATATCTATCAATTTTATTCTCGTTCCTGGCAATAGCTACTGCATTTGCCCAGACAGGCATAGAAAATTATTTGTCTGCACCATTCCCTTCCAACCTTGTGGGGGCTGAGGATGGTAAAACCATCGCCTGGGTATTCAATGATAAAGGCGAACGGAACATCTTTTATGCAGCCGCCCCATCATTTGCTGCCAAAAAAGTGACTACTTATCAGGGAGATGAAGGCATTGTCATTAACAGCCTCCGGTTTACACCTGATGGAAATCAAATTGTTTTTGTGAGAGGAAATACCAATAATCGAAAGAAAGAAGCTGCTAATCCTGCTCTATTGCCAATGGCTACCGACCGGAACTTATATATAATTGATAAAGACGGCAGCAACCTTCGCAAGATAGGGCCGGGCACTTATCCCAAAATATCACCCGATGGCAAAACGTTGGCTTATTTGAAAAACAAACAAATTTGGACAGCAACACTCTCTGATACTATTCAGAAGCCTCAAAAATTATTTCAATCCAGAGGAAGCCAGTCACAAATACGTTGGTCTCCAGATGGAAGCAAAATAGCCTTTACCAGCAGGCGAGGCGATCATTCATTTATCGGTATTTATGATTTTACCAGCAATCAATTCAAATTTATTGATCCATCCATTGACTTGGATGACCATCCGGTATGGAGTCCCAACGGACAACAATTAGCTTTTAGGAGAAGACCGGCCGTAAAAAACAGCCTGCCTTTCACACCCAAAAGGGAAGGTTTTCCGTGGTCGATACGATTGTACAATGTAAAAACAAACACTACCAAAGAAATATGGAAAGCAGATAAAGGGATGGGTAGTGTCGCAACCAACGAAATCCCTGTAGTAGATAATCAACTGCTTTGGACGGCAGGCAATCAACTTATTTTTCCCTGGGAAAAAACAGGCTGGCAGCAATTGTATTTGCTCAACCCGGTATCGGGCAAGGTAACGCACCTTACGCCCGGCAAAGGCGAAGTGGAGAATGTATCGATCAGTAAGGATTTGCAAACCGTGTATTATACCACCAATATCGGTGATATAAACAGGAGGCATATCTGGAAAGTGGATGTTAAAACCGGAAAAACAGTTCAAATTTCGAAAACGAAAAATATAGAATGGTCTCCTGTCCCTCTTGAAAACGGACTGGCTATTTTAAACGCCTCGGCACAAAAGCCGGCATGGCCTGCCTTGTTGTCTGAAAAGGGAAAAATTACCGAGATAGCTTCAGAATTTTTTCCTTCAACATTCCCACAATCGGCTATGGTAACTCCACAGTCCATTATGATTACCGCTACTGATGGAATGCAGGCACCGGCACAAATTTTCTTACCTCCCAATCATAAAAAAGGTCAAAAACATCCAGCATTGATTTTTACACATGGAGGTTCGAGAAGACAAATGTTGTTAGGCTTTCATTACAGCTCGTATTATTCCAACGCCTATGCGTTGAACCAATATTTTGCCTCAAAGGGCTACGTAGTACTTTCGTTAAATTACAGAAGTGGCATTGGCTATGGTATGGAATTCAGGGAAGCACTAAATTATGGAGCACAGGGAGCCAGCGAGTATTTTGATTTAGCAGGAGCCGGCATATACCTGAAAAACAGGGATGATGTCGATGCAAAAAAGATTGCGCTTTGGGGCGGTAGTTATGGCGGTTATTTAACAGCGCATGGGCTGGCGAGGGCCTCCGATTTGTTTGCCTGTGGGGTGGATATTCACGGAGTGCATGATTGGAATGAAGCCATTCGCAATTTTGTGAGTTCCTATTCGCCAGAGAAGTTAGAAGCCTTTGCAAAACTCGCTTTTCAATCTTCCCCAGAATACTATATAGACGGATGGAAATCGCCAGTATTATTCATCCATGGTGATGACGATCGAAATGTGAATTTCACCGAAACGGTAAGACTGGCAGAATTGCTTAGAGAACGAAATGTGCCTTTTGAGCAACTGGTTTTCCCTGATGAGGTGCACAGCTTTTTGCTACATCGGCACTGGATACAAGCCTATGAAGCAGCTTTTGAGTTCATCAACCGACAATTCAATAAAAAATAACCATTCACTATGAATCATTTTCTGATAAATACATCAAAAGGACTGCTATTGTGCCTCTTTTTTTCATTGATAGCACATACAGTTGCCCAAGCCCAATCCTATAAACTATACACCAAAACCGCTACCATGGTTCCTATGCGAGATGGAATAAAACTCTATACCACCATCTATACTCCCATTGGAGCAAAAGAAAAATTGCCTATTCTTATAAAACGCACACCCTATGGTGCCAAGGAAAGAGATACAGTAGATATGACAGCCATTCCCTATGAAAGTGCGTTGGCAAAAGATGGCTATATTTTTGTGTATCAAGATATACGGGGAAAATTTAAGAGTGAAGGGAAAATGGAAATGAATAAACCCCTTTACCACCTTACCAATCCAAACGCAACCGATGAAAGCACCGATTGTCACGATACGGTAGATTGGTTGGTAAAAAACGTGGAGAATAATAATGGTAAAGCTGGGATTCGCGGTATTTCGTACCCTGGGTGGACTGCCTTGGTAGCGGTAGTTGACCCACATCCGGCACTAAAAGCTTCATCGGAGCAGGCCTCTCCAGCCGATATGTACCTTGGAGATGATTTTCATCATAATGGAGCTTTTAGACTAAGTTATGGGTTGGAGTACGCTTATCTCTTTGAAAATGACCCTACCAAAAACAGTAGCTTCCCTTTTCCACAATTCGATTTATATGATTGGTATTTGAATCTTGGTCCATTAAAGAATGTAAATGAAAAATATTTACATGGTCGTTTACCCACTTGGGAACGCTTCATCAACCACCCTGATTATGATGCCCTTTGGAAAGAGCAGTCTGCCTTTACTTATATGAGTGAACCCGAAATTCCTATTTTGCATGTTGGTGGTTATTATGACCAAGAAGATTTGAATGGACCACAGGCTTTGTACCTTCATATGGAGAAAAAAGATAAATCCAATCGCAACTATCTACTCATGGGGCCTTGGAATCATGGAGGTTGGGGTCGAATGGATGGTGATAGTCTGGGCAGGATTAATTTTGGCAGCAAGACGGCCGTTCACTTTCGAGAAAAGGAAAAGCAATGGTTTGACTTCTGGCTAAAAGATGAAGGTGATGGAAATTTTGAAGAAGCCCATTTTTTTCAAACAGGATCTAACCAATGGAAAAGTTATGACAGTTGGCCACCAAAAGACATTGAAATAAAAAAATTATATATTGGACCTAACAATACCAACTCATTTTTAAAACCAAAAGTAGCTGAAGGTTTTACAAGTTATACCAGCGATCCTGCAAGACCTGTACCGTATCGTACATTGCCCATAGAAGCCACTTATGGTAAAGGGAGTCGCTGGAGAAGCTGGCAGGTAGAAGACCAGCGTTTTGTTTATACCCGTCCCGATGTAGTTAGCTTTACAGGAGAGGTCTTGACCGAAGATGTAACAGTAACTGGCAACATCATTACCCGATTGTTTGCTAGTACCTCTGGCACTGATTCAGACTGGGTGGTAAAGCTAATTGATGTGTACCCTAATTTTGATGAAGAAAATATCTTGATGAGCAATTACCAGTTTCCTGTGGCTATGGAAGTATTTAGGGGGCGCTACAGAGAAAGTTTTGAAAAACCAAAAGCGTTGACGCCTAACAAACCTGAAGAATATGTAATAGA
This sequence comes from uncultured Flavobacteriales bacterium, assembly GCA_937121175.1. GTDB lineage: Bacteria > Bacteroidota > Bacteroidia > Flavobacteriales_G > Salibacteraceae > UBA6770. Next base: position 18,322 of record CAKZKD010000022.1, read on the forward strand.
TTTACATAATATAGACCACACCTTTAAAAAAGGCCATCGTATTATGATTCAGGTACAAAGCTCATGGTTTCCAGTAATAGATCGTAATCCTCAAAAATTTGTGCCGAGTATTTTTGAAGCTACTGAAGAAGATTTTATAAAGGCAGAGCAACGAATCTATTTCTCTGCCAAGTACCCAACGCATATTGAATTGCCAGTAAAGAAATAAAACTGAATTTTAAAAAGTTTAAATACCATCAATAATTAAGTAACACCATGAAAACATTCAAGACACTTAAAATCTTACTGCTCCTTTTAGTATGCCAACCAATCGTTGCACAAAAACTCACTAAAATAGAGAAGCGTATTGTAAATTACGTAAAAGCCAACAACGATGACGCCATTGCACTTTTAGAAAAGCAAGTGAACATGAACAGCGGCTCCCTTAATATTGAAGGCGTAAACAAAGTTGGGCGCGAGTTTGCAAAAGAGTTTGAAGCCATTGGTTTTACCGCCACTTTCAAACAACTACCTGCAGAAGTTAAAAGAGGCGACCATTTATTTTGTGAGTTAAATACAGGAAATGTTAATGGGAAAAAGATATTGCTAATAGGACATTTAGATACTGTCTTTGAAGAGGACAGTCCATTTCAAACATTCACAAGAGAAGGAAATATGGTGTATGGTCCGGGTGTGGATGACATGAAGGGAGGTAATATCATTATCCTTTATGCCCTAAAGGCATTACAGCAAGCAGGAGCATTGAAAAATACTCAAATAATTGCCGCATTTACAAGCGATGAAGAAAAAGCAGGAAATCCCATAAGTATTAGTCGAAAAGACTTGATTGATGCCGCCAAGCGAAGCGACATCGCCTTAGGCTTTGAAAGTGCCACAGGATTTAATTATGCAACGGTTGCAAGACGAAGCTCAGGCAGTTGGTTGTTAGAAACTACTGGTAAAAGAGCCCATTCTTCAGGTGTTTTTTCAAAAGGTACCGGAGCAGGTGCCATATTTGAGATGGCTCGAATTTTAAACGCATTCTACAACGAGTTACCAGAGCAAAACTTAACCTTTAACCCTGCAACGGTTGTTGGAGGTACCACAGTAAATTACAATGCTTCACAAGGTAAGGGTGATACCTTTGGAAAAACAAACATTGTAGCACAAAAGGCCATTGTTAGTGGAGACATAAGATGTCTTACAGAAGAACAAATACAAGCTACCATGGATAAAATGAATGAGATTGTATCAAAACACCTTCCAAAGACAGGAGCCACCATTACCTTCAAATTGTCATACCCTCCTATGAAACCCACTCCAGGAAATTATGAAGTCTTAAAAGTATTGGATAAGGTAAGTCAAGATTTAGGTCATGGTGAAGTAAAGGCATTTGACCCTGCAAAGAGAGGAGCAGGTGATATTTCGTTTGTAGCCAACTATGTTGATGGCTTAGATGGCTTAGGTACTATGGGTGGTGGCTCGCATACGCCCAATGAACGTATGGATTTAACACGCTTTAACGAGCTTACACAAAGAGCCGCATTATTAATTTATAGATTAATAAACACTAAACAGAAATAAAGCAATTATGAAACTAAAAACCATCTTAATAATCGCATCCTTCTTTGTGTCCAATACACTTTTTGGGCAAACATTTCCAGATGCAACATGGGAATACAATATTGATAAAACCAATGAAAATTGGGATTATAAAAGCTTAAAGACCTTTAGAAAGTATATTATAGATAGTACTCACATAACAGGAATGATGATTGTCCACAAAGGCAAAATCATTTTTGAATATGGCGATGTGGAAGAGAACAGTTATATCGCTTCTTGCCGAAAAAGTGTGCTTTCTATGATTTATGGTAAGTATGTAGAAGATAAAACTATCGATTTAAACAAAACCATCAAACAGCTAGGCATTGATGATGTAGATGGCATTTTGCCAGAGGAAGAAAAGGCAACTGTCCAAGAGATTATTTCTGCCAGATCCGGTGTCTATCATAAGGAGGGGTATCCAGGTGGTATGCAGCAATATGCTCCCAAAAGAGGCAGTGTAAAACATGGCAGTTACTGGCTGTATAGCAACTGGGACTTCAACGTGGCAGGCTATATTTTTGAGCAAGAGACCGGGAAGAACATCTATGACGAAGTAGAGGCACAACTCGCAAAGCCCCTGAACATGCAGGACTGGGATCGAAGCCTTCAGCAAAAGGAAGGAGACACCACCATCTCAAAATACCTCGCCTACCCCATGTGGTTCTCCACAAGAGACATGGCACGGATAGGATTATTGATGCTCAACAAGGGAAATTGGAATGGCACCCAACTCATCTCCGAAAGCTGGGTGGATGAGATGTTAAAGGAGCGCACCAATTACAAAGAACTGAACACCAATGTTCCCGTTTTTAGGAACTCTGGGGTTGATTTTGGCTATGGTTATATGTGGTGGCTCATCCAAAATGTGAAAGACAAGCGTTTTGAAAGGGCTTATTCAGCAAAAGGTGCTATGGGACAAAACATATCGGTCTTTCCAGCCATGGATGCGGTTTTGGTCTTTAAGACAAAAGCAGCGTATCGAAGAAGAAATTCAGGCAAGGTGCGCCTGGACATCCTAAAAAAAGTGCCCACATTCTATACAGGAACAGTCAATAATTAAGCAAATGATGAAGACAAGAATATTTTTAGTTGCACTATTCATTGGCTTCGCTCAGTATTAAATTAGTGAGGCAAAGGCCTCAAAGTATAAACCTCACAACGTGAGTAAAAAATAAACACATGTATATCAAACAGACAACGATGGGCAAACTAAAACTGGCAGTACTCTTTTTTTTACTGTTTACCTGTCTGCCCCACAACACCGTATTAGCGCAACTTTCTTCAAAGGAAGTTGACAAACTGGTTAACAATGCCATGCAAAAATTCAACGTGGCAGGGGTGGCCGTTGCCATCGTCAAAGACGGCAAGCCTATCCACGCCAAAGGGTACGGGGTAAAGTCGGTGGACACAAAAGCAAAGGTAGATGAGCACACCCTCTTTGCCATCGCCTCCAACAGCAAGGCATTTACCACCGCGGCCCTGGCCATCCTCGAAGATCGGGGAAAGCTAAAGTGGACAGATAAGGTCGTTGACGTTATCCCCGAATTCAAAATGTACAACGACTACGTGACCCAAAACTTTACTATTGCTGATCTGCTTACACATAGAAGTGGTTTGGGGCTTGGGGTTGGTGATTTGATGCATTTCCCCGATGGTGCTGACTTTACTATTGACGATATCATTAAAAGCTTTCAATACTTTAAGCCACAATCTGCATTCAGAACCAAATGGGATTATGACAACCTGCTGTACATGGTCGCTGGCGAAGTCATCAAAAGAGTCTCTGGCATGGAATGGGGAGATTTCGTTACCAACAATATCTTCAAACCGTTGCAAATGAATGAGACGTTCAGTTCGATACACCGGGTAACGAACAGCAACCAACTGGCCGTTCCGCACAGCAATTCCATCAACAACCAACTGCGCACCATCAATCACTATATGACAGACCCTGAAAAAATGAACGGTGCCGCAGGTGCGATCATTTCCAATGTGTCCGACCTCAGCAAATGGCTCATCACCAGACTGAACAAGGGGGATTACGGCAAGGATTTAGGACAGTCGCTGTTTTCCTTAAAAAATCACCATAAAATGTGGCAAATACATACTGTTACCAATGCCCGAAAAAGCCCCAGATACAACTCGCATTTTGCAGGGTATGGACTAGGTTGGTTCTTAACAGATGTTAAAGGTAACATGATGGTATCCCATACCGGGGGGCTTCCGGGCATGCTGTCCAAAGTGGTGATGATTCCAGACCTCAACCTGGGCATTGTCGTACTCACCAATACCGAAAGCGGTGGCGGGCCTGCCTTCAGTGCTATTACCCAGACGATTTTGGATAGCTATTTGGGCTTGGACAAATTCAATTGGGTGGACTACTACTATGAGGCGAGCCAAAAAAGGGTAGCCTCCTCGGATAAGGTTACTACACAAGTGTGGAAAACGGTAGAAAAGTCCAAATCCGTTAAAATTGATGCCAATCAATACATCGGAATTTATAAAGACAACTGGTTTGGAAAAGTTGAAGTATTTTTAAACAACGGCAAGCTGTGGTTTAAATCATACCGTTCTCCAAAACTTAACGGTCCCATGCGTTATTACAAAGGAAATGCCTTTGCCATACGGTGGGAATATCAGGATATGAATGCCGATGCGTTTGCCATTTTTAGCCTTGATGAAGAAGGTAAAGCCCAAAGTATTAAAATGAAGGGAATTTCACCTGATATTGATTTCAGTTTTGATTTTCATGATCTGGGCCTTAAAAGGGTTGAGCATAAATAAAAAAATTAATGTCTACTAATTATTTCAAATCATGAAAACCACACGAAAAAATTTTCTCCGTACAAGTGCAGCACTTGCAACGTCTTTAGCTATACCTTCATTTTCATTCGCCAATCTAGGTTCCAGTAGTAATCTCAAAGTAAACGGCTCATTAAAAAATCGTTTTGATCCCTGGATTGAGGTACTTCCGGAGTCTATAAGATATAATGCCGGGGTATTGCATAATTTGTCCGGGAAAAAACCGGTGATAGCCGTTATTAAAAACAACGGCTATGGTTTGGGTGATATCAACGCGGCTAAAATTTTGGATGATATGCCGGAGATAGCCGGATTTGCCGCGGTAAAAACAGATGTGTGCATTTCTGTAAAAGAAGCAGGAATTAAAAAACCTATACTGCATATGGGAATGGCTACGGATGCAGACTTTTATGATTTGGCTTCTAATAACGTGCAATTGTCCATTTTTGACAGCAGGATGCGAACGCTTTTGGAATCCATTTCCAAAAGAACAAAACGACCTGTTGATACACACTTGTACATAGATACGGGGATGAGCCGTATGGGAATTCCATATCACCGTGCCATGCCCTGGATAGAAGACATTGCTAAAAGCAAAAGCATCAATATTCTGGGCTCCTTCATGGGCTTCACAGAAGACCCTGAATTTGATAAAGAGCAATTAAAACGTCTTCAAAACTTAAATGCTAAAGCTGCTTCAAAAAAAATAAATATGGGAAGATTACATGCTGCCTCATCTAATGCTGTTTATCATTTTCCAGAAGCTTCACTTGATATGATTCGCCCAGGAATTTCACTTTATGGAGCGTATCCTACCTATCCGAAAAAAGAAGAAAAGATAGCTCCATTAAAAGTGGGGTATCGACTCAATGCTCGGGTGGTAAGAGTTGAACAACTGCGAACCGGAGATAGCGTAAGCTATGGAGGCAGTTACGTAGCTAAGTCGCCCGTTTGGATTGCGGCCTTGCCTATTGGCCATGCAGACGGTTATTTGCGAAAAGCCACCAAAGGAGCTAAAGTTTTAGTGAATGGTAACTTATATCCTGTTATTGGTTATGTAAGTGCCAGTCACACCATTATTGAACTTGGAAATGAACCTAAAGTAAAAGTAGGAGATTTGGCAACCTTGGTAGGACCAGATCATCCGGAAATTCATCCAAGTCACCTTTCAACGATTACAGGTACTTCTGTATATGATATACTGATGCACATGAGTGCTCGATTACCTAAAATAGTTCTTTAAATATAATCAAGATATATAAGCCATGAAACGTAATTTATTGATAGTCATTTTAATAGCATTTATATCATGTTCGCAGAACAATAAAGGCATTGAAACTGATTTTGATCATTTGTTAAAAGATAAATTTTCTGAAAAGGAACCTGGAGGTATTATTCTTGTTCAGAAAGGATTAGAAGTGGTTTACCTTAATAGTTATGGGGTTGCTGATACTAAGACAAATAAAAAAATAACTGCCAATACAATTTTTAATACAGGCTCTATTTCAAAAACATTTGTATCAAACGGAATTCTTATCCTTCAAGAACAAGGTTTACTATCTGTTGAAGATAGTATTTACAAGTATTTTCCTGATTTTAAAAATAAAGACATCGCAAAGAAGATAAAAATAAAACATTTGCTTTCGCATAGTTCGGGGCTTCCTGACAACAGGAAAACAGAAGAAAATAAAGAATTCTATATGACAGCTAAGGATAAAGGAAACTTTGAGCCTTTAAAAAATGTAGATTCATTAGTTTTTGAACCAGGTGAAAAATTCGAATATTCCAATCCAGCTTATAATGGATTAGCTCTTATTATTGAGCAAGTATCACAGAAAAAATGGCAAGATTTTATTGCAGAAAAAATATTTAAACCTTCTGGGATGTCAGATAGCAGAATTACTGATGGAGATTACCCAACAAAAGATGTTTCTCATGCATATATAAAAGCTGATGGACGTTATAAAGAATTTGATTATGGAGAGTATCCAACATTTGCAGCTGCTGGAAATGGTGGGGTTTGGTGTTCTGTACTTGATTTGGCAAAGTATGAGCTAGCAATACGTAACAACCTGTTTTTAAGCAAACAAACAATTGAAAAATCGCGGACAATTCTTTCACCAAAAAACTGGAAAGACACCACTCCTCCTAAAATAGGGTATAGCTGGTTCATTCAAGATAAAAATGATAAAAAGAACAAATTGGGTGTTAAAATAGTTTCACATACAGGTTCTCAAGGTGGATTTAGGTCGTTTTTCATTTCAATTCCAGAAAAGGATATTATATATGCCGGTCTATTTAATAGGCCTGTTAAAAATTTATCTGAAGTAAGGGCGAAAGGTTTAGAACTATTAAAAAAACACCATTGGATTGAATAAATAATTATTAATGATAGAATAAAAAACATGTACAATAACAAATACAACTTAGGCTTTTTCCCAACACCGTTGCACAAACTCAACAACTTGTCAAAAATTTATTCTGATTATACTCTTTTTATAAAAAGAGACGACCAAACAGGTTTGGCATCAGGAGGAAATAAAACAAGAAAGTTGGAATATTTAATTAAACAGGCACTGGATAATAATTATGATGCTGTTTTTACTACGGGAGCACAACAATCTAATCATTGTAGGCAAACAGCAGCAGCTTGTGCTCAAGCAGGAATTGAATGTCACATTGTAGTGAGAGGAAAAGAGCCTAAAACATATCAAGGAAATTTATTGTTGTCGCATTTATTAGGAGCTAAAATTCACTTTACCAACGACAATCGAAAAGAAATAGATTTTAATGAGTTTACAAGTAAATTAGAAAAGAATAAAAAGCCTTTTATTATACCAATTGGAGGATCAAATAGCGTTGGTGCTTTAGGTTTTGTAGATGCTATAAAAGAGTTAAAGCTTCAATTAACAAGTCAGGATATACATATTGATTATCTCTTTTTTGCCTCAAGCTCAGGAGGTACGCAAGCTGGAATAATGCTGGGCTTAGAATTGGCCGATTTAAATATTGAGTTGATTCCAATTAAAATAGATAAAGATGAACCAGAGAGACAGGGGGTAGAACTAGAGGAAGCCATCATAGAAATTATGAATGAAGGAAAAAAGTTACTAAACATAGAGAAACAATACACTCTTAAAGATATCCCTTTAAATAAAGAATATAACGAAGCAGATTATGGTGTATTGACTAGTAATGAAATTTCTGCCATTAATGAACTGGCTTTAAATGAGGGAATTTTATTAGACCCTGTTTATACAGGAAGAGCATTTTACGGAATGCTAGACTGTTTAAAAAAGAAAAAAATCAAACAAAATTCAAACATCCTTTTTTGGCATACCGGAGGACTTCCAGCATTGTTTGAACATGCAGAAGGACTAAGGAAGTAACCAGGTCATCCAGAATTTATCCTAATCATCTAGCATATATGATATACTAATACACATGAGTGGTCAGTTACCAAAAATGATTCTTTTATAAAAATTGGTAATACAATAATAAAAACCCGAGTTCGATATTGAATTCAATTAAAGTGAAAATTATGAAACAAAAACTAACAAAAACCTTTTTTCTCGTAATAGTCAGTTTGACTTTTGTTTGGTCTGTTAATGCACAAACCAACGAGAAGGAGTTAATGGATGCCATTGCATCCATAAAAAAATCTTTTGAATCTTATAGACATAAGACGGATGCACTCCAAAAGAAAATTGATGACATTTATTGGTACAATAAGGTTGGTGATGTAGCCTATGTTGATAAGGTATATATGACCGGCCCTCCACTGGCTAAAGAAAAGAATCCTACTGCCCAGGGAGCAGGCAACCCCGTAAAATTTTGGTCATATATCTTTTTCCCGAAAAATCTCAATCCATCCGGTAAATATCCTTTACTTGTTTTTCCTCATGGTGGCGTACATTCAAATATGAATACGTATTATACACATATTATAAGAGAATTGGTTTCTCAAGGCTATATCATTGTAGCAGCTGAATACCGTGGTTCTACAGGTTATGGTCAGGGACACTACAAAAAAATAGATTATGGAGGACTGGAAATTCAGGATGTGGATGCCAGCCGACAATACATGATCGATAATTATGATGTAGTAGATGAAAACAGAGTAGGTATTTTAGGTTGGAGCCATGGTGGGTTGATTACACTACACAATATATTTGATTCTCCTAAAAACTATAAAGTTGCTTTTGCGGGAGTTCCTGTAAGCGATTTAATTGCACGTATGGGGTACAAAACGCAAGGGTATCGCAATCTATATTCAGCTGACTATCATATAGGTAAAACGGCTTATGCAAATGTTGAAGAATACAGAAGACGCTCTCCTGCCTGGCAAGCCCACAAATACAGTGGTACTCCTTTACTAATTCACACCAATACCATTGATGCCGATGTAAATGTGTTGGAAGTTGAACATCTTATTAAATCGCTCAAGGCAACAGGGAAAAAGAATTTTAAATACACCATATTTAAAGATATTCCCGGTGGGCATTCATTTGATCGAATGGATCATAAAAAAGCGAAAGAAATTCGACTAAAAATCTATAAACATCTTAATGACTACTTAAAACCAAATAAACCGTTTAAGAATCTGAGAGATTTACAAAAAGCAGGGTATAGGTACAATTGATATTTTCTTATATTTTGTTAATAGTTTTCAATTACTTTAAAGAATAAAACTAATTCTTCCAGTAATTATCTTTCGAATTCGTATCTGGAATATAATCATTCCCTAAGACTATTTTTTGAATTTGTTTTGTTGTTTTCACAATAATCGTCTTACTGTCATTTTCTTTCCAAACAGCAGCAGAATAATGGATGTTTTGAGTTGTTTGATCTTTATAAATAACGGTAAGATCTAAAGGCACAGGGAGTTCTCCTGTTTTTTTAATGGTAATCTGGTAAGAATCTTTGGTTATTTTTTCCAGTTTTTCAATCCCCAAATCAGGAGATGCATTTTCAAAAAACCATGGTTTCCAAAACCAATTCAAATTTTGCTGAGACGTTTGATTTACATGATAAAAGAAATCTAACGGTGTAGGGTGTTTACCTCTCCACGTTTCTATATAAGCTGCCAAACATTTTTTAAACAATTCCTCACCCAATATATCTTGCAACACATATAAGCCTACGGCAGGTTTCATATACAAATTGAAATAGGAAGTACCTCCTCTTAACATCGTAGAATTAACCATAGATGCCACATTCCTGTCTGTATTCGCATATTTACTCATACTTCTGGCATAACGGGTTAATCGGTTTAAGGTAGGTTCGGTTTTTTGCTGATATTTATAAGGCATCATGGCAGCAAAAGCTTCATCCATCCACGCCTGTTCCGTTTCATTAGTCAATACATAAAACGGAAAGTAATTGTGTGCAATTTCATGCGCTGTAACATCTACGGTTCGCCCTCTGTTGTCTGCCGAAGGATCATTGGCAATCATCGGGTATTCCATACCGCTGGTTCCATTGGTACCATTAAATAAAGTCATTGTTGGAAAAGGAAACGGATAGGGAAGTTCGGTAGAAAAATAGTGTATGGATTTTTTGGCAAGTTCGGCAACCTCTATAAAATCTTTGGATGCTACCGGGTAAACGGCCTCTATATAAATATCTTTTTCGGTAACCCCTTTTAGCGATGTTCCATCCCAAAGAAAATGATCACTTACCCCAAAGGCAACATCAGAAACGTGATTTGCTTCAAATATCCATTTATTATTGCGAGTGATGGGTTTTCCTGAACGATAATCATTTTGAGTAACGATAGAAACAACAGCATCTCTCTTTTTTGCTTTTTGATATTTCTTATAAATGCTTTTAGCCAATACTTCGTTCGGGTTTTGAAGCATCCCGGTACCCCATACTAAATAGCCTTTAGGTGCGGTAACGGTGTAATTATAATTGCCCAAATCGTAATAAAATTCTTGCCCGCCTGAATGGATATTTCTATCCCACCCATTGAGATCGTCATATACAGCCACCTTAGGAAACCACTGCCCTAAAAAGAACGAGGTTTCATCTTTGGCTCCCATACGAATATTACTTTTAGAAGGAATGGAAAAACTCCACGCAACTTTTATTGTAACCGAAGAAGAAGATGCTATGGGTTGCTTCATATCTGCCACTAATTGTGTTCCTTCTATACGATACGGCGTAATCTGGTTATTAATTTTCAATTCTTTAATAACAACCCCGTTATGCACATCATCAGGGTGTACAACATCATCTCTTATAGTTCCTTTTTTATATAAATTTTGAAAAATATGAAAAACAAGTTGTTTTAAAGAATCAGGACTGTTGTTTTGATAGTGAATGCTTTCTGTTCCGATAAGTTTTTTTTCACCGGGGATGATTTCTGCATTAATATCATACGAAGCTGTATTTTGCCAGTACTTTGCTCCTGGCACACCTAAGGTTGTTCTAGTTTCTTTTTGTAAACCTTTATCAAAATTTTTATGAGTAGGTAATTTTTGTTGACTTTTTCCAATTAGAGGAAACAACAATACAAAACTATATATTGCAGCCCTTATACATATATTCATCTTATTATTGTTTTTTACGCGCATTGTATTTATCCATTATTTTCAGTGTCTCTTTTACAGGGAGTGCTTTCATGGTTCTTCCTTTTTGCCCTGTTATATCGGTTGCCATAAACAGTGAGTTGTAAATAGCTTCTTCAGTAGCTTCCAGCGTTGCCAAAAACAAAGGCGACATATAATCATTAGCCACTTCTATCGTAGCTTTCTCTCTTTCTTTTGCACTGTATGGAATGCGAAGTTGGGGGTGCGTGCTAAAGGCAATACTGTAATCGCCACTGCCATTGGATGAAAATGATCCTACTTTTCCAAAAGCCAGAAAAGAACGTTTTGCCAGGCGTTTTAAATTGCGAGCAGATACGGGGGCATCTGTGGCAATGACAATCATACACGAGCCATCCACCACATAAGGAACATCATTTGCCATATAATAATTGTTGAGTTCTTTGCCAACCGGAGCACCATTGATGGTAAGAATGCCTCCAAAATTGGTTTGTACAAGCACACCTACGGTATAACCGCCCTTTTCTTTGGGCAACACACGAGATGAAGTACCGATACCTCCTTTAAAGCCTAAAGCTCTGGTGCCGGTGCCTGCGCCTACATTGCCTTCGGCAACTTTTCCGGTGCTTGCTGTTTGAATCGCTTCAAAAACATGTTGGCCTTTTACATGGCGGCCTCTGATATCATTGAGCCAGCCATCATTGGTTTCGCCAACCACGGGGTTTACAGATCGAATCTTTTTATTTTCGGGGATGGATAAGGTATAATCAACTAAACCGTTTGCCACCAAAAAGGCATTAAGGGTATTGGTGAGGGTAATGGGTGTTTCGATATTGCCAAGCTCCTCGATTTGTGTAAACCCAAGTGCTTTCCCAAACCCGTTGCCGACAAATACGGCTGCGGGTACTTTTTCCTGAAAGATATTCCCCTGATGCGGTAAAATGACAGTTACTCCGGTACGAATGGAGTCGCCAACGATCAATGTTTTTTGTCCAACCGAAACGCCTTGCACATCGGTGATGGCATTGTATTTTCCGGGGGTGAGGATGCCGGGTTCAATGCCCAAATCTCTGGCTCTTTGCCGCTGATTTTGTGCTTGGGCAATTGAAAGAGCTCCAATCAATACTATTAAAATATATAGATGCTTTTTCATTCGTTTAAATTTTGCTTTTCAAACCATACGTTTTTGGCCCTGCTGTTTGAGACAAAAGCTCCAATTACATTGCCTTTTTCATTTCGCTTCAATTTAACGAACTGAAAAGCACTATTGCCTTTTAGCACATCTTTTTTAATGATTTCTATTTCAAAATTTCCGTGCCTGATATGATTCCCAATCAGGTTGTTATCGTCTATCGAAACATAATAGCTGGTTTTTAGCTCCGGGCTAAAATATTCACCGGCAATGGATTGTAATAGTTCTTTTGAGTAGGGGGTAGATACGGGTTCAAATGCTTTGAAAACAGTAGAGGAGTTGCCATTAGTTACCGTCATTGTTTTTTCTTTTTTATCCGATTCAAAACGGACTTTTACCGAACTTCCGGATAATAGAAACTCATTCTTTTTAACAGGGATTAGCGGAGTTTCATTATTCTCTGAACGAACATATCTTAGTGTATCATTTTTTAAATATATTTTACGCAAACCATTACTTCCATCGTCCCAATAAGAAGCAATATATTTGCTGAGTGTTTTGGTAGGAAGTTTTATACCCTTAGGTGTAGTTGTTGCTTTTGTATCACCTTGTTTATCTGTGAGCAGTATTTCAGCAATTTTATTTGCTTTACTGCCGGGCGATGCGGTCGAAAAATTGGTGATAATGGCTATACTCAGTTTTTCATCCGGGTAGGTGCCGATAGATGACCGGTAGCCACCAATGGAGCCACCATGCTGCACGCGTTTAACGCCTTTAAAGGAGTCGAGCCGAACACCAAAAGCATAATCATTATAAGCTCCATTATTTAATGGGTCGATTGTAAGCATCATCTTAAAAGCCTTTTCCCATCCGGATTTGGGAGTAGAAAAATTTTCCAGCCAGGTTAATAAATCGGCGGTAGTTGAGTGCATATTTCCGGAGCCTACATAGCCCCAATATTCAACAGCCCTGTCGAACTCGTTTTTTTGTGTGTAATAGGATGTAGCATTGTTGGGAACCACCCTGTTGTACTTATCTTCTATATAAGTATCCGTCATTCCCAAAGGGTCAAAGACTGATTTTTTCATCCAGCTGGTAAACTCTTCTCCGGTTACTTCCTCAATAATTTTTGCCATAAACATATAGCCGGTATTGCAGTACAAAAACTCACTTCCCGGTTCAAAGTTCAGATTGCGCTGGTCTTGCATAATTCGGTATAAATCTTCATTGGTTCTGGTGTCATCACCTCGCCATCCGGCCAGGGCAAACAAGGTATGCAGGCTTCTCAATCCGCTGGTGTGGTGCAGCATTTGCCTGATGGTAATCTTTTCTGCAAATTCGGGCAATTCGGGCATATATTTTTTAATGTTATCATCAACAGAAAGTTTTCCCTGAAGGTGAAGCCGTACAATGCCCATCGCTGTGAATTGTTTAGAAACGGAGGCTACATTAAAGCGTGTTCCTGTTGAATTAGGAATAAGATATTCTAAACTTGCCAATCCATAAGCTTTTGAAAATATCACCTTGCCGCCTTTCATCACCCCTATGGCTCCTCCGGGGTGATTAGGAACATTCCACTGGCTGAAAATTTCATCAATTTTTTGATATTCCGTAGCTGTTAACTGTGCATAGCTCGCTTGAAAAAAAACACATAAAAGAAAGGTCAATAGTGCTTTTTTAACTACTTTCTGAAGTATTTTATAAGATGAATTTACGTAAATAGTTTGCATTTTCTTGAATTTTAATCCCTTATTATTTGTTTTTTCTTAACACTTTTCCTGCTTTTATGTTTTGAAATACACCGTTGTCGATTGAAAGTTTTCCATTAATTATTACATAAGAGATTCCTTCAGGATATTGGTGTGGTTTTTCAAAAGTTGCTTTGTCAATAACGGTTTTAGGGTCGAAGATTACAATATCTGCTTTCATTTGCTCTTTAATCTGCCCTCTGTCTTTTAGTCCAAGCGTAGTTGCAGGCAGTTTTGTCATTTTATAGATAGCCTCCGATAATGAAATCGTTCCTTTTTCACGAACATAATGCCCTAAAACTCTTGGAAAAGTACCGTACCACCGTGGGTGTGGGTGTCCCATTCCGGGTTTTACCAACCTTCCATCCGAGGCAATCATAGTTTGAGGGTGCTTCATAATGCGTTCTACATCACCTTCATCCATAGCATGAAAAACACAAGATGCACCACCATTCAGCTGGGCTTCAATCACTAAGTCTGCACCGTTTTCCACCGTTGGTTTTAGCCCTTTTTGTTCACACCAGTATTTTAAAGTTTTCCCTTCCAATTCTGGCATCCATCTTACTTTGGCAAATTGCACTCTGTTTAAGTCGCTGCCTCCGCGGTCATTTAAAATATTAAAAATGATCCCTGATTTTATACTATCACGCAGCGCAGGCTCTGACACTCTCTGCTTAAAAGCCTCATTTCCTCCGGCTCTTGCCCAACTGGGAATTAGTACAGATATACCGGTATAACTTGCATTGTATGGGTATTGATCCATTTTGATGTCAAGGTCTGCTGCCCTGGCAGAATCTACCATAGCCAGTGTTCTGGTACTTTTACCCCACATAGGTTTGCCGATGACTTTATGGTGGGTGAGTATCACCGGGATTTCTGCTTCTTTAGAAATAACGATGGCTTCCTGAACCGCATCAAATAAGCCCAGCCCTTCTTCACGCAAATGCGAGGTGTAGATACCACCTTCGATTGATGCTACTTTTGAAAGCTCTATAACCTCATCTACTTTCGAAAAGGCTCCGGGTAAATATTTAAGCCCGGTCGAAATTCCATAGGCTCCTTCCTGCATGGCCTGCCGAACCTGTGCTTTCATTTGGCTGAGTTCGCTTTCGGTGGGAGCCCTGTTTTCCAGCTTCATTACATTTTTTCTTACCCTGTTGTGTCCTACCAGGTAGGCCACGTTCATCCCTACCCCTATCTGATCGAGCGTGTCCAGATATTGGCCAAAAGGCCAGGGGCCGCCACCGTCAGGGCCGCCGAGAGCTGTTGTTACACCTTGTCTTACATGGCTTTCGCAATTTGAAAGTTTAAGAATGGGGTCTAAGTGCGCATGCATATCAATAAATCCGGGGGCAACAGCCATGCCTTTGGCATCTACCTTTCGGGAAGCTTCGGCGGTTGACAAATCACCGATTTTCACAATCAGTCCATCTTTGATTCCGATATCGGTTTTTACCGATTCTTTTCCTGAGCCATCGTACACATTTCCGTTTAGGATAATGGTGTCATAGCTTTGTGTGTTGTTACAACTCCATAATGTTAAGATTATGAGAAAAAAAGGGAGAATCGCTTTAGTATTCATGGTATTTTGTTTTAAGTAATAACTTTTTTGTAACTGTTTTTTAGAATCAAAAATGCCTCTTGGAGTTTTTTGGTAACCGAGCCTACATTTCTATCTTGATAAAACAGGTAGTCATCTATTTGTGTTATCGCTCCAATTTGTGTAGTCGTTCCAGTTAAAAAGGCTTCGTCCATTTTTATAATATCTTCTTTTGAAATGGCTTCTTCTTTGACTTCTATACCACAATCTTTGCATAATTGAATCACGATTTGTCGTGTAATTCCATCAAGAATATATTCATCGGCAGGATGCGTATACACAACCCCTTTTTTGACAAAAAAGATATTGCTGTGCGAACCTTCGGTTATAAAACCATCTCGAAAAAAAACAGCTTCATGAGCTTCCTGTTTAATAGCATGATCATTTGCCATAACATTTCCTAATAAAGAGATCATTTTAATATCGCAACGATGCCATCGATAATCGGGCATTGTAATTATTTTAATTGCATTCTTATTAATACCAGGAAATTTTTTGGGCAGCGCATACATCATTAATGTAGGTACTGCATGATCAGGAAAATCATGTTTTCTTGGAGCCACACCTCTAGTTACCTGAATATAAATAAGGCACTCACCTTTATCTATATCAGAAACTTTGAGCAGATCATCTATTTTACCAGGAAGTGTCGTTGTATCAAAATCTATATGAATTTTATCAAGACATTCAGACAAACGGTTCAAATGTTCTTTTCCATAAAAGAAAGAACCGTTTTTCTGAGTCATCACTTCATAAATTCCATCACCAAATAAAAAGCCCCTATCAAATACAGATATTTTAGCATTTTTATAATCTAAAATCTCATCATTCAGATATACTTTTTTGGGATAATTCCTCATTTTTAATTATTAAAATTAGTACTAATTAATATAACCCGGAACCGGTATCGTTGCCATAGTATGTAACCCCGGAGATGCTTTTAAAATACTTTTAACACTGTTAATGGTAATGGCACAGGTAGCAATATCTCCATTGACACCTGTACCTATTTCCGAAACAAATGAAGGTTCTCCTTTTATAGTAACCCTGTCAAAAGATCTGGGCTCTCCGATAGCTGCTTTAAAATGCATTTTAATTTTACAATCCCCATTGATATATCCGTGGGAAATCTGCTCCACACCACGGGCATCTCCCTCTTTGATATCCATTGATGGAACACTTATGTTGTTTTCAGCAATTACAGGTTGAAGATCTTCTGTTACATTGTCTAATTTAAAGCCTACACTATTTGCCAAAAAATAAACAGATTCTTTTAATCCAACGTGTCGTAATGTACCGGTCTGCTCTTTGGCTTTGAATGCCACGAGATCAAGGCCGGCACCGATTTTTTGCTGAAAAGGGATTCTTCGTGGTGTGGCATCCTGAAAACGCTCTACGGTAATACTTTCTACGTCTTTACATACCGAACTCAATACTGATGGAAGGTAGTCCATCAAAAACCCGGGGTTAACACCAGTACCCAAACAAGCTACATTATATTTTTTGCATATTGCATCTATACTTTTACTTGCTTTTGGATTTTCTTCCCATGGGTGTGATAGCTCTTCACATGTTGAAACAATGGGTATACCATGTTTAGCTATATTCTCTATTTGCGATTCTAATTTTTGAATGCTTGACACGGTAGTTAATATAGCAGCAGCAGGTTTTTCCGGAAGGTTTTGCAAAGCTTCTTCAATAGTGTTTTGAATCAATACACCAGAAGATTCTCCATTAATAAGCTCTCCAAAATCCTGATTCCTTAAATCGTTATTAATATCAACAGCAGCAATAGTTTTCACCTCTTCTTTATCGTCTATATATTTACCTATTTGCTGACCCAAAGGCCCTAGTCCAATTTGAATTACAGTAATCATAATTTGTTATTATTTTGTTTTTACAATTTAATTTATTGTTATTATTTATTTCTCTGCAATGTAAAATGTATTCTACTATACAATGCATACCAATTTTTTTTTTTTGACATATAACTCCTTTTTTGAGAAATTTAGAGAATACATCAACAACTTTTGACTATTATAAATTAAAGATTTTTTAATATAAACCCCATCAAACAATTCTACTTTACAACTAAATTGGTTTGCCACAAAAGTAATTTATGGTATACCAAAAGATATTGGTTAATTATCATTTTTACTCAGTGATTTTATTTTAATATAAAGCAAACATTAAAATTCAAAAATTTTAACTAAACTCAAATTACTATGATTAAAAAAATGTTTTTGTGTGTTTTTATACTATTGCTTACCAGTAATTTTTTTACTCCCTCTTTCTCTTTTTAATAAAAAAATTAATTATATTAAAAATAAAATGATTGCATAAAGATGTAGCCTTCCCTAAAAATAGGACAGCTTAAAATTAGAATTTTCTAACTTTAAATTTTAACTGTCACATGAAAAAAAGCAAGTTTACCGAGAGCCAGATCATCAAGGCACTGAAAGAGAACGAACAGGGAAGAAGTGTGGGCGATGTTTCCCGCGAGATGGGCATCGACAAGAGCACTTTCTACTATTGGCGCAAGAAGTACGGCGGCATGGAGGTCGCCCATATGAAGCGATTAAAGGAACTGGAAGAGGAGAACCGTAAGCTCAAGCAGATGTACGCCGATGTCAGTCTGGACGTGCGTATGCTCAAGGATGTACTGTCAAAAAAGTTCTAGGGCCTTCCGACAAGAAGCACCGTGCCAAATACCTTCAGGAAGCCTATTCGGTCTGTGTATCACGTTCCTGTCAGGTCATAGGTCTTGCCCGTTCGATCTGGTACTACCATACCAAGAGGGACGATACGGAAGTAATCGATGCGCTATCACAGTTGGCTGAAGAACTGCCCACCAGGGGTTTCGAGGTATATTACAAGCGGCTGCGTCGCGAAGGCCATAAATGGAACAGGAAGCGTGTGCTTCGGGTCTATAGGTCGATGAACCTGAAGTTGAGAAGAAAGCACAAAAAGAGATTGCCATCAAGGGTAAAGAACCCGTTGGAAGCACCAACGGAACTCAATGAGGTCTGGAGCATGGACTTCATGGCCGACGTTCTCTCCGATGGAAGAAAGGTCAGGGTGTTCAACGTGATGGACGATTGCAACCGTGAGGCACTGGCCATGGACATTGGCCTGAACTATCCCGCCAAAAAGGTAGTGGAGACCTTGGGGCATTTGGAAGAGGAGATAGGTCTGCCAAAGACCATACGGTGCGACAACGGCCCGGAGTTCATCTCGAAGACCTTGTCGCAATGGTGCAAGAGCAAAAGGGTGGAACTTCGGTTCATACAACCGGGCAAGCCCATGCAGAACGGATTTATGGAAAGGCTCAACAGGTTTTACAGGGAAGACGTACTTGATGCCTATTGGTTCAACGACCTTCATCAGATAAGAACATTGACCGAGAAATGGCGAAAGGATTACAATACGGAACATCCACATTCATCATTGGGGGATATGCCGCCAAGGGAATACAAAGACCGTTTCGGGGAAGAATTCTTCCCCGAAACGATGAACATTGATAATAATTTTATGAATTTAGCAACGTCCTAAAACAGGTAAGGCTACAAAGAATTTTCAAAGCAGATATTTATCTAAACTTTTTAAGAATTAACCATTAATGAAAGATAGGCTAAATAATATTATTTTTTCTAACGGATTTAATTATAAAAAAGATGGTCTTAGCGTTTATATGAAATTACGTAATGCTATCGCTAAAGCTATTATTGAAAAAAAATTACCTAAAAATTATCAATTACCACCGACGAGAGTTTTGGCTTTAGACTTAAAACTATCTAGAACCACTATAATTAAGGCTTATGAGATACTTTGTGCTGAACAATATATAAGTTCAATACAGGGATCGGGGTATTTTGTAAATGAGGTAACATTTAAGAAGACATCAGATACCATTAAAACTGATATAAAACAGGATAGTATTACTCCAGTTTCCAAAAGAGCTATGCAGTTTCGGAAAAATGTGTATTTAATGAATCGAGGAGAGTATAAAGGAATAGCTTTTAGACCCGGTTTACCACCACTTGATATTTTTCCTGTGAGACAATGGCAAAGCTTAACAAATAAGTATTGGAAAGATGTAACTTTTTCAGATCTATCATATCGACATACACTTGGATTAGACAGTTTAAGGAAGAATATAGCAGCCTATTTAAAAATTTATAGAAATATTCAATGCGATTATCAACAAATAGTTATTGTAACCGGATCTTTGCATTCGCTCTCTATTTTGGGAGACTTGCTTTTAAACAATGGAGATGAAGTAATTTTGGAAAACCCTACGTATGCGAATGCGATCGCACTATTTAAGAGTTTTAAAGCTAAGATTATTCCAACTGAAATAGATAAAGAAGGGTTATCTATCAAGAGTATAAAAAATATTAAACTAAAACAACCTAAATTAATCTATACTACTCCATCAAATCAATACCCTACTGGTGTACAAATGAGCCTTGATAGGCGATTAGAAATTTTAAAATGGGCTCATGAAAAAAATTGTCTGATTATAGAAGATGATTATGATCACGAATTTAGCAATTGGAATAACCCCATTCCATCAATTTTTAGCTTAGATAAGGGAAATAGGGTAGTTTATCAGGGCACCTTTAACAAGCTTTTGCATCCTTCTATTCGATTGGGTTACTTAATTATCCCTCCAAATTACATAGAAGATATAAAAGCGATGTATGAACAGACGTTACGATTTATTTCTCCTGTGAGTCAAAGAGTCATGTCTGATTTCATTGAAAGAGATTATTTAAGTCAGCACCTACGAAAAGTAATTCAAATTTCTAACAATCGAAAATTATTTTTCACCAATCAATTTGAAAATATTTTTGAAGAAGATATTAAACTTCACCCTGTTACTAATGGTTTACATTTTATAGCAAAGCTTCCAAATCATTTAGATGATGTTAAAGTTTCAGAATTTCTAGGTAAAAATGAGATTGTAGCATTTCCATATAGCAAATATTTTTTTAAAGGAAAAAAGGATAACGGATTGCTTATGGGGTTTTCTTCTGTCAGTAAACCAATAATCAAGCAAAAATTAGAAAAAATGAAGCACCTTTTTAAAGATTTTAAGTATACTTAATCGACTTAAAAACTTGTTCTTTTTGCGATAATATATTTCCTCTTTTAATAGTTTGTTTGCCTAAACCAATGATGCTAGCTTCTTACTTTTTCTTTGAACTAAAAAATAAAAATTATTTTAATATTTTTTAATAGAAATTGTATATTTGCCCACCGTAAAGACAAATTAAATTTGTTTTTAAATAGTTCTTTTTGACTTTAGTGTACAATTAGGTGAACACATATCGTTAAAAGTGTTTTAAAGCGTTAAAATATAGTGGGTTACAGAATTTTAATTAATCCTGCCACCCCGACTTAACTAGTTTCATCTAGTTGCATGACGTTGCAAATCACTTGATTTGCAACGTTTTATGTTTTTAGGGGTAGCAGATGAGACCTCATGAAACTACCTGAAAACACCGCTCTGGTGTCCATAAAGGGATTTTGAAACCACAGTATTTTTTGTACATTGAAGTAGCTTTAGTAGGTATTTAACCTTGTGTTTTTTATCATTTTATTTACTAATTTAAAGCTATGTAATATATTAGAAAACAGTAGGTTATCAGTCGTATTTGTCATTAGGAAGCTCACTTCTAAAATTGACACCATTAAGATTTACGCCAGCGTAACAGTTGACGGCAAAAGAGCCGAATTCAACCTAAATCGGGAATTGTCGGTATCCCTTTGGGACGAAAAACGCAAAAGAGGTAAGGGATTTTCGAAGTACGTTATTTCCTTAAACAAGTATTTAGACCAAGTTTTTACCAGATTACATGAAGCGCATCGGCAACTTTTACAAGAGGAAGTTGACATTACCTCTGCGGGAATAAAGGCTCGGTATTTAGGAGAAGATAAAAAGTGCAAAACCTTACTCGATTTGATAACCTATCTAACACTTCTATGCATACCATGCTGAGAAGAAGGGAAGTTGAAAAATAACTTTAAAATAGACGAATGGAACTATTACAACCTTTTTGGAAAGCTGGATAGTACTAGGGTTTACACATTAAAAGATGCTGTAGATGTTTGTTATCCGCATTACTTTTTCAATAAAAATAAGCCTTGTTATTAAGCTTTTTTTAGGTTTCATATTAACTTCAGGATAATTACTAAAGTGGTAGTAACTACTCAGGACAATCAATAGTTGGGCTAATATGCCAAATTGATTTACCATTGCGCAAGGTTTATATTAGATTATGAATTTTATTGTTTCTGGGTATGTTGGTTACGCGAAAATTCAACTATGAGATAAAAAAAATGAATTTTGAC
>CAKZKD010000023.1 GCA_937121175.1 uncultured Flavobacteriales bacterium
GGTGAACGCGGGTGCGCCAGCGCATACAGCTGCTTGGGCAGATAAGGTTACTGTTGGTAGTGGATTTACCGTTAGGGTTTGAGTGGCATTATCTGTACATCCATTTGCATCACTAAACGTGTAGGTTATGGTATGGGTGCCTACTCCTGCCGTTGTTGGGTTGAACTCGCCTGTGGTGGAGTTAACGCCTACTCCGGAATACGTTCCGCCTGATGGACTCCCGCCTGTTAAATTGAATGGGGTAGCGTTGACACATACTGCGGCTTGGGCTGTTAGCGTAACTGTCGGAAGTGGATTTACCGTTATCGTCTGGCTGGCACTATCCGTACAACTGTTGGCATCGGTGTGGGTGTACGTTATTGTATGTGTGCCTGCTCCTGCCGTGATTGGATTAAAATTAGTTCCTATCACCCCTGTTCCGGTGTAATTACCGGGTGCCGGGCTACCTGTGCTTAGTGCAACCAACCCGTTGTCGATACACACATCCGTAAATGTTCCTAATGTTACATTGGGTTGTGGGTGTACCGTTAGGTTTTGGGTGGCGCTGTTCTCACAGCCATTGCCATCGGTAAACGTGTAGGTTATCGTATGGGTGCCTGCTCCGGCGGTTGCTGGATTAAACTCGCCTGTGGTGGAGTTCACTCCTACTCCTGAGTAAGTTCCTCCGATTGGACTGCCACCTGATAAGGTGAACGCGGGTGCGCCAGCGCATACAGCTGCTTGGGCAGATAAGGTTACTGTTGGTAGTGGATTTACCGTTAGGGGTTGAGTGGCGGTATCAGAACCGCAAATGTTACTCAAAACATATCCAATAGTGTAGGTTCCTACTCCAACTACAGATGGGTTGAAACTAGTTGAGACTACTCCATTAACCAAATAAGTACCACCGGATGGTGCACCTCCACTCAAAGCAAAACTTCCTTCGTTTGCGCATCTGGCGGTGAAAGATGATAAAGTAGCGACTGGAACAGAGTCAACTTGAATAATCCTACTAGCGGTGTCTGCACAAGTTCCATTTCCAACCCGATAATTAACGGTTTTTGAGCCAGTACCTAATAAAGGATAAAAATTAGATCCAATTACGGCATCACCAAAAAAGCTACCTCCTCCAGGAGTTCCGTAAGGCGTTAAACTAATTTGAAAAGTCGTATTGCACTGACTAGGGATGCTTGATAGACTTGCAGTTGGCGATGCCAGAACGGTCATGGTTTGAAATGCAGTATCACTACAACTGAACGAGGTAAAAACATAACCAATTTGATACGTTCCAGGAGTGACAAGACTCGGGTTAAACATGTTTGAGGAAACTCCTGGTCCAATGTAGGTTCCACCAGCAGGGTTTCCACCAGACAAAGAAAAAGCGGCTTCATTCTGACATGCATTATTTTTCACTAACGTAAAAAATGCAGCTTGTCCTCCAACGCCAATATTTCGGTTCGTCGAATCTTTACATCCGTTAGTATCTGTATAGACATAGTTTATATTGAATGAACCAATTCCTGAAGTAGCAGGGCTAAAAACTGAATCGTTTATCATACCAAACCCTTTATAAATTCCGCCTGAGGGAACTCCATTGGTTAATTTAAAGTTCGCTCCACCTGCGCAAGTGGGAGGAAAATTGTTCAGCGATGGAGTTGTTGGTTGATTTATTGTTATTCTAATGGAGCCAGATGTATCCAAACATCCTTCATCATTAACAGCTAAACTATAATCGTCTGTAACATATGCCTTGTAAGTTGAGTCAATAGCCTGAAATAATCCAAAACCACTCCGCAACCAACGATATTCTAAGTTTGGCAAATTATTCGACCAAAGCTTCACCGAATCTCCTTGACAGGCCGTAGAATCAAGACCAGTATAAATTTCAGCTTTTGTGGCTTCACTACAATCTGCAATTTTTACCACGTAGGCATCTCTTTGACCGCCACCTGCATTTATACTCCATGCTTTATCACCAAAAACTAAAGGTGGGTCTGCCACACCAGTTGAATAAATATTCTTGTTGGTATCAAGCGCAATCCCATTGGACTGATTATTAAAGAAAGTTCCTGTAGTGGTTCCTGTAATAGTCCATGTAAAATCGCCAGATGAATCAACTAAAGAAATAAATATCGCTCTAAAATTACCATTTCCATTTATAGTATCGTTACCAAACTTTGTCCCACTTCCACCAAATCTACCGCTTATTCCTACATTTCCTTTATCATCCACTTCGGTCCCGTAACAGAAGTCCTGAGTCACATAAGTACCGTCAAATCCTCCAAATGCTTTTCCCCAAACATAACTTCCCGAAGTATCAAGTCGAACAAGAAAAGCATCAGAATTATTATTTACTCCAGGGTTTGTATTCAAAGATGAACTACCTACTGTCATTTGAGACCAGAATCGACCCGACAAATAGAGATGGTTGAATTTATCTATTGCAATTCCATAAGCTTCATCAAAATTGGTTCCCCCAATTTTTTTTGCCCATTTAAAATTTCCTGCAGTATCAATTTTTGTCAAATAAATATCCCTTGAACCACTAGAAGTCAATGAAACCCCTCCAATAGTTACTGTTGCATTAAAATTTCCAGAAATATAGGAATTACCCATTTGGTCAACGGTAACTCTTGTCCCAAAAGTATTAGTGGTGCCACTCAAATTCTTTACCCATTTAAATGTACCATCTTTCAAATATTTTGCTACAAATGACCCAAATATGAATGTTCCTCCAGTAGTAAGTGAAACTGAACCAAATTTAGCTGACCCTCTATAACTACCTGCCACAATAATTTCCCCTTGGTCATTCACATCAACCTGAGGGTTATAAAAATTGTTCCAAGGTGAGAAAAAGGTATTTCCAATTTCAGCGGTTTTCACCCATTCAAGTGTACCTGCCGTATCAAGCCTAGCCACTACCAAATTAGCTCCACCTGAAGGAGGTGTAGGTAATGTTTGAGTGCCTAAGGTAACAAGTGGCCCCCTGTATGTTCCAACGACAAGTATACTTGTATCGCCTAACATTTTGATTCCGCTGAAGGCGTCAACATTAGTTCCCCCAAAACTGAAAACCCATTTCCGACGACCTCTTACATCATGCTTCACTATGTATCCATCGTAGGAGGCGTTAATGGAAATGGTATCAGTACCCCATCTTGCATGCATGGGGGAAACAAAACCCACGGAATAATTATTTCCATTTTGGTCAACAGCAATACCTAACCCCCCATCAAATCCAGTTCCTCCACCAGTTTCCAACCAATCTACTTGCTGCGCAAAAGATGAAGAGCAAAGAAACATAGACAGTGCAAATACTAGCTTTTTAAACATATACAGTCATTAAGTGACGAAGTTATTGATTAAATGAATCTGAAAAATTAGATTCGTCAATTGAAAAGACAAGTTAGTACAACAAAAAGTTTGGTAAGGATAGTTTTGTGGTCTTACTCCTTTAAGTAATTTCGTTGTAATGAAAGTCATCGTTACTGGAGGTGGAGGATATATTGGTTCTCACACCATTTTAAACATTTTAAAAGAGACCACCTGGGAAGTATATTCGATAGACTCGCACATCAATTCTACTCCGGAAACATTTGATAGAATAGAAAAAATAAGTGGTAAACGAATCACTAATTATAACGTAGATGTTTCGGACTTTAAAGCTTTAAAGAGTTGTATTAGTCAAATACCAAATGTCAATGGAATTATCCATTTTGCTGCTTTAAAAGCTGTTGGAGAATCGGTAGAACAACCTTTGCTCTATTACCGGAATAATATCCAAGGGCTTCTAAATATTCTGGAGTGTTGTAAAGATTTAAAAATTAACAATCTAATTTTCTCGTCCTCTTGTTCTATATACGGAAACGTAGCAAATCTTCCGGTTGATGAAAGTACTCCGTTAGCCAAAACAGAAAGTCCTTATGCGGCCACTAAGGCAATGGGCGAAGCTATTCTTTCTGACGTTCAAAAATCACAAAAAATGAGCATAACAGCATTGAGATATTTCAATCCAGTTGGTGCCCATGAAAGTGGCTTAATAGGAGAAAATCCAATTAATAAACCGAATAATTTATTTCCTGTAATCACTCAAACAGCAGTTGGAAAAATGGACAAAATGAGTGTTTTTGGAGTTGATTACAATACCAGGGATGGTTCCTGTGTGCGCGATTACATTCATGTATCAGATATTGCTAAGGCCCATATTTTAGCCTTAGAAAAATCGGTGGAACGTAAAAACTTTAACAATGTCCAATTTTACAATCTAGGCTCAGGAAATGGGGTAAGTGTTCTGGAGGCTCTCAATACGTTTGAAAAAATTAGTGGACTATCCTTGAATTATGAATTGGACGAACGTCGCGTAGGTGATGTTGAAGCAATTTATAGTAACTCCGCTAAAGCCAAAAAAGAGCTGGGTTGGATACCAAAACACGATTTGGAAGAGATGATGAGTTCTTCATGGAAATGGCAACAACAACTTGAAAAAGAAAAAAATGCATAACCGAAAAATACTGATTACTGGCGGTGCCGGTTTCATCCCCGGGTCATTAGCTGCTAAGCTGGCAGAAGACGAATCTAATTACGTTGTTCTTGTTGACAATTTCTTGACCGGTAAAAAGAAAAACATTCCGAACAAATCGAATGTAAAGTTTATCAAGTGTGATGCTAATGATTATTTAGAGATTGCTCCTGTAATGACTAGTCACCAATTTGATTATGTTTTTCATTATGCAGCTGTTGTAGGTGTAAAACGAACCTTAGCCAACCCAGCCATGGTGTTAGAGGATTTGGTAGGGATAAAAAACATTTTAAGCCTTTGCAAAAATACCGGAGTTAAACGAGTATTCTTTTCTTCAAGTAGTGAGGTTTATGGAGAACCTGTAGAATTACCTCAACACGAAGAAACCACCCCTTTAAACAGTCGTTTGCCATACGCAATTGTAAAAAACGCAGGTGAAGCCTACTGTAAGGCATTCAAGCAAGAATACGGATTGGACTATACAATATTCAGGTTCTTCAACACATATGGACCACTGCAAAGTACCGACTTTGTAATGTCAAAATTTATGCGAGCTGCCTTGCGAAACGACCCCATTACTATTTACGGAAACGGTAGTCAAACCAGAACATTTTGCTATATCGATGACAACATAGAAATTACGTCTCGTTGTATGTACGAGGATCTATTTGTGAATGAGGTTATAAACGTTGGCAACGATAAAATCATTACTATTCACGAATTGGCAAAAACGGTAATCAAACAAACCAAATCTAAATCTAAAATTGAATTTCTGCCTCCGCTTGGGGAAGGTGATATGACTCGCCGTCAACCTGACATTGCTAAAATGAAGCAAATATTAAATCGCGATTTATTAGATTTAAACGAAGGTATTTCTCTGCTCTTAGAGAGGCAATAAACCCTAATGGTGATAAGGTAAATTATGCTTTATGCTATAGGCACGATAAATTTGCTCAGCGATAATTAGTCGCACCATTTGGTGATTAAATGTGAGTTTAGAAAGACTTAACTTTTCATTAGACCGTCGGTAAACTTCATCGGAAAACCCATAGGCTCCACCAACAACAAACGTGATTGAGGAACACCCCGCTAATGACTTTTTTTCGAACCAATTATTTAATTCCGGACTAGAAAATTGTTTGCCTTTATCATCAAACAAAACAACCATTTCGTTGGGTTGGATTTTTTTTAAAATTAACTCCCCTTCCTTTTGTTTTAACTCGAATTCGCTTGTTTTTCCTCGTGATGAGACATCTGGAATTTCTTCAATTTTGAAAGAAATAAACCGTTTCAGTCTTTTTTCATACTCCGCAATTCCTTCAAGAATATAGTTGCTTGACGTTTTTCCAATTACAATTACTCTGACTTTCATAATCTGCGCACAAAAGTATAGAATACCTTTGTGCAGCAATAATTTGGAGTAAGATGGAACAATTAATTAGAGAGCATATTAGAAAAGCTATTTCGGAAGATATTGGCAGTGGAGACCACAGTGCTCTTGCATCTATTCCTAGGAATTCGAAAAACAAAGCGCAACTTTTAATTAAGGAAAATGGCGTTTTAAGCGGTTGTACAATTGCCAAAATGGTTTTTCAAGAAACTGACGCTTCGTTAATCTTCAACCCTATTTTAAATGATGGAACCTCAATTAATATTGGTGACATTGCATTTACAGTGGAAGGAAGTGCACAAAGTATTTTAAGAGGAGAGCGCCTGGCATTAAACTATATGCAACGTATGAGTGGAATTGCGACTAAAACATCCATTTACGTTGATGCAATTGCTGGAACTAAGGCTAAAATCTTAGATACCAGAAAAACCACACCTACCCTGCGAGTTTTCGAAAAAGAAGCTGTTGTACATGGTGGTGGTCATAACCACCGATTTGGGCTGTATGATATGATAATGCTAAAAGACAATCACATTGATTATGCAGGTGGTATCAACGAGGCCATGAATGCTACGAAGGATTACTTGGAGCGCAATAAATTGAATTTAGGGGTTGAAGTTGAGGCTCGCGACCTGAATGAAGTGGAACAAATTCTTACTAACGGAAACGCCACCCGAATCATGTTTGATAATTTCAATTATCGTAACACAAAAACAGGGGTTGAACTAGTTGCAGGAAAAATGGAAACAGAATCGTCTGGTGGAATTACACTTAAAACGATTAGAGGTTATGCCGAATGCGGAGTGGATTTTATCTCCGTTGGAGCGCTTACCCACCAAATAGAGTCTTTGGATATGAGTTTGAAGGCTTATTGATGAAAACAACAATAAATTCTTTCGAATCCCACTTGTGAAATTTGAGTATTTAAGCAGGTGACAAAATCAAGTATTTTTAAAACTTGACTTTAGCCAATCAAAGGAATTTTGAATACCTTTTTCTACGGTTACTTTTGGCTGATAGCTTATTAACTCTTTAGCTTTTTCAATGCTTGCGCAAGTTATTTCCACATCTCCAGCTTGCATTGGCAATTGCTTAACTAACGCCTTTTTACCAACAACTTTTTCTACAATTTTGATTAACTCATCTAACTGTACTGGAATGTTATTTCCAAGATTCATTACCTCAAAAGTATTGTCCGTTTTTGATACGTAGTGCATTGAGTCAATAACACCTTTTACAATGTCATCAATATAGGTGTAATCTCGTGCTGAGGTACCATTACCAAACATGTGTATGGCTTCACCATTAAAAATTTTGGTTATAAACTTATGGATTGCTAAATCTGGACGTTGCCTTGGGCCAAAAACAGTAAAAAAACGCAAATTGACAATATCAATATTGTATAAATGGTGATACGTATAATTCATCATTTCGCATGACCTTTTCGAGAATGCGTATGGACTGATTGGTTTATCAAGTGGCTCGTTTTCTTGAAAAGGAATGTTCTTACAATTTCCGTAAACTGAACTTGACGAAGCAAAAACCAACTTATTTAATTCCCTGTTTTTTAAAAGTTCGAGTATGTTATTTGTACCCTTAAAATTTGCATCAATATATGCTTCAGGGTTTTCAATAGAAGGCCGCACACCAGCTTTAGCAGCCAAGTGAATAACCATGTCGAACATTGGCAAATTAGACAGCGATTTTTTATCGGTTACAATGTCTAATTCGAAAAAGGAAAAGTTGTTATTTGAATTGCAAACTCGAAGGTTATTTTCTTTAATCCCCTTATCGTAAAACGGGTCGAAATTGTCAATACCGATTACGGTGTGTCCTTCAGTCAATAATCGTTCTCCGACATGTGACCCAATAAAACCCGCAGCTCCGGTAAGTAGAATTCTCATAATATATTTCGTTTCTGAAGTTTGCGAAGATAATTATTACCTCAGTGATTGAGACGGTCATTCTACCTTCATCTTTCCCCGAAATCCTTCATCAATACAATTGAATTTTAAGCCTAAAACCAGTCGATTTAAGTATATGTCTGAAATAGTAAAACAAACTTTGCCTCGAAAAAATTGTGGAATTAGATTTTGGACCAAATTACCATTATCCAATGTTGCTATCTTTTTCTGTTGGATGCATTACCATTGCTGTTCAACATTCTTGCGCTTGGCTATGAAAATGGTTTAGGTTCATTTACTAAGAGTTGACTAATAATCACTACAACTAAAAAAGTATGTCCGATTCTAGCGAGTAGTATTTCAATTAAAAAACTATTAATTCATACCTTCAAAACGCTAATTGTTTGTTCTTTTGCAAGGCTTACAGAAAATTAACATGTTGGAGAGTATGCTGCAAACAACTTATTTTGATTTGATGCAAACATTTTTTTTAATTCAAAAAGAATACACTGTCACCGCAGATAATGCTTAGCTCAATTAATTGCTGCAATGGCTAACACTTTTTTACATTTCCTCATCAAAAAACAATAAATAAAGTAAAACAGAGAAATAAAGCGCAAAGCATTAAGTTTTTACATTCTTACTTAACTTCTCCACTAGCGCCTATAATTTTCTTTAATTTGATTTTAAACAAAATTTATCATGAATAACGACATCGAAAACACTTCAATTCCGAAGAATGAGATAAATATCCATTCGCTTTCAAATGAAGATGACGTAGGAAATGTTTTCGAATGGAATGGACGAATTTTTCGGGGTATTAGAAAAAAATATGTTGATGACATTCGTAATCTCATTGATTCAGGTTTACTTGACGAGTTAAAGAAAAACAACTTGTTCCCTAAAACTACCATCACCGATTTAGAACTGAACGGTTATGAAATGGTGTTGGAGCATGAAAAAATCCCACTAACTAGTTACGTTTACGAATGGTCGTTCACTATGTTAAAGGACGCGGCAATTAATGCAATACGCGTAAACATCATAGCAGACAAATTTGGCTATCAGACTAAAGATTGCCATCCCTACAATTTTATTTTCTCAAACAACAATCCTGTTTATATAGATTTAGGAAGTTTTTTTTTAAAGCCAAAAACAAAGAATTGGCTCCCACTATCTGAATTTATGCAATTTTATTTCTATCCATTAAAACTTTGGAAAAATGGAAATGAGGCAATGATTCGTTCATTCTTCTCGCATTGTCTGCGTGGCGGGTTCTGGCATAGCATTTACTACCGTCTATCTTCACCATTTTCTCACTTTTTATCTACTAATACTATAGACAAACTTGCCAACGGTATTTATAAATACAGGTCATTATCTTTTGTAGATAGTGCTGATATCGAGAAAAAAGCACCTTGGAATCTGGGCTCAACTGTTACTAAACTTCGAGACGCTGGAATGTTACCTTTTCTTACAGTAAACCTCCATCGCTTAGAGAAAAAAGTTTCCAGGATTCAACAACGAAAGCAAGAATCTACGTGGTCTAATTATCACGATCAATATCAATTGGAAAGTCAGGAATTGAAATCCTCTTCCCGATTTAACAGAATCGTTGAAATTATAAACGAACTTAAAATAACTTCGGTGTTTGAACTAGCTGGTAATCAAGGAGTAATGAGCAGGCTTTTAATTCAGCAAACTGATGTTAGTCGTGTAATTTGTACAGATTACGATGCTAATGCTGTAGATCAATTGTACAAAATGTGTAAGCAAGAAAAGTTAAACATAACCCCACTTGTTTACAATGTAAAAATACCAGTAGATGAAACTCCATTGCCTCCTCTCGAAGATAGAATAGACACGCCGGAATGCTCGATGGGTCTTGCCTTATTGCACCACTTAATTTTAACCCAAGGTATGCCTTTGAGTAAAATATTTAATCGGTTCAAAGTTTTTACCTCTAAATACGTTTTCATTGAATTTATGCCTTTGGGTTTGTGGAGCAAACAATCACCCAATCCACATATACCAGATTGGTATAATGTAGATTGGTTCAGAGAAGAATTTTGTAAAAACTTTGAGCTTGTTATTGAAGAACAACTTGAAACTAACCGAATCTTGTTCGTTGGAAAACTAACTGATTAAGAAAACCTAGTGGGTATAATAGCAAGGCAAGGTTCAAAATCCTCCCTACTGCATGTTGGTGGGGTTTTCGTTGCAGCAATCAGTACACTATATATTTACCCGAAATTTACTGAAGTTTATGGATTCTCGCAGTTCCTTCTCACTTCGGCCTTGTTACTATTTCCTTTTATGGGACTTGGTAGCAGTGGAGCTTTAATTAAGTTTTTTCCAAAATTTAGAACAGAAGATAACGCAAATCACGGGTTACTGCTGTATGCCCTAACACCATTTCTGTTTATTTTTCTGTTTAGTGGAATAATCTTCGGAGTTTGGGGCGAACCCATTATTGGGTATCTCAAACAGGAATGGCCTAGCAGTTATACTCACCTTTACGATTACTACTTAATTATTTTAATACTTGCTGCAACCCTGGTTATTGTTTACAATCTATATTACTACATTTCTAATTACGGTAGGATTGTAGTTCCAAACCTTTTCGTTCAATTCGGATATAAAGTTTTCTTACCCCTACTAATTATTGCAACTGCTCAAAATTATTCTTTGCAATCAATTGGTGTTTTGATTATTTGCTTTTATGTAATGGTAATAGCCTCGCTGTTACTATACATGAAAAAGCTTGGAATATTTAATTTAACGCTACCTGACAGGCGTTTCATCACCCGCAGTATTGGCAAAGAAGTAAGAAAGTATTCTTTATTTTCCTCTCTAAATCATCTCGGAAGCTTAATCGTTTTTAGGATTGACGGATTTATGATTTCAATAATTTTAGGTTTTACAGCGAACGGAATTTATTCAATTATGCTGTTTATCAGTGGAATAATTGACATTCCAGCAAAATCTATTAACACCATTAGTTCTCCCTTAATTTCTCAACACTGGAAGAACAATGAGCTCGAAAAAATCAATACAATTTACCAAAAAAGTGCCACTACAATTACAATAGCATCCGTGGCGATTGTAATAATGATTTGGTTCGGAATTGATTTTGTCGCTTCCATTTCGGCGGATCCCGAAAAATTCTTTATTGGCAAAACAGCTCTTGTCTTTTTAATGGTTTGTCGTTTAATAGATGGCATTACGAGTATTAATGATCAAATTATCGTGTTCTCAGATAAATATAAATACAACTTGGTTTTCATCGTTTTTCTTGGCGTCATCAACATTGTTCTCAATTTGGTATTTATTTCTTCGTGGGGTTTAACTGGAGCTGCTTTTGCAACCTGCGTTTCAATATTGTTCTACAATGTTATCAAACTAGTTTTTATCTACTGGCAATTCAAAATGATACCATTTTCCAAAAACCTTTTATTCGTACTCATTTTGGGAGCCTGCGCGTTTTCCACCCTTTACCTATTAACCGCATATTTAAATTCTTTCTATTTATTTGTTATCGCTGGTTTAGTCATTGTTTGCATTTATATTCCTCTCATTTTTGTTTGCAAAATATCGGAAGAATTTAATAAATTGATATTAACTTATTTAAAACTATTCCGACCTTCATCATAGCAATATTTTTTTACGTAAAATATTAAAATACAATGATTTACCTAAAAAAAAGACGTACTAAAATTGCTCCTAAAAAATACCAAATTTTAGAATTTAAAATATTGACATTTGGCTAGCTTTGTTAGCATATAATATTCAATATGAAGTTCCCGTCCTATTCCGCTCATGTTTTCGCTGTATTAATTTTCATTGCTTTAATGGCAGCTTACTTTTCTCCTGCAATTCAGGGAAAAAAACTTACTCAACATGATGTTGTTCAGGCTAACGCCATGGCTAAAGAAGTGATAGATTATCATGAAAAAACTGGCGATTACGCCTTATGGACTGGCCGTATGTTCAGTGGAATGCCGGTAATTCAAATTTGGTTAGGTACAAAGACAAATATTATAAAACATGTTTGGCATGGGTTCATGGGTTTATTTCCAGCCCCTATAGACGTTGCATTGCTCTATCTATTCGGATTCTACATGTTTCTAGTAATTATTGGGTTTAGCCCAACTTACGCCGCCCTAGGTTCTATTGCGTATGCCTTCTCCAGTTACAACTTTATTATTATCGAGGCAGGTCATTTAGCCAAGGTAATGGCCCTTGGTTTTGCACCTCCTATACTTGCCGGTATTTATTTAATATTCAAAGAAAAATACTTCAAGGGTTTTCTAATCACCAGTATAGCTGTTGGGTTCGAAATAATGTCGAATCACATACAAATAACCTACTATTTATTTTTTGTAATAGTGGCTTGGGGAATATTTGAATTTATTAAAGCAATAAAAGAAAGAACTCTTCCTAAATTCACAAAGGCAATAGCCATAATGGCTTTAGCAGGAATTACAGGTTTATTGCCCAATACAACTCCCCTAATCACCACAAAAGACTATGTAGAAGAAACCATGCGTGGTGCTCAAGATTTATCTTCCAAAAAAATTGAAGGCAACGGCTTAGATAAACAATACGCCACCAATTGGAGCTACGGTAAATTGGAGACAATGACATTGCTCTTCCCTAATTTTATGGGTGGTGCCTCCGGCGGAAGCTTAGACAAAAACTCGAACACTTATGACGTATTAATTGCTAAAGGTTTAGGTAAGAAACAGGCCGAAGGTTTTCTTAAAAGTTTACCACTTTATTGGGGACCCCAGCAGTTTATCAGCGGGCCTATATACTATGGGGCTATAATTATATTATTGGCATTAATCGGCCTTTTTATATCAAAAGACCGAACAAAGTGGTGGCTACTTGGCGCCACAATTTTTTGCATCCTTATTTCTTGGGGACGTAATCTAGAATGGTTTTACAGTATTTTCTTTGACTACCTGCCATTATTTAACAAGTTTCGTTCGCCATCGATGATTTTAGCTGTGGCCAATATTCCAGTTATTTGGCTTGCCATGCTCGGGCTGAAGGCAATTTTTAATACGGATAAAAAAGAGTTTAAAAAAGTTTTAAAGGTTGGGGGCGGTGTTGCCGGTTTTGCACTCGTTATTGCATTGTTAGGCTCTAGTCTATTTGACTTTGAATCGCAATATGAAAATGGCGGAGTATCTAGCGACGATAGATTTGAACAACGAATGTCACAAATGACGAAAAGCGATGCCTTTGCCGCCGATTTAATGAATGGAATTAGAGAAGACCGTGCCTCTATTCTTTCTAACGATGCATGGAGAACTCTTGGCTTAATAGCTATTGCCATGGGCTTAATTTACTTGTTTGTAATAGGTAAAATCAAAAAAAATCACTTAGGTATCGCACTCTCATTATTTATACTTGCCGATTTGTGGATGGTAGATAAAAGGTATTTGAATAATAGTGACTTTAAGAAGCAAAAAAACATGTCGAAGAATTTTAGACTCAGTCCGGCGGAATCTAAAATGTTACAGGACACTGACCCACATTACCGAGCATTAAATACTACCGTAAACATATTTAATGACGCTTCACCTGCTTACTTCTACAATACGATAGGTGGATACAATGCGGCGAAACTGAAACGTTACCAAGATTTAATAGAAAACAGAATAAGCCCAGAAATTAGCAGGCTTAATGAGGGGTTTGAAGGCTTACATACGTTGAACATGCTCAACATGAAATACGTCATTTTTGGTGCAAGTGAAAATGAAGTAGTGCTTAACCCTTCTGCCATGGGTAATGCCTGGTTTATCAACAACATAGCCGAGGTTGAAAATGCCGATGAAGAAATTGCAAAGCTCAATTCAATAGACCCAAGGAAAACTGCCGTGGTTGACAAAAAATTCAATGAATTCTACGAAGGCTTTAAGTTTAATTCGGAATCAAATGGAACGATAAAACTGACATCGTACGAACCTGAGGAATTGACATATGAGTTTAATTCGAACAAAGACGAAATGGTTGTTTTTTCCGAAGTATTTTATCATGGAAACAAAGACTGGATTTCTACAATTGACGGCGAAGTAGTTCCTCACTTTAGAGTCAATTACATTCTAAGAGGGATGGTAGTTCCTGAAGGGAAACATGAAATTGTGTTTACTTTCAAACCACCAGTTTACTACCTTGGAGAAAATATTGCGCTAGCAGGCTCAGGGTTAATTGTAATTTTACTTGGATTCTATGGTTTTAGAACCTTAAAACGAAAGGAAAAAGTCGAAGGAGAATAGTTGCTAAGCTACATTTTGTTTAATGCGTCAGCATAACTTTTAAGATAACGCTGGGCCACAATTTCATAGGTGTATTCGCTTAGTGCTTTTTCTCTACATTTTTCACTCATTCGATGGTAGTCACTATCTGTCATTTCTACCGCTTCACGAATTGCACCTTGCAGGCCCTTTGTATCTTTAAAGTCAACTAAAAAGCCATTACTTCTATCCGAAATCATCTCCGGAATTCCTCCAACTTTAAATCCAATGGACGGAATTCCGCAAGCTAAGGCTTCCATTATTGTATTGGGTAAATTCTCCTCAAGCGAAGGGGTAACGTAAAAATCCGATGCATTGTAGGCAGAGATAATAGTTTCATCGGATCGAATTAGACCAAGGTTATGAACGGGCACGCCTAAATCAGTAAGCTGGTTATCCGATGACTCACCCATAACGAGTAAATCTATTTTATTAAACGTTTCTGGATTATTGTTTTTTAGCAAGCCCAACGCATCTTTTAGGAAGGAGAACCCTTTATATTCATTCTTTAGACTCATTGCCGAGAACAAAAGTAAAAACCGGTTTTTTGGTAGATTGAGTATTTCACGTGCTTCTACCTTACCCGTTGGTTTAAAGACATTAGTATCTATAGGATTTGGAATAGCCATACCTCGATTTGAAAACAATGAACTTTCATTGCATCGGTGCATTAACCACCTACTGCATGCTACTGGAAATATTGGTGAATTCGTCAATAAAGCATTTTTCTTATTCCACAGCTTCCGAGAAATATCATTTGGCTTTGGATATTTGAGAAAATTGCAATTTCCACATTTCCTCAAATAATTATCGCAGTTTCTGGCATGGTGGCAACCTCCTGTAAACAACCACATGTCATGCATAGTCCAAACAAGAGGTTTTTTTAATTTGCCTAATTGGTGAATATTCTTTAAAGAAAGAAATCCTGCATTGACCCAATGTAAATGAATTACATCAGCCCATTTTACAAATTCATGATTACTAATATCGGTCCCAAAATTTGCCAATGAAAACTGAAATCGTACACTTTTGTCTCTTTCATGAAGTAAAAATGTCAACTTTTCAGCGACAAAATTTATCCCATGAGCATTCAATAAACTATTTCCTGCAAGTACTTCAAAAGAATCATCATCACTTTCCGGGTTCCCTCGATGCATTAATACCCTTACCTCAACATGGTCAATGGTCTTAAGGGCACTTACCAACCGCAATGCAGCGACTGCCGCACCACCAATAGTCAGTGTGTTGACGATTAATACTTTCAAAAATCTATTTTGTAGCTACTAATACAGTGTACGGCGACATTAATTTAGTCTCCATTCTAAAAACCTTCGAAAACACCTTACCTACAGCCCAAACCGTTTTGAACATAAACTTAAACAAACCAGAATGAGAGGAGTAATTCTCTAACCAAATTGAAAATCCACCGTAGTATTCAGAACTTTTGACATTCAGCCCAATTTCATTCGTGAGACTTTCAAGATGATTTTTGTCCATACACTCTAAGTAATGTTTATCAAAATTCTCTTTATCGAAGTTCTTATTCATCCAACCATTTATTCCTAAAAAATTAGGAACGATAATCAGAAGTGTTCCGTTTTCGTTTAGATATTTAGCGTGTAGTTCAAGCTGCTCTTTGGTGTCTCTAAAGTGTTCAATGAAGCCAATAGAAAAAACCAAATCGTACTTTTCTTTTGGGTCATAATTAAAAAAATCGGTTTCTATTAGGTTAATACTATCGTTAGCTATACCATTAAACTCAATAAGTTCAGCGATCTTTTCCTTATGAATAATATAATCTAACAAGGTAGATTTAACGTCGTATTTTAAATTTAAATACAACGTTTGATACCCTGGAAATCCACCGATTTCGATAGCTGATTTCACCTTGTATTTATTCATCACCTCTTTAAAAAGAGGTGTAAAGTAGTTTTTCAAATCAATTTTGGTGATTAGGCCTGTTTTACTTTCCCAGTAATTCAACCAAAATTCTCTATCCGTTAAGTTATTATCCATTTATTCTGTTGTTTCAAAAATCAAATCTAATCCATCCTGCGATTTTTCGCATAAAAGAGGACTCCTCGAAGTATTATCTTTGCATGACTCCAAACCGTCCAAGCAACACCATAATGGGTCAACATAATTCTAAATCGTTCTTTCAATGCCTTTTTCTGCTGTTGTTTAGAAACTCCTCCGTACAAAAAATTAGCGACAGGTAATTCTAAATTACAAAAACTGGAACTGCATTTTATTCCGGCAACCATCCATTCGTAATCTGCACTAATTCTATAGCGTAAATCATAGGGTTGGGACAGCGTTCTTTTCATAAAAAATGCTTGATGACTTATGGCTTGCCCCATGCTAAATGCGGCTAGAGAAAGTACCTTTGGTAAAGGCCTAGAGGTAAACGATGAACGCAATCCCATCTCATTTCTGGCGTTATCGACAAACATGGTATCACCATAAATTATGTCAGTCTCAATATTTTCTCGAAAAATTTTATCTACCGCTGGTTTTCTGATTTCATCTCCAGCATTGATGAAAATAACATACTCTCCAGAGGCAGCTTTTAGCCCTTTGTTCATGGCATCGTAAATGCCTTTGTCGGGTTCCGAAATAACCACGTCGGCTAATGAGCCGGTAGATTTAATAATTTCCAATGAATCGTCAGTTGAGGTCCCGTCTATTACAACCCATTCCACG
Source organism: uncultured Flavobacteriales bacterium (assembly GCA_937121175.1). Taxonomy (GTDB): domain Bacteria; phylum Bacteroidota; class Bacteroidia; order Flavobacteriales_G; family Salibacteraceae; genus UBA6770. The sequence goes on from CAKZKD010000023.1 coordinate 16,801, forward strand.
GATTCAGATTTGACAGCCTCAACCGAAGAAATAGTAATGGGTAAAAGCGGTGCACTATTATAAACAACGGTAATAATGCTGATTTTGGGTATAGTCATATCTAATCCTTGACTTCTTCAAAATCTACATACTCGCCACCTTCTGGTTCAATTTTTTTCTTTTTTTCTTTAGGAGCAGATTTTACAAAAACGTCTCCTTGCTGCTGAAATCCCGAATCTCGATTCTGATTTGCTTGGTTTTTCATTTGGTCCGCCATTTTATTCTGAACTCGCTTAAAAAACATTCTCATTGCCCAAGGAAGCAATACCTTCATAAGTATTCTAACGCCAAAATAAATTAGTCCAATGATGAGAAGCGTTCGTATTAGTCCCACAAATTCTGCGTGTTCCAAGGTTTATTTACTTAAATATAAGTTTCGCTCAGAAAATATTTTTCTAAAGTAACTGTCTCTCAAATCTGGAATAAAACGAATGGCTTCACCCGTAGATTTCATTTCTGGACCTAGTTCTTTATTTACATTCGGAAACTTATCGAAACTAAATACTGGAATTTTAATCGCATAACCATCTTTTGTTGGATTAAAATTGAAATCTTTAACTTTCTTATCGCCCAACATTACCTTGGTAGCATAGTTCACGTATGGTTCTTTATAAGCTTTTGCAATAAACGGAACCGTTCTACTTGCGCGTGGATTCGCCTCAATTACATAAACTAAATCATCTTTTATCGCAAACTGAATATTAATAAGACCAACAGTATTTAATGCAACAGCTAGAGTATTCGTAATGTCTTCAATCTGAGCTAAAACTAAATCGCCCAAATTATACGGAGGTAACACTGCGTAAGAGTCACCAGAATGAATACCAGCCGGCTCAATATGTTGCATTACGCCTAAAATGTGTACATCCTTTCCATCGCAAATTGCATCTGCTTCTGCCTCTATAGCACCATCCAAAAAGTGGTCTAATAAAATTTGATTGTTAGGCATATCTCGTAAAATATCAACTACGTGATGCTCTAAATCATCATCGTTTATAACGATTTTCATTTTTTGCCCGCCCAAAACATAACTCGGACGAACCAACAACGGGTAGCCTAATTCGGAAGCTAATTGCAAGGCTTGCTCCGCTGATTCAACGACACCGAACTTTGGGTAGGGAATATTCTTTTCTGCCAATAATTTCGAGAATCGGCCTCTGTCTTCCGCTAAATCCAGTGCATCAGAAGAAGTTCCCATAATTTTAATTCCATAACGAGTCAACTTTTCTGCCAATTTCAATGCAGTCTGACCGCCGAGTTGCACAATAACACCTTCTGGCTTTTCATGAAGAATAATATCGTAGATGTGTTCCCAAAAAACCGGTTCGAAATACAATTTGTCCGCAGTATCAAAATCGGTTGAAACTGTTTCTGGATTACAGTTTATCATTACGGTTTCGTAACCCGCTTCTTTAGCTGCTAAAACACCATGCACGCAACTGTAGTCAAATTCAATTCCCTGTCCAATTCTATTTGGACCAGAACCTAAAACAACAATTTTCTTTTTGTCAGATACCTGAGACTCATTTTCTTGCTCAAAAGTTGAGTAGTAAAACGGGGTTTTAGCTGGAAATTCAGCTGCACAGGTATCTACAAGTTTGTACACCCGATTAATACCCGACTCCGTTCTTTTTGTGAATACTTCACTTTCTAAACATTTCACCAAATAGGCAATTTGCCTGTCTGCATAGCCCATCTGTTTTGCCTGAAACAACATTGAGCTTGGCAAAGATTCCAGAGAATGTTTTTCGATTTCATTCTCTAATAGAATCATTTCTTCAATCTGCTTCAAGAACCAGAAATCAATCTTCGTGCGTTCATGAATGGTCTTAAAAGGAATACCCATTTTAATGGCATCATAAATATGGAATAATCTATTCCAGCTTGGATGTTTTAGAGAATGAAGAATTTCATCCTGATTAGTAATGCTCTTTCCATCAGCACCCAACCCATTTCTTCCAATCTCTAAGGATTGACAAGCTTTTTGAAGCGCTTCTTGAAAGCTACGACCAATGCCCATTACCTCACCAACGGATTTCATCTGAAGACCGAGTTCTCTATCTGCCCCTTTAAATTTATTGAAATTCCAACGTGGAATTTTTACGATTACATAATCTAATGTAGGCTCAAAATACGCTGAAGTAGATTTGGTGATTTGATTATCCAATTCGTCCAATGTGTAACCTATTGCCAACTTAGCCGCAATTTTTGCAATTGGATAACCAGTAGCCTTAGAAGCCAATGCTGACGAACGTGAAACTCTTGGGTTAATTTCAATGGCGATAATGTCTTCGTTTTCATCAGGACTTACAGAAAACTGAACATTACAACCTCCAGCAAAATCACCGATTGCACGCATCATTTTAATGGCCATGTCTCGCATTTTCTGATACGTTTTATCGGATAGCGTAAGAGCTGGTGCAACAGTAATACTGTCTCCAGTATGAATTCCCATTGGGTCAAAGTTCTCGATTGAGCAAATGATAATTACGTTATCGTTTTTGTCTCTAAGCAGCTCCAACTCAAATTCTTTCCAGCCTAGCAAGGCCTTATCAATCATCACCTCATGAATTGGAGATTTGTGCAATCCAGAATTCAATAAGTTTTCAAACTTATCGGCATCCCACACAAATGATGCTCCTGAGCCTCCTAAAGTGAATGACGGTCTGATACACAATGGAAATCCAAACTCTTGCGCTACTTCTTTTCCTTCAAGGAAAGACTTTGCAATTTTTTGTGGTGCCATTGGAATCCCAATTTCATCCATGAGCACTCTAAACTTTTGTCGATCTTCAGTTATGTTTATGGCGTCAATATCTACTCCAACAATGTTCACATTGTTCTCTTCCCAGATGCCCATTTCGTCGCACTCAATAGCCAAGTTCAGTGCGGTCTGACCGCCCATAGTTGGCAACACCGTATCGATATCAGGGTGTTGCTCCAAAATAAACTGAATACTCTCTGGATCCAAAGATCTCAGATAAATGTTATCCGCGGTAACGGGATCGGTCATGATGGTTGCTGGGTTTGAATTAATAAGCGTTACCGTTATTCCCTCTTCTCTCAAGGACCTTGAGGCCTGTGATCCTGAATAATCAAATTCGCAGGCTTGGCCAATTACAATTGGACCACTTCCGATAATTAGAATATGCTTAATGCTTGTATCTCTAGGCATAGGACTTTACTTGAAAATTGTTGTGAGAAAATAACTGTGGAAATGAAGGTAAAAGCGATGTTAAGCCCCTTTGAGGCTCTAGGAATATTGCTAACGTTGACGCTACTAAAATCACCTTAATTTTAGGCTTCGAAATTAAAGTAAAGCTTTCATTTTAATTGGTGCTCTGTCTCATTAGTTTTGAACGTCTGTGGATAACTATCAACACCTAAAAATAAAATCCTTAAATCTATCTTACCTCACTAGTGGTGAAGGTAAAACTGGACTGGTGTGTTTTCATGGTTTTGGCAGAAATGCAACTGATTTTATTGGGTTAAACCTACCTGATGACGTAAAGGTAATTTCAATTAACCTTCCGTTTCATGGAGCTACCGATTTTGAAAAAAATGACCACCAAAAAACCTTAACTAAAACTATGCTTTTGGACGCGCTAAAAGTGTTAGTAAAAAAAGAGGCAGTGTCTAATTTTTTTATGTGTGGTTACAGCCTTGGAGGTAAAGCGGTTCTTTCCTTACTCGAAAATCATGAATTGCCAATTTTAGGAGTCATTCTCTTTGCACCCGACGGTTTTAAGGCAAATCCGTGGTATCGTTTTGCAAGCCAAACCAAGCTAGGTGAAGCTTTAAACAGAAGTAATATTAAGAATCCGTGGGTATTCAAAGCCTTTTTAAAAACTAGTCGCCGACTGGGTTTAGCCTCTAAAAGGCAATTATCATTTGCATCAGAACAAATGAATTCGGAGAAGAAGCGTGCTTTGGTGTATAACATCTGGCGGGCTCATCGGAAATTGCAGCCAAATTTATCACTGGTGGAACAGACTCTAGTTAAGACGAATATTGAATTGGAAATTTGTGTAGGGAAATACGATAAAATTATACCGAGGAAACCTATTCAGAACTGGTCTGATAAAACAAGCAAGGCAAGTCTTGAAATATTGAGGTGTGGACATGTAATTGGACAAAATATAATTGAGACAAAACTGACTAACCTTATTCAACAACAGTCGTAGGCTTCGACCAATCGTGTTTCGGAACAAAATAAAGCAGAATCAAACCAACAACGAAGAATGCTCCCAAAGCAAAAATTGAATTTCTTAGTGAACCTGTTAAACCTTCGATAATACCATAAGAGAAGGTGCCAATTACAATTCCTAATTTTTCGAGTACGTCGTAAAAACTGAAATAAGAAGCGTGATCCTCGGTTTCTGGCAACACCTTAGAATAGGTACTTCGAGATAGGGCCTGAACGCCACCCATTACAAAACCTACAATAGCAGCTGTGATATAAAAGTCGATTGGCGTAACAATGAAATAAGCCCAAATACAAGTTAGGAACCACATTGAAACAGCGCCTTTTAGCACGATGATATTTCCAAATATTTTGGATAATCTACTGAAAACTCCAGCGCCAATAATTGCAATAAACTGAATGATAAGCACAGAAACTATTAAACCAGTTTTTCCTGCTGCATCATCACCCCAATCCACTTCTTTGGCCGCAAATAACACAGCCATAAGCAATACGGTTTGCACACCCATGCTGTACACGAAAAACGCCAATAAATACCTTTTAATCAGCTTAATGTGTTTGAGTTCATCCCAGACCTTTTTTAATTCCTGAATTCCTTTCCAAAAGCTTACTTTTTCTGCATTGTTGTGATAAGTGAAGCTTGGCAACTTTGCTAGAGTGTATTGCGCGAAACCTATCCACCAAAACATCACCAAGACGAAAGACCACCTTGCATTCATTCCGCCAACCATAATGAGAACCAATACTATTATTAGAAGAATAGCACTCCCAATATATCCCAGCGAAAAACCTCTGGCGCTTAATTTATCGTGGTCTTGTGGTTCTGCTATTTCTGGCAAATAGGCATTATAAAATACCAAACTTCCCCAGAAACCAATGCTGGCCATAAAAACTGAAATCATACTAAGCTCCAGATGCTCGATATTAAAAAAATAAAGAGACCCGCATGACAATGCGCCAACGTAGCAGAATAGCTTTAAAAAAAACTTCTTATTACCCCAGTAATCCGCGAGCCCAGATAGCATTGGAGAAAGAAAAGAAACCACTAAAAAGGAGGCGGAAATCACATAAGAATACAGTTCAGAATTAGAGAACAAATACCCAAAAAATTCTACTTTTTCATTTAAGGTTCCGTCTCCATTTTCCGTTGTAGTTACGGCTTGATAAAACGTTGGAAAAATAGCTGTAGTTATTACCAAGGGGTAAACTGAATTAGCCCAATCGTAGAAGGCCCAAGCCCACTGTAATTTTTTATCGTTTTTGTCTATCAAATCCTATTATTTGAATTTTAGTATTTCGGTTTTGGCTTTTTCCTGTTTCGTCCAAATTACTTGCAACGGGCTTATCTTCCCCATTGTTTGAAATAATGATTTCTCCATCCAAAACGCTGCCCAAGATAGATAAAATATAATCTGAGCGTTTCTTTGATAAAATTTCATTGTATCCCCCGGGAGCATCCGCGTCAGTATTTGAACTGACCGTTGCAGATATTACCTGATATTTTCTAAGCCCAATTTTCCATTGTACTAATCGTTTAAATTCCAACTCAGTCAATTCAAATTCATCCGAATCGAAGTAAAAAACATTTTCTAATCGCACCGTATCCCTACTTGGTGCATCTGACACGGTATTTTCGATTCTGGCCAAATCTTCACACGTTTGATTACCCTCTAACTGCACCACTGACACGTCATCCAACAAATAATACGAATTCCAACCTGATCCGGGACGTTCGTAGTACTCGTTGATACTTTTTACGTGGCGATCAGGTTCAATGAAATTACCTATCAATAAAAAGCGTTCTGAGCCTTCTGACTTTATTTCTTCTTCTACTTTTACCCAACCAAGTTCTGGTACGATTGGTTCAGAGTAATTAGAAACTATCTGCGGTTTCTCATAAATAGGAGCCCACATTTCTAAATAAGTCTTTTTTGTAGTCAATAAAGCGCCAATTTGGTCAATGTACATATACGAATCCGCTGCTCTGATATGAAACGATACGCAATAATTGGCATTCTTTATCAGCGAATCTTTTAACTCTACTCCAATGTATTCGATTGCATCGGCGTATCCTCCAAATAAAATTAATCCTGCATAACCACGACCAGTGTTCGGTTTACCATTCAAAAAATCACAATCTGTTCTAAAATATTCTGGTGTACCCGTATTTCCAGCGTACCACTTTTTGGTTTTTTTCAATTGGCGAAGTCCGGTTGGGCATTCATAAAAAAGCTCAAAACCCGGATTTGGAACCAGGTTTTGAGCTAATACATTCGCTGGCAATAGCCAAACGATAAATACTATGAGTCTTGACAATTACTGAACAGTAATTTCTACCCTTCTGTTTTCTGCGTTTGCTTGCGCATCAAGTCCATCAACCTTAGGGTTATTGTATGCATCACCGCTATGGTTAATTCGATTTGCGTCGATTCCTTTCTCAGTTGTTAAGTAGGTGTAAAGAGCCTTAGCTCTGTCGTTAGATACGGATTCTAATTCAGTTTGGGCACTGTGCCCAACTAAGTTTATTTTTATCCCTGGGTTTTTCTCCATGATTTCAGCAATTCTTCCAGCCGCTTCTTTTTCTTGATCTCCAAGGATCGACAAATTCTTTTTGAAGTGAATTACCACGTGTTCAATTCTTTCTTCTGGAGTTCCTTCGATATCTGTACTTACATTTTTTGTGTAAACTACATCCAATTCAGGGCCTGTTTCAGGCTCTACCTGGCAATCACATGGAGTTTCTAAGTGACCCAAAGCTATAACAGAAACTGCATCAACAAAGTAATATGCGTCTCTTGTTTGAGGGATTTTAAACTCACGTGGTCTTCTCATTTTCTTCAATTTCACAGCTGTTTGAGGTGCAAAATTCCCAATAGTTACATAGCGTTCGGTTCCATCAGCAGTAAATGGCTGACAAACAGGAACCCAATCAAACATATCTTCAACAATAATATTACCACTGTGGGTTAATTGTGGTGTAATATCATAAGCCTCAAGGTCTTTTGCCTTAACTGCTTTAGAACCAACAAACATTCCGATATTATCAATTGCGTATTTAGAAATATCACTCAGTTGAACGTGCATTTTCAAACAGTATCTTTTCCCTTCAACTAACTTCTTTGGGAGTTTCGTTTGTAAATATGTTCTGGGCTTAGCCTCACGCTCTGAATACGCTAAAAAGCCAGCGTAATGTTCGCCTTCTTTAGTCTCCGCTCGTCCTCGAACATTAAGCGGAATTGCAACTTCATCTTTTTTTGCACCAGCCTCATACAAATCAGCCGGAGGCGTACCTTCTGGTGAATACCATGTTGTAGCCAAATCAATACTTCCTGGAGCCTTTACCTTTTTTTCTACGTTATCAAAATTCGGATTCAAAACCTTATTTACCTGAGCATTCATACCCATTCCTGTAATCATTGCCATAACAATGGCCATCATAGATTTTTTCATAATTCTAAAATTTATAATCTTTAATAGTATTAATAAATAGCTTCACTTTTTCTGGATTGGTATCCGGGTAAACTCCATGTCCAAGATTGGCTATGTGTCTTTCTTTACCAAAATTCTCCAACATTTCTATAGTCCCTTTTACCAATTCGTCTTCAGAAGCATATAACAAACAAGGATCTAAATTCCCTTGAAGTGTTTTTTCACCTCCAACCAAATTCCTTGCCATTGCAGGCGTAGTATGCCAATCCAGACCAATTGTATTACAATTAATTTCACCTATTTCCTTCAAGGCAAACCATGCACCCTTAGCAAATACTGTAATCGGAACTTCTGAAATTGCATCGCAAATTTTATTGATGTACCGTAGTCCAAATTCTAGGTACTGATGCTTTGGTAATATTCCTGCCCAACTATCAAATAACTGAATAACGTCGGCACCAGCTTCTATTTGAGCTTTCAAATAAGCAATTGTGCTATCCGCAATTTTATCAAGTAATTCGTGCGCTCCTTTAGGTTCAGTGTATAAAAATTTCCTAGCCTCAGAAAAGGTTTTAGAACCTTTGCCCTCAACCATGTAGGATAAGATTGTCCAAGGAGCACCAGCAAAACCAATTAATGGAACTCTTCCGTTAAGTTCTTTTTTAGTTATTGCAATTGCGTCAGTAACATACTTTAAATCATCTCCTGGGTCAGCAATTTTCATTTTCGCAACATCTGAAACTTCAGAAATCGTATTATCGAATATAGGCCCAACCCCTTTTTCCATCCGATACGGAAGCCCCATTGCATCCGGAATAACTAAAATATCAGAAAAAATAATGGCAGCGTCAACACCTAATAAATCAACGGGTTGAATAGTAACCTCAGCAGCTAACTCAGGGGTTTCGACCAACTCTTTAAAGCCTGAAAGCGATGCACGAACGGCTCTATATTCTGGTAAAATTCTACCCGCTTGCCTCATTAGCCAAACAGGTGTGCGTTCAACAGATTGCCCTGTTGCTGCACGTATCAATAAGTCATTGTGGATTTTCACGGTGCAATAATAATACACCAGCTAGTAGAAACCTAAGAAAGCCTACGGAAGTATCTATGGATTTTTTGTTACCGTTTAATAAACGGGCACTAAGACGCTTGGGAAGCTGTCTTAACTGGCTGTTGGCTATACGCAGGACATCTCTCATGACTTTTGCATGATGAAAAAACAACTCCTAAAACCATAACTGCCGCTGCTAAAATTGCAATCTTTTTCATATCATTACATCTATAAATGCTTTGCAAATGTATCTATTAATACATTGGTGCACTTATTATTAAAACATAAAAATACTAACATCGGACTATTAATGAGCAATAATTCAAACCTTCAACTGATTCTGATTATTTTCTTGATACTGTGTTTCGGCTCTTGCAAAAAAGAATCGAAAGAAGCTGACATCCCAATGATTACGTGGATTTCACCATCAATCAATGACACATTTATGGTTGGAGATGAATTCATCATCAATACAATTGCATCAAGTAATGAATCCATTGTTTCAATAACGCCATCTCTAAAAAATACTACTACGGGCAAATCACAAAGTTTCGAAACTCTTAAACCAAATGAAAGGTTTGCACGAGTTGATCAACTCGTGCAAATTGATTCCAGCTTTCATGGTGGTGAGTATATTATTGAAATTGAGGTTCAAACCAGCATTAATACCAATCATTATAAGAGGAGAATCTATATTAATTCAATCACGAAAATGCAATCTTCAATTATGGCTGTTAGCAGCTCAACTTATGGTCGTTTCACTGTTACGAAATACGACAATTCAATTCAGATTAGTGAATCTAATAAGGTATTCAATTATGAATATGACCATGGTTTAGGATGGAATAATGCACTTTATTTTGCAACAAGAGGAAATGGAGGGTTCATAAAAATTGACAATAAATTAAATGCGGAAGTTTTGACGGTTAACGATTATAATGTTGTCGACTTCGTTCAATACATAGGAGTAGGAAAAAATACAATATACATTTCTACAACTGAGCCTACGAGTGAGATTTTTGGATATAACTCTTCAAACAGCAGGTCATTTACTGCGGGGCTTCAATTGGATCGTTCGGTTAGTATTACTGAAATTGGAACGTTTCTATTCAGTATTGAAAAGGCTAACAACGATAACGAATACTCAATTTTAAGCTACAATACAAGAACTGGAGGCTACATTTCTACTCAAATTGCTACTAATTTACAATCCATTCCATACACGTTTTCTTTCAATGATGAAAATCAGTTTTATTTTGCACATAAAATTGGAAACAAGGTGCAAATCGAACGGTATGCCAAAAACCAAAATGACATTTCTATTATAACTAAACTAAATGGTGAACTTCAAGTCCAAAAACCTGTTGAGATTGATGATAATTCAGTAATCCTTATTTTCAAAAACAAGCTTGTTGAATTTACAAAAAACCATATTGCATCCACACTAAACTATTCGTTCTCAAACCTGAAAGGGGTTCGTTATCAAAAGAGCAGCAGTACATTGGTACTATTTTCTGATTCAGAAATTAAACTAGTGGCTTATCCTAGCATGATAGAGATAGCCAGTAAAACTAATTTAAGTGGAATTCGCGATGTGCAGTTTATTACCGACTAATCGGTAACAACACCCATATTGCTAAACTTTTCTATTCTCTTTTGAATTCTTTCTTCTGTTTCCAATGAAGATAATTCCTTCAAATTAGCCTTGATTGCTTTCTTAACACTAGCAAAAGCTTTTTCCCTATCAGAATGTGCTCCGCCAACAGGTTCTGGAATAATGCCATCAATAAGACCGTTATCTAGCATATTTTCAGCAGTTAGTTTAAGGGCATCCGCAGCAGTTTCTTTATGATCCCAATTTCTCCAAAGAATGGCCGAACAGTTTTCGGGTGAAATAACAGAATACCAAGAATTTTCGAGCATTAATACTTTATCTCCAACCCCAATTCCTAAAGCACCACCAGAAGCACCTTCTCCAATGACTATACATACCACTGGAACTGTAAGCTGAGCCATTTCAATAAGGTTTCTTGCAATTGCTTCTCCTTGCCCTCTTTCCTCTGCTTCTAATCCCGGATATGCACCTGGAGTATCTATTAGAGTGACAATTGGTTTGTTGAATTTTTCAGCCAGCTTCATTAATCTTAGTGCCTTTCTGTATCCTTCAGGATTTGGCATTCCAAAATTTCTGAATTGTCTCATTTTGGTGTTTTCGCCTTTTTGCTGACCGATAAACATGACTGATTGACCATCTAACATTCCAAAACCACCTATCATGGCTTTATCATCCTTAACATTTCTATCTCCGTGTAGCTCAATAAAAGTTTCGTCAGTCAAGGCCCGAATGTATGCGAGTGTGTATGGTCTCTCTGGGTGACGCGAAGTTTGAACACGCTGCCAAGGAGTTAATTCCTTGTAGATTTCTTTTCTAGTTTTTTCAATTTTTGATTCTAAATCGGCAATGGTATCTTTTACATCAACCTTGCCTTTAGCTTCAATTTGTTGCGCTTTTTCAAGCTGTTCAAATAGGTCTGCTATTGGCTCTTCGAAATCTAAAAATACAGGCATATTCTAATTATTTTGAAGGGCAAAATTAGCATAATACCACTAAGAGCATGTAATCTAATTATGTTTGTGATTGATGATTTGTTTCCCGAATTGCAAAATAAATATTGGCCTCAACATTCTGTCTAAACGACCTGATGGGTTTCATGCCATTCAAAGCGTATTCTATCCTGTAGCGCTGTACGATGCGTTAGAAATTACTCCTACACCGAAAACAGATATTAAAATTCACGGAAATGCAGTTCAAGGAAAACTATCGGACAATCTGATTTTTAAAGCATGGGATTTGTTAAACCAGTCATACAACATTGAGCCTATTGAGTTTAACTTACTTAAAAAAATACCTTCTGGCGGCGGACTTGGTGGAGGTTCGGCAGACGGTTCCTTCGCACTGAAACTACTCAATGATTATTTTAGGCTTGAAATTTCTACTGAACAGTTGGAGGAATTTGCCGCTAGGCTAGGAAGCGATTGTCCTTTTTTTATCAGAAACAAACCAGCAATAGTTACCGGGAGAGGCGAATTCATCGAACCAATTCAACTGGATCTGTCAGGAAAGTACTTAGCGTTGGTAAACCCAAAAATTCATATTTCTACACAAGAAGCCTTTCAACTAATAGAACCAAAATTCCGGGAATCGATTTCTGAAAATATATTATCTGAAGCACCAATCTCTGAATGGAATAATTTTTTGACCAATGATTTTCAAGAGCCTGTTTTAAAGAAATATCCCGTTATTTCAACCATAAAAAAAGAGCTTGAAAACCTTGGGGCGCAATACACCTCGTTATCAGGAACTGGAAGCACGTTCTACGGCATTTTTCATGAGAAACCAACACTAGATTCTCTTTCCAACGATTACGATAAATGGCTGGTTGATCTGTAGTTACTTTGGTGCAGTTCGATAGATATAAATCGATAAAATGGCGTAAATAATATTAGGAATCCAACATGCATAAAATGGCGAAAGTCCTGCGTTTGTAGCATACACAGAAGCAACCTTGATAGCAAAAATATAGGTAACGGCTATGAATAACCCTAAGGCTAAGTGAGCCCCAATTCCTCCCCTCACCTTTCTGCTAGACATACAAACACCAATAAAAACCATAATGAAAGTTGCAAAAGGCACTGAAGTTCGCTGATGTTTTTCAATGTAGTGGTGCGTTATATTTTCCGAGCCACTTAAAATTTCTTTTTCAATGTAATCATTCAGTTCTGGTGTGCTCATCATTTGGGTGGTGTATTCTAGCCTCTGCTCAAATTCGGTTGGATGAACGTTGATTACAGTATCCATTAACCGTCCCCGCTCCATGGTTTCAACGTCTCCAATAATATTTCTTTTGATGTAGTTATGTACATTCCAAGCTTCTTTGGTAGAATCCCACTGTGCGTAATCTGCACTCAGCTTAAAGGTAAGTTCCCGACCTTCATAATGCTCCAAAGTGAACTTATATCCGATATCACTCATAGCATTATACTTCTCGAAGTAAATGAAGTCGTTTTCGCCAATTTGTTTATGGATATTATTATCGTAATTCCTGAAGCTCATTTTAAAATAATCTTCCTCAAATTTTATCCTAACCTTATTCGCATTTGGTATCAAATAGTGATTGAGCAGCAATGACATACTTGCTAAAAATATTGAAGCCCACAAGTAAGGCAATAGCATTCTTTTGAAAGAAACACCACTACTCAGAATGGCAACAATTTCAGTTCTACTTGCCATTTTTGAAGTAAAAAATATAACCGAAATAAAAATGAGAAGAGGGCTAAAAAGATTACCATAAAACAAAATAAAATTGAAGTAATAATCCACTATTAAGCCTACGAACGGCGCACCACGCTCGGTAAAATCATCCATCTTTTCACTATAATCGAAAATGCAGGCAATGAGCATTATGATTCCAAGAATGAAGAAAAATGTAAAAAGAAATTTCTTAATTATATAAACATCAATAATCTTCACCTCTACTATAGCTTTCGAGTGATATTAGGCATCATTTTGTCTTTCCATTCAGAAAATGTACCTGCCTCAATTTGGTTTCTAGCCTCGCCTACCAACCACAAATAGAATCCTAGGTTATGAATCGAAGAAATTTGCGCGCCAAGCATTTCTCTGGAGGTAACCAGATGTCGCAAGTAGGCCTTAGAATAATACTGATCAACGTAGGTAGTCCCATTTTCATCTATCGGTGAAAAATCTTTCTCCCACTTCTTATTCTTGATATTGATAATACCTTCGGAGGTAAATAGCTGTCCGTTTCTTGCATTTCGAGTAGGAAGCACACAATCAAACATATCTACACCAAGAGCAATACACTCCAATAAATTGGCTGGCGTACCTACACCCATTAAATATCGGGGTTTGTCGGTAGGTAAAATATCACAGACCAACTCGGTCATAGCATATAACTCTTCGTGTGGCTCACCCACGGAGAGCCCGCCAATTGCATTTCCAAAAGCATTTTTATTGGCAATATATTCTGCAGATTGTTTTCTCAAATCCTTATAAACGCTTCCTTGGACAATAGGGAAAAGTGCTTGGTTATGTCCGTATTTGGGTTCGGTTGAATTCATTTGCTCAATACATCTATCCAGCCACCTATGCGTCATGTGCATTGAGTTCTTGGCATATTCGTACTCGCACGGGTAAGGAGTGCACTCATCGAAGGCCATAATTATATCTGCGCCTATAGATCGTTGGATATCTATTGCTCTTTCTGGAGAAAACACGTGCTTAGAACCGTCAATGTGCGAGGCGAATTTCACACCTTCTTCGGTGATTTTTCGCGTTCCAGAAAGCGAATACACTTGATAGCCACCACTATCTGTCAACATTGGTTTTTGCCAATTAATAAACTTGTGTAATCCACCAACTTCTTCCAAAGTTTCAATACCCGGTCGAAGAAATAAATGGTAGGTATTGCCCAAAATAATTTGAGCTGTAATGTCATCGACCAACTCTCTGTGATGAACTGCTTTTACAGAACCTGCCGTTCCTACTGGCATAAAAATCGGTGTTTTTATTTCGCCATGGTCTGTATTCAATACTCCAGATCTTGCTTTGGTTTTTGAATCTGTTGCAGATAATTTAAAGTCCATAAATTGAGTTAAGAGTGCAAAGATACATTTGCTTTGCTTGTTTAAAAGTTAATAAGCATTTTCTGTGATCATTAAGCATTTTTAAAACCTTTGCGCCATGCAGGAAATACTCGGTTCTCCGTATTTTATTCCGTTGGTGGTTTTAACAACTCTAAAATTGCTGATTGTTCTCATAGTGCAGTTGCGAATGAGTATTCTTAAACCAATCCCATCCAAATTCACAAATTCGATTTCGATAATCGTCTGTGCCAGAAATGAATCGGATAATCTAAGGGAATTATTGCCTCTCTTATTTTCTCAAGAGTACCCCAAATTTGAAGTAATTGTTGTGAACGACAGGTCATCTGATGATACCACAGACATATTACGGGCGTTTGAACGTAAATACGAGAACCTGATTGTTACTTCCATCATTGAGAATGAAAAATTTAATTTCAATAAAAAATTTGCGCTAACCATGGGAATAAAAGCAGCTTCAAATGACCACGTGTTGCTTACCGATGCGGACTGCCGACCAATATCCAATAAGTGGATTAGAACAATGGTTGCGCCTTTCTGTGATTCAAAAAGTATTTCTGTTGGATATGGGGCTTACAAAAAAACTACTGGCCTGTTAAACAAAATAATACGGGCTGAAACCTTTCTCATTGCTCAGCAATATTTCGGAATCGGAAAACTTGGAAATCCGTATATGGGGGTAGGTAGAAATTTGGCTTATAACACTGTGTTATTCTACAAAAACAAAGGTTTTTCGAACCACCAACACATGGCGAGCGGCGATGATGATTTATTTATGGCTGAAATAGCGAACAGACAAAATACCGACTTTGTTTTTAGCGAGGAAAGTTATACCGAATCTGAACCAGAAAAAACGTGGAAAGCTTACCTAGAACAGAAACGCAGACACTTAACAACGGCGGTACGCTATAAATTTAAAACTAAAGCCATCTTGGCGCTGATTGCTCTTATTAATTATTCGTTTATAATGTTTAGTTTTTTATGCCTGCTTATTCCTAAAATCCAGTTCGCAGCATTAGCCGCAATTATACTGGTATTTATTACTTCAATTCTAGTCTCGTTTAAAGCACTAAAAATCTCTAAATCATACGACTTAATTCCATGGTTATTTATTACTGACGTATTTATTTTGTTTCTTTACCCCTTCGCCTTACTTTATAACTATTTGCAGAGCGGAAGCTTATGGAAGAATTATTAAACAGCAATTTATCGGACAAAGCCAAATACGACTATACTCTGGTCAGAAGGGCTGTTGACGAAAAAGATGAGCGTGCATACGCTGAAATTCTTTCACGTTATCGCGAACCCATTTACTATATGTTGCTTAAAATGATTAAGAGCGAAGTAGATGCCGAAGATTTGACAATTGAGGCGTTCGGAAAAGCATTTAAAAAATTAAATCAATACGAACCGAATTATGCATTTAGTACATGGTTGTATAAAATTGCAACCAATAATTGCATTGATTTTATTCGAAAGAAAAAAATGAAAACTTTTTCTATTGATGCTCAAAATGAAGGGGAAGAAAATAGCAGCAAATTTGAACCTGTTTCAAACACGTTAACTCCAGAAGAAAAGACCATTAAAGACCAGAAAATAAAGGTAATGCATCAGGTTGTTGACCAACTAAAGCCTAGATATAAGTCATTGATTCAATTGAGGTATTTCAAAGAGTTTTCGTACCAAGAAATATCAGATCAGTTGGATTTGCCCTTAGGTACAGTAAAAGCACAATTGTTTAGAGCTAAAGAGTTACTTTATGAAATTCTGAAGGACAGAAAACATAATATTTAAGCTGAATGTCCATCGCATTGATTGAAAAATATTTCCCGAAGATTAACAGTACTCAAAAAGAACAGTTTGAACAGTTAGTGCCCTTATACGCAGATTGGAACAGTAAGATAAACGTCGTTTCCAGAAAAGACATTGACTCTTTAATGGAGAAACATGTGTTGCACAGTTTGGCCATTTCGTTATTTTTTGATTTAAATAAGGGACAGAAAATTTTGGACATTGGCACAGGAGGAGGATTTCCTGGAGTGCCGCTTGCAATTCTAAATCCGAAATCTAACTTCACCCTTATAGATTCTATTGGCAAGAAAATAAAGGTGGTAAATGGAGTTTGCGAAAGTCTGAAACTTAAAAATTGCAAAGGAATCCATGAAAACGCGAAAAACCATCGCTCAGAATACGATACTGTAGTAAGTCGAGCAGTTACCGCATTCGATAGTTTTGTAGATTACACAAAGCCGTTACTGAAACCTAACAAGACATCTGAAATCCTTTACCTCAAAGGCGGAGATTTATCTTTAGAGCTATCAAATGTGGTGAATAAGGTGAAGATTTACGATCTAAAAACTAAAATTGATACTGAGTTTTTCGAAACAAAAAAAATTGTTCAGTATCGCCCTTTTTCGCAGCTAAAAAAGGATTCTAAAAAAATTAAATAAATTGCTCAAAAACTTCAATCCAACCACAAAATAATTTTACTTTTGCAGCTCGTTTTTCGAAACAAATAATTTATACACATGAAAAGAACGTTTCAACCGTCGAATAAGAAGAGAAAGAATAAGCACGGCTTTAGAGAAAGAATGGCTACTAAAGGTGGTAGAAAAGTGCTTGCAAGTCGTAGAGCTAAGGGAAGAAAAAGACTTACAGTTTCTGACGAATTACCAAAGAAATAATTGGGGAAACTCATTAATGATATTAGAAAGGGCGGTTTATCCGCCCTTTTTTTGTGCCTAGAATATAAATTTGCATCTTAAACTTTGAATATGACTTACGATTTTTGTGTTGTTGGTGGTGGAATTGTTGGATTAGCAACTGCCTACAAATTACAATTACGGTTTCCTGCATACACCATTCTTGTTCTTGACAAAGAAGACCATTTTGCTGCCCACCAAACCGGAAACAACTCA
Organism: uncultured Flavobacteriales bacterium; assembly: GCA_937121175.1. GTDB lineage: Bacteria > Bacteroidota > Bacteroidia > Flavobacteriales_G > Salibacteraceae > UBA6770. Next base: position 34,130 of record CAKZKD010000023.1, read on the forward strand.
GGAGTTATTCACTCAGGAATTTATTACAAACCAGGGTCGTATAAGGCAAAAAACTGTGTGGATGGTAGAAGAGAGTTAGTTGCATTTGCAAAAGAACATGGAATTGACCATGATATCTGTGGAAAGGTAATCGTGGCAACGGATGAGAGTGAATTTCCATTTCTAGAGCAGATTTATGAGAATGGTATAAAAAACGGTGTTGAAGAAATTGAAAAAATCGGCCCAGAACGCATTAAGGAAATAGAACCGCATTGTAAAGGAATAAAAGGCATTAGAGTAGGCTGTACTGGAATCATAGACTTTAGAGGTACAACCGATAAATTAGCAGAGCTTTTAGTAGCGGCAAATCCTAACTCGAAAGCTTTGACCAATCATGAAGTCATTGAAATTAAAAAGAAAAATGAAATCAGCTCTGTTGTCACCAATCAAGGGACATTCGAAAGTAAACGAATGATTTTTTGTGCTGGACTACAAGCTGACCGAATGGCTAAAAAAGATGGAGTAAACCTAAAAGAAAAGGTAGTTGGTTTTAGAGGCGATTATTACGAATTAACTGAACAAGGAAAGCATAAGGTCAAGCACCTCATATATCCTGTTCCTAATCCAGAATTTCCATTCTTAGGAGTGCACTTTACACGAATGACCAACGGAGAAATTGAATGTGGCCCTAATGCAGTATTTACTTTTAAAAGAGAGGGTTACGGCAAAACCGATTTTAGCTGGAAAGACACAATTGATGCGCTTTCCTATGGCGGCACTTGGAAGTTGTTCTTTAAAAACATGTCGTTTGGCATTAATGAATACCGTAGAGCATTTAGTAAAAAGCTATTCCTTAAAACACTTCAACGGCTAATACCATCCTTAACTATGGATGACCTAAAACCTGGAAGAGCTGGCGTGCGTGCGATGTTATTATCGACAGATGGTGACACGAAAGATGATTTTAGAATTGAATACAAAGACAACAGTATTCATGTTTTGAATGCGCCTAGCCCTGCCGCAACAGCATGTTTAGCAATTGGTAATGAGGTAGTAAATATGGCCGTAAAACGATTCGATTTAAAGTAACAAGACTTACTTGAACTGCTTTAGATTTGAACTTAATGCTGTTTGACCAGCGTAATCCTCCGGAGGGGTTTTTATCAAAAAATGCGCTTTACCGTTTGGGTTTATCATATTCGTATCAATTGGACCATACTTCAACAAATGGTGCATAAGTTTAATTTGACATTCTGTTGCCTGCTTGCCTCCATTATTTGATTTCATAAAGTTTTTACAGTCCTCTGGTGGGCAAGGTTTAGTTCCTTCACAAGAAGTACAAGGGCCGTATTTTCTTTCATAATGCCCAAGCCCCAAACCATGACCAACTTCATGCATAATATGTTCACCTACACCCCAAATGTCAAACACTTTGGTATAAACCTGATACATTCCTTCAAAGTATAGCACATTATTCTGAAACCCAAATCCATCCCTACAACCGGGTTGCATACAAATATTTCTACCTCCATAAGCCCTTGGTACAACTCCGGACAAGAGCAAATGCACACAGTGTTTTTTTTCAAATTCAGTTAAAGAATCGTTTTCAAGGACATACTCCCTGTACAAGTCCTTGTGGCTATACGCACCATTTACTGTTGCACTAGCTCCGTTAGCAGAATTATAAAATTTAATATCTATCAAACGCATTCGAATTTTGGCATCCTTAATATGTTTTCCAACTAATGGAACTGGCTTCTCTACATTCGACAGAAAATCATTCCCTCTCTTGATTTGAGATTTCAACCACTCTATGTCGGGTAATGTGTCCTTAAAATTTCCGTTACCTAGAGTATCTCTGAACGAATGAAAAATTACATTGATATATTTAACATCTTCCTTTTCAAGGTCAATTTCCTGAAAGGAATAGGGAATTTGAGTTGTTGATTCTATTGGTGGTTGCATTATACATGAACTGGTGAGTGCACAACACCCAAATAGGAAAACTAAAAATTTCATTGGGTAAAGGTAATACGCAATGAATTAATTGACGGAATTTATACAAAGGATATACCCACTACTCTACAATCTTGTACTTGGAGCGCAAATCTTCCCAGTCCCAAATAAAATGCTCAACAATATCGTCTAATCTTTTTAGGAACAATGGGTTCGGCGATTTCATTTTCTGAAAATAGGCATCTTGATATTGATTGAGCTCGTATTTATAAAAGACCGCCTTACTCATCGCATAATGAATGTTTTTAGAAGGCATGTTTATTCTATTCATAAAACTCTGGTAGGAAGCAACTAATTGTTTCAGTTTCTCTTTATCAATATTCAAGGAAGAGGCCAACTTATTGTACACTGCCTCCATCAATCGCACATCTTGGTAATTATTAAACAACTTTGGCACAAATGCCATGTTGCCTGCAATTACGATTAACAAAAACTTATCTGCAGAATTTGATGAAATGTTGGGGGACGTTTCAAATTCAGGGTCTTCATTAATGAGCTCTGCTACTTCGGGGAACCCACTATCAACAAGTTGTAAAATTCCAGCAGCAAAGCATTCGGCCAGTTTCTCTTCTGAAATTTTTTTCTTTGTTAAAAACGATAACATCTGTATTCTTCCCTTTGGGTTTGAACAAAGCTATATTTTATGAAGGAGGGCTTTTTTAGGGCCTGATTTTCAGTTGTTAACAAAGTTATTAACGAAATTCAAAAATTGTTGATAACCCTAAAAATGCGGTAAAACCCTAGCTTTCAACCCGTTAATTCACTAGCGCAGTGCATTAACATCCTGTAAATTAGCTATTAACGAATCTTTACTTCTAGCAACTCATCGCTACAAGGCGATCGTTTTTTAGTACCGGAATCACATTAGTGTAATCCGTTTGGAGGCAAAACTGAATGTCTTTTTCTAAACTTAATTTCCCTAATCTTCTTCGGTGAGAAGAATCTTTCAGGAAGCTATTCAAGTCTCCGTTAGAGGATTGGTATAAATGCTTCGCAGTTACAGCAGAGTCTGATAAATCTGCATCAAAATTATTTTGCAACAGCTGGTGAACAACCGCACCAGCAAATAAAGAATCTTCCATATTGTATCGCCCCTTCCAACCAGCACATAGCAACAAAACATCTCTATTTTGAATTAGGAGATAATTACTTATTGCAGCTAAATTTAAAAACGAACCAACAATAACTTGATGCGCCGAGCGTGATACTTCTATTGCTCTGGTGCCATTCGTTGTAGTTATTACGGTGGTTTCACCTGTCAATTTTTCACTCATATAATGAAATGGAGAATTCCCTAATTGAAAACCTTCTACTACCTCACCTTTGCGTTCTGCTGCAACTATATGGCCCTTGTTTTTATAGTCAAGAGCTTCTTCCACGCTTTCAACTGGAATCATTGCTTCGATTCCATGGTGGAAAGCTGTACATATAGCGGATGTAGCCCTGAACACATCGATTACAACCACAATAGCCTCCTTATTCTCATAGAATTTATAGAGATCTGGCGAATACGCAACTTCTAATTTAGGCATGAACTAGGCTTTGTAAAATGGCAACTTAACAACTTGTGCTTTTAGCGATTTGTTTCTCACTTGAATAAATACTTCATTGCCCGATTTATTCATCGGTCGTTTGATGTATCCCATACCAATGGCTTTTTTTAAGGATGGCGACATGGTACCAGAAGTAACCACACCAATTTCATTTCCTTCAGCATCAACAATTGAATATCCGTGACGCGGAATGCCTCTGTCTATCATTTCAAAAGCAGCTAGTCTTCTAGTAAGTCCTTCTTCCTTTTGATTGGCTAAAAAACCTTTGTCAATAAAATCACCTTTGTCCAATTTGGTAATCCAGCCAAGCCCAGCCTCTAGCGGTGAAGTCGTATCATCAATATCGTTTCCGTACAAACAAAAACCCATTTCTAAACGCAAGGTATCTCTAGCAGCTAAACCAATCGGCTCAATGTTTTGAATTGCTCCAGCCGCAAAAACTGCATCCCAGATTTCATTTGCATCTCCATTCGGAAAATAAATCTCAAAACCACCAGCTCCGGTATATCCAGTTGCAGAAACTATTACATTATCAATTCCAGCAAATTTGCCAATTTGAAATGTGTAATACTCCATTTCAGATAGTTTTATATCCGTTAATCCTTGAAGAGCATCTACTGCTTTTGGGCCCTGAACAGCTAACAATGAAATGTCATCACTTTTATTCTCCAGAGTCGCATCAAATGTATTTTGACTGCTGATCCAATTCCAATCTTTTTCGATGTTGGAAGCATTAACTACCAACAAAAACTCTTCAGAATTAATTCGATATACCAATAAATCATCAACAATTCCGCCTTTTCCATTGGGCAAACAGGAGTACTGAACTTTTCCGTCGAAAAGCTTAGAAACATCATTGGTGGTTACTTTCTGAATAAGCGCTTCTGCTTCACTACCTCGCACGTAAAATTCTCCCATGTGAGACACATCAAAAACGCCTACTTCGTTTCTTACATGAACGTGTTCTTGATTTACACCAGCATATTGTACAGGCATGTTATACCCTGCAAATGGAACCATTTTGGCTCCTAATTTAATATGTTTTTCCGTCAGCGCTGTATTCTTCATAACTCCCAAAAATTTGTCTTAAAATAATGGCCGCAAAGTTAATCATCTGCACATACGTTGGTATTCTTCAATTCTTGTAATTTTGGCTCAAAGCACTTCCATGTTTATATTTAAGACGGAAAATACTCCTAGGTGGATAATCTTCGCGATTGACCTTGGTATTTGCATTTTTTCCATTTTACTTGCCTACTTGCTTCGTTTCAATTTTCAGATTCCACCTTCCTATATTGAAACCTTTGTGTATGTGTTCCCTTTTTTACTTTCCTTAAGAATTGCCAGCTTTTTTATATTCAGAACGTACAGTGGTATTATCCGATACACTTCAAGTATCGATACCCAACGGATTTTTGTTGTTGTAACGGCTGTCAGTATTCTTGCCGCTGTCCTAAACGGAATTTCTTACTACTTTATCAATCAAAAATTTATAATCCCATTTTCGGTGGTTATCATCGAATATTTGAGTACAACCTTTTTAATGATAGGCTTCAGAATTACCGTAAAGTTGATCTATTTCGAATTTAAAAATGCATCGAAAAACAAAAAACGAATTGTAATTTATGGAGCTTCAGACGAGGGAATTGTAACCAAACGAACCTTAGAAAGAGACGAAGACCACAAGTACAAAGTGGTTGCTTTTATTGCAGACAAAAACAGCAAAATCGGAAAGAAAATAGAAGGCGTAACCATTCACCCAATTGAGCGATTAGAGTACCTGATTGAAAACGAAGAAATTGACGAAGTAGTCATTGCTGTCAACAATTTAGCAAAAACCAGAAAACAAGAAATTGTAGAACGTGCCCTACCTAAAAATGTCAAGGTATTGCACGTTCCGCCAGTTAAAAACTGGATTAATGATGAGCTAAGTTCTAATCAAATTCAAGAAGTAAAAATTGAGGATTTATTGGGTCGAGAACCAATTCACTTAGATTCGATTAACATAAAAGGTCAGTTGAGCGAAAAGCGGGTTTTAATAACTGGTGCTGCAGGTTCAATAGGCTCTGAAATTGTTAGACAAGTTGCCAGTTTTTTTCCCTCCAAGATTATCTTGCTCGATCAAGCAGAATCACCACTTTACGAAATTGAAATTGAGATTATTGAGCAATTTGGAAACAACCTCTGCGAAATTGTTGTAGCCGATGTTGCCAATGCAAACCGAATGGATAATGTGTTCAGAACATTCAAACCGGATGTAGTTTATCACTGCGCCGCATACAAGCACGTTCCTATTATGGAGCACAATCCTTCAGAAGCAGTATTGACCAACATTCTCGGCACAAAAATTATGGTGGATTTATCGCACCAGTACAATGTAGATTCTTTTGTGATGGTATCCACAGACAAAGCCGTCAATCCAACAAACGTTATGGGAGCATCCAAGCGTGTTGCTGAGATTTATGCGCAGAGTAAAAACAAGATTTCTAAAACAAAATTCATCACAACTCGATTCGGAAATGTCTTGGGAAGCAACGGCTCTGTGATTCCGCTTTTTAAGAAACAAATTGCAAACGGAGGTCCTGTCTGTGTTACTCATCCAGAAATTACTAGGTATTTTATGACCATTCCAGAGGCATGCCAACTGGTTTTGGAGGCTGGTGCAATGGGAACTGGTGGCGAAATATTCATTTTTAATATGGGAGCGCCGGTCAAAATCATTGACTTAGCTAAGAAAATGATTAAGCTTTCTGGCTTTAAAGTAGGGCGCGATATTGATATAAAAATAACTGGACTTCGCTCTGGTGAAAAGTTGTACGAAGAGTTACTGAACAACGCTGAGAACACCGTTCCAACTCACCACCCAGAAATTATGGTGGGTAAAGTTCGCGATTACGATCTTGAAGACATTGAAGAGCCAATTCGAGAATTAACTACTAACCCAAGTGAGCAGGACAACTTTAAGCTCGTTGCTTCAATCAAAAAATTAGTTCCTGAATTTGTAAGTCAAAATTCGGTTTACAGCCAATTAGATTAAGTTGGCAACTTAAGATTAAATTTTACAATATGCCAATTCGCCAATCAATTACTCTAATTCTAACCTCGATCTTGTTAAGTCTTTGCTTTGTTTCTACAAAAGCTCAAGAAGACACAACTAATTTGGATTCCCTTCAGATTTGGAACGCTAGCAAGAAGTACATCTACGATGCTTTTTACATAGATTCAATTGGAGACACCATTACCAAAGAGCAAATCATTATTCAACCTATCCGAAAAATGCACAAGTACAAGATTGCAGAAGACCAAATCGTATTAAAATACATCTACAATTATTCCGAAGCTGACTCTGCGCGCTTAGCTCCAAATCCAGTGAATGGCAATGAGTGGACGCAACAAAACGGATCCATGAAATGGCTTAAAACTGTACGGGAGGGAGCTATTGAAACTAATGGATCAGTTTGGTTGCATCCTTTTAGAATGAATCAATATGTATTAACTGAAATAGCTCCATTCCCAGGAGTTCGATTTCCTCTGCACATAAACAAAAAATGGGATATGACTTTAACCGTTTTTAGAGGCTGGGGCATCTTCAAAGGCAAGCACAAACAAACCATGATTGTTACTGACAAAAAGGATTACACATTACAAATAGGACAAATGAATAATTGCTGGGTAATATTTGGATTGAGCACGCACAAAAATCTAGGAACAAGCCAAGTAGAATATATTTATCATGAACAATATGGCTTTCTTTCGATGCAATACAAATTTTACAATGGTCAGCGCATTACGTTTATTCTTAGTGAGTTAATTACTGATAGTTGATATTACAAGGCTAATCGATTAAAATTATGGAAGCCATACTTGTAGAAATCAACCGTGCACCTGCTCAGAGTTTCCAAACTCAGCAATTACAGAAGCTTCGTACTCTAAAAAATCACTCCAGACTTTTTCAACATCCAAAACTCCTTCCCCATACTTTCTCGCAAATTTCAGAAACATAGTATAGTGTTCGGCCTCGCTCTTCATGAGTGCAAAGTAAAATTTACTGAGGTCTTCGTCCTTTATATTTTCTGCTAGTACTTTAAATCGCTCACAGCTCCGTGCCTCAATCATTCCGGCAAATAATAACCGATAAACCAAAGCCTTTTTACGATCTAATCCTTTGGGAATAAACTTCATCAGTAAATTAACATAGGCGTCCTTTCTTTCCCAACCCAGTTCACAATCGCGTTCTTTTAGCTTTTTTATCACCATCTGAAAGTGAGCCATCTCTTCGCGGGCAAGATCAGCCATTGCCTCAACCAAGTCTAAATACTCAGGATAATTTACAATTAGACTTATAGCAGTAGAAGCAGCTTTTTGCTCACAAAACGCATGATCAGTCAAAATCTCTTGAATGTTTTTTTCTGCAATGTTGACCCAACGTGGATCGGTAGGTAATTTTAGCTTCAGCATAATATTCTAATAGGTCACAAAATTAGGTAACACTCGTCAAAGAATGGCTTTATTTGCTGCTGTGATAAAAGTAATTGCACATAGAGGAGCATCGGCTTACGCACCAGAAAACACCATGGCTGCTTTTAAACTTGCAATCGAACAAAAAGCCGATATAATTGAGTTGGATGTCCGCCCTAGTCTCGACCAAAAGGTGGTAGTATTCCACGACGCTAAACTAAACCGAACAACACCCAGGAGAGGTTTTGTAAAAAGTAAATCGCTATACGTTCTTCAAAATATTAATGCGGGAAGTTGGTTTGGCAAAAGAGAATACGCTTCGGAATTAATTCCTGATTTCAGCGAGGTGTTAGAACTAACAAAAGACAAATGTGAATTGCTCGTAGAAATTAAAAGTGAAGGACGGGTGGTTCGGCTCAATTTCTTAAGAAATTTAATGAACGCTATTAACTTGGCCAGCGCTAAATCTCGTGTAATCATTCAATCGTTTGATACTCGTATCCTTAACCTGCTTCAAAAGCACTACCCGGGCTACCGTTACCAAAAGCTAATTATAGTAAAAATTCCTGGATTCAAAATTCAATTAGATAAGCGCGTGATGGTTGAAAATATTCTACGTAGAAAGCACTATGAATCCATTAATGTGGATCACCGCTTTATTACCAAAATTTTTATCGATAAAATCCATAGAAACAACAAACAAGTTTTCTGCTGGACGGTGAACGATCCGCAGCGCATGAAAAATCTTATTGAATTGGGTGTTAATGGAATAATAACAAACCATCCAGACTTATTGCATATGGTTATCAAGGAGCTGAACTAATAAAAAATTAAGAATAGTTTTGCAGCCCAATTTTCACAAAATTAAAATCGAATGAAAAACATACTACTTGGTTGGAACATTGTACTTACTGCGCTAGTTATCTACCTTTTTACTCAATCTTCTGGGCCTACAGAAGAATTAACTGGAATATCGGATTCAACTGTCGTCGAAGAACCGACTAAAGCGCCAATGGAAGGCGACGTATATTTTGTGAATACCGATAGTTTGTTTGGTGCTTTTGAGATGTCGAATGTTTTGCAAGAAGAATTGGTTGCCGAACAAATGCGCATGAAGAAAAAATACGACGGCAGGTTGAGCCAACTTGAAGCAGAATACAATGACTTACGAGAACGCGCTCCTTACATGACCCAGACACAAGGCGAAGCTGCTCAGCAGAAGCTTATGGTGAAGCAACAAGAATTGGTAAAAATGGAGGAAGACCTAACCAATAAGTTGGCTAAAAAAGAACAAGATATGGTTCGAAAAATTAAAGATGCACTTACCATGTACCTTAAAGAATACCAAGAAGAAAAAGGCTATCAATTTGTTCTTGGAAAAAGTGAAATTAGTGGCGTATTGTACGCTTCAGATGAATTTGATTTGACACAAGATGTTTTGGAAGGACTCAATAAAAAATACGAAGAAGCAAACAAAGTGGAAGAAAAATGATAGTTGCACTTCAAAAAAAGAAAGAGAATATTGTTGAGTACTTACTCTACATGTTTAACATTGAAGGAATGCTTCGAACCCTAAATTTCGACATGAACGAAATTGAGGCAGCACTGGTAAATCAATACGATGTTGACGAGGCGAAAAAAGAAGAAATAAGGACTTGGTACGCCAATCTAATAAAAGAAATGCGCGACTCTAATATCGTTGAAAAAGGACATTTAGAAGAATTGCATGAAATTATTACAGAACTCAACTTATTGCATAGCACCTTACTCAACATTTACCAAGATGAGCAATACAAAAAGCTCAATGTAAAAGCCAATGAGGCCATTATTGATTTAATGGATAAATCTGGAAAGAAAAACATTGGACCAATCGAGGCGGCAATTAATGGTTTGTTTGGTTTACTAATGCTTCGTATGAGCAACAAAGAAATTAGTCCGGCAACTGAATCTGCATTTACCAATATCTCTGAATTACTTGCTTTGTTGGCTATCAAATTCAAAGACATGAAGGCAGGCAATTTGGGTATGCCACCGCATCAGAAGAACTAAAAATAGTTCAGTCCCAAGAACTAGCATTCTTTTCATTGTTTTTTGGCCAAGGCTTCTCGACCTCATTTATTCTAGTCAATAAAAAAAGGAGAACCTTTTCAGACTCTCCTTTTCAATTTAACTTTGGGTGGAAGATCGGTCTCGAACCGACGACCCTCGGTACCACAAACCGATGCTCTAACCAACTGAGCTACAACCACCATTTTAAGGGCGGCAAATGTAAATAAATTCTTTTGGGATTATCAAATTGAATCGACAATAAAAACCAAATACTTAGGTTTGTGCCATATCGTCTCTGTGCATGAGTAAAAGTTTAAAAATCCTGGCATTAGCCAGTTGGTATCCAAATGAAAAAGACCCTCAACAGGGAATTTTCATTAAACACCAACTTGAAGCTATAGGTAATCAGCACAAAGTTGACCTCCACACATTGCATGAATCTAAAATCCATTCGGAAACACGCATGCATAAAATAGAAGGTTTCACGCATTTTGAACATTTTTACTCAACACCAAATGGCGTCTTCAAACAATTGAATTGGTATCGAAGATGGCTGAGTATTATAAACACGTTACAGAAAGGGGAATACGACCTATTGCATGTACATGTAGCCTATCCTATTGGAATTATAGCCCTAAAAGTTCAAAATAAATTAGACATTCCATTATTGGTAAGTGAACATTGGTCTGGATACAATAACAGCATAGAATATTCCGGCCCTCTCAGAAAATTAATTACCGCTAAGCTAATGAACACAGCTTCCGAAATCATTGTTCAATCAGAGTTTTTAAAAACTATTATGACCCAAAATAGGCTATTGGGTTCGTATAACGTAATTCCAAACATCGTTCATTTTACCGAATCTCTTGATAGTAAGAACCATCTCAATTCTGACAAAATTTTTATGAACATTGCGGACCATGTCGATTCAGATAAGAATATCTCAGGACTTCTTAAATCCTTTGCCAAAGCCAGTGAATCGAATAAAAACATTCATCTATTACAAATTGGTAATGGTCCTGATGAGGAGCGTTTAAAAAAACTAGCCACCGATCTTAATCTCAATGATCGGATAACATGGTTGGGTAGGTTGTCAAACGAAAAGGTGTTAATTCAGATCCACAAATGCGATTACGGGATAATAAATAGTAATCAAGAGACTTTTTCCGTAGTTACATTTGAATTCTTGGCCAGTAAAAAACCTATAATTATTACCGATTGTGGTGGCCCTATCGAATATCTACATAAAGGATTTGGAATTAAAACAGCCGTTGGAAATGAAGAAAAACTAAGTGAGGCTATTTTGGAAATGGCTGAACAAAAAGAAAACTTCGAAATGGATGATTTAGCCCAACAAGTACGTCAGCAATTTTCGGCAAAATCATTTATCGAAAAAATAAATATTGTGTACCAAAACGCTTTGAGTCAATGATTTCTAAAATCATAGGAACAACTTTTTCACGTAGTTTAATCGCTGTTTTCGGATTGCTAATATTAATTCTGAACACTCGATATCTAGGCGCAGAAAAACTTGGGCAATTGGCAATTTACATTATTATTATTTCCGCTATTGTTCAAGTATCTGAATTTGTCGGTGGGCCTTCTTTGGTGTTTTTACAAACTAAGTATTCTATCCGTCATTTACTTATCGCATCGTATGGGTGGTCGATTCTAGTTTCGCTAGTTTCTTGTGTTTTTCTTTATTTGACTGCAGGTTTCAACAATAGTCAATCCTGGATTATTTCAGCAATTATTTTTTTACAATCATTGAATCATGTCCATCTTCATTTATTAGTAGGAAAAGAACACATTAAAGGATATAATCTTTCATCACTTATGCTGTCTTTGGTCATTGTTTGTGGAATCGCCTATTCATACATCAGTTTGGAAAAAGCAGACGTTATCGACTATCTAAAAATCTACTTCTTCGCGTTAAGCCTTTCCTTGATTATAAGTTCATGGTTTGTTCTCAGAATTCCTTCATCAATTACCACAACTTATAGCCTGAAATTAATGTTGAAGGAAATTTTAAATTACGGTGCAATTATTCAAATAACCAATCTTCTTCAATTTGGAGTGTACCGATTAAACTATTTAATTTTAGAAGGCTTTACTTCAACGGCTAATTTAGGAATCTATTCAGTGGGTAATCAGCTAAGTGAAAAAGCACTTGTTCCCGGCAATGCAATTAGCCTAGTTCAATATTCCAGTATTGCAAACACACCCGACAAAAACAAATCAATTCCATTGACTTTTAAGATGATTATCCTAAGTGGAGGCATTACACTTTTTACAATTTTACTCTTGTTGGTTACACCTAGTCAATGGTTTTCATTTATTTTGGGAACCGAATTCAAGCCAATTAGCGGGCTGTTCATGTATTTAGCTCCAGGAGTTTTTGCCTTGTCCATTTCAGTTATTTATAGTCATTACTTTGCTGGTTTAGGACTGTACCGAAACAATTTAATTTCAAGCGGATTAGGACTTATATTGACCATCGTACTAAGTTATTTACTTATACCAAAACACGGAATGAAGGGTGCAGCATTAGCTTCGTCATTTGTTTTTATTGGTCAAACAATAATTCAAATCTATTTCTTTAAGAACGAGACTAAATTGAGCTGGCGTGGAATACTCAAAGGTCACAAGAATGCTATAAGTTATTACTTTACCAAACTTTTTAGAAGAAAATAATGTGCGGTATTAGTGGTATAGTACTCAATGGTGAAATTCCATTCAAGGAAATCGAACATGAGGTTCACCAGATGAATGAACTGCAGAAGCATCGAGGACCAGACAATGAAGGCATTTTAGTTTTTAATTCTGAAGGTGAAGTAGTTTCTCAGAATGAAGCAGTTGGACGAGTGGGATTTGGCCATCGTCGGCTTTCAATTATCGATCTTTCTCCAGAAGCAAACCAACCCATGTTTGATGAATCAAAAAGTCATAGCATCATTTTTAATGGAGAAATATTCAACTACATTGAAATTAGAAATGAACTCTTAGCTGCAGGAATTTCTTTTCAAACACAATCAGACACTGAAGTTATGCTGAAAGGCTACCTTCATTGGGGGACATCCTTTTATGAGAAAATTGAAGGAATGTGGGCATTTGCTATGTACGACATTGCAAAAAATACAATCGTCCTAAGTCGCGACCGCACTGGCGTTAAACCTCTATTTTATACCCACGATAAGAAAGGTTTTCGTTTTGCATCAGAAATTAAGGCTTTGCTTCCGTTCACATCCAACGATGTACATCTTGAATCGCTCCAAAAGTTCATCTCCAAAAATCAATTTCAATTTGGTACGGATACTTTCTTTTCTGAAATTCAAGAATTAAAACCAGGTTACGAACTACGTGTAAACCCTAAAACGCTCCAAACCACAATTTCAGCTTACTTTAATCCCTACGATGTACTGGTGGATGAAAAAACATTTTCAAAATCTACCGATGAATTAAGCGAGGAGTTGCACGAAATTTTAACCAAAGTAATCCTACAACATTCAAGGTCAGATGTTCCAGTGGGAAGTTGTCTAAGTGGTGGCCTAGATAGTTCCACGATAGTTGGATTGCTTAGGACCTTAGATCCTACAATTTCGATTCCAGTGTTTTCTGCTATTTTTAAGGAGAATGAAATTGATGAATCCGAATTGATTTCGGCATCAGTCCAAAAACACAACTTGGCTTTTAATCCAATAGAACCTACATCGGAGGAATTCCTAAAGACCCTGGAGAAAGTTGCTTACGCTCAAGAATTTCCGCTTATTTCTACCAGCACCTTTGCGCAGTACAAGGTGATGGAACGAGCTAGCCAGCTTGGAACGAAAGTATTAATCAACGGACAAGGAGCTGATGAGCTGTTGGGGGGATATTTCAAATATGGATTATTCCAACAGAAGCAGAATTTGTACAAATTTCAGTTTTTGAAAGCCCAAAAAGGACCAGCAAATCTGAAACTTCAATTCAAATCGATGGCCAAAGACACTTTATCAAAGTTTGATGTTTTGGACTCATTTTTCAAAAAAGACTTACAGTTCCTAAATTTGGAATTGAGACGAGGAAAGGAGGACAATTCGCAACCACTAGGCAACCTCAACGAATATTTATTGCATGACTATTACAACGGCTTTCTAGCTGGACTACTTCGCGCGGAAGACCGAAACAGTATGAATTTTTCGATTGAATCAAGAGTTCCATTTGCTAGTAGTCACAAATTGGCTCAATGGGCATTTGGACTTCCTTCCAAACACAAGTTCAATCAAAAAATTAATAAACCACTTTTGAGAAACATGCTGACTAAATACGATATTATCCCAAAATCAATTTTAGCTAAAGAAAATAAACTTGGATTTAGCACTCCAATGAATCAATGGTTGTATAACAACCATGAAGAATTAATTCAATACATTGATTACATCCCAATTGAATTTTGCGATACTAAAAAACTAAAATCAAGCCTTCATTCGCAAATGATAAATAACAACAGTTTTATTGAAGAAAAACCATCAACTTTTAAATGGATTTCCTTAGGTATTTGGTTTAAAGTTTTCAAAAACCGCTAAATCAAACCAACCACTTATTAATTCCAGTTGTCTAAGTTGGAAAGTCAAGGTGCTTTGGTTAACTTTGACGGATTTTAAAATTTTCAGATAATTAATTATTAAAATAAATCACAGACTATGAAAAAACGTTTAAGTCTAATTTCATGTATGTTCATCGCAGGGATAGGGGCAAATGCTCAAGTCTCGGAGGACGCAGCGAAAGACATTGCCTTTCCGGCATCTGTCGAAAAAACACTCCATGCCGATAAATATGGAAGTATAAACACAAATCAAAACTCCTCGGTTTTATCGCCAAGTAAATTTGGCTCAAGAGCAAGTGCGTCCTCTAATGGAATCGTAATTGGAACTACCAAGTATGATTTAATGACAAACTCCTCTATCGACAATCGGTTCATCAGCAATCCAGATGGCACATTTTCTGCGGCATTTACGTTTGACAATGGAGCTGGACCAGCCTATTTAACTAGAGGTACAGGTTATTTATATAATAATGGTAGTTCTTGGACAGTAAAAAATCCAACTGCAAGAATAGAGTCAGAACGTAATGGTTGGCCTTCAATTTTATACACCGGAAATGGTGACGAAATTGTTATTTCTCACTCTACAGACAGTGACCAATTGCTACTCAGTAAGCGTAGCTCTAAAGGTGCTGGTGCTTGGACGGAAATTAAAGATCCAACAGGTGCTCAAGTCGCTCCAAAAGTTGGTACCGGATATCTGATATGGCCAAGAGCCGTTGTAGGTGGACCTAATAACAACACAATTCACTTGGTTGCTTTGACAGAACCTGTGCCTGTTCCGGGTGGAGCTGGTACTTTCCAAGGTGTTCCTGTTGAAGGTATGGATGGTGCATTAGTGTATAGCCGTTCTGATGATGGCGGAAACACTTGGACCGTAAAAAACAAAATTATTAAAGGTATTGATGCTAGTGCTTATACTGGTATCAATGGTGATTCATACGCAATTACAGCCAAAGGAAATACGGTAGCAATTGCAGTATTTGAACGTTTTGGTGATGTTCGCGTAGTAAAATCCAATGATAATGGTAGATCATGGAGTACTCACATTCCTTTGGACTATGAGAACGATGCTTTCACTTTAGGTGATTTTGCAATTCTTGATACTCCAACAACCTGCGATCAAAGTGGAGATATTTTAATTGATAACAATGGAATGGTACATGTATTCTTCGGAACTTGGAGATGGAATGATGACGATCCAACAGATGGGCAATACAGTACTTTTCAATTAGCAAATGGTTTAGCTTATTGGAAAGAATCTTATGGTGATAACGGTTACCAACGTCTAATTGACAGAATTGACAGAAATGGCAATGGAGCTTTTGATTACACAGGAGTTCCACAAAGCGGTTTTGATGCACTTACTGACTACGCGTCTAAGTCATTGACATCATTCCCTTCTGTAGGAATGAACACTGCTGGAGATATTTTCTTAAAATTCACTTTCTTAATGGAAGACGAAACCATTACTACAGGAAAACCTTACAACCTTAACAATAAGCATTTCAGACACGAATGGGTAACTCGTTCAAACGACGGTGGTTGCACTTGGTCTAACCCAGTTGATATTACGGACGCTGGTGCAGGAATTGAAGAGTGCGTTTACGGAGTAATTCCAAAGCACATTGACAGCAAGTTTCGAATGATTTACATGGAAGACGGAATTCCAGGTACATCAGTTGCTGGAGAAGAACATGCTGAAACTACCAATGAAATTGTATATATGGAAATGGCGACCTCTGCAATATCTGGAGCAAAAGACATCTGCCTAACTGCAGTTTCTGGTTCAAGAGAAATTTGTGGTGGAGACACTGTGGAACTTAATGCTAGCGGAAGTTGCGGAAGTGCATATACTTGGAAAAATCAGGCTGGAACTACAATCGGAACTAGTGCAGTTGTTTCTGTTACTGCTCCCGGAACTTACACGTGTGACATCATGACCCCATGTGGGCTTCAACAAGAAACAGTTGAAATGGTGACTCCGCAAAACGGTAATGGTCCAAAAATCGCTGTAACATCTTCAGTAGCTGAATTATGTGCAAGTGGTTCTCAGGCAACTCTTAAAGTTACTAGTAATACTTTAGGTACTAATGGTTCTATTGTTTGGGACAGAGGTATTCCAAGTGCGATCGACACTTTCGTGATTACTTCTCCAGGTAATTATACAATTGAAGTTTCAAATTGCGGTGGAACTACAAGAGATACTATCACTATCGACACTGTGAGTGCTGTGAATACAGCTGTTCTTGGTAAAACTGCTATTTGCCCAGGTGAGCAATCAACTTTATCGGTTGCTGAAAACCCTGATGGTACATATACATGGAAGGATGGAAGCGGTGCTACTATTTCTTCTACAAGAACGGTTAATGTTAACGCTACAGGAACCTACACTGTAGATGTAACTGCCTGCAATGGATCTTTGACAGGAACAAATTCCATTTCTATTGTTGCAGAACCTGCTCCTACGGCAGCAATTTCGGTTGTTGGTGGAGGTGCTCCAGAAGCATGTATTGACCCGGATGGTTCAATTGATCTGCAAGTGGCGGCTCAAATTGGCGCAACATTTAAATGGAGCAATAATGAAACTGGACGAGCTATTAGTCTTTCCACTGCAACCGTCGGTACACAGCCAGTTGAAGTAACTTCATACAACTCTTGTGGTGATTCTGTTTCAGCTAATATTAGTGTTGAAATATTCCCATTACCTGCTGCTCCAAGTATTACTGAAAGTAATGCTGTTTTAACTGCTAATCAGACAGCAGGTGTTGAGTGGTTCGTTAGAGATAGAAATGGAAGATACACTACTACAAACCAAACAGGAGCTGTATTCACTATTAAGCCTGAAGATTACAGAAGAGGTGATAAATTTGCTGCAAGGGTTACTGACCCAACTACAGGATGTACATCTGATTACACAGTGTATGAAGAATATACTGTTAATGTGTTCAACTTGAATGAAGTTGGAGAAAGTATATCCATCTTCCCTAATCCAAATTCTGGTGAATTCTCAATAAACTTCGAAGCTTTTACTGGTAAAAAATCAGTTGAGTTAAGTATCAACAATAACGTTGGTCAAGTAGTTTATGAAAGCAAAGTTGATTTTTCTGGAAGTCATTCAGAGCCAGTGAGTCTTAAAGGTCTTGACAAAGGCGTTTACTTCTTGAATGTTTCTGATGGTTCGGAGCAATCAACACACAGAATTGTGGTTCAATAGAATAATTAATATCTGAGATTAAAAAAAGCCCCTTAATTGGGGCTTTTTTTTGCTTTAATCTTTAGGATTCAAATTGTGAATGGCCTTTGTTTGTTATTTAAGGCTGAAGATATCGTTAACTCCAACTGGTCTTTCGGTTGTAAATCCTTCGCCAAATTCCGCACCAATCATTCTCCCAAACTCTCTTGCTCTTGATTCCAAGAACTGGATAAACTCTTTAGAACTGATCGGCGAATTTGGCTCATCTGACTCTGGGTTATAGAATTGGCTTGAATACGCCAAGATAGATTTCATCTTTTGATCCCAGTGCTCGGAAATATCAACCACAAAGTCAGGGTTGATATTTCTATCTTGGATGTAATGGTAAACTGAATTGGGTCGCCACGGCTCTTGATTGGTATCTATTCGTACTAATCCAGATAAAAAGCATGCGCGTGAAACCAGCTCTGAGCCTCTTCCGTGATCAGGATGCCTATCTTGAATAGCGTTTGCAAAAACTACATTAGGCTGATACTTGCGAATTGCCTCAACAACTTTTAAAAGCTGTGCTTCTTCAACTTCAAAAAAACCATCTTTCAATTTTAAGTTTTCTCTACAATCCAGTTTCATCATCTCTGCGGCATTCGTCGCTTCTTGTAATCTTAGTGCCGCACTTCCTCTTGTTCCCAGCTCTCCTTGAGTCAAATCGACTATTCCAGTTTTATACCCCGCTTTTTTGTGCTTTATTAATGTTCCTGATGCAGCCAATTCAACATCATCAGGGTGGGCGCCTATGGCTAGAATATCTATTTTCATACTGAAGTACGTTTCTACGATTAACTTTGCAAAAGTGATGAAATATTTATTATCGTAAGCAAAGTGCAATATTCAAGAATCAAATCATTGGTCTCAAAGGAATTACTGCTGGATTGGAAAGCTAAAAACAGTCTAGCCGGAATTCTGATTTATGTTGCAAGTACCGTATTTGTTTGTTACCTCTCTTTTCAACACATTGTTGAACCCAAAACCTTTAACGCCTTGTTATGGATTATCATTTTGTTTACAACTGTAAATAGTATTACCAAAAATTTCGCTCAAGAATCTGATAATCGGTTGTTGTATTTATACACGCTGGCCAATCCGAAAGAAATTATCCTTAGTAAGATGATTTACAACACTATTCTTTTATTGATTCTTTCACTAATCACCTATGGGGCATATACTCTTCTACTTGGCAACCCAATTCAAAATCAATTGGGTTTTCTCGCTACCTTGGTTATTGGCGCAATTGGTTTATCGGTTACTTTAACACTAATGGCGGCTATTGCTTCCAAATCTTCCAACAGCTCTACCCTCATGGCCATTTTAAGTTTCCCTGTTATTCTTCCATTTTTAATAACGCTAATAGCCCTTTCATTGAATTTTGTGGAAGGCACGAACCCAGGTCAAAATTTCAACTATTTTATGTCTTTAGGAGGTATTATTGTAATAGGCATCACAATGGCTTACCTTTTATTTCCATACCTTTGGCGCGACTAAAAAATAGGTCAAAAAATGGCTAAAAATTGGTGGAAAATAGCTGGGATTTTACTGGTTGCCTACAGCATTGTAGGTGGTTTTTTGATTCCCGTTCCAGAGATGCCGATTCTGAACGAAACCATTCGAAACACTTACTTCCATATCCCGATGTGGTTTGCAATGATGGCCTTGCTTACCTACTCGCTTTTTAATTCAATTAAATTTTTGTCTGGGTTCGATTTGAGTCTGGACAATAAAGCAGACCAAAGTGTACAAGTATCGCTTTTTCTAGGTGCTTTGGGTTTACTTACAGGAATGCTTTGGGCGCAATTTACGTGGGGTAGTTTTTGGACAAACGACGTAAAGCTGAATGGAACTGCAATCTCCTTATTAACCTACTTTGCCTATGTGATTCTACGTGGTTCAATAGAAGATGAAAACAGAAAAGCTAAAGTTGCAGCGGTGTACAACATTTTTGCTTGGGTAATGATGATTGTATTTATTATGGTCATTCCTAGAATGACGGATAGCTTGCACCCAGGAAACGGTGGAAATCCGGCTTTTGGGAGCTACGATATGGACAATACAATGCGTGCAGTTTTTTATCCTGCAGTAGTTGGTTGGATACTTATAGGGGCTTGGATTACAAACCTTAAAATTAGAATCAAGAATATTGAGAATAAACAGAATTATGCCTAGAATTTACAAAGCTCTTATGTCCGCCCTGTTTCTATTTTGGGCTAATCTTATTTCCGCACAATCGGTTGAAATGGCGGATGGATTAAGGTCTGATGGAAAAATTTACGTGGTAGTTTTAGTTTTGTTAATCATTTTCATCGGTGTAGTTGTTTACTTATTTAGTATCGACAAAAAAGTTTCAAAACTAGAGGAGAAAGTTAAGTAATGAAGAAAACACACATCATCGGAATCATCATTATTGCACTTTCTATTGGTGTAATATTTAGTTCGATTAGTGATTCTAGCACCTATTCAAACTTCTCTGAAGCTTCAAAAAATGAAAATGCCGAATTTCACATAGTAGGATACTTGAACAAAGACAAACCTCAGGTTTACGAGCCCGAAAAAAACCCTGATCTATTTCAATTTTTCATGTACGACAAAGACAGTGTAGAACGAAAAGTGATATTGCACAAGGCTAAGCCACAAGACTTTGAAAAATCGGAGCAGATTGTAATTATCGGTTCCGCCGAAAACGGAGAGTTTCACGCCAACCAAATATTAATGAAATGCCCTTCAAAATACAATAATGGTTCTCCCGAGTTTCAGACACCTGAACAAATGGAACAAGAACGTAGCGAGCATTCATGACATACAATGGTGAGCACCTTTTTATAGGTCAGTTAGGAAATTTCTTTGTAATCAGTAGCTTTTGCTTAGCTCTTCTTGCAATGGTGTCATATTACTTTGCATCAAAAGAGGAAAATCCCAGCTGGAAAAAGCTAGCAACGCTTTCATTCTTTGGTCATACCGCTAGTGTAGTCGGTATTGTATCCGTACTATTTTACATGCTGCTCAATCAATTCTTTGAGTACCATTACGTTTGGCAACATTCAAGTAAAGCACTACCATTACGGTATATCTTTTCTTGTTTTTGGGAAGGTCAAGAAGGTAGTTTCCTCCTCTGGTCGTTTTGGCATACGATACTGGGTTCACTCATTATATGGAGAAACGGGAAGTTCACATCCAGTGTAATGACGGTTTTCTCCTCGGTGCAAGTATTCTTATCCAGTATGCTGTTAGGCGTGTATATTCTCGAATATAAAATAGGTTCCAACCCATTCACGGTATTACTGCGAGACCACCCCGATTTTAGTTCACTTCCGTTATTCCAAAATGCTGACTATTTGTTGCATTTAGATGGTCGAGGGTTGAATCCTTTACTTCAAAATTATTGGATGACTATTCATCCTCCTACTCTATTCTTAGGTTTTGCTTCTACTCTAGTTCCATTTGCTTTTGCATTAGCTGGCCTTTGGAAAAAACAATACAACGAATGGATAAAGCCCGCTTTACCTTGGACCATTTTTAGTGTAATGATTTTAGGCACGGGCATTCTAATGGGAGGCGCTTGGGCTTATGAAGCACTTAGTTTTGGTGGTTTTTGGGCATGGGACCCTGTTGAAAATGCGTCGCTTGTACCGTGGATAACCATGGTCGGAGGTCTTCACTTAATGGTCATTCAGGACAAAAAAGGTGGTGTTTCCTTCTCGATGTTTGGATTGATTTTAATTTCTTTCCTACTAATTCTTTACTCCACTTTCTTAACTAGAAGTGGAATTTTAGGAGATTCTTCGGTACACGCTTTTACCGACTTAGGAATGTCAGGACAGTTACTGCTTTACTTGCTTTCCTATGTTTTGATTGCAATTGTTGTATTGGCTATCAATTACAAATCATTGCCTAGAAACAAAAAAGAAGAAGACTTATGGACCAGAGAATTTTGGATGTTTACAGGTTCATTGGTACTGTTCATTTCCTCATTCCAAATATTGATAAGTACCTCTATACCAGTTATTAATAAGATTTTTGGTAGCAGCCTAGCTCCGCCTTCAGATGCCATTTCGCACTATAACAGTTGGCAAATACCATTTGCTATTCTGGTGTTGCTATTCATGAGTTTTAGTCAATTTTTGAAATACAAAAAAGCCGGTTTTCAACCTTTTTTCAAAGCAATATTTCGTTCGTTAATAGGCTCTTTGGTAGTAGCTTTTGCTGTTGGTTTATTGCTTAAAATGAAAAATCCGTTCGAGCTTTTCTTATTGTTTACTGGAGTTTTCGCAGTACTTGGAAATCTTGATTATTGGCTTTCGATTCTTAAAGGAAAAATAAGGCATGCAGGAGCTTCCGTATCTCACATTGGTTTTGGAATTATGATGGTTGGCGCATTAATCTCTATGAGCCAGCAAACTAATATCAGCAACAATACTTCTGGCTTTGATGTTGAGCAACTGGGTGAAGACTTTGAGAATAAGGAAAACATTCTCCTAATGGAAAATGACACCTTACCAATGGATAACTACTACGTAAGTTACCGAGGAAAAGAACAAGAAGGTGTAAACGTTTATTTTCTAGTTGAGTATTTAAAGCGCCTACCGGATGGAAGTTTTGAGTCTGCTTTTACACTAAAACCAAGAGTGCAAACCAACCCAAGAATGGGCAACGTTGCTGAACCTGACACCAGACACTTTCTAGAAAAAGACATATATACCCATGTTACTTGGGCTATTTTAGAAGAAGATGAAAAAGAGGATGAATACGGAGAACCAGAGTTGAAAAATGTACAAGTTGGTGATACCTTGTATTTGAAACAAAGTATTGTAATTCTGGATAGTGTTAGACGAGTTATGCCTACTGATATTGATAAGATTGAACTTAACCCGACTGATATTGTGGTTGAAGCAAAATTGTCTGCCTGGGATTTCAATACTAAAATGCATACCCTCAGACCTCTATTCATAGTAAAAGATACATCGGAAATATACGGGCTACCAGCCGGAAATGAAGACATTGGCTTAAGAGTATCGTTCAATAACATCAATCCAAAAGATGGTTCGGTTGAATTAACTTTTCTTCAAAAGAACGTGCAGCGTGACTTCATAGTTATGCAGGCCATTGTATTTCCTTTTATCAACTTACTTTGGTTAGGTTGCGTCATTATGATAATAGGGACAATAATTGCCATTTATTCGCGAGTTAAATACGGCAAAGCGTGACCAAAACTCCAACTATACTCGTGGTTGGAACAGGAAATGTAGCTTGGCATTTATGCAATGCGTTCAAGGATTCTAACTGTAAAATCAAGGGTATTGTTGGACGAAATACATCAGAATTAGATTCATTTTCGAGACAATTTAATATTGAAAGTTTTGGGTTCCACGATTTCCCTAATTCTGAGGTCATTCTAATTGCTGTAAGTGACGATAAAATAAATAAGGTTTCGGAAATTTTTAAAGCTTCAAACGCTTTGGTAGTGCATACTTCGGGGACGAAAAGCATTGCTGAACTTTGTGAAGAAATTAAAAATAAAGGTGTCTTCTATCCGTTTCAGACCTTTAGTAAAAACAAGCCCCTGAACTACAAAAGCACTCCCATTTTCATTGAAACCGAAAAACCAGAAAACACGAACTTCATGAAAACTTTGGCCGGCGAAATTTCTTCGAAGGTCCATGATTTAGATAGTACGAGCAGAAAGGAACTGCATTTGGCTGGTGTGCTTTCCAATAATTTTGTAAATGCTTTAATTGGAGAAGCTACTTCATTGCTTACCAAAAACAATATTCCAACAGAAGTTATGTGGCCATTGTTGGAAGAAACCATTGCTAAAGCAAAATCACTTGGGGCTAAAGACGCTCAAACTGGACCAGCAAAACGTGGTGACTCTAAAAGCATTGAAGCACATCTTGAGTTACTTAAATCGAATGATCAACTTAAAAAGTTATACTCAATAATGAGTAATCTTATCCAAGAAAGACATTCTTAACAAAGCACGATTTGATATTAATATATCTTCGCGAGTCATGACTACTAGTTACCTAAATATTCTACCAGACATCAAAGCACTTTTTTTTGATGTTGATGGTGTACTAACCGATGGCTCTGTTCGGTTGATGCCTGATGGAAAAATGGTGAGAAGCATGCATTCTAAAGATGGTTATGCTTTGCACATTGCTTGTAAAATGGGTGTTCCAATTTCAATAATTACTGGAGGAAACTCGCAAGAAGTCAAAGACCGACTGTTAAACTTAGGTGTTCAAGATGTTTACTTGCGTTGTTCTAATAAAATTGAAACTTTTGAAGAGCATTTGTTAGGACATGATTTAAAACCTGAGGAATGCATGTACATGGGCGATGATATTCCCGACTATGAAATAATGAGTAAAGTTGGGTTAGCATGTTGCCCAGCAGATGCCTCGCCTGAAATTAAATCTGTTTCGCAATATATTTCTCCACGTAACGGAGGTGAAGGTTGTGTTCGCGACATCATAGAACAGTATTTAAAAATTCACGACAATTGGTTTAAGCCCTCCGATTTGAATACACCTGACGCATCTAAATTTACTTGGTAATGCACCCGTCTGTAGCATACTTAAAAGCAATACGAAGTCCTAATTTGTTCATTATAGCATTACTCATGTACGCTATGAGGTGGCTGGTCTTAAAGCCGTTATTGGCGTTGCATGAACTCAAGTTACAACTCTCTGAGTTAGATTTTTCGTTACTAGTGCTTTCCGTAGTTCTTGTTGCTGCAGCCGGAAACGTCATCAACGACTATTTTGATTTAAAAATTGATCGATACAATAAACCGGATAAAATTTTAATCGGACGATACGTAAAACGTCGCGTAGCTATGGTATCTCACATGGTTCTTAATGCCTTAGCTATGGTTATTGCCATTTATGTTGCTTATAAAAGTGGAGTTATTGAGTTAGCGCTTATTCATGTTATCTGGATTGCCTCGTTGTGGTTTTATAGCACAGATTTCAAGCGGAAATTTTTCTGGGGGAACGTGATAATTGCATTTTGTACGGGACTTGTTCCATTTTCAATTGCTCTATTTGAAATTCCACCACTTGTAGCAAATAACCAGGATTTTTTGGCTGAGTACCCTCAAGCCTATCCCTTTTTCAAGCAAATGGTAATGTCCGTATTTTATTGGTGCCTAGGTTTTGGAATATTCGCCTTTTTAATGACCATGGCTCGGGAAATGACTAAAGATATTATTGACAAAGATGGAGATGAAGCATACGGTTGTCGTACGTTACCAGTTGTGTTAGGTATAAAAAAAACATCGTTAATTATCAATGGAATATATGTTGGAATTTTGGTTGGAATTTTTACAATTCAGCAAATTTTCTTAGACGATAAATACAGCCTCGCATTTTTCGCATTCGTATTCACTCCAATTACACTTTGGACAATGTATTTGGTTCAGAAAGGAACTCACAAATCTCAATTTGCTTTTCCTTCATTGCTGAATAAATTGGCTTCTGTTGTCGGTATTTTATATACAGGAATTGTTTACCTCATGCTTTCAGGTAAAATTTAATGCACTACAGAATAGTACTCGCTAGTCAATCGCCAAGACGTAGAATGCTCTTGGAAGATTTGGGTATTAACTTCACAGTAAGAACTAAAGATATTGAAGAGGATTTTCCTAGTAATCTATTGCCAACAGAAGTTGCGGAATTCTTAGCTAAAAAGAAATCTACGGCCTATAAAACAACGATTGCAGCAGATGAACTTATTATTACAGCAGACACACTCGTTGCACTAGAGAATGAAATATTAAACAAACCAGAATCATCTGAACATGCAACTCAAATGTTGCAAAAATTAAGCGGGAAAACCCACCAAGTTATTACTGGGGTCGCTTTGCTAAGCACCTCAAAAAGTGAAGTGTTTTCTGTTATCTCCAAGGTCACTTTTGCAAAACTTTCGGCTGATGAAATAGAAAAGTATGTTTCCAGTAAATCGCCAATGGACAAGGCGGGTTCATACGGAATTCAAGATTGGATTGGAAAAATAGCCGTTACTAAAATTGAAGGGAGTTACGAAAATATTGTTGGGCTGCCAACCCAGGAATTGTACAGACGCTTAAAGCCTTTTTTATAACGGTATCATTTTTGGTTTGCAGCGACTAAACAAAAAACTTTAGTCATGAAAATCACTTGCACTCTCCTACTTTCTTGTTATTCAGTTCTACTTTTTGGCAACGAAATTTCTCCAAAATCTTCTATTAAACATGTGACTGTATTTCAGAAAGCAGCTCAAATAGAACGTAACCTTAAAGCCACGATTCCGTCCGGAAAGCACCAAATAATTATTTCTAATCTATCTACTCAGGTTGACCAAAACTCCATTCAATTGAGTGGTGACAAGACATTAAGTATTCTTTCAATTCACTTTCAGCGCAATTTTCTTAAAAACGAACAGCCGAACACAAAAACTATCTTTTTGCAAGACTCTTTAACCTTAATGCGCGATAAATTGACCGATGTTACCAACCAACAGTGGCTATTACGAGAAGAAAAGGATTTGATAATGAAAAACAAAACCCTATCTCAAACTGGAACCAACAACACCACTGAAGAACTCATGAAAAGAGCAACCTATTATCGCACTCGATTGGGAGAAATATTAAAAGACGAGAAAAAACAGACCAAAAAGCAACAAGAAATTCAAGGAGTTGTGAATCGACTACAAGCTCAATTGAACCAAAATAAAAATGGCAGGGGTAAATCGGTTGGAGAAATTGTAGTTGAAGTACAATCGAAATCCAATCAAACCGTGAACTTCAATCTTACCTACAATATTAATAACGCCGGTTGGTACCCCATTTACAACCTAAGAAGCAAGAGCATAAAAGAACCATTAGATTTAGAATACAACGCTAAAGTGTATCAAAATTCGGGCATCGATTGGAAAAATGTGGTCATCTCTTTATCTACATCAAACCCTCAGGCAAATATTCAAAAACCGCACTTAACTCCGTGGAGATTAGCTTTTAGAACCGCAAACCAGTACAACAAAAATTACCGAGGAAAAAACTCAAACCGAACGGAAAGTTATGCTGGAAAAGTGCAAATGGACGAAGATGCGATGACTGTTGACGCCGAATACAACACTTTCACTCCACCCCCTGTGCAAATCACTCAATACCAAACTGCTGTATCCTTTGATTTAAAAACGAAATACACCATTCCGAGCGACAATAAGCAACATGGAGTTACAGTGGCCAATTACACGCTACCAGCCCAATACACTTATTACGCTGCTCCCAAAATGAAGAAAAAAGCATTTCTATTGGCCCAAACGTCCGATTGGCATCAATACAATCTAATTCCGGGTAGAAGTAACTTCTTTTTCCAGAATAGATACGTAGGTAATTCCATGTTAAATTTATCAGGTATGCAAGACACATTGGACCTTTCACTTGGTATTGATGAGAACATCTTAATTCAACGAAATCGAGTTAAAGATTTCTGTAAAGTTTATGCAATTGGTTCTGACAAAAAAGAAGAAATAGGCATAGAAATTTCAATTACGAACAACAAAAACGTTCCTATTGAAATCGTTATTGAAGACCAAATTCCTGTGTCAACCAACAATCAAATCATGGTTGAATTATTAAATGCGAAGAAAGCTGAACATGAAGTATCCACCGGAAAATTAAAATGGACTATTAAATTAAAACCTGGTGAAAGT
This sequence comes from uncultured Flavobacteriales bacterium, assembly GCA_937121175.1. Lineage (GTDB taxonomy): Bacteria > Bacteroidota > Bacteroidia > Flavobacteriales_G > Salibacteraceae > UBA6770. The sequence continues at coordinate 61,707 of CAKZKD010000023.1, forward strand.
AAGCAACTCAATTTTTCTTACTCCATTAAGTTTCCGAAGGGTCAAAAAATTAATCTGTAAGCGAATAAATCTATCATTTTTGAGACTAGTGGGGAATAGAATTAAAATCTAAGTAATGCCGTCATTCATGCATAAGCCCGAATGGCGGCATTTATGCCCACAATATTCTCGAACACAACCAATAAATTTGAATTAGTATCGTATTTTGTTCCATTATTTGAAGTGCTTATACGGTAATGAAAATCTCAAAATTTTGGCAATTAATCATTCCAATACTCTCTGTGGTATTTGTAATTGCGGTGCTAATTATTGGAAACGATGTTAGAGTAAAACTCAGAAAAGTTGAAGCCTCCGCAAATGTTATTGGACGTTTTACACAAATGAGAAGTGACTTAAATGTGTTTTCAAACGACATTACTACTTACCGAAAAATTCCGATTGATTATTACCAAGACTTTTTGAATTCTGAGTCGATAAGCTTAATCTTAGATTTTAAAGTAGTGTCGTCTTTAAAAGGATTTTTTGGTGAGTTTAGGGCACACACACAACCCGTTAAAGTATATCGTACTACTCAATTATTAGATAAAGAAATATCGGAAATCCGAATTGAACTATCTTCACTTTCACAGGACCTTAAAATAAGGTGGATTCAAGTATTTATTTTAGGCCTTTTAGGTTGCATTTTCGCAATTAGTAGCTCATTACTGTATATCTTATTTGAAAATAAAACAAGAAAATTACAGCTAGCCGAGGAAGAGAAATCCAAGGCGTTGGTTAAGGCCGAAAAAGGACAATTAGTCAAAAAAGAGTTTTTAAATATCATTTCACATGAAATAAAAACCTACTTAAATGCTATTACGGGGCTTACCAATATTATCATGTATCAAAACAAAGATGACCATCTAAAAGAGAACTTAGAAATGCTTCGGCTATCCAATCTCGGATTAATTTCTTTTGTTGACAATTCTATTGATTTAGGGAATCTAGAGTCAGGAGAAATAACCTTATCAAAACAAACTATAAACCTAGAAAATTATCTGAATGGAGTCAATCAATCCTTCATTACATCCGCAGAGGAAAATAACGTTGAATTGTCTCTTCAAATTAACGGAACATTGCCACATGAAGTTCTTGGAGACCCGTACCGACTCAATCAAATTTTATTTAATCTCATTAAAAATGCAATCAAATTTGGCAGTAATGGCAAGGTTACCATATCAATTAAAGTTCTGAACTCAACCCAAAATGAAGTTCAACTTCGTTTCTCTATAATTGATACTGGAAACGGTATAAAACCGGAAGAGACCAAAAGAATATTTAAAGATTTTACTCAAGCCAACTCGAGCATAAGTAAAAAATATGGCGGTAGCGGTATTGGTCTTTCCATCATAAAGGAACTCCTAACCTTAATGGGCAGTAAAATTCAGCTAAAAAGCGAGCCAAACAAGGGCAGCATATTTTATTTCGAACTCAAGATGGAAGTTACCACTTGGAAAGCAGAAGATCGCTCCTCTTCCGTGCAACCCGATATTTTAATAGTAGATGACAATAAAATAAATCGATTGATTCTAAACCGATATCTCGAGGAACTAAACCTTGTGGTAGATGAGGCAACTTCTGGACAAGAAGCAATTGAGATGTGCGAAAGAAACAATTACTCCATTGTATTTATGGACTTGCAAATGCCTATAATGGATGGAATAGAAACTAGCGAAAGAATAAAAGCAAATGACCCTACCAACAAAATTTCAATCTTTGCGGTTTCTGCAAACTCTAAAGAGGTGATGGAAGAAAAATGTGCCAATGTAAACTTTGCAGGATTCATTCCAAAGCCAATTGACAGAGAACTACTTATTAAAATCGTAAACGATTTCTGCTAAACTATTTTACGAACATATTTCGAGAAGAAATATCCCCCAATACTTCCAACAGCAAGCCAAATTACTAACGATTTCCATTCCGCGAAAATCAAATAACCCATTGAAAATAGCAGCGAATAAGTTGTGATTAATGCGAAGAACCATGTTAACATCATTGCTCTGAAATACCCTTTTTCTTCAATCTTTTCAGCGTATTTACTCCACCATCCACCTGGCCTTACCCGCTGGTAAAAATCATGTAATAACTGATTGGGTTCAGGCTTTGTAATAAAAGTAACCATCAGCCAAACAGTAGTCGTAAATGCTATTGTAGCCAAAAAATTATACGGATATTCGAGTTCCAATACATAGTTGAATACGTAATAGCCTATCAATGGAGCAAGACTAGCAGAAATTTCTGACCATGCATTTATACGCCACCAAAACCATCTTAAAATAAGCACTAAGCCTAGCCCTGCACCGGCTTGAATTAAGAATTTTGCGGCAGCATCTATTGTGTTTATTTGAGAGGTAACCCAAATGGCACAAAGCATAATCAGTATTGTAAATAATCGTGCAGCAAAAACGTAATGTTTTTGGGCAATTCCGGTTGTTTCGAAGGTTTCTTCCTTGCGAATAAATCGCTTGTACAAATCGTTTGTTAAAAAACTGGCTCCCCAATTTAACTGTGTTGAAATAGTACTCATGTACGCACTAAGAAAGGCGACCAGTAACAATCCTTTAAGACCTGCTGGCAACACATCGCGCATAATCAAAACAAACCCTTTACCCGACTCTTCTTGGGGTAATTCTGGATATAAAATCAACGCACATAAACCAACCAAAATCCATGGCCAAGGTCTCAAACAATAATGGGCAACTTGAAATAATAATGTCGCCAATACCGACCCTTTTTCATTCTTAGTACTCATCATCCGTTGAGCAACATAACCGCCACCGCCCGGTTCTGCCCCTGGATACCAACTTGCCCACCATTGAACCAAAGCAAAAGTTAGAAAGGAGGCCAGCGAAATACTAAAAGTGCCAACCGCACTATTATCACCATCTTCCAAAACAGGAAAAAAACTAAATCGCCAATCCGGCAGTTTTTCTTTGAGGCCAGACATACCGCCAATTTCAGGTTCATTCAGAACAAAAACGGCCATAATGATACAGCCTCCCATGGCAATTACAAATTGAACAGTATCCGTTATTGCCACGCCTTTTAATCCGGAAAGAGAAGAGTAGAAAACGACTATTACCATAGCCCCCAGCAAATACCAGATTATCTCGTTATCGAAGAATGGAATGGAAGAATTGAACGGTGCGATTCCAAAAAACACTTCTAGAATTGTCATCATCGCGTAGTTTACCCAACCAATAATTACCACATTGAGAAATAAACCCATGTAAACGGACTTAAACCCTCTAAGAAATTGTGCTGGGAGCCCGCTATACCGCAGTTCAATAAATTCTAGTTCGGTGAGAATATTCGCTCTTCGCCACAATTTGGCAAAAAAGAAAGTGGTAAGCATTCCACCAATAAGCATGTTCCACCACAGCCAATTTCCAGAAATTCCGTGTTGGGCAATAACTTCAGCTACCCAAAGCGGAGTATCTGCGGCAAATGTGGTAGCAACCATAGAAATTCCGGCTACGAACCATGGCATGTTTCTACCACCCAAAAAGAAATCAGAAAGGCTCTTTCCAGCTTGGTTTTTATATCGAAATCCGATATAAAGTGACAACATTAAATAAGCCACTATAATTACCCAATCAATTGTATCTAGCATTGCTTTGATTTTCGTCTAAAATACTTCTCCTTAAAACATGCCTGCTACTAACTCCTCATTGAATACAAACACTTATCGGTGAAAAGTAAAATTCGGACCGTCATTAAATTACTTTTGGCTTAATGAGCGAGAAATTACTCCATAGAATATCCGTTTTTAGTTTGTGTGCGGTTGCTTGGGTCTTGGGATTAAAGAAGCTCATTGAACCAGATATTTGGTGGTATTTACGCACAGGAGAATGGATTCTGGAAAACGGCCAAGCACCTACTAACGATTTCTTGTCATTTTCGCATTCGGGGGTAGAATGGTTAAATGTAAAATGGCTTTACGAGGTTATTTTGTATGGTTTTTCAACCGTCGGAGGGCCTGAATTTACATCTGTTTTTCAGTCAATAATAAATGTTCTACTTGTATTAGTTGGCTTCGGCATATACAAAGAATTGACCCATAAAATTAACATAGGAACTTGGAGTATTGTTACCCTACTCGCATTATTCATTTGTAATTTCAGAATGACTGCAAGGCCAGAAACCATTAGCCACTTGTTTTCGCTTTTAATGATTTACAGCTACTTTTTGGGTAAAAACAAAAACCGAAAATTCTTCTTTTTGTGGATACCTATCCAACTGTTATGGACAAACTTGCATGAAGCATACGCAACTGGTATTGTAATAATTACCTGCTTTACCCTTTGGGAATTATTCATTGCTTTTAAAGCGAAACTGAATCTTATTAAACAACCGATTACCTTGAGTTTATTGGCCTCAGTTGCAGCTGTAACCATTAACCCAAGAGGGTTTTACATGCTCATTCATCCCTTTGAAATTTTTAGTCAACTGAGTCGCAATAAATTCACCTCAGAATTACTCGATTATTCAACTGCCGAATATTGGTCTCATTGGGAGTCGGTATCTTTTATTATTACACTCAGCATTGTGGTAATTTTATTGTTCATTTCTAAAGGGAAGCCTTCGCTTAATAGGGTTAAAGAAAATTTTGCCTCTGCAACTATTCCATACCTATTTGTACTGGTACTTTTTGCGTATTTGGGTTTTTCGGCTCAACGTAACATTCCGTTTTTCATTCTGGCTTCTGCACCTGTTATCGCCTATTTAGTTTCGGGCTGGTTTAAGCAAAGATTAAAAGTTCCCACTCTAATAATTGCAATCCTATTATTGTGGTCAAGCTACGCAATTATTGTTACTAATACGTTTTATGAGTTTACAGATTCAAGGCAAACCTACGGGTTAGAGGTAAGTTCATTCTCTAACCCAATTGGCCTTTCTGAAGCGGTTAAGCAAATAGATTTTAAAGCGGTTCATTTTTCAGATTTTTTGACCTCATCCTATTTGCTCTGGGATAATAAAGATTACAAATCTTATATTGATTTACGAGATCTTGATGTGTTCCCAGAAGCATTCTTCCAAAATCTGAGGCTGGTAACTAACGATTTCGGAGCATTTCATCGACTTGACTCATTAAACGACTTTAAGTACCTGTACCTCAAGCGCTTGAATTATATGGACATGATTAGAAATCTGAATTCAGACGCTAAATGGACCCTGACCTACGCCGACCCAGTAGCATGTTTATTTATTAAACAACCTGACACAGCAGAGCATAGAGACATTTTTAAGGCACCCGCATCAATGAGTAATTCTGCTATTAGTGATGCTATTCTCAAAATTTGCAACCCAATCTATACTCACATTACGCCAGACGTTGATTTACACAAGATGGCAACCAATTTCTATGATGAAATAGATGAAAATCAATTGGCATTAAACCGTATTTCTAGCGCTAAAAACTCAAATTCAGACTACGATTACCTTTGTATGAAAGGAAGAGTATTAAGCAATTTAGCATTCGACCAAAACAACGACTCCTTGATGACTGAAGCTTGGTCATATCTTGGAAAAGCAAAACAATTGGCTCCGAAAAAAGGAAACGCGTATGTTCAATCTGGTGTTTTACTTTATCGACAAGGACGAACTACAGATGCCATTACAGAATTTAAAATATCACTCAAACACCAGCCCGACAACTTTGACGTTTACCTCATTTTAGCCGAGTGCCAAAACGCCCTTAGTCAGCTAGACCCTGCGAATAATGCGCTTTATTCTAAGAATTGGCTAGAATATATGGAGTCAGCATATCAGTACCAGTCTGACAATCAAATGCTCGCTTATCAATTGGGGGTTACCTATTGCCTCAACAATTTATGCGAAAAGGCCTTACCCTATTTAAATAGAACCCCAGATGACTTGCCATTTTTAACCCCAGAAGAAAAACTACAACTAAAGCGCTGTAAGAAAAAGTGTGACAGCTAAAGAGTCGGTTAAGCCATACTTTTAGCTTTCTTAAATATCCAATTCCTGACAATAAATCCAATTAAAACTCCAATACCAAGGCCAAGAATTCCACCGCCAATAATATCTGTTGGGTAATGAACCCCTAAATAAATTCTACTGTACGAAACCACTCCAGCCCATAGCATTAGGCCAATTCCAATTTTTCGATGGCCAAAAAGAACACTTAAAAATGCGGCTAAACCAAATGTATTGGCTGAATGGCTAGACACAAATCCGTATTGGCCTCCACAATGATTTTTGACAAGGTGCACCAGTTGGCCTATTTCAGTATTATGACATGGGCGATAGCGCTCAAAAACTTCTTTAAAAGCTTTTACCGAAAGTTGGTCAGTTAAGGTTATGCAAACAGCTACTGCAATAATTATAGGCACCAGGTTTTTTAGGCCATAAGATTTATAAAGTCCAAAGAGAAGAATCGCATAAAAAGGCACCCAAGTTATTTCTTCTGAAAACCAATACATAATGAAATCCCCATAATCATTGTGAATTCCATTCAAAGCCAGAAATAAAGCCCTGTCTATTTCTTCTAGGTAACTAAGCATTAATCAAAGAAAATGAAAATGAGTGGTTATTCCACATCGAATTTACTCCAGAGTAAATCTTTAAGTTCCATCAAGCCTTCTTGAACAACTGACGAAATAAACATCCAATTAATGTCAAGGTCAATTTCGCTTGCAATTTCGGCCTTCAGTTCATCATCGAGCATGTCGCTTTTCGAAATTGCTAAAACCCGTTCTTTATCTAATAACTCGGGGTTATACTTTTTAAGCTCGTGCAGCAATATTTGATATTGTTCTACAATGTCGTCAGCATCAGCAGGAACTAAAAACAATAAAACTGAATTCCTTTCAATGTGCCGTAAAAATCGAACGCCCAAACCTTTACCCTCAGCCGCTCCTTCAATTATACCCGGAATGTCAGCCATCACAAAACTTAAATCGTCTCTGTATTTTACGATACCAAGATTGGGAACCAAAGTCGTGAATTGATAGTTGGCAATTTCAGGTTTCGCAGCAGATAAAACAGAAAGTAGAGTAGATTTTCCAGCATTTGGAAACCCTACTAACCCAACATCAGCTAGTACTTTTAATTCCAGTACTCGCCAATACTCTTCACCTTCCTCCCCATCTTGTGCATACCGCGGTGTTTGGTTCACAGCCGATTTAAAATTCCAGTTTCCTAGTCCTCCCCGTCCTCCTTTGGCCAAAATAAACTCTTGACCTTCGTCCGTAATTTCAGCTAATTGTTCCTCAGTTTCAGGGTCTTTTATTATGGTACCGAGCGGTACATCCAAATAAACATCTTCACCTTGTTTTCCTGATGCACGTTGCTTTAGACCATTGGCTCCGTCTGTTGCTTTTACGTGTTTTCGATATTTGAGTGGAAGTAATGTCCACATTTGCTTATTTCCACGAATAATTACGTGGCCTCCACGACCGCCGTCTCCACCGTCTGGGCCGCCTTTTGGCACGTACTTCTCTCTTCGTAAATGAGCTGAACCACTACCTCCATCACCAGATTTAGCGCAAACTTTTACGTAATCGACAAAATTGGACGAAACTATTTTTCGGTTAAATGACATGAAGCCTATCGAGCGTCTATGGCTTCCTTTAAGCGATTGAAAATATCGTCAATAGAACCTACTCCATTTACTTCAATAAGCTTTCCTTGTTGATTATAAAACCCAGCAACAGGTGCTGTGCTTTTATTATAATTTTCAATTCTGGTTTGAATAATTTCTGGGTCAGCATCGTCTGCTCTTCCCGAAACCTTTGCGCGTTCTAAAAGACGCTGCGTTAGCTCTTCTTCTGGCACAACGAGCGATAACATTAGAGTAACTGAGGTATCTTTTTTAGCTAAAAATTCATCCAAAGCAGTTGCTTGGTCCGTTGTTCTCGGAAAACCATCATAAATGACCCCATTAATATCAGAATGCTTTTGCACTTCTGACTCCAAAATTTCAATTGTAATCTTGTCTGGAACTAAATTTCCCTTATCAGCATAGCTTTTGGCCAACTTAGCCAAATCAGAACTTGGATCGAGTGATCTAAATACATCTCCTGTGGAAATGTGAACCAAATCGAAATGCTTTTTCAGCAAATCTGATTGGGTCCCTTTACCAGCCCCAGGAGGGCCGAACAATACTAAATTCAACATTTTAATGGTGTTTCAGTTTGTATATTTTACTCAGATTTCGTCCGAGTCCGTCATAATCTAATCCATACCCCAAAACAAATTCGTTTGGAATTTCTATTCCTACGTAATCTATTGGAATTTTCTTTTTGTAGGCTTCTGGCTTATACAGTAAAGTGGCAATTTGAGCTGATTTCACTCCTTTCGAAATTAAAATTTCGCTTAAACGTTCCAATGTATTTCCAGTATCTACTATGTCTTCAACAAGAATAACCGCCTTACCCCTCAAATCTTCTGAAAGGCCTATCAGTTCATTGATTTTCCCTGTAGTTTCAGTGCCTTCGTAGGATTTCATTTTTACGAACGAAACCTCACACTTTAAGTTAATTTTCTTGAGCAAATCTGCACAAAACATAAACGAGCCATTCAAAACTGCAATAAAGACTACATCCTGTTCTTTATACTGTTCGTTAATTTTATTGGCGACCGCAGAAACAGCGTTATTTATCTCATTTTCTGATATATAAGATTCAAAAACAGCATTATGAATTGTCACTTCTTGCATCGCGGGCAAAAGTAATCAAATGCCCTGCTTACTCTTGGAATATATTATCAAATATGCCTGTAATCAATAGTTATAGTTTAATTTTGAGAGACTATGAAGTTTTCTCCTAAGCTATTCTTCTTCAATTTATTGGTTGTACTTTTTTCGTTACCATCACTTGGATTATCCCAAACTAACTTGAATGAAAGATTTGAATCTGCCGTTGGGGATGATAAAATTGAACTTGGGATTCAACTTTTAGAAAGCTTACCCGATTCAGCAATTTCTAATTCAAAAGAACTTGCCAAAAAAATGTATTCTGCCGCTAAAAACTCTAAAAATGAGCAACTAAAAGCAAAACTTTTTAAGGTTATTGGTGATGTCTATTCTAACAACAATCAATTTGAATTGGCTATTGGGTTGCTACAAAAATCGAGTAACCTGTATGGTAATTTAGAACAATACGAAGAACAAGTAATCACCGAAAATAGCATAGCAGCTTTATTTGCAAGTTATGGCAACTATGTAAGTGCAATACAACACCTATATAGAGCAGATTCAATTTCAAAGAATTTTGGAACAGGCGGTATTACGCGAGGAACTACCTTGTTAAACCTTGGCCTGGCTTTAAGTGAAGTTGGATTATTTGAACTATCAAATGATTATTTGGAGTCTGCCCTAAAGTCTTCAAATGACTCTGCACTTAGCATTGACATTCAATTCAGTCTATTACTCAATTCTGTTTTAGAATCAAGGCTTTATTCCGCTAATGAAAATTTTCAAAGCCTAAAATCAAAGAATTGGAATCTGCAGAGTCAATTGGCTCTTCCATTAAAAAAAGCAGTTGTAGCGTATCACTTAGCATTCTCTCATAACAAAAACGAAGCACAACAATTAATACAGGAAGTGCTACAGACACTAGACAATAATGATTTTCCGAATATTCTTAGCGCAAAAATTCACTTAATTCTCGCTAAAACCTTTGCTTTAAATGGTAATGATAAAAAAGCTATCGAATCGGCAAAAAAAGCAAGAACCATTGTTCAACAAACCAAGAACCTTTTGTTGCACAAAAAAGCCATAAACACCGAATTACTTTCTTCAGCCAAACTGAAGACGTACACGTATGATTTGGCTCTATCATTAGATTCCATTGATAAAGCGATTACAAAAAGGACAGGCTTAGATTTATTGCGAATAGTACAATTGGAAAGTGCTTACGGAAAAATGACGTCAATAGAAAATGAGTTAACTAAACTTTCTGAAGAGAAAGAAGAAGAAAGTAATGGAAGGTCTAAAGCGGAAAAGATTGGTATCATGTTAGCTTTTGCATTAGCTATGCTGGCAGGGATGTTAATTATGTCTATTCGACAAATGAAGGCTCGTCAAAAAGAACTCGATCAGCACAAAAAAATGATTGCAGAGCGTAAAGAACTATTGAGCGATGCTCTTCAAAAAGAAAAAAATAACGGCTAAACTTTGGAGTTATAGACAACTATAGGCTGATAATTAAACCATTAGACCTCTTGTTAGTTTCTGCAATATGATCTACGTTTGATACAAATAGGGAAGAAATATTAAGGAAACAGAAATATGTATTCGATTTTAATTGTAGATGACAATGAAATTGACCTTTTAATCGCCAAAAAAAATTTAGAAATGAGTGGGAAATTCGGCGACATTTTTGTCTCCTCCAACGGACAAGATGCACTCGATTCGATTGAAGAAATAAATCCAGACTACGTTTTACTTGACATCAATATGCCAATACTCGATGGTTGGGGCTTTTTAGACTCCTTTGGGTTAGATTATTTGGAAGATTACAGAAAACCTACTGTTATAATGTTGTCCTCTAGCATTGACGAAGAAGACTCGAAACGTGCTTTAGAAAACCCTTCTGTAAGCCAGTATTTAGTTAAGCCTCTTAATGCGCTTAAAATTCAACAGTTTTTAGATAACAATACATTGAACTAGGCAATCGGGTTTTTGTAGTTTTACCCCTCAAATTTTTGTCATGATTAAAACTATTTCTTCCGTACTATTTGTATTTCTATTTACCAATTTAAGCATCGCGCAGCAAGATTTTACATTAAGTGACGCGGTAATTGGAGGATACACCAAATTTAGACCTGAAACCAAATCTCAACTTTCATGGGTTCCAAATAAAACGACTATTTCATGGGTAGTAAATGACTCCACAGGCAGTAAATTGGTTCAGCAAAATGTTGGAGATGCTGAGACTGCAGAATTATTCAATCTGACCGACCTTCAAAAAAACGAAGCTCTAAAAGAACTGAAAGCACTGCCCCGAATGAAGTGGTTAAGCTCAACGTTATTGCGGTTTAAGTCAAAAAACACAACATTCACGTACGATTATTCATCCAAAGAATTATCTACATTATTTCAGTTCCCAGAAGGAAGTGGAAACGAAGATTATTCTCCAAATAAAAAAGATGTTGCTTATACCACCGAAAGCGGTTTATGGGTTAATAATTCTTTGATCTCAAAGGACAGTAATAACATACTCTCGGGCCAGGCGGTACACCGTTTCGAATTTGGAATTAGTAAAGGAACATTTTGGTCAACAAAAGGCGAATCACTTGCATTTTACCAGAAAGACGAATCAATGGTTACCGATTATCCATTGGCGAATTATAACACAACACCTGCTATACCAAATATTATTAAGTATCCAATGGCCGGAATGCCAAGTCATCATGTAAAAATTGGAATTTGGAATTCTAAGACTCAGAAAACTATTTGGCTAAAAACTGGTGAACCTAAAGAACAATACCTCACCAATGTTGCTTGGTCACCAGACGACAAATCAATTTATGTTGCCATCCTAAATAGAGACCAAAATGAAGTAAACCTCAATGAATATGACCCTGTGACAGGTGAGCTGGTTAAGACTTTGTTTACAGAAAAGCACGAAAAATATGTGCAACCCTTGCATCCGATGGAATTTACAGACAAAAATGGCGAACAGTTTATTTGGCAAAGTGAACGAGATGGGTTCAATAACCTATACCTATACAACACTAAAGGGAAGTTAATTAAGCAATTGACCAAACATGAAGCTCCTATTACAGATGTTGTTGCTATAGAAAAAGAAAATTATGTTACCTATATGGTCGCCGATAATAACGGACTCGACAGAATTGCCTATCGATTGAATTTAGAAACGGAAAAATCTGAAAAAATAACTCAAGAAAGTGGAGTACATTCGATAAAATTGAGCTCAGATGGTAATCATTATGTTGATTATTTCACTAGTCTATCAACCCGACTAAACGTTACCCTAAATTCCATTAGTGGTAAATCTTTATTGACCTTGAATGAGAATCCAAATCCGTATGAAGCTTATAATGTTAGACTTCCTGAGCTGGGTACAATAACTACCAAGGAAGGGGTTACCTTAAATACACGAATGTTTAAGCCCTTTGATTTTGACCCATCAAAAAAATACAAAGCCCTACTTTATGTTTATAATGGCCCTGGTGTGCAATTGATTACAAACCGTTGGATGGCTGGAGGATCTCCTTGGATGGCGCACCAAGCAAATAAAGGATACATAGTTTATACAGTTGATGGTCGTGGTTCTGAGAACAGAGGACGCGATTTTGAACAAGCCATTTTCCGTCAATTAGGAGAACTAGAAGTCGTTGATCAATTATCGGCAGCTGAGTATTTGTACAACCTTGATTTTGTAGATCGTAAAAAAATGGCAGTTCACGGTTGGAGCTACGGCGGTTTTATGACCACTTCTATCATGCTCAAAGCTCCCGGTATTTTTCAAGTTGGTGTAGCTGGTGGCCCAGTTATAGATTGGAAATATTATGAAATAATGTACACAGAACGCTACATGGATACTCCTGAGCAAAATCCAACTGGCTACGCCAAAGCTTCTTTGTTAGATAAAGTAGGAAACTTAAAAGGAAGCTTGATGTTGATTCACGGAGCCGACGATGATGTTGTTGTTCCTCAGCACAGTATTGATTTATTAAAACACTCAGTTGATGCTGGGGTTCAGATCGATTTCTTTTTGTATCCAGGTCATAAGCACAATGTTCGAGGAAAAGACCGTGTGCATCTTATGGAAAAGGTATTGGACTACATTGACGAAAAGCTGGATTGATGCATCAACGTAAATGCTCAAATTGTGGCCATTGGAATGGCGAAATTGATTACTGCGAAAGCTGTGGTAATTTAATCTCATTAACCAAACAAGTTGAAATTGAGCAAGCTACAAAAGTGGAGCAGCGAATCAACAAAACTCCAGATCGGTTAGATAAAGTGCTGCATGCGTTCGAGTACTCCCGTTTCTTTCCCTTCAGAATTTTGTACAAGGTATTGTACTCCGTATGGCTTGGGTTCATTGCTATTCTATCCTTCTTTTTATACATTCTTGCATGGGGCCCGGGATAAATATTCATCCACAAATAATTGGATTGGGCTTCTTGTATTTACTTATTCAAGTAGGAAGAAAAATAGGGCTTTTTCTACCCGAATTAGCAAACAATTATTTGACAGATATTTTGTGTATGCCCATTCTTCTGAGCTTGACTTTAATGATTTTACGGTTGGTCAAGAAGAATAATCAATTGTGGTTCGACGCCTACAAAATATCTTTCGCTCTACTATATGTGAGTTTTGTTTTTGAATGGTGGCTTCCAAAATCTAGTACGCAATACACTTCCGATTTTATTGATGTATTGTGCTACGCAGTAGGCTCACTTGTTTTTTATTTTTATCAATACAAATGGTTTCCGAACAAACAGATTCAGATAATAGTGCGGTAATTCGAGAATTTTACGAAGGTTTTCAGAATCATGATGCAACCAAAATGGCTGAATGCTACCACGGCGAAGTACTTTTTTGTGACCCTGCTTTTGGACACTTAGAAGGTGAACAAGTAGGTAAAATGTGGGCAATGCTTATAAAACGATCTGAAGGAAATTTAAAGATTTCCTTTTCGGATATCTGGGTCGATGGAGAATATGGAGGAGTAAATTGGATTGCTGAATACAAATTCAAGAAGCGCCCTATTCGAAATGAGGTTAAAGCCAACTTCAAATTTCAAGATGGAAAGATCATTGAGCACACTGATAGTTTCGATACTTACAAATGGTGTAGAATGGCATTTGGAACTGTTGGTTTTATTTTAGGCTGGTCGCCAATTCTGTGGAATCAAGTTCAAAAAAAATCACAGCAATTGCTGAGTGAATAATTCGCCAATTACTCAACAACAAAGCTTTGCTGTAAAATGGTATTACTAGCAGTATTGATTTGAAACAAATAAATTCCTTGAGCTAATTCTGAAACACTAATATTGGATGCAGCACTTTCGAGCAAACCTCTTTGAACTACATTACCATTTGAGTTTAGAATATTGAAATTTAGTTCAGAACTAAATTGATGCATATCAATATTCACAACGTCTGTACTCGGATTTGGATACAATACAAAAGAGTTTTTAGAATCTACTTCAAGTACATTCGTAGTCTTTTCGAAAGCGAATACTTCAGAATTTTCAGATTCACAATTCGCCTCATTCGTAATCACTACAGAATAATTACCTTCTCGAGTCGGTTTATAGGTCTGATTTGTTTCGCCGAAAATAGGCCCATCTTTATCGTACCATTGGTAGGTTGTGCCTACTGAAGATTCCAGTTCATTGCCATTCTGTATAATTGTTGGCCTTGCGGGAGGAGCCAATACTTCAACAGTATCGATACTAAAATTAGAACAGCTTGTAGTCCTATCAGTATAGTCATATCGTATAGCATGTATTCCTAATCCTGCAGTTGTAGTGTTAAAATTAAAGCCCGAGACTCCATTCCCACTAAATACACCCCCACGTGGGCTATATCCATCAAATGTGTACAATCCTTCATCGTTGCAAAACAAGTCACGAGTCAACATATTATTTACTACCGGCAAGGGGTTCACCTGTACAGAAATAGAATCGACTCCAGCGCAAGAATTGGCATCTGTAAATTCATAGCGGATTTTGTGGTTTCCGACACCGAGATTACCTGCATCGAATTGAGTAGCAGAACTTCCATTTACGAAATATGAACCACCAGCAGGCATTCCTCCAACCAAGACATGCGCCGCAGAATCAATACAGACCGGCATTTTTTGTGTTACGCTCACATTGGGTAGTGTATCGATAGTAATCGTTTGTTTTGCAGTATCACCACATCCGTTCTGGTCAACATAACGATAAACAACATCAAAAGTCCCTGGTCCTGAGTTATTTATTACGAATAAATTCCCCGAAACATACTGAGATAAATAAGTCCCTCCTGCTGGCACACCACCAGTTAATGTTGTTGAAAATTCACTAGCGCAAGCATTCGCCAATGAGCTAAACGAAACAGTAGGTTTTAAAGAGAACTCTACACGAATAGAATTACTCGTGTCTGAACAAGTAGTTCCATGACTAACAATAAGTGCATAATTTCCTTGCGAAGTTACACTACGAGTCGGAAGCGTTGCAGATCCAAGTATTTGCCCATCTTTTAGCCATTGATACGAAAAACCTGTTGTAGAATTACTTAACAAAATACTATCTCCAAAACAAGCCTTAACAGTATCAAGTCCCGGAGCTGAAGTAATAATTGGCTTGCCACCGCCATACCCAATCATTATTTCCCCGGTAGTAAAATTGGAAAGAGCAAAGGTGCTGTTTGAATTAGTTGCACCAGACAAACTCCATGCGTTAACACTATTGTCGTTTCTAGTAAGCAACTCGCTTGTACATGTTGAATTATTTATAAAATGGCTATTATTTGCATAGTAATAATTCAAATTTGCAGAGGCGTTTGTTCCTCCAGCATAATATACCCCCCAATGTCTTGAAGAGTCTATTGCTCCAATAGTAGCCGGAATAGAGCTGCCATTTGATAGTGCATCTCTTCTGTATAAATGAATACCATCTGGTGCTCCCGAAAAACTTGAAATTACTACCGAATCTCCATCTGGATGTTGCAATGCTAAACTTCCGCTTGCTCCGTATGAATGGACACTCTCAGAACCTAAGGGAGCACCAAAATTCTGGCGCACTACTCCTCCGTTCAATGTCCCATTTCTGATATTTCCCGAGTAGTCTGTAATGATTGTTCCAGCAACCGTATCCATTTTCCAATATCCAAATAAACTGGCGACGTTTGGGTGAGAAGTTCCAACTTCCTGACACATCCAATCTCTGAGTACGTTTTGCGATAAATCAGTATTCCAAACTCTGATTTCATCCATTTCTCCGTTATAGTAATTTACGTTGTCATTTCTTCTTCCTAAGATGATACTTCCATTTCCAGTGTTGACCGACCTAGTGAAATTTGCGGCTACATCAAGGGTACCATCAATGTAGAGTCGTGCTTTGGTAGTTAACGAATTATTAAACGTAACAGCGACATGGTGCCATTTTCCATCCGCTACCGACCCTGAACTGTTGAATCCATTTCCTCCAATTTCTATTCTTAGTTTACCAAAATTGATAATATTAAAAGTAAATCGTTGACCAATACTCATGTTACCCATGTCAACCAGAACTTGTTGAGTAGAAATGTTGTTTGAAGTCTTAATCCATAACTCTATGGTTTTACTTCCTGTACCTAAAATTCCATTGGAAGTAGTACTCACATAATCATTGGAGCCGTCAAATTTTATGGATTTTTGAGCAGCTAAATTGAAGCTAATCGCAATTGTAATGAGAAAAGTGAAGAATTTTTTCATGCTGTTAGATTTTTGTAAAATTAGTAACTGTTTAGGTAAATGGAACCAACAGTGCTATTTATGCAAATGTAAACTCGGGATGTAGCTTAGTCCGGTTAAAGTGCCCTGACTGTAAACGTCAGGAAGACGGACATTTCGAATCCTACTCACCCTAAGCCAAAATGAACAATTGATTTTTGTTGTTTACATACTAAAAAGTGAAAAAAACGCACGATTTTACATTGGCCAAACCAACGACATGGACCGTCGGTTAGAAAACCATAATGCCGCTAGGGTAAAGTCAACTAAACACGGCGCACCTTGGACTCTTATCTGGAATACTAAAGTAAATTCAAGGAGTGAAGCGTTGCAACTCGAAAAGAAGATTAAAAATATGGGAACAACTAGATTTCTCGAAAAATTTAATTGAACTTATACTAATTTCGTAACCCTAAACTCGGGATGTAGCTTAGTCCGGTTAAAGTGCTGGTCTGGGGGACCAGAGATCGGAGGTTCGAATCCTCTCATCCCGACTAAGTTGGTTTTATCAGCGGTTGTAAAGTTATAAATTAGAATATGGAAATTTCAGGAAATCTGCAAGAAGGTTACGACAAACAATACGAAACCGAAAACCAAGAATGGAGAGAATTTGCAGGAAAAATAAAGGTTGACCATATTTTAGAAGTCACAAATAATGCGCAGTTCGAAAAAGTTTTAGAATATGGTGCTGGGGAAGGTTCTTTACTTCAACACCTGAATGCACAGCCTCATATAAAAGAACTGTATGCCCTTGAAATCTCTGACAGTGGTATCGAAAAAATAAAACAACGTGAACTTCCTAAGCTTAAAGAGGTAAGAAAATTTGATGGGTACAATACTGGATATTCAGATAACGAATTCGATTTGGTGTATTGCTCTCATGTTATAGAGCACGTTGAATTTCCAAGGCTATTGTTAAGGGAAATAAAACGTATAAGCAAATGTCAGGTATTTGAAGTCCCGTTAGATTATTCCAGAAATGTAGATAACCAGATGGATCACTTCCTAAATTATGGCCATATAAACATATACACACCGTCCTTATTCCGATTTTTGTTAAAGTCGGAAGGATTCGCAGTTAACAAAAGCCTAGTTTCATGCATTTCGACCCCAGTTTTGAAATTTCTGTACTTCAAAACCTTAAACCAAAAACGCACACCATTAAAAGTTCTAAAAGCTACTATTCTAGGCAGTAAATTAAAATTAACGAAACTATTGTTTGGACAAAAAATTGCTGAAGAATACTACGGTTCTGCTCTCACAGTTATGACATCTAGCAAAGAAAGTTTGAAAATCTTTTAGACTATCTCAAAGCTTGAAGTAGGGAACCAAAATTAAGTGAACGTCACGCTAGTTTGAGTAGAGCAAGGTCATATTCTAGGCCGTTTTCGATCAAAGTATTTTAATCCTGAAATATTCCATTAAAAAAGGTGGCAACATCAAATCACCTTCATATACGCTCTGACTGAAAATAGAAGCTAACTTCATTCATTTTATCGCATTTAATTGTTCTTCATTATAATTCTGTTTTGTTAAATAAGAAGTTAAATACTTTTCAATAATCTCTTTTCATTCTTTCACCGAACAACTAATCCCAGGTCGAATTTATTACTCCTTTTTTCACGCATTTAGGTTGACTAATTGTTTAAACCTTCTTAGGACAAAACATGTTATGTTTGTCCAGACACCTTTTACCATGATTAGAACCTTCATCTTGTTTTTTATTGTATTCACTGTATGTGGAAATGCAATAGCCCAAACCCAAATTATAGGTGATTACTGGAAAAAGAAAAATAACTCCGAACAGATTGATTTAAGGTACTTCACAATAGACTCTAACATCTTTTTTAAATACCGTAATCCATTTGGCTGGTGTGATCAACTTAATACAACGATAAATCAAACTGAAACAGATTCAGTGTTTTATAAATCCCAAACAATAGCGATACAACCCTTGGGAACTTCTAATGGAGTGGGTTTTATGTTGGTTAGTGGATCGCTTTGGGCCACCAAAGGAACATCATCAAGTACTCACAGGATTTTAAGTTTTCAGAGTTCAAGCTTATCGCCGTTTTTTGAAATGCACGGAAAAACCTATTTTTTCGCTCGCGAAGGGAGTAAACCACATCAGCTTTTCGTAACCGATGGAACAACTTATGGTACTCGTTTGCTGGGAGAATACGATTACGATCATAAAGTTACCCCTTATGTTTTTAAAGGACATCTTTATTGGAAGGGAGGTCGTATCGGAACACTTCATGTGAGTGATGGAACTAGTGCAGGAACATACTCCAACTCTAAATTTAAGGCTCCTCACCATTTTATTGGCAAAGGGAGTACAGTATTTTTCTTTCATAATGGGGATGTATTGGTCAGGAGTGATGGGACGATACCCGGAACACAAGAAATCAAAGATCTTAACCCCGGAATTTGGCCTAATTTTCCTTCTTCTTCTTTCCCTTCTCAAGCAGTGATTTTTAAAAACCAATTGTACTTTTTTGCTGAAGACTCTGCAGCCGGAAGAGAACTGTGGCAAAGCGATGGGACTGTTTTAGGAACAGCTGTAATCAAAGATTTGGTACCAGGGAAACCAGGTATTAGATATTATCCCACTACGTTTGGTGAGTTCAAACAAAATTCAAAGCATCTTTTTTTTGCTGCCAATGATGGAAGTACAGGAGTAGAATTATACCGAACTGATGGAACCCCATCGGGAACGAAACGTGTAGCGGACTCAAAGCCAGGGAGTGGAGATGGTGCTAGCCCACTAACAGATGCCATTATTTATAAAGACAAATTATTTTACAATGGAAAGACAAATGCATCTGGGTCTTACCAATTGTTCATCTCTGAGGGTGACTCCTCCAATACAATTCATGTTAACACTCCTATGGATTCTCCTTCTGACTTCATCATATTTAACGGAAAGCTCCTTTTTAAAGGCTCTCAAGCTAGCCCCAGACCTGGAAAGTATCTTTACACCATATCGGGTTCTAATGCTTCACCTGTGAGATTAAGGAATAGAAGTGGTAAAATCTTTATGGCTGCTGGTAGATCGGCCTCGTTTATAGATTATTGGGCTAAAGCTGATCATATATTGTTTTTCAGTGCAATTGATCCTGATAATTTGCTTGCATCTGAGTTGTTTAGGACTGATGGTACCTCCGCCGGAACTTGGATGCTACAAGAACGAAACAGCAGTACAGACTCAGGGAATTTGATTAACCCTCCTCAATATGGGGTAGATGTTTTTAAAGGGGCTTGGTTAGCCGCGATTCAGACGGAACAATATGGGCTAGAAATGTGGAAGATAAAAGGTCCTAAAGCCGCTCAAATTGTAAGAGATATCGAACCCGGATCTGGAGCCGGATTTGTCCCTAAATACATACATGCGCCTGTCAAAATACTTCGTCATGGGGCAATTTTAAACAACGAATATTATTTTAGAGGTAGAACAAAACATAAAGGTGTTGAATTATGGAAAACTGGTGGTGATTCAGCAAGTACAGCTCTGGTTCACGACTTAGTTTTTGGCACAGTATCTAGTAATCCTAGTTTACACCCTGTACCAATAAATGGTATCTTAATTGGGTCCGCTTTTACTTACCCGACTGGAGATGAACTGTTCAGGACAGATGGTACCGCATCAGGTTCTTATATATTAAAGGATATTAATCCAGGAGTTCAACCTAGTAATAATCAACCCAGATTTAGTAGCGTATTACCGTTAGACACTTTAAATAATCAACTCATTTTTCAAGCCGATTCCAATCCTATTGGAAATGAACTTTGGATTACTGATGGCACAGTCCGTGGGACTCGTTTACTAAAGGATATAAACCCCGGCCCCAATTCTGGAACTACGAAAAGAGTATCAGGGACGGTTTATTCGTCAAAATGCAATAACAACATCTTTTTTACTGCCACCGATGGTATTTTAGGATACGAACTTTGGAAAACCGATGGTACTACTGCTGGTACGCAAATGGTGAAAGATATTAATCAGGGAAATGGTGATGGTTCTAGTGGAGGAAATATGGTTTGCCTGAATGATACCTTATATTTTGTTGGAAACAACGGAACTAGCGGTTGGGAATTATGGAAATCCGCAGGTTCTGCTGCTTCTACCATTCTAGTAGCGGATATCAACCCAGGGGCTGATGAATCCTTTATAAGAGAACTTACACTGGCAGACTCGGCTATTTTCTTTTCCGCATACGGCGGGACAAGAGCGAGAAACAATGCCTATCAAATTTGGAAAAGTAATGGTAAAAGTAATGGCACATCTCAGGTCAGCTACTTAGAACAACATGTAAATACCCGCCCAAAGTTCTTAACCCCTTTAAAGAATAAATTAATTTTTTCAGGTTTTTCTTCCCAATATGGTTGGGAACCATACATAAGTCATGGAGATACTAGCTATTGTGGAACACATATGCTGGATGATATACGGTTTTTAGAAAAAAGTTCTAATCCATATAGTTACACCCCAAAAGGAGATAGTCTTCTATTCTATGCAACAGACAATGTTAACGGTTTAGAACTTCATTTCTATAAACTTGATAATAGCAGAAAACTACTTTTTGATACTCCTGAGGATTTTTATAGTTGCGATACAAATGATAAGCCTTTATTTGAAATAAATATATGCTCCCAGGTTGACAGTATGAGATGGTTTACTTCTTCGGGGGGTACTTGGGTAAGATTATTTAATGGAACAAGTTACTCAGGAACTAATTCAGAACTTCTACAATTAAACTCTGCCATGGCAGCTAGTGATGGAAGTCAATTTAGGTTAGTCGCTTACGCTAAGGGATATCATCCCGATACCAGTAAAATCGCGAAACTTTACAGAAATTCAATTAGAGTCTTATCCCTCTCAAAAAAACCTACATTGTGTTCAGGGAAACCAACGGGATATGGAAAGGTATTTGCCTCAAGCCAAAAAAAATTACATTACACTTGGAGTTCTAGTATAGTCCATTCTCGAGATACCAATGAAATATTTACTCTTCTTGCAGGAAAAAACAAAGTTCGAATTTTTGATGAATACAATTGTAAAGTAGATACATCAATAACAATATTAGATACTGTCGAAATCACCATAAAAACAGTAACGCCAACTTCTCCAAATTGTATTGGTGGCAACGATGGCAAATTAAGTTTTAGCTTCAAAGGTGGTATTCGGCCTTATAGTTATAAATGGATTAATCACTCTTCCACCGATTCTATAGCACTTAACTTACCCAAGGGATATCATGAAATTGAAGTAACTGATGATGTGGGATGTAATAAAAAGTTTGGACACCAAATAAATGATGGAAAGACTATTTTTAGTAACAAATCCATTGATGCTTGCCACAAGGACACTATCACCTTCTTAGGCAAAGATTATTGGAAAGGCGGCTTATATACCGATACACTTACCTCGGTACTTGGTTGCGACAGCCTCATAAGTTTACAACTGAGTTTTACAAATTTTAGCGATAGCGTTTATCTTATAGATGACACTTTATTTGCCCAATATTCAAATGCTGGGACCTATAGGTGGATAGATTGTACAACTAATAAGCAAGTACCTGGAGCCTTTAACTCTTATTTTGTTGGTAAACCAAACACTCCCTACCAGGTTGTTCTTCGTAAGAATACTTGTACGGATACTACTGTATGTGTTACAACTCCTAAGAAAGTCATTAGTCAGCCAACTGGATTAGAAAATCGGGATGTTGGAGATAGAATAACATTTTTTCCTAATCCAGCAGATGCCGTGTTGTATCTCAACTCCGCTTCAGAAAGCAAATTACGAATCCGTACACTTACCGGAGTCAACCTTCTGCAAGGTGTGATTTCTGAAGGAATAAACAGCGTTGATTTAACTAAAGTACCTAGTGGTATTTATTTCCTACTTTTTGGAGAAGGGGCTGAATCCACCTATAAACTGATAATTACTCATTAGTTGTTATGTCATAATCCCTGTGATACAATCACATGGTAAACTAATACTTTGAAAAACAAAGTCAGCCGTGGATATAATGCAATCAATCATCGTTCCCAAAAAAATCATGAACCAATCCCTGTTACCGACTTTAAAGAACATATCTCCTTTATTTTCACCTTCATTAAAGCGAGCTTGTCTTGGTTCAAATAAAAAAAGGTCTGTCAGAATTGACAGACCTTTTTTTGTCGGGGTGGCAGGATTCGAACCTGCGACCTCCGCGTCCCAAACGCGGCGCGATAACCGGGCTACGCTACACCCCGGACTGAGTGTAAATGTCTAGTAGACATTTTAAACGAAGGGCCAGCCGGTGTGTCGGCCTTCAATCTACTAGTTTCAATATTTCAATCTGCCTTCTCACACACAGACTCTTGCGGAGAGACAGGGATTCGAACCCTGGGTACCCTTGTTAGGGTACGACGATTTAGCAAACCGCTCCTTTCGGCCACTCAGGCACCTCTCCTAGAATTTCTTAATGAACTTTCGCTTAAAATGCGGATGCAAATGTAATTTTATAACACATAGTAAGCAACTATTTTAAAGAGTTTTTTAAAAAAATAAGCTATCAACTTATTACTCAGGATATTCCACTCTAAGATGGTAGATATTTGTCAATTTTTGTTTGAAGACTTTCTTAATCATTTCAATTTCCTTAAACGTTATATTGGCATTCAAAAATTGATTGGCATTCATTTGTCCAGTAATAATCTTATCCACAAACTCATCAATTATTAAAAAAGTAGGATCCTTAAGACTCTTAGAAGCTGCCTCTACAGAATCCGCCATCATAAGTATAGCGGTTTCTTTAGAAAATGGAAGTGGTCCGGGGTATCTAAAATCGTCTTCCTCTACATCAATATTTAAGTCCTTCTGAAGCTTATAGAAGTAGTACACCAAAGTTGTACCGTGATGAGAACGGATAAAATCTATTACCCTATCTGGTAAGTTATTCTTCCGGGCAAGTTCTATTCCATTTATAACATGGTCTATTATAATTTTAGCACTTTCTTTTGGACTTATTTCATCATGCGGATTTACATTGGTAATCTGATTCTCAGAAAAATAAGTGGGATTGTTCATTTTTCCAATATCATGATAAAGCGCACCCACCCTAATAAGCATAGCATTGGCCCCTATTTTGTTTGCTGCTGCTTCCGCCAGATTTGCTACTTGCAAAGAATGATTAAAAGTACCCGGAGCTTTATTAGAGAGTTCCTTAAGCAATTTGGAGTTGGTATCGGACAGCTCTAATAAAGATACATCAGAAACCAGCCCAAAGACCTTTTCATAAATATATATTAATGGCTGTACAAAAAGTGTTATCATTCCATTTAATAGAAATAGACCAAGGGTAAACCATTCTATATTACTCAGATTTCCTTCATGAATAACATGAAAGGCCAAATACCCAATACTATAGATAAGGGTTATCTGACCGACCGAGACAAAAAGATTGGCTCTTTTGTACAATTCAGAAACAGTAAGTATGGTAACTATACCTGCAATAATTTGTAGAAAAATATACTCAAAACTATTTGGCACAACAAAGCCCAAAATAAGTACTGTTAAAACATGAACGAACAATCCTAGGCGTGCATCAAAAAAGGTCTTAAGAATTAAAGGCAAAATACAAAGTGGGACTACAAATACTAAAGCATCATTATATTTTATCACCATAGTAGTAACAAATACCAAGAGGAGTATGTTGAAGAAGATGAAGGTGACTTTTGTATTGTTATTGTATACTTCTTTTCTATATTTCTTAAGAAACAAGAACAACATCATGAGGACTAAAGCTACCAAAACCGTATAACCTATAAGTATATAGTAATAGTTACTGGCAGTCCATAACTCAGACTCGTACTCGGAACGTAAGGATTCTAGAACCTTTAAATTCTCTCCCTCAACAACTTCTCCTTTTGCTATAATTAGCTTCCCTTCATCTACCGTACCCCTAGTATATGATATTTTAGAAAGCGCATCCTCTTTGGACTTTTGGGATAGTGCTTCGTCAAAACCTACATTCGGGGTAGCCAAATCAAAAAACAGCTCTCCAAATTCTTTTTCAAAAGCTAAAAAACCCCTATCGTTTAAGATAGATTTTACCAGTCCATTTATTTCATTAATTCTGTAAAATTCAGAAACTTCCGTTTTTGTGGCTTCGTTATTTCTCACAAGAAATATGGAGCGTCCCTTAATTTTATCCTGTGTTCCATTCAAGATTCCATTTTTATATATAGAATCTAAAATAATTTTTCCCGTATTCTTCAGTTGAGCTTTTACAGCATTTCGTAGTTGACTTTCTTCCAAGAGCTTATCAAAAGTACTTGTAAAATCACTATGAACATTATCTACAATATCCTGATTATACCTAAAGTATTGTGGTTGATTTTTTTCGATTTCCTGCCTTTCAGTGGTAAGTTCCTCGTTAGACTTTTTTATGGAAAAATCAAACGGAGCATATAAATTTTCAAATTGCCAAGGTTTCCCTTTCTGAAATTCATACTTAAACTTACCTCCTTTTGGAAAAAAGAAAACTATAAAACCTACAGCTAGAACATAAAGGAAGTACTTATAGATAAGCGACTGTTTTTTATATAGATTGTCCAAGAGGTTTTTTAGATATGTTTTCTTCAAAAATAGAAAAATATAAGCTCATAATCAGGAAATGGTAACATTACCATTGGGTTGCATCAGAATTTAGTAATTTCGCTTTATCAACAAATTTGATTTATGAAAGAGGTAGTTATCGTTTCCGCTGTTCGTACACCAATAGGTAGTTTTATGGGAGCATTATCAACTGTTCCTGCACCAAGGTTAGGTGCTGCAGCCATAAGTGGGGCCTTAGAAAAGATAGGTCTTGACCCTAGTTTAGTCGATGAAGTATTAATGGGAAATGTTGTACAAGCAGGCACTGGGCAAGCCCCAGCCAGACAAGCAGCAATCTATGCTGGTATTCCAGACTCGGTACCTTGTACTACAATAAATAAAGTATGCGCTTCTGGAATGAAGACGGTTATGCAAGCCGTACAATCCATTATGTTAGGAGATGCTTCTATTGTTGTAGCCGGAGGTATGGAAAATATGAGCTTAATACCACATTACGTTCATATGAGAATGGGTACTAAATTTGGCCCTTCTTCTTTGGTAGACGGAATGCAAAAAGATGGTTTGGTTGATGTATATGATCAAAATGCCATGGGTGTGTGTGCTGACGCCTGCGCAGAGAAATATGAATTTTCTAGGGAAGACCAAGATAATTTTGCGATCCAATCATATAAAAGAGCTGCAAAAGCTTGGGAAGAAGGACATTTTAATAATGAGGTTGTTCCGGTATCCGTTCCGCAGAGACGAGGAGAGCCTATATTAGTAAGTGAAGATGAAGAGTTCAAAAATGTTAAACTAGAAAAAATTCCAAACTTAAGACCAGCGTTCTCTAAAGATGGCACTGTTACCGCCGCCAATGCTTCCACTATTAATGATGGTGCGGCTGCTTTGGTTCTTATGAGTGCTGATAAAGCAAAAGAATTAGGCATAACACCACTCGCAAAAATTACTGGGTATGCTGATGCTGCACAAGAACCAAAATGGTTTACTACAGCACCTGCCAAGGCTTTACCAAAAGCTTTAGCGAATGCGAATGTGGCTATAGAAGATGTGGATTTTTTTGAATT
This sequence comes from uncultured Flavobacteriales bacterium, assembly GCA_937121175.1. GTDB lineage: Bacteria > Bacteroidota > Bacteroidia > Flavobacteriales_G > Salibacteraceae > UBA6770. The sequence goes on from CAKZKD010000023.1 coordinate 87,838, forward strand.
TAACGAAGCCTTTTCAGTAGTTGGTTTGGCTAATATGAAGCTGCTGAATTTAAAAGATAATAACGTTAACGTTAACGGTGGTGCTGTTTCATTAGGACACCCGCTTGGTTGTTCCGGGGCAAGAATTTTAGTTACATTATTAAACGTTCTTGACCAAAATAATGGAAAAATTGGAGCTGCAGCAATTTGTAACGGTGGTGGTGGCGCCTCTGCGGTAATCTTGGAAAAAATTTAATTCCCGGAAATAAAATCCATGCAATACGGTATTTGTCCTTTAAGCACTGTTCCGGTAAGAATTTCTCCTGAAGAATCATCGGAGATGCTCTCTCAGCTGCTATTTGGTGGGCATTTCAAAGTTTTAGAATCAAGGAAATATTGGTCAAAAATCAGGATAGCTTTTGATAAAACCGAAGGATGGATTCTAAATAGGCAATTGGCTTTTGTAACAAACGAAGAGTATGACCAAATTGATAATGAATCAAATAGTTATACAGCTGATTTAATATCCTATGTTGAAAATGAGAATCAACTCCTTATACCAATCTTGTTAGGCTCTACTATAAATAATTCTAAGACACTTGGAATAAAATTTGAAGGCAACGCCATACAATCCATACAAGGCAAAGAAAACCTTGTAAAAACTGCCTTATTGTACCTTAATTCACCTGAACTACATGGAGGGAAAACTCCATTTGGTATCGATGCATCTGGTTTCACTCAAATGGTATATAAAATAAATGGTCATTCTCTATTAAGGACAGCAGAGGCACAAGCGGCACAAGGAGATGCTTTGAGCTTTGTTGAAGAAAGCGAAGCAGGGGATTTAGCCTTTTTCGATAATTCTAACGGAGTAATAGACCATGTAGGTATTATAATGGACAATAATTATATCATTCATGTAAATGGAATGGTACGTATTGACCGTTTAGACCATACCGGAATTTTCAATAATGACCTAAGAAATTATACCCATAAGCTTCGAGTGATTAAGAAAATCATATGAAAATACTTACTACTAGGTATTTAAAGTTAAAAGTAAAGTTTTATTTTTCCAGAAATATATCACAAAATGAAAAAACTTTACTTTGTAATCTTGCTTTTTATTTGTTTACGTTTATCTGCTCAAAATTATCAAACTGTACAAGAAATAAATGAAGCTTGTGATCAGTTGGGATTTGTTAGCAATGAAGAAGCAGAAATTGCAGTTGATAAAATATTGGGTGAATTTGGTTTAATAAAGCACATCGAGAAATCGGTAAAATTGACCAATTCATCTACTATTAAAGGAATAGGCGATGATGCTGCGGTAATTGAACCCACTAAAAAGTCCGTTGTAGTTACTACAGATATGCTAGTCGAAGGAATTCATTTTGACCTAATGTACACCCCTCTAAAACACTTGGGGTACAAGTCGGTAGTGGTAAACCTTTCTGACATTTATGCCATGAATGCAACGGCAACGCAGGTAACGGTTTCCATTGCAGTTTCAAATCGGTTTCCATTAGAAGCTTTGGAAGAACTATACGCTGGAATACATTTGGCCTGCAAAACCTATGACGTTGATTTAGTAGGTGGTGATACCACGTCCTCCAAAACAGGAATGTTGTTAAGCATTACTGCAATTGGTGAAGCTGATGACGCAGACATTACCTACCGTGCCGGTGCAAAAGCAAATGATTTGCTTGTAGTAACTGGAGATTTAGGCGGGGCATATATGGGGCTTCAAGTTTTGGAGCGAGAGAAAGAAGTGTTTAAAGTGAACCCAAATAGCCAACCAGATTTGGACCCCTATTCCTATATCATAGAACGCCAATTAAAACCAGAGGCCAGGAAGGATATGGTTACTTTACTTCAAAAATTGAAAGTGCTGCCTACGGCGATGATAGACATTAGTGATGGGCTTTCATCAGAGATTCTACATCTATGCAAGAATAGCAGCTTAGGTTGTAATCTTTATGAAGATAAAATCCCTTTGGATCCAACTGTAATTTCTAGCTGTGAGGAATTTAAAATGGATAGTACTATGGTTGCTTTAAGCGGTGGTGAAGATTATGAATTGCTATTTACTATTAATCAAGCTGATTTTGAAAAAATAAAAGGCAATCCGAATCTTACCGTAATAGGCCATATGACCAATGCAGATGAAGGTGCTAACTTAATTACAAGGGCAGAAACAAAAATTCCTTTGACAGCACAAGGTTGGAATTCATTCAACAATTCTTAAGCAAGAAAAAATCCTGGAAAAAAGAGCAATCTTCACTTACCGTTGTGGGGCATACGACAGTTAAGAAAAAAGGTGCTTACTTAATTTCCAGGAATAGTTGTTAAATTCCTCAACCGGCCATGGGAGTGGAATTTACCTTACCTAATTTAAAGGGAATTACGCTACTTGTTGTGCGCTATGTCTTCTTTGATAAATGTGCTCTAAAGTTCTGTTGATATCCTGAAGTTCAGGCGTAAGAATAGAAAGGTTTCCGCTGACGTCAGTAGTAACTTGCTTGCTACAGTGTATGCACTCGTACTCTTTAATATGAGAAGTAACTTTCTTAGAAACTGAGTAGTGGTGGCCAAAAATATTGCAGAATATTTTTTTCATGTTGTAGGTTTTTTTTAGATGCATAGGTACGATTTGGGGAATCGAAAAAATGCTAGGGTTTTATGTTGTTGTTTTTGATAAATTCTATTTGAAGAACAACGGGGTTCTTAATTTCATTTCTAAAGTATATCTTTTTAACCATCTGAACTATAATTTGTTGTGATGTATACAATTCCTGTGGTTAACCTTTAAAAAACAGAGGTAAGCCATTTTTAAAAACCGCATTTCCCTTTTTTCATTTATCTTTCCATTTATTTTTTTGACATGACCAAAACCAAGGAAACCTTAGTAACATCTTTCGCTTTATTCTCGCTTTTTTTTGGAGCAGGCAACTTACTGCTTCCCCCTCTTTTAGGATATAACGCCGGTGAAGATTGGATCTGGGTAACTTTCGGTTTTATGATTACTGCGGTAGTCATTCCAATTCTAGGAATTTTAGCGCATGCTAGGCTTCAAGGCACCATGTTTGATTTTGGAAAAAAAGTATCGCCCGCCTTCAGTACTATTTATTGTATCATCGTATACCTTATCTCTATAACAATACCATCTCCAAGGACAGCATCTGCAACCCACGAGATTGCTATTCATCCAGCATTTGGCACAAGCCCTTTATTAACAAGTAGTATTTATTTTTCCTTGGTGTTGGTGTTTGTTCTAAATCGTTCCAAAATATTGAATTTCATAGGTAAATTCTTGACCCCTCTCATTGTTATTATGCTTTTTGCTGTAATTGGAATTGGATTGTTTACTTCCGATGGGCTGATGAATGTTTCAACTTTTGAAGCTCCCATAGTAAGTGGTATTCTAGAGGGTTATCAAACGTTTGATGCTATCGGCGCCGTTGTTGTTGGGGCGGTAGTTATCATTTCATTGAACCTAAAAGGTCATAATTCTTTTGAGGCGAAAAAAGAGATGATTCGAAAATCAGGATTTATAGCTGGTTTAGGATTGCTCTTAATCTATGCCGGATTAATTTCTGTAGGTTCTTTTTTTGGAACCGATATCCAAATTGATAATGCATTAAGTAGCGATATGCAACGCGCCAATCTCCTTCGCGGAATAAGCATTGCCTCTCTAGGCTCCTTCGGTAATAAGGTCTTAAGTATTTTAATCGCCTTGGCTTGTTTTACGACAGCCGTAGGTATAGTAACGGGTACTGCGGATTATTTTAAGGGAATCTTCAAAAATTCACAAAATGCTTATACGATAACAGGTATTCTGGCCTGTTGTATTGGGGTATTGGTTGGTCAGCTAGACTTTCACTCCATAATTGTAATCGCAATCCCCGCTTTAATGTTTATCTACCCAATAACAATAATATTGATTTTACTAAATATTTTGCCAGAGAAGTTAGCATCGGCCAAAGTTTTTAAAGTGGTGGTTCTTACGACAATGGTTTTTAGTGTTCCAGATTTTTTGACTACAATAGGTTTAGCAGAAAGCGTTTCAAGCTTGCAAAACTATATTCCACTAAGCACCTTTAGTTTGGGGTGGGTCTTACCTGCTTTAACCGTTTTTATCTTGACCAATTTGCTAAACAAAAACAAAATAACAACTTAATTTATTTCCCTTTTTCGTAAACTACCTTACCATCAAAAATGGTCATCACAACCTCAGTATCCAAAAATATATCTTCGGACACGGTCATTAAATCTTGATTATAAATAGTAAAATCGGCCAATTTACCGACGGTAATAGAACCTTTAATATCTTCTTCAAAAGCTCCATATGCAGCATCCAAGGTATAAGATTGTAACGCTTGCGCTCTTGTCATTTTTTGATCGGACTCATAACCGCCTTCTGGAGTGCCCTTTAATGTTTTTCGACTTACGCTTGCATACAAACTAGCTATAGGATTCAAGGGCTCTACAGGTACGTCCGTTCCGTTTACAATAGGAATACCACTCTTTAGCAATCTCTGCCACATATAGGCTCCTTCTTTAATCCGCTTTTCTCCCAGACGGTCAATTGCCCATGGCCTATCCGAAGACATATGTACAGCTTGCATGGCAGGAATAACTTGTAATTCCGCAAAACGTGGAATATCATCAGGGTGTAAATGTTGAGCATGTTCAATACGGAATCTGTGGTCCTTGGTTGTATCTGGTAATTCCGTAAATGCTGCTTCATAACGATCTAATATTTCTCTATTGGCTCTGTCCCCGATTGCATGGGCACAAACCTGAAAACCTTTTCGGAGCCCGTTCAAGGCCGTCTCTTTTACAAATTCCATAGGAAGTGTTTCATGGCCAAAATGTCCAGGTCTATCCGTATAAGGTTCTAACAGCCAGGCCCCACGAGAACCCAGTGCGCCGTCACAGTTTAATTTTACGGAACGTATAGTAACCAAATGTTCCGGGTCTACCATAGGTCCCTTTTCATACCATTCCTCCAATAACTCCTTATCCCACCCGGTAAGCATAGCATAGAGACGCAGTTTCATTTTATTCGCTGTCTTCATTTCTTCATAAAGAACAATAGTCTCTTTTCCTATTCCTGCATCATGGAAACCTGTTATCCCATTTCTTTGGCAAGCTGCCACTGCTAACTCAAAAGCTTTAATATTTTTCTCGGCAGTAGTTTCAGGAATATGTTCCGTAATGATCGTCATGGCTCTCTCGTTAAAAATTCCTGTAGGTCTTCCTAGTTCATCACGCATTACTTCACCTCCTTCTACTACAAACTTATCAATACCTTCCTTGGATAATATTTGAAGCCCAGCAATTTCCATGGCTTTTGCATTAGCAAAGCTAGCATGTCCACTGGCATGTTTTAGGTAAACCGGATTCTCTGGCGAGACTGCGCTGAGCAAATCATGTGTTTGAAATCCGTTTACGGTCACTTCTGGCATTTCGTCCCATTTGCTTTGGTGCCATCCCCTACCAATAATCCATTCGCCTGGCTCAGCGGTCTTCACCTTCTCTGCCACGGCATCTACAATTTCTTGATAGCTTTTGGTATTCATCAAATCAAGATTAAGTTCATTATAACCCAATCCCATAAAATGTCCGTGACCTTCTATTAAACCAGGGGTCATTGTTTTTCCTTGTAAATCTATGAGTTGCGTTTGTTCGCTTTTGTAAGCTTCAGCCTCGGAAAGCGTTCCCGCAAAAAGAATCTTATTGTCCTTCGTAGCAACCGCTTCAACTTGCGTTTGGGTCGAGTCAACGGTATAAATAGGTCCGCCATATATAAGCAATGTAGCGGCCTCTTTTTTTCTGTCGGTACAAGCACTTAACACTAAAAGTGCTATAAGAAAGGTTATATTTTGTAATCGCATAAATTTTGAATTTTTTGGAGTCTGTTTTTAGGTAAAGCTCCCTAATTAATAATCTTGGGGTTTTATTTTAGCATCAACTCCTCAATCTCCTCTACTTCAATAGGTATCGTAGCCATAAGATTAATTGGTTCTCCATTTTCTTGAATGACGACATCATCCTCTAATCGCACTCCCATCTTTTCGGCCGGAATATAAATGCCAGGTTCCACTGTAAAGACCATATTCGCTTCCATTGGTGTTTTTAATTCGCCATAGTCATGAGTATTCAATCCAATATGGTGGCTGGTTCCGTGCATAAAGTATTTTTTATAGGCGGGCCAATTGGGGTCTTCGTTCTGAACATCTGCCTTATCTAATAATCCTAATCCCAGAAGTTCCGAGGTCATTAACTTACCACATTCTTTATGATACTCCGCCCAAATGGTTCCCGGAACCAACATTTTTGTAGCGTCGTTCTTAACACGTAGCACAGCTTCGTACACCTCCTTTTGACGTTTGGTGAATTTTCCGTTTACAGGAATAGTTCTGGTAAGGTCGCTAGAATAGTTAGCATACTCAGCAGCTACATCCATGAGGATTAAGTCCCCAGATTTACATTGTTGATTATTCTCTAGATAATGAAGTACGTTAGCATTATTACCTGAAGCAATGATAGGCGGATAGGCAAAGCCTTTGGAACGGTTTCTAATGAACTCATGTAATAATTCTGCCTCAATCTCATACTCCCAAACTCCTGGTTTTACAAAGCCCAACAATCTGCGAAAACCCTTTTCCGTAATGGAACAGGCCGTCAACATCATCGCAATTTCTTCAAGCTCTTTTACCCCTCTGATTTTTTGCAAGATGGGATTGCTTTTCGCTACGGCATGCGCTGGGAATTTTTTCTTGCAATCAATAATAAATCGGTCTTCCCTAGTTTGGGTCTCAACAGCTTGGCGGTAATGCTCATTGGTATTAAAATAAATGGTTTCCGCCTCGGTCATCAGGTCAAAAAATACTTTATCAAAATCTGTTAACCAATAAATAGTTTCAATACCGGATACTTCTGTTGCTTTTTCCTTCGTGAGTTTAGCACCTTCCCAAATTGCAATGTGTTCGTTGGTTTCACGAACAAACAAAACTTCTCTATGGCTTGCATTCATTGCATCTGGAAAGAGCAATAAAATTGTTTCTTCCTGATCCGCACCGCTCAAATAAAAAATATCACGATGCTGCTCAAAAGGCAGGGTGCTATCTGCGCTAATAGGATAAATATCGTTAGAGTTAAAAACGGCTATACTTTTTGGCCGCATTTGCGCCATAAACTTATTCCGATTCTTTATAAAAAGTGAATTTGGTAGCTGATCGTACTTCATGAATATTCAGTTTGACGCTAAATTTAAGAATTAAGTACAGTTTTATCATTTTAGAAAACCAGAATAAAATTA
>CAKZKD010000024.1 GCA_937121175.1 uncultured Flavobacteriales bacterium
CGCCATGAGGTATAACAACGCTATCAAAATCGGACTGCATTACGCTTCGCTCCATTTGCCGTTTATAGCCAAGGTTATGTGTTTAGTCTTCGTATCATTGCTGCGAATTTCTTTGTCATCGTCCCCCAGAATGACGCATCTATCCACTGGTAGTTTGCATTGCGATCTTGTGTTTCTACGACAGCAGCACACTGTTCAATAAGCGCCTCGCTTCCATTCAAAAGCTGGGCAATCTGCCCTTTAACGGAAAAGTTAGCTCCTAACTCAATCGTCATTCCTGCATCTTCAAATATTTTTACAACCTCTTTGGCTCGTTCGTCTTTCATAAATCCTCCCGTAAATCACACATAACAACTACAGCCAGCGGACTCTGCGAGCCGCTGCTAATTTGGTTATGGCTCAAACCTTTCAAAGTCCTGTGCCATCTTTCCAAATTCGCCAGTTGCAATAGTGAAATAATGCTTTCCGGCATAGCGTTGCAGCCAGCGCAGCCTCCTTGCAATCCGTCGGTGCGGTGAAAAATAATCAAGCAGTTTTTGCATTACGGTAATCCTCTTTTGCTTTGCTTCTTTTGCAAACGGGGCAATAACCCTTTTTCGTGTTCCTGATCTTGCACCCGCATTTTCGGCAAGGCACTGAGTTGTAGTATTCCTCGCCAATGATTCTGGCGGTTTCTGCATCCATGTTTATTGGGTCTCGCACTGGGTGGGTTAGTGCGGTTTCTATATCCCATCCAGAGTTTAATCTCCGCGCCAGTGTTTGCCGTTTCATTCCAAATTCCCGCGCCCACTCACAAAGCAGCATTTCCCGTTCATCAAAATAAATCAGCCGTCTCATAGTTAATTAGCCATAACAACCCGCAGCATCCGACCCTCAAAAGCTACGCTTTTTCGGTCGGCTGTGCTCCAAGGTTATATGGCCTTTAGTCTGTGCAATACGTCTTCACTCGTATGGCCATCAAATTCAAATAGAGCTTTGTCGAATTCAGGAACATCAAACAATTCCCAGTCTTTAGCTTCATAATGGTTGCTAATTTGCCCCTCTGGAAGCGCAGCAACAACTATGAACCATCCACCTCCAAAACACTCTTCACCGTCATGATGTCTATATGATTTGTGAACATCGTATTTCCCAACTTTCGCCCATTCGTTGAATAACGCAGCGTTGTAAACTTTACGGAATTCATACAACTCATTAAACGTGTGGTATCCGTCTGAAACTTCACCAACATCAAAACCTTCTGGTACTAAATCTGCCGCTTTCATAAAATCCTCTCAGTTAATTCAGGCCAAATAACAACGCAAGTCAGTCAGACGCTTGCAGCGCCGAGATATTAAATCACGTTTCAATTGGCCAGCGGCCGAGTAGGTCGTCAACACACCACCTGGTTTTGTGGCATCATATAGTTTTTGGAATATATCAAGAGACCACAACTCTGGTTGTTTCTTAGGAGCGAATGCATCGAAGTATATCACGTCATAGCTATTGCTCTCTAGTTTTACGTACTCCAGCTTTTGTGTTGTTTTTAGAATGGTAAAGTTCTCATTTAGTTTTACCTGACTTTCCCATTCTGCTCGGTGAATAGCGTTGAATAAACCCGCTTCGGTTTCCAATTCTTCGTAGCCAATTTTCTCTACCAAGTTAAATGGAACTTGAAAGGGTTCCAATGTATGAAAATGTACTTTTCGGTTTGAAGCCTCTGCGTGCTGAGCAGTTAGAAGAGCATTTAAACCTGTACCAAAACCAACTTCGAGGATTCTAATGTTGCCGGAAGTACGGTCCATTCCTTCTTTCAGAAATACGTGTTTTGACTCTGAAATAGCACCATTCCGACTATGATACGTCTCATCCATAGAAGGGATGTAGAGCGTGTATTCTCCAGATGTGGTTTTTTGTAATTCCATTGTTAGCAAAGGTATTTTAATTTGTAGGAACGCGTCTGGTAGGAGTGTTCTTACAATCAAATAAAATTGAATTAATATTGCAGCCGTATGCAACCAAAAGTACTTTCCATCATTATTCCTGTTTACAACGAGGAAAAAACCATTCATATGATTCTTGATAAAATTCAAGAAGTAGAACTGATTGGTGGTTTAGAAAAAGAGATTGTGATGGTAGACGATCAGTCTTCTGATAACTCTTGGGAAAGATTGCAGAAATACAAAGATGAAAATCCAGGAATCAAGATTTCTCTTTTTCAGCATGATGTAAATAAAGGGAAGGGTGCTGCATTGCATACTGGAATAAAAGAAGCTGTAGGCGACTTAATCATAATACAAGATGCTGACTTGGAGTATGATCCATTTGAATACAATGAATTGCTAAAACCAATACTAGAAGGACATGCGGACGTTGTTTATGGTTCTCGTTTTATGGGAGGAAAGCCGCATAGAATTCTTTTCTTTTGGCATTCCATTGGTAATAAGTTTTTAACTTTTTTATCAAACGCTTTCACAAATTTAAATTTAACAGACATGGAAACCTGTTACAAACTGTTTAACGCAAAAATCCTGAAAGACTTAGATTTAAAAGAAAAACGCTTTGGGTTTGAACCGGAAGTTACCGCAAAAATCTCCAAAATTCCAAAAATCAGAATTTATGAAGTAGGGATATCTTATTATGGTAGAACCTATGATGAAGGAAAAAAAATTAATTGGAAAGATGGCTTTAGAGCTATTTGGTGCATTCTAAAATATAATTTTTAAAATAATGAATTTGGCAAAAATGAAGGATTATCTGAAATTTTCTCCTCTTTTATTTATTTATATAATTATATGTCTATTAAAACAACAAGATATCTTAATAGGTGATGAAGATGATTATTTATTATATGCAGATAATTTATTAAAAGGGTTTTACGCAGATAACTCTCATGAATACAGTTTTTTATGGAATGGCCCAGGATATCCGATTCTATTATCCGCATTTAGGTTATTTGAACTTCCTATAGTATTTGCTAAACTATTTAATACAGTACTTATTTATTTTGGAATTATTGTTATAAACGCTACTTTAAAACAACTAATAGGCAATAGAAAAGCTTTTTTTATAAGTTTAGCAATAGGTTTATACTATCCTTTTTTATCAAGATCAATCCCATATTTATTGACAGAGGCCTTAAGTTTCTTTTTAATTTCTTTATTTACTTATTCCGTTTTTTCATTTTTAATTAAAAAAAGCAAAAAGCATTTATGGATTTCTTCTATAACTTTAGGCTATTTGGTATTAACAAAAATAATTTTTGCTTATGTAATTTACGGTTCTTTATTAATTGTTATACCCTTTATGATTTACAAAAAAACAAAAGAAGACGCTAAAAAATTTAGTTTTATTTTATTATTTGGTTTTTGTTTTACAATCCCATATTTAATTTATACTTATAATTTAACTGACAAAGTTTTATACTATGGCAATTCTGGAGGCATGAGTTTATATTGGATGACCACACCTTATGAAAACGAATCTGG
>CAKZKD010000025.1 GCA_937121175.1 uncultured Flavobacteriales bacterium
TTTTCACAACCGAGTAAATACTCAGTTTTTCACACCAGATTGATTTACACCCGAGTGAGCGGAGTTTGTGGGTAACGCCCCGCAGCCATGAGTAGTAGGCCTTTCGTGGTACACTCTTCGGGTCTAGGGTTTGGGTTATTAGATTTCATTCGTTTCAAATTTTCATAACTCGGCCTATTACTCATTTGGCTGCTGTTACCAGCTTGCGTTATTCTTTAATTTTAGTCAAATCTATATCAAGCAATATTTCAACCTCTTCACAAAACCAATTCCATCGGTCAGTTATCGCGTTCCAATTCCACTCTTTTTGATATTTATTAGAATTGTAATCGTTGACAATTTTTTGTGTTATTTGGAATGAGGTTATTCCATCTTTATCTGCATTATAGTGTCCTTTTCCATTGTAAGCACCTATTTTCCTATCAAACCCTTCATTACTTGCAGAAATGTTTTTAAAACCACTCAATAGAGTTAAATTTCCTCCTGAATTTAACCAATCTTCAATTTTATCATCATTGTGGTAAATATCCCATTCTGCTTTTGAATGATATGCCCTTGGAACAACGTGTTCAATGTGGACGTTTCTTTCTCCAATTGATAAGAAATTTAAATTACTATCATCAGATTGGTTATACTCAATCATGAATAACAATGGTTTGCACCACTTATCAAAATAGATTTCCCCCTCTAGGTTATCGATAGCTCTGCTGATAGCACTATTTTGTTTTAAGTTCTTGTCTAATTCATTTGAAATGAATTCAATGTCTTTATTTTCTTTTATCCATCGAATTAAGTTGAAGGACGTCTGTTTAATTTTGGTTAAAGTAAAGCCAGCAATCCAGTTTAGGTAATAGAATCGGCGTAGCACGATTAATAATTTATCGTATTCTTTATAATCCTCCGTAAGTGCAGTCAATAAAATTGACCTCCAATACATTGCCCATCTTAAATACCAAAAAGAGTAAATAATCTTATCTTCTTTATCGTACAGTTCATTTTTATAATTAGTAACAAATGACTTAATGTGTGCTATCACTTCATTTGGGTCCTTGTCATTTATTTGTTGAACCAATTCATCATACAAGGACTTCTTCGGATTCTGCCCGAGAAGGTAGTATTCATACATCACGAAAATATCGTTCATAGGTGTTTCTGTATGGTTGGCGTATGTTTCACATACTTTCCAATCATCCATGAACTGGTCTTCTTTTTGTTTTTTTAGTTCAGGTTCTTTTTCATACAATTTTTGAATCTTACCAATGAGAAAGCTTTTAATTAAATCGGAATTAGATAAATCCAAGCCCCTGTCATTTAAAACTTGAAATAGTTTTATTGCGAAAGGAACAGATTGACAATCAATTCTAATTATTTTGACACGATTGAAAATGTAATTCAATAACTCTCCTGCTTCTTCTTTTCCAATTTCTAACAACTTTTCTTTAAAGAAGTAAGCGGTATTTTGGAACTTAAACTTCGGCTCTTCTTCTTGTCGTAGGATTTTTTTCGTTGGTTTGTTAAGTAGAGTAGTGTTTCCACTCAGTATTATTGAATCAAAATCACTTTGGTGATTGGAATGCGTTCTTAATCTTAATCGTTCGAACCTATCATTGTATTTAATCGAATTGGTTACAATGTTGTTGTCGATTGCTGTCGGGTCTGTATCAACCAAATTACTGTTAATTTCAGGAAATAAATCCCGGAAGACACACAACATAATAGTTAATGTTGTCAATCTCTGTTGGCCGTCAACAATATCAAGATAGCTAGAGCTTTCTTCAGGTTTGGCAGTAATAACAGAGCCGAGAAAGTAGTTTGGGTCATTTTGCATTGCTTCCATTAGGTCATCCCAAAGTTTATCCAGTTGATTGTCGTTCCATGAGTATGGTCGTTGGTATCTTGGTATTTGATACAAAGCATCCGTGTTGCCAAATAATTGCTTAATCGTTAAACTGCTTGGCTTAAATATATCTTCCATATGGTAATTGTTTTTCTATTTAGTAGCTTGCTGGTAACGCCCCGCAGCCAAGGCAAGTAGGGCTACAGGGAGAGCAAGTGGCGCGTCGGCCAAATATTCATTCCTATTGCGTTCTGATTGTCGAGCGCAGGAACCAACACACTTGCTGACCATTGTACTCACTTCGGTTCTCGGG
>CAKZKD010000026.1 GCA_937121175.1 uncultured Flavobacteriales bacterium
AGGAGCTGATATTTGGCAACCAGTAGAATCTGTAAGTGTTAAAAAGTACGCAACTGAAGTGTCTGGTTTTGCCCAAAATGAATTACTAGTTGAATCAGTTAATCCGTGATTCGGTTTCCATAAATAATCAATGGGCGGAATGCTGCCTAGAATATTAATCCCACCAGTGAGATAAACGGAATCCCCTGCATTAATGGTATGTGCGATACTACCCAGACCAATACCAAAGTTTGTAAAGTACAAACTCATTGTGTCTGTGCATATTGAGGAATTTCCATCGATAACAGTCAAATAGAATTGAACCTTTAATTCACCTTTGTCGATAAGGGTAGGGTTGGCAACGGTGGTGTCATCTAAAAAATCTGAAGCGTAATAAGTAGTTGATCCGAGCTGCCAGTTTGTTTCCCATTTGTACTGGTAAGTTGGAATACCACCTTTTGCTGCTGGCCTTCCTCCTAACCGAATAGTATCACTTTTATTCCAATCAAAACAAATTACAGTGTCTCTACCCGCATCTGCCGTACATTGGGCAATAGTTGTGTAAGTAAACAATAGCAACGATACACAAACAGTAAAATTTATCTTCCGCATGTTCTAAATCTATAAATATTGAATTTCTTGGAGAAGCATGAAAAATTATTAATTAAACTTACTGCCCTATTTTTGGGGTATTTACAATGATAGACCAATCAACAATCTGAAAGTAAATTTAACCCACATACACTGAGGGTCTTTATTTTTAAAAGTTCCAGCTAATCTAGTAATTATAAATGAGTTCTTATTTAGCGAATTTGGCAAAAACCTAAGTGTCAGGTTACTTCCAACGAGGCCTACTTTCATTGTTTAAACACTACATTTGAACTTCAATGAAATCTAGGAATTCAAGCTTTTGGCTCCATCTATTAGGAATTTACATCTTACTACAATTTTTGTGGTGGGCTTGGATGTTGATAGATTTAAACACTCAAATTCAAGTATTAGAAAGCGTAAATAATCCAAAAACTGAAATTAGCAATGATTTTCTCAATCGAAAAATAGCCATGATTATTGGAGAAGGGTCAGTTTTTATTTTATTGCTCACCCTCGGATTTATTCAAGTTAAAAGAGCACTAAAAAAAGAACTAGAAAGCGCAAAAAATCAACGCAATTTTTTACTCTCGGTGACCCATGAGTTGAATTCACCGATTGCGGGAGTACAACTAAACTTGGAAACGGCCTTAAACCCTATAGTGGATAACGAAAAACGAGACCAATTACTAAAAAATGCCTTAAACCAAAATAGCAGATTAAATAAACTTGTGGAGAATATCTTAACCTCTACCCGTTTAGAAGAAAACATACTGCAACTCAACTTCCAACAAACAGACATTTCAGTTCTCACCAAGCAAATTGCAGAACACTTTAATACAAAATCAAAATTTGTAAGAACCAACAAAATCCAAAAGGGTATTCTCACAAACATCGACCCTGTAGCATTCGAGTCTATTCTAAAAAATCTCATTGAGAATGGCATTAAATATTCTAAACTGAACAGCCCTGTGGAAGTAGAATTGTATTCGAAAAATAACGTTATTGAAATAAACATTTCGGACAAAGGAACCGGTATTAATGAAGAAAATTTAGACAAAGTGTTTCACCGATTCTACAGAGAACAAAACGAGGAAACCAGAACCACAAAAGGCACTGGTCTTGGCCTGTATATTGCGAAACAACTCACTGAATTATTAAATGGTGAATTATCGGTTAATTCTGAAATTGGAGCCGGCTCCACCTTTACCCTGAAATTAAGAAAAGATGATAAATAAAATTGTTGCTATAGCCTGTTTGGTACTTTTTATTGGCTGCGTTGATTACAAAGAAGTTCAACTTATTTCTCTAGAAAATGTTTCATTAAACCGAATTTCCGGAGATGGTATTGATGCTGATGTCTGGCTGAAAATCGACAATCCCAATGATTACAAAATCAAGGTGAATGCTAAAGATTTGGTACTTTCTTTTAACGATAAAAAGATTGGTAATGCTACCCTGCCAGACGATTTAGTACTCGAAAAAAGCATAACTAAAGTTTATAAAACTACACTAAACGTTACGGTTCCACCTGATGGTGGAATTGATTTAGGTCTTATTATGCTTATGGGTGGTGGGCAAATTACGTTAGGCTTGAAGGGTGAAATCACTGGAAAAGCAAAAAGTATTTCCAAAACAGTTCCCGTAGATATCAAGGAAACCATTTCGCTCTAAGTATTGAAGCTACTTTCTTAACACAATTCTGTAATAACTACTAACACACGGGTTGGCTTCAATTAGTGATGCCTCTACTTTTGTGAAAAATTTATTTATGAGGTTAGTACTCATCTTTTCAATTATTATCTCGTCGATTCAAAGTTGCCAAAACACCACAAGCAAGGACAGTAACATGGATACTCAAGTAAAACACAAACACACAAATTCATTAATAAATGAAACCAGTCCGTACCTATTGCAACATGCCCACAATCCGGTAAATTGGTACCCTTGGGGAGATGAAGCCCTTCAAAAAGCCCAAGATGAAGATAAATTGATTTTGGTAAGTGTTGGCTACTCAGCGTGCCATTGGTGTCATGTTATGGAGCGTGAATCTTTTGAAGATTCAGCCGTGGCCACGGTAATGAACAACAACTTTGTTTGTATAAAAGTTGACAGAGAAGAACGTCCCGATATTGATCAAATCTACATGAATGCTGTACAACTAATTACACAACAAGGCGGTTGGCCGTTAAATTGCTTTGCTTTACCTGATGGCCGACCAGTGTATGGAGGCACCTACTTTCAAAAAAGCCAATGGGTAAATATTTTACAAAGCTTAGCTAAGGATTATAAAAAGGATAAGGAAAAGTTTTACGAATATGCCCAGAACTTAACCGAAGGTATTAAGAATTCAGACTTACTTCCAATTAACAACAACCCAGCAAAGTTTGACAACGATACTTTGGCGGAAATGGTGAAAAAATGGAAAACCAGTTTCGATACCAAAGAAGGTGGCCCAGACCGATCACCTAAGTTTCCAATTCCGAATAACTACCAGTTTCTACTTAAATATGGGGTTCTGAACAAAGATCAAGAAGTGTTGAATCAAGTAAAACTTACACTTGATAAAATGGCTTTTGGTGGTATTTATGACCAAATTGGTGGTGGATTTGCGCGGTACTCAACAGACATAATATGGAAAGCACCCCATTTTGAGAAAATGCTCTACGACAATGCCCAACTTATGGATTTGTACTCTGATGCCTACCAATATTTTGGTGACGATTTGTACAAAAACGTAGTGTATGAAACCTTTGAATTTCTTCAGCGTGAAATGACTGCCAAAAACGGAGCATTTTATTCGGCTCTTGATGCGGATAGTGAAGGTGAAGAAGGTAAATTCTATGTTTGGACCGAAGAAGAACTAAGATCGGTTTTATCAGAAGAAGAATATGCTCTCACGAAAGTCTATTATAACATTGGTAAAAAAGCATTGTGGGAACACGGCAATAACATTTTGTTACGAGACAAAACGAATGATGAGATTTCCAAAAAACTGAATATTGCGGTAGAAGAAATTGAACCAAGAATCAAAAAAATTGATGCAAAGCTTCTAACTGAACGAGCAAAACGAACACGCCCTGGATTAGACGACAAAACCCTAACTTCTTGGAATGCTCTCATGATTACTGGACTATGTAAAGCGAGCCAAGTTTTTAATGAAGATAAATTCAAACAAGCAGCTATCAAGAATGCCGAGTTTATCGTTTCTACTCAAACCAGCAATGAGGGAAAACTGCTACACAGTTATAAGGATGGAACTTCGAAACTCAACGGATTCCTAGAAGATTATTGCTTTGTAATTGAAGCCTACATCGATTTATATCAGCTAACATTCAATCAGGTATGGTTAGAAAGAGCAAAGGACTTAATGGATATTTCTATCGAAAATTTTTATGATTCCGAAAGAGGCATGTTCTACTTTACTTCTAAAGATGCCACTGGATTGGTCGCTCGAAAAATGGAATTGAACGACAATGTAATACCTGCATCAAACTCTAGTATGGCTAAATCGCTAAACAATCTTGGACTGTATTTTGACAATAAAGCTTACTCTTCTATGGCTGAAACCATGCTAAACAATATTCAGCCTCATATGGTTAATTACGGCTCAGGATACTCGAATTGGGGTCAGGTTTATTTAAGCAAGGTGTTTCCGTATTATGAAATTGCTATTGTAGGTGCCGATGCGGCTAAGAAACATGCTGAGTTAAATCAAAACTATATTGCAAACAAAATTCTAATTGGATCAGAAAAACCAAGTCAGCTTCCTTTATTAGAAAACAAACACGTTGAGGGAGATACTTACATCTACGTATGTGTAAATAAGGCATGTCAATTGCCAGTAACTGATGTTGCAGAAGCAATAAAACAAATCAAACAATAGGTATTTCGGTGAGATTTTTTGTTTTAAGTATTTTCTTCATTACTGGTATTGCATCTATTTCCAATGCTCAAATATTGGATGTTTACCAAGGTAAACTATATGAAAACGATTGCCAGTTTAATGAGCGATTCATTCGTGACAACAAAATAAAATCCATTACAGGAAAAATTTCAGTCAAGAAAGACTTGCAACCTATATCAAGTAAAGGGCTAATTGTAAAATACACTTTCGACGATGATGGAAAACTAATTGAACACATCAAAACGATGTCGTTGCGAGGTGGTAGAATAGACACCACACAAAGTTCTTTTAGTTACAGTCAGAATAATCAGCTGGTACAAAAAGCACTCTTTTACGTAAAAGCTTACGATGCTTATCGTTTCGAATACAACGATGATAAAACAATAAAAACCGAAACTGTTGTTCGAGGCGCAAATAACAATCAATACAAGTTTGGATTTAACAAAGGCACAGAAACCATTGTAAAACAAGAACGCTTTGAATGGAGTTCATTGAACGATAGCATCAAAAAAGTAGTGTATTTCAATTCCGCAGAACGCCCATACAAAGAGCGAACTATTATTTACAACTCGATTGGTCAAAAACAATCAGAAAATACAGTTTACTCTTTAACTAAGAAAAGAAACCTAGTTACCTATAAATACGACGCAGAAGGTAGGTTGATTAAAATCATCGACTATTCAAATTTGGGTGTACAACGAACACTCACCTATACCTACGAATATGATGAATATGGAAACCTAAACCAGAGTAAAATTTTCTCGAATGGTAAACTGACATTCACCCAAGAATTCTTGTATGACCCTCAAACATTTCTACTAAATGCTCAATTGAGTAAGGATGAATCATCGAGAAGCATTAAGATTATTCAGTATGAATACGCCTTCTAAATGAACAACTTGAACGGTTATTAACCATCAATTGCTTATTAAAATTAATCAAGACAATTATTCAAGAAATCGCACTGCTTATCTTGCTTTTGTAATTTCCGATTCATGAAACATCTCTTTACCCTTATACTTTGCAGTGCAGTAACATTAGTCTTTAGCCAATGCGCGGATACCAATAACATATGTAAGTTCAGCTATCTGGGTAAAAATTATGAGATCGTTAAAGAACGGAAATCGTGGGTTGATGCTTCAGCTTGTGCAGTTGAACGAGGCGGGTATTTAGTGAGCATTGAAGACTCTAGTGAGCAACTAAAGGTTTATGATGAAATCAGTAATGGAGCTCAAATATCATCGACTTACACACGTGTTATTGATGGTGGCGGTATTGCATATGTTTGGATAGGAGCAACAGATAAAACTACGGAAGGCGACTGGGTTTGGGATAACAACAATTCAGGAACTGGACAAAAATTCTGGACAGGTGATAATTCTGGTTCGGCCTCGGCTGGCAGTTACAATAACTGGGGCGGCACTTCAAAGTCTGATCAGAAGGAACCTGACAATTTCGGAATTGGACAAGATATGGCAGCTATTGGTTTAAATGGTTGGCCTGCTACTACTACAAGGAACGGTATTGCAGGTGAATGGAACGATATTCAAGGATCTAATACTCTGTATTATGTAATAGAGTATGATAGTGTAAAAGCACCTATTGATACTACTACAAAAGACACAACAACTTCTATTAACGAAACGGGAAGAAATGAATTCTCACCGTACCCCAATCCGGCAACAGAAAGAATTTTCATCGATTCTGATAAACCATTGAATGCTTACATAATGAACCTAGAAGGTAAAATTGTCGGACGATTCGAAAATAATGAATTAGACGTATCGGAACTGAAAACTGGTACTTACTGGGTTAGAATTGAAGAAAACTTTAGTTCGTTCAAGTATCCAATAGTTATACAATAATAGAATGAAGTTCAAATTCATTGTACTAGTTGCAACACTTGTGCTAATGTGTTCAGCTGGCTATTCACCAGATAGGGAATATCCAGACAACTACTACCTGTATTTTGACAACCAAGTAAAAGATGGTATTTGCAATTTTAAAATTAATATGACCGAAATTCCAGTCGATTCAATTGAAAAATATCAATCTAAAGGAAAAGAAATGTTTCCTGTGATTCGACTTCCACACCTCAGTAATGTGCCGTATTGCGCTATTTATGATGGTAGTAGTAAACGCTACTTCGGGTTTCCCCTTCCATTTTCACATGGCAATCGAGTGTCTTCAATTGGTATAAACAACATTGATTCTGTTGACAATAAAAAGCGTTCTACCTATTTAATCGAAGGTCATGAGCGAATCTATGGAAGCGGCGGTGGAACAGCTACTGGGGGAACCTTGCTAATTTCATACGAGGACGGAACAGACTACATTAAAGTTCATCTAAAAATAATTGACTATAAATCAGAAGAAGTTTTCGGTAGGAACGGCGCTAAATATTCGTACCAAGAATACACTAGACCACTCTTAGCGGAAAACGGCAAACTATTTATTTTACCAATTGATTCCAATCAGCTTCCTAACGACTACAATCAATGCGGTTTCACCCCAATAAATGTTGGGGTATATCAGATGGAAGATGATTATTTAACGATGACTTCTAAGATAGAAATACATTAAGACCAAATACCAAAGCTTCTTTAATTAATAATAAAGTATCCTATTTTGAAATATTGAGCCAAACTACCCTCCCGCCTGGTATGGCAGTAGCATCGGCGATAGCTATCGGTATGGGCTTAACTACTCTGTTCGGTCCTAAT
>CAKZKD010000027.1 GCA_937121175.1 uncultured Flavobacteriales bacterium
CGAATAACATCTGCACCTAATTGGGCTAGCGTCATTCCGCCTAGAGGGGCCGCAACAAATGCAGACGCTTCCACGACACGCATCCCTGATAAAATAGCTTTCATACTCTCTTGCCTATTTTGATTAATTTTTAAACTTAATCTTTTTATTAAAACTTAAATGGGATTAGAGGTATTAAAATTAGTTGGTGGTGGTGCAGCAGCTATTTCTTTAAGTGGTGCCGGTGTTGGTATTGGTGTTGTTTTTGCGGGTTTAATGTTAGCTTATGCTAGGAATCCATATTTATTAAAACAATTATTTATTTATGCAATTTTAGGTTTTGCTTTAACTGAAGCTATTGCATTATTTGGTTTAATGGTTACTTTTTTAATTTTATTTGCTTTCTAGTTTTAAATATTAAAACTGTGAAGTAAAAAAAAATGGCGTATCTTGGACTATTGTCTGGGATACGCTGAGAAGCTGACAAAATTTTTAGCGTGTAGATAACTACACGAAATTAGGCATTTTTATGTTATTAAGCGTATTAAAAAAAAATGTGGTAAATGTATTGTTTTAAATTCTGAAAAAGAAATAGGTGTTTTCAAACCTGAAAATATATGGAAACTACACTATATTTTGAATGTTGAAAACGAATCTTATGAAATAATTGGGCATAAGGGACACAAGGTTTCAATTTTTAAAGATGGAAGTCAAATTGCTTGGTTCCATAAAATTTCGATTTCTTGGTTTAATGGAATTAATTACACCTTGACTTGTAATTCCGATTCGAATAAAAAAGCCTTGGCCTTAATCGTACTCTGTTGGAATGATTTTAATGAAGGGAATGATTCAGAAGATACCACAGTGACTTTTGACTTAGGTAACATTGGACCTGAAGCGAAGAAATTTGACACGAAATGGAAAGAAAAATAATAATGTTTGCCAACAACTAAGTTTCTGTTTTGCCCACCTGCCATAAATTAAAATTGTGCTGAAGAACCCGAAGCAACAGATGATGTATCTTAACGAACATACGATGAACATAAACTATCAACTTACAAATTCGGATTTTTTAGAGTATCAGCTCTATACTTCTTCAAAATCTGAATTACATTGTTGAGCACTATATTGTTGAGTATCACAACTAGCAATTCCATCAACTGAGATAACATAACTTCCAACATCAAGATCTGAAGTATCTACAATAACATCCTCACCATCTACTCTCACATTAGAAGAACTTGAACCATTTAATTTTGCTTCTAGACCAACAGATAACTTATTAGAATCATTAGATCCAACTGAGTAAGTAGGAGCTAAAATATATACTTGAGCATCATCTCCTTGAGTAACTTCAGTACTTGATCCATCAAATTCCCCGCCATCTGAGCTAAGAGTTACTTGAGTTACATCATAACTACCTAAAGATTCATTAGATACATTACCATTAGAATCTTGAGCTCTTACTGAATAAGAAATTTCATTAGCATCAATTACTGAATGTAATTCATCAAAATTAGCTTCAGAACTAACTCCATCATTTTTTGTCAACATATATGTAACACCATCTTCTAAAGTAATTGAAGCACTAGTTAGAGCATATTCTGGAATTGAACCATCTTCATTTGTAATTGTTGAGCTAATTGTTCCATTAATTTCAGGACCTTGAGCTTCTGTAATTGTTACTCTAATTGAACCATTTAATAAATTCTCTAAATCTCCATTTTTTGCAACACAGTTTTCTAAAGTAGTTTCTCCATTATTAAAATTAGCTCTAATTTGATCGCTAGTAGAATATCCAAAAGTAGATACATTATCTTCAGTACCACTTAGAGGAATTTCCTCTCCATCACAAGTTAGAAGATCTACTTTTGATCCAATTTCAAAACCAGAACCAGTAATTGAACAATCAAGGCCATTTGCATTATCAACACAAGTAATATCTTGAACAATCCCTTCTTTTACAATTTCAAGAGGTGCACCATTAACCTCTAAAGATGCAATATCTTGAGCTAAATCAGAGCTTGAAGTATAAAGAGGTAATTTATGAGCAACATTTGCTGAAGTTGAATTAGTTGAATCAGGATTTGAGTTAAAACCTGAGACATTAATTGGAGAATTATGATTAAAAACAGCTAATCTTTGATCCTCACCACTATCTAAAGTCGCAATTGGTGTTTGTCCATTAATTCCTACTCCACCTTGAGACGCTCTAGAGTCCTCTAAAATTGTTGAGAGAACTTCATCTTGATTTAAATTACAAGTAATTCCAATAGTTTCAGTATCACTTCCACCATTCCCATCAGTTACAGTTACAATGTATCTCGTTCCTGCTGCTAAATTTGTTGCAACACTATCCATTCCCACTTGAGTCACTACTCCAAGTGGCCAAGCAAATCCATAACCCGGTGTTCCTCCTGTTACTTGAACACTCACTGAACCATTTGTCGCTGCATTACAGGCTAATGGGGTAATTATAGTTGTACTCAAGGCTATTGCGGTAGCTGGTTCTGTAATAATGAATGTTGTATCGTAATCACATCCACTTCCATCTTCCACAGTCACCGTGTAGCTTCCATCAACTAAATTGCTCGCTGTAGCTGTAGTACTTCCTCCAGCCGACCAACGGAAGTTAGTATATGGTAGTGTTCCGCCTGCTGGTACTACAGTTATTTCTCCAGTTGCTGAGTCTTTACACAGAACATCGGTTACTGTACTTGAACCAAACGTCACTCCTGTAGCAGGTTCGGTAATAGTAAACGTTGTATCACCCTCACAACCGTTTGCATCTTCTGCGGTTACTCGGTAAGTTCCTGCGGCTAGGTTGGTAACGTTAGCCGTTGTGCCGGTGGCAACTGGGTCCCAAACGTAGGTATTGCTGTATGGAGTTGTTCCTCCGCTCAACACTACATTGATACTGCCTGTACTAGCTCCTTTACACGTTACATCTAACTGGGTACTGTTGCCAAATGTTAGTGTGTCCGTTGGCTCACCTACTGTAAATAATGTGTCTTCTTGACAGCCGTTAGCATCCTCTGCAGTTACTCGATAAGTACCCGCTACTAAATTCGTGACATTAGCCGTTGTGCCGGTTGCTACTGGATCCCAAACGTATGTATTGCTAAACGGTGCCGTTCCGCCACTTGGAACTACTGTTATCTCTCCCGTATTTGAACCTTTACAGTCTGCATCAACTACTGCACTTGAACCAAACGTAATCGCAGTGGGTTCTGTTAATTCGATTGAGATCGTATCCTCGCAACCTTTAGAATCCGTGACGGTAACAATATACTTTACTCCACCTTCTAAGTTTATGGCTACACTGTCCATACCCACTTGAGTATTTACTCCAAGTGGCCAAGCGAACATAAAACCCGGAGAACCACCGGTAACTTCAACACTGGCTGATCCATCATTATCTCCGGCACAATCAATAGTATTTAGTACAGTTGTTCCTAGCACCAAACCTACGGGAGGTTCAGTTAAAGTTACGGTGTCTTTAGCCTCGCAACCTGCTAAATTAGAAGCGGTAACTACAAATGTTCCTGCCGGAAGATTATCGGCAGTGCTGTCTGTTTGGACGGGCGTTGAATTCCATGAATAATTAATACCCGGTTCACAAAAATGAAACTCAATATTAGGCCGAGTATTAGTCTCCACGCTAGATGTATCTGATAAGCAAGCACTTAAAGCGTTTTCTGTATGATAAGCCACAGATGTAAATGCAGTAACTGTGTGCTTTACCTGGCTATTAAATGTTGCTGATTTTGAATTACATATTTGGATGATGATATTGGAATTTCCATCCCATTCGAATTCTTTACTAAATTCAATTGCTGGCTCTAATGAAATCAAATCATTTGGCGTAAAACCATGAGAGTTAGCACTATAAACCTGAAAGCCCCCGTTAATAAATCCGCTAGCTAAATCTGTTGAGTCGGTGCATCCAATAGCAAATTCATAATCTGTAAAGCTGGAGACAAATGAACCTTGTAATTGAAATTTAATTTTTGATATCCTTCCTTTAGTAAAACCAGCTGCCTTAAGCTCTGAGGCCAAATACAGATATTGTTGCTTCGCATTCAGACTTGCAGCAAATGGTGTAGGATAACCGGTAAAGCCATTGGATGCATTGCCTGAACCAATTGTGATACTATCAGTAGTTGCACATTTAACAGCTAAATTTGGGTAAACTCCACATTCTAGAGTTCTAGCTGAAGACTCAGCTTCACCGTCGCGTCCTCCCTTACATGAAATATCAGTACTGTCAGTAATTACAACCCCAATAACAGGTTTTTGAGAAACAAAAAATTGTTCGACCGTGTCGCAACCGTTATCATCAGAAACCGTAACTAGATGAGAGCCAGCACACAACGAATCTGCTGTGGCAATTGTATCATTCGAATTATTCCATTTGAAAAAGTAACCATTAACCCCAGGAGTACTTGTATTTCCACCTGTTACAGAAGTAATCTCAATTTTTCCCGTACATCCACCATCGCAGTCAATGTCTGTTACCAAGTTGGCAACTACTCGTACTGGAAAAGTAGGAGGTAAATTCTGGCCAACTGACTGAACACTAGCCATGTTAAAACTATCAGTAATAACCACTGAGTATGAATTTGCGCTTGAAACGTTTGTCAATACATTCGTGTCTAAGCGAAGTGTATCCGTTCCGTCCTTAATCCAGTAATAACCGAACGGTCCAATCCCACCTTCGAAGGATGCTGTGAACCTTCCATCAGATTCTCCGTTACAACTTTCTTTAGTTGGTGTTAATGTAGCATTTGAAATTGGTTCTTCTATTTGAATCCGAACCGCAACTGACGTAGCTGCCTTAACAGGACAATTATCATCCTTCGATGTAAAGGTCAAGGTGTAATTAGAAAGAGGGTTAGCAGGTGGTGTCCAACAAATTTCGGTAGTATCTGCATTAACCCCTGTTATTGATTCAGTGGCTCCGACAAGCGCCACCAGCCTGTTATTCGAAGTGGTTATAGTGTCTCCTGCATCCGCATCCTGGAATGATGTTTTAAAACACAGGTTGGAAGTTGCCAGGGTTTTAACAGTTAGTGAATCAACTTTAAGTCCACCTGTGACACTATGAATTCCACCAGAAACTAGCTCTGGAGCACTATTTCCTGAGCAAGCATCAATTTGAAATTGAATATCTCGCACCATTTCACTTTTGATACTATCAGGGTTATTTTTATCGTACTCTGTGACTTTTAAAACAACGACATATCGACCTTTCACACGCTGTTTAAAAGTAATATTCCCAGTCACTGGGTTTATTACGGCATCATGCAACGGTTGTGAAGATGTGTATTCCGGTTGCCTGTAATTTAAAAACGCTTGTCTAAAATTGATAATGTTGGTGTCTGTAAATACGCTGTTACCCGATTTATTTTGAATGTAAGAACCCGGCACCAATGAGTAAGAAAGACTATCTCCATCAGCATCAATTACGGAATAATTGTAGGTTGAAACTAAATCTTTACAGAAATAAGGTATTGGGTCTGCAGTAAAAATTGGGCTTGAATTTCCAGAGGCGAAGGTGTAATCATTATTGATTTTAACTTCAATGTAAAATGGCCTCCCGTTGAGTGGGGCTATTGGAGGAACACGATTGGTATCTTGGTATGAACCGTTGGGGTTCTCAACATTCATAGAGGCGCTTCTAGCGTTAAAGTAATGTGCCACATACCATGAATTACACTTAAATGGGATTGTTATGGTACCCTCGTAAACGAATTTTTCCAATCCCGCATACTTTCGCTTTGCAGCCTGAGATGAGCAAGCACTACTATCCGCTACTTCAGCACAAAGCTGCGAAACTTCAGTTCCACCAATGTTTGTTAACGGTAAAAAATGAGTTGAAAATGGATGGCTATAAAAAGTACCGTAAGACGATCCAGGCACGGTTGCGCAACTTTGCGAATGAAATAGGTTTACACGCTGGCTACCATTTCCTATATTCACAGTTGCTTGACAGTCCCGATAAATTGTCAAAGTCACCAAATAATCCGTATCATTCAATGCTTTGTAAGTTATCTCCCCACCAGCTATATGCGTAGCATTTGCCGAGTTATAACAGCCCCCAATAGCCAATAAAACTAGAAGGATTCGAAGGTTGCGTAAAATTGAATTCATAAAAAATATGTTTGCGTCAATAGTTAACTGTAAGACGTGCTTTCCAACCAAAAGTTGGGGTACACGCAAGCGTACATAACCTGTAAAAATACAACCTTTTTGAAAGCTATAATTAACATCGCTTAAGAATTGCAAATGAGAGCTTTATACACCCTAAAAAATCAAATGTAAATTGTGAACAACCGCTGAAAGTTTAATTAAGTTGAAATCATCAAGAAACTACTTTTGATAATTACCAAAAATTACATTATGAAAAACGTGGTTTTCAAATTTGGAGGTGCCTCTATCAAAGATGCTGACGCAATAAAAAACGTAGCTAGTATTGTTCTCCAACAGCAACCAAAATTGGTGGTAGTCTCCGCTATCGCTAAGACCACCAATGCATTTGAAAATCTTGTAAATCAACACATTAAATCCGAATCTATTTCCGAACAGTTAAAGAAAATTCACCATTTTCATTCTGAAATTATTAACTCCCTTTTTGATGGTGAGGAAAACGAAGCCACTGAAAATTTGAATAAAATAATACAGTATTGTGAGCAATATCTTGCACACAACAAAGAGACTGATTACGACGAAGTTTACGATCAAATAATACCCGCAGGGGAACTTTTATCCTCAAAAATCTTAGGCAGTTATTTGCAATCACTCAATGTAAATTTAACGTGGTTAGATGCGCGCAAAATTTTGCGAACCAACAATCGATTCCGAAAAGCAGAACCAAAAATCGATGAATCGAAAACAAATTTGAATTCAAGTTGCAACGAAAACTCCATTCACTTAATTCAGGGTTTTATTGGCGGAACTGACCAAAATTTAATGACTACCATCGGGCGTGAAGGCTCTGATTACTCTGCTGCGTTGTTCGCCAGTTTTTTAGATGCGGACGAACTGGTAGTTTGGAAGGATGTAGATGGGGTTTTAAATGCAGACCCTAGGTATTTTAATGACCCAGAATTAATCCCTAGTTTGAATTACAAGGAGGCCATTGAATTGAGTTATTATGGGGCAACAATTATTCACCCAAAAACCATTCAACCTCTTGCACAAAAAAATATTCCCCTAAGTGTTCGTTCTTTTCAAAATACTGATAATAAAGGAACTACAATTAATAATTCAGGCAAAATTGCCCCCTCAACATCCATTTACATTTACAAACCCAATCAGCTTTTAATTACCCTAGAATCAGAAGATCTTTCGTTTTTTGGCGAGGATAAAATGCAGCAGATTTATCATCATTTATTTGAGCATAAATTGGAGGTAAACCTTGTGCAAAATTCTGCTGTAAATTGTTCCATTTGTGTGGATAACGACCCTCAAAAAACGGAATCGCTGATTGAATCACTTAGTTCCGACTACAAACTTTTGTACAACGAGCATTTAGAATTGTTGACCGTTCGGCAATATCAAGAGCAATTATTAGAAGGTCTTATTCAAAAGAAGGAAATAGTAATTGAGCAAAAAACACGGTCAACGGTGAAGTTGTTGCTTAAAAGTAAAACTGCTTGAATTTCCTGAGTTTCTCGAACCAACTCTTTCACCCCCCGCCTGTTCTATGGTTATAAACTAGATTTGTTGTTATGCGAAAAACAGGAATTGTACTTTTAATTTTGTTGGGTTTCTCAGCTGTGCAAGCGCAACACGCGCAACTTTCTGATTATCGGATTTTCGACTCTGTTGTAGTCACCAATGGCAATGACACCCTAAACTTTCCTTGGTCTGGTGGATTTTTAAGACCCCTGTTTTCTGACATTAACCTTAATCACGATTCACTGCAAGACCTCATCGTTTTTGACAAAGGCTCTTTTCAGCATCAAACTTTTATTAGAACCGCCGAGGGAAGCAATTTTCAATTATCAAGAAATTATACAGGTAGCCTGTCTTCCAGTAGGTTTTTTAGTTTGTTCGAGGATTTCAACAATGATGGTTTGGAAGACCAAGTATTTAACCAAGATGGAATACTGGGATTCAATAAAAACGTATCCACTAATCCAAATGAATTGGTTTTTGAACGCATACTTTTCCCTGACCCCAATAACGCTCAAAACCGAAGTATAAATTCGAGTTTTATGTTCAATAACAAACCCAATAGCTTCACCATTGGCGCGAGCGAAATCCCCGCTATTGCTGATGTCGATGCAGATGGGGATTTAGATATTGGAGTTTTAATTGTTGGTTTGGGTTCTGTATATTTATACGAAAACACCGGCGTAAACGATCATGGAACTTTTGACACCTTGGAGTTTTCTCTTACCGATTTTTGCTGGGCTGGGTTTTCAGATAATCTAAGCGAGTTTTACGTGAATTTAGGCAGTTGTAATGGCAAATTACTAAAAAATGCGTCCCGACACGGAGGAGCAAACATTACTGCTACGGACTTGGACTGCAATGGATTACCCGATTTAATTATTGGATTTCAAGGAGAAGAACGTGTTATTGGACTGTACAACGAAGGCATTCCATCATCCGCAAAAATGACCCGCCAAGACACCATGTATCCAGTTACTACAACCACAATTAGGTCCCCATTATTTCCTTACGTAAATAGTCTGAAGATTAACTCGGATAGCATTGATGATTTCCTGATTTCACCAACGGATGAATTAAACGGAGCCAACCACAAACAAGTCCAGTATTACGCCACAAGACCTGACACAACTTGTTTTCAGCGTTTCCTTTCGCAAGATTTTGTGTCTAATCAGCACATTGATATTGGAGAAGATTCAAGATTTATATTAATCGATATTAATGGGGATAGTTTACTAGACATTTTGGGAACAAGTTTGAGGTTGCACAACGGAGACTCCACCTGGAATGCAGTTCACTACTGGAAAAATTCAGGTACTAAAAATCGCCCACAATTCGAGTTAGTATCCGAAAATTACTTGGACATCCCTTTTGCAAACAAAAACGATTTGAGCGTTTATGCTGTCGATTTAAACAACGACAGCTCCATGGATTTGGTAATGGCCAACGAAGACGGATTACTGAAATGGCTAAAAAACACAGCACTTCCCGGAGATTCTGCTGTTTTTGTGCAAACTGGATCTAGCTTAGATTCCTTAAAATTGGATCCCTTTCCAAGGTGTAAGTTTTATGATTTTAATGGCGATTCGCTGCCAGACTTGTTAGCAGGTTCATACATTGCTGAGTTGGATTATCACCAAAATGTAGGAACCAAGTCAAACGCCGAATTCAAAAAATCACCTACTCTACCAAATTTTGGAGGCATTAATCACCGCGACAACAGCAACAACGGATTCTTGCAAGCTACTGTTATTCAATCAGATACCAATGGATTAAATGCCGATTCGGTTTCGTTGGCAACCTACTTATATATCGGATGCTCAAACGGTTGGCTGTACCAATATGTAAAAGATTCTGGCGGTTCGGTTGATGACTATTCCTTGTTGGATAGTGTGTTCCTGTACAACAGAAATATTACGCCATCGGCTGGTGACATAAATGGAGACTCCAAGCCAGACTTAATTTACGGAATGATTACCGGCGGTGCTTCTTTGCTGATGAAAGACAACGGATTTGTAATTCCGCCACCCAAAGAAGAGGACAAGGACCCTGATGTTAAAGACACTACAAACATCAATGAGAAGAAAATGGAGTTACCACAGTGGGATTTATTCCCGAACCCAACATCAAATACAATTACAATTTCTTCGAAAAACCAAGAGTTCGACCTGACCCAGTTGAGCATTATCAACATTAATGGTCAAACGGTTTTTTCTGCTAGTTTGAATCAAAACCAACAAGAAATTGATGTTAGTGAAATACCGGCTGGTGTTTATGTGGTTTTACTTAAAAATGAGACTACATCTCAGTCGATTCGGTTAATCAAAAACTAAATCCCTAACTTCTTACGAATTGCTTTGGGCACTGCATCCTTGTGCACCATAATCGCAACCGTCTTTAATTTAAAGTACGTTTCGGATGTATAAAGAAAACCTCCACAACTGTTTCTATCTGACCCCCAACTGTTTTTCGTGTAATAAAAAGTATTTCCGTTTTGGTCTTTACATTTTCCAGTAATGTGCATCAAATGATCGTCGGTAGTTGCAAAATTATTGAACAGCTCTTGCCTAGTTTCCGGAGTTACTTCGGCTTCTTTAATTACAGTTTCGAAAATTGTGTCTTTTTCTGCTCTAGACATTTGCGCCCAAGGAGTTTCTGGAACAACAGCCAACCCATTTTTGAATGAGAAACCGCGCTCGCTTACATCCGCATCCCATGCAACGCTAAAACCTTGGTCTAGGGCATTGTTCATAATGCTTACTAGATCATCCAACGGCACATTATAGTAGCTGCTCATTGTCCAATTATCAGGAATAAACAAAATTTCTTCTTCGTACTCGCCCAAATGGGTGAATGATGTAAACTCAATGTAATCGTCTAGGTTTATTCCCGTCGCTTTCAAGGTTTCTGCTCCTTTAGCATCGGTATCTTCATTTACTTCACCAAGGTACTCGTCAAGCGTGGCGGTGTATGCTGGCCACCAACTATCAGAGAGTGTTTTGTTTGGGCGTTTTACAGCCACTTCTACCATTGATTTGGTAATTGCATCTAATTCGGCATGAACAGGTTTACCGTACGAAACAGGCTTTTCATCATAATCCGATTCTTTCATGAATCCGTGCTTTTTTGCCACTTCAATAATGTCATGAAACTGCCCGCCTGGACCAAACTGAAACTTGCCATGCATACTTAAATAACGTTCGGCTTTCATTTCGTAAGCATGACGAACAATGTACATCTCCGATAAATTTATAGCCGGCATCCCCATTCTAATCATTTCGGACTCAAAGAAGCTTAGCCCACCAAAACTCCAACAAGTACCTGACCTGTATTGATTAGAAACCGGCAGAGCCTCCAAGTTTGTGCAATCATTAAACTCATAAGCACCCACTTTTTCATTATTTTCCTGAGCCGAAATGCCTACAGAAGCAATTAGAATTATTGATAGTGTATATATCCTTTTCATATTCAAAAATTTAAGTACGTTCAAAATTGGAGTTTTTATTCAATAACCATCGCGTTGGCAACCAAGAACACGCAAAACCAATTATTCCAACAATTCCAACAACGGAAATAATGTCCAAGATTTGAATTTCTATTGGGTAAAATGGTGCAACACTCCCGGCTTGCAGCTTCAAAAGCCCCACATGCTGTTGCAATAAACAGAGTATAAGTCCAAGCAAAATTCCACCTCCTCCTCCAATGAGACTAATAAGCATTCCTTCCATCAAAAACGTTTTTTGCATTTCCGATTTTCCGAATCCCATAGCGCTAAGGGTGTATAAGTCGTTCTTTTTTTCGAGAATCAATACAGTAAGAGAACCCAACATATTAAATGAAGCAATTCCTAAAATGAACGTTAGAATAAAAAACGTAATCCACTTTTCGGTTTGATTCGTTTTGTAAAGCAGCTCGTTTAATTGAAATCGAGTTTTAGCTATAAACCCATTTGGAATTTGAGCTTGAATTATTTGAGCATACTGCTCTGAATCTAATTCTGGCTCAAGACCGACTTCATAAGAAGTGACTTTATTTTCTTGCTGCAAAAGTGCGGAGGTAAAATCATAAGGCATCACAGCATATTGATAATCGAATTCTGGATTAATACTAAAAATAGCCGATGGATATAAAATATCGGTATTGAATGCCTCGGTAATATTATTTCCAACTTTCGAATTTCTTTTAGCTGCATACGCCTTTACCGGTTCAAAAATGTGATTAAGAAAAACGTTTAGCTGATCAGCCACTCCGTAGCCTAGTATTACATAGTTGGTTTCTTCATCTTTCAATAGCAATTTACCGTCAAAAAGCATAGAATCTAATCGACTCATTTTCAAAAAATCATCAGTAACCCCTTTTGCTGTAACAAAAAACTGCGCCTTTTTATATTTCAATAAAACGGTTTCTTCAATACTCGGAGAAACGTATTTAACTCCTTCAATTGCTCGAATTTGTTCCTCTGGAAGACTGTCCAAATGAAACGTCTTACCTTCCTTCAACTCAATTCTAATGTCCGGCTGAAAGCTGCTGTACATGCTTCCAACTAATGTTTCAAGTCCATTGAAAGCAGAAAGCACTACTACCAACGCCATAGCACCAATACCTACACCGAGCATAGATATACCAGTAATTACATTGATAATATTATGCGATTTTTTCGCAAAAAAGTACCTGCGAGCTATTAGAAACGGAAGGTTCAAACTTATTTTTTAAGCAACTCGTCGATGCGTTCGCTATAATCTAAACTATCGTCAACATGAAAGGCCAACTCAGGAATAATTCGAACTTGCTTCCCTATTTTTTTTCCTAATATTCCTCTAATAAAAGAGGCGTTTTTACGAACCACTGCAATTACGGTACTTGCGTTCTTACTCGGAAAAACACTCAAATAGACTTTAGCAAAAGACAGGTCTGGACTGATGCGAATAACCGTAACCGAAACCATTTCGTTAATGCCAAATCCACGAGTTTCAGCCTGAAAAATTGTACTCAAATCTCTTTTCAGTAAACTCTCAACTTTTTCTTGTCTTATTCCGCTCATGGCAACAAAGTTAATGTTCTTGTTTATGTGTCGCCATTGTTTACCCCGTTGATTGTTAGTTAATAAAGCCCAATAGCTAACGGTACTTTTAGGTTTGATTAATTTTGCTTTCTTGAAAAACCTGATAAAAATATTGAGCCTCGTTCGTAATTACAAACGCTTTGCGTTTATGAACTTGTTTTTCAATCTATTAGCTGTCATTTTTTCCTTGTTTTCAATGACCTTATTAATTCCTTTTTTGGACCTGATATTTGTAAAAGGCGACGATGAATTCCAAGAGTTTTACAATAAAGGATTGGTAACTTTTGATTTTTCCATTGAAAGTGCCATTGATATTTTCAATTACCATCTTAGCAAACTGATTATTGAAGCACCAAGCATTATGGATGGAAAAGGTGATGCTCTGTTGTTTTTATGTGTGATAATTGTTTTTGCATTTTTCTTCAAAAACCTTTTTGGTTACTTGGCACTATTTGTAATGGCCAAAGTCAGAAATGGCGTATTGCGAGATTTGCGAGAAGGCACCTACAAAAAGTTATTGGTTCTGCCGCTTTCTTATTACAGTGAAGAGAAAAAAGGTGACATAATTTCCAAAATGAGCAACGATGTCGTTGAAATTGAGTGGTCTGTATTGTTGGGTATTGAATTAATTTTTAGAGAACCACTAAGTATCGCGTTAATTCTAAGCACCATGATTTACATCAGCCCAGAGCTTACCATTTTTGTTTTTGCCATGCTTCCGTTAACCGCACTATTAATTGGAAAGGTTGGTAATTCGCTAAAACGCACATCTACCAAAGGTCAAGAAATGGCCGGTAGTATTATTGCTTCGCTCGAAGAGACTCTTGGTGGGCTTAGAATCATAAAAGCTTTTAATGCAGAAGCGACAAGCATCAAAAAATTTGAAAACCTCAACCTTAAGTATTTCAACCTAATGGTTAACATGTACCGAAAACGAGATTTGGCCTCTCCAATGAGTGAGTTTTTAGGAGTAGGGATTTTGGTTATCATTCTCTGGTTTGGCGGTAAAATTGTGCTAGATGGAGAAATGGATCCTTCGGAATTCATTGCCTTTATTATGCTTTTTTCTCAGATAATTTCGCCAGCCAAATCATTAGCTAAGGCCTGGTATAATGTACAAAAAGGCGCGGCAAGTGCAGACCGACTTGGCGAATTGGTTAATGCCAAAAACACGATTACTGATGAAAAAGATGCTGTTGATATCAGTTCTTTTTCAAAAAGTATAGAATATAAAAATGTGAGTTTTAAGTACGACAAAGATTTAGTGCTTAAAAATGTGTCACTTTCCTTAGAAAAAGGAAAAACTATTGCTTTGGTTGGCGCCAGTGGTGGTGGCAAATCAACCTTAGCCGATTTACTTCCACGGTTTTATGACCCAATTGAAGGTGACATTTTAATTGACGGAACTCCGATTCGGAAAGCAGGTATAAAAAGTGTTCGAAATCAAATGGGTATCGTAACGCAACAATCCATTCTGTTCAACGATTCGATAGTTAACAACATTGCGTTTGGCTCAGAAAACGCCACGATGGAAGATGTTATTGAGGCTGCAAAAATTGCAAATGCCCATGACTTTATTTCAAAATTTCCGGATGGTTATCAAACCAATATTGGAGATGGTGGTGGAAAATTATCTGGAGGTCAGAAACAAAGAATTAGCATTGCCAGAGCTATTCTAAAAAACCCGCCAATTTTAATTCTGGATGAGGCCACTTCTGCTCTCGACACCGAATCGGAACAATTGGTTCAGAGTGCCTTGAACAATCTAATGAAAAACAGAACATCTCTAGTGATTGCCCACCGATTATCTACCATTCAAAATGCCGATACAATTTTAGTAATAGATGCTGGCGAAATTGCCGAAAGCGGCACGCACGATGAATTGATATCTTTGAAGGGAATTTATTATAACCTTTGCCAACTGCAAAGCTTTGCATAACGTCTAATGATTAGAAAATAACACACTATGAAATTAAAACAATACTCAATTTTAAGTCTGTTGACTTTTGGAATATTCAGCCTTTCGGCACAAATTGTAGTCGATAGTTCAGATTTGTATGTCTCGCCTGACACCATAAACGTTGTAAAAACAACAAACGCTTCTATTCTAGACCTTAATGACTTAACAGGATCGGGTAATCAGTCTTGGGATTTTACCCCACTAAAAGCAGATTCGGTTCAACAAATAATAATTAGAAATACAGACAACAGCAATCCGGTTGACAACAAATTTACGGATGCTAAAATGGTAGTTCAAAGGCCTGGTGAAGGTAATGCATACTTGTTACTAACCGCCGATTCTCTGACTGTAGATGGTTTTGCTGATTTTGTTTTTGATGCCGGAATAACTGCAGATGTAAACCTCGATCCGAACCTAAAATTAATTGATTTGCCTGTTTCATATTTAGATGTTTATTCAACATCTGCCAGAATTGATTCTACTATTGATTCCAATATTTTTTTAGGCCCTATTCGCGTTGCAGACTCAATAAGAGTAGAAGCTATTCTCGAACAAACCACAACCGTTGGAGCTTATGGCCCACTAAAAACGGTTCAGACAAACTTCAACACGCTCAGACTTAAAACCGTTGAAAAGCAAACAACCATAGTTTACATCCATCAAATAGCAGGTGGTACAGGTTGGAGAGAACAGGACCGTAGTGTTGCAACTATAAACCGATACACTTGGTTGGCAAAGGACAGAGGTTATCAAGTAGCAGAAGTGACAACAGATAGTGCTGAAACTAGTATTCTAACTGCTCAGTTTATGTTAATTGATTCATTGTACGGGTTTATGACAGATCAAGTGAACCCTAATTGTTATGGCGAAGACCAAGGAACTGCCACCTTCAAAAAGGTTATTGGGTCTAATAATATTACATACGCCTGGAGCGCAAGTACAGGGAGTCAAACCACAGCTACTGCTACTAAGTTGACCGCGGGAACTCACACAGTTACGGTTACAGACAATAACAGTAATCAAACCTTTGTAGATTCGGTAGTCCTTACAGAACCAGATTCTTTGCAAATAAATATTATATCAGTAATTGATGAAACCAATGCTGGAAAAGATGGCTCAATTGAAATTGCTGTTGCGGGTGGTTCTCCACCTTACACTTTCTCCTGGGATAAATCGACTAGTAATATTGCCCTTGCTCAAAATTTGGAAGGAGGCACGCACACCATTACAGTAAAAGATGTTCCGGGTTGCACAAAAATCATCACCCAAGACCTTACGTCTGCAGTTGGTATGACAGAATTACACATGAGTAACATTGAAGTGTTCCCTAATCCAGCTACTTCTAAAATTCAAATTAGTGGATTTGAGGGTCAAGCAACTATTTCTATAATCAACTATGCCGGCCAATTAGTGTTAGAAAAAGATATTTTAAATAGTGAATTTGTGTCTATTGAAAACCTCGAAAAGGGAGTTTACTTTCTTAATATTTACAACGAGGAAGCTTCGACTACACACAGCATTGTTGTTCAATAAATAAATTTTCAATCCAAAAACATTGAAAGCCGTGCATTTATTGCGGGGCTTTTTTTGGCTCTTTCTAGTAAATCGTTCAAATACATGATTAGCCGCGCTGAGCGCCTTCTTCGGTTCTGAAACTGTTTACTCACCAGCAGGAACATTGCCCTAATAGGGACAAGTCTCACATTATTCTAAACCACTGCCTTTTTTTGATTTACAATCAAATCGTTGACTAATGTTTTCAAAAAACAGGTCAAAAAAAAAGCTCAATTCCGTAATGAAATTGAGCTTTAAATTTTTGATTTTCGATTTGGGACCTGAGGTTCCCTCTGCTTGTGTAAACACAAACCCTATACAGAGGGAGGTCCCAACCAACCAATCTTGAATATCTAAAAGTAGCTTTCTGTTTTTTTAGGACCTTGAGTCCCTTCAGTAATAGGGTGTACCGAAGGGAGGTCCCAACCAACCAATCTTTGAAAACTACTGTTTTCTGCTTTGTTAAAGAACTGGCGCAAATGTAATTCTTTTTTTATCCCTCACACGATTTTAACTTTTATTTAATTTCTTTTTTTAATTCGGCACACAGGACTGGTAATTCTTCATTCAACTTGGTTATCAACACTGGAATTTGGTCCATATTGGTTTGTTTTCCGGAGTATTCATTCAGATCCATTATAGTCTGTTTCAATCCATTTGCGTGCACTACTAAAATGGAAGGTTTTATCTTGTGTGCAAAAAACTTCACTTGCTTCCAATCACTTGACTTTAACGCGAGATTTAACTCCTCAAGATACTGAGTATTGTTGGTAACAAACAACTCAATCATTTCTTTTAAGAATGATTCATCGTTCCCACTCATCTCTCGTATTTCTGATAAATCGTATAACTTTTCCATATTAATTCAGTTTAACCTCTCCATTTTTAATTAATCGATAAATAGTCGATTTACCCACATCCAGTTTTTCAGCAACCCTTACAACATTACCATTATTTTTAATAAGACTGTGTTGGATTATTGCATTGGTATATTCCCTTAGGGTCTTTTCTTCTAACAATAAATCAGAGACACTAGAAGTTGAATTCAACGTGATATCCTTTTCTTCAATAGTATTTGCATCAGCAAGAATTGTTGCTAATTCAATTACTGCTTTTAATTCTCTTACATTTCCAGGCCATGGGTATCGCATAAGCTTAATTTTCGCTGCTTTGGAAATCAATTTGGGTTCTATTTCATTTTCTTGTGAAAATTCATCACTAAAATGTTTTGCGAGTGAATAGATATCACTTTTACGCTCCCGCAAGGGAGGCACGTGTATAGGTAAGCCTAAGATTCTGTATAGCAAGTCATTCCTAAAATTCCCTTTTTCTACTTCCTTGTTTAAGTCCTTATGTGTCGCGACAATAATTCTTAATTTTAATTTTATAGGTTTATTTGCACCTACCCTTACCACCTCTCGTTCTTGGAGTACTCGTAAAAGTTTGGCCTGCATCGGAACTGGCAACTCCCCAACTTCGTCCAGAAATAATGTACCACCGTTAGCTTCTTCAAACTTCCCAATCCGTTGCTGATCGGCTCCGGTGAATGCTCCTTTTTCATGGCCAAACAGTTCGGTTTCAATTAATTCTACTGGAATCGCCGCCATGTTTACCGCAACAAAGGGTTTATTTGCGAATACGGAATTGTAATGTATCGCTTTTGCCACCAACTCTTTTCCTGTTCCCGTTTCACCAGAAATCGAAACAGTAATATTGCTTGAGATAGCTTTATTCATTTTGGCGAAAACCCGTTCAATTTCTTGACTACCACCTTTTATTAAACTTCGAAAATTGTATTTTGAATAAACGGCATCTGAAAGATGTTCAATTTCTTTCTCAAGGTTCACTCTTTCACTCAGATGACGCAGTGTATTGTGCAGATGCTCTTTCGTATCATCACCTTTTACTACGTAATTAAACACGCCATTTTTGAGTAATTGAACAGCAGTACTCACGTCCTCCTGCGCAGAGACGACAATAATGCTCGACCTTATCCCCTTCAATCTGAGCTGCTTTATCAATTCTTCACAGGTTAAATCTGGAAGGGAATAGTCTAGTGAAACAACATCAAACTCTTTGACTGAAGAGTCTAAAAACTCTGCTCCATCTTTAAAGCAAGTAACATGGTACGAGGCAATTAACTCTATTATATGTTGAAGATACCTTCTGTAAAAATCATCATCTTCAACAACCGCAATTCTCATTTGTAGATTTTTCCCAAATATAGAAAATCGAAATTCAAAGAGACGGAACTACCACCGGCTCATTTAACCCTATTTTAATCTTTTAAGCCTCTATAATCGGTAAATTTGTAAAGCAGATGAAGTACTTCAATTTCATATTAATTTCTGCTCTATTTTTTGGGCTGTCGTTTCAAGCGTACTCAACCCATAACAAAGCCGGGGAAATCACTTACAGAAAACTTAATGGTTTTACCTATGAAATTACGATTACAACATACACTGACCCACAATCAACTGCCGCTGATCGTTGCGAACTAGGAATATTTTTTGGAGATGGAAACTCAGATACTATACCCAGAATTAATCACCCTACTCCTTGTAACTCAACGATAAGCTGCAACTGTAATGGTGAAATAATTGTTTCGGGAAAAATCAAGAAAAACGTTTACAGAACTACGCACACTTATCCTGGCCCAGCTGAATATATCATCACGGTAGAAGACCCAAACCGTGTTGATCTTGTGCAAAATATTCCCAAGTCTGTTAGTATTCCTTTTGCCCTGCGCTCAACACTAATTATAAACCCCTTAGTTGGGTCAAATAGTTCACCTGTACTGACTTTTCCACCTGTAGATGATGCTTGTATTTGTAATCCTTTTTACCACAATCCAGGCGCAGTTGACCCAGATGGAGATTCTTTATCATACAGTCTTTCCGTTTGTTATGGTTTAAATGGAGACCCTATTCCCGGATACACATTCCCTCCTGCGTTATGCCCTTCGAATACCTTCGAAATTGATGCAAAAACAGGCACCTTGACCTGGGATGGTCCTGGCGTTCAGGGAATTTACAATGCTTGTATCCTAATAACGGAATACAGAAAAAACAGCCGTGGTCAATGGCTAAGAATTGGTGACGTTCTTAGAGATATGCAAATAAATGTAACTGTTTGCGACAATGCACCCCCGCAATTTTTGGAAAACGAAGACATTTGTGTAGAAGCTGGAACAACAATTTCCGAGACCGTTATTGCTGTTGATTCCATATTTCAAAATGTATCACTAACTGGAACTGGAGAACCATTATTTCTAACCAATTCCCCTGCTCGATTTAATTCGGCTCGTTCTAATGGACAAGTGAGTTCTTCCTTTGACTGGAATACTCAGTGCGTTCACATCAGAAATTCTTGGTATCAGATGAATTTTAAAGCTGAAGATGATGGCTCTCCAGTAAGCTTGGTTAACTTTCATAATTTTCAAATTCGAGTAATTGGCCCAGCCCCTAAAAACGTTCGTAGTTCGACAGGAAAAAATGCTATTACTGTAAGCTGGAATGCATCTGGTTGTGAAAATGCAGTTGGTTATGATATATACAGAAAAATAGATTCTACTAATTGGTCTCCTGACAGTTGTACTATTGGCATTCCTGCTAATCTAAAATTTACTAAAATTGGCTCCACCAGCGGATATAACTCCACTTCTTTTTCGGACAACAACAAAGGAATAGGACTGTACCATGGACTGGTATATTGTTACCGTGTTGTTGCCATTTATCCTGGAGAAACGCCCGGCTATTCCTCAGAAGAAACCTGCAACGAGCTTCCATTTGATGTACCGATAATAAACCGAAATTCAGTGGCTTTAACGAGTGAAACTGGAGGTATCGATAGTGTATCATGGGCAAAACCCCAAGAAATAAACCTAAACCAGTATGCAGGTCCGTATTATTTCAATGTTTACCGTTCGCCTGAAATAAATTCAGCGAATGACCTCATTTTTACTTCGGAAAAGGAAGCCAATTATTTTGAATTAGATACACTTTTGAGATACGGCGATTTGAACACCAAATCATCTATCCAAACCTATCTAATTGAATTATTCAGCGACGATTCTTTGATTGGAACCACACACACTGCGAGCAGTCCTTTTTTGACTGTAGCCTCCGATGATAAACGTTTGCATTTAACACTTGACTTACAGGTTCCATGGGACAATTTTTTATTCGAAATTTACCGAGAAGATGCTAGTAGCAATTTTGTACTTATTGATACTACGGATGAACCAAATTACACAGACACAGGATTGGTGAATGAGAGAGAATACACCTACCAGGTTAGAACAATTGGCAGATACAGTATTGAAGAACTACCAGATACCATTTACAATTTCTCTCAAATTGCAAGTGGAATTCCAAAGGACACTATTCCCCCGTGTCCACCAGACAAACCTAATATCGATAGCAAATGTGAGCTTTTTCAGAATGAACTTACTTGGAATAATGTGAACAACACTTGCCAATATAAAGACGCAATTGGATACAACATCTACCGTTCAGAATTTGTTGGTAGCGAGTATAAGTTGGTAGGAAGTACAACAAGCCCAAGTGACACAACGATTTTTTTCGATGAATTATTATCAGTCGCTGGATGCTATGCTGTTACTGCAATAGATTCTTTTGAGAATGAATCACAGTTTAGTCCTAGAGTTTGCGTGGATAATTGTCCTTTGTACGAGCTTCCAAACGTTTTTAGTCCAGGAGGCGATGGAATTAATGATGTTTTTCATCCTATTTATCCTTGGAGATATGTTCAAGATGTTGACATGACTATCTTTAACCGATGGGGTCAAATAGTTTTTGAAACCGATAATCCAGAAATTTTATGGAACGGAATAAACCAATTAACAAGTGAAACTTGCCCTTCAGGCGTGTACTTCTATGTTTGTGTAGTGAATGAAATAAGACTTTCAGGAATTATACCAAGAGAAATAAAAGGAAGTATTACGTTACTAAATCAACCCGATTACCAAAAGCCAAAAAACGCTGAATAGATAGAATATGTTTACAGGAATTATTGAAGACCTAGGCACAGTAGTAGCAATTAACCATTCGGAATCCAATATTGATCTCACCATAAAAAGTAAGGTCTCGGGTGAACTAAAAATTGACCAAAGTATTTCTCATAATGGGGTTTGCTTGACCGTTGTCGAGTTACCAAGTAACGATTCACATATAGTAACAGCAATTGATGAAACTCTTCAAAAAAGCAATCTTGGTGAGTTAAAAATAGGAGATGTTGTCAACTTAGAACGTTGTATGCAAATGAATGGTAGATTAGAC
Source organism: uncultured Flavobacteriales bacterium (assembly GCA_937121175.1). Taxonomy (GTDB): domain Bacteria; phylum Bacteroidota; class Bacteroidia; order Flavobacteriales_G; family Salibacteraceae; genus UBA6770. The sequence continues at coordinate 21,536 of CAKZKD010000027.1, forward strand.
GGCCATATTGTGCAAGGCCACGTTGATCAAACTGGCAAAGTAGAATCTATTTCAGAAAAAGAAGGCAGTTGGTTCTTTACAATTTCCTATGACGATTCTTTAGGCAATGTTACCGTTGAAAAAGGTTCGATTTGCCTAAACGGAACTAGTCTTACCGCCTTCAATTGCTCCGCTGGTACTTTCACGGTTGCAATTATTCCTTACACCTTTGAACATACTTCTTTCAAGAATCTTCTAATTGGTGATACGGTTAACTTAGAGTTCGACATACTTGGCAAATACATCAAAACCTACATGAATCAACTTTCTTTATAGGGGAATATTACCGTGTTTTTTCTTTGGTAATGTATCAACCTTGTTTGATAACATTCTAAATGCCTTGATAAGCTTGGTTCTTGTATCTTTTGGTTCAATGACCTCATCGACGTAACCTCTCGCTGCTGCATTATACGGATTTGCAAAAAGCTCTGCATATTCGGCCTCTTTTTCTTGAAGCTTCTCCGTTGGATTTTCAGCACTTTTTATTTCATTCTTAAAAATGATTTCTGCTGCTCCTTTTGCACCCATTACCGCAATTTCCGCAGTTGGCCAAGCAAAATTCATATCTGCCCCAATGTGCTTGGAATTCATTACGTCATAAGCGCCACCATATGCTTTTCGAGTAATTACCGTAATACGTGGAACTGTTGCCTCACAAAAAGCATAAAGTAATTTCGCGCCATTGCTTATTATTCCGTTCCATTCTTGGTCTGTTCCAGGTAAGAATCCAGGCACATCCTCAAACACTAATAGTGGAATGTTAAAACTATCGCAGAAACGCACAAACCTTCCACCTTTTCTACTCGATTGAATATCGAGAACTCCTGCCAAAACCGCTGGCTGATTAGCAACTATACCAATAGATTTCCCTCCAATTTTGGCGAAGCCAACAACAATATTTTCAGCAAAATCCTTATGCACTTCCATGAACGTATCAGCATCCACGGTTTCCTCAATCACCTCTCTGATATCATAAGGTTGATTTGGGTTCTCAGGAATGATGTCGTTTAACTTTAAGCGGTCTTCATTTGAACTTATATCATAAGTTTCTGTAGGCGATTCCTCTTCACAATTCTGAGGAATATAGTTCATCAATTGTTTGATGTTATTAATAGCTACAATTTCGTTTGCACAACTAAAATGAGTAACTCCAGACTTGGTAGAATGTGCCGATGCCCCTCCTAAATCTTCGGCTGAAACTTCTTCGTGAGTCACTGTTTTTACAACGTTTGGTCCTGTGACAAACATGTAAGAAGTGTTTTCCACCATAAAAACAAAATCCGTTAAGGCTGGGGAATAAACTGCTCCTCCTGCGCATGGACCCATAATAGCCGATATTTGAGGAACTACACCACTTGCTCGGGTATTACGGTAGAAAATGTCGGCGTATCCGCCTAAGGAAACAACACCTTCTTGAATTCGAGCTCCGCCACTATCGTTGAGTCCAATTACGGGTGCACCATTCTTTACGGCCATGTCCATAATTTTGCAAATTTTTTCCGCATGTGCCTCCGCCAAAGAACCACCTAGTACAGTAAAGTCTTGTGAAAAAACATAAACTAGTCTCGAATTTATAGTTCCATAACCCGTAACCACTCCATCGCCAAGAAACTTCTGCTTATCTAAGCCAAAATTGGAACTACGATGTGTAACAAGCATTCCTATTTCTTCAAAAGAACCTTCGTCTAATAAAAAATGAAGGCGCTCTCTCGCTGTAAGCTTAGATTTTTTGTGCTGAGCATCAATTCTTAATTGCCCACCACCAAGCTTTGCTTCTTCTCTTCGTTCGTTTAAATCGCGAATTTTTTCTTGCATACAGCCTCTTTTTGTTACAATGTAGGGGACCAAAAATAAAAAAGACCGCTCTGTTAGAAGCGGTCTTTACAATTATTGTATGAATTAGTTTAAAATTATTGTTTCTCGGTATAAACTATGGTCACTGTTCCTCGATACTCGTGACGCTCGGCTTCATCAAATGTATCTCCAATAAGGAATCTATACGGGTAAACACCTGCCTTCATAAATTCGCCGCTTCTACTATCTTTACCGTCCCAACCATCTGCGTAGTCACTAGATTCAAAGAGTAGTTCTCCCCATCGATTATAAACAAACATTTGATACTGATTAAAATCTATCCCTTTACCGATAGGCTTGAATACGTCATTTATTCCATCTCCGTTAGGTGAAAATGCTTTTGGTATAAACAGCGAGAATTCAGGTCCAATTTCCACATTATAAACGGTATCACTTGTACACCCGTTAGGCGCAGTTACTTCCAATTTAACAGGATATCGATCTTGATGAGTTTCTGGAAAGGTAAGTTCAGGGTGTTGTTCTTCACTAGTTGCAAAAGTTCCGAAAGTCCAGTTCCACTCTTGAATATCAATTAAAGATTTATCCACAAATTGCACATCAGGATTCTGAGTTGTAGGCTTTTTGGGTTCCCAATCAAAAAGAGGAATTGGTGAACGAAGAACATTTACAAAAGATTCTTTAGTCAAACTATCCCTACACCCGTGTTCATCTGTAATGGAAAGGGTCACATCATATAATCCCGGCAGTTTATAAAACGAAGGCGCTTGATTGCAACCGTAAAATTCAATTCCATTACCAAAGTCCCAAATACAATTTACCCCTTGCTTAGGACTCGTATTTGTATAGATAATTTTCGCAGGGTGACATGCCTCAACTACATCCGCATCAAAATTTACAACGGGTAGCGGGAGAACTTCCACGGTCATTGAATTCGAAACGCTTGGAGAGCCACATTGATCACGCACAGTAACAGTATAAGTTGTTGGTTCACCTGGACTTGCCAAAGGGTTTGGCAAATTCGGGTCATTGATTCCAAGTTTTGGTGACCAATCGTAAATAAAACCTCTACCATCACCACCAGCTGCCGTAACTGGCAACTGTGTGTTTTCGTTCAAGCATACTGTTCTATTTTCAGGCATTTCTACACTCAATGAATCAAACAGTTCAACTCTAATTTTTCGAGTGAGGCTAATACATCCTGCAGTATCCTGAGCATACACCCAATATGTTGTACTTTCTTCCGGGCAAACTCGTTGTGCCTGAACCGTACTTGATATTCCGGGAATCCATTGATAAGAATACTCCGCACTATTCCCACCAGTTGCGTTTACAATCATATCTGCACAAGTACTTACACAAATAGTAGTAGAATCGTATGTTGAAGTAAGTTGAACTTCTGGTGGTTCAATGACCGTAATGGTGTCGAAAACACTACAATCGTTGATATCTTTAACTCTTATAAAATAGGTTTCTGGTTCAAGTTTATTGAATGAACTTATCTGACTGTATGTAGCGCCTTGATTTCGAGTGTAGAACAAAGCCTGCTTTCCACCACGCGCATAAATTTCAATTTGCCCATCATCTGTGCCGTTACAGGTACCGTTTTTATGAACTATACTATCAACCACAACCTTAGGATACTCCTGAATAGTAATGTTTTTCACGAACGTACAGTTGTTTGCATCAGTTAAAATCAGTGAGTCTGGCCCACCTGAAAGCCTCAGCGCTGAATCTCGAGTAGAGCCATTCCCCCATTGATAATTGTAAGGTGTAACACCACCTACAGCTACACCATGAGCCCACGCATCCGCATCACCATTACAGGTAACCTCGGAGTAGTACAAGTCCGCATACAAGGAATCTGGATGCCACAAGGTAACTTCTATTGGCTTAGTTTGACAAACTGGATTACTAGCTGACTGCACCACCACAGTATATTTACCCGAATCTAACCCCGTGAAAACTGGGTTATTAGGTATGAAACTTGAACTTGGGTTAATGCTGTACGACAGTTGACCTACTCCTTGGCTTGCAAAAATGTTTATCTCACCATTACCAGCATTGAAACAATCCAAATCCTTTGTAGTGATAGAGTCAATAATTGGTGCATCATTCGTAAATGTATCGATAAACTCGCGGAAACATTTCCCAGCATCTGTAACTCTTATAGTGTAGTATCCATTGTTCAAGTTATTGAACATCCCATTACTATTCGCTAAGTTTTTACCACCACCAACTAAGGTGTATGAATACGGAGTCAACCCACCAACTCCTGTAATTTGAATCGACCCATTATCAAAACCACAACTAGGTGGGTTAGGGGTTACGACCGGATCAGGTAAGGCTCTCATGTTTATGCGAAATGTATCGTTTATGTTGCAACCACAAGTATCACCAAAAGTTAAATAGAATTCTGTGTTTACTGTTGCCATTAATCTAGGGTTAGCAATAGTATCATTTGATATGTAAGCAGAAGTATCACTTGCAGTCCAACGATAAAATCGATCTCCAGGACAAGAAGTTCTTGTATTTACATTTACAGAAATTGTATCAAACGGACATAAAATTGTGTCTTTACTTACGTCTAACTTTATTAAATCCAAATGAATTTTTGTCGAAGTACCAGAACACTTATTGAAAGTGTCTTGAACAAATGCCTGATAGGTAATTGAATCTGTGATACTTGCGATCGGATTATAAATGGTGTCAGTGTTCAAAAATTTACTTGGCGTCCAAGTATATTTATATGCCATAGGATCGGGAGCTTGACAAACATTAAATTTAATATTCGGCCTGTTTTTGTCGTTAAACAAAGACGGGATTGGAATTGCACATGCTCCAGAGGCCGCAGTTGCCCCTCTAACAGAAGAGTATGAAGTCGTAGTGTATCGAATTCGACAATTTTCTGAAGTTCCAGAATTTAAATAACATATTTCGATAAGAAGGTTCGATGTGCCATCATAATCATAACCAATATCAAAAGGGTGGTAGTTCCATCCCTGTTGTACAACGTATGTTTTGGGATTATAAACCTGACCTAAGCCACTAGTAACTAATCCAGTAAGACTAGATAAATTTGTACATCCCATTTTTATTGTGTATCCACCATAATTAGTTGTCCCTTTTATTTCATCAACGTAAAAGCTAATTCCTTGAATAATTCCATTACTGATACTCGCTGCGGAAAGCTCACTTGCTCTAAATAAATATTGTTGACGTGCACTTTTTTGCAAATTACCATAGGGAGTTGGCCAAGTATCAAAACCGCTACCAGTTGCAGCGTTTCTAGTTGTATCCGTACCAATTGTTAAGTCTTGAGATGCTCCAGAGCACGCCCCTTGTGTTAGACCGCAAGAGGTTGGACGATATCCCATTTCCAATGACAAATACGATTTTGCTCCTTTACAAATTACTGTATCAGAGGCAGTTGCAATAATATTATCTGGAAAAGGCGGAGTAACTCGCAGATTCATGGAATCTAACCGAACGCAGCCCGAATCTGACGTTACCGTAACATGGTATTTCTTATCCGTGAGCGGAGTCGCTATTGGATTTCCAATGCTATCATAATCCAATGTTCTAGAATCGTTCCACTTGTAGGAATAGGTAGGTAAAAGTTTGTTTGGTGTTACATTTAATTGAATGCTGGAGTCATTAAAACAAATTAAAGTATCATTCGTGATGGAGAGCCTAAAGGTATCTGCCACAGTTATTTGAATCGAATCTCTAACACTACAAGCTTGCGCTTTTACACAACCTTGTTGTAAATCTGACCATACTTCAAGCAACGTAGTCTTGCTCGGTAAAAACTTCATAGTTCTATTCGTATCTACAGCCGTGGTATCTGACCAAACATTTTGATTTGGCCCACTATAATAGAGCGAATCTCCCCAAACACTTTTCCATTGGTAGAGTTTGCCTCCTGCTGCGTCTAACCTTACAGTATCTCCAGCACAAACAGCAGTATCCCTTCCGGCATTTGTGCTATTTCTAACATTAATTTCAAATACTGAAAAACCGTTACCTGGGTACTGACAATAGTTATCATTGAAAACAAGGTAGAATATTTTAACTGGATTCAAGCCAATTGTCGCCCTCCAGTTCCATCGCACCACTGCTTTAGTTCGTGACAGGTAATTAATGCTCATTGTGGCTCCAGGAAGTACTTTATCAAAGTTGGACTGAAATAACAATGTGTCAATTGTAGTAATTCCGGAATCAATATCTACAATGGTATCTTCCCAAGAAATATATTCTCCATTGCAAACTTCTAGTTGATAATCTCCAATTCTAGTATAGTTGTCGCCTTGAATATTTGAAATTCCAGAAACATCTCGAGGAACATTATTTGAACAAGTTTCAATTCTAAATTGAACATCACGCAGTGTTTGTGCCTTGAGGACTCCAGTACAACGTTCATATTCTTTCACCCAAAATGCAACTACCCGTTTTCCACCTGTAGTCGGCGTAAACTCGATCAACCCAGTTGCACTATCCATAATAAGACCTGATGCGGGCGCAGTTGCAGAAAAACCTCCATTATAATTTGCACACTGAACTACACCACTTGTAACACCTAGCGCACAATCTAATTCAAACCTTAGACTGTCTCCGTCGTTATCAATTGTTCCAATTCCGTAAAGCACCTTTTTACCAATACATGCTGAAGGTATTGGCTTAACTTCATCTGCAAAATCAGGTGCAGAATTCGTAGGAAAGTTAAGTGAATTAAAGAATGTGTGAACATACATTGAGCTGGTACTAATATTACTTCCAGCGTTATTTCTACAACAGACTGGCTCAAAGCCAATCCTTTGCCAAGCACAAGGAGTCAAGGTTAGAATTGTAGAAAATTTAAATCTCAAGTATCCTTGAGCACCTCCTGCTGAACGACAACGAGAAGTTGGCGTAGTGTTCGGATTTAATATATTATCACATACATCAGATATTTCCTCAGCTATTAATGTGTTGCTTCCTTGCGTTATTGTGACACCTGCATATGGGCCTCCAAATGGTGCAGGTGTAGGTGCAACAAAAGCTAAATGTGTTACTGTTTGCACACTAGTCACGGCTGTAGGTACGCACTCCACATCTAACGTTTCCGTAAAAGAGCTATAAGTGGCACCAGAGCAATCTCTGAATACCGCAGCTTCAATATACCATTGGTTACTACCTAATGATTTGTATTTGATACTTCCCCCAGAAATATGGGAGGCTTTTGATTGTAATGCAACACCCGTGAGTAAAAAAGTTATTGCAAGAAATTTGATAAATGATTTCATATTTTCCTCCCTATTTTACAATGGTTACAGTTCCAAAACGCTCGTAGAGACTCTTTTCACTACCATCTTCACTTATTACCACTCGCCAAGTATAAACCCCAACAGCAGCCTTTTCACCACTTTCATTTATAGTTCCATCCCAACCATCAGCATAATTTGAAGTTGCAAAAACTTGAGTTCCCCATCTGTCATAAACAGAAACATCATAGTAATCTGCCTCAAAACCAGCACCTACTGGTTTCCAAACATCATTCTTTCCATCACCATTTGGAGTAAAGCTTGAAGGTACATACATGAAAAATTGAGGGTCAATATTTACATTTCTAATAGTGTCATCACTACACCCAAAAATATTCGTAACCTCCAACTTAACCGGGTATATTCCCTTCTCTTCATCCGGAAATTTGAATTTCGGATTTGCTTCTTGGGAAGTATCAATACTTGAAAAATTCCATTCATACTGATTAACTTTCCCTTCGGATAAATCCGTGAAATCCAATTCAGAATCCATAATTGTTGTAGGCTGCGGGCTCATGGAAAAATTAGCTAATGGAACAGGATGAATTGTCAAATAATTATCCCTCACTAATGAATCAACACAACCATCAGTACCAATTACCTTTAGCTTAACATTGTAAGTGCCCGATTGGGAGTACAGCTTAGTTACATCTCCACATGTAGTTGCTTCCGAACCATCTCCAAACTCCCAAGTACATCGGTATGAATCATTAGTCTTATTATCAAAATAGACTTCGAAAGGAGGGCAACCAGTCAACGAATCTGTAGAAAAATCAACAATTGGTTGAGGTAAAATTGAAATTTTAACGCTATCCATCACTTCTGGGCTTCCACATTTATCATTTACTGTAAGAGTGTAAGTAACATCTTCTTCAGGAGAAGCAATAGGATTCTTAATGAAGGCATTTGTAAGGTTTGCAAATGGTTGCCATAAGTAAGTCAACTCAGTTCCGTCACCTCCAGTTGCATTTGCATCAAATTCCACAAAAGCGCCATCGCAAATAGCCGTATCAGTAGGCATATCAATTCGTAATGAATCAAATAAATTAACCTTAAGGATAACAGTATTTGAAATACACCCTTTTTCATCACTTGCATACACCGTAAACAAGTTTTCTTTTTCAGTAGGGCAAACTGGAGCAACATTGATAGTCGTAATTGCAGGAGTCCAATTGTAATTATGATTTAAAGAATTACCTCCAGATGAATTTACTTCCAATTTAGCGCAAGTATTCACACAGATTTTAAAGCTGTCCTGGGGTGTCGTTAATTGCATTAATGGCGGTTGGGTAACCGTTACCAAAGAATCGATTCTACATCCATATTTATCAATAGTGGTAATGTTGTAATTTCCAATAGGCAAAGCCTTAATTGGGCCATCAGTTGTATCCAACTCTATCCAATCAGCGCTAGTAGGCGTAGGAATTATCATTGTATTAGCACTATCTATACTAAATTCAAAAGGTCCAGTTCCTCCTTTCAGTCCAACAAATATTTTAGCATCCATGTAATCGAAACATGCTGGCTCCGAAATACTTATAGAGTCATATAGAAGTTCATCACTTTCAAGAATTTCAAATGTTGTATCTACTTCACAGCCATTGCTATCAAGCACCTTTAAGGAATACGAATCATAGGCAAAGAGCTTAGTTATCACAGTATCAGCAACTTGTAATGGTAAATGTGTAGCATTTGGGCTTACACCAGCCCAAGTAAAAGTGTAAGGTTTAATTCCACCTGTAACAACACCCTTGGCTTCTCCCAAACCAACATTAAAACACGAATCGATTATTGTACTAAATCTGAGCTTAAAGGAATCTGGCTCAGACAGCGAAATGCGTTCTGGAAAAGAAGTACAACCTAAATTTCCTCTTGCATAAACCACATAGTTCCCTGGCTTCAAATTCTTTACAACTGAATCTGGCCCCCAATTTTGCCCAGCATCAACGCTATACTGAAACGAAGGTACTCCTACGCCAGGTTTAGTTTCAATACGTATTTCACCATCAGCAAAACCTGCACAAGAAACATCCTTGGGTATTAATGCAGTAATTTGAGGGGCATTATCATTGAACAAGGTGTCTGCAACCATTGGACTTATACAACCAATAGAATCAATGATTTGCGCATTATAGAATCCAATACGTTGATTTATAAAAGTATCAACCGCATTAAAAGTGCGCCCTGAGTCAAGACTAAAAAGGTAAGGCCCAAAGCCACCAACCGCATTTATTTTTATACGGCCATTAGATAATCCACAGTCTGGATTATACATTGCCATGTCTGGTTCTTTTAAAGAATCTGCATAGACCATTAAACTGTCTGTCAACGCGCAACCACAGTTATCGTGAAAGGTAACTGTTACCATGGTGGTTTTTGGCACAGAGACAATTGCGTTCTTAACGGAATCATCTTTAAAGTATTGAGACGGAGTCCAAACAAACACCCCATTTCCACCACAAGATGTTACCACATCAGGAAACAGTTGAACACTGTCATTAGGACACATGGACGTATCAGGACCAGCATCAATAGACGCAATATTAATTTTTAGACTAGTCGTATCTTGACAACCACCAGCCGTATCTGTTAGTGTAACCGTGTATGTCATTGAAGAATCAATGTTGGCGATAGGGTTTTTAACTGTATCAAAATTCAAACCTAGTGAAGGGGTCCACTTGTATGTAAATTCACTAGAATCCCTTTGTCCACAGAATGAAAGCTTTAAATTAGGCCTGTTAACTCTACTCGCAAGCCAAGGAGTTGGATCAGTACAACGAGGCCCCGTACCGTATGTTGTGATACATGAATTAAAAGTAGCAGCCGTAGGAGAAATCGCAACCGCAGCGTTCGAAGTAGTAGCCACACCAGTATTATCAAAGCAAATTTCTACAATCAGATTGTTTCCACTTGCTATTTCGTAATTGACATCAAAAGTGTGCATATTCCAACCCTGAGCAATGGTAATGTTTTTAGGGTTAAACACCGTTGTAAGGTTTCCAGCAAAAGAGTTAACAAACTGCGGTGACGTGGTACAAGCTAACTTAATTGTGTAGTTACTAAAATTTTGAGCTCCACGAACATTAACCACATTAAAACCAAGAGCGTCGATTACTCCGCCATTAAGTCCCATAGCTTGTAATTCTGCAGAAGTGTACATAAATTGCATTCTAGCTGAAGGCTCAGCAGCGCCATAAGGGCAAGGCCAAGAAGCCACAGGAGATGCCGTACCAGAACCTCCCGCATTAGTTGTAGTAGTATTGTTACTTGTTGCAACTTCCCTTGAAGAGTAACAAACTTCATTTGAAGCTCCGCAAGTTGTAGGAGTAAATCCAATTTTCAAATCAATTGGAGCATCTATTCCAACACATGTTGGATCTGAAATAGTACTGGCAACTATGTTTCTTGGTAAAGGCAGTGTAACATTAACCAAAGAAGAATCGGAACGAGAACAACCTGAATCTGACTCAACGGTTACATAATACATCCTAGAAGTAAGCGGCGTTACCATTGGATTGAAAACAGTGTCTTCCGAAATGGAAGTATGAGGTGCCCATTTGTAACTATACCCAAATTGCACAGAATCAGGACGTGTTTCAATTTGAATAGTACTATCTTCAAAACATATAGTAGTATCCAGGGATGTTGTCAATTTAAATGGGCTTGCAACCGTAATTTGCACCGAATCTCGAACACTGCATGCTTGAGCTTTTACACAGCCTTCTTGCAAATCTGACCAAACTTCAAGCAAGGTTGTTTTGGAAGGCAAAAACTTCATTGTCCTATTTGTATCATCTACTGTTGTATCAGACCATACATTCCGGTTTGGCCCGCTAAAGTACAAGGAGTCTCCCCAGACACTCTTCCATTGGTAGAGTTTTCCACCAGAAGCATCTAGTCTAACTGTATCGCCCCTACAAACTGCCGTATCTCGTCCCGCATTAGTACTGTTTCGTACATTTAGTTCAAAAACCGAGAAGCCATTTCCAGGATACTGGCAATAATTGTCGTTAAATACTAAATAGAAGATTTTAACCGGGTTGAGGCCAATTGATGCTCTCCAATTCCAACGAACAACTGCCTTTGTACGTGACAAATAATTGATGCTCATTGTTGCTCCTGGTAATACTTTATTAAAATTTGATTGAAAAACCAACGTATCAAGTGTTCCAACAGTACTGTCTATATCAACAATTGTATCTTCGAAGGATATGTATTCACCATTACAAACCTCTAGTTGAAAATCACTTACCCTCGTGTAGTTATCTCCTTGAATATTAGAAATCCCTGAAATATCTCTTGGCACGTTATTCGAGCAAGTCTCAATTCTAAATTGCACATCTCGCAAAGTTTGGGCTTTTAAAACACCAGTACATCTTTCATACTCCTTAACCCAAAAAGCAACTACTCGTTTACCACCTGTTGCAGGAGTAAACTCAATTAATCCAGTTGCACTATCCATAATAAGACCTGATGCGGGAGCAGTTGCAGAAAAACCATTTGCGTAAACAACACACGCTGTAGCGCTTTGTAGTGCACAATTGAGTTCAAATCGCAGACTATCACCATCATTATCAATAGTTCCTATACCATAAAACACTTTTTTACCAATACAAGCAGATGGTATTGGTTTTACTTCATCCGCAAAATCTGGGGCTGAATTATTTGGAAAATTCAGAGAATTGAAAAAAGTATGTACATACATATTACTCGAACTTGTATTACTACCACCTGTGTTTCTACAACAAACAGGCTGAAAACCTACACGCTGCCATGCACAAGGAGTAAGTGTAAGAATCCCTGAAAACTTAAATCGCAAGTACCCTTGAGCACCACCTGCATTACCCCTACATCTAGAGTTTGGGGTTGTGTTGGGGTTTAGAATATTATCGCAAACGTCAGAAATTTCCTCTGCCACTAATGAATTCCCACCTGATGTTACAGTTACGCCTGCATACGGCCCGCCAAATGGAGCCGGAGTAGGCGCCACAAATGCCAAGTGTGTCACCGTTGGCGTACTAGTTAGTCCAGTAGGAACGCATTCAACATCTAAGGTCTCTGTAAATGAACTGTATGTTGCACCGGCACAATCTCTGAATACCGCAGCCTCAATGTACCATTGGTTACTACCTAATGATTTATACTTTATACTACCCCCAGAAATATGAGTCCCTTGGACATCAACACCCATGAAGAGCATAATCAACCCAAGAACAACAAACTGCAAGTAACCTTTATAAAAATTTTGATTCGTCATTTTACGATATTTTAAAATGCGCTTTTTCGCAATATAAAAGTAGTGCTTCTTTTAAACAAAAAAAGCACCCTTTTGTAGGGTGCTTTTTGAACTTTACAGTTAGAGTTTTAGGCTTTGTGAACTATTTTCCTCTAATAAGAGTAATAGTTCCTTGCTCTTCAAATACTTCTTCTGAGGCAGACTTTATTTTCATTTCTATGGTAAACATATAAATTCCATCAGGCTGTTCATTACCCGATTTATTATCGCCTTTCCAAAACGGATTTTCTAAGCTCAACTCTTGAACTTTTCTACCCCATCTGTCATAGATATATCCAGATATCTCCAAGAATTGATTCAAGTATGCTTCTTTGAGTAAATCTTCATTGTAATCACAACATTCCGAAGGACTAATTGCCGACCACCAATCATTAATTCCATCACCATTTGGTGTAAAAACATTAGGGAATTTAGGTTCCACTATTTGATCAATGTACAGCACATATTGAGTAGAATCAGCACATCCAATTTCATTTGTACCCACTAAACGAACTAATTCAACACCAAATGTTTCACCTTTTCTAACCAAAGGATTATAATCCGCTGAAGGTAAACTATAGCTATTACTAATAGTAGAATCATTGAAGCCAATAATATCAAAACCTAACAGGTCCTGATCTACGCTTCCATACACCCATTGAAATGTCATAGGCAATTCATCGTATTTAGTAGTGTTTTCATAAGTAACTTCTTCTCCCACTCTAATAGTGTCAACAGAGCGGTCGAAAGTTACTTTAGGATAACCATAAACTTCATACTCAACTTTTTCAGCTTGACTCAGACATCCTTTCGCGTCTCTTAATCTTGCAAAAACTTCTCCATTCGCAGAAGGAATAAATGATTCAAAATCAGCGTCACTAGTGATAGGGTTACCGGTTGCTATGGCATTTTCCTTTTCTAATTCTACCCCATCTTCATACCATTCTAGAGTAAGATTTGGGTCATAATCCGCGAATCTTAAATTAGGCAGTGAATCTCCAGCGCACAACTTGTACTCGTCTTCAGTAACTAAAGGAGCATCCGGGGTTTTTGAGATATAGATTGCAGTATCGAAAGTAAAGGAGCAGATAGAATCTGGGTGATTCGTAGTACTTCTATACCTGTGAGCCATAGTGTAGCTTAATGGATAGCGTCCTTCATCCAACGTACAAAACGGAAACTCTGCTTTATAAGGAAAAATCAACCATGGCGTTCCGTCCCACTTTGTTTGTAAATCCGACTCAATAAGACTTGGCCATCCCGAATTCGCAGTTGTAGCAGTAACTACATCTACATACGAATTTGCGTTTGAAGGGTCAATTACCTTATTAGGGAAGTTAGCAACACGGACAAAAATTGTTTTCTTACGGTCTGCAGGTCTAATTTCACTTGCAGAGCAATCGCCAGGTTCACTAAAACAAAAATCTTTTGCCAAAATCTCTACTTGTGGTGGAGAGAATACAGTTATCTCGTACCTTCCAGTGTCACCACAAAATCCTTCCTTACCAATTTCAATGTACAATTTATTTGCACCGGTTGTACCAGCTCCATCATTGATTGCACGTGGATTAAATACTCCTCGAACCGAATCAATCATCGCTCTAGAATTATTAGGATTAGATGGTGAGACAACTCTCCAAACCCCTCCTACACCATCACCAGATAATGTATCAGGAGTTCCTGTAGAACAAAATTCCGTAGTCATAATAGGGACTCCATTTGACAATACACCAGTATAGGAAACATCAAACGGAGCAATGACTGGGATTTTTGTAATTGAGTCATGTAAACACCCAAGAAAAACTTGATACTTTACATAAGCCGTATCAGGTAAAGCTAACGTTGGACTAAATTTAGTACCGTCAACAAAATAGTGCTTTACTGGAGGGAACCCTACAAAAGCAGAATCTACACCAAAGCCACTAAACCAGCCTCCTGGAATTTTAGGAACCAATCTATGTCTTGTATCATCACCATAAAGCACACAAATCTCATTCGGATTCGTTAAGCCAGGATCGGGAAGACCCGCAATGTTTAAGGTCATACTGCCACTATTAGCACAAGCATCTCCACTAACCGTATAAGTTACAGGAAACGAGCCTGCACCTGATACTGTTGGATCCCATAATCCTAAAGTATCATCAATAATTCCTGTACCGACCCATTTACCGCCAGGTGTAGAAATATTTGGAGGCGTAGGCGATGTTAAACGAATTAATCCACTTGTTACACACTGCAACGGCAGTGTGTCTGGCGTCACATTGTATTTAGAAACGACATTTATGGTAAGCGGAAGAGTATCAAAACATACGTTTGATGTATCCGAAACCAATACTGTGTATTTTTTCGCTGTAGTTAGATTCACGCTAGCGCTAACAGAATCTCTATTGGTAGGCGTGGTAAAGCCTCCAGTAGTCAAAGGATCTGAAATCCAATTAAAATTGTAGTTAGAGGAACTGACGCCTGAACAAATACCAAATTTAGTTTTCGGCAACAACGACATTGGGTTTGTAGTTGGAGTTCGTGCCTGACAAGCATCATTAGCAGTTGTTGAATAATATCGAATAGAAGCAGGGTATGTTGTCGTGTTAAACCTCATGATTTCATCACTTCCGACAGTGTTTGAGCCATTATCCCAACATATATCAACCAATAAATTGGAAACGCCATCCCAAACGTACGACCTGTCAAATACATGGTCATTCCATCCTTGAACAGGAAAAACTGTTTTAGCATCAAATACGGTCCTTAAGCCATCAACAAAAGCAGATCCAATTTGTTGTGAAGACGAACAACCCATTCTGATAGAAAACGCGTTAAATGGATTTGCTCCCGAAAAGGCTAAAACGTCAATTTCGAAGGCAATTGAATTAATAGGACCAGCAAATATTCCACGTGCATTTAAATCTGCAGCAGTATATAAAAACTGAGCTCTAACAGAACGGTTTCTTCCAGAGTAAATTGTAGGAGTATTAGTACCTGTGGTAGTATTTCTAACATTACCAGAACCATAGATTCTATCAACAGTAGAGCCGATACAAGGGTAAATTGCAGTATCGCAAGAACCATAATTAACCGAGCCAGTATTTACCCAAAGATCAATATTATCTTGAAGACAAATTAATGTGTCTGAAGCTACGGCACTCATATTTTGAGGGAATGGATTGGAAACATCGACAACTGTACTGCCCTCCCTGACACAACCGCTATCCGAAGTTACCGTAACTTGGAAATTTGTTTTCACCAAAAGGTTGGAGAACCTAGGTGTTTTGATGGTATCATTATTTAAATTTTTACTAGGAGTCCACTTGTAAGAGTACCCTAATAGCGGCTTAGTAGAATTTACATCTAATTGACCTTCACCTGGGTTACACAAAATAGTATCGTTGGGTAAAGAAATTTGAAAGGATTCAGGTACATAAATTTTAATGGTATCCACTGTATCACAACCGAGCACCTCAGCACCACACAAATCCCTTACGTTAGCTACTTCAATAATTAGCGAAGTAGTTTGGGTAGGCAAGAACTTTACAAATTTATTTGTATCAAATCCGATGTTAGTGTCTGGAAACCAATTGACCCCATCATTAATAGGGGTACCACTTAAGCTTCGCCATCTAAATGTGTTACTACCATATCCTTGAATAAAAGCGGTATCACCTTTGCAAACATATATGTCCTCTCCGAGTGTAGCGGACGGTTTAACCTCTAATTCAAATACAGAAAAACCACTACCCGGAACCTGGCACTTATTATCTGTGAATGAAATAAAGAAAGACTTAATTGGGTCAATACCCATAACTGCTCTCCAAGTAAACCGTGCAACTACCACGTTTTTCTGCCCCGTTGGAATTATAGCCATTGAAGCATTCGGCAGTACTTGTTGGAGGTTAGATTGTACTAAAATAGTATCGTTAGCATCTGCATCAAATAAAGTATCGTCCCAAGATAATAATTCACCATTACAAACTTCCATTTTATAAGTTGATAACAATGTTGCTTTACCTTGGATATTAGAGATTCCACTCCTATCTATTGGAATGTTATTATTCCCATTACATTGTTCAACCCGGAATTGAATTTCTCTATAGGTTTTACCTTTTAAAATACCGGTACATCGCTCATATTCACTAACGTAAAAAGCCACAACCCAAGCACCTTGTGTTTGTGCTCTAAACGAGATAAGACCTGTAGCAGGGTCAATAAATACACCTGGAATAGCACGAGCACAAGTTGCTCCGTTTCTTGGATTCATTGCAGCTAAGTTCGGACGGCCTACGGACGTATTAGTAGCCCAAGGGCAAGTTGCTTCAAATCTCAAGCTATCTCCATCGGCATCATAAGTACCAATTCCATAAAATACATTTTGACCAACACAAGCTGAAGGAAATGGTTTTGCTTCATCTGCAAATTGAGGCGCACTGTTAGCTGGAGCCCCGCCAGGATTACCTCTAGGAGACCAAGAAGTATTAATAAACGTCTCTAACGCAACATTGCCTCCTCCGGTAAAATTCTGTATCGGGTTTCTACAGCATGTACATGTCTGATAAGTTAAGCGCCAAGAATTGCAACGTGGTAAATCTACGGTTGCTTCAAAGAAGTAAACTTCATACCCACTTAAGGCCTGATTATTCCCTTGACATCTCGACTGAGTTCCAGAACAAATATCTGACACATCTTTTGCGCCTCGTGCGTTTGTTCTTTCACCCGGTTTTGGAACATAAGGAACTGCAGTTAGAAGTATGGGGCCTATCTGAGCACCAGAAGAGGTACAAACACCATACAATTGACTTGGAGTAGTACCACAATTAAATGTGATACCACGACAATCTCTCATCATACTTACCGTAATCTTATACCTCCACAAGGTTGTAGAACCTGGAGTAGGACCAACATAATCGTAACGGATACTACCACCGGCAAGGTGAGATGCACTTGCATCATAAGTCATTGTCAATCCGAGGATTACCCCAAAAACAATAGCGACTAACTTTTTCATAATTTTTATTTTTAGTGTGTTTTACGAGTTCTAGACGTCATTTATTACAGAGGGTTGCCCGTCCGCAAATAAAAATAGGCGGCTAAAATATGCAAATTTCACATTGATTATAAACCTCCCAACAATACTTCACTCTCATAAATGAAAACGAACCTACATTTGAACCACAAAGATTCAAATAATGAGTACGAAAGGAACGGTAGTCGAACAAGCACAAGCTTTAATTGAAGGTGAGTCGAACCTAATCTCGGCCTTAGCAAATGTGGCGGCAGTTATTCATGCAGAGTGGTCTGAGGTTGCTTTATGGTCAGGGTTTTATTTAGTTCAGAATGACCGACTGGAACTTGGTCCTTTCCAAGGGCCTGTTGCCTGTACTAAAATAGAATATGGAAAAGGGGTTTGTGGAACGAGTTGGAAAAACAACGAATCAATAATCGTAGATGATGTTCATAGACATGAAGGCCACATAGCTTGTTCTAGTTTTTCAAATTCTGAAATTGTAGTTCCAATTATTAACGCTAAAAATTTGGTTGTAGGTGTTTTAGATTTAGACAGCGATAAATTTGCAGCCTTTACAAACGACCATAAAAAAGATTTAGAGTTAATTTGCACCTCCATTGCTCAACAATTTTTCAATTGAAGTATTTACTCTATTCGCTAGTCGCTCTTATTCTTTTTTCATGTGCCCAAATTCAGAATCCTGACGGAGGGCCAACTGATGAAATACCCCCAAAAATAAAAAAGGCTTACCCTAACATAGGTGCTACCAATTTTAATGATAATGAAGTAAAGGTAATATTCGACGAATTTATTGTGCTTAATCAAATCAACCAAGAGGCAATCGTCTCCCCCCCTATGAGCACGGATCCAGAATACAAAGTGAATAATAAAACACTTAAGGTTTCTTTAGGTGAAGCTTTATTACCAAATACCACCTATACCATAAATCTTGGCAACGGAATAAAAGATTTTCATGAAGGAGTTGTATTAGATTCTAATGTTTTAGTTTTTTCTACTGGAGATTACATTGATTCCCTGTCCATTTCTGGAACCGTAAAAAATGCTCTGGACTTAAAACCTCAAGAAAAGTTTTTAGTACTAATGTATGAAAGTGACCGTGATTCTATTCCATCAAAAAAGCGTCCGTACTATTACACTAAAACTGATGAGTTTGGAAATTTCAAACTCAATTATTTAAAAAGTGGCCCCTTCTCCCTATTTGTTTTAGAAGACAAAAATTCTAACCGGTTCTATGACTTACCAAATGAACAAATTGGATTTTTAATGGAACAGGTTAACACTTCAAATGCAGATTCTTTATACACCATTCACTCTTTTCAACCGGACAATGAAAAACAATTCGTGGTTTCTCTTAAAGAAGAGAAACCTGGGAAATTGATTTTGATCTTAAATAAACCCGCTGAAGCAGTTGACGTGAAAATTCTTGGTCGCACATTTAAAAAGCCTTGGTACGAAAGTGACACAATACTTCAAGGAGATACGGTAAGGCTTTGGACTGACTTGGCAAGACTTGAAGAGCAAGAAGTAGGAATTGTTGTGACCGCTGATAATGCAATTCTTGATACGGTTAAGCTTAAGTTGAGTGAATTTGACAGTTCTAAAATTCAAACGCCTACTCTATCTACGAATATCAAAAGTGGTTTCGCAAAGTATTTTGATCCTTTGTACATTTATTCAGACATTCCAATAAAATCATTCAACGATTCAATACTACTGACAATTGGAACAGAGGATACCATTAAGGTAGGCGTTTCAAAGGTCGGATCCAAAAAATTACAAGTGAACTATAATTTGCAACAAGAATCAAGTCATACTCTTATTCTACCTGATTCGTTTGCTACTGATATTCTAGGTTTCAAGTCCAAGGAATTAGTGGGTCAGTTTAAAACAAAAAGTGACATTGAGTACGCCAATCTGAAATTGGGAATTGAATTAACATCTTCTGAGCATGTAATTCTTCAATTCTTAAATAAAGCGGGAACCATTTTAAGGGAAGTAAAATTCGTAGGCAACCAATCCTTTGAATTCATTAATCTATCCCCGGGTGAATACCAGCTAAAAATGATTTTTGACTCGAATATTGATGGCAAATGGACAACAGGGAAATATATTCCTAGAACATTACCAGAGCGCGTTATCTTCTATTCCGAAAAGCTAGAAATGAAAGAGGGCTGGGATAAAGATATTACGTGGACTATCCCTGAATAGAAAAACTATCAGCATCTAAATACGCAGGAAACTTTGTTCGATACGTCTTAAGTTCAGCGTACTTTAAAGTTGCCGTTCTAACCCCTTCGATCGGTTTTTCAAAATCAACCACTGTTTCCCCTTTTGCATTATAAACTGCCGAATTACCAACATAGTCAATTCCTTTTCCATCGCGCCCTACTCTATTTACTGCAATCACCGGACTAAGGTTTTCAATCGCTCGTGCTTTACAAAGTGTTTCCCAAGCGTTATCTCTTACCGCTGGCCAGTTGGCAATAAAAATCAATGCATCATAATCGTTTTGGTTTCTACTCCAAACTGGGAATCGTAAATCGTAACAGATTAATGGACAAATTCTCCAACCTTTAATTATTGGGTATATTTTAGAAACACCCTCAGAAAACTGTTCATCCTCCCCTGCCATTCGGAATAAATGTTTTTTATCGTAAAAGCTAACTTGTCCATCCGGTCGCATCCAAACTAAACGATTGTAACAGCCATCATCGGTTTGAATAATTAAACTTCCTGCAACTGTAGCACCTTTTTTATCTGCAACTTTTCGCATCCATTCAATGGTTGGTCCGTTCATTTTTTCTGCATTGGTTTTAACATCCATTGTAAAACCAGTAGTAAACATCTCAGGCAAGACAATTAAATCTGTGCGCTCTACAGAAAGCAACAGAGAATCAATCTTCTTTAGGTTTTTAGCAGGGTTTTGCCAGGCTATATCGAACTGAACTATACTTACTTTTAGATCTGGCATAACTATATTTCACTTAAAATTTTAGCTGCTGCTGCAATAGTTTCGTCTTGCTTTGCAAAGCAAAAGCGCAACACATTATGATGCACTGGTTGCCTGTAAAAAACGGAAACTGGAATAGAACTTACTTTTACTTCTTTGGTCAATCGAGTTGCTAAATCAGTATCCTTTTCTTCACTGATGGCTTTATAATCTAACAATTGAAAGTAAGTCCCTGCACTGGGACGAATTTCGAATCTTGAATCTTTTAGCAAGGAATTAAAAAGGTCTCTTTTATATTGGTACATACTACCAATATTTGAATAATTATTTTCATCCAATAAATATTCAGCCAAGGCAGCTTGCATTGGGTGGTTACAAGCAAAAACTTGAAACTGATGCGTTTTTCGAAATTCATGCATCATTTTCTCTGGTGCAACACAGTAACCTAATTTCCAACCTGTTGCATGAAATGTTTTACCAAATGAATAAACGATAAAACTACGTTCAGCTAATTTAGGAAAGCGTGCAACACTCTGGTGCTCATATCCATCAAATATGATATGCTCATACACTTCGTCACTCAGAATCATAATATCACTATTGGAGGTAATTTTCTCCAACTCCAACATATCCTTCGCGGACAAAATAGTTCCTGTAGGATTATGCGGTGTATTTATGATTATCAGCTTAGTTCTGTAGTTTACGGTCTTTTTGACCTCCTCCCAATCAATGTTATAATAAGGTGGTTGCATTTGAATATAAACAGGTTTACCACCATTCAACTCAATCGTTGGTCCATAACAATCGTAGGCTGGGGTGAATAGAATAACCTCATCCCCCTCTTTAATGACTGCCGAAATTGCCGAGTAAATCGCTTGGGTAGCACCTGCAGTAATAGTAACTTCCGAATTGGGGTCATAAGAGGTACTGTAAGACTTTTCCATTTTGGCTGCCAAGGCTTGGCGCAGAGGCAATATACCTGGCATGGGTGCGTACTGATTGTACCCTTGCTTCATGTATTTGTCCACCAAATTCAATAAAACTGAGTCAACTCCAAAATCTGGAAAACCTTGGCTCAAATTAATTGCATTTTGTTCTGCACTTAATGCCGACATTGTCGCAAAAATTGAAGTTCCAACTTGGGGCAGTTTTGAACTTAAAGAACCGTGGAATGTAGGCATTTATCGAAAGTTTTATTCCTAACAAACTTACGAGTTCAATCTATTTTAATAAAAAATGAGAGTCTATACGGGCTTCAATTTATCAACACAAATTGAAATTAAAATGCATAAAAAAAGCCCTATAGATAGGGCTTTCAAAATATCAATGTGTTTATAATCTAGCTATCTGAGGACATTGAAGCCGACAAATACTCTCGATTCATTCGTGCAATGTTTTCTAATGAAATTCCTTTTGGACATTCCACTTCACAGGCTCCTGTATTTGTACAGTTACCAAAACCTTCGTGGTCCATTTGTTCAACCATGTGTGTAGCTCTTCTTTTTGCTTCAGGTCGTCCTTGCGGTAACAATGCCAATTGACTAACTTTTGCAGAGACGAATAACATTGCAGAAGCATTTTTACATGTGGCAACGCAAGCACCACATCCTATACAAGTAGCTGCGTCAAAGGCGTTATCAGCATCTTCTTTTGGAATTGGAGTTGCATTTGCATCCTGAGTATTACCCGAGGTATTTACAGAAACAAAGCCACCAGCATTCATAATTCTATCGAATGAAGAACGGTCCACAACTAAATCTTTTTCAACCGGAAAAGCATTTGCTCTCCAAGGTTCAATATGAATAGTCTCGCCATCCTTAAACTTACGCATGTGCAGTTGACACGTAGTAACCATTCTATCTGGCCCATGCGCTTCTCCATTTATATACATAGAGCATGAACCACAAATTCCTTCTCGACAATCGTGGTCAAAAGCAACAGGGTCTTCACCTTTTTCAATCAATTCGTTATTCAATAAATCCATCATTTCTAAGAATGACGAATCTGGAGATACTCCTTTGATTGGGTAAGACTTCATTTCGCCTTTAGCTTCCCTATTTTTTTGTCTCCAAATCTTTAACGTTAAATCCATAACTTTTAGTTATTAGTGACTAGTTACTATTTGTAACTACGTTGTTTCAATTCAATATCTTTAAACTCAAGTTCTTCCTTGTGGAGAACTGCATCTTTTGGTTCACCAGTGTATTCCCAAGCTGCTACATAAGCATATTGGTCATCATGTCTTAAAGCCTCACCTTCTTCAGTTTGAGATTCTTCTCTAAAATGACCACCACAAGACTCATTTCGTTCAAGTGCATCTTTGGCAAATAATTCACCTAATTCAAGGAAATCGGCTACTCTACCAGCTTTTTCTAGCTCAGGATTAAGACCATCAACACTTCCAGGAACTCTAACATCTTCCCAGAATTCTTTACGAATTTGTTGAATTTCAGCAATTGCTTCCTTCAACCCTTTTTCATTACGCGCCATTCCAACTTTATCCCACATCACCTTACCTAAGCGTTTATGGAAATAATCAACAGAATGTGTTCCTTTATTGTTTATCAGCTTGTTTAAGTCGTCTTTAACAACCTTTTCAGCTTCCACAAACTCTGGTGAGTCTATTGAAATTGGACCTGTTCGAATATCATTTGCCAAATAATCACCTATGGTATATGGCAATACGAAATAACCGTCTGCAAGACCTTGCATTAATGCCGAAGCACCCAATCTGTTTGCTCCATGGTCGGAGAAATTTGCTTCTCCTAAAGCATAACAACCTTCAATAGAGGTCATTAGGTTATAATCAACCCAAATACCGCCCATAGTGTAATGCACCGCGGGGTATATCATCATCGGAGTTTTGTATGGATTTTCATCAACGATTTTCTCGTACATCTGAAATAGGTTTCCATACTTGGCCTCTACAACGCCCTCTCCCAATTCTCTAATTTCCTTATCAGAAGCGTTTTCAATTCCGTCAACCGTTGCCTTCTCTTTTCCGTAACGCATAATTGCAGAAGAGAAATCTAAGTAAACAGCTTCACCAGTTTTGTTAACTCCAAAACCAGCATCGCAACGTTCTTTGGCAGCACGAGAAGCAACATCACGTGGAACTAGGTTACCAAATGCTGGGTAACGTCTTTCCAAATAATAATCTCTCTCATCTTCCTTCAGCTGAGTTGGTTTTAATTTTCCAGCTCTAATCGCATCAACATCTTCCTTTTTCTTTGGAACCCAAATTCTACCGTCGTTTCTTAAGGACTCTGACATCAAAGTCAATTTAGACTGGTGGTCTCCTGAGCGTGGAATACACGTAGGGTGAATTTGTGTGTAACAAGGATTTGCGAAGTAAGCACCTTTCTTGTGAATTTTCCACGCTGCGGTTACGTTAGAGCCCATTGCATTCGTAGATAGGAAGAAAACATTACCGTATCCACCCGAACAAATTACAACTGCATGTGCTGAGTGTCTTTCAATTTTTCCAGAAACCAAATCACGAGCAATAATTCCTCTGGCTTTTCCGTCAACCTTTACAACGTCAAGCATCTCGTGACGGTTGTACATTTTGATTTTTCCTTTACCAATTTGGCGAGACATTGCTGAGTAAGCGCCCAACAACAACTGCTGACCCGTTTGGCCTTTGGCATAAAAAGTTCTTGAAACCAATACCCCACCAAACGAACGGTTATCTAATAATCCACCATAATCTCTTGCGAAAGGGACTCCTTGAGCAACACATTGGTCAATAATATTTGCTGAAACCTCAGCCAAACGATAAACGTTTGCTTCTCTAGAGCGGTAATCGCCTCCTTTTACGGTATCGTAAAACAACCGGTAAGTGGAATCACCATCATTTTGGTAATTCTTAGCAGCATTTATTCCCCCTTGTGCAGCAATAGAGTGCGCCCTTCTTGGAGAATCTTGAAAACAAAAAGCTTTTACGTTGTAACCCATTTCTGCCAGCGAGGCTGCCGCAGAACCGCCAGCTAAACCTGTACCCACGACGATAATGTCAATCAAACGTTTGTTAGCAGGGTTAACAACGTTGATTTCGTTTTTATGCTTTGTCCATTTTTCAGCTATTGGACCTTCTGGAATTTTTGCATCTAATTTTGTCATAATATCTGAATTGGATTATGCGTTTAGAAAATGAAATACAGCAATCGTAACGAATCCAAGTGGAACCATAATCGCATAAATGTCACCCAATTTTTTAATCATTGGCGTGTATTTGTTGTGTCTAAAACCTACCGACTGAAAAGCCGACTGAAACCCATGTAACAAGTGAAGTGCTAGAAACAAAAACGATACTACGTAAAGCCCTGTTCTAATCGGGTCATGAAACTTATGTTGCAATTCTTCGAAATAACGAAACTCGCCGGCAGCATTGAGTCCTGACATATCGCCTTGAATGAACTTTACATTTAACTCTGGCAACCAAAAATCATAAAAATGCAGCCCTAAGAAAAGCATAATCATAATTCCTGTGATAATCATATTTCTGGACATCCAAGTTGCGTTTTCACCGGGTTTGTTCATCGCATATTTTACTGAACGTGCATTGTTGTTTTGCAATTCAAGCATAATTCCCATTCCTAAATGAAATACAACCCCAAAGGCCAAAACAGGTTGCAAAGCGAATTGCACCATTGGATTTGTTCCCATGAAATGAGATACTGTGTTAAACATTTCGGGAGAGATAACCGACAGCATATTAATTACACAATGCTGCAATAAAAACACAAGGAGGAAAAAGCCCGAAAGAGCCATAAAAAACTTCCTTGTAATTGACGTCATTCCGTTCGTTGTTGACATAGGATTTTTTGTTTTTTGTAATTGAGAACAAATGTAACCGCTGGTTAGTTTTGGCTTTGTTTTTACAGTTTTTATCTTTCTTTTTTGGAATGATTCTAAATAACCAAAAAACTTCAAGTATACTGGGAATAAGAGCTTGTCTTAAGCCTTAATTATTGACTGAGAATGATAAATTTGGAGTCCAATAAAAATTTGATATGAAGTATTTACCGATAGACAAGGAACTTTACATAAAAAACAGAAAGAAATTTGTTGCTCAAATGGAACCAAAATCTTTGGCCATTTTCAACAGCAATGATATTTTTCCGATTAGTGCAGACAGCACAATGCCGTTTAAACAGCACAGAGATATCCTTTACTTATCGGGCGTTGACCAAGAAGAAAGCATTTTAGTAATTTTTCCAGATGCACATGACGGACACCATACAGAGGTCCTTTTCTTGAAAGAGACTTCAGAATTAATTGCGATTTGGGAGGGTGAAAAACTGACTAAGGAAACAGCTTTTAAAACCTCAGGAATTAAGAGTGTTTTTTGGTTACAGGACTTTGATGTTCAGCTAAAAAACATGATGGCTCAGGCTGAGAATGTGTACATTAACACCAACGAACATTTAAGGGCGAATACTGAAGTTCAAACACGCGAAGACCGCTTTATTGAAGGACTTCAAAAGAAGTATCCTGCCCACAATTACAAAAAGTCAGCGCCAATAATGCACAGCATTCGTTCGGTAAAAGAACAAATTGAGATTGACTTAATGCAGAAAGCATGTAACATTACTGCTAAAGGCGTACAGCGTGTGCTAGACTTTATGAAACCGGGAGTTTGGGAATATGAAATTGAGGCTGAAATTATGCATGAATTTTTAAGAAATCGCTCTGCAGGATTTGCCTACACTCCTATCATCGGGAGTGGTTATAATGCGTGTGTTTTGCACTACATAGAGAATAATCAACAGTGTAAAGCTGGCGATGTAGTTCTAATGGATTTTGGCGCTGAATACGCCAACTACGCATCCGATTTAACACGTTGTTTTCCTGTAAGTGGAAAGTTTACAGACAGACAAAAGGCGGTTTACAACTCTGTACTAAAGGTTAAAACAGAATCTGAAAAACTGCTTGTTCCAGGAACTTATCTAGCCGATTATCACAAAGAGGTGGGTGAACTTATGGAAAGTGAACTACTTGGGCTTGGATTGATTGACAAAACAGACATCAAAAACGAAGACCCAGCTTGGCCAGCATATAAAAAGTACTTTATGCACGGAACTTCACATTACATTGGTTTAGATACTCATGATGTTGGTTCTTGGACGGAGCCGATTCAAGCCGGTAATGCATTTACTTGCGAACCTGGAATCTATATTCCAGAAGAAAACTTGGGCATTCGATTAGAGGATGATTTGGTGGTTCAAGAAAATGGAGCGCCATTCAATTTGATGCACGACATTCCAATTGAAGCCGAGGCGATTGAAGATGCTATGAACTCATAGGTCTTTGGATAATCTGCGGCATTTTTCTATGAAGGGCATTTTTAATTCCAAATAACGAAACTTTAAAATTAGAAGTACGTTTCTTTGGCGGATGAAATTGGTAGCGGTAATAGTTCTATCTAGTTGGTTCGCAGCGAGCTTGCCGGCTCAAACTTTTAGGACGGTAAATAACCCTCCCAACTTTCTTTGGTCAGATCCAAATTCATGGGATTTAGCTTCGGTTCCGACTATAGGTGACACAGTGATTTTTAACAACAATCATACTATCGTCGTTAATAGCACAACCGGAATAGATCGAGTAATCTTGAGAGGTAATTCGAACCTAACCGTAAACAATGGCATCTCTTTGAATATTGCGGAACGCCTTATAGTACAACAAATTAGTGCGAATAACACTCAAAATCTAGTTGCAGATGGAACAATAAATGTTGGAGATCGGTTTCTAGTGCGCAGCTCGCGAGATCCAAACGGAACATCTAATATTTCTGGAACGGGTTCAATTAACGTAACCGATAGAGCCGTATTCCAGGGAGACACAAGCAATTTCACAGTTAACCTTACAGTACCTATTCAAACTGGTACACTGTTCATTTGTCAATTAACGAGAGCTGACGCGGAAATGACAATAAATGCTCAAAGCTCAATAATTGTAGGCACCAACTTTATTCTAAATGCGAACAATGGTTCAGATTCCTTGAACAATATATTCAACATGCAGTTTGCCGGAAGTAGTTTACAAGTGGGCAACAACATCAATTTGAACAATAGTGGTGGTTTTTTACAAAACAATTCTACTACCTCTACCTCCGTTATTCTCACCACCTTTAACAAGTATAGAACAGATAGTCGTTTACAGTTTCATGATTTACATTTCATTACTACAGGTGTGGTAAATGGTGACCGAACTGTAGCCAACGTTCTTGGGAATTTTATTATTAATAGTGGCTGCAATCTCAGTCTAAATAGGAGAACACTTAACATTGAAAACGCGAATCTAATTGTTAATGGAACTATTGGTACTGTAAATAACGATGACTCCTTAATTCTGTCAGGAAGCTCAGCGCAAACTATATCAGGAACAGGAAACATTGAAACGGAATATTTGATAGTTAATAATTCCGCTGGAGTCTCCAATTCTGTTTCCACTACTATAAATAGAGGCTTAAAAATTCAATCGGGTAATTTTAATACAGGAAATGTGGTTCGATTGAACTCAACCTCAACTCGTTCAGCTTATTTAAACGAAATTGGCAACAATGGTGTTGGTGCTTCAATTTCTGGTAATTTAATTTGCGAAAGAAACATTGACGGTGTAACCACTGTTGATTACAGGCATTTTACATCTCCGGTTTCTGGGTCAACACTTCTCGACATTCAGGACGGAGTTAGCCCAGAAGGGTTTTGGACATATGGCTACACAGGCTCTAATACTCCTAGTGCTGGAGGTGTGGCCTCATGCTATACTTATGACCCTAATGGTACTTGGGTTGCGGCCACCTCAACTGGAAATAATATTTCTGCAAATAATGGATTATCAGTGTACTGCGGAGGCGCTTCTGGGACCAATGGTGCAGGAGCAAAGTCAAGCTACGACATTGAAGTTACTGGAACACCTAATGTTGGGCCAATAACTTTCACAAGTGTTAATAGTACCATTTCTGGAAATTCTGCAGCTGGTGTTAATCAAGGCTTCATTGGCAATCCTTTTCCGTCAACTATAAATTGGAATGCCGTCACCAAGTCAAACGTTTCAAACATAGCGCAAGTGTATGGCAGCCAAGATTATGGCGGCTACCGAGCTACTAACTTTAATGCTGTTGCGGCGAGAATTCCCCCGTTTCAGGCGTTCTGGGTTCAGACAACAGGATCGTCTCCTTCCGTAACGTTTAACGAAAACGACAAGATTTTAAATAATATTCCCTTTAGAAAAAATGCACTGTTCGAGGAGCGCTTTTATTTTCATTTAATCCCAAACGCAACTCAAGACACTGTTTCCGCCACAGTTGAGTTAAATAATAACTCTACAGGCAATTATGATGCAAATAATGACGGTTTGGTCTTCGAGAATCCATACCCACTACCATCTTTGTATAGCTTGGTTAATGATTCCCTTTTTGCTCAGGTTAATAGTTTGCCAAGAAACACTTATGTAGAAATACCAATTGTCACTAAAATTCAGCCTAACCAACACGGCAACCATACTTTTTTCTTTTCTGAATATCCAAAACATGCAATCTGCGCGAGGTTGCGAGACAGCCAAACTGGATCGGTTATAAACATCTATGACCAACCTTCTTACCAATTCTATGCTAGTTCAACAGATTTTCAACCGCGATTCACGTTGATTTTGGATCCGCTTATCTCCGAAACTTCTACGAAAAACCTTAGTTGCTTTGGAGAGCAAGACGGCGAATTGTCGGTTGAATTTAATGCTAAGAGGTTCACTGCAAACCTTTATTCAAACAACAAAAAAATCCCTTTTTCTACCTCAGGCAATCATCTCAAAGCACAAAAATTAAGGTCTGGAAATTACTATTTGGTCTTAGAAGATCAGGCAGAATTATGTCGAATTGACACACTTTATTCTACCATTTTCGAGCCTTCCGAAATAACAGCTGGATTTTTGCTCGAGCATAAAGCTAACTATTCTCAGATTAGGTTGACCGACACTTCAATTGGAAGTTCTCAAAGAATTTGGAGAATAGAAGGGAATCAGTTTTACGATAAAGAAATCACGTATCAATTTGATAAAAATGGGGATAAAGAAATTGAGTTAATTGTATACAATCACAAATCATGTGCAGATACAGTGAAACAGAAGTTTGTGATTAGCACATTAACAGAATCCGAAAATCAAGTGCCTGAAATTGGATTTACCCTCGAATATTCACACGGAGAGTTTAAAATAAGAAGTCTTTCAGACCAAAATAATGTGGAGGGAAAGGTATTTGATTCAACAGGGTCCGTTGTAGAACAATTTAGGATTTCTTCGGTAGGTGCCAATCAACATATTGATTTGAAAAGGCATGTCAACACTGCGCTGTTATTTGTTGAAATCTCCTCCGATGGTGGATACTCAACTTTTAAACTCCCTGCCTTTTCGCAATAATATTGTAGTTCTCGTTTAAGTTAAATTTCAAAAAATTGCCTAAAGCTAATTTCAAAAAAGCTAAGATTCATTATTCCGATTCTGGCAAAGGACCTGCTGTTGTACTCATTCACGGTTTTTTAGAAAACTCCACCATGTGGAAGCGATTTGTTTCTGATTTTAGCCAACGAAACAGAGTAATTCTTATTGATTTACCAGGCCACGGAAAATCGGAGTGCTTTGGCTACACGCATACCATGGAGGAAATGGCAGGTTGTGTCGAAGCTGTTTTAAAGCAATTAAAGATTCGTAAAGTAAAATTAGTAGGCCACTCACTTGGTGGATATGTTGCATTGGCTTTTGCAGATTTATTCCCTGATAAAACCAAAGGAATTTGTTTGTTTTTTAGCACCACTCGCGCTGACTCACCCCAAAAGAAAAAAGACCGAACTAGAGCCATTAACGTGGTTAAAGAAAATCACAAATCATTCATTAGAGTTGCTTTTCCCATGCTTTTTCGCTCCAAATTTAGAAAGCTGAAAAAGAAGGAGATAAAAACCGCGAAATTGAAGGCACTTCAAACTAGTAAGCAGGGAATTATAGCCTCTTTAGAGGGGATGAAAAAACGCCCTTCTAGAGAAATACTGCTTAAGTTCCCGCCCTATCCCATCCATATAATTTCTGGTGAGCGAGACCCAATAATTTCGGTAAAAACCATGCAACAACAAATGACACGTTCTGAGAATGTAACAGGAGTTGTATTAAAAGAACCCGGACACATGGGGCATATCGAAGCCCCGGAAGAATGTTTAAGGGAATTACAGTTTTTTTTAAAAAAATAAAAACCACAATAATCCTTGTTAAACGAGTCTTTTTTTTGACGACGCTTTTCAAATGAGCTTGGCAATTCCCATTTTCAAGAGATTGCTTTGCCATCTCTAATAAGTAATCTTGTACCCAACTAAAAGCCATTTCGCATTTTGCGAAATCAGTCATTTTTTATGCCTCCTTGCTCAAGCAAGCTTGGCAATTCGGCATAAAAAAAGCCTTCTCGTTTCCGAGAAGGCTTTTTGTTGTGGGCGATGAGAGATTCGAACTCCCGACCCCCTGGGTGTAAACCAGGTGCTCTGAACCAACTGAGCTAATCGCCCTAAAAATTGGGAGTGCAAATATAATTTTTCTTCCTACTTCAACAATTATTTCAAAAAATAAATCGCAGCCTAATTTTTCCAGTTTAGCAAACGGGGTAATATGTTGAAATACAAAGCTAATACTAAGGCAAAAACCGCTAACCACATCATGACTACATTGTAATAATAGGTTTTGTAATATGTTCCACCCATCAATTTCATAGGAGCAAAGTAGTGAGGGCTTCCTGTTTTCGGAATTTGAAAGGTTTGATTCTCCTTGTTCAATATTTCATTGTTGGCTACAATTATCTTGGTCAGGCTACTCTTGCTATTCAGATAGTCGTTCAATTGTTCATTCTGGTACATTTTTTTGAATTCGTTATAGGATTGGCCTTTTTCAAGTGACTTCTGAACGCTAGAAAACACCTCATCTTTTTTATTTACTGCACTCGATAAGTTTCTTCCATAGTAGTCTTTAAGGATGGCTAAAAATTCATCGATTTTCTGCAAATCAGACAACGTGTACGTTTGTTTTTGGAGCAATTCTGTTTCTACTAATAAATATTTACGAACCTTCGCAGGCAACCTATCTAATTCGTTCTTTAACAGCAACCCCTTCTCAATAGTTTTAGGAGTACGTTCCAGTTTTACTTGGTTTTTTAAATAAAGCAGAGTAGTCTCCATTTCTGGGAGCCAGAAATTCTTCCGAAAGTTTGCATCCGCAAGCTTTACATTAATCTCAAAAAAATGCTTATCAAATTCATTATTTATTGATTGATTGACTACCAACGCTTCAAACAACCACCTAGAGGCCATAGCATCGCCAATAAGTGGCACTTCTTTCTCATCCGAAAACCAAGGGTTCAATCGTTCGTATTTGACCAGCAATCCGCTAAACATAATTTGGGGGATAATGATAAACGGGATAAGAATATAAATAGTAACAACTCTTTTAAAAGAGGCGGAGATGATAAGACCAGTAACGTTGGCTATAGCAGCAGCCGTAAAAAGGACAATCCAATAAGAGAAGTACATCCCTTTAATTTCAAGAATTGTATTTCCAATAATGACGTAAAGCGCAATTTGTATTGAAGAAAGTGTAAATAAAATCGCGATTTTTGAATTCAGATACCCTCCCCAACTTAGGTTTAAAAAAGATTCTCTTTTGCGAATAGAGCGATCCTTAATTATTTCTTCGGCACTCACAGAAAGACCGATAAAAAGAGCAACGATAATAGATATGAATATATAAGCTAGAATATTCATGTTGTCCCGATACTCATAACCTTGTCCTCCATTATACCTCAAAAAACCGGCAATAATTGCTGCCAACATTGGCATTTCGAGAAGATTAATAGCCAGGTATTGAGTATTAGCCAATTTGGCTCTTAAATCACGAGTAACAAAAACCCGGAATTGCTTTAAGTATCCTGGAATTTCAAAGTCCTGTTTTGGTATTTGCTTTTCCGTTTTGGTCGATACCCTTCCCGATTTTTGTGCATTGAAACGTTCGTACCAATTCTCGGGCTTTACCTTCCTTTCATTGGTGTATTCCCCAAACTCATCTACAATAGGCGCTTCGAGAATATCGAAAATTTGTTCTGCATTGACTACGAATTGAGAGTCAGATGCAATAACCTGGTCGCTAGCTTCTCTAAAATAGTTGATTCCATCGAGCGGATTCCCTTGATACACCAAATAGCCGCCCCTATCTAACACTAATAGCTGATCAAACTGTCTAAAAATTTCTGACGAAGGTTGGTGAATAACAGCATACACAATACATCCCTTAAGGGTCAATCCTTTAAGTAGATCCATTATTTTTTCGGAGTCCCGGGAAGATAATCCTGACGTTGGCTCGTCAACAAAAAGAACAGCGGGTTCTCGAATTAATTCTAATGCAATATTCAAACGTTTGCGTTGGCCTCCACTTATACTTTTATCTAGTGGGCTACCTACCTTTAGTTGCGAAACTTCGAATAAGCCTAGCTCTTGCAGAGTCTTTGCAACCTTTTTTTCTATAGACTCCTTTGTTAAACTGCCAAAACTCAATTGTGCACTATAAAACAAGTTTTGCCATACAGTCAAGTCTTCTAATAACAGGTCATCTTGGGGCACAAAACCAATCAACCCGTTTAACTTTTGGTGCTCTTCATAAAGGTCGAATCCGTTTATAATTACATGACCAGACGTTGGTTTATTCGTTCCGTTTAAAATACTAAGAAGAGTGGATTTTCCTGTTCCTGAGCCGCCCATTATTCCGACCAGTTCACCAGATTTTGAGTCGAAATTCATGGGTTGAATTGCTACATTACCGTTTGGAAATTTAAAGGTAAGTTCTTCAACGGAAAGATTTATCGGCACTGCAATATTTTCTTGTGTAAAACGAATGAGAATATTGCTGTAATAAATCGCCTCCAAATTATTTCCACGAATTGCAGAACCTTTTTGCATAAGGTAAATTCGCTGATCTCTAATGGGAGCACCTGCTATCAAAAGCCCTTGATTATCCAGGCTTTTAAACGCCAGTAATCCGCTGTTTGCCAAATACAAGAAAACAAGCTGTCCTTGAATTCCAGCGCGCTCTAAGTGCTTTATTTCAGATGAATACGGCTTTTTTGATGCAATCAACAAAGAATCACTTTCCGCAGCTACTTCTCCGAAACACACAAATTGCATGATAGCCTCAAACGCTTCCTGCTCAATGTTAAACGCATCGGAAATCACCTCTATAAATTCGCGGTTTTCTGCTGTTGAAATATTTCTACTGTAAACGAATTCGATAAGACGAAGAAGTGCAATCTGTTTTTGTGGTTTGGTCAAACTGCGATTAATTTCCGCTGCAATTCTCAGCATTTTAACCGAGTTTCTTGAAGTGCGTTTTATTGCACCATCTTTCGTTCGTTTTCTAAAGTGGTGATGCTGTATAAATTCGTCGTAAACCTGAAGGTATTTTTCAGTCTGAATTGCGTCTAATTCCTCTTCCAAAAAAATGCGAACGAACGAGCGACTCGTGTCATTTTCTCCATCGACATTTGCCACTATGGCAAAAAGCTGCATTAGCGCATTTAAAATCGATTCACTCATTCTTACTAATCATTTTGTAAAGGGCAAGATAACTATTCATGTTGCCGATTACGCCTTTGAGGAAAAAATGTTCGGTTATTTACAGTCGTAAGATTTTTCCTTGACCTCTTTTAACGAAACCTGCTTTAATTGCGGTTCAATATTCTTTGCTATATAATTGATAATGTTAGTCAAATCAACGTCACTAAGATTGGGAAGTGATGGCATCTTCTGGTCGTACTTTTTGCCATTCACTAGTATTTCGCCATCAATCCCATAGCGCATCAAACACACTAAATCTGCTTGATTTTCGATAAGGTAATCAGCGCCTTTTATAGGTGGGTACAAATCCTGTAAACCTTGGCCTTCTATTCCATGACAATTTGCGCAATGCTTTGTATATAATTCGCTTCCATAATCGCGATTGCTATCTCCGCATCCATTAACCATAAAAATAATGGCGATTACAACTACGAGTACACTAATCCTCATTGAGCAATAATCTAATATCATCGATTGCTTTCTGAACATCTTCTTCTTTTGTACCATCATAGTATGCTCTTATCCTCTGTTGACCGTCCAACAATATAAATGCACCACTATGAATCAACCCGCCGGGTGCGTTTTTATCTTCAGCGGCACTAATCATAAAACCTTTGGCAAGCTCAAAAGTTTTCTTTTTCTCACAAATCATAAAATGCCAATTTTCATTTTCTACGTTTAATTTTTCGGCGTAATTTTTTAAAACTGGCACCGAATCGTGCAAAGCATCAATGCTAAAAGAAAGTATTGCTACATTCGAATTTCCAGCGAATTCTTCCGAAATTTTTTTCATATTTCGAGACATTACTGGGCAAATGGTAGGGCAGGTGGTAAAGAAAAAATCGGCAATGGTGATTTTACCATCGATGTTCTTTTTTGATACCATTTTGGAGCGATGACTCTCGTACTTAAAATCTGGTACTTTGTAGAAAACAGTATCCGTAACCACAGAAACCCCTTCCGTTCTACTATTGTATTCGTGTTGACCTAAAATTGGTAACGTGCGCTTATCCTTTGCGCAACTAACCAATATTACAAGTAAACTAATGAATAGAATCCGTAACATATTCTACAATTTTTGATGAAAAGGAAATTGCCTCATCCGTTTGTTTCTCTACTTGCTCAATTGCCATTTTTTGGCCCAACAAGTACTTTCTAGCTTCTGCGAAGTCCACGGTATCTTTAGGTTCACGATACGTTCGCATCCATTGCATCATACTTTCATCCGCAACCTCCAACAGGCCAATTGCAGAGTCCAAAATGCTGGAATCTGCATTGGAACGTAGTTTGAAGGAATTCAATTCCTCAATTGAAAGGTGAATTTCGTCCATATATTCCATGGTGGAATCATGAACAGCCATTAGATCATTTACCAACTGTTTTTTCTCGCTTATTTGTTCTTCACTCCAAGTTGATTTTGGTGGGGCGTCAACACCACTACAGGCTATCAAAAAGAATGTGGCAAGCAGATAAAATGAATTTTTCATGTACGAAATTTTGCTGCAAATTTATGGCTTAATTTCGCCTAGGATGAAGGATACTAGCCAAAAGAAAAAGATCTTGATAATTGCGACAGGTTTGCTTGTCTTGATAGTGCTTTGGCAGCGCGAAATGGTTGCCTATTTATGGATGCAAGGTAAAGGGCAAATGAAAATTATTTCGAATACGGTTCCGATTTTGAAAGTTTTAGAAAGCGACACATTAAGCCCTAAGGAACGCTACTTTTTGCATCTCATACCGGAAATAAAAGAATTTGCAAGAACCGAACTTGGTTTAACGCCTAAAGACAATTACACTGAATTTTACAACCAAAAAGGTCAACCTATTTTATGGGCTTTAACAGCTTGTTCAGCCTACAATTTAGAGCCTTATCTTTGGAGCTTTCCTATTTTGGGTAACCTTGAGTACAAAGGGTTTTTCGATAAAAATATTGGAGAAATAGAAAAGCTTGAGCTTGAAAAAATGGGCTATGATGTTGACTTAGGTGAAGTAAGTGCATGGTCCACATTGGGTATCCTTTCTGATCCACTGCTAAGCTCTATGCTAGAGCTTGATACTGGTCGGTTTGTGCGTTTACTCATTCATGAATTAACACATACCACAATTTACATTTCGGACGACGCCATTTTCAATGAGAACCTTGCCACATACGTAGGTGATAATGGAGGATTGGAGTTTATGAAGAAAACCTATGGTACTTCTAGTTCAGAAGTAGAGGAATACCAAGAAATGCTCGAGGACATTAAAACTTTTACAGAATACACTGTTGCCTATAGTAAAAGTTTGGAACTGACTTACGCCAGCCTGCCACAAAATGAACAGCTTTGGCCAATGCTGAAAGAACGGTCTATTCAAAGCTATAAAGACAAGCTAAGATTGATTCCATTCAACAATAGAAAACGGTATTCTAGTTTTAGAAAACAGGAATTAAACAATACCTTTTTTACTGGTTTTTTAATGTATCATAACCAACAGGACTCAATTCAACGATTGGTTTCAGAGAACTTCAATGGTAGTATAAAAGATTGGATTTCAGCGATGAAGTAGGCTTATTTCTTTCGCTTTTTCTTCTTTCCTTTTTGGTCCTGCGTGTTTTCTTCGCGAGCTTTTTCAATTTCTTGCTCTCGTTTATGAATTAGGTATTGGTTGGCTTCTTCAATACTGATTTTTCTACCTTGATTGTAGGCCACTACGAAGGCATCAGGCACACCCATTTCTCGGATATTTGAGCAAAAAGCTTTTGCAATATCGTAATCCCCATATTCTCCTAAAGTAAGTACCGTAAGATCTTTTTGAATATCCTCGTTTATATTATCGAATTGCAAGTAAATCCGCATAATATCTTCAGGTATGTCTTCTTTAAATGCACCAATTTGCACCTTAAAATCAACATCTCCAGAAATTTCTCTTTTAATAGATTGATTATTTACCCGAACTACCTCTTCCTCAAAATTATCAGTTGAATTAATGTCAGCAATAAAAGCATCTTGATAACCAACTTCTCGCACGTAAGCAAGTAATTTCTCAGCCTGAGAGCGATATACAAATCGACCAATTACGTATCGGAACACCCCGTTATTATCAATATAAACCTCAACATTTTTCAGGTTTTTAAAATCCTTGGCGAAACGAGGTTTTATGAATGCCCCTATTTGAACTCCATAGAGCGAGGTATGAGCCGTATGACTAACGTCTCTGGTCATTACCTCTGGTCCACCAACTTCACCCACTCTTCTCAAGCGGTCTTTGTAGGGTGATTTTACAGCGGCAGCAACAACAGTTGTTGTGCTTGGTGTTGTAGATTCGGAATTACTATCTTCAGTGTTCAATAAGGTGTCACTTGTCGTAATTTCCGAAGTTGGATTTATACTATTTTCGATAGCTAATATGGTATCCGTTGGTGTGCTTGAAACAATCACCGAATCTTCATCTTCCCACTTATGTTTTCCGCATTCTCGGTACCACTTTTGCCCGTCAATCAAATACCATTCGTCTTCATAGGAATAAATTTTGTAAAAATCATTTAAGGTTGCAATGGTCTTTTTGCAATCGCCTTTAATGGAATAGGCTATTATTAAATAGTAATAAGCGTATTCACTAACTCCCCGCTCTGTAACCGAAGAACGATCGTAAAATTTTGTATAATCTTCTTTCGCTTTATCTAATAACGAAATGGCCTTGTTGATTTTTTTGAAGGATTTTACATAGCAAAGAGCCAGTAAATAAGCGGCGTTAGAATTTTCTTTATCTCTCGAATACATTTCTTCCAAAATTGGTATTGCCTCTGTTTGTTTTTGATTGGCTATCAGTAGCTTAGAGGCATTAAAAAGTTCAGAGTAGCTTTTGTTTTTTAATTCTTGGCCAAAACTCAATGCTTGGAAAAGCATCAAGGAAATTGCAATAAATAGGAATCGGAGCATTCTAAGGAGTTTTGAAGTATGTACAAACCTAAAATCAAAGGTTAGGCCATTCTCATGCCAGACCTTATTTTGCTAACATCGGTAATTTGAAAAGCGTTAGAACCAATTATTTGGTAGAAGCAATCATCTTTACTGCAATAACGAGCATTAAGACTCCGAAGGCTCTTTTTAGCCATACTTCCGAAAGTCCTAATGACATTTTAGACCCAAAGTAACCTCCAATAAAAAATGCTGCGGCAATAATTAATCCGTATTTAATATTGAGTTCGCCTTGCTGGTAATAGTTATAAGCAGCCAGTCCGCCAATGGGAAGCAACATTAATCCAATGCTCGTTCCTTGTGCATTGTGTTGTGTCATTCCCAATAAAAATACCATGGCAGGCACCATTACAACGCCTCCTCCAATTCCGAATAATCCGCTTAGGGCGCCTGCCACAAAACCAATTAATACCAGTACTATTATTGTCTGCATATCTTAAAAATCAAATCCCATTGAAACGTGGAAAATTGGTTTAAGAACTTGCCCATCTTCCACGCCATAAGCATAATCAAGCTTCAAAAAATAGCCCAATAATTTTGTTCTTAGTCCGCCACCAAATGCGCCAATAATTGGGTTTCGTTTATTATCTAATCGAACCGTAATTGGCCCTTCAACTACAGTGATAGTATTGAATTCATTGTCTTCTGAGAAAGGTGTTCTACCATTCCAAGCAGACCCAACATCACCAAAAGCAACAATTTGGAAATTATTTGTAAAATCAGATTTGAGCGGTTTACGAGCAAAATATTTAAATATTGGAAAACGAATTTCGTTGTTGATCACGCCAAAAGAGTTTCCGTTTCTTGCATTCTGAATAAATCCTCGCATTGGGCTTGCCAAGGCTTGAAATGTATAATTCTGGTCTTGAGCTATTGGTGTTTGACGGTTGAAACGGTCTCGCGCTGGATTTAGCGTAATCCAATCATCAACCGAACCCATGTAATAGACCAATTTTCGTTGCCCCAATGACGTGCTAGCAGCAGCTCTGCTGGCCCAAATTAACGACCTACTAATTTTTTGATAGTGTCTGTAATCAAATCCAAATACATTAAGGTCGCTATTGATATCGTTAATTAATTGGTAGCGCTCTGCAAACACCTTGAATTTAGTGCCATTGTACAAGTTTAGCCCCTTTCCTTTTGCGTTATCGAATACCAATTCCACCTTAGCTCCTGGCTGACTAACGGTTTGGTTTGGTTCGACAAGAGTTATATCATCTACAGCAGTCTCAATGGTGCGATCAACCCTGTAGTTTAGTTCACCTCGAACCGCCAAATATTCGTTAAACGGGTAGCTTACTTTATACTCTCCTTTGTAAATAATTACCTTGGTGGCAGACACATCGGTTGTGTATTTTAAGCTTTGCCGCTTGATGATATAAGATTTATCGAGTCGTTTACTTCGATCATGCATTGCTAAAAAAAGTTCCAAGCTATTGTTTCTAAACCCAAGCCTTGCACCACCTTCTACTTTGTAATCTTGGAATAAATCAAACAAAGAAACTTTCATAAGTAATCCTAAGCCTGGGTTGGTATATGGGCCACCGTTAAACGGCTGGTACAATTGATTGGCAAAATTGAAATCCATCGTTGAAGTAATGTTGGTGTAAGAAAAATTCATGTTGTAATTCCGTTCTTGCGGCATGTCGAAAGGTTTGTTTTTATTCGTGTCCTTTGCAGCGTTTATCGCCTTTGAAGTAACAAAATTTTGACTTCCATCATCTTCCTCTGAATCGCGCTGTTCTCCACCAAAAGTGTAATCTTCTATATTCACAAACCGTTCACTTTCATCCTCTTCCGGTTGTTCAATTACCACCGAGCTTACTTCTAACTGTATCAACTCTTCTTGTTCTTGATCTTTTGCGGTTGGCGAACCCTCTTTCCTATAATCAGTTGGTTTTAAATCTTCATTTATTGCTTCTTCGCTCCGCTCAACTTCCGACTCAAATAGTCGGTACTTTTTATTCTTGTACACTAAGTCTAAGGCAAGGTTTTC
The DNA here is from genome assembly GCA_937121175.1 of uncultured Flavobacteriales bacterium. Taxonomy (GTDB): domain Bacteria; phylum Bacteroidota; class Bacteroidia; order Flavobacteriales_G; family Salibacteraceae; genus UBA6770. The sequence goes on from CAKZKD010000027.1 coordinate 61,524, forward strand.
TGGAGTAATAATCTGTTGTTCCGAAATATTTCGGTCGTTATTACTCAATGGGTTTGTATTCACTACATATCGGTAATTTATCATGGTATCAACACTTGCGACTACGCTGTCCAATCTTGCCAGGTACCTGTTTTTCACTCCATTTTGGTCTCCTAAATAAACAAACTGGTTTTCGCCAAATGGGTAAGGTTGAATTTCGTCAGCTAAGGGTGAATTAGACAACCGAATTAGGGGTTGTGTTTTGCCCTTGAACAAAAACAAATCTTTAGTTGAATTCATATCGTTTCTAAACTTCTTGTGCGTAAATAAAGAATCGGTTGGGCGATTACTTGAAAACACAATTTGTCCATTATCATTCACATATTGTGGATACACATCATCATAAATATCGTCGGTTAATTTTTTTACGGTGTTTGCACTCAAGTTGTATTCCCACAAATCAGATTGGCCTTTAAGAGTTGCGGATAAAATAAGCTTTGTGCCGTCTGGCGAAAAAGCCATATCTACCACTTCATCTACCTTAAATACGGGCCGTTCATAGCCCATACCAGATTCTTTTTCGAACAACGTTAATACTGGTTCTGCATTTTTTTCTTCTATTACAGCAAGTACTTCTCCATCTGGCCGCCATGCAATTAATGGATAGGAATAATCTGGTAATCGGTCATACCGGATTCCGCCTTTTGCGATGGTATGCTTTCTGTTTTTATCCAAATCGAGGACTTGAACTTTGTATTTTCCTTCGTTGTTTTTTACATAAGCCAATTGATTTCCGTTAGGGCTTTTACTAACCTGATAATACTCTCTTTTCTTTTTAGTCTTGGCTTCAAGTTCGCTCTCTTCAGGAAAACTTTCCGTCTTGTTTTCCATGTCGTACTTAACTTGATAATGCAACCAGGCATCTCGCGTGAGATCGTTGAGAGAAACCCCTAAAACGAACAAGAACCCACTTTCTATACTTCTGCTCACACGTGCCATGTACAGGACGTTTGGAATAACCTCTGGCCCATAAACCTCAGCAATGTAATTCCAAATTGCGTGACCTGCGTACGTTCTATCTGTTTCGTTTAGGTGATTAAATTTTTTGAATCTTTTAGTCATTACCCCATCCCTAACACGATTGTCAATCTCAACGCTCCAAGGCTCAGATATGTACGAAACCAAACCATCTGTGTACCATTTTGGAATGGTGAGTAGGGTTGCATTTCTAATCACTTCTTTCCAATTATCTCCAAAAAACATTCGATTCACCAACATTTGAGAAAGTCCTTGGCGCATTTGCAAATCGAACTTGTTGTAGTCGCCCTCGAAGTACAGGAATACGTTTGAACTTGAAATTTCGGTAACACCTCCTGTTCCTGTCTCCAAATCGTCAAAGTCTATGTTACTCTGTTTGTACTCAGAAAGCTTGTTATAGAGAATGAAATTGAGATTTCCTGAAAATGCATAGCCAATTTTCTTCTCAATTGAGCGCAAATTGGAGCGATAATTTCGAGCTACATACTCCGACAATTTTTCACCACCTCGATACTGATAAATGGTGTAGTCTTTAAACTCATAGTATGTCCAGAAAAACTGCTCGTGTTGAACTCGGTTTTTACCAAAATTCATCCGCATTCCATTATTGAATTGCCCCTTCAGACCTTGTGGCAAGAGTATCAAGCAAATCGCAAAAGCAGATAGAAGAAGCTTAAATGGTTTCAATAGTGCGTAAAATAAAGGGCAGTAAAGGTAGTCATTAAATGTATTTTTGCTTCTAGTATAGCCACTTATAGCGCATTGATGACTTAAAATTTATAAACGAAATGTCCACGTATTTAAAATCCTTTGTTTTTAGTCCGTTCCAAGAAAACACGTATGTCGTTTACGATGACACAAAACAGTGCGTAATTGTTGACCCAGGTTGTTACGAACAACGAGAAAAAGAGGAACTTAAAAACTGGATTGAATCTAAGGATTTAAAACCTGTTATGCTACTGAATACGCACAGCCATCTTGACCATGTTTTTGGCAACGCTTACGTTGCCAGAACTTGGAATTTAATTCCACAAGTTCATGAGCTTGACCGTCCCGTTTACGAGCGATTTGATGCAATGGCTTCCGCCTATGGAATTCCGGGAACGGAAACACCTCCAGAACCTGAATACAACCTAGAAGAAGGAAAGTCTATTTCGTTTGGTGCGACCAAATTTGAAGTACACTTTTTACCTGGACATTGCCCAGGTCATGTAGTTTTTGAGTGCAGTGAAGCCAATTGGATTTTAGGTGGAGATGTACTCTTTAGAAGTTCAATAGGGCGAACTGATTTACCCGGTGGCGATATGGATACTTTAATGGATTCTATTAAAAACAAACTCATGAAACTCGATGAAAATCGTGTGGTATATTCAGGTCACGGACCAAAAACTACTTTGAGAGAAGAGAAAGCGACGAATCCGTTTTTACAATAATTATTTATTCGGCTCTTCCGTATCAAAACCTTCTGGAAGACCAATAGCGTCAACTGGCGGACAACTTTTCATTCGATAAGGTCTGCATAAGAAGAAGCGAACAGAAAAGGTAATTGGCCAATAATGGCTATTGAAATACGGCATGTCAAATCGTCCAGAATTGAATGAGTTTATATTCAAAATTGGCACTTCAATCGATGGCACAATAATCAACTTCTTGGAGGCTCTTACCCCCCAACCAAATCTGTAGTACAAGTTTGAATTTAGCCTATTTTGAGTTTTTTCTTCAAGCCCGGGCAAATTTGTGCTGTAAGATCTATTTGAAATAAGTCCGTAGCCGACTTGACCGCCTATTGTATGTTGCAAGAAAGTTTTATCAGACAATCTATTGACTCCGCTAATTTCGACATGGGCATTTAAAAAATGATCTGAGAACGTGTTCTCTCCCGAACCTAAAGGTATTTCGGCAAGTGGTGTTTTCAGTTGATTTTCGAATCCTTCCTTCCCTCTCACCCAACGGTAATTAATCCCATAATTCCAATACCTAAAAAAATACAAATTCTCGATTAAATGATACCGACCAAACTCGGCAAAAGCACCAACCTGACCAATAGGGTTAGAGTTGGTGATAAAACTAGAATCACCAACAACAGTACCTTCCGCTTCTTTTACATGAAGAACATTTAATGAATAATTTGCACCTAACCCAAAGTACCAACCCGTTTTTTCGAACCGTGGTGTTTGAGGGAATGCATCTTGTTTTTTCCGTTTATATCCTTGCGCTGAACCATCTATGAGAAACAACGAAAAGGCCAAAAGCAGTACTCCTATTCTCATAGTTGACTCAAAATTGCTTGCTCAATTTCTTCTGAATCCCAAACTTCTCTAATGTCTGGACGCACCATTATTGGATTCATGATTTTTTCTTGCCTTTTACCAGTTGCTAGTGCATCTGAATAAGGCGTATGGCTAAACGTTACCATACTGTATAAAGGCACCCACTTATCCGGATACTTCGAATAGATTTTTTTCTCAATTTTTTTGCGCAATAAAAACATTTCATCTCCAACCAAATCGCGCATTTCAATGTAATTCTGCAGAGCTAAATCTGCTATTGCATCACCATTTGGCTGTCTTATCGCAGAAAATTCTTTGAAGAATGCGCCCCAATTTTCACCGTGCTTTTCGGATAAACGCCACCATTCAGAACAATCTTCAAAACCTGAGTTCATACCTTGACCATAAAATGGAACAATCGCATGCGCAGAATCACCCATAAGCAAAATTTTATCTCCGTAGTTCCATGGGTCGCATCGAACGGTTACCAAAGAAGCTGTCGGGTTCTCATGATAATCTTGAATCAAAGTTGGCATCAATGCAATTGTATCTGGAAATGTTCCCTTGAAAAAATTCATGATTTTTTCATCCGTGTCTAAGCTAGCAAAAGACGTCTCTCCTTCAAAAGGAAAAAATAACGTAACCGTAAAACTTCCGTCTAAATTCGGTAACGCAATGAGCATAAACTCGCCTCGTGGCCAGATGTGCAAAGCATTCTTGTCCATTCGGTGCGAGCCATCTTCATTTGCAGGAATTACTAGTTCTTTGTAACCATGGCGCAAATACGTCTGCGAATAATTGAATCGATCTGTCTTTTGAAGTCTCGTTCTAACCGCCGAAAACGCTCCGTCCGTTCCGTAAATTCGCGAAGCTTCAGTCATCATCATTTCGCCCGAGTTAGCATCTTGAAAAGCAATTTCACCTTTTCTTACGTCCAAATCCACACATCTTTTATCGAAGTGTAGGTTTACGTTCTCGTGTTCGGCTGCTTTTAAAATTAATTTTCTATTCAATTCACCGCGCGAAACTGAATAAATTGCCTCACCTTCTTTTCCATAGGCTTGGTCTGTAATTTCTCCATCAACAGCATGCATTTTCCGACCGTACATTGGAATTGAAATCTGTTTTATTTCTTCAGAAATACCTGCAATTTCCAAGGCTTTCCAACCTCTGTTGGATAAAGCTAAATTGATAGAACGGCCACCAATAAAATCAACATCTCTAATGTCTCCTCTTCGATCGTAAACATCAACCTGATAACCTTTTTTGGCCAACATTACCGCCTGCAAACTACCAACTAATCCCGCTCCAACTACCAGTGCTTTTTCCATACTACTCGTCAAATTTTTTCTTAAAATAATTGCTTTTCCGTGGGCCTTTATTGGCCATCTTAGAAAAGATGCGAACCATAACAACGCCAAATAATAATATGCCAAATACCTTTAACAAATCAGCAATTTATGCGTTCAAATTTAGGCTTACCATTTCTTCCCAAAGTTGACATTGCTCAACATTACCCATTGGCATAGTCATCTTTTGTCATCTTATAAATATTGGTTTTAAATCCATGGTCTTCTCCCTCTTTCCAAAACTCGAAACCCAAACGTTTCATTACTCTAAACGAGGCGCTGTTTTCTGCGACTGCTTCAGCAATAATCTCTTCCAATTTCAACTCTTCAAAAGCGTATTTGACACAAGCCTTTCCAACTTCGGTAGCGCAGCCTTTACCCCATTTCTCTTGAAAAAGACGGTAACCCATATCGACTATGCCGTCATCGCGCTTTTTTAGTCCACACCAACCCCAAGCTTCACTAGATTCTTTATCAATAACTGCCCAACGACCGAAACCGTGCTTCTGGTAATCGTCGTAATTATCTAAAAAATCCATAGCTTCACTTATGCTGTGAAATGCGGTATCACCAGTATATCGAGTAACTTCTGGGTCAAGGTTCAGAGCATAAAACATATTGGCATCTGTAACCTTTAACTCTCGCATGTAAAATCGTTCTGTTTCTATTATCCAATCCATAAATTAGGCGTTAACTGCAGCATCTAATATTACTGAAAAACGATAACAATCTTCGTACGAGTTATAAATTGGAACAGGTGCTATACGAATTACGTTAGGTTCTCTCCAATCGGCGATTACGCCTTCTTTAGTTAAGAAATCAAATAACTGTTTTCCATGCCCATGCACCAAAATTGAAAGTTGAGCACCACGTTCATTAGGATTTGAAGGGGTAATGATTTCAAATGCAGAATCCGAATGTTTTACTGAAACTTGATTGATGCAAAACTCCAAATAACTGGTCAATTTCAATGATTTTTTTCTAAGCGCCGCCATTCCAATTTTCGAATGCAAATCAATTGCCACCTTATGCACTGCCATTGCTAACACAGGTGCATTACTCAATTGCCAAGACTCTGCCGTAGGGATAGGATTGAACCCTTTTTCCATTAAAAAGCGAGTTTCTTTATCGTGCCCCCACCAACCCGCAAAACGATTTAGGTCTGGATTTTCGCAATGCCTTTGATGCACGAACACACCGGAAATACTTCCTGGCCCAGAATTGAGATACTTGTAAGAACACCAACAGGCAAAATCTACATTCCAATCGTGTAATTGAACGGGAATATTGCCAGCACCATGTGCCAAGTCCCATCCGACGAAAGCTCCCTGCTTTTGAGCTGCCTCAGTAATTTTCTGCATTTCAAAAACCTGACCCGTGTAGTAATTCACACCTCCAATCATTACTAAAGCCAATTCAGAGCCAACCTCTTCAATTGTTTTCAAAACATCTTCTGTTCTTATAGTATGCCCCCCTTCTCTTGGTTCTAGTTCCACCAAAACCTCATCAGGATTTAAACCGTGATGTCTCACCTGTGTCTCTAAAGCGTATTGGTCAGAAGGAAATGCTTTGCCTTCACAAATAATTTTGAATCGTTCTGTGGTTGGTTGGTAGAATGAAACCATCATCAAATGCAAGTTGGTCGTTAACCCGTTCATGGCAACTACCTCGGTTGGCAAAGCTCCAACTATCTCAGAAAGAGGCTCCGCAAACATTTCGTGATAAGCAAACCATGGGTTCTTAGCTTCAAAATGACCCTCAACACCATATTTTGCCCAATCGTCAAGCTCTTGCTGCAACGCCGCTTGTGCGCCTTTTGGCTGTAATCCAAGACTGTTTCCGGTAAAATACACACAGTTTTCACCGTTGTGTTGCGGAAAAAGAAACTCATTTCTATATGCACTTAATTCGTCTTGGTTATCCAAGTTTTGAGCAAATTCTTTAGACCATTTGAAATCCATTAGGTAACTTTTTTGTCTCTTTTTGAGGAGATGGCAACCTAATTCCATACGGCATGCTAAATTTATTTCGGCATCTCGATTGAATTAGTAGTGTGAGATTCTGAAACAAGTTCAGAATGACAGGTAAAACACGTAACTCGCGTTTTACTTTTCCACACTGCAACATCCCCTTTAATAAGGTTATTTTTGCAATCCTTCAAAAATAGCAAAGGCTAATAAATAAAAGAGTTTCAACGCGATGATTAGAACAAATTCTGACAAATTATATTCAAAGGCAAAAGACTTATTCCCGGGTGGTGTTAATTCACCCGTACGTGCATTTCGTTCTGTGAAAGGTGACCCGATTTTTATTGAAAAAGGAAATGGCGCAATTATTCATGATGTTGATGGCAACGAATACATTGATTTCTGTTGTTCTTGGGGGCCACTTATTTTAGGTCACAACCACCGTGGAGTGCGTGATTCTATTGTTGAAGCATTGGACAATGGAACGTCTTTTGGCGCTCCAACAGCTCAAGAAAATCAGTTGGGTAATTTAATTATTTCGAACAATCGCTTCATTGAAAAAATACGATTTACGAGTTCCGGAACTGAGGCGGTAATGTCTGCTTTACGTTTGGCAAGAGGATATTCTGGGAAAAACAAAATCTTGAAGTTTGAAGGTTGCTATCACGGCCACATGGATGCTCTTTTGGTAAATGCAGGCTCTGGTTTGGTAACCTTAGGAACTTCTTCATCGGCTGGTATTCCAGAAGCTTACACCAACGAAACTTTGGTTGCTCCGTTGAATAACAAAGAAGCAATTGAACAAGCAATAGCCGACCACGGCGATGATTTAGCTTGTATTATTATTGAGCCTATTCCGGCTAATAATGGACTACTCATTCAAGATGTAGAATACTTACAGTTCATCAGAAAAATCACGAAAGAAAATGACATTCTATTGATTTTCGACGAAGTAATAAGTGGGTTTAGAGTTGGTTTTGAAGGAGCGGCTGGTTTGTACGACATTCAGCCTGATATTATTACCTACGGAAAAATTATTGGTGGTGGTTTACCTGTTGGTGCTTATGGAGCGAGCAAAGAAATTATGGGAACAGTAGCACCAGATGGACCAGTTTATCAGGCAGGAACTTTGTCTGGAAACCCCGTAGCCATGAGTGCGGGATATGCTACTCTAAAAGAATGTTTGAAGCCTGGTTTCTACAAAAACCTAGAGGAAAAAACAAAATTCTTTATAGAACAAGTAACTGACGGAATACCAGCAGAATCAGGTTTTCACATGCAGCAAGCGGGTTCTATTTTCTGGTTAACATTCAGCTCAAATCGTGTGATGAAAGCCGATGAGATTGACGGTGGAAAAATGGAATTCTTTATAGAATTGTATAGCTATATTTTAGAAAATGGTGTTTACATGGGTCCTTCCGGATATGAGGTTGGTTTTGTATCGGAAGCCCACAGTGTTGAAAATTTAACACAAAGTGCAAAAATTCTTAACACTGGACTCAAGCAAGTACTTGATTTACATTGATTTAATGCGTACTTTCGCGTCAAATTAAATATCAATGACGTTAAGAAGAATCACAAATTTTAAAATCAGAAAGAAAGCTAGAGTTGAAAAGGGAAAAAACAATTTTCTTCTGTTGAACAACGGCGCTTTTAAATTCGTTAGAGAAGCCGAATTAAAAGAGAAGTACCGCTATTCTAAGGAGGATTTAGAACACCTTTTTGTGTAAATAACGCTTTTGAACTGTTGATAACTCTAAATATAGGCACTTTTGCTGCAAACGATTCTGAGTGAGTTTCAATGGCTATAATCTACTTGCACCGTACTATCAGTTTTTAGTCAAACTGGTTTACGGTGATTTACTTTTTACAGCCCAAACCTACTACCTTAAACGACTTTCCAGTACTGACCGACACCCTAAAATCATATTAATTATTGGCGGCGGAACCGGTCAGCTCCTCTTGTTTTGTTTAAAGAAGTTTCCTGATGCTCGAATTTGCTGCGTAGAGTTGTCGGAAGGAATGGTTAAAATCACAAAAACGAAACTTAACCTAAACGATACTGCACGGATTGATTTCTATATCGAAGACATTCTAACTTGGTCTTCTTCCATCAAATTTGATTTTGTTTTGATTCCTTTTGTTCTGGATTTACTCATAGAAAAGGACAGAAAACACTTACTGAAAATCGCCTCTAAAAACTTGAGTGCCTCTGGTAAAATTTTGGTGACTGATTTCAGAAAAGGAAACGGCATTTTTCAATCGCTACTAATAGGGTTTATGTATTGGTCGTTCAGAATATTAAATGCTACTCAAAATAACTCACTCCCGGAATACGAAGCACTTTTTGCATCTACTCAATTATCTATTGAACGAGAAAAGCGATTCGGGAAACGACTATTAAATGAGCTTGTGGTGAGCTACGAACTTACCCCTTGCAACACTAAATAAATGAGCCCTGCATACCGCAACGTTTTTCCAATAAACATGAAAATAAAAACTGGAACGGCTTTAACTCTAAAAAAACCGAGTGCTACGGCAATAGGGTCGCCAATAAAAGGCAACCAAGTCAAGAACGCCGTCCAAACGCCATAACGATTCACTCTTTCACTAAAGCTTTCTACTTTTTCTCTTTTTATTTTTAGGTATTTCTCAATCCAATTCCACTTGCCTAATCTGCCAATATAAAATGAGGTTACTCCTCCTAGAGTATTGCCAATTGAGGCGTAAATTAAACATTGAATGGGCGGATAATCGGTAAGAATTAAACCAGCCAAATAAGGTTCTGAACCTACCGGCAGAATGGTTGCTGCCAGAAACGAATTCAGAAAAAGGCCCCAAAGTGCTGGGTCAAGGAAGTTCATTTAATACGTTGTTATGGAACACACGGCAAAAAGACAAAGTTATTAAGTAAAGCACATCAATGGAAAGCTTAATATTTTGAGCCCAATTATTACTATAATGATTCTAAATTAAACCAATTAAACAATGACATAAAAATTATTTTCGTAAAACAAACTCTATTTCATGAATTCTGTCCGTCTTTATTTTTCTTTCTTTTTATGCCTAATAGTGAATCTAACATTTGCTAAAGCTCAAGATTCTTTAATCACAAAAATCGAGTTGCACATTTCTAACGGACAAGTCGATTCTGCTCTTAGGTTGCTTTTGGAAACTGAGGCTTCAAATACTAGGGTTAGCAAAAACCTAGTAAAGGTCTTTAGTACGAATAAGGCAAGACCATTAGATTTTTATACAGTTGGAGGAATTTTCTTATCCAATAAGAAGGTGAATTATTTGGTTGCAGATTCATTTGTTCAACGGTACGTTCAAATGCCAAGTGTTGGTTCGATTAGCCTAGAATACATAAAGCTGAAAAACCTCCAATTAAACAGATTGAGAAACCACGAAGCTTTCGGTAAGGCTCAAGAACGCTATGATGAAGTTATCGCATACATAAACTCATTTGAACAAAATAAAGAAGCAGAAATTGCCCTAGCGTATGTGAAAACTCATGATGTAATTCTGTCTTACATTAATAAAGACTATGATAGATCGATGCGGTTTGCAAAAGAAATATATGAGATTGGTGTACTGCATAAAGACACCAATTTAATAACGGCTGGCTTAACCCACCAATGCGATGTATTTGTCGCAAATAAAGATTTGGATAAGTTTATTGAAACTAGTCGCAGGTGTTTTGAAATTGAAAGGAATCGGCCTAGTAAAAGTCAAAACTACAGTACAAATTTAAGTCAGTTAATAAATGGCTTGACCTTTCAGGGGGGCAATGGGGATGAAGTTCTGGAATTGCTATTTCTGCTGTATAATTACCCAGGATCGAAGCTAGAAAGTTATTCGTTTTTTGCGGAATATTTAGCTTCCTCCGATTTAACCCCCCAAAATAAAGATAAGGTATTCACCTCATTTGAAGTCCAGTCTATTGAGGAGTTTGCCGAAAAGACTTGGGCGGAAGCTAGTCAATTTATTAACCCCAATGAGCAGTATTATCTACTTTTAGATTTGGCTAGAGCGTTGGAAGCTAATAATTCTTTTACCATGGCTATGAAATTCATGCACAAAGCGGTTGAGGTGAATAGTCAAACTTATTCTGAACAACTGTCAGAATCCATTGCCAATTTTAAAACTCGAGAAATAGAAAAAGAAAAAAACCTAGCAATTCAAGTAGAAAAGAATAAATCAGAAAAAGCATTTTTAATTTCCGTTTTCATTGGAGTCTTTTCGTCCCTAATTCTAATAGCATTGGCAATAACCATTAGACAGCGAAAGGCTTTATCAAAAAAGAACCATGAAATTGAAAAACAACGAGCAGAAATCGAGAAACGAGATGCGGAAAAAGGACTGCTCCTCAAAGAAATTCACCACCGAGTAAAAAACAACTTCCAAATCGTTTCAAGTTTATTGGAAATGCAATCTAAAGGTATTGAAGATGAAAAAGCAAAAGAGCTCGCAATAGAAGGGAAAAACCGAGTAAAATCAATGGCTATTATTCATCAACGGTTGTACCAAAACGAAGAATTAACCATTGACTTCAACAACTATATAAAAACCTTAACCAATGAAATTACGAATATGTACGACCCTAATAATGAGGTCAACGTTTCGATAAATGCAGAAAATCATCATTTGGATATTGATACCGCAATACCCCTTGGGCTTATATTAAATGAACTTATTACCAATGCTTTTAAATACGGGTTTTCGGATTTAGAGAAAAAGCTAGAAGTGGAATTGAAAAAAATTAATGAGGAAGAATTTGTTTTGCGAGTTGCAGATAACGGAAAAGGAGTACCTGAATCTTTTGACCCATTAAAAGCCAAAAGCCTCGGGCTGCGATTGATAAGGAGATTATCTAAACAATTGCAAGGTTCAATGAATTATTCGTTCAACAACGGAAGTGTATTTGAAGTATCTTTTCTAAGTTCTACTGGCCGCGGCGAACTCGACTAGGCAGTTTGGAAACATTCTTTTTTAATTCTTTGTAATTTTGTAAGCAACTTATTTACTTTTTATGAGCAAGGTTCGCGTACTTGTAGTTGAAGATGAAATTATTATTGCTGATAACATTTGCGATACGCTAGAAGAAATGGGATATGAGGTGCTTGAACCTGCTACCAACTACACCGAAGCAATTGAATTACTTGAAACCGAACCTATAGATGTTGCCATTCTAGACATTCAATTGACCGGAAAAAAAAGCGGTGTTGATATTGCCAATAAAATCAATGAAATTTATAAAATTCCATTTCTTTTTCTTACCTCTAATACGGATGGTGTTACCCTCAATGAAGCCATAAAAGCCGAGCCCTATGCATACCTAGCCAAACCTTTTAACGAAAAAGAGCTGTACACTTCGATTGAATTAGCACTTTATAATTTCTCAAAAAAGCAAGAGCGACTCATTGACCAAGAAAAAATGGTTATCCGAAACGCTTTGTTTTTTAAAGAGGACCGCATTTTTAAGCGTATCAATTTTTCAGACATTCTGTACATCAAAAGCGAACACGTTTACGTAGAGATTATTACCAAGACCGACAAGCACATAGTCCGGGGAAGTCTAAATAATTTTTTACCCAAATTGGATAATACTTTCTATAGGTGCCACCGTAGTTACATCATAAACCTTGATTATTTAGAAGGTGTAAACCACAACGATTTATTTCTAGGAAACACTGCCATTCCGCTGGGAAAAAATCAACGAGAAGAATTGGTTGCCAAGCTCAATAAAATATAGCGGAATTGTTAGTTCCGGTTTCTCTTCGAAACGCAATCCAACTGTAAGCTTCTAATTGTTCCAAACTACTCTGTTTCTGTTCTAAACTGCAAAGTAGCCGTTCTAAGCAACAAAATTTCTTGAATCAGAATGCTCTAATTTTGCGGACTCTAATTCGTGCAATGAATTTCAATAAAATTTTTCCGTTTGTTCTGGTTGTTTCCATGCTTGCGGCATGCACAAACCCGCCAGAAAAACAATCGACCACTAGCACTCAGCAACCAAAGACCTCATTTGAAGTAGCTTCGCCAGAAGCTACCGGAATAAACTTCTCTAACCGCATTATTAAAGAAGACCAAACGTTCAACTGTTTCAACTTCTTCAATATTTACAACGGCGGAGGAGTTGCCGTGGGTGATATTAATAATGACGGATTGCCCGATGTTTACTTTACCGGAAACCAAGTGGAGAATAAGCTCTATCTCAACAAAGGAAACTTAACGTTTGAGGACATTACTCAGTCTTCGAATGTTGCAGGAAAAAAAAGTTGGACCACCGGTGTAACTATGGCCGATGTAAATGGTGACGGTTGGTTGGATATTTACGTTTGTCAATCGGGTGGAGCCGAAGCCTCTTCAGAAGAATTAAAAAATTTGCTTTACATCAACAACGGCGATTTATCATTTACCGAACGAGCAGAAGAATTTGGGATTGCTGACGACGCGAGAACCAACCACGCTGCGTTTTTTGATTTCGATAAAGATGGCGACCTCGATGTTTATGTCGTAAATCACCCCTTGGGATTTGGTGATTTTATAAAAACGCGATTAACCAAGGCTCAAAATCCAACAGATGCCCAAACCGATAAACTGTTCAGGAACGACGGTAATAATAAATTCACCGAAGTTACTAATGGCGCAAGGCTTAGGAATTATGGATTTGGGCTAAGTGCCTCCGTTTCCGATTTCAATAACGACGGTTGGCCAGATATTTATGTAGCTAACGATTACTCAGAGCCCGACCACTATTACCTAAATAACGGCGACGGTACTTTTAGAGATGATATTCATACCTCTATGAAACACATATCTCAGTTTTCTATGGGAAGTGATGCAGCGGACATTAACAATGATGGCCGTACTGACTTATTGGTGCTGGACATGATGGCGGAAGATAATTTCCGAAAAAAGACCAACATGCAAGGAATGGACATTCAAGCTTTCTACACCAATTTTGGTTTGGGCAGACACTTGCAATACATGCAAAATGTGTTGCAGCTCAATCGAGGTCAAAACCGCTTTAGCGAAATTGCTGAATTATCGGGAGTAGCCTATACCGACTGGTCATGGTCTCCACTAATTTGCGATTTGGACAACGACGGCAACAAAGACATTTATATAACCAACGGTATCAAACGGGATTTAAGAAACAACGACTTCCAAAAATCGATTGCTGGTTTAAGTTTAAAATACATTGAAGAGCATTACGAAGAAATTACCGAACAAATACCCAGCAAACCGATAGACAATTACGTTTTTCAAAATAAAGACAACCTAACTTTTAAAAAGAGCAACGCAGATTGGGGACTCACATACAGTGGATTCTCCAGCGGTTCGGCCTATGCAGACTTAGACAACGATGGGGATTTAGATTTGGTGGTAAACAACCTCGAAGACCACGCCTCAGTTTTCGAGAATCGAACCGAGAATGCTAATTACCTGCGTATTCAATTAAAAGGAGGGCAGCAAAATACTTGTGGAATTGGAAGTAAGGCCATGCTCGTTACCAAAACCGACACCCAATATGCCGAACTTAATTTGAGCCATGGGTTTTTGTCCTCTTCCGAACCCATTATTCATTTTGGCCTTGGCAATCAAACGAAAATTGAATTACTAAAAATTACTTGGCCTGATGGAAAAGAATCGAAACTGAAGAACGTTGATGGAAACCAAACCTTAACATTAAATCATGCTGATACAAAAACAAAAAGCACCAATAACGAGGTAAATAAAAACCAATCGCAATTTCAAGACATTACCACTTTGTCCGGAATCGATTTCAAACACCAAGAAGTATACTATGAGGATTACGACCGCGAAATATTGTTGCCGCACCGCTATTCTCAATTGGGTCCTTTTGTATCAGTTGGTGATGTAAACAACGATGGATTGGAAGACTTTTTTGTCGGAAGCGCATCGCAACAAGCTGGAGTATTGTACCTGCAGCAAAAAAACAACCGGTTCATAAAAGCGACAAGTCAACCTTGGCAAGCCCATGCTGTGCAAGAAGACATGAGTAGTATTTTTATGGACATTGATAACGACAATGACCTGGACTTATACGTAGCAAGTGGAAGCAACGAATGGGATGCAGGTTCCAATAATTACCAAGACCGGATGTATATAAATGATGGCAACGGAGCGTTCAGCTACAATCCAAAAGCTCTCCCACCGAATACAACCAGCTCAGGCATAGTAACTAAGTGCGATTTTGACAACGATGGGGATTTTGATTTATTCGTTGGAGGAAGAATAACCCCGGGGAAATATCCTCTTGCGCCGTCCTCGTATTTACTGACCAATGAAAACGGAAGTTTTAAAAACCTTTCTGAAAAACTAGCGCCCGAGTTTAAAAATCTTGGCCTAGTAACCGATGCCATTTGGGCAGACATTGACAACGACAATGACCAAGATTTAATCATTACCGGAGAATGGATGCCGATTACCATTTTTGAAAATACTGATGGCACTTTCACTAACATCACCAAAACAACTGGATTAGATAAAAACGTAGGATGGTGGTATTCCCTATCAGCTGGCGATTTTGACAAGGATGGAGATATTGATTTTGTAGCCGGAAATTTAGGCCTAAATTCGAAATACCAAGTAAACGAAGGACCGATTCAGGTATATGCTGGCGACCTCGATAAAAATGGAAGCCACGATATTATCTTGGGTTACCATTCCAATGGAGATTGTTATCCTGTTCGTGGCAGAACTTGTTCGTCTCAACAAATGCCCAGCGTATCGAAAAAAATTAGCACCTACAATTTATTTGGAAAATCGACCCTATTTGATGTTTACGGCGATGAACTTTCAAAAGCCTATTTTAAAGAAGCAAATTGGCTAGCCACTTCTTACATAGAAAACCTTGGGAACAATCAATTTAAAACAACCGCCTTACCAAATATGGCACAGCTATCGGCTGTGAATGCCGTTGTTCCATGGGATGTAAACAAAGACGAAAATCTAGACATCATTCTTAGCGGAAACATGCACAGTGCAGAAATTGAAACGGCTAGACACGATGCCTCTTATGGCTTGGTCCTTTTGGGGAATGGTAAAGGTGAATTTGTATCGATTCCAAACCTAAAAAGCGGAATCAATATATCAGGGGACATTAAAGACTTAGAAATTATTGAGGCCAGAAACAAATCTATACTGGTTACCGAAAATCATGGAACTCTTCGGCTAATTCAACTGCCCTAAATACTTCAACAGTTCATTTTAAATTACATTAAAGAGACTAAAGTTTAGTCAATTTCACGGGCTCCGTTCTTGGCGTATCAATAAGTATTTTTTACGCTAAAAACACACCCAGATGACCAAGCCAACATTAACTATCCAAAAAATCTCACAACGAAAAACCATACGTTTAGAACACGTATAAGTGCGAACAGAACAATTTTTTTTTCTATCGATTCACAGAATTTAGTATTGCACTTTAATGCACCAATGTGCACCACAATGCTGTAAATAGATATTCAGTATAAAAAAGCATTCTATGAAAAAATTATTCTATTCAAGTTTCGTTCTTTTCGCCTTATTGGTTGTCGTAAAAACCAGTGACGCACAATGCCCTATTCCAAGCAATAATTTCGAAAATTTTGGTAAATTCGAGCTTACTCCAACTGGAATTGGTGATACCGTGCGTAATGTAGGTGGTACATGGGGAGGAGATTACCACCATGTTAAAGTAACTACGGGTAAAAAGTATGTGATTTCTCTTTGTAATACCCATTATGCTCATGGCTCTAACGCTCTTAATACCTCCGGTTGGAATCCTCATCCTGATACAGTAGGTTTTGACCCAATTTTGACACTTTACCACGATACCCAAACGGTTGCTGGTACATTTAATGGTTTATCTGGACCTATTGTTGGCTTTGATGATAATGGCTGCGGAACTGGCAGTCTAATGCCAATGATAACCTATACCGCAACATTTACTGGAAATTTGGCTGTTGCTATTGACTCGGTAGGAGCTTGCGACAAATTTATTGTTGACTCAACAAGAATTTTTGTAACGGAGATTTCTCCAGGGCCACCAGCCTTGTCTATTTCTTTAAGCACGTCTTATATAACAACTAACGGAGCCAATAACGGCGCAATAAAGGTAACCGCTTCTGGAGGCACAACCCCCTACACTTATTTGTGGAGTACAGGTGCAACTACCGATTCTATTGGTGGCCTTAGCCCGGGCACATACATAGTTACGGTTACCGACAGTAGTTCTACTACAAAAATTGATTCTGTTACTTTGATAGAGCCGCCTTTAACCGACGACTACCCCGACAGTTTTATAAATATTATGGCAACCCACCCGGCTGGATTAGACTCGGCTACCCTGCCAACCAATCCAACCCGTTTTGGCTCCGTAGAATTGGCTGACATTGATAATGATGGAGATTTAGACCTGATTTCTGGTTCTAATAAGGGAAAACTATTTCTCTTTCGAAATAAAGGAAGTGCAACTAGCCCTAACTGGAAATTAGATACAGGTACAATTTTTACCCTGGACAGCATCCATATTACCCCAAACCAACCTACTAATGAAGTCCGACCAACATTGGTGGATATTGATGGAGATGGAGACTTAGACTTGTTTGTAGGGTCAAGATGGGCCCCCAATGGAACTCACAAATTGGATGACATTCACTTTTATAGAAATATTGGAACGAAGTATAATGCTGTTTTTACTTTGGATACTATTCAAGGGCTTCAATTTCAACAAGTATCTGAGTTCGTACACATTTCACCGGTAGATATAGATGGCGATGGAGACCTGGACATTGTTTGTGCCGGAAGCGACTCTATCAGTTACTTTTTAAATATTGGCACCATATACGCACCACACTATGTTCGGGTTTACGGCAAAGCCACCAATGGCCCTGGCAAACCACATAACCCATTTCCAGTACCGTGGATTGAAACGAGTTTTTTAACAGCAACTCCACGTTTCATTGACTTTGATGAAGATGGCGATTTAGATATGTTTTTTATGAATGAAGCGGGTTTTATAAGGTACATCCCTAATTTAGGCTCCGTTGTGCTCGCCAATTTTAGTCCAGGAACTAGTTACCCAGTTCCTTCTCTTGATACAACAGACTTTGGTGCTTTTGGCACAATAGATATGAAAGATGTAGATGGTGATGGTGTTATTGACCTTGTATGTAATCATTGGAATCCAACGACATTTTATTGGTACAAAGGGGCTAGTTCTGGGCTTAAAACCTCTATATCTACTGACTCAGTGATATCATGTAATGGTTCTTCCAATGGAGCACTTTCGGTTTCAGTTACAGGCGGTAAATCACCTTATTCTTACTCTTGGTCAAACGGAGATACCACAGTTTCTATTTCAGGTTTAGATACAGGAACCTACAAAGTTGTGGTAACCGATAGTTTAGGGATAAAAGATAGCGCCACAATAGTTATTACCCAACCCAATGTCTTAGTTGCCTCTGCAACAATAGTCACCAATGTATCATGCTATGGGTTATCGAACGGTAAAGTTACCGCATCTGCAACAGGCGGAACCGCGACTTATACTTATGCTTGGAGTAATTCAGCTACAACGGCTAGTATTACTGGCTTAGCGACTGGTTCTTATGTGGTTACGATTACTGATAGCAAAGGTTGTTCGGACATAGATACCGCTACCGTTACGGAGCCTACTGTTTTAATGACCTCTACTAGTGCCACAATGGCCACTACAATTACTAGCGCTGATGCTTCAGCAACTACATCTACAAGTGGAGGTACGAGCCCTTACAACTATGTATGGATTAATGGTGCTATCGGTGCAACAGCATCAAACCTAATGGTTGGAAAATACAGGGTTTCCGTAACCGATAAAAATGGTTGTACTGTAGTCGATTCTGTGGAAGTAACCTCTGGTCCTTCTGTTACACTTGCTGTTGATTCTAACGTAAGTTGTAATGGGTTGTCCGACGGAGCAGCTACTGCAAGTGTAACGGGTGGAACTACGCCATACTCTTATGCTTGGAGTAATTCAGATACTACTGCTAGTATTTTTGGTTTAGCTGCTGGTTCCTATACCGTAACAGTTACCGATAGTGTGGGCGATACGAATTCAACTTCGATCACAATAACGCAACCCGACAGTCTGTCTGTAACAGCAACAATTAGTAGTAATGTCAGTTGTTTTGGTGAATCGGATGGTACAGCAGTAGCAACTATTAACGGTGGTACTCCAGCTTATGATTTATTATGGTCTAATGGACAAACCACAAACGCGACTATTGGTGGTTCCGTTTCCGGTAGTTCGTCAACCGTAGTTTACGAACAAAGTTTTGAGGCTTTAGCATCTGACAATTTATCGTATAGCCATTTTCCAGTTAGCTACAACACTGATGGTGACTCTACTTTTGGAACTGGAAACCTTTGGGGAGTAGTTCAAGAAATTACAGGTAAAACAACTGCTGCTTCTGGTCTGTACTTTTGGGGAGGCGCAGATTTAACGAATTCTAATGGAGGCGGTAGTTTTGCTCACTACTTAACTACTGATGCAGCTGATGTATCAAATTACAGCAACGTTAATTTAAGTTTTCATTATTATGCCCAGAATTACAGCCTTGGCCAATACGTGAAGTACGAAGTTTTATTTGATTCTTCAAGTAATTTTACAACTGGCGGTACGTTCTTAAACAAGAATACCAGTGGTTGGGATTCGGTAAGTATTGCTGTTCCTGATACCGCAAAATATGTTCGTGTAAGAATCTCATCCCAACAAGATGGAGCCTATTTTGGACTGGACAATATTAAAATTGAAGGGGAATTTATTTCTACCGCTTTTGGTTCGCAGTTAAGCGGCTTTGCAGCTGGCAGCCAAAATGTAATTGTTACAGACACCAATGGATGTAAGGACACGGCTACTTTTTCAATTACCGAGCCCACACAAGTACTCGCCAGTATAAACCAAGGCGATACCGCTTGTTATGCATTAGGCGATTCAGTGCAGCTTACCGTAACCCCGCAAACAGGGGTAACTTATGAGTGGAACAAACCTGGGGAACTTGACAGTTTTATTACAGTTGGTAGCGCTGGGTTTTCTGCTGGACCTACAGGTAATACAACTTTAGTAACTGACGGAAACAACGTACCTTACCTAGCTTATTCAGATGGAGTAAACTCCCACAAAGCCACTGTCCAAAAGTTTAACGGAACTACCTGGATAACTGTAGGAACTGGTGGGCTTTCTGCCGGGAATGCAGATCATCTCTCTTTAGCAATAAACGGCAATAACGTACCCTACATTGCTTATCAAGACAATGCAAACTCAGGCAAAGCCACTGTCCAAAAGTTTAACGGAACAAGTTGGGTAACGGTAGGAACTGTTGGGTTTTCTGCTGCGTATGCAGATAACCTCTCTTTGGCTTTTGACGGAAATAACATACCTTACCTTGCTTATTTGGACGGAGCAAACTCCAATAAATCTACTGTTCAAAAGTATAACGGAACCAGCTGGGTAACTGTAGGGAGTGCGGGGTTTTCTGCTGGAACTGTAAGTTACACCTCTTTGGCCATTGATGGAAATGATGTACCCTACGTTGGTTATCGAGACGTAGCAAATTCAAACAAAGCAACTGTTATGAAGTTTGACGGAACCAGCTGGGTTGCGGTAGGCAGTGCTGGGTTTTCTGCTGGGAATACCTTTTTCAACTCTCTGGCTATTGACGGTAATAACATGCCCTATGTTGGTTATCGAGACGCAGCAAATTCCAACAAAGCAACTGTTATGAAGTTTAACGGAACTACCTGGGTTGTATTAGGTAGCGCTGGGTTTTCTGCTGGGCTAGCAGATTTCGCCTCTCTGGCCATTGACGGCAATAATGTACCGTACATTGGGTATCAAGACGGAGCAAATTCTAAGAATGCAACTGTTATGAAGTTTAACGGAACCAGCTGGGTAACGGTAGGCAGTACTGGATTTTCTGCTGGTAGAGTAAATGAACCCTCTCTGGCCATTGACGGAAATAACGTACCCTACATTGCTTATGGAGACGGAACAAGCTCTAATAAAGCCAGTGTTATGAAAGCCACTGGTGGTTTGCAATTAATAAGCAATGCTTCTTCCGCTTTTGGTTCCGATTCGAGTTTAGTAATTCTTATCGCCACTGATACTGCAACTGGGTGTACGAACACCGATACCATTTATGTTGAAGTATGTAAAACACCAAGAGTATCCATTACACTAGACAGCAACGTAAGCTGCTACGGCTTATCGGATGCAGGTCTTACGGCTTCAGTAAAAGCCGGTATTCCGCCCTATAGCTATGCTTGGTCTAATAGTGATACAGGCACCGTGCTTACAGGGCTTCCAATAGGAACTTACTTTGTAACGGTAACCGATAGTTTAGGAGATACCAATTCTACTTCTATTACCATAACCCAACCCGATTCACTGGTTATTACTGCAAGTGTAGATAGCAACCTAAGTTGTTATGGTGCTAACGATGGCGGCGCTACTGCAACCATAACAGGCGGTACTAAGAATTTTAGCTTATTGTGGGGTAATGGAAATATGAGTTCGGTTACCGATACCAATGCAATGGGCATTTATACGGCCAATGCGGATAGTTTACTTCCTGGTAATCAACAAGTGTTGATAACGGATGCCAATGGGTGTACCGATTCGGCAATATTCACCATTACACAGCCCGATTCTATTTCAGTAAACTTTGTAATTGACAGCAATGAAACCTGTACAAATGAACAAGACGGTGGTTTTACCGCGGTAGTGACAGGTGGTACTAGAAATTACACATTCCTGTGGTTTGGGGCACCAGCGCCTGTAACCGATACGTCATATACAGGAGCTGGAACGGGAACGTACAACGTAAAAGTAGAAGATGCCAAGGGTTGCTTCCTCATCACTTCGGTTTTTGTACCATTAATTGATGACATTGCCCCTCAAGCGGTTGTTAAAAACATTACTGCCTACCTAAATGCTTCCGGTTCGGCGATTATTCAAGCCAGCGATATAGATAGCATGAGTGCTGACAATTGCCTTATCGATTCGCTTGCTATTGATAAAACAACTTTCGACTGTGCTGATACGGGTGCGAATACGGTTCGCTTTATTGTTGTCGATTGGAAAGGAAATTCCGATACAGCAACAGCAACGGTTACTGTATTGGACACCATTAAACCAATAGTAGTAGCGCAAAACTTAACGGCATATCTATCTGCTTCAGGTACAGTAAACATTACCGCAGCCGATATCAACAACGGATCTTACGACAGTTGTGGAGTAAGTTTGGCTTTATCGAATACAATGTTTACTTGTTCGGATACCGGAAGTAATACCATTTACTTAATTGGAACGGATGTTAACGGCAATGTAGATTCAGCAGTGGCAACGGTTACGGTATTGGATACGATAAAACCAACAGTACTCGTTCAAAACAAAACGGTTTACCTAAACGCTTCGGGCGCGGGTAGCATTGCAGTAGGCGATATTAATAATGGAAGTTACGATAGTTGTGGAATAGCAACATTGAGTTTATCAAACATGAATTACACATGCACCGATACTGGTTCAAACACGGTGTATTTGACTGCTGTTGATGTAAATGGAAATATAGATTCTGCCATGGCAACAGTAACTATAATCGATACGATTAAGCCAGTAGTAGCAACTCAGAATTTAGCGTTGTACTTAAACGCTTCAGGAGCGGCTAGCATTACTACGAGTGATGTCGATAACGGTACTTACGACAGTTGTGGAGTTTCATTGAGTTTGTCTAAATCGAGCTTTTCATGTGCTGATACAGGAAGCAATACGGTTTACTTAATTGCAACTGACGTAAATGGAAACGTAGATTCTGCTTCGGCGACCATTACGGTTTCAGATACCATTAAACCTACTATCAACACGAACAATGTGACGGTGTATTTGGATGCTTCTGGTATGTCTTCGGTTGCTGTTTCGGATGTGAACAACAGTTCTTCTGACAATTGCACGATAGCGAGTCTTGTTTTGAGCGATACCAATTTCGACTGCTCGAACACGGGAGCGAATACGGTGTATTTAATCGGGGTTGACGTGAACGGAAACGTTGATTCGTCTTTGGCAACGATTACGGTTTTGGATACCATTTCACCTGTACTTACGGTTAATTCTAAAATTCAGGTTTGTGCGATTACCGCTGCGGGAACAGAAGTTACCTACAGCAACTCAGCAACGGACAACTGTGCGCCAAAAGCCATTGTTCAAACGGCAGGTTTGGTGTCTGGTTCGGTATTCCCTCAGGGCACTACTTGGAATGTATTTTCTGTTGAAGATTCTTCGGGCAATACAGTTGTGGACAGCTTTTCGGTAGAGATTTATGCATTCCAAGCCCTAACAATCGATTCTATTGGTGAGCGTTGCGAAAATGACAGCCTAGTTACTTTGGTTGGTACACCAACTGGGGGTACGTTTAGCGGTACAGGTGTTACAGCTGGTAAACTAGACCCAGCAGTTGTTTCAAACGGTGCAGTAGCCATTACTTACACCTTTACTACCCCTCAGTCTTGTACGTACAGCGATAGCATCTTTGCTCTAGTTCGTCCACTTCCTTTAGTTCAGCTGGGCAGCTTTTCCGATACGGTTTGTTTGGAAGATGAGCAAGTGGCTTGTCCTGTGGCTACTCCTTCTGGTGGTATCTATTCTGGTGCGGGTGTTAACGGTATCCTTTTCGAAACTGGTGCTCCTGGTGTCGGAGTTGGCGAACATTTGGTGCGCTACACTTACCAAGATATTTACGGTTGTGTAAATACGGATTCTACTGTAGCTAACGTCCTCAATTGTTTTGACCCTGCTGGGGTGAGGCTAAATGCGGTTGCTAATGTGGTGCGTATTTTCCCTAACCCGAATAAAGGTAATTTCACTATCGAACACAATTTGGAACA
>CAKZKD010000028.1 GCA_937121175.1 uncultured Flavobacteriales bacterium
AGGTTCCTCGCGTATCATCGAATTAAACCACATGCTCCACCGCTTGTGCGGGCCCCCGTCAATTCCTTTGAGTTTCAGTCTTGCGACCGTACTCCCCAGGTGGGATACTTATCACTTTCGCTTAGTCACTGAGCTAATGCCCAACAACTAGTATCCATCGTTTACGGCGTGGACTACCAGGGTATCTAATCCTGTTCGCTCCCCACGCTTTCGTCCCTCAGCGTCAGTACATACGTAGTAGACTGCCTTCGCAATCGGTATTCTGTGTAATATCTATGCATTTCACCGCTACACTACACATTCTATCTACTTCCATATAACTCAAGTCAACCAGTATCAAAGGCAGTTCCATAGTTAAGCTATGGGATTTCACCTCTGACTTAATTGACCGCCTGCGGACCCTTTAAACCCAATGATTCCGGATAACGCTTGCACCCTCCGTATTACCGCGGCTGCTGGCACGGAGTTAGCCGGTGCTTATTCTTACAGTACCGTCAAGCTCCCTCACGAGGGAGTGTTTCTTCCTGTATAAAAGCAGTTTACAACCCATAGGGCCGTCTTCCTGCACGCGGCATGGCTGGGTCAGAGTTGCCTCCATTGCCCAATATTCCTCACTGCTGCCTCCCGTAGGAGTCTGGTCCGTGTCTCAGTACCAGTGTGGGGGTTCACCCTCTCAGGCCCCCTAATGATCGTTGCCTTGGTGAGCCATTACCTCACCAACTAGCTAATCATACGCATGCCCATCCTATACCGATAAATCTTTAATCATTAAACAATGCTGCTCTATGATATTATGGGATATTAATCCAAATTTCTCTGGGCTATCTCCCTGTATAGGGTAAGTTGCATACGCGTTACGCACCCGTCCGCCGGTCGCCATCTACTGCAAGCAGTAATGCTGCCCCTCGACTTGCATGTGTTAAGCCTGCCGCTAGCGTTCATCCTGAGCCAGGATCAAACTCTTCGTTGTATAAAAGTGTTTAATACTGACTCTATCTCAAAAGAATTTCATAACAAAATAATATCTCTACTACCTTATCCTTTCTTATTTACTTCCAATCTTTTCAAAGAACTTATTTCTCAAACTTTGTTTGAGGTTTGAGTTTCTAGTAACTAGCTTTTAGTGACTAAAAACTCTTCCTATATATTCTGGCGATAACCGAACTTCCCAGTTAAATTATGACCTCTTTGAATATCTTTTAGAACTATTCCCGTAAAACGGGGCGGCAAAAGTAAATAACTTTTTTACCCTCGCAATGTTTTTAAAAAAAATATTTTAAAATAATTGAAATTATTTTTGAGTTTGTAGTGATAGCGTACCTTTGGGAGGTGAAAAAAAAATTAAATTATTTTATTATCAGCGCATTATTAGTCGGGTTGTCATTACCGATCAAACAAGGTTTTGGTCAACAATTTGATTTATCGGATACAAACAGTACTGAACAACAAACGAAACCACCTAAAAAGCGCTTCTTTAAAACTGAGAATATTTTTGTTGGCGGAAGTCTAGGTGGAGGGTTTGCATCGGGAGCAGGCATGTTTCAAGTTTCACCAATCGTTGGGTATTCTTTTACCGAAAGGTTTCAATCTGCAATGAAGGTATCGTACACCTATTTGTACGGGAAAGACCCTTTTACCTTACAGCGATACGCTGATCACGTAATTGCCACAAGTCTGATAAATAGATATGTAGTGTATAATGGTGTGTTCTTACAGGTGGAACCAGAAGTCATGAACCGAAATGCTTATTCTTATGAACGCAATTCACTGGGAGTTGAAGAATTGGTTTCCAAACGAATTAACGTTTTCAACTTATATGTTGGTGGTGGCGCTTACCTAAACTTCTCTGGAAACACAGGTGGGTTTATATTATTGCTATACAATCTAAACCAAACTGAAAACTCATTTTATAGTAATCCTCATATTCAAGCTGGGTTTACGGTTGGTTTTTAGAGAACCATTAATTCTTAATATTCAAACGTTTCTTACAAAGTTCGATAAAGACTTTACAAACGAAAACTGCTACCCGGTTTAGAAAATAATGTATGGAGTTTTTCAGCAGTTTCATGCCCATTACCTGGTATTATTCGAATGGGTTTAAACGAGCCATCTAATGATATAACCATAGACATAAAATGCTTCGGAATGTATCCAAGTATTTTCTCTCGTTCTGCCATTATGATATTATCAGAGTCATATTGACTAGCAAGTTCTGCAGTAGTAATTATAACGCTCTCTTCATAGAAAGCCTGTCCAAGCTGAAAACCTAATCCATAACACCCGGGACAACGTGTATCAGGACTTAATACAATAACAAATTTCCTATTTTCAAAACCAGACTCGTTAATGAACTCTGTTAAATGGATTTTAGATTCACAGCAGAGGAGTAACAAAATTGACAGGGAACTTACGATCAGTTTGAGATGCACTCTATTCAATAATTTCAATTCTTATTTTTTTACCGGGTATATCTTTGTAAACCAAAAATGAAACACCCCCTAGTTCAACTATTCTAGAATAATTTTTTGACACTTTCAGTTCAGAAATTACTTCAAAGTTTTGATTAAGCGTCTCCAATAGCTTATATTCTGGTTCTTTTAATTCGAAGTCATTATTCCTTGGCCGAATAAATCTGTAATATTGGTTGGAACCGTTAGATTTTATAAAATCATTTAATGTTACGTTGTCGTACACTTTTTCCCAAAGTATTTCGTAGGATAAGTTTTTTTTATAAACTATTGGTTCCACAGGGTAATTTGTTCCCGAAACCTTAACATTTGCTACTTTTTCAAATCCGCCTTTTGAATTTCTATTAAAAACCAAAACGGAATCACAGGTAGTTTGATATAACAATAATTGGTTTTTATTCAGTGTTACTGCTGTAGGAGTCATATCATAAATGTACTCATCTTTCTTATGTTTTCTGGAGGTTACGGTTTTCATTTCCGTGGAAGACACTGATATTGTATCATTTGTCAATAAAGGGATTTTATAGAAGGAAGGTATAAATTCAAATACACTATCCGTATTTACGCTATCAATTCCATAGGGAACATCTAATGCAAAGAGCAGTTCATCATTAAAAACCAAAAATCCATTAGCAGAAGATTTCACTTTCATGAACTTTTCTACCTCATGACTTAAAGACGGGTTGAATGACTTTATAATTTCTTTATCGGAGCAAAGAACAATCTCATTATTATGCTTATCTGAATATACAAACCTGTCTTTACTCAAAACAAAAAGATTACTGGCACCTTTGCATCCTTCGCGTCTTGGAATAATAAATTGTTTAAGGACGTTTTTAGATTTCGAGTTAACGTACAATATTTGTGAAGACAAATAGTCCTGGAAAATGACAACATCTGTATCATCCAACCTAAACTTACCTTTAAAAAACATTTTAGAGAAATTTACTTTCCCATCTGTTTTTATTTCGTTGAAATCAAATTCAATATACTTTTCAAATACATACTCAGTTGGCTGATTCTCACATGAACATAAAATGAAGTGTAAAATTAAGAATGGAAGAAGATATCTTCCATTCTTAGACAAACTCGAAGAGTTGTTATTCCTTTTCAATAACATGTGCAACTTCATAATCGGCAGGTGTCGGATTATCAGAACCGTAAAAGTAAAAAACTTTGTTCGACATGCTAACATAACTAACCTCCATTGAACCGCTCGCAACAGCATCCATCGCTTCCCTCACGAAATTATCGTCATCGGATAAATAATCGATGACCGAAGGTGTTAAAAATGTATTTGCTGTACCGTTGTCAATAGCGGTGTTGTAGCCTTGAATGATTGAAGGTGTAACGCAACAAAAAGGAACACATATTGCCGGTCCTGCCGAACATCCAGATTCCCCATTATTAAAATCAACCATCTGACCATTAACCATTTTTTTCTCTTTTGACATAAAGGTTTCTGTACCTTCTTCTTTTGTCTTAGTGGGGTTTTGCAACTCTTCTTTTTGACATGCGTAAAACCCAATAGATAAGGATAACAATCCTATACCAATAACTTTGTTTTTCATAATAACTGATTTAATTCTGCCTACTCTGAATTGGTTTTCGGCTGCCCCATTTTCTCTGGAACTAAAGTGAGGTATGAAAATCAGAAATACCGAACAGAATGTGTCTGATAATTGTCGGATTATGTCCTTTGTTTGTCGGTTTGTGGAAAGATTTGCAAATCATTTACCGACCAAAAACACAATTAAGAATATATATTTAAGATTCCTGCCTGCGCAGGAATGACGACTCGAAACCCAAATCGTTATTCACGTTTTATTAGTTGGTCTATAAGAAGTTGATTTTGGGTTTCTAAGAATTCGATGCGCTTAGCGGTTTCATATTCAAACTTCTCCCTTAAGTCGTGATTTACTGCAATTAGATTTTTTATATACTCATTGGTTATTCCACTCTCTAAATCTGCTTTGTTGTATTCATTGGTTTCAGATAAAAAATAGGACTGACTTACTTCAAAAATACCGGACAGTTGTTCAATTCTTTCTAAAGAAAGTTTCGTTTGTCCTTGCTCTAGTCGAGCATAGCTGGCTTGTGTAATGTTCAGCTTATCGGCAATTTCAGATTGAGAAAAACCTTTGAGTACTCGAATTTGCTTGATTGGATTCATATTAGATTGTATAAATTATACACAAAAGTATATTGTTTATAGTAAATAAGGAGGAGTATATTTGAAGCAACTTATTTAAACAAACTGATGATTGACCTAGACACAAGAATTAACATCCGAAAAATCCGAGAAATTAAAGGGTTCAGCCAAGAATATGTGGCTACCGAATTGAGTATAAGTACAAAAAGTTATTCTAGAATTGAATGTGGCGAAACGAGCTTGAGTGTTACTAGACTAAAACAAATTGCAGCCGTATTTGATGTTTCAGTAGCCCTAATTATTGAGTTTGACGTGAAGAGGTTGTTTGCCTAAAAACGCGTTGTTTTCGAAAGAACAATCCCTACCTGTCGACAGGTAGGAAGCTTACGGTTATTTTTTCTCCACCCACTCTTTAGCATCCCGAAAAGCTATTATCCAAGGACTTACGTCTTCTTGCTTTTTAGCAGTTGGGTAATACCCCCAATTCCATGGAAAGATTGAACGCTCAAAATGTGGCATAATGGCTAAGTGTCTTCCGTCTTTTGAGGCGATTCCTGCAACATTGTAATCCGAACCATTTGGATTTACTGGATATTCACTATTTGGGTATTTTCCGATAACGTGATAATGCTCCTCTTCTTCCGGCAAGTGAAATTTACCTTCTCCGTGCGCAGCCCAAATACCCATTTTGGTTCCTGATAAACTACCAAGCATGACTGAATTATTTTGCGGAATTTCGATTGCCAAAAAGCTCGACTCAAATTTACCTGAACTGTTGTGTTTAAGTTTTGGGTGTTCTTTATGTTCTGGATTTATAAGCCCTAACTCGCCCATTAATTGACAACCGTTGCAAATTCCTAGGGATAAAGTATCTGGTCGTGCATAGAAATTATCTAATGCCGCTTTAGCTTTTTCGTTGAACATAAATGCGCCTGCCCAGCCTTTTGCAGAACCTAGTACATCCGAATTGGAGAATCCTCCTACGAATGCAATCATGTTTACATCCGACAAATCTTCTCGACCAGAAATAAGGTCGGTCATGTGCACGTCCTTTACATCAAAACCAGCTAGAAACATGGCATAAGCCATTTCACGGTCTCCGTTTACGCCTTTTTCTCGAATGATTGCCGCTTTAACTCCTGAAGGAGTTTTGCGATTAGGGTCTAACCCCAATACTTCGAACGTCCCTTTGAATCCTTCCGGGAATATGTAATCGATTGGAAATTGGTTGTGGTTTTTGAAACGGGCATTGGCATGTTCATTTCCAGATTGTTGCCTATCAAGTAAATGAGAGGTTTTGTACCATGTTTTTCTTAACGAAGGGACGTCTAGCTTGTAGGTTTCATTGTTTGTTTTAATGCTCACCAAATTAGCTTTGGTGACGCTACCAATTTTATAAAAAGTAGCATTAACGCTTTCTAACGTTCCAGCAATAGAGGAAAGTTCTTCACCTGCAACTTGAATCAATATCCCCGCTTTTTCTGAGAACAGCAATTGAATATCGTCTTCTGCTCGCAACTGCGTTAAATCGATATTCAAACCCACATTTACCTCAGCAAAACACATTTCTAATAATGCGGTGACCATTCCACCAGCAGAAATATCGTGACCTGCTAATACTTTGTCCTTCAGTATTAGCTTTTGAATCGTGTTAAAAACCAACCCAAACTTGGTGGCGTCTTTAATTCGTGGTGCTTTATCTCCCAACTGATTGATGACTTGCGCAAAAGATGAACCTCCCAACTTAAAATCGTCCTCAGAAAAATCTATGTAAATCAAGTGTGAATCTTCAATTGGATTCAGAACAGGCTCAACTACTTTCTTTAGATTGCTTACCTCACCCACCGCAGAAATAATTACCGTTCCTGGCGCGTAAACTACTCCGTCTTTGTATTTCTGAGTCATTGAAAGTGAATCCTTACCTGTAGGAACATTTAATCCTAGCTCACAGGCAAAATCACTAATACCTTTTACAGCTTCGTACAATCTATAATTCTCACCTTCATTTTTAGCGGGCCACATCCAGTTGGCACTTAGCGAAACTCCTCTAATTCCTTGCTCAATGGGCGCCCAAATTAGATTAGTCAAAGCTTCGGCAATAGACGCCTGCGAGCCAGCCACTGGGTCTATTAAAGCACTTACTGGTGAATGGCCAACTGAAGTTGCGATACCTTTTTCTCCACGATAATCCATGGCCATAACTCCAACGTTATTCAACGGTAATTGCAATGGACCTGCACATTGTTGTTTAGCAACCCGACCAGTGACACAGCGGTCAACTTTATTGGTCAACCAATCTTTACAAGCCACAGCTTCTAATTGAAGTACAGCGTTTAGGTAATCTTGGAATTTGTTGGTATCGTAACTTAAGGCTGAATATTTGGCCTCTTCAGAGGTATCTTCTAAAATAGTTTTTGGCGACGAACCAAACATGTGGCTCAGATCCCAATCCATTGGATTTTGATTTGATTTATTGTTTTCAAATACAAAACGATTGTCACTCGTGGTTTCGCCAACTACGTATATTGGTGCGCGTTCACGTTCCGCAATTTTTGAAAGTAACTCGACGTCATGCTCCCGAATTACCAATCCCATTCGCTCTTGCGATTCGTTACCAATAATTTCTTTATCGGATAAGGTTGGGTCGCCAACGGGCAACTGGTTTACGTCGATTTTTCCTCCAGTTTCTTCAACCAATTCAGAAAGACAATTTAAATGTCCACCTGCTCCGTGATCGTGAATCGAAACTATAGGGTTTTTATCCAATTCTGCCATTGCTCGAACTGCATTGTACACCCGTTTTTGCATTTCAGGATTTGAACGTTGAATGGCATTTAGCTCGATACCGCTTGAGAATTCGCCAGTAGCAACCGAAGAAACTGCACCGCCACCCATTCCAATGCGGTAATTATCACCTCCCATTACTACGATTTTATCGCCAGCGTCCGGAGTATCTTTTAATGCTTCTTGTTTTTTACCGTAACCAATTCCGCCAGCTTGCATGATAACCTTATCGAAACCAAAACGCTTATCACCTTCTTGGTGTTCGAAAGTCAAAACAGAACCGTTAATTAATGGCTGCCCGAATTTGTTTCCGAAGTCAGAAGCTCCGTTAGAAGCTTTTATAAGAATATCCATTGGAGTTTGGTACAACCAAGAACGTTCGTCCATGCCATTCTCCCATTCACGGTCATCAGTTAATCTAGAATAAGCGGTCATGTAAACAGCTGAACCAGCCAGAGGCATGGAACCTTTTCCGCCGGCCATTCTATCTCTAATTTCACCACCAGAACCTGTTGCGGCACCGTTGAATGGCTCCACTGTTGTTGGAAAGTTGTGCGTTTCGGCTTTAAGAGAAATGACACTTTCAAATTCTTTGGTTTCGAAAAAATCAGATTCGTCTTGACGTTTTGGTGCAAATTGTTCCGCTTTTGGCCCTTCTACAAAAGCTACGTTGTCTTTGTAAGCAGACACTACTCTGTTCGGATTATCGGCAGTAGTTTTTTTAATCAATTTAAATAACGAAGACGGCATTTCCTTTCCGTCGATAATAAACTGGCCGTTGAAAATCTTGTGTCGGCAATGTTCGGAGTTCACTTGTGAGAATCCAAAGATTTCACTGTCCGTTAGTTTTCGATTTAACTGAACGGCAACACCATCCAAGTATTCAATTTCTTCTGAGCTTAATGCAAGGCCTTCTTGCTCATTATAAGAAGCAATATCATCAATATGAATTACTTTTTCGGGTTCATTTTCTACTGTAAAAAGGTCTTGAGTCAGCTCCCTATATTTCACCTGAAGCATAGGGTCGAAAGTTGGGTTTTCAATTTGAAAAGAAAAGAACTCTTCAATACGTTCAATTCCAGAAATACCCATGTTTTGTGTAATCTCCACTGCATTGGTACTCCAGGGAGTAATCATTTCTTTTCTAGGTCCGACAAAAACGCCGCTGAGTTTAGTCTTATCAACCAACTTAGCTTCGCTAAACAGCCACTCCAACTTTGGTAAATCTTTTGGGTTTAATTCAGCAGAACATCCAACTGCAAAAATTTTGTCTTCACCAGACGAAAAGAACTTAATCATTCGTTTCTTTTTATGAGTTTAAAACAACCAAATAGCAACTGCTTTTTTGGAAAGCTCACAAAGGTAAAAATGGGTTTCGGAGGGTTGTTTTTTGATAGGTCTTTATTATTAACAGAAAACGAGTTTTTTAAAACAATTCAACCCACCAGAATTTTACTGTAATTAACTAACATTGCCTCCAATGCTTTTCGACTCCATTTACGTATTCATCTGCTGGGCAATATGCACTTGGTATTTGCCTAAAATAAATTTGGTAAAAAGTCTTGGTTTCAAGGAGAATCAAATTAGAGTTCTTTTTTCTGTCAAAGTATTGGTCGGTATCGGATTCATGCTTTTTTACCAATACTATTACGACGATAGGCAGAATACCGACGCTTTTCGTTTTTACGATGACGGAAATATTCTGTATAATGTATTCCACTCCGACCCACTCACCTTTTTCAAAATACTTTTCGGAATCGAGATGCAGTCCGCTGAGGTCATTGCATCGGTAGATTTAATGAACAATTGGTACAAAGAACATTTGCACGGCGTATTTAACGACAACATGACTATAATCCGATTCAACGCCTTGGTGCGATTCCTAAGTTTTGATGTGTATCACATTCACACGTTAGCGGTTAACTTTTTGGGCTTTCTGGGTCTAGCAGCCATGGTAAATGGGGTTAAAAACCTCGGGGTAAACACCCGGCTCACCTTTTTAAGTATCTTACTTTTTCCAGGAATATTATTCTGGAGTTCTGGAGTTTTAAAAGAAAGCTTATTACTCTTTGTAATGGGGTATCTAATTTTATTCAGCTTCCGACTTGCTCAACAATGCAACTTAAAAAACGGATTTGGGTGGCTTATTTTTCTTCTTCTAGGGCTAACCGTAAAAAGTTATGTTGCGGCGAGTATTGTAATTGGATTTGGACTTTTGATGGTTGCGCAAAAAGCAAGACTAAAAGCAACTACCTTAATTGTTTCCTACGTTTCAGTAATTAGTGTAATCGGATTTAGCCTAAATCGACTTCTTGATTTGAGAATACCCTTTCGGATTTTTCAGAAACAACACGATTTTATAAATGAAGTAGTCGCAAATAAACCCGGTTCTGCATTTGAAATATTCGTTTTAGAACCCAATTGGTGGAGTTTGATTCAACATGCACCACATGCCTTTTTCAATTCACTTGTTCGACCATTTTTTTGGGAGGTAAATTCAATTGTTAGCTTGGTGGCTTCAATGGAAATTTTGTTGTTAATAACACTAATTGGAATTTCTATCTTTTTTCGAAAAAAACGTAATAACCAAGCAGTAATATCAATTAGCGGTTTGCTTATTTCAGCAACCGTAATTTTGGTAATTGTTGGTTGGGTTACTCCAGTTTTTGGCGCTTTGGTTCGCTATAAAATTCCAGCATTGTTGCTCATAATCTTGGCATTGAATCTAATTATTGATTTCAAAAAAAATCCTTTTTTAAATAGATGGCGCTAAAAATTCACATTCCTGTTTTCTTGATATTCATTGGATTATTTTGTTCTTGCGTAAAATACAAAAGCGCCGATATCATCGTTCATAATGGCACCATTTACTCCTGCGATTCGGAATTTACGGTGTATGAGGCCATGGCCATTAAGGATGGTAAAATCGTTGAACTTGGCCCTGAACATCAGATTAGAAATAAATACACCGCAGATGAAATGCTCGACTTAAAAAAGCGGACCATCACCCCTACCTTCTTCGATGCGCATAGTTACATATTGGCGAAGTCACTTAAGAAAAACTCGATTGATTATAAAGATTTTGAAGGTGTGAATATTGATAGCTCAAAACTCAATTACGTTTATAATATTCCGGAAAAGCAGCTAAAGACCGTTGCGTTTGAAAACAAAAATTTTGTTTACCGTTCAATCTCTGGAAATATGGTCATTCCCGGGTCTGTTAATGAAATTGTTTTTAATTCGAATGGGCGATTATTTATTTCATCGAAAGATTCTGTAGGACAGGTGGTGTTATTTCTTGAACAAGAACAATTGAGCAGATTTAGGTTCGAACAAATGGAGGCCGAATTATTTAAAAATGGATATTCCGGTTGCTCAAGCTTTGGAGTTGAATCAAATACCGCGGAAAAATTATTGGCCAAAAATCCAACCGGGTACCATCAATTCATACTTGCTGGAAATGACGAAAATTTCAATTGGCTAACCAAAGTTGGCAGAACAGATTCCGGAAACATTCATATTAAAGGTCTTAGTTATTTTATTGATGGTGGGTTCGGTTCAAAAGATGCGCTGCTAAAAGAAAAATATGCAGATACAGACTTAATTGGCACTCAGTTTACCGATAGTTCTCTAATTAATGAAATCAGTGACTTATGTGCTTCGTTACGTTTTCAGTTAACTTTTCATGCCTACGGTGACTCAGGATTTTCTTTGGCTGCAAGGCAAATGGGAGATGCACTAGAATCGGTGAATGACAATCGGTGGAGAATTGAGCACAATCAATTCATTACTGCTGCAGATTACAATTTATTGAAGAAGTTTAGCATCTTACCTAGCGTTCAACCTACCCAAGCCCAAACTGATAAAAAACAATTTGCAACCATCTTGGGAACGCAACGAAACTGCGAAACCTATAATTTCAAAAAGTTGCTAAATCAAAATCAATTTCTAGCTTCAGGTTCATTGTATCCGATTGGTGAACTCAATCCAATAGAGCAACTTATCGCGTTATTAAATTCAGAAAACCAGTGTAACCATGGAATAGATAAAAAAGCGGCTTTGAAGGCTATCACGATTTGGCCTGCAATGTTGGCATTTTTCGATTCTGAAACGGGTAGCCTGGAAGTAGGTAAAAACGCGGATTTTGTGGTATTAAATTTAGATCCTGTAAAAGCCGAAACTAAAACTCTTGAGCAGTTAAAAATTGAAACGACCCACATAAAAGGTATTCAAAAGTTTAGCAGAAATTAGAATTTCCTGTAATTAATGCCAGCCAACTCTTTATTTATATTTGAGCAAAACAGACGCTTATGTATGATCATGTAAAACGCCTTTTCGATATACCCCGCCACCAACAAAAATCTTATCCTAAAAAAGATGCTTTCACCGCTAAAATTAATGGTGAGTGGAAGCCTACTTCTATAGACACCATGCTTTCCGAAGCAATGCAAGTCAGTAAAGCTTTATTGAATTTAGGAATTGGAAAAGGAGACAAAATTGGATTAATCTCGAATAATAGACCGGAATGGATTTCAATGGATTGCGGAATTCTGCAAGTAGGAGCTGTTGATGTACCAATTTATCCTACCATTTCAGCGGAAGATTACAAGTACATCTTCAACGATGCAGAATTGAAATATTGCTTTGTTAGTGATATAGAATTATTCGAAAAAGTAAATTCCATTAAAGACCAAGTGCCAAGTTTGAAAGGCGTTTATTCGTTCGACCACCTTGACGGTGTGGAACATTGGACCGCATTTCTGAAAGCAGCAGAAGGAAAAGAGGACGCTGAAGTTGAGGCCATTATGGATTCAATTGAT
The DNA here is from genome assembly GCA_937121175.1 of uncultured Flavobacteriales bacterium. Lineage (GTDB taxonomy): Bacteria > Bacteroidota > Bacteroidia > Flavobacteriales_G > Salibacteraceae > UBA6770. The sequence continues at coordinate 12,225 of CAKZKD010000028.1, forward strand.
GAAAACGATTTGGCAACTTTGATCTATACAAGTGGTACAACGGGAGTACCTAAAGGTGTTATGCTTTCTCACAAAAACTTGGTGAGTAATTCGCTTGCGTGTATTGAAAGGTTACCTGTTGATAGTAATGCAAAATCATTGAGCTTTCTGCCCGTTTGTCATGTTTACGAACGCATGCTGATTTATCTATATATGATTACTGGAGTGTCAGTTTATTTCGCAGAATCGATGGAAACCATTGGTGATAATTTACGTGAAGTAAAACCTGAAGTATTTACAGCCGTTCCAAGATTATTAGAAAAAGTTTACGATAAAATTGTTGCCAAAGGCGCTGACTTAACAGGTGTCAAAAAAGCACTTTTCTTTTGGGCTTTATCACTTGGAGAAAAGTACGAACCTTACGGTGCAAATGGTGCTTGGTACGAATTTCAATTAAAAATAGCTCGAAAAATAATTTTCAGCAAATGGCAAGAAGCACTAGGTGGTAATGTTTTGGCTGTGGCTTCTGGTTCTGCCGCACTTTCACCAAGATTGGCTCGTGTGTTTTTGGCGGCTGGCGTTCCTGTAATGGAAGGCTATGGACTAACAGAAACTTCTCCTGTTGCCTCGGTAAATGCAGAACACAATAAAGGTTTGATGATTGGCACTGTTGGCAGAGTAATAGATGGCGTTGAAGTGAAAATTGCAAAAGATGGCGAAATTCTGATTAAAGGACCGAACGTAATGCAGGGCTATTATAAGCAACCCGAAAAAACTAAGGAAGTACTTTCTGAAGATGGTTGGTTCTCAACCGGTGATATTGGAAAATTTGTTGGTGATGGATTTTTGAAAATTACTGATCGAAAAAAAGAAATTTTCAAGACTTCCGGGGGTAAATACATTGCACCTCAAATCATGGAAAACAAATTCAAAGAGTCTAGATTTATTGAGCAGATTATGGTCATTGGTGAAGGACAAAAACATCCGGGTGCATTTGTTGTACCGAATTACGAATTTGTTGAAGATTGGTGCGAACGAAAAGGTATTCCATTTAAGAGTAAGGCCGAGGCAAGCAAAAACGAAAAATTAATTGTTCGGATAAAAAAGGAAATCGATGAGCTTAATCAAGGTTTTGGAAATTGGGAGCAGATAAAGAAATTCGAACTAGTTGATTCTACGTGGTCAGTTGAAACTAAAGAAATGACCCCTACGCTAAAACTAAAACGGAAGTTTATCATGGAGAAGTATAAAGACTTATTCCAGAAGATATACGGTTAGGCGAATGAATTCGAAAAACAAAAATGAGATTCGGAACAACTATCTCACAGGTTTTTTAAATAAAAAACAGTTCGAAAACGTTCACGGAATGACGACTAAAACTATAAAAAAAGCCCTTCTGGGCTTTTTGCTTATGGTACTGGTTGGATCTACAAATGGACAACATACCCGTGCATATTTTCAACAGACCGTCAATTACGACATACAAGTTTCTTTGGATGACAAAAACCACATTCTAAATGGTTTTGAAGAAATCGAGTACATAAACAACAGTCACCATGGAATGGATACTATTTGGTTTCACCTGTGGCCTAATGCTTACAAAAACAACGAAACGGCTTTAGGCAAACAACTTCTTGAAAATGGAAGTACTGAGTTTCAATTTTTGGAAGATGAAGGACGCGGGTTTATCGACTCCTTGGACTTCAAAATTAATGGCGAAAAAATCAATTGGCTGTACCATCCAGAACATTTAGATATCTGTGCTTTGATACTCAACAAAAAGTTAAACCCCAAAGAGCGCATAACTATTTCTACTCCATTTAAAGTAAAAATACCTGCCGCGGGAATCAGTAGATTGGGCCACGATGAAAATTCATACCAGTTTACACAATGGTATCCAAAACCAGCAGTTTTTGACCGCGATGGCTGGCATCCAATGCCCTACTTGAATCAAGGTGAATTTTACTCGGAATATGGAACTTTTGATGTTCGTATTTCAGTACCCGAAAATTATATAGTGGCTTCAACAGGAGAACTGAAAACAGAAAGTGAATTTGAATTTATAGATAGTCTTGCCAGTTTAACCTATCCCGATAGTTTGTTAGTCGAATTTGATTCTGTATCGAGTAATACGTTTAAAACATTGCATTATCGACAGAACAACATCCATGATTTTGCCTGGTTTACGCAGAAAAACTTTTTGGTAAGAAAAGATTCTGTGCAATTACCTAATTCTGGCAGAATGGTTACCACATGGGCATTTTTTGCTCCCGAAAGTTATTCTGAATGGAAAGAAGCGCCACGATATATCAATCAGGCTGTGCATCATTACTCAAAGTACAATGGCGATTACCCATACAAACACTGTACTGCCGTGGAGGCTAGTTTGGAAGCTGGTGGTGGAATGGAATATCCTATGATTACCATTATTGATTTTGGAATGACTGGTAAAATTTTAGAGACCGTTATTGTTCACGAAGTTGGTCACAATTGGTTTTATGGAATGTTGGGGTTCAATGAACGCTCCATGCCGAGTTTGGATGAAGGAATTAATTCATTCTATGAATTACGATACTTGGAAGAAACCTATGGCGATTCTAGCTTATCTCCACAAGTAGATTTTTTACCTTCTTTTTTGAATAAATGGCTAAATCTAGATTTAGTGACCAGTCGGGGTGAAAAATACTTTACGTATTTATTTACGGCCAGAAATAATACCGACCAAAAACTTACCGACCATTCGGCACACTACACTGGACTCAATTATGGCGCAATTGTATATGCAAAGATGGCTGTTAGTTTACAAATGCTTCGAGCAGCTTTAGGTGACGCTATTTTTGATGAGTCGATGCGGTCCTTTTATAAAAAATGGGAATTTAAACATCCGGGTTTAATTGATTTGCAAGTAGAATTTGAAACCGTTTCCGGCCAAGATTTGTCCTGGTTTTTTAATCACTATTTAAATACTACTGAAAAGCTTAATGTTAAACTCAAAAGAGTTAAAACTAAAACGGATAATCACTTTGTGACCGTAAAAAATAAATCATCCGTTTTACTTCCAGTTACCATGAACTCAATTGATAATGACGGACGAATTGTCAGCACCCACACTATAAAGGCGCTTGCTGGAAAAAGTAAAATAAAACTACCGAACAAAGGAGGACAGCTCGTAAAAGTTGACACCCATTTGGATATGGTGGAAGCAAATAGAAAAGACAATACATCGAGAACAAATGGGCTTTTCAAAAAAGTTGAACCTATCGAATTTAAATTCCTAAGCGCTGTCGAAGACCCAAACAAAACGCAGGTGTTTTATTTACCACTTGCGGGCTGGAACTCTAGCGACCAGGCGATGTTGGGTTTAGCAATTCACAATAAATCTTTGGTGGAGAAACCCTTTGAATTTATTGCGGCGCCCATGTACACATTTCACCGAAATACGGTGAATGGAATTTATAATGCAGAATATCATTGGTATTTTCAGAAGGGCATTAAACGCCTTACGCTTCAAGGAAATTTTCAGCAATTCAGTTACGAAAATCCAATTTTAGGATTAAATAGCACCCAATTTGAGCGTTACGCTCCTGCGCTTAAATTTGACTTGAAGCCCAAAATTGCCCGTTCTCCTTGGAGGAATACATTTAGAATCAATCCAATATACGTTTCGGAACAAACAAATCGGGATAACCTTCCAATTGTAAATGATGACAACCTTTACACAGTGGCCGATTGGCGAAGTAGAAGAAACAAAACACTAAACAATTCTTTAATCAATGTAAAATCTACCTTCCACAAAGATTTTCAATTGTTTGAAGTTTTGGGCTTACATACGTTCGGTTATAGAAAAGGAGAGAATAATATTGGCCTACGTTTATATGCAGGAGTTTTTGGAAATAACCAAACTGTTTCTCCGCGTTACAACCTTAGAATGGATGGGCAAAGAGGTTGGTACGATTACACCTTTGGGGACGTTTTTATGGAACGCGGAACCAGCCATGATATGTGGCAACAACAAATGAACGATAATCAGGGGGCTTTCAAAACGCCCACCAATGTTGGGCAATCCAATAATTGGCTGATCGCCTTTAACGTAGATGCTGAATTGCCTCTTATTTTACCAATAAGTGTTTATTCAGACTTTGGTTCTAGCTCCACAGAATCGTTCATGTACAATGCAGGCGTTAAGTTTAGAGTGTTGAGTAATATCATTGAGGTATTCTTTCCTGTAATTTGGAGTGAATCTATAGAAAATGCCTATTCAGCTAATAACGTTACCTACAACGAACAGATTAGATTTACTTTGCATTTGGATAGAATAAACCCTTATCGTGCGATTGATAGAATAATTCAGTGAGCGAAAAAAAGAAAATATACTTTGCTTCAGACTTTCATCTAGGCGCGCCAAATGAAGAACAGAGCAAGGCTCGTGAAAGACGAGTTATCGATTGGCTAGACATGGCCAGTAAAGATGCTTCTGATGTTTTTTTGGTGGGCGATGTATTTGATTTCTGGTTTGAATATAAACATTCCATTCCAAAAGGTTTTGCACGATTGCAAGGGAAAATTGCTCAATTGACAGACAATGGGATAAGGGTTCATTTTTTTATTGGTAATCATGACATGTGGGCTTTCAATTATTTTGAAGAAGAATTGGGAGTGAAGATGTATCGCGACAATACCGAGTTTGAATTCGACGGAAAAAAATTCTTGATTGGCCATGGTGACGGTTATGGCCCCGGAGATTATGGTTACAAATTCATTAAAAAAGTTTTTGCCAACCCAATTTGTCAATGGTTATTTGGTTGGATTCACCCAAATATTGGCATTGGATTAGCTAATTTCTGGAGCGGCAGGAGCCGTTCGGCAAACTCAGGTTCTGACGAAAAATTCTTGGGCGAAGAAAACGAATGGTTGGCCATTTATGCAAAGGAAGTCCTGCAAAAGAAACACTTTGACTACTTCATTTTTGGCCACCGGCATTTACCATTAGATTTAAAAGTCGGTGAACTTAGCAGGTATATTAATCTTGGCGAATGGATTAACTATAACAGTTACGCTATGTTTGATGGGTTAGATTTGAAGTTAGAAGTGTTTAATTAGTATTTTAATACTAAATCCAACAATCTATTCGAATAACCAATCTCATTATCGTACCAACCAACTACTTTAACCATATTCCCGATGACCGAGGTAAGTTGAGCATCGAATAAACAAGAATGTGGATTACCTAATATATCTACCGAAACAATGGGATCTTCTGTGTAGGATAGAATTCCATTTAATTTGCCATCTGAACGCTCTTTGAACTTCTCGTTAATCTTCTCAACAGATGCAGGTTTTTTCACAACACATGTAATATCCGTCATAGAACCATTTGGTACAGGCACTCGAATGCCACAACCACCAATTTTCCCTTCCAAATGTGGAAAGATACGTGTGATTGCTTTTGCCGCTCCAGTTGTTGTAGGCACAATAGAATTCGGGGCAGAACGAGCCCTTCTCAAATCTTTATGCGGTGCATCGTGCAGTTTTTGGTCAGACGTATAGGAATGAACAGTAGTAATATAAGCTGTTTCAATTTCGCACAATTCATCTACAATTTGAATTAGTGGTGCAGCATTATTTGTTGTGCAGGATGCGTTCGAAATAATTACATCCTCCTTTGAAAGGACATCGTCATTCACACCCAACACCACTGTTCTAATTTCTAAGTCGGCAGCTGGCGCTGAAAGTATTACTCGCTTTGCTCCTGCTTCGATATGTTGCTTTGCCTTTTCTTTAGTTCTAAAATACCCTGACGCCTCGACCACAATGTCAATATTCAGACCTTGCCATGGCAATAAGCTCGGATTGCCTTCTGAGTAATAATTAATCTTATGATTGTTGACCAGAATTTGATTTTCTTTAGCTTCAACATCTCCAGAAAATACACCATGTACAGAATCATATTTAAACAAATGCGCCATGGTTTGCGCATCAGCCAAATCGTTTATGGCAACAATATCATAATTACCGAATTCTGATTTTCGTCGTAAGTATTCTCTTAGAAAATTTCGACCTATACGCCCAAAACCATTAATTGCAATACGCATTTTACCCATAACTCAAATATACCTCGAATAAAAAATTGAGCACAAAAAAAGCCCTTTGGAAATCCAAAGGGCTTTTAATTTTAAAGTTATTTATCGCCTACATTTTAATAAACTTAGCAGACTTCTGGTTATTTCCATCTCTAAGGTTGATGAAATACGCTCCGCTTGGTAAATCATTAACTGGAACATTAATACTGTTTTCACCTTTGAGAGCAGAAGGTGTTATGGTTTTGACAACATTTCCAGAAAGTGAGTAAATCTGCATTGAAACTTCTGAAGGGTTATTTATGGTGTACTCAATTTGAAGATTACTTGAAACTGGATTAGGGAACATTTTTATTTGAGGCTCCCAAATAGCTACTTCATTTAATTCCGGACCTACGCTTGTCACGACAGAACCCGACTTCCAAATACCTCGACCATGCGTTCCCAAATAAATAACTTCTCTGTTCGAAGCCTTACCATGAGGTAAAGTTTGTTGATCAACATCTACAACATGAAAATTACCAATTGTTCCGTTTTCTTCAACATACTCAGGATTAGCTGCCCAGATATCGCTACAAGTCCATACTCCTTTATCTGTTCCTAAAATTACTCTCTCAGGGTTGGTTACATCAAAGATTGCATCATAAACCGGGAAATAAGGTAAGTCACCACCTGCAGGAATAACCGTCGGGTTAGGCCCCAATGCACCTGTTACTAAGTACACATGATCTCTTGTTATCCCATAGTTACCAGTAGTCACAATCAATGTTTCCGGATCATTTGGATGCAAGTTCACGTTAGTAATAAAACCTGCGAAACCATTAATAAAGGTTTGTTTATTATTTGCATTTGCATCATATTTATCAGCATCTTCTTGCGAATAAACATCACTTATTCCCGATATTCTTGCTATTTGACTTCCGTTAGTCTTAAACATAACATCTCCATCCGGAGTAAAAATCATTCTATATGCACCTCCAATCGGCATAAAAATCCAATCAATTTCAGCAGAAGTATTAATTGCATTTCTAGTTAACACTATACCATTTGCACGACCAGAGCAAGGGTCAGTTGGACTACTAGCAGCCTCACTCTCTAAACATTCAGTAGTAACAGGCATAGCCAAAAGACTCTGCACAGGATCCTGAATGAATTCAACATCACCTGGCTCCATGCTTGCGTTTAGTATATGTTGAATAGGAATTTGAGCAGTATTACTTCCAACGGTAATTACAGAACCTGCTTTATAGCTAGCTGCATAGTAAACATTAACTTTTGCATTTAGCGGTGGAGGAGTATTAAAAGTAACAGAAAACTGCATGGTCGCAGTATCGAAGGAACCCGATCCAGCTCCAGTAAATGCGCCATTTCCATTGTACACTAGTCGATCATCAACAGTACCTACTGATACAGAATTCAAATCCACAATTGCAGCAGAGTGTTCAGGTACAATAGAACCCGTAAACGTCTTTCTAATACCTGTTCCTAAATCAACGGCATCTGCAACAACCTCAGATTTAAATTCAATGAATAATTGACTTGATGTATCTTCCGTTGATTCCCAAAGTGCGAGTTTTGTATAAAAATAATTGGGATCATCACAATATGGGGCACAACTTCCACTTCCCTTTGGAGAAGTAATAAGTCCTCTTCCCACACTGTTATTTTGAGCTGAAGTATATTTTAAATCAACAATATTTGATACAACACAATCAAATCCATCACCATTGGTAACGTTTTCATTGAACACTACAGCGCCAAAATCGGAATCTCCAGGTCTTAGTGGAGAAACCATGATACAGCCATTATCTTGAGTTCCGCCAACTGCATAATCAAAATTGGCAATAGCAATACTGTAGAATTGAGTGGTCATGTACCCCTTGTTTACATCGTAGAACTCATATCCACCATCAATTGATTTGAAAACACCACCATCGTTTCCAAAATATAGAACGCTTGGATTATCTTTTTGGTAGGTCATAATGTGATGGTCAACATGAACAAAAAATGGATTATGTCTGCCATTTGCTCGGCCACCAACCGCTGCTTGAGTCCAGTTACCATCAAAACGCCATAAATCTACACCACCTAACCATATATTCTCTTTTGAAGTATCCTTTGAGTTAGGCACAACCATAAACAACAAATCATACCAAGCTTGTCCATTTCCAGGTCTTGCACCTTCAGCAAACAAATCAAAATCAGGATCTGTCTTAGGCACATTTGGATTTACAGGTTGAAAAGTTTCTCCTCCATCAATTGATTCAACTAAATCTAAAAAACCACCTCGAGTAGTTAGTACAACATAAACCTTATCGTTATTAAGAACAGAACGACGAATTTTTAGTCTTCGAGCTCCTAATGGAAAACCATCAGTATCAGGCACCTGCACAAAACCACAAGTGTTGGAGGCATTTACGTCATCCAAATAGTAAAATGCACCATTACTAGTGCCAGCCCACAGTTTGTCACCATCCTTACTAAATTCGACTGTCTGATAGTGAAACGCCGTTGGGTTGCTATTTACGTCACAAACTAAATCTTTAACCCACGAATCTCCTCCGTCAAAAGACAATAATAGACCGCTCTTTGTTGCAACAGCAATTACCTTGGGGTTTACTGGACTAACCTTAATTTCATCAATATTTTCAAAATCTTCCTGAACACCAGAGATAACTTCCGTACTTGGGATTACTTTCCAGGAAACGCCCCTATCCGTTGACTTCATTATTCCAATTCCTGGCCCATCTGGTGTACCACCTAATCTACTAAACTCCCCTTCGAAAGTTGCAGCACCTGTAGCCAGATACAATACACCATCCGAACCCTGTGCCATCCAAGAATTTGTTAAAGTAATAGAGGTATCAAAAGTTGTCGTCCAGGTATTTCCTCCATTTACCGAAAGAAAAACACCGCCAGTAACTCCAGCTGCATAAAGTCTATTAGGGTCATCGTTATCAACAACCAAACTTCTTGTTCGACCACCAATATTTGTTGGACCCAATGGTTCAAACTCCAATCCTATTCCGTCAGCTCGACTCGACTTTTTAGCGGAAATTTGAGCCATTACGGCGTCATAATCTTCTTTATGAACCTGTCCATCCTCTTGTGAACCCCGAACCATGCTCCAATGTTCTGCAGCACCTTTGGCAGAATATTCAGAGATACTTATATCTTCTGTTGGATATTGCGTGTTTGAAACATCCTCCACATTCAACCTTACTCCATTGTAAATCAACGCACTAAGCCCACCTAAAACTGCAAGAGATAATATTTTTATTTTCATATCGTGTGTTTTATTCTAATCTTCAAAATCGAGTGCAATTTAAGTCATTTTCTTAAACGATTTTACTCGAATATTTTAACGGATTTATTTTCTAATTTATCGGTACTATATTGTAAACAAATGGTTAGAATAAATGTTTTTCCGCGTGATAGGATGACCTAACCAACGGTCCACTTTCTACAAAACGAAATCCCATTTCCAATCCTAAATCTTTGTACTTTTTGAATAATTCGGGTTTTACAAATTCATAAACTGGTAAGTGTTTCTTAGTGGGTTGCAGGTATTGTCCTAACGTAAGCACATCTACTTTTACAGAACGTAAGTCCTCCATGGTTTCAATTATTTCTTGATCAGTTTCACCTAATCCTAACATCACACCACTCTTGGTTCTCATACCACCTTTTTTCAGTCGGTACAGAACTTCAAGGCTTCTATCATACTTTGCTTGAATTCGAACTTCTTTTGTAAGTCGTCTTACTGTCTCAAGGTTATGCGATACAATTTCCGGAGCGACATCAATAATTCTTTGCAAGTTTTCCCAGTTACCTGCAAAATCAGGAATTAAGGTTTCCATAGTTGTAGTCGGACTTAATTCGCGAACCTTATTCACGGTTTGAGCCCAAATAACGGAACCACCGTCTTTAATATCATCTCTATCAACGGAAGTAATAACACAATGCTTAACTTTCATAAGCTTCACCGACTTTGCAACTCTCAAAGGCTCGAATGGGTCAACATCCAAAGGTTTACCGGTAAGTACGTTGCAAAAACCACATGATCGCGTACAAATATTTCCGAGAATCATAAAGGTTGCCGTTCCTGCACCCCAACACTCGCCCATATTAGGGCAATTACCACTTTCACAAATTGTGTGAAGCTTATGTTCCGATACAATTTCTCGTACGTTTTTATAATTCTCACCTGTTGGCAGTTTCACTCTAAGCCACTTTGGCTTTGAGATTTTACTTGTAGATTGTGCTACTTCGCTCATTTACAAATATGATTTTGCTCCGAAATGGAAGCTAACATAAACATTAAAAAAGATATTATACTGCCTATTAAAGGCCATGATAGGCATTGGCTGAGTAAACCCGTCAATTTGGGTTCCTATTTCTAGTGCTTTTATTTCATCATCCTCTGGCGAGAACTCAAAATTCAAGGCAAATTTAGCGGTGGCTCCTGGGACAAATTTACTTTCTCCAACACCTCTTAACCAAGGTTCTTGGCTTATTATTCTTTCGTAAGGATGATCATACGGATTGTAACGTTCAGAACTCCTTGTGGAGTTCTCGTTAATATTTCCACTTAAAACTTCTACATATACAGGCTTTAACCAAGCGGCAGCCAGCCCAAATTGGTAAATCGTACTTATTTGAACTCCGCGAATTACTAACTTTTCGAACGCCACTTTCTGTTTCCCTATTCCAGCTCTAAATTGATAGAAACTATTCAACTTTCCGTAAACAAGATTATTTTCATCTTGCCCTTGCCCAAAGCTTTTTTGCTCTTTCGGGTGCTTAATGTTTGAAATGTCAATATTCCAAAAATTCTTGTTTTTAGCTCCAACAAACTTTTCCCGTCTAAATTCTCCTCCGATACCAGAAGTATGCACTTTGAAGCCCATGGTCCAACTTTGCCGATATACCGAACGACCACCTTCGGTGCCTGAGCTATCTTGTGCAGAAACGCAAGGAACCATCCCAATCAAAGAAAGGGCTATAACTACTATATAATTCACAAAGGTTTTCATCAATGAAGCACAAATATACTGATATATGAACCGTAACGTTTTACAGACGTTTGGTCAAAAAAAAAGGTTCTCGAAAGAACCTTTTCTTAACTATATAATATCAACTAGTTGTTTTCAGCACTAATTAAATTTAGTGCTGAACCTGCTTTGTACCACTCAATTTGCTGCGCATTATATGTGTGATTAGCAACTATAGTATCCTTAGAACCATCTGAATGGACCACTTCAATTGTAACTGGTTTTTTAGGTGCAAAATTTTCCAAGTCTATAAAATTGAATGTATCTGCTTCTTGTATAAGATCATAATCGCTTTCAGTGGCAAATGTTACGCCTAACATTCCCTGTTTTTTCAAATTCGTTTCGTGAATTCTTGCAAACGATTTCACTAGTACAACCTTTACTCCTAGGTGTCGAGGCTCCATTGCAGCGTGCTCTCTAGAAGAACCTTCACCATAATTGTGGTCACCAACGACAACAGTAGGAATTCCTGCAGCTTTGTAAGCTCTTTGAGTAGCAGGAACTTCGCCATAACTTCCATCAATTTGCGATTTCACGTTATTCGTATCACCTCCAAAGGCATTTACTGCTCCGATAAGGCAATTGTTAGAAATATTATCAAGATGACCTCTGTACCTTAACCAAGGTCCAGCCATGGAAATGTGATCCGTCGTACATTTCCCCTGCGCCTTAATTAACAACTTAGCACCCGTTAAATTACCACCATCCCATGGCGCAAATGGAGTAAGCAACTGAAGTCTTTCAGAATCTTGTTTAACTACTACATTGATTGAACTTCCATCAGAAGCAGGTGCCTGATAACCGTTATCTTCAACAGCAAAACCTTTACTTGGCAATTCTGTACCAGTTGGCTCCGACAAGGTAACCTCTTCTCCAGACTCATTTATCAGAGCATCTGTAACTGGATTAAAGTCTAATTTTCCTGAAATCGCAATTGCAGCTACCATTTCAGGTGATGTTACAAAAGCGTGGGTATTTGGATTTCCGTCGGCTCTTTTCGCAAAGTTTCTGTTGAAAGAATGAACAATGGAATTTTTCTCTTCTTTTTCAGCACCTGCTCTAGCCCACTGACCAATGCATGGTCCGCAAGCATTTGTAAAAATCTTGGAGTTTTCGAATTTCTTGAATGAATCGATAAATCCATCGCGCTCAGCAGTGAACCGAACCTGTTCAGACCCAGGGTTTATTCCTAAAATTGCCTTTGGCTTCACTCCTTTTGCAACGGCATCTTCAACAATAGAAGCAGCTCTTGACAAATCTTCATAAGATGAGTTTGTACATGAACCAATTAGCGCCCATTCAATTTCTGTAGGCCAGTCGTTTTTAGCTGCCTTTTCTTTCATCTCTGAAACTGGTGTAGCCAAATCTGGTGTGAATGGTCCATTTAGGTGCGGAGTCAATTCATCCAAATTAATTTCAATTACTTGGTCAAAGTATTGTTCTGGGTTTGTATAAACCTCATCATCACCAGTCAAATGATCAGCAATTTCATCAGCGAGTGCGACTACATCAGCTCGGTCAGTTGATGTTAAATACCTTCTCATTGAATCATCATATCCAAATGTAGAAGTGGTTGCACCAATTTCTGCTCCCATATTACAGATGGTACCCTTACCTGTAGCAGATAAATTCTTGGCACCCTCTCCAAAGTATTCTACAATGCAGCCTGTTCCACCTTTTACTGTTAGAATACCAGCCACCTTAAGAATAACATCTTTAGCTGATGTCCATCCGTTGAGTCTGCCTGTAAGCTTTACACCAATTAATTTCGGAAATTTTAATTCCCAAGGCATTCCGGCCATTACATCAACGGCATCAGCTCCACCTACACCAACAGCAACCATTCCTAGTCCCCCGGCATTAACTGTATGCGAATCAGTTCCTATCATCATACCACCGGGAAATGCATAATTCTCTAAAACTACTTGGTGTATAATACCCGCACCCGGCTTCCAAAAACCGATACCGTATTTGTTGCATACAGAGCTCAAGAAGTTGAATACTTCGTTGTTTTTGTTCAATCCTTCTTGTAAATCTTTATCAGCGCCAATTCTAGCTTGAATTAAATGATCTGCGTGAGCAGTTGAAGGCACTGCCACCTTTTCCTTACCAGCTTGCATGAACTGAAGTAATGCCATTTGTGCTGTTGCATCTTGCATAGCCACTCTGTCTGGTGCAAAATCTACATAATCGGCTCCTCTTGTAAAGATTTTATCGGCATTACCATCCCATAAGTGGGTGTATAATATTTTCTCTGAAAGAGTCAATGGTTTCCCTAACAACTTACGCGCTGCTTCTATCCTTTCTGGGTACCGTTGGTACACCTTTTTTATCATATCCAAGTCGAATGCCATACCTTTGATTTTATAGTTTAAACTATTGCTGCAATTAAAGCCCGCGAAGTTAAAAAATTTAGCACATCATTAAATCTCGCGAAGTGAGAAAACAGGTACTTAAAGAGAATATTTCGGTTGCCATTAGCTCTATTAAAAGCCAAACATTGAGAACGGTACTTACGGCAATGATCATTGCTATCGGTATTACAGCTCTTATAGGAATCCTTACCGCTGTTGATGCCATTAAAGCTTCCATTCAATCTGAATTCACAAACATGGGAGCCAATACGTTTGTAATTCAACAATATCGCTCTAGAGCTAAAACCAAAAACGAAGACAACGAAAAAAAACGCATCACGTATTTTGAAGCTAAAAAATTCAAGGAAGAATTTAAAACCGACGGAGTAGTTTCAATATTCCTTAGAGCTTCGTTTAATTCTACTATAAAACACAAAAGTGAAAAAACAAATCCGAATGTCACGGTAATGGGAGTTGATGAGAATTACACCAAAACTGCTGGTTATTCTATTGAAAAGGGAAGAGATTTTAGCAATAGTGATTTGTCTGGAAATAGAAGAACGGTTCTTATTGGTAGTGAAATCAATACCACTCTGTTTAAAAATGTGGAGGCTATTGGCAATTCGATTTCAGTTAATGGAGTGCGCTATAAAGTGGCTGGCGTGCTTAAAGAAAAAGGAAGTAGTTCCGGAATGGGTGGCGACCGACTAATAATGGTTCCGCTAGGCGTAGCTAGGCAATACTTTGGCAAGGCGGATGAAACGTACACTCTTAACATAATGACGCCAAAGGCTGAAAATCTAATTCCAACAATTGAAGAAGCAACTGGTAAATTTCGGCAAATTCGAAAAATACCACTTTCCAAATCGGATGATTTTGAAATTCGACGTAGCGATAGCTTAGCTTCAAAACTCATAGAAAGCACAAGAGATGCTGAAATTGTAGCAGCTGTAATTGGATTAATTACGCTCTTGGGCGCTGCAATAGGATTAATGAATATTATGCTAGTATCGGTTACCGAACGTACACATGAAATTGGAGTTCGAAAAGCTTTAGGAGCATCTCCACAAACAATTAAAATTCAGTTTTTAACAGAAGCGGTGGTAATTTGCCAGCTTGGTGGGATTGCTGGAATAGTACTTGGAATATTAGTTGGAAATATTACATCAATCCTAATAGATGGAGCATTTGTAATTCCTTGGCTGTGGATAATTGGCGGTTTTTTATTGTGCTTTTTTGTAGGTGTACTTTCTGGTTATTATCCTTCGGTTAAGGCTGCCAAATTAGATCCGATTGAAGCCTTACGGTACGAGTAAATCAACTCCAATCAAAACGGTAACCCACGTACAGGCGAGCCTGTCCTCTTGTAAATCCAAATCTACCTTGACTTTCATTAAATCTGAACTGTTGGTAATTGTACTCAGCTGAAAATCCCCCGAAGAAAGTTCTACTGTTGTAACCCAAACCAAAGCGCAGGCCTAAACGACCTGTTATATGGTTGTTTCTATAGGCTACGGCACCTGTAGCATCCAATAAACGGGTATTTGACATTGCAAAACCAGGACTCAATGTGAGATTCGTAAATATATTTTCATTCAACACCAATGTATGAGAATAACCAAATAACGGAGAAAGGCTTCGAAATCTAGCGTCTTCGAAAAAATTATTTTGATTGGTCGAGTTAGAAAAATTTTCAGGAGAAATTGCCGAATCGGCAATAATGGCATATGTGTTTAAGGATCCACCGAGGAAAAATGAACCAGCGCTCTTCTTTTGCCATTCCGATTGAACATAAACCGATTGTAATGAAAACTTTTCGTGGTTAAAAACATAGTATCCACTTGCTCCCAGGCTCAAGGTGGTAATATCAGAACGCAACGGATAACCATCGTTCACCTTCCATTCTTTGTTGAAAGTAGCAGGGTTGGCCAAGTAAAACCCATTGTACAACTGAACACTAACGTCTGCTCCAAACTTTTGGGTAAACACATGCCCTTGCAGGTCTAACCTGCGTGTTACACCATGGCTAGATTCTGGACCATCTTTACTAATACGGGCAAAGGCCAGGCCTACCTTTAGCCATTTGTAAACTAATCCAACACCTAAATCAGAGCCCACATTTGGCTCGTAATTCGATTCAAAGTTATTGCCTATATCCGTAATCGTAAAGTTGTTAGTTCGATTGAGGGTAAACAGTTTTATCGATAATTTTTCTTGTAAGTTATCTATGTAGGCAGTATCTTGTATGAGCGGCCTATTTCCAATACTATCAGCGGCAAGCCCTTTCGAGTATCCGCCTGTAATTTGCCAAAGGCAACATAAAACCAAGAAAATTCGTACCATAGCAAATTGCAGATGCAAAAGTAAAACCAAAAAAAAAAGAGCCGACAAAACCGGCTCTTTTTAGTATTATTTATTTTGAAAAGGGTTATTTCACTTCCTCGAAGTCAACGTCTGTTACCTCATCATCAGCTTTTGAATCAGCACCGCCACTTGGCTGTCCTTCTGCTCCCGGCTGACCAGCTGCGCCTGCCTCTTGCTGCTGAGCAGCGTACATTTCTTCAGATGCTGCTTGGAATGCAGTGTTCAATTTTTCCATTGCTGCATCTATTCCATCGATATTCTCAGACTTATGAACTTCTTTCAATTCATTCAATGCATTCTCGATAGGTTCTTTTTTCTCTGCAGGGATTTTCTCTCCGTATTCCTTCAACTGTTTTTCAGTTTGGAAAATCAAATTATCAGCTGCATTTAGCTTTTCGATTCTTTCTTTCGCTTTGTTGTCTGCTTCAGCATTTGCTTCAGCTTCTTTTTTCATTTTCTCAACCTCAGCGTCAGACAAACCAGTTGACGCCTCAATTCGAATTGATTGCTCTTTACCAGTAGCCTTGTCTTTAGCAGATACATTTAGGATACCATTAGCGTCAATATCAAAAGTTACTTCAATTTGAGGAGTACCTCTTGGCGCCGGTGGAATATCCGCTAAGTGAAATCTTCCTATAGTTCTGTTATCATTAGCCATTGGACGTTCTCCTTGCAAAACGTGAATTTCAACCGACGGCTGATTATCAGAAGCTGTAGAGAAAGTCTCTGACTTTTTGGTAGGGATTGTCGTGTTCGATTCAATAAGCTTTGTACTTACACCGCCCATTGTTTCGATACCTAATGATAAAGGAGTAACATCAAGAAGTAAAACATCTTTTACTTCTCCTGTGAGAACTCCACCTTGAATAGCAGCTCCTAAAGCAACAACCTCATCAGGGTTTACTCCTTTACTTGGCTCTTTTCCAAAGAAAGATTTAACTGCATCTTGCACAGCAGGAATTCTGGTAGAACCTCCAACTAATATTACTTCATCAATATCAGAAGAAGTCATATCGGCATTGTTTAATGCCGATTTACAAGGCTCAATAGTTCTTTTAATTAATTCGTCTGCTAATTGCTCAAATTTTGAGCGCGACAAAGAACGAACAAGGTGTTTAGGAACTCCATCAACTGGCATAATGTAAGGTAAATTGATTTCTGTAGAAGTAGTTGAAGAAAGCTCAATTTTTGCTTTTTCAGCTGCTTCTTTCAATCGTTGAAGCGCCATTGGGTCTTGCGATAAGTCCAATCCATTTTCTTGCTTAAACTCATCAACCAACCAATCAATAATTACATGATCAAAGTCGTCCCCTCCAAGGTGCGTATCACCGTCGGTAGATTTCACTTCAAAAACGCCATCTCCTAATTCAAGGATAGAAACATCATGAGTACCTCCTCCACAGTCAAATACAACGATTTTTACATCTTCACCTTTTTTATCCAATCCATACGCTAAGGAGGCTGCTGTAGGTTCATTGATAATTCTTTTCACTTTAAGCCCAGCAATTTCGCCAGCTTCTTTTGTCGCCTGTCTTTGGCTATCGTTAAAGTACGCAGGTACAGTAATAACAGCTTCAGAGACTTCTTGTCCGATATAATCCTCTGCAGTTTTCTTCATTTTTTGAAGCACCATTGCAGAAATTTCTTGCGGAGTAAATAGTCTATCGTCGATTTTTACTTTGGGCAATACACCATCTTTTTCAATTTTGTAAGAAACGCGCTTGATTTCACTGGCAATCTCATCGAACGTATGTCCCATGAAACGCTTTATAGAATTTACAGTTTTAGTAGGGTTTGTAATCGCCTGACGTTTTGCAGGGTCACCTACTTTTCTTTCACCACCTTCTATAAATGCAACAATTGAAGGAGTGGTTCTTTTTCCTTCACTGTTTGGGATTACCACAGGTTCGTTACCTTCCATAACGGCAACGCACGAGTTGGTAGTACCTAAGTCAATTCCAATAATTTTTCCCATGATTATATTTTATTTTCTGATTTTAAAATTCTGTTTGAACCCTACAGATCAATGCGTATGCCACCATTAAAAAAAGCCTTGTCATGCTGACAAAGCTTCCTTTATATCATTGAAAATAAAAATCTTATGACAGGCTGTCAGTTGTCGCATGTTATGTCTCCCAAATTATGAGAAGCATCTGCGCAAAACCCTTTTCCTCCTGTGTACCCTAGAATAAGTCCAGTTACTAATTCTTTTTCCGTGAATTTACTTAGTATAACTTCGATAGGAGGAAAACCATGTGCAACCAACTGCTCACTCATTGTCACAACCTGTCTTCCAGCCAAAACACCAAAACCGTTTTCTACGTTGGTATATTCAGGTCTATCTTGAGCAATGCCAGATGATGTATTTTTTACTTGTCGGTAATAAAACAAATCCTCCGAAACTGCTATCATTTTAAACTCAACTGGGCCTGTTTTGCGGAATAATAAGTTCTTAACATCTGCAATGTCTTCAATACCTGAACCTATTCTCTCATAAAACCGAGCACCAGAAAATTTAAAACTAACTTGTTTGGGTTCTTGGGCGTTATCAATAATTTGTTCTCCTAAGTCAAATTCTATTTGCTTTTCAACAGCTTCTTCTTCCCCAGCGTAAGTTTCGAAATAAGTAAAAACCAATTTTAACCCAGCAACCTTTGTCCCCACAGGGTAATCCAAATCAAAGGTTAACTCATTAGGCTCATCTCCGTTAACGATAGTAATATCTCCTCTACGCTGAAAACGTGCAAAATTGTTTCCATCAGCCATAAAAAACGCTGCTCTACCCTGCTTTTCCTTAACGATTTCAAATTTCCCACCTATCTCTCTTCCGTCAAGGGTTCCTTCCAATTCAAACTCTGCCTCAGGGTTTATATAAAATGCGCTACCGGAAGATTTTGTGGTAGTGACCGTATAGATTTTTTGTTCTGGACCAAAAAAATCTCCAGACTCCTTATTGGTTATTGTTGTTTCTATTAATTGCCAAGAGTTTGTTACTTCTCCGAACTGTAGTTCCTTTAACCGAACGTCAACATCCCTAAAATAACTTGAATCTGGCACTTGAGCGTATTCTGATGGATCTCCTTCTCCAGCAAATGATTTTATTATTCTGAAAGACTGGACCGAATCGTATGGATTTAAAACCCCGTAGATAATGGGCTGAGCTTCACCATCAGCATAAATGTCCAATTCATTTTTGCAGCTGGCAAAATTGCCAACAACCAAAAGTAGAATTAGGCCTTTGACAAAATTCGAAATCTGTTTTCTAGTATTCATTTGTACTTTCAAGAGTAAATTATATTTGCTCCGTCTCGGAGGGCGTCAAAGGTAATAATTTGCCTTCTTCATTTTCCACTGATACACAAATGGATAAAATACACCTTTAAGAGGTTTAAATTATAAAAATGAGTACTCAAATAAATAAGACTGTTAGTTCAAAGGCAAAAAAAGTAACTACTCATGTTTTGCTTGAAATGAAAGAAAAGGGCGAAAAAATTGCCATGCTCACTGCATACGATTTTTCAATGGCTCGCTTAATTGACCAAGCTGGAATCGATGTAATTCTTGTAGGAGATAGCGCATCAAATGTTATGGCCGGTCACGAGACCACACTCCCTATTACGCTAGACCAGATGATTTACCACGCTGCATCAGTTATTAGAGGCATAGAGAGTTCTTTGGTGGTCGTAGATTTACCTTTTGGTGCCTACCAAGGTAACAGTAAAGAAGCTCTTAATTCTTCGATTCGAATTATGAAGGAGTCTGGCGCTCATGCTGTGAAAATGGAAGGTGGGAGTGAAATTATTGAATCCGTATTAAGAATAGTTTCGGCCGGGATGCCTGTAATGGGACATCTAGGATTAATGCCGCAGAGTATTTACAAGTATGGAACTTATGTTGTTCGGGCTAAAGAAACCGAAGAGGCAGATAAACTTATTGCAGATGCATTGGAACTTGAAAAAGCAGGTTGCTTTGCAATCGTTCTCGAAAAAATCCCTGCAAGTTTGGCTGAACAAGTGGCTAAAAAAGTAAAAATTCCTGTAATTGGAATTGGCGCTGGTGGTGGCGTTGATGGCCAGGTACTTGTTTTGCATGATATGCTTGGCATCACTCAAGAATTTTCTCCAAGGTTTTTGCGTCGCTATGCTAATCTTGCCGACGAAATAAAGAATGGGGTTTCTGCCTACATTGAAGATGTAAAACGACATGACTTCCCGAACAAGAATGAACAGTATTGATTCTTCGGATGTAATTTTTGAAGACAATCATCTAATTGTTGTCAATAAAAAAGCTACTGAGCTCGTGCAAGGTGACAATACCGGTGATGTTCCGCTTCTCGAAAAAGTGCGTGATTATTTAAAAATTAAATACCAAAAACCCGGAAATGTTTTTGTTGGCTTGCCGCATAGGTTAGACAGACCTACAAGTGGCGTGGTTGTTTTTGCAAAAACTAGCAAGGCATTGAGCAGAATGAACACCGTTTTCAGAGAACGTGCTGTAAAAAAAACGTACTGGGCGGTGGTAAAAAACAAACCCCAAGAAAACTCTGACACATTAGTCAACTATCTTAAAAAGTCTCAAGAAAAAAACAAGTCCTATATTGAGAAAAATGATAAAAATGGGGCCAAATATGCAGACTTAACTTATGAGGTATTAGTTTCTTCAGATAAGTATCATTTGTTAGAAGTGAATCCTAATACTGGCAGACATCATCAAATTCGATTACAACTTTCCGGAATAAAATCCCCAATTAAAGGCGACCTTAAATATGGCTTTGACCGCAGCAACAAAGATGGTTCAATTCACCTACATGCTAGAAAAATTGAGTTTATTCACCCAGTACAAAAAGAGCGTGTTTGCTTTACAGCCCCTGTTCCTAATGAGCAATTATGGAACGTGTTTCGTAAGCTTACTGGAGGTTAGAGTTAATTAACAAACTGTTTCCGTATTCGCTAATTCGCCCATTAACGTCCTCTACTTGGGCTACCCAGTAAAATAAGTCTCCGTTTCCAGCCAAATTCTCATCAACAGTTTTACCATCCCACTCTCGGTTAGCATCTTTTGAAGTAAATATGGTTTTCCCGTCCTGGTTTACAATTCTCAATTTGAATTTGATTCCTTCTTTTTTAAGTCCCATAGGCATCCACGACTTATCTTTTTCAGGGTTAAAAATACTTGTTGCCATTAAATTGTATCCCCTAAGAATTCTTACGGATTTCACGGATGAGTCTTTACAGCCTGAGTTGGATTGTACCACCATTTTTATTCGATAAATACCCTTGCTTGGAAATGTGTGTTCAAACTGTGAAGTACTAGACACAGGCTCATTATCCACATACCAATTGTAGTTTGCTTTGCTCACTGAATTCATCGCCTTAAAACTTACATAAGGATTGTTTACATCATAGCTTTTGTTGTAGCCGATGCTTGCCATTGGCGCTTCTACGTTCAATTTGTATTCACCTATAACCTGTCCTTTTCGAAGAATCTCTACAACATTACTACCTACTGCATTAAAGCGCAGTTTTTTGAACTTATCAATCGACAATTTCTTCTTATTGAATTTAACTGAAAGCTCTTTTTCTATGGACTTATTATGATCAAAGCTTACTTTTTCACCCAAACAATAGATTTTCTTTTCAAAAACAAAATCAGGCATAACAACCACGTTTTCTTTTTGAACGAAAGCAACTGGTGTCGTTTGAATTTCCTTTGCCTCCCTAACAGATTCAGCAACTGTGGCTCTAATTGGAGCTTCGATACTATTTTCAGTACTTAGAGTTTTCTCTTCTAACAACTCATCATCTGTATTAATTGGAATAACAACTCCTTTCTTTGGCGAATTGTCTTCTGGGATTACGGTCTGAGTTTCCGTTTCAACTGTTAAATTAATACTCCCGAAATGAACAAAACCTAAAACCAAGCAAGCAGCCGTGCTCAAGGCAATTCCTAATTTAAAATTAAACTTTTTGGCTCTGTACTTCTTGTTATTCGCCAACACTTGGGACTCAATAGCCCCCCAATCTCCTTTTCCAAATTCGTTTTCGAACCCTTCAAAAAGATTTTTTATATCATTATTAGCTTGCATATTTTGCTTCTAAAATTTCCTGTATATCCTTTCTCAATTTCTTTTTGGCTTTAAATAGATTAGATTTTGAAGTCCCTTCTGAAACCTCTAGCATTTCTGCAATCTCGACATGAGTATATCCTTCAACAACGTACAAATTGAACACCGTTCGATACATTGGCGAAAGATTCTGAATAGCTTTCATCAAGTTATCTCTTCCAATAGAGGTTAACAAAACATTCTCTTCTTTTTCTTCTTGTTCTGTAGAACCCAGCAGATAATCTTCATTATCTCCTTCGTTGATACTCAAAAACTGCATTTTTCGTCTGCGAATGTTATCCAAACACATATTTACAAATACGCGCTTTAACCAACCTTCAAACGAACCAGCATTATCGAAACTATCTATCTTTTCAAAGACCTTTACGAACCCTTCTTGAACAATATCTTCTGCATCCTGCTTACAATCACAGTAGCGGAAACAAACAGCCATCATTAAGCCAAAAAAGCGATTGTACAATTCACGCTGACAATTTTCATCGCGATCCTGACAACCTTTGATAACCTCTGATATTTGCACATTTATATATCGCTCCATCTGGAATCCAATGAACAGACGCAACTTTATACTATCAGTTGCCTCCTTTTTCAAATTTACCCAAAAGGCTAGACACTTTGCAATATTTTAATAGAATTTGACCAATTGAACACCCTCAAGCAGAAGAGTTTATCTACTTTTGCGCGCTCAAAATTCAAATCAAAAATATTATGAAAGTAACAGTAGTTGGAGCCGGAGCAGTAGGCGCAAGTTGTGCAGAATACATTGCAATCAAAGATTTTGCATCTGAAGTAGTATTAATAGACATCAAGGAAGGTTTTGCTGAAGGTAAAGCAATGGACTTAATGCAAACTGCTTCATTGAACAGCTTTGACACTAAAATTACTGGAACTACCAACGATTATTCTAAAACGGCGGGTAGTGATGTTGCTGTAATCACTTCAGGAATTCCAAGAAAACCAGGAATGACTAGGGAAGAGTTAATTTCCACCAATGCTGGAATCGTAAAATCTGTTGCAGAAAACCTAATCAAACATTCTCCGAACGTAATTATAATAGTGGTTTCGAACCCAATGGACACTATGACTTACCTAGCTCACCAAGCTACTGGGTTACCAAAAAATAGAATTATTGGAATGGGCGGAGCGCTTGACTCAGCTAGATTCAAATACAGATTGTCAGAAGCTTTGGGTTGTCCTGCTTCTGATGTTGATGGTATGGTAATCGGTGGTCACAGTGACACAGGCATGATTCCTCTTACTCGATTGGCAACAAGAAACAGTGTTCCTGTGTCTGAATTTTTGGATAATGACAAAATGGAATATGTAAAAGCAGAAACTAAAGTTGGTGGTGCTACACTTACCAAGCTTTTAGGAACTTCTGCATGGTACGCCCCGGGCGCTGCAGTATCAGCAATGGTGCAAGCCATTGGTTGTGATACTCAGAAAATGTTCCCGTGCTCATGTTTGTTAGAAGGAGAATATGGCTTAACTGATATTTGTATTGGAGTACCCGCAATTATTGGTAAAAATGGTATTGAAAAAATCGTTGAAATTGATTTGAATGATGCTGAAAAAACCAACTTAGAAGAGTCTGCAGCAGCTGTTAGAAAAACTAATGGTTTGATATAAATATGGTGCTTAAAACATAGGTAACTGAGAAATCCCTGTCAAAATGATGACGGGGATTTTTTTTGATAAAACCTTTGATTTATTTGCCTGTAAAAATCCACTCAATCCAAATGGGTGGATTTTAGCGAGTAATTATAAAATTGATTATTAAAGAAAATCTCTATAAACCAATACCTTACACCTACAAAAAACACATAGTTCTTATATAAATTGAAGTTCTATATTTGCACGCTTTAATTTTAACTAAATAGCGGCAAAAAAATGCAAAACAAAACGGCTATATGGCTCTTCACAATATTACTGACAGCAGCCTGTATTTATCAGCTTTCGTTTACTTGGGTAACCAATAACGTAGAGAATGAAGCTAAGGCTTACGCTAACGAACAGTTAGACTCTCTGTTAAGTGAAAATCCAGACATGAACGCATTTGCTCAAGATTCAGCACTTGGTTCTTTAGAAAGCAATTATTTGCTTGACAATGGTTCTGAGGAGGCATATCCTGTACTTGGATATACGTATCGCGAATGCAAACAACGTGAGCTTAACAAAGGTCTTGACCTGCAAGGTGGAATGAACGTTACATTGGAAGTTTCAGTTGTTGACCTCATTAAGGCCATGGCAGGAGACAGTAAAGATGAAGTATTTCAGAAATCCATCAACGATGCGATTGAACTACAAAAAAACAGTCAGGAAGATTTCACAACCCTATTCGGAAAAGCGATTGAAGCGAATAATCCTGAATTTAAATTAACTTCAGTTTTTCACAACAGAGAGAATAAAGAATTATTTCCTCGTGAATCTTCTAATGCAGACGTTCTTGATATTATCAGGAAAGAAGCTGAGGATGCAGTAAAAAGAACGGAGCAGGTCCTGAGAAAAAGGATTGATGGATTAGGGGTTGTTCAACCTAAAATTCAACGATTAGCAACTTCTGATAGAATTGTAGTAGAGCTTCCAGGTGTTAAAGACAAGAGCAGAGTTCGTAAGATATTACAAGGAACAGCAAAACTTGAGTTCTGGGAAACTTATGACAACAGAGAAGTATTTACGGGTTTTGAAAAAGCAAACGAGTATTTAAGAGCTATTAATAAGGTTGACAACGGAGAGGTAGCGGATAGTTCGCTTGCCTCAAGTGACTCAACAATGGCTAATGCTCAAATACTTGAATCAGATTCTACCGATTTAGATTCTACGGTTACTGAGGATGATTTATTTGCTGGTATCGATGGAAGTGATGATACTACTGCCATTGGCGATGACCAATCGTTTGATGAATTTGCTGAAGAAAATCCATTATATGCATTAATTCAACCCATTATTTATCAAGACCCAGAATCGCAACAATACTTCCCTGGAGAAGGCCCTGTTGTTGGCTATGTTAGCTTGAAAAATAAAGAGAGAGTTGATGAGCTATTCGCCGATAGAAACATTCTAAAAAACTTCCCATCTGACGTTAAGTTTTTATGGGGAGCTAAACCAATCATGGACGACAATAATCAACCAACAGACGTGTATGCTGTATACGCTATTCAAGTTCTTCAAAGAGATGGAAATGCACGATTGGAAGGCGACGCAATCACAAACGCAACCGTTACTGCTGACCCACTCGGTCAACCAGAAATTTCAATGTCAATGAATTCAACCGGTGCAAAAATTTGGAAACAAATGACTAGAGAAGCATCGCAAGGAAATGTAAATGGTGCTCCAACTAATAAAAGTGTTGCCGTTGTTTTAGATGACCTAGTGTACTCAGCACCAACGGTTAACGGTGAAATTCCTGGTGGTCAATCAAGTATTGCAGGTCGTTTTTCTCCAGAAGAAGCTCAAGATTTAGCAAATGTGCTAAAAGCTGGTAAACTTCCCGCTCCTGCTAACATCATTGAAGAAGCTATTGTAGGGCCATCTTTAGGCCAAGAAGCTATTGAATCTGGAATGATGTCCTTCTTAGTAGCGTTCTTGTTGGTACTTGCGTACATGGCATTCTTTTACTCGCGAGCTGGACTTATTGCCGACGTCGCACTTATTGCTAATGTATTCTTTGTGTTTGGTGTACTTACCAGTATTGGAGCAACTCTAACGCTTCCTGGTATAGCAGGTATTGTACTTACCATTGGTATGTCTGTAGATGCTAACGTTCTACTTTACGAAAGAATTAGAGAAGAATTGCGTTCTGGAAAAGGATTAAAGTTAGCAATTAGCGAAGCTTTTAGTATTCGAGGTGCTATTCCTTCAATTATGGATGCAAACATTACAACTGGATTAACAGGTCTTATCCTTTTGGTTTTTGGAACCGGCCCTATTAAAGGTTTTGCAACTACGCTTATCATTGGTATTGCAACTTCCTTGTTCTCGGCAATTTTTATCACTCGATTAATTTTTGAATGGCAATTGCGTAAAAAAGAAACGCTTTCTTTCGCAACTCGATGGACAGATAATGCATTCAAAAACTTGAACATTAAGTTCATTATGAGAAGAAAGTCTTACTATGTACTTTCTAGCATTATTGTAATTGCAGGAATTGCTTCCTTAGCAATTAGAGGTTTGGATTCTGGTGTTGACTTTACAGGTGGTAGAAGTTATTTAGTGCGTTTTGATAATCCTGTAAAAGTTGACCAAGTTGGTTCATCGTTAGCAAAAGTATTTGTTACTGAAGATGGCTTAGCCCAAAGACCAGAGGTTAAAACTTACGGAACTTCAAACCAAGTTAAAATCACAACTAAGTACTTAATTGAAGAAACTGGTAGTGAAATTGAAGACAAGGTTGAAGCGACACTAAAGACAGGATTAAATGAGGTTGGAGATAACTTCGAAATCATGAGTTCACAGTTGGTTGAACCTACCATTGCAGATGATATTAAACAATCTGCTATTTGGTCGGTGTTGTTCTCTCTTATTGTAATCTTCTTATACATTCTATTACGTTTCAGAAAATGGCAATACGGGCTTGGGGCTTTATTAGCTATGTTCCATGATGTGATGGTAGTTCTAGGAATATTCTCTATTTTTTACGGAATTGCACCTTGGTCTATGGAAATTGACCAAGCATTTATTGCAGCAATTCTTACCGTTGTTGGATATTCAATAAACGATACGGTGGTAGTGTTTGATAGAATTAGAGAATACCTAGGCTTGCATAAGAAAATGCCATATAAAACAGTGGTGAACAATGCACTGAACAGTACGTTAAGCAGAACCATTAATACTTCCTTAAGTACAATTTTGGTATTGCTTATGATATTCATCTTTGGTGGTGAAGTGATTAGAGGATTTGTCTTTGCGCTTATGGTTGGTGTAATTGTCGGAACATATAGCTCACTTTGTATTGCCTCTCCTACTGTAGTTGACTTATCGAATGAAGAAAAAAATAACGATTAATCGTTTGTATGAATAATATAAAAAGGGGCTTTTTGCCCCTTTTTTGTTGATATTAGTTTTATGGTTTTATTGTTCTTTAGTTTAGGTGGCGGTGAAATTTTCATCATTTTAATGGTTATACTATTATTATTCGGATCGAAGAGAATTCCAGAAATTGCGCGAGGTTTAGGAAAAGGGATTCGACAATTTAAAGATGCTACCAACGATATACAACAAGACTTGAACGATAGCATCAAAGACGTAAAGAAAGACATCGACCAAACAAAAAAAGAATTGGATAAATAAACCCAGCTTTCAAAGAGTTAAAATTTAAGTGTGAAAAGTACACTTGCCATAAAAGCACAGATTCACTATTCATTAGCCTATTTGGTGGTTGGGTTCATTATTACCTTCATGCTGTGCTTCTGCAACCAAACAGCATTTTCTCAAACCATCATTGAAACAGAAAATTCAGATTCGTCTGATACTGAAATTGAAGTGCCTAAAGAGCGTAAATTTTACACGTTTACGTTAGACCATATCCATCCGGACACCATTATTGGCAGCCCATTTGACACTTCGCTTTCCAATTTTTTTAATTACAATTTCAACCTCTTTAACTTTCAAAATAACCTTGGAAATGCCGGCACACCACAACAATCTTTGCTAGCAAAAGACTCCATTTTCACTGGCCTCAACTTTCGTTTTGACAATTTGTACGGATACCGACTTGGAATCCATAAAATGCGATTTAAAGAGTTGACTCAGCCTTATGCTTCTGTGACGTACTTAAATGGAGCTCAACAAGAAGAGGGTATAAACATCGAACTTTCACAAAATATTAGAGAAAACTGGAACGTATCTGCATGGTATCGAAAATTGAGCAGTGTAGGATTTTACGTTAAGCAAAAATCCGCGATTAACAACTTCTACTTCAATCAGCATTTTAAAACTAAAAACAACCGCTATCAACTTATGCTTTACGGAGTTTATA
This sequence comes from uncultured Flavobacteriales bacterium, assembly GCA_937121175.1. Lineage (GTDB taxonomy): Bacteria > Bacteroidota > Bacteroidia > Flavobacteriales_G > Salibacteraceae > UBA6770. Next base: position 40,154 of record CAKZKD010000028.1, read on the forward strand.
ATGAAACTAATAACCAAGAAAATGGAGGAATTAAATACGACTCTTTGTTAACTGACGCAACTCAACAAATTGCAAGGCAAGGTTTTCAAATGAATTTTACAAATGCGCAAAATCGCAGCAGACAGCAAGAATATTTACTCAAACAACGATTCAATTTTGGCCCTAAATCCAAATTTTATTATGTAGATGAAAACGACTCCCTTTACCCAGACTCGATTATATTGGAGCGGGTGCAGCCAAGGGTAACATTAGAACATAGTTTCGTTTTTCAGCATCAAGAATTTGTATTTGAAGATAAAGGTACCGACTCCTCGAACTACATAAATATAAATATTCCAAATGGAGATACCATCTTCGAGAAAACTCTACTTAATAAATTCGACAATGAATTCGCTGTGATTCTTCAACCATGGCTGCGTCAAGACAGTTCATTTTTTGGTAGTCTTCGGTTAAAAGCTGGAGCTGGGTTTGAATACGGAACCTATTCACAATACAACTATAACATTCCCCGAACCGATGAGTTTCTAAACAACATGTACCTCAAGGCTAGCCTTTATAACCTGCAACACAATGCACTGAACCTTAATGTAGGTGGAAAACTAATTTTGAGCGGTTACAACGAAGGCGACTTTAGCATTGGAGGTCATATTTCGAATCGTTTTTCTGAAAATATCAGGATTATTTTTATAGCTAACTCGAGTTCTCAGCGCCCGGCTCTAATATTCAACCAATACAATTCGGCTGGATGGAGTTGGAAAAACTCGTTTAAGAAAATGGGGATTTTACAATGCGACTTATCATTAAATATGGACAAATCATTTTTCAAGTTAGGTGCATTTTATCAAACTATAGCAAACTACACCTACTTTGGCATAAACGGTGCACCACAACAGTTCAAGGGGACAATAACCACGATAAGACCTTATGTTGAGAAACTTTTTAATGTAAGTGTGTTTCATTTGAGACTTACTGGAGGATACCAGTTCATTGACCAAGTGGGAATCATTAATCTCCCTGAACTATTCACCTACAATTCATTGTACTTCGAGTCCAAGATTTTTAAATCCGAAATGCTGGTACGTCTAGGAACTGATTTTTTCTATACGAGTGACTATACAGCCGACAATTTCAACCCTATAACACGTCAATTTGAAGTTCAAACGAATCAAAAGGTTGGCAGCTACCCTTGGTTAGAGCCTTTTGTAATGGTAAATGTTGAGAATTTTTACTTTTTCGCTCGATTTGCCAATGCCGCGGAAGGATTTTTTGGATATAACTATTTGGCTAGACCAGGTTACGCAATGCAAGACCGCGCTTTAAAGTTTTCAATTCGGTGGGATTTTATTAATTGACTTCTTTTTCAACTCGTTTTGTTTCCTGAAGCAATTCGGCTAGCATTTTAACTCGGTCTTTCTTCTCTTTCCAAAGTGCACTGTGAACAGCCACCCCAGCAAACCCAGTTCTGCGCGCCAGTTCTATCCTATTCAATACTACACCGCCCAAAGCAATTACATTGTGTTTTGTTTTATACAACACACTACGTAGTTGTTTTTCAGAATAAGCTGCACTAAAATCTTGCATATCATGACGGTCAAAAACAGGGCTAAGAAAAACGTAATCGTATTTATCCTTATCGTTAATTAAACTCTGAATGGAATGAAAAGACTTGGATAATGCTAAGTTTCTTCTGAAATACCTTGCAAACCAAAACTTAAAATTACCCAAAACAGTATTATGCTTTTTGTGTGAGGAAATATGTATTCCCTTCAAACCAAATCTAGAAGCCAGAGAATAATGTGAATGAAGGACAACTCTATCTCTGTATTCAGGAGGAATCATTGTTAAATACTCCTTCATCTGCTTTCTTGTGAAACTCTTTTTCTTAACATGAAAGGCATCAAGCCCAAGATTCATAAATTCAATGATGTAACCAATTTCAGACTTGGTTTTATTAGGACTTGATACTACAATTAGCTTCATACTGAATGTTTAATTGATGCAATTTCATTTAAAAAACCTTCTGATTCTTCTATTGCTGTTCCTATTACCACAACGTTTGCACCTGAGCTGAAAGCGCTGACGATAGCTTCCTTTGTTCTAATTCCTCCACCTACAATCAGCGGAATATCTATTGTAGATTTCACTTGCGAAATAATAGCACCAGAAATTGGCATTTTCGCACCACTTCCCCCATCTAAGTACATTATATCGTGCCCCAGCATCTCACCAGCCAACGCAGTCGCTGCTGCTATTTGCGGTTTATTGTACGGAATTGGTTTAGTGTTACTAATGTATGAAGCTGTGGTTTCAGAACCGCAATCGACTAATATATATCCTGTTGCAATAGAGGGTAAACCAAGTCTTTTTATGTAAGGTGCTGCAATAACTTGTTGCCCTATCAAATATTCTGGGTTTCTACCCGAAATTAAGGATAGAAATAAAATAGCATCTGCACTTTCTGAAATCTGAAAACTTGAGCCAGGGAAAATAACAACAGGTAAACTACTGTGCTTTTTAATTTCAGTGACCACTTCATTAAAAGTAATTCCATCCACCAAACTTCCGCCAACAAATAAAAAATCAACTCCGGCGGATTCAATTCTTTTCAATTGCTCGGGAAGTAGATGAAGTTCAATTTTATCTGGATCAAGCAGCACTGCAATGTTCCTTGAATGGATCGATATATTTTCTAGTAGTGAAAGCACAATGCAATAATAATTTTATCTACAGTGTAAAAACCAAAACGTAGTCACTTATAATTTCGAATCCCAAATCTTCTTTCCGGTCTTTCTCATTAGTTAATCCAACCATTGCAGTCATTTGACCTTTTCCCATTTTTATTTCATCAATCCAGATTTGCTCTGAGAAAATTAAATGTTCTTTTTCTGAATACTTTTTAAAAATTGACTCCTTTACAGCCCACAGCAATGTATAGAACAACGATTCTGAAACTTCTGGTGGACATTTACAATCGTTTGGATTGAGAAATTTCTTTTTAATCCTAGTCGCCTTTTCTGAAATCAACTCAATATCAACTCCTACAGGCTCGTCATAGACTGCCACTGCTAAGCGTTTTTTCGAATGTGAGATTGAAACTAACTTATCTAATTGATTTGTTATTGGCTTTCCCTGAATATCATATGCTAGCTGATTAATGCCGAAAAACTCCTTCAAGACATGCTTTGAACAGCTTTTTTCTATTTGCCGATTCATGCTTATTTTTTTATCGAAACCACCGCTTGTAAAAAAATCAAGTGCCTCATCCATCTGCCAAACCAAAATTGATTTTGACTTGTTTACTGTTAACTTTTTCAATAGTGGCATAAAGTAAAAAAATCGTGTTTAGGTTTAGTACATCTTATTAGTACCTTTGCAAAAATTTTCGAAACAAATTTATATGAGTAATACAGAAACACAATCCCGTCCAAAGTATAAGGTTAAGGATATTTCCCTTGCAGATTGGGGTAGAAAAGAAATCAGATTAGCGGAAGCTGAAATGCCAGGGCTAATGTCATTAAGAAAAGAATATGGAGCTTCTAAGCCACTTCAAGGTTCTAGAATTGCAGGTTGTTTACACATGACTATTCAAACTGCAGTTCTTATTGAAACTCTCGTTGAACTTGGCGCAGACGTTACATGGTCTTCATGTAATATTTTCTCAACACAAGATCACGCAGCAGCAGCAATAGCCGCAGCGGGCGTTCCTGTTTATGCTTGGAAAGGCATGACTGACGAAGAATTCGATTGGTGCATTGAACAAACTTTATTCGCTTTCGAAGGTGGTGAGCCTTTGAATATGATTTTGGACGATGGCGGAGATTTAACGAACATGGTGTTCGATAGATTCCCTGAACTAACCAATGACATTAAAGGGTTGAGTGAAGAAACTACTACTGGCGTTCACAGACTATACGAACGAATGAAGAATGGCACCCTAGTAATGCCTGCAATCAACGTTAACGATTCCGTAACCAAGTCAAAATTTGACAATAAATACGGTTGTAAAGAATCATTAGTGGATTCAATTAGAAGAGCCACCGACACAATGATGGCTGGAAAAGTCGCTGTTGTTTGTGGATACGGTGATGTAGGTAAAGGTTCTGCTGCTTCTTTAAGAGGTGCAGGTGCAAGAGTTATTGTTACTGAAGTTGATCCAATTTGTGCACTTCAAGCTGCAATGGACGGATTTGCAGTAAGAACTTTAGAAAACGCACTTAACGAAGTTGATATTGTTGTTACTACTACCGGAAATAAGGACATAGTTCAAGGTCATCACTTCGAAGCGATGAAAGACAAAACCATTGTTTGCAACATTGGACATTTCGACAATGAAATTGATATGGCTTGGTTGATTGAAAACCATGGTTCAACTAAAACTGAAATTAAGCCTCAGGTGGATCTTTACAACGTAAATGGAAATGATATTATCGTTCTTGCAGAGGGTCGTTTGGTAAACTTAGGATGTGCTACTGGTCACCCTTCGTTTGTAATGAGTAATTCATTTACAAACCAAACTTTAGCTCAAATTGAACTTTGGACAAATAGCGATGCGTATGAGAACAATGTTTATATGTTGCCTAAGCATCTAGATGAAAAAGTTGCTAAACTCCATCTTGCAAAAATTGGAGTTGAATTAACTGAACTTAGAAAAGATCAAGCAGATTATATTGGAGTTGATGTTAATGGCCCGTACAAACCGGAGCATTACAGATACTAAATATTGCTACATACTAGATTTTAAAGCCACTCGGAAACGGGTGGCTTTTTAGTTATATATATGAAGTATTCCTTGTGTTTCTCTTGTTTGATATTGCAATAGTGGAATTGCTGAATTTCCAGAAGCCACAGTTCCGTCAGACAAGTAGTACTGAATACCATCGCATTCTTCAACTCCAAAAATATTACTGGAATCTGCCGTTACCACAGCACATTGTTCAGTGCTTTTGTGCGGAGAATGCCTTTCAAAAGCACGGTATGCATTAACATCTCGATAAATAAGAATCCCTCTAGATCCTCCTTCCACATTTATTGATCCACCAATTGCAGTTAAATTGAAGTTAGATGGTTGGTCAAGGTTTAAATAAATATTCACCGGTACTTGCGGAATATTCTCATATTGATTCGTATTATTATCGTCCTTCTTACAGGATAAAAACAAAACAAATACTGTGATTAAGAAAAAACCTTTTCTCATAGCCCGCAAAGCTACACTTGTTTCTCTGATTTTTACAGCACTTTTAATTTCACCCTTTCAAGAATCCCATGCTCAAAGTAAGTTTGACTCAAAACGCAAGGTAAAAAAGAGAGGCAAAGCCGCAGAAAAACAGAAAAAAGAAGATTTAGAAGCTGAACTTAATATTTCAGCGGATTTACGTCAACAACACATATCCAATCAGAATAAGGATGTTCGAAAACGAATGAAAAAAAATAAAAAAAGAGCAAAACGATATAATGACCATAAAAAAAGCTTTTTTCTGAAACGATGGTTCTCCTCTCTAAAAATTAAAATCAAGAACATTTTTTAACCCGTAAAACCCTGCTTTAAAATAAGTTAACAGAATACTAAATTTAAAGCTGAATTACTAAAAAATGAAATAGCAAAACCGTTAAATAACAAGGTCTAGCGAACGAATCAATACCTCGTCGGCGGTAAGCAAATATTTATATCTTTACCGCCTTAATTTCGCTTCATTTTTGATTTAATAACATTAATCAAGTATATATGCTTAAAAAATACTTTGCCCTTTTCATTTTAACTCTCGGGTTTTTAAATTACGGGTATTCACAAACAGGAACCGGAGGAATTAAAGGAAAGGTACTTGACTCAGAGACGGGCGAACCCTTGCCATTTGTTAACGTTGTTGTTGAGCAATCTGGGAGAATTGTTACTGGTGGTTCAACTGACTTTGATGGTAAATTCTTTATAAAACCTTTACCAGCAGGAACGTTTGACTTAAAAGTCAAATTTCTTGGGTATGCACCCCTTCTTAAAAAAGGCGTTATTGTTAACGCTGATAAAATTACGTTCGCTGACATGAACATGAAATCCAGTGCGATTGAAATGGAAACGTATGAAGTGGTAAGTTATAAAGTACCGTTAATTTCAAAAGACAACACTAGTAGTGGTAGCACGATTGGCGGTGAAGACATGGATAAAATGGCAACAAGATCCGTTGCAGGTATCGCCCAGCAAGTGGGTGGTGTTGTTTCTTCCGATGATGGTAATGGAAGCCTGAATTTTAGAGGAGCAAGAAGTGATGCTAACTACTATTTTATTGACGGTATTAAAGTGAGGGCTGCTGCGAACAGCTTACCTCAATCTGCAATTGAACAAGTATCTGTGACTACAGGTGGTATTCCTGCTCAATATGGTGATGTTACTGGTGGTGTTGTTAGTATTACTACCAAAGGAGCGGCTAGTACTTATGGTGGGTCAATGGAATACGTTACATCTGGTTACCGAATCAACGATAAAATTTATGGTTTAGACCCTTATGCATATAACCTTTTAGAATTTAGTACTTATGGTCCCATACTTTGGAAAAAAGATAGTGCAAACAAAAAAACAAGTCCAATTCTTGGATTCTTCTTATCGGGTAACTTTAACTATGTTGCAGACCCAAGGCCAAGTCATTTGGGATATTGGAAACTCAAGGACGATGTCCGAGATAACCTTATTGCTGACCCGCTCAGGTACAATCCAAGTGGTGACGGCACCGCGCCAAATGGTGAGTTTGTTAGGTTGAATGATATTGAAAACGTTCGGACAAAACCAAATGCACAACAATATGGGTCAAGTATCCAAGGTAAAATTGACGTTAACACAAGTAAGAATACAAACCTTACGATTGGCGGTAACTTCACATACGGAAACAGAAAGGGGTCAAGTAATAATGACCTATACAGAGATGGTCTAACTGACCAGGCCCTATACCCTTCAGCGTTAATGAACTGGGCTAATAATCCCAGAAGAATCGATTACAACTCTAGGGGATTTGTTCGTTTTACCCAACGTTTTAATGATGCACAGAGTGAGGAAAGTTCCTCCCTTATTAAAAATGCTTTTTACACTGTTCAATTTGATTACTCCAATAGGTTAACTCGAATATTCAACGATGACCATAAAGATGATTTATGGAAATATGGATATGTAGGAAAATTTGAACGTTTTGAATCAAAGACTTATAATCTTGAACAAGATTCAGTTTTCTTTCGTCAAGCTTGGATTCACCAAAACTGGGAAGATACCCTGATTGGGTTTACCCCTAGCGGCGACAATGAGGCATTGGCCAATTATACTAGCCAGTACTACGAACTTTATGGATGGGAAGGTTATGACGCTGAAGGAAATCCTGTATTTGATCCAGAACAAGCGAGAGACCCTAATGACCCAACTAGAACCAACAAATTTTTATCGGATGTCACAACAATGAGAACAAACGGTGCATTGTTCAATGGAGACCAGCCGCGTTCTGTAATTGGAATGTGGGATGGTCCTGCTACACAATACAACAGGAATCAAAGAACCATCGAAAATCAATATAGACTTTCTGCAAGCGGTTCGGCTGATATTGGCGACCACAACATTCTTATTGGATTTGAATATGAACAAAGAGTTGATAGAGAATATGTTGTACGACCAATGGCAACTCCTGGAGGTACGAATGGACTTTGGGCCCTTGGAAGACTTTACACCAACTCTCACCTGGAACAAAGAGATTTATTTAATCCTGTTATAGAATATGTGGATGGGCTTCCTGGTGATGTAGCTTTTACATATCCAAGACTTAACTCCGCTCCGGGTGAATACACTTCTGAGGACGCACAATCATTTTTTGATTACAACTTAAGAAAAGAAAATTCCGATTTAGCTCCAGGCGGTGCAGACGGTATAGATCGAATTGATTTTGACAATATTGACCCTGACAAATTGAGTATCACTTATTTTAGTGCAGATGAATTACTGAACAATGGAAACAGTATCGTGTCAAACTATTACGGTTTCGATGTTTACGGAAATAAAATAAATAACAACCCAACAATTGATGACTTTTTTCAAGCTGAAGACGAATTTGGAAATAAGACTAGACCGATTGGTGCTTTTAGACCTATCTATATTGCAGGGTACATTCAAGATAAGTTTGCATTTGATGACCTTGTGTTTAATATCGGTCTCAGAGTTGACAGGTACGATGCAAATCAAAGCGTACTTTCTGACCCTTACGTGTTTTTCCCTACAATTAAAGCAGGTGAAGACGCAGCACTTGAATTAGCTGATGGGGCTCACCCAGAAAACATAGGAGAAGATTTCGTAGTTTATGTTGATGATTTGAATCAACCAACTACCATCACTGGGTATCGAGATGGCAACAATTGGTATAATAAAGAGGGTGTGGAAATAGCTAATCCAGATGCATTGGCTACATCATCAGGAATTGCACCACTACTTGTTGACAAGGAGCGTACACGGGCAGAACAAATTAGCTCTGATGGTTTTGAGGATTATAAACCACAGACGAATTTCATGCCTCGAATTGCCTTTTCTTTTCCAATATCAGACGAAGCACTATTCTTCGCCCACTATGACATCCTTACGAAAAGACCTACTACAGGAGAACGATTAGATCCAACAGATTATTTATTTGTTGAAACCACCAATAGATTCAATGTAAGAAACAACCCTAATTTGCAAGCTGAAAAAACAATTGACTACGAGGCTGGATTTCAACAAAAACTCACCAACACTAGTTCCATTAAAATTTCTACTTTCTATCGTGAATTTAGAGACCAAGTACAAGTTGTTAGGGTTAAACAAGCTTTTCCAGCGGAGTATTCAACTTTTGGTAACGTTGATTTTGGAACTGTTAAGGGTTTAACATTTGCTTATGATATGAGAAGGACCGGAAATGTATCACTTCGTGGATCTTATACCATTCAATTTGCTGAAGGTACTGGATCAGATGCGACAACTGCCAATGCTTTAATTAATGCAGGATTCGACAACTTAAAAGTAACTTCACCTCTAAATTATGACCAACGACATACAATTCAAGCGGTATTAGATTATAGATATTCTTCAGGAAAAGATTATAATGGCCCTATCATTGCGGGCAAGCAAGTACTTGCTAATACAGGTGCCAACTTGACAATGTTAACCAACTCCGGACGCCCATTTAACGGTCAATCTGAATCTACAGGTCGAGCATTTATCACAGATGTAGGTAACGCTTTCTTGGACGGTTCTATCAACGGGAACAATTTACCGTGGAGTTTTAAAATTGACGCACGTGTAGATAAGGACTTCCAAATTAAAGTTGGTAAAGACAAAGAAAAAGCTTTAGACATGACTGTTTATTTGCAAATTTTAAACGTACTAAACAATCAAAATATTTTGAGTGTTAATCGCTACACAGCTGACCCATTGGATGACGGTTACCTAGCAGATGCAAGATGGACTGGTGATATCGAATCACAAAATGACACTCAATCTTTTGAAGAATTATATAGAATTAAAAATGCCGTCGGATCAAATTTCAATCTTCCCCGAAGATTTAGATTAGGTGTAAGATTGGCATTTTAATAACAGCAAACAGTTTCATTAAGTAGATATGAAAAAAATAAACATACTAGTTGCGATACTTCTTTCAAGTTTCATATTGTCTGCACATAACGGCAATGAAGGCGGAAGTAGAGGTGGAAAAAAACCGAATGGAAGTTTGGCCGCAGGATGTTCTCCTGCTACTAATAGCGATGAGTTAAACATCAACAACACAAGAGCCTTAATACAAACCGGTGGTGATATGTGGTGGGATTTTTCTAACTCTCAATACGAAATTCCAAAAAACAGTGGACACACTGCTTTGTTTGCAGGTTCTTTATGGTTGGGCGGTAGAGATATTTCTGGTCAACTTAAAGTTGCAGCTCAGCGTTTTAGAGCGAGTGGTCAGGATTTTTGGACAGGTCCATTGAGTCTGGTAGATGCAGAAATAACACCAGCTACATGTGTTGCATACGACAAGCATTTTGTTACCACTCGTGCCGAAGTTAGTGAGTTTGTTGGTTGGTTTGAAGCTGGTATCGATGATGCTGCCAATGGAACTTCTAAACAAGCTGATCAATATCCTGGGTATTCTGTTCCAAAAAGCATATTAGAATATCCTGCTAAGGGTAGAGCATTTGCACCCTATAATGAAGCCGATGATTTAGCGCCTTATGTTGACAGAGATGGAGACGGGGATTACGATCCCTCTCAAGGAGATTACCCGGCTTATGACCTGAATAATTCAAGTGATTGTAAAGAACGTATTGTAAACCTTTTTGGAGATCAAAATCTTTGGTGGGTATTCAATGATAAAGGAAATGTGCATACTGAAACAGGTGCTGCCTCCATTGGTATGGAAATAAGGGCTCAGGCTTTTGCATTTGCAACCAATGATGAAATTAATAACATGACATTTTATAATTATGAATTAGTTAACAGAAGTACATTCACATTAACAGACACTTACTTTGGTCAATGGGTTGATGCTGACTTAGGTTGTAGTGACGACGATTTTGTAGGTTGTGATGTTCAAAGAGGACTAGGGTACTGCTATAATGGAGATAATACGGATGAAGATTGCCGTGGTGTGACTGGGTACGGGAATCTTCCACCTGCAATTGGGGTTGATTTTTTCCAAGGACCTTTCCAGGATAATGATGGTGTTGACAATCCTTTAACTGCTAAAATCGAAGAAGCTAAGAAAAATAACGGAATCCCTTACAAAGGAATTGGTATCGGGTATAGCGATGGTGTAATTGACAATGAGCGTTTTGGAATGCGTAAATTTTTATATCACAATAGAAGCTCTGGACCAACTGCTACCCAAGATCCACAAACAGGTGTTGAATACTACAACTATCTTCGAAGTGTTTGGAGAGATGGAAGTAGAATGTTTTACGGTGGTATTGGTCACCAAGGAGACACAAAAGCTGATCAAACTGTAGAGGCTGATTATATGTTCCCAAATGATACGGACCCATTTGGATGGGGAACTGATGGAAATCCTCAAGACCCTTGGACCGAAGTTACAGCAGGTAACGCACCTGGTGATCGTAGATTTATGCAATCTGCAGGACCATTTACCTTAGAACCTGGAGCAGTAAATAATATTACTGTTGGAGTTGTGTGGGCTAGGGCCACAAACGGAAACAACTTGAGTTCAATCAACACATTGAAAAAAGCAGATGATAAAACCCAAGCTCTATTTGACAACTGTTTCCGTATTTTAAGTGGGCCTGATGCTCCAACACTAACCATTCGTGAGTTAGAAAATGAATTAATTATTTATTTGGATAACCCTCTTTTATCTAACAACTTCAATCAAGCTTACAAGGAATCTGACCCCACAATTACTGGCTTTCCAGATACTATTAACGGCAGACCAATTACAGATGGTGAAATTGAAGATTTTAAAACCTATACTTTTCAAGGTTATATGATTTATCAATTGAAGAACAACGCAGTTTCTACAGGTGATTTAGAGGATCCTTCAAAGGCAAGACTAATTGCTCAAGTTGACGTAAGGGATACTGTTTCTACAATTATTAATAATCCATTTGATAATGATATTGAAGCTTATGTTCCTACTATTAAAGTTGAAGGCTCGAATCAAGGCATTGAAACATCTTTCCAAATAAAACAGGATGCTTTTGCTGACGGTGTTACGGAATTGGTAAACAATCGAGCATATTACTACTTGGCAATTGCTTATGGGTTCAACCCAAATTCTCAAAACCGAAAATTTATTGGTAGTAGAAAGTCACCTACCGGCGCAATTTTAGCTGTAAAAGGAATTCCACACAAAGTTGATAACCAAAATGGTGGAACCGTTTTAAATTCCAAATATGGTGATGGAGTTGAAATTACGCGCGTGGAAGGTGTTGGAAATGGCGGTAACGATGTTCGAATCAAGCAAGAGAGTATTGATTCTATCTTAAAACCTAATGTTGGGTATGTCAAAAATTTAAAATATGAAAAAGGCGCAGGCCCTATTACAGTTAAAGTTGTTGATCCTTTAGCCATTAAAGGTGATGATTACCGCGTATGGTTACAGGATACCAATTCTAAAACCAGAGGCGACTTAACAGATGCTTACTGGATGATTACTAGTTCGAGTTTAGATGACACAATTTTTTCTTCCACAGATATTGAAATAGGATCAGAGAAAGTTGTTTCTGAACTTGGAATTTCGATTACTATTGGGCAAGTCGGAAATTCCGGAACGGCTGAAGAACGTGAGTTAAACAATGGTTTCGTTTCTTCTTCAATTACTTTCGCTGACAATAGTAATCAGTGGCTCACAGGTGTATCGGATATTGATGGTCTAACGGAAACGAATTGGATTTTGAGTGGAACTAATGCACAAGAAGATGTTGCTTTTTCTCCTTTAAAAGAAGATGCCTTTAATGATTGGAACTATTACATGGCTGATAATGGTGGTGGTGGTGTAGCCAAAGAAGGAGAGGGTCTGGATGACTTGCAAAAATTCGAGCAAATTGAAGCTGGAATTATTGCTCCTTTTCGATTGACCGCTTGGAAATCACCTTCGGGTCCTGTTCCAGGGTACTTAAAGGCTGGAGTAACCCAATCTATTTCTCCTCTTATCCAATTTAACCATTTATGGTTATATGATGAAGATGCTATTGATAGTGCAGACGTTATGCATATTCCATTAGATTCCGTTAATCAATTAAATTATTTACACGGTGTTAATATTGTTATCACTGATAATAAAGAACTTTGGAGTCGCTGTCCAGTGCTGGAGATGCGTGATAGTCTTGAAGAAACGGAAGGAAATGCTATTAGAGGTCAACTAAGAGATGCGCCTTCGGTTGATAAAGCTGGACTGCCAGCTGATACAAATGCAGCACCTTCCGAGGACCCAAATTCGCCTAATTACATAGCTTCGAAAGGTATGGGATGGTTCCCTGGATATGCCATTGACGTTGAAACGGGTGAGCGCTTAAATATGGCCTTTGGTGAAGATTCATACTTAATTGAAGAGAATGGAAGAAATATGCTTTGGGATCCTACAAGTACAGAAAGTGAAGGTCCATTAAGACAGTTTAGAGGCGGTGGAAAGCATTTAATCTATGTGTTCAGAAACAATGCTGTTGAAGATGAAGTAATCACTCCTGATGATTTCACTACTCAAAATCCTTTGAACGTATTGAATAATTTAGATTACAATGATCCTGAAAACAGAATGCCAAGATATGATGCAGGAAAATGGATGGAAGAAAAATTACGAGATGTTCGTGGCTATCTTTCAAACAGAGACCCAATCCAAGTTGAATTGCATAATGATGCTGCTAATGTTTTCAGAGCAGGAATGTGGGTAATGAATCCTCTTGTAGCCGAAGACAAAGAATATACTTTAGAGAATACTGTTACAATACGTTTAAGAGTGAATCAGCAGTATGAAGCTTTTGGTATTGGTACGCCCGTAGCAGGTAACAAAGTTGAGATAGGAAAAGACTATTATGTTAACGCCGGTCCCATTAGAGTTATCTATGAGCCAACAGCAAACGACACAGTACCAGATACAACTATGTACTACCGAGGTATGACTTTTAGCCCAAGAACTCAAGAAGATTTAGATTTCACTCTTGAGTACAAGACTGGCGACCTTGGAACTGACGTAGTTGGTTTGTTTACCGAACAAAGTAATGGTGGTATGCCACTCTATGAATTCTCGACCAAAGGGATGGAGCCTACATTTAATAATGCTGATGTGGCAAAAGATGCTCTTGAGAACATTAAAGCGGTGCCGAATCCTTATTACGCCTACAGTAAGTATGAAACAGGTAAATTGGACAACAGAATGATAATAACCAATTTGCCTAAAACTGTTACTGTTAGAATATACACAATCAACGGTACGTTGGTAAGAACACTTGAAAAAGATGATGATACCATTACATTCTTAGAATGGGATTTAAAGAATCAATCCAGAGTGCCAATTGCTTCTGGTATGTACATTATCCACGTAGATGCTCCAGATATTGGAGAAACTATCCTAAAATGGATGGCGGTCATGAGACCTATCGATTTGGATAACTTTTAAAATTATTGTTTAGGGAGATTAATCACGATATGATGAGATATAGACATAATAAAACATTTTTCTTGCTTTCGATTTTTGGACTGTTGATTACCAGTTCCATATACGCAGGTAATAAAGACCGAATTGGTCAGAATGGTGCCAATGAACTTTCTTTAAATCCTTGGACTAGAAGTGCTGGCTTTGCAGGTGCAAATTCGACCTCAGTTATTGGTTTGGAATCATTAGCTTCCAATATTTCTGGGTTGGCATTTACACCAAAAACTGAAATTCAATATGCTTTTACTCGTTTTATGGGCGGTGCATCTAATATCAACTCATTTGGTTTGGCTCAAAGAGTTGGCGAAGGAAATGTTATAGGCTTCTCCATTATGAATATGGCTTTCGGAGAAATAGATGTAACGACAGAGGATAACCCAGAAGGTGGTATTGGTGTTTTTTCACCTCAATTTCTAAATCTAAATTTGGCTTATGCTAAAGCATTCTCCAATAGTATTTATGCTGGTATTGCTGTTAAGGTAATTTCTGAAGCTATTACGGATGTTAAAACTCAAGGTGTTGCATTTGATATTGGTATTAGATATGTTACTGGAAAAGATGACAATTTAAAATTTGGAATTGCATTAAGAAACATTGGTCCTAAACTAAAATTTGAAGGAAATGGTCTTTCTGTAAAAACTGAATTCGAGGACAAAGAATTTACCTTTAACCAAAGAAGTGAAGCATTTGAAATGCCTGCAGAATTGAACTTAGGTGCTTCGTATGATGTATATGTTGGTACACAAAATGATACTACTGGAAAAAGTGGTAAAACTGATCATAGAATAACTCCCGCTGGAACATTTGTATCAAAATCTTTTGGAAAAGACGAATTGAGGGTTGGTGCAGAATATGCCTGGAGAGAAATGGTAATGGCCAGAGTTGGTTTGTTATACGAACAAGGCATTTTCTCAACAGATGAAAGAACAACAATTTATACTGGACCTTCGGCCGGGTTAACGTTTGCTTTGCCAATCAATGAAAACGGCTCAAGTATTTCAATTGATTATTCATACGTTTTCACGAACCCTTATGGTGGCAACCACCTATTTGGTTTCCGATTGAATTTATAAGACTCTTCAAAATATCGTAAAATGTAATGGAATCCCTTAACCGGGATTCCATTTTTTAGTTTTATCCCAATACCTAAACAAGAATAAATTATGTCTAAAACAGCATACTATACTGAAGAAGGACTTCAAAAGTTAAGAGACGAGGTACATCAGCTAAAAACGGTTGAACGACCTGCTATTTCACAACAAATAGGCGAGGCTAGAGATAAAGGTGACTTATCTGAAAATGCAGAATATGATGCTGCAAAGGAGGCACAAGGCTTATTAGAACTGAAAATTAGTCAACTTGAAGAATTGATAAGTAATGCCAGAGTTATTGACGAAAGTGTAATGGACAATTCTAAAGTTCGCATTCTTTCTAAAGTCAGTATTGAGAATCAAGCAAACAAAATGAAAATGACCTATACCTTGGTTGCTGAAAATGAACAAGATTTAAAGGCAAACAAAATTAGTGTGGACTCCCCTATCGGAAAAGGACTACTTGGAAAAGAAAAAGGAGATCTAGCTGAAGTGTCCATTCCTGCAGGTACACTAACATTCAAAATATTAGACATTACGCGCTAGTGAGCAGCATATTCACCAAAATTATTAACGGGGACATTCCTTGTTACAAAATCAAAGAAACAGAACACTGTTTTGCCTTTTTAGACATTAACCCGTTACAGAAAGGACATACCCTTGTCATACCTAAACAAGAAGTTGACGAACTTTTCTATTTGGATGAAGAGGCATATTCCATCCTTTTTCTTGAAGCTAAACTCATTGCCTCTGCTATAAAAAAAGCATTTCCATGTAATAGAATTGGACTATCGGTTATTGGCCTTGAAGTACCCCATGCTCACATTCATCTTATTCCAATTAATGAAGAAGGCGATATGAACTTTGCCAATACAAAACTTAATCTTAGAGAAACTGAGTTTTTAGAAATTCAAGAGAAAATATCTAATTTCCTTTAACGGACTTTCTTCGGGTTGTTTTTCACAAAAGAACCCCACCCCGAATATTTCTTGTCAGAAGTACTATTTCCGCCCTGAAAATAATGACAAACTGCAGCAGCCAAGCCATCTGTTGCATCTAAATGTTTTGGCATTTCATCAATCTTCATTAAGCTTTGTAGCATAGCTGCAACTTGTTCTTTACTTGCATTTCCATTGCCAGTAATCGATTGCTTAATTTTTCGTGGAGCGTATTCCATTATTGGCACATTGCGGTACAAAGCCGCTGCCATTGAAACACCTTGCGCACGACCCAATTTCAACATTGACTGAACATTTTTACCGTAAAAGGGAGCTTCCACGGCAAATTCATCTGGGTGATAAGTATCAATTAATTGCAACGTACGCTCGAAAATTCTTTTCAACTTATCAGAATGTTCTGGAAGTTTGTTCAAGTGAATAACCCCCATGGTCACTAGTTCAAGTTTTTTATTCTTTACATGAACAATTCCATACCCCATAAGGGTAGTTCCAGGGTCCATTCCAAGAATAATTTTATCCTCCATAAACTAATTCAAGCTATACTTTTGAAGCGGTCAAGATAGTACTTAAAAACAAAAACTTGAAACTCACACCAAATAGCTATTCAATATTTTTCCTTAAAATTATTGCCGTTCTATTCGTACTCTACTGGATTAGCTCCAGAACATTTGACCAATATTCGCATCAAGACCTGCTAATCTATCAACAAGAATACTTCGAACTCTCTCCAAAGCTTATCTGGTTAGTCCTTATTCTTTTAATAATGCCACTAAACTGGCTGTGTGAGAGTAAAAAGTGGAAGTTGTCCTTAAGCCATTTATTTACCCTATCAAATGTACATGCGTTAAAATCTGTATTCGCAGGAGTAGCTTTGGGCATTTTCACTCCAAACAGAATAGGTGAATTTGCTGGCAGATTACTAACCATTCCGGAACAATTTAGAGCTGAAGGCCTTTTTTCGAATGCTCTGTGTAGCCTAGCACAATTCATTACGACCTTATCTTTTGGAATTTTAGCTCTCCTCATTGTTCTACCAGAATATATCCCTACCGAATATCATATTTACAGCCAATTAATGCGAGGCTTATGCCTTATTCTAATTCTAGTTTTATTGCTTTTCTACTATCGATCAACACTAATTTTAAATAGAGTTTCCCGAATAAAATGGTTAAGAAAACTGATTAATAAACCCGAATTTCAAATCAACCTTCCAGTGTCTATTCTAAACAGAGTTTTACTAATTAGTATAATTAGGTACGTCATTTTTGGGCTGCAGTATATTATTGTTTTGGATTATTTTGACTTACCCGTTTTCACCTTTACCTTCATTGTCCATATTGCGATTGTCTATCTAACGGTAACCATTGTTCCATCTTTGGCATTATCGAAATTAGGTGTACGAGAAGGAGTTGCAATTTTAATTTTGGGAAACCTTGCCAATAACGATTTAGGATTGATTTCAGCAACTTTCATTCTTTGGATAATCAACATTGCCATTCCGGGGATAATAGGGAGCATTGTACTGTTATTTGAATCGAAATGGAATTCGTTGAAATGGTAGTATTAGTCTTAATCACTTTATTACTAGTCCATCTTTGGGTATTCCAAAAACTAAGAAACGGTGTTAAGCGTGTTATTGCTGATACTAAAAGCGAACATTTATCGCAGCTAAAGATTTCAGTTGTAGTCCCCTTCAGAAACGAGGAGAACCACTTGAGCGAATTGGTTCATTTGTTAAACACCCAAACTATTGCTTCTCAATATGTAGAATTCGTTTTCGTAAATGACAACTCCACTGATGATTCCCTTCAAACTTTGAGCGAATCAATTAGAATTCAACGGTTTAAATATACTCATCGTATTATTTCGTTAACTGGGCAAAAAGGTAAAAAAAGAGCCTTGTTTGAAGGAGTGAAAAATGCACAAAACGAAACCATTGTGCAATTGGATGCGGATTGCAAACCGAACAGTTTCTGGCTTGAAGAAATTCAGTCGCACTTCAAAGAAGAAACTGATTTATTAATTCTTCCCGTTTCCGTGGAAGGTAATAACCACCATTGGTTTCAACAATTAGAGTTTAGTGCGCTACAGTTTATTACCTTCGGTATGGGCGGAATATCCACTCCAGTTTTATCAAATGGCGCCAACCTTGCCTACAAAAAAAACACTTGGATGGAATCGTTTAAAGATTTAAAAAATGGTGATTCCGGAGATGATGTTTTTCTACTTCAAAGTTTTATTGAGAAAAAAAGAACTATTCAATTTCGATTGAATAAACAATTAGTTGTTTCAACTAGCCCAGAGAGGAACTTTCATGAATTCATTTCCCAAAGATTGCGTTGGGCCGGAAAAAACAGGAATGTAAATATTCCAAAATACAAATTGGCCATGTTATACTTCGGTTTTAGCCATGCCATTTCTTTTGTTCTTCTTATGCAAAACGTAACATTTGCTACTATTTATTTTATCATAAAAATTATCATTGAATTTACTCAACTTAGATGGTTTAGAAGTCGATACGAGACGAAAACCGGTTTTATAGAGTTTCTCTTTGCGGCCTTAATAATGCCATTTTACTTAATTTTCATATCACTGATTAGTCTATTTTATAAACCTAAATGGAAGGGCAGAAAAGTCGTTGTGTGAACTTTGTTAAGTTGTAGAATTAGCATAATTTGCAATCGATAAAATCACTTTGATTATGGTATCAGGAAGAGATAGAGACCCCGCATTTAGAAAAAAAACTACAGGAACTAAAAAACCTGCAAGCACTGCACCAAAACCAGTGGCAAAACCGGCTCCTACTCCTTCCCCAAAAACGGAACCAACAGTGCAAAACACGATGGATGATAGTTCTAAATCAGCTGCTGGAGTTGCTGGAACATCCGCAACTATGGCAAGCAAACCTTCGACAGTAGAAAAACCTATACCAAAAAATGAGCCTGTAATTCCTTCAAACCAGAACCCTCATGATGGGCGAACCAGTACTAGAAGTAAAATTATGGGTGTAATCGTAGCACTATTATTTCTTATTGGTCTTATTGCATTAGGCTATATGGTTATTCAATCGATTATGGAAAAAGAAGCCATTGAAAAACTAGATAATTCTTTTTCGAATGATGGCGTGAAAGCACTCGGGCCAAATAGTACTGACGCAATCACAGGAGACGAAAATGATAACTCTACTAGCAGTGAAGGAACTCCGCATGATGGGGCAATTGGCGAAGAGTTACAATCTGAAGAAAGTAGCATAAGCGAAACAGAATTATCCACGGATAACAACATGGAGTCTGAAATGAATGAGGCAAAAGCTACACATTCTGAAAAATCTGAAACAGCCCAAGAAAAAGAAGCCATTAAAACCAAAATCATTCGTAAAAAAGGAGAATTTGAGTTGCCAAGTTGGATTATTGCCTTTAGTGCAAATTCGAAAAAACCGCTGGCTAATACAAATTACAGTACTCTGGAGGCTCTAGGTTATGATGCTGGAATTTATTGGATTCCAAAATATTTTCCTGGGGGAAGTGAAATGTACAAGGTTTATGTAGGACCCTACAAAACTGCAGAAGAAGCGCAACGAATGTTACCTGCTATTCGCAATTTACAACCCGATGCTTACGTACTAAAAATTGAAGAGTAAATCAAGCCTTTTATTTCACCGACCATCAATTTTCGAGATTCCATACAAGGTTTGCGACTTATTCTTACACAGAATTTAAAAACAACATAATGAAAAATATATTCTTTTTCTTGATCTCTTTATCCATAGCCTTTAACTCCTTTTCGGCCAAGGACAAAGAAAACTCAACCACCGAAACTAAAGACGATTCAAAATTAAATAGTGGTGCACTATCTGCTTTTAAATTTAGGGCTGTAGGGCCTGCACTTACGTCTGGAAGAGTTGCAGATATTGCAATCAATGAAAAAATACCAGGTACTTACTTCGTTGCCACGGCTTCGGGTGGGGTTTGGAAAACAGAAAATTGGGGGACTTCATATCAGTCCATTTTTGACAAGCAAGGCTCCTACTCTATTGGGTGCATAACTATCGACCCAAATAACCCGCATACCATTTGGGTAGGTTCTGGAGAAAACAACAACCAACGTTCTGTTGCCTATGGCGATGGCTTATACAAATCGAACGATGGTGGAAAATCATGGAAAAACGTAGGCCTCAAAAATTCAGAGCACATTGGAATGATTAAAGTTGACCCAAGAAACTCAAATCGAGTGTTTGTAGCTGCCTATGGCGCACTTTGGAGTGCAGGTGGAGATAGAGGCCTATACCTTACGGAAGATGGTGGAGAAACATGGGAAAATATTCTTAAAGTCAGCGAGCATACTGGGTTCAACGAAATTCATTTTGACCCAAGAGACCCAAATGTGATTTATGCCACATCTCACCAACGCAGAAGACATGTTTTTACCTACATAAGCGGAGGTCCTGAATCGGCTATTTACAAATCTACCGACGGCGGAAAAACATTCAATAAGCTGTCCAATGGATTGCCAAAAGGTGACGTAGGCAGAATTGCATTGGCTATTGAACCCCAAAACCCCGATGTGTTATATGCAATGGTTGAAGCTACTGAAAAAACTCAAGGTTTATACCGCTCGAACGACCGAGGTGCAAGCTGGAAAAAGGAGAACAAGTACGCTTCAAGTGGGAATTATTACGTCGAACTGGTTTGTGACCCACATGTTGAAGGTAGAATTTATAGCATGGATACTTGGGCTCAGGTTTCTAATGACGGAGGAACAACATGGAAACCGTTAGGCGAGAAGAACAAGCATGTTGACAATCATTGCATGTGGATTGACCCAACCAACAAAAACCATTATTTAATGGGCTGTGATGGTGGAATATACGAATCCTATGATGCAGCTACTACTTGGCAGTTTAAACCAAATTTACCTATCACGCAGTTTTATAAAGTAGCCACAGATAATGCCGAACCATTCTATAACATTGCTGGTGGTACACAAGACAATTTCTCGTTGATGGGACCTTCAAGAACTAACGACAAAAGAGGAATTGTAAATTCAGATTGGTTTGTCACTAAAGGCGGCGACGGTTTTGAGTCTGCCATTGACCCTAAAAACCCAAACATTGTTTACGCTCAAAGTCAGTATGGCTATTTGGTACGTTACGATAAAGCTTCTGGCGAAACCGTAGATATTAAACCTCAACCTAAAAAAGACGAAGCTGCATTTCGTTGGAACTGGGATGCTCCCCTAATTATTTCACCACACAATAATGAGCGACTGTATTTTGCTGCAAACAAACTGTTTCGCTCCGATGACAGAGGGAATACTTGGAAAGCGATTAGCGGTGATTTATCGCGCCAAATAGACAGAAATACACTTCCTGTTATGGGCAAAGTTTGGAGCGTTGATGCCGTAGCGAAAAACAAATCGACAACTATCTACGGAAATATTGTAGCGCTATCCGAATCTCCAAAAATGGAGAATTTACTGTACGTAGGAACAGATGATGGCTTGATTCATATTTCGCCTGATGCCGGTGCAACTTGGAAAAAAATTGAATCGGTATCTGGCGTACCTTCCAAAACCTACGTGAATATGCTTTTGGCTTCACAACACAGTGAAAACACAGCGTATGCAGTTTTTAATAATCACAAAAACGGTGACTTCAAGCCTTATGTTTATCGCTCAAGAGATAAAGGAGCCAGCTGGACCTCTATTACTGGTAATCTGCCAGAAAGAGGTTCTGTGTATTGCATTGCAGAAGATCATGTAAATCCAAATTTACTGTTTGTCGGAACTGAATTTGGTGTTTTTGTAACCATAGATGGTGGTGCTAAATGGGTTCAATTGAAAGCTGGAATTCCTACTGTTGCCGTGCGTGATATGGATATCCAAAAACGTGAAAACGACTTAGTGCTTGCCACTTTTGGTCGTGGGTTTTATGTTTTAGATAATTATGCCCCACTCAGAGAAATTACAGAAGATGTATTAGCAAACGAAAAAGCAAAAATTTTCCCTATTAAAGATGCCGAAATGTATCTTGAAGGTTCAAAATTGGGCAGACGTGGAAAAACATTCCAAGGAGAGTCGTACTTCAACACGCCGAACCCAAAAATTGGCGCAGTAATTCGATATTATGTGCAAGAATCTCCTAAAACCTTAAAGGCGCAACGCAAGGAAAAAGAAAAAGAATTGGCTAAGAACAATGCTGACATCCCCTACCCTTCTTTTGAAGAATTGAGAGCCGAAGACAACGAAAAAAAACCTTATTATCTGTTTGAGATTAGTGACAATTCTGGAACTGTAATTCGAAGAATAAAGCAACCAGCAAGTTCAGGAATAAAAACTGTTGTTTGGGATTTACGCTACGATTCTCAAACTCCGGTTAGTCTAAAAGCTAAAGCACCTAAAAACATTTATCAAGGTTATGATTTTGGCCGAATGGCATTACCCGGTAAATACACGGTAAAAGCATATCAAGTTGTTGGAGGAGAAGTATCTGAATTGACTGAAGCACAAAACTTTACGCTAAAATTCCTTGAAATCAACAAACAAATGGGTTACGACCGCAGTGGAATTGAAGCATTTGCCAAAGAAATTGCTAATGCAAGAAACCAATTGGGAAAATTGAACAAGGTAAATTCAGAATTTCAGAAACGCGTAAAGTATTTGCACGAAGCCGTTATTGCTACACCAAAAGCAGACCGGAAGTTGATCGAGAACTTAACCCAAATAGACAATCAGTTGAATAATTTGAGTCTAAGACTTTACGGAGATAAAAGCCTATCGAAACGTGAATTCGAAACTTCGCCTTCCATTAATAATCGACTAGGAACGGTAGTTTATTATTTATGGAGAACAACTTCCAATCCTACATCAACGCAAAGAGAACAAGTATCAATTGCTAAGGATGGACTTTCCTTTGTTCGAGATGAATTGAAAAGTGTAAAAACTCAAATCACTGATATTCAAAATCAATTAAAATCTGCCGGGGTAAGCTACACGCCTGGTTGGATGCCGGATATTGAGTAGAGTTAAAGAAAAAAATCAGGTAGCAATTCATTACCCTCCACTTCATTGTAGCGGGAAAAATCTTGAATGCCGGATTCACGCAGTACTTCCTCATCAATAAAGTAATTTCCTGACGTTTTTTTACTCTGTCTTGAAAGAATATCAAAAGCTGCGTCTGCTACTATTTGTGGCGTTCTTGAACGTTTTACTACTTCCTCTCCTCCCAATAAATTCCGCACAGCTGCCGTTGCAATTACCGTTTTTGGCCAAAGGGCGTTAACCCCTATTCCAAGAGGCTTTAGTTCTTCTGCTAGACCCAAAACACATAAACTCATTCCATATTTCGCAATTGAATATCCGAGGTGTGGGCCAAACCATTTGGGTTCAAAATTAAGCGGCGGACTGAGGTTTAAAATATGAGGATTCTCAGCTTCCTTTAAATAAGGAATAGCAAATTTGCTAGTCATGTATGTTCCTCGAACGTTTACTTGATGCATCAAATCAAAACGCTTCATTTCTAAATGTGGAGTGTCGCTCAAATTGATAGCACTGGCATTATTTATTAAAATATCAATACCTCCAAAATGATTCGCAGCTTGCTCTAAAGCAGATTTCACCTGCCCTTCTTCCCGGACATCCATTCCAATGGCTAATCCGTCGCCACCAGCATCTTTCATTTCTTGTGCACTGGTAAATATGGTTCCTTCCAATTTAGGATGCGGCTCAACAGACTTACCAGTAACCACCACATTTGCCCCAGTGGAGGCTAGCTTTAAACCAATTGCTTTTCCAATTCCCCTCGAGGCTCCGGTAATGAATACTGTTTTGTTTTTGAACATATACTGATACATTTTTCTTGTCTAAAAATAGGCATAAAAAAAGGGCTCCAAAAGCCCTTTTTAAATATTATGAAACCAGACTAGAATCTAGTTATCCTTTTTTCTTTCGTGCTCTTTCAACCGAATCTTACGCATACGAATACTCTTTGGTGTAAACTCAACGTACTCATCTTTTTGAATGTACTCCAACGCTTCTTCTAATGAAAAAATTATTGGTGGAGCTAACCTTACCTTATCATCCGTACTCTGTGTACGCATGTTTGTAAGCTTTTTCGTTTTGGTAATGTTAATCGTTAAATCATTAGCTCTAATGTGCTCACCTAATATTTGACCTTCATAAATCTCCGTTCCCGGAGCTACGTAAAACTTACCTCTATCTTGCAGTTTATCCAACGCAAAAGGGATTGCCATACCTGTTTCAAGGGCAATTAAAGTTCCATTCTTACGTGTTGGAATATCTCCTTTCCAAGGCTCGTATCCAGTAAAACGATGCGCCATAATGGCCTCACCTGCAGATACGTTTAGGATACTTGTTCTTAGTCCAATAATTCCTCTGGAAGGAATATTAAACTCCAAATGCACCAAGTCTCCTTTTGGCTCCATGATTACCATTTCACCCTTACGTTGATTTACCAATTCGATAACCTTACCAGAACTTGATTCTGGAACATCAATCGTAAGTAATTCGATTGGCTCCGATTTTTTACCGTCAATTTCTTTAATGATAACTTGAGGTTGGCCAACCTGCAGTTCGTACCCTTCACGACGCATAGTTTCAATAAGTACACTCAAGTGCATAATACCACGCCCGAAAACCATCAATTGGTCTGGCGAAGCAGTATCTTCAACTTTAAGCGCCAAGTTTTTTTCAGTTTCTTTCATCAAACGATCTCTCAGGTGACGAGAAGTAACAAATTCACCTTCTTTACCGAAAAATGGAGAGTTATTGATGGTAAACATCATGCTCATTGTTGGCTCATCGATGGTCATGGCTTTCATTCCTTCTGGCTCTTCAAAATCAGCAATAGTATCGCCAATTTCAAACTCCGGAATTCCTGTTAATGCACACAAATCACCCGCTGGTACTTCAGTCACTTTTTTACGAGCCAATCCATCGAAGGTAAATAGTTCTTTGGTTCTTGATTTTATTATTGAACCGTCTCGTTTTACCAAACTAACCGGCATATTTTCTTTCATGGTACCTCTTGATACTCTTCCGATGGCAATTCTTCCAACGTACGAAGAATAATCAATCGTTGTAATCTGCATTTGCAGGGTTCCCGGTGCTATTTCTGGAACAGGAACTTTCTCCAAAATCATTTCTAACAATGGCTCAATGTTCTCTGTTCTCACGTGCGGGTCATCGCTCATCCACTCGTCCTTAGCTGAACCGTAAACACTAGCAAAATCCAATTGTTCTTCGGTTGCGTCTAAGTTGAACATAAGGTCGAATACCATTTCGTGCACTTCCTCTGGGCGACAGTTAGGTTTATCCACTTTATTAATAACCACAATTGGTTTCAATCCTAATTCCAATGACTTTGAAAGTACGTAACGTGTTTGAGGCATTGGCCCTTCGAAGGCATCAACCAACAAAAGAACACCATCAGCCATATTCAATACTCGCTCTACCTCACCACCAAAATCGGCGTGACCAGGAGTATCGATAATATTAATCTTCGTTCCTTTGTAGGTAACTGAAACGTTTTTTGAGAAAATGGTAATTCCACGCTCTCTTTCTTGATCGTTGTTGTCTAATATTAAATCTCCGGTTTCTTGGTTCTCTCTGAAGAGTTCACAATGGTGGAGTATTTTATCTACTAAAGTTGTTTTTCCGTGGTCAACGTGGGCTATAATAGCCACATTTCTAATTGCTTCCATTATTCTAAAATTGGCTGCAAAAGTACCCTATTCTTCAACTAAAGAACCAAAAAGAAAAAATTAAATACGGGAACTAAATCGAAGCAACATTTGTATTATTAAAAAAGGAAAAATGAGCAGAGATAATGCCCTTATAAATCTTCGTCCAACGATAGAGTTCAATGCTGACAACCAGAAAGAAATTGAAACATTTCAGAACAATACCCTACGCCCGATTTTAAAATTTCAAAATCTTCTAATTCTGCATTATTTCAAGAATTACATCAAACGCAGAGAGCCTTTGTTTAATGCGTATTGCGGCATTGAACAAAAAAAGGTAATCCGAAATTGTTTGAAATTGGACAGCCAACTCAAAAACAACATAATTCCATCAATAGTTGCTCTTTTCACGATTGAAGAATTTGAGTTCTTTTTGGAACATTCGAAAGAAATCTCTAAACGAATTGTGGCAATGACAATTCAGCGAGTTGAAGACCAGATTGCTCAATTGTATTAGAAATAACTGAACGATTCATTTTTCTCAGGATTGGTAAAAAAATAATTCACGTTTACTTGAAATCCTCGTCCAAAACCTGTTGTTAATTGAGATGCTGGTTCTACATATCCTGCACCTAATTCAACCATTCCTGCTTTATTCAAGTTTACTCTTCCACCTGCCAACACAGAAAAATATTGTCTCCGAGCCAAAGACGTTCCAACATAGAAAACCTTCTTGAAATGCAATTTTACAGGTACTTCGAACAACCAAATTTGCTCCCTAAATCTATATTCGTTAAACGTATTCACAGATACTGCCATATTCCGTCCAAAGGAAATTAGCCTACCAAGTGTAAGATTAATTCGTTTATAATTAAACTGATTTTGCGTTTCAGAACTTGCTCCAATACCCACAATAAAAGTTCTATCAGATGATTCGAATAAACTTCCTGCTGAAAACCGATTATGAATAAATTGGTAGTCTGGTGCTATCGAAGGGTCGAAAGAATTTTCGCTAGGAAAAACAGCGTAAGTATTATCAAAAAACAATCTATGATTGGTATAACCTAATCCTACTGAAAACTTAGAACCACCTTTAAAATTAAAGTGATTTGCCAATGAAAAGGTCCAGTTATTTTCAGTGACAACTCCAAAATTATCTCGCTCGTAGGCAAAGCCAGCTGCTAAGTTTACTTGTTTTATATTACGGAATAATGGAATACGACCATCAACACCAAATCTGTAATTATCGAAATAACCCGAATATTTTTCATCGTCGCCATAAAAAATGGTACCCGAATTAAAATACTGCCCAACAAAATTCAGATCCGCCTTTATTCCGGTAATGGCAGGATTGTGCAAATACAAAGTGTTGCTTACATTTAATAACTCTTGGCCAATTGATTGGAAAGAAAAAAGTATTACTACATATGAAAGAATGGAATTTTTCATCATGGCTAATTTATACTACTAAACTACTAATAATCAAGAGCTAAAACAAGAGCAACCCTAGCAAGAAGACAAATGCACCTACTCCAAACAGCAAAAGCGTATATGGCAATATCTCTTTAGCCTTCAATCCGGTTATTCCCAACAATGGTAGCGCCCAAAAAGGTTGTAACATATTAGTAAGTTGATCTCCATAAGCCAAGGCCATTATGCTTTTGGGTAATGATACGCCCAAATCGCTAGCAGCTTGAACGATTATTGGCCCTTGAATAGCCCACTGACCTCCACCACTTGGCACAAAAATATTGACGATTCCTGCAGAAATGAAAGTAAATATAGGATAAGTAGTTTCATTTGAAATTGAGACCATTCCTTGAGAAAAGACATCTACCAAACCACTGGTTTTCATCATGCCCATAATTCCGAAGTACAACGGAAATTGTATCAAAATACCTGAAACTCCTCCAATTGCAGACTCCAAGGCTTTTAGAAAAGCCGTAAAATTTTGATGGAACAATAACCCTAAACTCAACAGCATCAGGTTAATGTTATTGGGAGAGAAAAAAGATAACAACTGACCATTGTATTGAAAAACCAATTTCAAAACAGCAACCATTAATACAATTGTTCCAAATGCAATTCCAACCAACTTACTGTAATCCAATCGCTCCGCACCTTCATAAACCTCTTTAGAAGATTCTACTATTTGAACTTTAATATTTGGAACCTTGGATTGAACTGTTTTACCAACCCGGTATAAAATGAGTGGAACTACAATCATTAAGGTCAATGAAACCAACATATTCATCGGACTAAAAACAGTCTCAGCAAAAGTGATTTGGCTTGGTAAAGAAGTAGCTAGATCTGGATTGAAATCCGAAACTAAATTTTTTAAATGACCTTTTTCAGCAACCTTGGTTAAAGAAGAGCCACTTAATCCTCCATGCCAAACCATTAGGCCAGCATAGCCCGCTGCACCAATAAGCGGATAGTTTAATGGAAGGTTAGATTGAGCGAATTTTTCTCCAACTTTTCTGGCAAATATGGCTCCAAATATTAACCCCAAACCCCAGTTAAACAACCCCACCAACATGGTTAGAAACACAACTACCGCTGCAGACGATGCCGTGTCTTTGCAAAACATCAGTGCTTTTTGAATCGACACATCAATGGGTTTAGACAATGCCAATACATGCCCTAGCACCAACATGAGCATCATTTGCATAGCAAAAACCAATAGGCTATTGCTCCAAAGTCCTGCTTCCCAAGAGGCAGCAACAGCCAAAAATCGTGTGGAAAAACTGCCTTCGAAATTCCCAAAAAAGAAGGCTAAACACCAAGTAAAAACTGTGAGAATAACCGCTATAGTAAATGGTGCAGGTA
Source organism: uncultured Flavobacteriales bacterium (assembly GCA_937121175.1). Classification (GTDB taxonomy): domain Bacteria; phylum Bacteroidota; class Bacteroidia; order Flavobacteriales_G; family Salibacteraceae; genus UBA6770. The sequence continues at coordinate 68,875 of CAKZKD010000028.1, forward strand.
GCACCGCTTTCACAACTCTAATAAACTTATCTGAGAAAGACATTTTGCTAATTTAATGAGATGCGAATTAATTTTGTGTTGTTAAACTTAATTTAATTCAGCGATTCAAAAGAATAACAACAGGAGTAGCAATGCATTCTGACTCGGATGCTAATCACGAACAATACACAAGAGAAAACACCTTCACCGATAAAGTCTGCTTAAGGAACTAATCGCTGTTTGTTCTACTTCTAAAAATATATGAATACCTTGGCAGACTAAAATAATCGAGACTGGAAACAACTGCACAATAAGTTCTCCTTGAATATTCTGCTTTCAACAACTTTTACTGGAGCTCTATTACTAATTAGCTTCATCGTACTTACGTACATGGTTTGGCATTTTTTGCGCAAGAGGAAATTCCAATATGCCGTTGTGTTTATTCTTATTCTCGGATTTGGTTTGAGAATGTTTGTAGCAACTGACCCATTTCTGCACGAATGGGATGAGCGATATCACGCTCTTGTTGCTAAAAACACCATTAATGGCCCCTTAAAACCCACACTTTACATAAACCCAATATTAGATTACGATTACAAAAACTGGGTCGGAAATCATGTTTGGGTGCACAAGCAACCGATGACCTTATGGATACTAGCAACGTCGATGAAAATTTTCGGTGTAAACCTATTTGGTTTACGCTTTTTAACCGTGCTAATTTCTTTATTAGCCGTTTGGTTGACTTACCTGATTGGAAGTAAGCTTTACGATAAAAAAGTTGGAATAATTGCCGCTTATCTTCATGGCATTAACGGCCTTATAATTGAGCAAACTGGAGGCAGAGTAGCCACAGATCATGTTGATGTTTTATTTCTATTTTTCATTGAATTGGCGATGTGGTTCATCATCACATACCAAGGGAAAAGAGCGTGGTGGAATTTGATGCTAATTGGTGCAAGCACTGGTTTTGCAGTGCTTACCAAATGGCTACCAGCGCTAATTATTTTCCCCGTATTTTTTGCCTTTGACTACAAAGGCTGGTTTGACAAAAAAACAATGCTCCATGCGTTTATCATTGGATTAACAATTTTGGCAGTTTCTGCACCTTGGCAGATTTTTACTGCAATTCAATATCCACTAGAAAATGCGTGGGAAAAACACTTTAATTGGCTGCATATTACTTCTGTTTTGGACAATCAAGGTGGTCCATTCTACTATTTCTTTTCAAAGTTGAGAATCCATTACGGTGAAATAATGTATCTGCCATTTATCTGGTTGGTGATTCGCAAAAAAAACTGGTTTGATAGAAAAAAACTAGCCTTGCTAGCATGGATGATGATCCCCTTATTATTCTTTTCTATTCCTAAAACAAAAATGCAAGGCTATACGCTTTTTATCGCCCCTGCAGTTTTTATTGTGCTAGCATTGTTTGTGCGGAATTTGAGTTTCAGTATTCCCCGACTAGAAAAGAGTTCGTATCAATGGATTGCAAAACTAATTATTGGTTTACTCCTATTCCTTCCGGTACGATATTGCATTGAACGCACCAAGCCGTTTAGCACTGAAAACAGAACACCACCAATTTATATGAACCGGGTTTTAGAGCTACAAAAAAACAACACAGAAAGTCTGGTTATTGAAGGCTGTTCTCATCCCATTGAAACTATGTTTTTTACTAATCATACTGCTTATGAGCAACAACTTAGTAATGCGGAAAGATTGAAAGTTGAGAAGCTGGGTTACAAGATCGTACAGTTCTAACAATTTAGATGATTGGACTGCACGAATAAAAGCACAAAAAAGCCCAACTGAACTTTATTCAATTGGGCCTTTGAAAATGTGATTAAACCCTAGTTATCGCCACCTAATATTAGTGGTAACCCATCTTTTCCCGATCCAACTACAACAACCTTTGAATTACCAGATTTGGCTAATTCTAACGTTGCTAAAATCCCTTTTTCTTTCAAAATTTTATCGGTTAACGACTTACTAATAATATCATTTGCTGCAGCTTTACCTTCTGCTTCAATGCGCTGTCTTTCAGCTTCTTTTTTCGCTTTTGCCAATCTAAATTCATATTCCAAAGACTCTTGCTCTTGCTTGAGTTTGGTTTCAATTGCCGTACGAATTGTCGTTGGCAGTTTAACGTCTTCCACCAAAACTCGTTTCACCGATAAAAATTGACCTTGAAGTACATTTTGAACTTCGTCCAAAATTTCTTGCTCAATAACATCTCTTTTACTAGAGTATAGCTGCTCAGGGGTGTAACGACCTACAACGCTTCTAGCGGCAGCATTGATTGCTGGGTCTAATAATTCTCTTTCGTAATCTTCCCCTTTTGTTTTAATCAAATAACCAAGGTTCGAGAATTCTGGTTCATACCAAATCGTTCCGTTTACTTTTACTTCTAGTCCGTTTACAGAAAGCACGTTCATCTCATCCGAAATGGATTGTTGACGAACTTTTCTTACAATCATTTTATTCCAAGGTGCAATAAAATGAAATCCTTCACCGTACGTTTTTTCAGTGTTAATACCGTCTCCTAGAGTTTCGAAAATTACGCCACCTTCTCCTGGGCCAATTGTAACCGTAAGCCTACTCCAAAGTATGAATACGAGTAAAAGTCCACCAACTATAAAAGCCGCCGGGCCAATTTTTTTAAAATTAAATTCCGTGTTTTCTTGATAAAATTCAGCCATAGTTTTTCTATTTAATTTCTTCTGATGTTTGTTTTAAATCTCCCAAAAAAGTTTTGCCATTAAGCACTGCAGTGTATTGATATACGTCATCTTCAATTGCTGTAATGGAAACTTTTAAAGTATCTAATTCATTTAATAAATTCTTGTCCGGATTATTGCTTTCCAATAAGACCAATTGGTATTCACATTCGTTTACCCAATTGATGGAATAAACATCTTTAAAGCCTCTTTTCTTACTGACTTCCGTTTGAATAGAGTCTGTTCTTGTAATTTTAATGTCTGAAATGGATTGGTCTGGAGCTTCAAACATTCCTATTTTAAAATCTGCACAAGTTTTCTTTTGACAACTGGTTGTTGCAACCAACACAAAAAGTATGAAAATAAGTGCATTAAGGTTTTTGAGCATCGCTTTCTTGCTTAGCATTCAAAGGTATATTAAAACCAACTGCCCCAAAGAACTGTGTCCACCCAAAACGTTGTTTTGCTTGTGCACTTTTTTCATTATTTACCAGAATGCTTGGTAAAATAGCAAATCCGTTTTTACTCGAAGCTTCTAAATAGAAATGTTTAAAGAAATTAAACCGAGTTCCAACCTTTGCACTCAGGCCATAACCGGCCAAATGAAATTTATTGTCAACAGGTTCATCAAAAACCTGCACAAATGTTTTGGGCACGTATAATCCTAGACCTCCGTTCCCTATTAACTCCCAAGAAAAATTAGATTTCTTGGAAACCCAGACCGGGTAATTATATTCCAATTCAACGCTTCCATAATTTAACCCATCGCTATGATGGAACCATAAAAATCGCCAAGGCACCTCTACGGGACTCCCTCCATAAACTCCAGCATATTTCTCGCTTGCTGCAGGGCTTACTTCGCCTTCAATGTTCAAATTTTGGTTGGTAATCATATAATATTTCATGTGGTCTAGACCTACAGAGATACTCCAGCGTTTGTTCAAATACAATCCAAAACGGTAAGTATATTGTGGAATTGAAAACCGTCCAGGTGTAAAATAACCCTGAAAAGAAAACGGCGTTGGTGCGTCCTGAGCTGCAACATCTCTGAATACCAAATCGTAACCTTCTCCTGAAATGTGAAAATCACTTCTGGTAAAAGCACTTCTGTTATAACCTGTATAAATAAATAAATCGAACTTCTTGTGCACCGATTCTTGAGCAATTCCTAATACAGAAATGCTCGTAAAAACCGATGAAAGAAATATCCTTAAATTCACTTAATACGCTTTAGCAAAAAGCACTTTTCGTTTTGAAGGTTTTCCTGAGAAAACACATGTTCCAGGAGTTTTATCACCTTCTAATGGAATGCAGCGAACTGTTGCTTTGGTTTCTTGTTTTATGCGCTCTTCGGTTTCTGCAGTGCCATCCCAATGCGCTAGTACAAAACCGCCTTTGGCTTTTATTACTTCTTTAAACTCATCGTAAGTGCTTACTTCGGTTGTGTTCTCGGTGCGATGTTGAATTGCTTTTTTGTACAAATTCTCTTGAATTTCTACCATCAACTTTGCAACGTGTTCCACTACCTTGTCAATCGCCACAATTTCCTTTTCTAAGGTATCTCTTCGTGCAACTTCAACTGTTCCGTTTTCAATATCACGAGGGCCCATTGCCAAGCGCACAGGCACTCCTTTAAACTCATATTCGTTGAATTTCCAACCTGGTTTGTGCGTGTCTCTGTCGTCGTACTTTACACTGATGCCTTTTGCTTCAAGTGCTGCTTTTATCGGTTTCACTTTCTCGGTAACGGCATCCAACTGGTCCTCTTGTCGGTAAATTGGAATAATTGCCACTTGAATCGGAGCTAATTTTGGCGGTAAAACCAAGCCGTTATCATCTGAATGCGTCATAATTAACCCACCCATCAAACGTGTAGAGACTCCCCAACTGGTTGCCCAAACAAACTCTTCTTTTCCTTCTTTAGATGTGTATTTTACATCGAAAGCTTTAGCAAAATTTTGACCCAAGAAATGAGAGGTTCCCGCCTGCAAGGCTTTGCCGTCTTGCATTAATGCTTCGATACAATAGGTTTCTAACGCACCTGCAAATCGCTCGCTTTCTGTTTTGGTTCCTTGCACTACTGGCATAGCCATGTGGTTTTCTGCAAATTCGGCATAAACTCGTAGCATTTGCTCAGCTTCTTCAATGGCTTCGTTTTCTGTCGCATGTGCCGTATGCCCTTCTTGCCATAAAAATTCGGCAGTTCTCAAAAACAATCGAGTACGCATTTCCCAACGAACGACATTAGCCCATTGGTTAATCAATAATGGTAAATCTCGGTAAGACTGAATCCATTTTTTGTAGGTACTCCAAATAATGGTTTCTGAAGTTGGACGAACTATAAGTTCTTCTTCCAACTTGGCTTCTGGGTCAACGATTACCCCCGAACCATCTGGGTCGTTTTTTAGTCGATAATGCGTTACTACTGCACATTCTTTCGCAAAACCTTCAACGTGACTGGCTTCTTTACTCAAATAGGACTTTGGAATAAACAATGGGAAGTATGCGTTTTGATGTCCCGTTGCCTTAAACATTCGGTCTAATTCTGCTTGCATTTTTTCCCAAATCGCAAAACCATAAGGTTTGATAACCATACAGCCTCGCACATCAGATGTTTCAGCCAAATCGGCTTTTACTACTAGCTCATTGTACCATTTGGAATAATCCTGTTCTCTTGTTGTAAAGCCTTTTGCCATTGAAATCTTTATTTCGTAATTCTTCTAATTCTATCGTTCGTCATTCCGTAAGATTAGCTGAGTTGGTTTTAACAAAAACCAAAACGAAGATTCTATACGGAATCTATTTTCAAAATTCAGATTCCGTATAACTATCTTTCTCATTTTCTTTCGTTAAATGGTTCGATAACGTATACGGAATACAGTAATCTAAAAAGACAATTAGTAATTAAATGCTAATTAGAGGCTGCAAAAGTACGGATTGATTCCCAATCATTGTGGGAATGGAGACAGAAGAATTTTAGTCTTTTCGACCTAAATCGTAAAGCATTTTTCCATGGTCAATAATTGCCGAAGCAAAGGTTGGTTGCTGGAAATAAGGTAAATTAAAATCCTTAACGACATCCTGAACTATTGGGGATAATTTCTTGTAATGCACATGGCAAATATTCGGAAACAAATGATGTTCAATTTGGAAATTCAATCCACCCACATACCATGAAAACAACTTGCTTTTCATTGCAAAGTTTTGAGTAGTAAGAATTTGGTGAGCTGCCCAACTATTCGCAATCGTATTGTCTTCTTCAATCTTTGGAAAAATAGTCCTTGTGGTAACATGCGCAGGCTGAAATACCGCTGAAAGGGTAAGTCCGGCAAAGAAATGTTTGCAAGAATATCCAGCCAGAATTAGCCAAATTGAATAATCGGTAAATACTATTGGAGCACCTAAGTAAATCAAATAATAGCTCACTTTCCAAACTACCAAACGGGTTAGTTCTCTGCGGTATGCTTTATCTTTTCCATCGTAAAACCCTTCTCTTCTGAACTGAAGTAATTGCTTAACATCCTTAGAAGAAGCCCACATAAAAGTCATAAGACCATAGAAAAACCATGCATAAATAAACTGAAACTTATGAATGTTTCTTTTTGGTACGTCTGGCGTAAATCGCAAAGCTGGAATGGGTGATTTTATATCTTCATCAACACCAGCTACATTGGTGTAAGTATGGTGCTTGTGATTGTGCTGTATTCTCCAATTTTCTACAAATCCACCAATAAAAAACATTGTGAAGTGTGCTACTAAGTTGTTTAGTTTTCGGTTACTTGAAAAAGTATCGTGCACACAATCGTGCATTACGGAAAGGCCTAAACCTGCCATTCCAAAACCAGTTGCCGTCCACAATAAACAGTAGGTGTACCAAGCTAAATCTTGAAAGACAAAAGTGAGGGCAAAAGGAACCCAGAGTAACAAAAACAACAACACTGTTTTTATGTACAATGAAGCGTTTCCGGTCTTCTTAATGTTATTCTCTTTAAAGTATTGGTTGACTCTTTTTCTGAGGGCTTTGTAAAATGCGTCTCCATCTGGAGCTGTATATCTTGCTGCTTTCAAATTTCTGTAATTAAAAAGGCAAATATACAGACCAGATTAATTCAAAAAATAACTAAAATCATAAAAGGTCAACAAGGTTATTCACGAGGTTTAAAATTTAAAACCCTAGTTAGTAGCATATTAGAACTAATTCAATATTCTGTATTCTGAAGGTGACACTCCAGTTTTGACTTTGAACATTTTTGAGAAATGTTGCGAATACTCAAATCCTAAATGAAAAGCGACTTCACTCACCGAGTCTTTTGAGCTTAGTAATCGATTTTTGGCTTTTTCAATTAGAAAATCATCAATGTGTGACTTAGCGCTTTTTCCCGTTTCTTTCTTCAATAAATCGCTCAAATATTTTGGTGAAAAATTGAGTTTGTCACCGCAATATTGTACGGTAGGAACTCCCATGTTGATTTGCTCCATTCGGGTGTAGTATTCTTCTAATAAAGTCTCAAATTTCCCAAGAATATCCAGGTTCAAGTTTGTTCTGGTATAAAATTGACGGTCGTAATAACGGGTGCAATAATCCAAGAACAACTCAATATTAGAAACAATTAATTTTTGAGTGTGGCGGTCAATATTTTGGTTGTATTCGCTTTCTATTTTTACTAATAAATCTTTTAAAGTCTGCTCTTCATCTTCTGACAAATGCAAGGCTTCGGTTAGGTCGTATGAGAAAAATGAATATCGATTTATTGCATTGCCCAATTCTGACCTGCGAATTAGGTCTGGGTGAAATAAGAATGTCCAGCCTTTGTCAGAGCCTGAGGCTTCATGACCTTCATTTTGAATTACTTGGCCGGGTTTTACAAAAAGCATGGAACCTTCGTCAAAATCGTACGAAGAGCGACCATATTTGAGGCTACCACCTCCGTCACTTTTGCAAGCAATGTAAAACATGCCCAGTGTAAAAGGAATGTTTTGCACATTTTGAGTCAGCTGAATATCCTTGTGATAAATCACCGAAACCAAGGGGTGTTTTGGCTTGGGAAGACCAAATATTTGGTGGGCCTCGGTTATGGTTTCTACGTGAACTATGTCTTCCATTAGCGTTTAGTTGAATATTTATAATTGAGAAATTTTATACATACTCTAAAATATCCTTGTTTTCCAACACCTCTTTTGAAGCTCCATTTAAGCCAATATTGACCATGGCTTTAGCCAATTCGGTTGACTTAATGCTTCCTGCTCCAGTCAGCTGCATTATGGGATACAAAAGTTTGAACGCCTTGTACATTATTCCAGGTTCTTTTCGGGGTTGAACGGGATAGATATAGCTGGGTCTTAACGAATGAAATCCACCAAGCTTTAGGTCTGAAATTTCGTTTTCGGCTTTACCTTTAAATCTAGCAAAATCCATTCTGCTTTTTTCGGTTCTATCGGCTCCTTGACCACTCAAAAAACACAATCTGGCATTTGGGCTTGCTGTTTTTAGCGCTTGCGCGAAGGCAACGGCATAATCAATTGTGATTTTTTTAAACTCTTCGGAACTCACCTGCCTCGCGTAAACTCCAATACAGAAAAATGCAATGTCAACATTTTTGAACAATTGTATTTGAGAGGAGTAATCGGTAAAATCCTGAACGGGTACACTTTTAACTTTTTGGTGGTCTTTGCCTTTTTGTTTTCGCACTAGGGAAACTACCTCAGAAATTTCGTTGGAATCAATGCATTCCTGTAAAACCAATCCGCCAACCATGCCGGAGGCTCCAGCTATTATAGCTTTTTTCATATCGTTAGGTATTATGCCCAAAATGAGCTTTTGATAATGCAGACCGCATTAAAAAAGTGGAGTGAATCAAATAGCCTATCATTTCTGCGGCATAAGGAGTTACGCCCCATTGGTCTGACATAAAATCGAAGGTTTGAATGGTACACAGTACTCCCAAATTGGAAAACAGGATTACCATAGCAAACGGGGTGTATCTCCATTTTGAAAAATATCCAAACGTAAAAACGCTTCCAGCTGTGGTAATAAGAAACCAATGGACGAACTGAACGCCGCTAGGGTAGGCATCGTTTTGTAGTTTGATTCCTGGAACTATTCCGGTAAAATATTCAAAGAATCCAGCCACTCCCCAGATTAGCATAAATGCTGCTCCAGCAACCAATAGGAGCATGTATGTTTTGGATATTACTTGCATGTTTTAGTGGATTTAATAACGCTTTTCAACTTCTGCTTTCAAACGTCGGTTAAATTTTGGATAGTTCGTAAGTTGATACTTAGAAACTGCGCTACCCATCATCCAAGTTGCTCCGCCTTTGCAGCCATCAATTTGAATAAACTTTGTTTTACCATTTCCAGCATCTTCAATCCGATAAATGTGGTTATCGACCATTCCACCAGCAAACGGGTCACTCCAACTGAACTCCTGACCATCAATTACTTTAAGAACGTGGGTGTAGGTGGTAGTTTTTTCCTTTTCGTAATCGTTATAATACACAACGTTTACCGTTCCACCATCTTTAAAATCGCCCGTAAGTTCTTTAATTGTGTTTGACCAACTGTAGTTTTTGAAATCGGTTAGCACCGACCAAACTTGCTCGGGTGTTGCATCGATAATTATTTCGGAATAAAAAGTACGGTGACCCGCTTTTACCTTTTCGTATTTTACGTTTTCCGTTTCTGGTTTTAGCTCGTGCTGACTCAGGATTTTTGTTGAATTTACTCCGCAACTGCCTGCAAGCAAAGCAATTGAAAATAGAAGGGTACCCGTTTTAGTGTTTATAGTTTTCATAGTGTTTTATTTTGCGGCAAAGCAACAGCAACACTATTTTCTAGGGTGTACACATTTTTCTGAAGGTTGTATATATTTTCCTTTTTAGAAGGAAAAAGATTGATTACTCCTCCGGTTTCACCAATAAACCACTGACTCGTATCAATTCAAACTCACTCAGTCGGACTTGGTATTTTGAGTTTTCTATGTTGATTTTGGCTCTCAGGAAATTGATTTGTGCCGTTCTGAATTCAACATTGGTCAAAGAGCCCAATTGATACAATTCACGGGTTCGATTGAAGTTAGATTCAGCACTCGTAAGATTTCGAGTATTCATCGAAAGGATTTTCAAGTTCTTTTCATAATCGACCCAAGCATTATTCAAATCTGTCTTTAATTGGTCTATGGCATTCAACCGAGCCATCTCTTGACTTTCCAGAACAACTTTTGCATTCTTAGCACGGGTTTGACGCTGAGAAGCCTGAAAAATGGGATAGGACAATGTTATTCCACCTGTGAAACCCAAATTTTTCGCTTCCAACAAGTTACCTACCTCATTATTTTGCTGACGGTATCCGTATTCTCCGTTTAAAGAGATTGTAGGAAGGTATCCTCCGTTTGCGATTTGAGCATCTTTTTCTGCAACCAATTTAGCATATTCGGCATTGTTTACCTGTGCATTATTTGCCTTGGCTTGTTTTTCCAACTCTGCAAAATCCATGGAAGAATTTATGTCCACCTTCTCTGAAATATCAAAGCCAAAAGGCAGCTGATAGCCCGTTAATTGATTCAAATTGTTACTCGCTTGCAAATAATTTGCTTCTGCATTGGCAAGGGTTACACTGTCGGTATTCAAATCCACTTGAGCATTCAAGTAATCTAACGACGAACTAGTTCCAGACTCAAATTTATCTTTTGCACGTAGCATTCTATCGTTAGACAATTGCACCGATTGCAACGCCACCTTTTTATTGTTTTTGGCAGAAGCCATGAGGTAATAATTGGAAATTACTTGCATCAACGTTCCTTCGACGGAGGCCCGAGTTTTAGCATCTTCCAAATCAACCATCAATTGCAACCTATCGTAATTCCGAAACATAGCCATTCCGTCAAAAATGACCCAATTGGCTCCAACACCTGCATTGAGCGAAGTTGACTGTGCGCCGTCAACAGATATATTTATGGGCTCGGGCTGCGCCAATAATTCAACGTCAGTATTTTGATTGGAGTAGGTAGCACCTGCATTTAAACTCACCGTTGGCAACATACCTGCATTTCCAGCACCAGCATTGTTTTCTGCCATTTCCACATTATTCTGCAAAATCTGAATATTGTGGTTGTTTTTCAATGCCAATTCCAGCACCTTATCCAAGGTATATTCCTGCGCACTAACAGAAACCGTCACCATAATTATCGTAACGAGAGCAACTACTTTTTTCATTCTTCTCTTAATGTTAACCGTTCTGCATCCAATTCTACATAGGCTGGTTCTACTTCTTCGTTGGTTGGCTTTTTACCTGTCCAAAGCCATTTTACCGCAACCTTAATTCGATTCAGCATTACCAAAAACACAGGTAACACCACCAAGGTAATGAAGGTAGCCACTGCCATTCCATAAGCAACCGAAATTGCCATTGGAATTAGAAATTGAGCCTGAAAAGAGGTTTCAAAAATGAGTGGTCCAAGACCGGCAACTGTAGTAACTGAAGTCAAGACAATTGCTCGATAACGACTTTTTCCTGCTTCAAAAACGGCCTTATCAAAGTCCTTGTATTCTTTGACCAATTCGTTTACCCTACTCACAAAAACTAGACTGTCATTGACCATTACCCCAATAAGGGCAATAATTCCGAACATGGAAAGCAGGCTAATCGCTTGTCCGTGAAAATAATGACCCCAACCTACTCCAATTATCGCAAATGGTATGGTTAGAAAAACAATTATGGCTTGCCAAAACGACCTAAACGTGAGAATAATTACCGCTAACATAAGTATTAGTATTAATGGAATTACCCTTGCTCCAGATTCAGCAGTTTTCTGCTGCTGTTTACTCTGTCCTTCATAAGAAACAGCAATGGAAGGATAGGTTGCTAAAATTCCCGGAATTATATTTTCGCGAACGTCGGCCATTATATCACTGGCTGTTGCAGTAGGGTCACCTAACTCTGCTTGAACCCTTACCTCGCGTTGTCCGTCAAGGTGACTAATAGCCACTATGCCTCGCTCAATTTCATATTCAGCAATTTCTTTAAGCGGAACTTGCATTCCAGAAGCGGTGCGAATTCGCATATTCTCCAATCGCTTTACCGAACCTCGGTCTTCCAGGTTATAACGCACCCAAACTTTCACTTCATCCAGCCCACGCTGCAATCGCTGAACTTCAAATCCGAAAAACCCTTGCCGTACTTGACCAACAACATCCCGCATGGTTAAGCCCATTGCATACGCTTTCTCCTTTAGTTTTAGTCTCAATTCGCGCGCACCTTTTTTGTCGTTGTCGTTTACATCCTTCAAGGCAGGTATTTGTTTTAGAGCCGTTTTCAGTTCTTCTTTTGCCAAATCCAGTTGCTTCAAATCATTTCCTAGTAATGAAATAGAAACGGGCTTTCCGAATGGAGTATTGATAGTAAATGATAGTTTTTCAGCTCTAGGCACCTCACCCGCCTTAGCTCTTATGGCGTTTGCAATTTCATAATCGTGGTAGCCTCTTTTTTCCGCGCCCAGCATCCTAACGGTCATTACACCCATATTGGCAGAAGGCCCAACTTTAACCAAAATATTTTCTATGATTTGTTCGCCGTCTGTGCGCAGTGCAGATAAAGAATCGCCCACTAACCAAGCAGCAGTTTGAATTTTATTTAAAATATCCTCAGTAACTGTTTCTCTGGTGCCGGTTGGTAACTCTAGACTAATACTGATAAAATCATTTTCAATTTTGGGGAAGAAGGTCGTTTTAATGATTTTCCCTTGCAGTCCTCCTATGGTAATTAAAAACAGAGCGATTGGAACCGAGAGCGCCAACACCCAATTTTTAAGTGTAAATTTTAAAAATGGAGCATAATATTTATCGCGCAAAGTGGACATGATATTATCGAAGGCTTTTTCTACTTTATTCTTCTTTGATTCTTTACTCAACGCCTTCGAATGTGCAACGTGGGCAGGCAAAATAAACGCTCCTTCTACCAATGAAAAGGCTAACGTACTAATGACCACAAATGCCATATCTGGAGCAAATTCTCCCAAACGACCTTCCAAGAAAAAGAAGGAAGAGAAGGCAATAGCTGTAGTCAAAACCGCAGAAAAAACTGCTGGAAGCACCTGCATGGTTCCGTCAACTGCGGCTTGTAATGGTGGTTTTCCGTCTTCGTATTGTTTGTAGATATTCTCGCCAATTACAATACCGTCATCAACCAAAATACCAATCACGAGAATCATTCCGAACAACGAAATAACATTGATGGATACTTCGCTATTTGCACCCACAATGAACATCCCCATAAAGGCAATTGGAATACTGAGCGCCACCCAAAATGCCAATCGAATATGCAGGAAAAAGGCTAAAAACAACAGCACCAGAACAAATCCTATTATTCCATTTTCGAGCAACAAATCGATACGTTCGTTAAGAGTGGTAGAGCCATCACGAACAAGAGTAGCCTTTACAACACTATTCTCGCCATTGAATTTATCCATGTACTCTTTTACCGACTCGGTAACAAAAAGAATATCCTCTTCAATGGTGTTGCTAACTTCAACAATTACCGAAGGCTCGCCATTTAGGTAACTTCTATTTGGCGATTCTGCCCAAATGTCGCTTACGGTTGCAACGTCGCGCAAACGCACAATTCGACCGTCACTACTGGTTTTAATTACAATATCTCGAAATTCGTCGGCGTAGTACCCTTTTGTATTTGCTCGAATTATAAGCTCTTCTTCCGCACCGCGAACTTTGCCTCCTGTAACTTCCAGATTGGCATTTTGCACTTTTTGACTGACTTCCGAAAAAGTAAGATTGTAGGCTCGAAGTGCGTCTTCTTTCAAAGAAATTTCAATCTCTTCGTCGGGATAACCTGACAACGATATTTTACTTATTCCATCAATGGACAACAAGTCACTTTCGGCTTTTTGAGCGAATTTTTTGAGTGTGTTTAATGAAACGTCACCACTTAAAGAGAAACTAATCGCAAAGTTTCGACTCTCTTGTTTGTAAATCACTGGAGGCTCCATTCCGTCTGGAAATGAAGGAATTCTGTCCACCGCATTTTTGACATCTTGCAATACCAAATCGGTATTGTACGAACGTTCTACCTCAACCGTAATTATTCCTGAGTTTTCCTGACTTACTGAATTGATTTGCTCAATTCCAGTTACGCCTCTCAGGTTGTCCTCAATTTTAAGAACAATGCCCTTTTCAATTTCTTCAGGTGAGGAACCTGGGTAAACGGTTTCTATTTTTAAAATTCGGCTTTCAGAAACGGGAAAAAAATTCTTTTTCCAACTCTGCAAACCAAACCAACCGAAAAACAGAATAAGAAACATGAGCGTGTTTCCTGCAACCGGATACTTTATAAAATAGGCTATTAAACTCCGCACGGTCTAGTTTTTAAGTTTTGGATTAACCACCATTCCGTTATAAGCCGTGCTAAAAACTTGGCCCAGAATTTTGGAGTCATTTTCTAACCCTTGAACAACAACCTTGTTTTCTCCAATTGAAAGCACCTCGATTTCTTTTAACGCCAAAACCGAATCTTGAATCGTATAAACTTGATTGATTCCAATCAGTAAATTCCTGGCAATTTCAGCTGAATTTTCAAATCCTCCTGACCGAACTTCACCGGACAGATAAAGACCTTCAACCAACTTTGGGGAATTGACATCGATATAGACTTTCAAGGTTTGCGTAGCTTGGTCAACATGTTCGGAAATCCGTCCTACACGACCCAGCCATTCACCCGGCATATCCTCAGAAAACAAACGAACTGAATCGCCAACTTTGATTTGATTACTTTCACTTAAGTTTAAAGAAGCTTCCATTTCAAAATCTCCAGGCTGAATTAATGTGCCTAGTTTTTGACCAACTCTAACCATTGAACCCGGCAGCAAATTGCCTTCTACCAGCGTTCCAGAAAACGGTGCTATTATATTAAATTTAGATAGTTTTTCTTCTTGACTTTTTATGTTGTAATACTGATTGTAAACGTTGCGAGCAATTAGAAAATTTTTGAACTTTTTGTTTTTAAACGTCGGCATATCTGGAAACGGCTGTTCCACGTCAATAGAATTCACATAATTATTCCAACCGTCAATTTCTGCAGGAAAATCATATTTAATGTCTGACGAAAGTTGAATTAACGTATTCAAAATAGCCGACTTACTAGACAGTAAAGTCAACTTGAATTCGGTACTATCAATTTTCAACAACCTTGCTCCCTTTGGAAAGGAAACACCTTCTTTAAAAGGTCTGCTTGATTTCAATACCGCCCCTTGAACCTCAGCAAAAAGTTCGATTCTATTTTTAGAAACCAACTTGCCAGTAATTGGAATCGTGTTTTTTACAAATCCATTTTGCACGGTTTCGACCCACACAGTTGGCTTGCCTCCCGAAGGGTTTCTTTTGGGTTTTTCCGCTTGCCCACTTAAATAGTTTTTGATACCGAAACCGCCGATAATGACTACAATACCAAGCACTATTGTTACCTGCCTGTTCATTCTTTACTGTTTAGAGAATTTGATAGAATTTCTTTAATTGACCTCAAATGATTTTTTAGTTGTTCGGTTTCTGAACCCCCAAGTTGTTGTTCAATTTGCTTGAGATTAGACAAACCAATTGGATAAAAGTGGTCTCGAATCTTTAAGCCTTTTTTGGTAATATGCAGGTTCTTTACTCTTCGGTCGTTTTTGTCAGGTCGTTGTTCCACCAGTCCTTTTTTAACCAAACCGTCCACTAGTCTTGAAACTCCAGGCTTTACTTTATTCAAATTTTCACAAATAAACTGCTGGTTTACTCCGTCATTGTTACTGATAAAGAGTAACATGCGCAATTGCTCGAATGGAACATCAATTCCCTCCTCATGAATAACGCGCTGCATATGATTCACCAATGCATTGGTTGCGGTAGTAAGCAAATAGCCCAGATTGTTATGAATTTGAAGTTTTTTCAATTTAGTTAACTAGTTAACGGTTGCAAAGCTAACTATTTTCTTATAGTCACGAAGGGTTGAGTTTTAAGTTGTGTTAAAGCATAAAAAAAACCTTTACTGCACTGCAGTAAAGGTTTCAAAATCTACGATTTATTTGGTATTATTTATATCCTTGAATCACAAAAGTACCGCTTACGGTTCCTCCATTTCCTGTTTGGGTAATACTGCCAGACATTCTAAAATTAGTGGTGCTAATTGTTCCTGAACCCGAAATGGTAGTACTTCCATTTGAAACATCTACATTTTCAATAGTAAAATCAGTATCCGAAGTTAATTTACAGAAATACTGCGTGGTGTTGTTTGTATCGGTAGAGGATATTTTGAATTTTGATATTTCGCCACCATTTTTCTCCAAGACATACTCGGTATTATTGCCATTAAAATCGACTCCTCCAATAGTAATTACAGGCGTACCGTTATACACCCCTACATAAGTTTCTCTAGTTTCTGTATCGCATCGGTCACCGATATAAAACTCGTCACAAGCACAAACCGCTTCATTATTCAGCAAACTGCACGAGGCTCCGTTTTGACAATCTTTTTCTTTACACTTTTTACATGAGCCTAAACTGATTGAAAAAACAAGGAACAAGACAAGATATATTTTACTCATAATTAATGTTTTACGTGAGAAACGAAAGTAATTATAACAGCAGCGATTATGCGGCTAATATGGTGGATTCGTGACTATTTTACTAACACTAGATTTTTACCTTGGTCGCAAATTTTCCCATATGAATAGCTCTAAAATTCAGTTTCCCAATTCAGAAAACGAACTACTTGCCGCAAGGTTGGAACTACCTGTTGACAAAAAAGCATCTCAGTATGCCATATTCGCTCACTGCTTTACCTGCAATAAAAACTTAACCGCTGTTCGAGCAATATCAAGAGCACTAACTCAAAAAGGCATTGGTGTTTTACGATTTGATTTTACTGGCCTTGGCGAAAGTGAGGGTGAGTTCTCTGACACCAACTTCAGTTCTAACGTTAGCGACCTCATTTCGGCACACAATTTTTTAAAAGACAACTATAATGCACCAACCTTAGTCATCGGACATAGCCTTGGTGGGGCGGCAGCACTAATTACTGCAAGCACTTTAGATTCGATTCAGGCCGTAGTAACTATTGGCTCTCCTTCTGACCCAAAACATGTTGTTCATTTGTTCGATGAAAGTATAGAGCAAATCAATGCTCAAGGAAGAGCACAAGTAAATATTGGTGGACGACCTTTTGAAATAAAACAGCAATTCTTATCAGATTTAAAGGAGAAAAATATGCCCAAAATTGTGAAATCGATTCGGAAACCGCTGTTGATTCTTCATTCTCCACAGGACAACACGGTAGAAGTAAAAAATGCTGCTGAAATCTATGGCTGGGCACATCACCCTAAAAGTTTTGTAAGCTTGGATGGAGCCGACCATTTGCTAAGCGATAAACAAGACGCACTCTATGTTGGTGACGTGATTGGCTCTTGGTCGGACCGATATCTACCACAGCCTAAGACTAAAACGTTGAAAAGCACAGCGCAAGTATTGGCCCGTTCGACTGAAGAAAAATTTACAACTGAAATCTTGGCCGAAGGCTTCTCCTTTGTTGCAGACGAACCGAAGGAACTTGGAGGAAATGAGTTCGGCCCATCTCCTTATAGTTTTGTAGCGTCTGGTTTGGCTGCATGTACCGCCATGACAATAAAAATGTATGCTCAGCGAAAAGGTTGGAACATCGAAAAGCTTGATGTGGAAGTGAATCACGGTAAAGATTATGCAAAGGACTGCGAGGATTGTGAATCGCCTAAAACAAAGATTGACCAATTTGAGCGCATTATTTCGATTGAAGGGGATTTCAGCGAAAAGGAACTGAATAGAATGTTGGAGATTGCGAATAAATGTCCTGTTCACAAAACGCTGGAAGCTACTTCTGAAATTAAAACTAGGTTGAAGTAATTCCTTTTTCAAACCTCAGTTCATTCAACGGTTTAAGGCGATGCATATGGCTTTGAATAAAAGTCTTTGAATCATTCTGAACTTACCCGTGTAGCTACCAGCAGGTTTTTACATCTGGTGAATGTATTTATTAGAGATGCTCAAATAAATTCAGCATGACCTAGTATTAATTCGACACAAGTAGAAAATTACCTTTGCCGTATGGAATTTGAACTTACGTCAGAATACATCGAACTCAATAAATTGCTAAAGCTACTAGGCTGGGTAGAATCTGGTGGAGTTGCGAATATGGTCATTACTGAAGGATTAGTCTTTGTGAATGGCGAAGTTGATACTCGTAAACGTAAAAAATTGCGCACTGGGGAAGTGGTGGAATTCAACGAACAAAAAGTCACCGTGAAGTAATATGAAGCTGTTTAGCACCTTGTTCTATTACGGTTTGGTTATTCCTTTTAGCAGCCTGCCTTATAGGTTGCTGTACTTCATTTCGGATATAATGTATATGCTTATCTATTACGTTATCGGATATCGTAAAAAGGTGGTTATGCAGAACCTTCAACGTTCATTTCCAATCAACTCAAAAATTGAAAATAAACGAATTGCTAAAAAATTTTACCGCCAATTCTGCGATACCTTAATTGAAGGAATAAAAGGGCTTACCATGAGCCGAGAGGCGATTCACGAGCGCATGTACAACCGCAACCCAGAAGTGCTAAACAAGTATTTTGACCAAGGCAAATCTGTTATTATCACTACTGGACATTATTACAGTTGGGAATGGTGGTTCTTGGGTATCGACATGCCGGTTCGTCATAAAATTGTACTGATTTACAAAGAGTTGAGCAATTCATATTTAGAAGAAAAACTTAAATACATTCGATCTTCTTTTGGAGTTACCCCCTTACCTTTTCAAAACGTACGTGAATTTTTTAAAGAACAAGAAAACGGCACTTTTGGATACATTTTTGGTAGCGACCAAGCTCCGCACAACGCCAATAAAGCCTATTGGATGTGGTTTTTGAATCAAGAAACTCCCGTTGCATTTGGCGCAGAAAAATTTGCCGTAGAAAAAGACATTCCCGTGGTATTTTGCCGAATCAACAAAATAAGAAGAGGTTACTACGAGTTTGAATACGTGGACATTGAATCGAATCCGACCAAAACGACTTATGGCGAAATCACTTCAAAATATACCAAAGCACTAGAAGAAACCATTACTAATGACCCAGTTGGCTGGTTATGGACGCACAAACGCTGGAAACGAGAAAAACCAGAAGGTATGAAAGTGCATGGCGAAAAACCAATTGAAGCCTAGGCACTGAATAATAGAAAGACCGCCAAAACGATGAGAACAATAACCTTAGTCCATTTGGTAATAGACCAAAATTTTTCATTGTACAAATAAACACTCAGCTTCGCTGCCAAAACGGAGATAAAAGCAAAAATGGCAAAAGCCTGCGCAATAAAAATCAATCCCAATATACCGAATTGAAACTCCATTGACCAACCTTCTTTAGTAACAAACTGCGGTAAAAAGGCAATAAAGAATAACGTGACCTTAGGGTTGAGCACATTCATAAAAAATCCTTGGCGCACCAACTGAAAACCCTTTGTCGCTTCGTTGTTTTTTTCTCCAAGAATCGCGGTTTCTTTAGTTGCGGAATAGGCCATGAATAACAGGTAAGCTACTCCGGCAAACAGAATTACATCAAAAACTACAGGTGACTTTTGAAGGAGAATCGAGAGCCCCGTAGCGGCAACCAACGTATGCACAACCACGCCGCTTACCAACCCCAAAGAAATTAAAAATCCGGTTCTTTTCCCTCCAGAAATACTTTGGGTAAGCACAAAAATATTATCGGGTCCTGGCATTAGGGTTAGTAATACCGAGGACCCGATAAATGCAAGTAAAAGATTTATATCCAAAAAGTTCCTCTTAGTCCTTCGCCATAAACTTGTAAATTATTCCAGCCAGTATTGCACCGACGATTGGAGCAACCCAAAAAAGCCATAGTTGACCCAGCGCCCAATCTCCTGCAAAAATTGCCTGACTTGTACTACGTGCAGGATTTACCGAAGTATTCGTTACTGGAATGCTGATGAGGTGAATTAGGGTTAAACCCAAACCAATTGCAAGGCCTGCAAAGCCCTTTGGAGCTCTTTCATCAGTTGCTCCTAAGATAATAATGAGAAACATAAACGTCATTACAATTTCTGTAACCAAAGCAGACATCATGCTGTATCCATCAGGCGAATAATCACCATAACCGTTTGCCGCAAATCCACCTGCATCAAACCCTGGTTTTCCACTTGCTATTAAATACAATGTACCGGCACCGGCAATTGCACCAAGTACTTGGGACCCTATGTACGGCAACAATTCTTTTTTATCGAAACGTCCACCCATCCACAGCCCTATGGAAACGGCAGGATTCAAATGACAACCCGAAATGTGACCAATTGCATAGGCCATGGTTAATACGGTAAGTCCAAATGCTAAGGATACACCCACAAATCCAATTCCTAATTCTGGATATGCGGCGGCTAGAACGGCACTTCCACAACCACCAAGAACCAACCAAAAGGTTCCAATAAATTCAGCTACTAATTTTTTCATGATAAAGAGTTTTATAGTTCGCCAACTAATGTATTCTTTATCAGCTTCTTCTGACCATCAAAGGGCTTTTAGTTATTCACGATGCGGAGTAGTCTGTAATAAATAACTACATGTGAGAAGGCAACAATGGGAACAATAACACTCGGCAACCATACAAATGGAAAATATAGCACGCCAACATTCGGTTGGTCAAAAGCATCAATTTGCAAAGGACTTGGAAATGAGACGATTGCTGTTCCAACAACTTGCAGCAACAACAGCAAAGCTATCGTATTCCAAATTAACAACACCGTTTTATTCACTTCTCCCTTCTTAAATGCAAACCAGGCAATAATTGGGGCTGTGATTCCAGAAAGAATATCGAAGTTTCGTCCTTCAAAGGTCATAGTTTCGGGAATAAAACCATCTAGAAACAACTGATGCAATACAAGCTCAACAGGAATTCTAATGACGCTTAACCAAACAATTAATTTTAAGTCAATGGATTTAATAAGCACCTTACCTCTGGCTGAGAAAAATGTGAACAGAATAAGTCCAATACTAAGAGGCAACAACAGAAATGGTCTTGAGGGAACGGCTTCAAAATCGAGGTAAAACTCAAACCAACTGAGTACGCCGTGTAGAATCATTAATCCGAAAACAAAACCAATGACAACCCTACTATTTTGGGTTGCTCGATAAAACAACCAGACAGTAATAAGCGTGGTAAGAATAAAAAGTACCGAGGTTAAACTAAAAACGTCCATTTAACATGTATATGCAATTATTATTTAAATTTTATTGTCAATCCACCCTTTAAAGCTGCAAGCGTCAAATCCAATTGCTGAATATTAAACTCTCCGAGCTGTTTGGTCACTTTATTATGCACCTCTTCCCACAAAGGAACCACCTCTTCTAGTAACGCATAACCTTCTTCAGTTAAATGCAAGGTAGAACTCCTTGGATCATCGCCTTTTTTAACTTCCAACCAACCTTTTTGTTCAAATTTTTTTAAATTTCGGCTAACCGTAGACTGGTCTAACACCAATTGAACCGCAACTTGTTTTTGATTGATTCCATTTCGTTTTCCGATTACAAAAAGCATAGACAACATACTCCCTTTTAATCCAAACGGCTTTAATACAGATTGGTACAAGGCATCTACCGTACGGTGCAATCGCTTTACTTTTCCGTTAACGCATTCAATTGGATTTATTCTGTCAAAATTTGGTGTTTCCATGCTGAATTTATGCGTTCAAATGTACAAATTTAACTTGTATATACAAGTGTATATTAACCCTGTAATTTTCCTTAATTGGGCTTTCTGCTTATTAAATGACCACATACTTTTGCCTATTAAAACCTCCGAGGTGTTGAATAATATATATGTAATAAGTAGAAGAAAAGCTCTCCATGAATACAAGCGGTTGTTTAACGCTTTTGTATTTGTGCTATTTAGCTGTTTCAGCCTGTACTCGCAAGCCCAAATAGTAAGAATAGAGGACGACCATTCTGTTAACGATACAAACGCTCTCACCGGTTCTTTTGACCTTAATTTTTATGCGATTCAAAATAGCAAGCAACTTTTTAAACTGTCTACCGGTTCTCAGGTAAAATACCAAAAGGAGAAATACACGCTTCAATCCTTGAATGAATTGCGCTTTATCATAGCGGGTAGCAATAATTTAGAAAACCGAGGATTTCAGCATTTACGATTTCAACGAAGGCTGGACAGCACTTTTACGTGGGAAGTTTTTAGCCAAATTCAGTTTGATCAAGTATTAAAAATAAAATCGCGTTTTTTAAACGGAACCGGACCTCGAATTCAGTTTTTTAGAAAATCGAAAAGCAAAGTATTTCTGGGTATGCATTATATGTACGAGTATGAGGAAGAATACGAAACCAACCTCATTAACAATGATCACCGTATGAGTGCACACCTCGCATTTTACCGAAAGCTCAAAAAAAGCTATTTGCACTTAGTAAGTTACTTTCAACCAAATTTGGCTGGCTTTTCCGATTATCGTGTTTCTGGAAGTTTGTCTTACTCTGTTGAACTGCGAAAACAATTGCGTTTTAATATTCGGGGCGAACTCACCTACGACAGTGAGCCAGTGACAGGTGTTAACAAATTGAACTACACGGTAATGAATGGGTTCACCTTTAATTTTTAGGCAAGCTTTTTTCTAAACACAACTTTATCGTCTCCTTCAGCCCAGAAATCTCGAATTACAGCTTCTTTTTCATAACCATTTTTTAAATAAAAATTCCGGGTTGCTCCAAATTCATCGGTACTGGAAGTGTCCACGATTAAAACCCGCCCACCTTTTGTTCTAAGTTGAGTTTCTACAGCATTCACCAATTTAGCTCCAATTCCTTTGCCTTGTTGGTAGTTTTTCACACCAATTGCGTACATATTGTACGTTCCGTCGGTTAGCATTTCAATGTTACAGAACACGAACCCTAGAGGGATTTCATTTTCGGAATAAGTTAACCAAAGCGCATTTGAATTGGGATTTTCCAAAAAATCCGCAATCATTTCTTCCAACATTTCAGGTGGGAATAATTCAATGGTTTCTAAAATTGATTTGATACCCGATAAATCTTCTTTGACTGTTCTACTAATTTGATAACTCATTTCTGCCTGCATTCCTTTCTTTCTAATCGTAATACTTCGCTCATATATCCTTTTGTAAACTCCCGTTTTGCAACGAATTTAAAACCCAATTTTTTGTAGAATTTTATAGCCAAAACATTGGTTTCTAGCGGATCAATAACTATTGCTTTCACCTTTTCGTTTGAGAAACATTTTTCGATAGCAAGGTTCATCATGACAGTTCCATAACCTTTTCCTAAATCTGTTGCCTCTCCTATCCAAATATCGATGGCTCTTAAGTTCTGCTCTATCTCACCCCAATAATTCGTTTCTTCAAGATAAGGGTCAATAATTTGCACAAAACCAATTGCCCGACCATTAAGCTCCGCCACCAGCATTTTTTGCCACTCTTTTTCTTCTACCAACATCTCACTCCAATCCCAGTCGTCTTCTGGGTCGCAATCGATAACGTGCTGCTGTTTATCCCAGTGTTGGAGAATGGGAATGTCTTCGAGGATGGCATTTCGAAGATTAATGTTCATTTTTAAATAACTCAATTGTGTAATCTAATAATTCAATACCCCCATACTTTCCGTGGCCTGGAACCACTATTTCAGCTTCTTTGAAATGAGTTCGTACTTTTTCAACGGTTTTTGGCCATTCAATAATGTTCGCATCCGCCAAATTTCCTCTTCCAGATCCACGCTCTTTAATCAAACACCCCCCGAACAACACTTTATCTTTTGCCCAATAATTAATTATATTATCTGGTGTATGACCCTCTCCGAAAAATTGATTCACCAAGACCTCAACACCTACTTTTATTTCCAATACAGAATCAAAACCATTCCGTGGAACTTCTACCCCATCCTTTTTGGCTAATTCAATAGTTTTAAAAGAACTGTATGACTGAATTCCCTTGCCATGAAATACGTTCAACCCCCCCAAACAATCGTTATGGAAATGGTTTATCACAACCGCTTTTATCTTTTTCTTTAAACTGTCTTCAACGAAAGAAATCAATTCAATCGCAGAAATACTATCAACAGGAGTATCCAATATTACGGCTTCATTGTTGTCAAAAACAATTAAACCATTACAAGGAAATGGACCGTAGTTTTCAATATTTAGGTAGGAAATATGCAGAAAGGAACTTGTTGCTAGTTGTTGAATTTCAATCTTTTGAGCCTCTTTAGAAGTACTTTCGTGAGTTTTATCAACACACGATAAAAGCAATAAACAAATTGTAAACCTTAAATACTTCACCAGAAAATTATTAAGGAGCAATTTAAAACAAAACGAATAGCCTTCTTACTCTTTTACCTCTATTAAAACCCGCAATAACTCCTTTGCTGACAAATAGCCCCCATATTGAAATACAATTTCACTTTTGGCATTTATAATTGCAATTGCTGGGTAATTTAACTTCCCATCTACAGTCCCCAGTTGCTCAGCTATTTCGTGAACGCCTGTGTTATTCCCAGTTGGTTTAAACACAAATTTTCTACCTCGAAAAACAACATCACGCTCCGATTCTGCATCAAAATTTACTAAGTAAAATTTTGAGTTTAGCAGCTCCACCACATCTTCATTTTTGAGTGTTGTTTGTTCCATTTTATGGCAATACTTGCACCAATCGGTTTTTAAGAAAATGACTGTATTTCTCTCCTCAACACTCTCTGAACTATCAACAGCTTCAAACGAAAGGGTGTTCAACTGTGCTTGCGCTGAACCCACACTAATAGTTACCAAAAGGATGATAATTAGACGAGTCAACATTCTCTATTTATTAAAGATAAATCGAACCCCAGCGAATCCTCGAATACCTTGGTTGGGTCCATAAACGTAAGTTGGGTCGAAAGTAAAAGCATACGGATTATTCGCGGTTGGAATAACCTCTCCTCCAGGTGTAAACGCCACATTCTCATCAAACGGATCGTTTGTTCTGGCTATCAGACCTGCATCTCCAAGATCTCGCCACGGAACCCAGTTCAGTATATTTTTGACGCCTCCATACAACTCTAATCCATTGGCAAAAACCTTGGTTAGTTGCACATTTTGGATACTCCACCAAGGAGAATATTCTGGTCGCGGGTCGTTTTCACCTAACAAGGGTAAGCTCATAGGTCCATATAAATTTCCTGTATAATCGACCTTAATATTAGGCTTTGCAAACGTGTAACTCACCGACCATGTTCCTGTAAATTGTTCGGTAAGTTCTTGCCGTTCTCGAACTCCATTTTGCACACTATAAACATCCATGACAGTTCCGCCAGCCATCAAATTCCAATTTTTATAATTCGCATCGGCATTTAACGAAAATCCATTTGAAACGGCATGACCGTTAAGATTGCTGTAAATAATTTTATTTGGGTCAGTATCGTAATCAGGAAATATTTTATTGGTGAAGTAGGTGTAAAATAGGGAACCGTCTAAGCCAATCGACCAATCGTTTTTAGTGTAAATTTTCTTTACATAATTGATGTTTCCATTGTAGGATGTTTCTGGATTCAAATCGGATAAGAATACAACATCTCTTGCACCAGTAAGTGCCGCATGGTCTTCTGTAAATACGTTTGCTACACGGTAGCCTGTTCCAAAACTAAACCGGAGAATGTTTTGCTTATTCTTCGAAGACCATTTGTAGTTGAATCTTGGCGTATAAATACTTCCGTGAACCGAATTGTAATCGTACCGCATTCCAATCAACAGTTTGTTGTACTTATTCAAACTAATTTCATCTTGTACAAAAATACCGGGCAAATAGGTATGCGTTGGTTGATTTATAGGATTCAACGAATCGGAAGTCGCAGTTGCCAGCGTATTGTCATCGTAAAATGTATATCGCATAGCCGCACCAACCAAAAGGTCGTTTTTCAATCCTAGTTCTTTGTTCCAAGTTAGTTGCCCAAAACCAATTTTTTGGTCGGCTATGTATTCCGTGTTGCCATAAACCGAATTTTGATCGTGTTCATTTGCACTAAATGTAAACATAACGCGCTCTTTAATGGGCAATTGGTAAGTACCTAACAACTCCCACCGACTTGTATAGATGCTCTCTCCGTAAACCTCATCTCCGCCTCTGTGCTTGTTGCCATCCCAATTCATTTCTCCACCAAATCTATCTTCGTAAACATACCTGGCCGCAACAGAAAATATCCGATTGTTCTTTCGTTCAAAATTCCATTTATTAAAGACCGAGATTCTATCCTGGAGCGTGACATCGGTAAAGTTGTCGTTGTTGTTATCAATACGTTGGTCAAAATTGAAATAATTGACTCCAACTAGTGAGGTAGCCTTTTTTCCTGCTTTAAATTTTGCCGATAAATCAGCATTCACCTCACCCCATGTTGTCGTAAAAACATCTCCGGTAAACAAAGCCGCATTTGTTGGTTTTTTGGTAATTACATTGATTAATCCACCAACAGATTCTGACCCATAAAGCGTGGATGCTGGACCTTTTACCACCTCTACTCGTTCGATTAACGATTGTGGAATACCACTCAATCCATACACCGTTGACAGTCCACTTACTATTGGCATTCCATCTATTAAAACCATCGTGTAAGCACCCTCTAGTCCATTGATATGGATATCGCCTGTGTTACAAACTGCACAATTTATTTGAGGTCGAACTCCATTTACATTCTGTAGTGCTTCATAAACTGAGGGCGTTGGATTAGCTTTAAAAAAAGTTTCGTTATACACCTCAACCGGCACCGCACTTTCTAACCTCGACATTGGCTTTAAAGTACCGGTAACCACCATTTCACTCAGGCTTTCCAAACTTGGTTCGAGTTCTATATTTATCGTAAGATTAATGTTTTCTGTGACTTCAATTGTTTGACTATTCTTTTCATACGAGATAAAAGAGGCTACTAGCTCATAAGATCCTACTTCTATATCTTTAAGAATATACTTTCCGGCAGCGTCTGTGGTTGTACCAACAGAAGTCCCTTTCAAATAAACGGTCGCATACGGAATAGGAGTCCCCTGTTCTGATATTATTCCTGAAACCGTACTTGATTGAGCTCCGGCCGAAAGGGCTAGAAATCCAAACAGAAAGAATACCCAATACGTTTTTAAAACTTTATTTAAAGGCAACACTTTTGACTTTTGTTTTGCGCTGCAAACATAATAAGTTAGGCTTGCCTAACTTTTAAAAAAGTCAACTATTTGTAGTCAAGGGATTTTGAGGTTGCTAATTAGATAATCGAGATACTAAGGATTAGTACAAGAACGCGCTGCAATCAAAGGCAATAACCATTCTATTCTTTATCCATAAGCATTACCCATTCCTTCACAACAGTTTCAAGAGCTGCTTTTTTGCTCAAGACATCTTGCATGTCGTTAAATCGTGCCACGCGCGCTTCTTTTTTATCTCCTTCCAACAGTCCTGAATCATCATTAATTAAGGCTCCTTTATGAAACGTAAGGTTAACAAACTTCTTAGCCCTTGGATTAAATGTGGCCATATTGTCTTTGTACGCAAAACTCGGTGCGCTCCATTTAATGTCTTCCGTTATTTTGTCGCTAGCGTTTAATATTATTTCCCTTACCGCCTCTATTTCTTTTACCAATGGATTATCCAACTGCTCAATGAAATCCGATACTTTTTTCGTTTTTTTCATCTTTATAAATTTAATCTTTTCGTCTTTCTCTAATGATTACCAAATATGCCATTGCAATAAAAACTAACGAAACTCCTCCAAATACCCACATTCCATTTGCAAAAACAGCCAAGGATGCAACAATAAATGTTGGAATCATGATGTAAGCTCCAACAACTCTTGTTTTGGATGGAACTAGCAAAACCCCACCAATAAACTGAACAATTCCAAGCAGTGTCACCATAGTTTCATTAAATCCAATGGCTCCAAACAATTGAATATCTGCTTCTTGTTGGAGAATTTTAAAAAGCCCTGTTGCAATGCTTATTACAATAGTCAACACCCAAATCACCATCAAAAACACTCTCATATTTTGTGTTCTTCATTGTATTGAGTTAGAGAGAACCAATTGCCCGAATCGTCCTTAAACATAGCTTCAATTCCGTAAAACTGTTCTTTCGGTTCTTTGGTAAATTCGACTCCTTTTCCTTTTAGCTCTTGATAGGTTGCGTAAACATCCATACACTCAAAAACACCAATTCCGAAAGTTCCTTTTCGAACCAAATCGGATAAGTTTTTAGCTACTTCGCTATTAAACATTCCGCCTTTGTTAATTGGCATTAATGTAAGTTCAAAATCCTGCTGGTCTTTCGGGGATACAGTCAACCAAAAGGCATCGTCACTAATCGGCACTTTCATTTTTTCGGTAAAGCCTAATTTGTTGACGTAAAAATCATGTGCACTTTCCTGGTCAAGCACATAAACACTTGCATGGGTTAATCGAGTTATCATATTCCTGTTTTTCACAAAACAACGGAATATTGATCAGGAAAAGTTATCGAATGTTGCTAATTGTGTTTCTGGAAATTCTGTGAGAAACAACCTGGAATAAACGAAAAAGGAGTGTTTGCCTTATCTATTTCATTTTGCCGAAGCATTTTTAAATATTGGTTTGGGGTCATTTTTTCCTTTTTCTTAAACAAGGAAATAAATGAAGGCACACTTTCAAATCCAACATCGAAACAAACTTTTTGCACCAACTTGTACTGCTTTAAGGACTTTTTAGCCGCAGCCAAACGCACATCAATTAAGTACTGGTGCGGTGTTTTTCCAAACGATTTTTTAAACAATCGAGCAAAGTGAAATTTGGAAAAGTTTGCCTGTGCAGACATTATACCTAGGTCAATTTTTTCATGAAAATTTTCATCTATGTAAAGCTTTGCGTCAACAATACGCTTGTACCTATACATTTTTGGATGAATATCTTCACTCATTTGTTACTGAACTAACTTGAGGGTTTCCAATTATCCATTTGACCTACAAAATCTGCAAATACTTGTTTGTGTTTTTCCAAGTCTAAATCTGGTGCCAGTGCTACACGAGCAATGTAATCCTTATCCGACTCTTTAGTTGTTCCCTGCGTTGATGTTGCAGGAATTGTCCAATAACAACCTTTTAATTGACCGTAACTCACGCAGTATTTGCTCTCGTTCGGAATTTCGGTAATCATAAGATTTATGAGTTTATGATTTAGCAGTCTTTTATACTCTTCTTTTTCTTCAGGGCTAGTTCCTTTTGTAGGTAAATCCAAAGAAAAAACCGATGGCGTAAATCCTTGTTCGGCTAGCTCTTCAGAGACGAAATTGATTTTTGCATCAGGTAGTGTTTCTTCGATAAAATTTACAAATTCACGTGTGTTTTTATAAGCACCAGCTATGCGCTCAATCATCGAAGGCAGTTGCTCTGCCAAGAACTCGTATTGCAATGCGGTAGCTTCATTGTCGCACAATTCCAAGTGCAGTCCAATTTTGTCCATAAGCGAAGCTGCTTTATCATTGGCCACACAGTAGCCCGCTGTGCACTTACCTCCACTCGGAAATTTTGACCCACTGACATACGAAATAGCTCTGATAGAAGATAGAATTTCACCTTCACCCAAAAAATGGACATTTGGACAAAACGTCTGATCTAAAATAAAAACAGGATCAATGGCCGCTGAACCATTTGCAGTTTTGCGTTCCTTTTCCAGGACAGACCTCAATTCATTCAAATCAGGAACTTCTACTCTTGGATTCGTTGGAATCTCAACGATAATGTAAGGGATAGCGTCCTGTTTAGCGACTTCGTCTAATACTCGGTCAATACTTCGAACCATATCGTTATCACCATCTACTGGCAAATCCAAAATCTCTACTTTATCGTTGCATGCCGCTACTCTTCTTGCTTGGTCGTTAGTTCCACCGTAACAGTTCGGAGGTACTATGAACTTAATATCCTTTCCAGCACAATTTTGGAGTGCATCGTCCACCAATCCCATCATGATTGCATACTGAACCGATAATCCACTTGAACCAACATGAGCTTCGGTATTGGTTCCTGTGATTTTCTTAACCGCTGCCCTTACCGATGCTTTGTTTTGAGCAGTAGAAAAATCCTTCTTTTCACAATTTGCTCCGGTCAATTCCTGAAGTGCAACCAAACAATTTGAAGGCGTCATTGCAATAGTTTCTCGTCTTCTTACGTGTTGAATTTCTGAAACGAAATCTTCATTTTCACCGCCAAACACCAAAACAACACTTCCAATATCTCCATATTGATTGACTAGAAAATCTACTTTTCCAGAATTCTTAATCTGGCCAAAATCAAAGCCAGCCAATTCACCTTCTTCGGCAACATAAACCACACTTGCACCAGTATCAGTAATCGAATTGTAGTTTTCTACTTTTTCCAATTCGAACGAATAACCGTAAACTGATTTCAATACCTTAGTATTGAATACTGATGGCAATTCATTACGATATGCGATTATCGTTTTCTTATTTGCAAGCAGGTTTTTGCGAAGAATTGCCTGTACAGGCATGGTGCTTGAAGAAAAACTAATTACGTTTTCCGAAAGCATATCATTTGCATTGGCGATGGACCATTCTAAGATACACGAAAGCGGGTGTCCCAGTCGAATGTAATCGAAGGCCGTAGGTAAATTATTTAATGCTTCAGTACTAAAATTGTTAGTCTCAACAAGTTTTTCAAACTGTGCAATGAAATCAGTTTTAGCCTGAGACTCATCGTAAATATCTAACCGGTGAGTGGTTAATTTCAACCAATCGTTCGGACAGTTTTCTACTACTTTTTTTACGAATTCGAGTCCATTTTTATTCTCCATAATCTTAACCTTAAGCGGAGTCAATATTAAAGATTTATTGGGTTTTGGCTGACTGGGAGAGTCGATCAGTTTAAACGAAATTCAAACATATCAATACATCGTGTTTGGATTGGCTGAATGTGCTGGAATTTGCTGAATGGAATCCCAGTGTTCAACGATTTTTCCCTTAGCATCAAATCTAAAAAAGTCCATAGTGATGTACTCATCATTACCCGGCCAAGTTTGGTGCGTATGCAGCGCTACCAAATCATCCTCAGCAATGCAACGCACAAATTCAATGGATTTTTGCGGATACTCTACTTGCATTCTTTCAAAGTATTTTATAAAACCTTCGGTTCCATCGGCAACATCGGGGTTGTGTTGAATGTAATCTTCGCCAACGTATAGTTCTATTGCCATTCGTGGATTTCCTTCGTAGGCCATTTTGTAGAATGCGATTGCGTTTTCTTTGTTTTGGGAAAGGTTCATAATTTAATACTTCCTTGATTTTCAAACATTAAAAAAGCCCTCTCAATTGAGAGGGCTCCTGTACCGAAGGCGGGAATCGAACCCGCACTCCCAGAAGGAACTGGATTTTGAATCCAGCGCGTCTACCAATTCCGCCACTTCGGCATTTCCATTCGAATTATATCGAACCTTGGTAACAAGGCTGCAAATTTACCCATTTCTCTTTGTCTGCAAAGAATGGACGAAACTAAAATTGATTTTATTCTAATTTACTGAACGTCAACTACCGTACAAACATTCAATCTTAAAATCTTGAACCTTGTGGCTAAATTCACGCCATGAAAAATCTATTCTTTACGCTCACCCTAATTATTGTATGCCATTTCGCATTTGGCCAAAAAGCCTACGACAAAACCTACAAATTCCAGACAGAAAATACTAAAATGGTATCGATTTATGAACCAACAAATTATAAAAAAGGGACTCCCAATGCCGTAATGCTTGCCTTGCACCCATGGAATGTAAACCGTTGGAATTCTAAATCGTGGCGGGATACCTTGATTTCTTTTGCGGAAACAAACGGACTTATTCTTATTTGCCCTGACGGAGGAGCAGATGGACAAGTTGATGATCAAATAGATTTGGATTTCACTAATGCGATGTTAGATTCTGTTCAAAAATGGTACTCCGTAGATACCAATCGTATTTTTTGCATGGGATTCTCCTGGGGCGGAAAAACCACCTATACCTATGGACTGGGAAAACCGGAAACCTTTTGTGGCTATATTCCAATTGGTGCGGCAATTTCAGTACGTGAAGTTGCATTGGTAAAAGCTAATGCTGATAAAAAACCTATTTACATCGTACATGGCCAATCAGACGCGCTTCCTACACGCTTTACGCCACTAAAAAAAGCCATGGAAGATAATGGTGGCTATGTACATTCATTTGTTCATACATCGGGGCATACTATAGATTTCCCGAACAGAAACAACGAATTAAACAAAGCATTCCAGTGGGTAGATTCTGTGTGCACAGCCTCGGTAAACCCTATTGACACAACAGGCAAGGACACCACGAACAATGACACCACAACTACGGGCATTCACTTAATAAAAAAGCAAGAAATGAAGTTCTACCCTGTTCCGGTAAGAGCTGGTGAAACAATAACTATTGAAACCTTAAATAAAGAATTCCAACAGTTCACGATTATCGATATTCAAGGAAAGGTTGTTTCTGAAGGAGAAGTTTCAAGTACCATTAAAGCTCCAGCCCAAAAGGGTAATTACGTAATCCTACTTTCCAATTCGTACGAAGAAATTAGGAGAAAAATTCTAGTTGAATAAACTAGGTTTTTTGCTTTTTCTTCTTCGCTGCAGGAAATAGAACGTTATTCAGAATAAGTCTGTACCCAGGTGAATTTGGATGTAAATCTAAATCTGTTGGTGGATCACCTACAAAGTGTTGGTAATCCTCAGGGTCATGACCTCCATAGAATGTCCACTGCCCTTTTCCGAATTTTCCATGAATATATTTTGCCGAGTTCAAGGATTTATTTTCTCCCATCACCAAAACCTCTGGCTTAATGAATCCTTTGTTAAATGCAGTTGTTTGCCCCATAAATCCTTTCACCCTACTCACATGATTTTGGCACAACATCGTTGGAACTGGATCCCATTTTGCTGAGTATTCAAACAAAGTAAAATAATCAATGTTTTCTGGGGTTCTTGAATGTAATGGAGTTGCGTCAATATTTGAAAATTCATATTCCATTGGCCGTCTGCTAATTAAGAAATCTCTAAAAGCGAATGTCTTATCGTAATTCAGCTCGTTGTGCGCATTCTTGTCGGCAGGGTCACCATCGAACATAGATTCGCATATATCTACTTCTTCGGCGCTTAAGGCAATATCGTAGCTATCTGTCCCCGAACACATTGTAAACACAAACCCACCACCTGCAGTGTATTCCTTAATCTTTAAAGCCACACCTAATTTGAGCTCACTTACCTTGCTAAAACCCAATCGTTCTGCAGTGGATTCAAACTCCTTTACTTGGGCTTGGTACCATGGTGCGTTTCTGTAATTGGCATAAAATCGACCGTATTGTCCTGTAAAATCTTCATGATGCAAATGCAACCAATCGTATAAATGCAATTCGCCTCCAATAATTTCATCATCGTAGATAACCGTGTAAGGAATTTCGGCATAGGTCAGAACGAGCGTAACGGCATCATCCCAAGGTTGTTTTCCTTTTGGAGAATACACCGCAATTTTTGGCGCTTTTTCCAATTTAACTACTTCCATGTTTACTTCTGGGTTGGCAATTTCTTGTTTAATGGAAGTTGCCTGCGCGTCTGCAATAGTTAGGTACGATACGCCACGGATAACCAACTCCGACTCTATATCTTTAGAATAAGGCATCATGAAACTTCCTCCTCGGTAGTTTAAAAGCCACTCAACTGTAACATCGTGCTGTAACACCCAAAACGCCACACCGTACGATTTCATGTGGTTCTTTTGGGTGTCGTCCATTGGAATTAGTAGTTTACTTGCAAATCCAGAAACGGACAATAAAATAAGAGTAATTGAAAATAATAATTTGGTCATGACACAAATGTAGGGGTTCGTTATTGTAGATGGTTTTAAAAAGCTGTTAATAGACTTACTTTTGAAAAAAATAAAATAATGCAAAAAGTAATATTGAATTTAATTGCAGCTTTAATGATAATGGGCTGTAGTTCTGAAACTGAAAATTCAAAAACCAAACAGGAAACAGAATCAAACGAAATCGTAAAAATGAAAGCCAATGCGGAAACGGCTGAAGGAATGCTAATGATACAACATATGGTAAATTCATTTAACGAAATGCAAGAAGAAAACAAAAATTACGCTGTATTGTTGGGTGAACTTTCGTACCAATGCGATTACATTATTAAAAATTGTAATATGAAAGGACCGGACCACGACTCTTTGCACACGTTACTTGAGCCGATTCTAGGTTCTATTCAGCAAGCGAAAAATGCCGAATCTAACGAGGCAATTGAAATTGAACTTAAATCAATAGTTAAGAATACTGAATTGTTCTTTGAGCGATTTGAGACAAACATAGAAGACGTTTAGATTAAATTTATTTAGTTTTTTATCACACTAAACCTGGTATTGTCTTTTTCGCCAGTTATAACTTCAATTACATAATTTCCTGTTGCCCCAACTACCTTAAAATTTACTTCATCTGTTTGTTCAAATGTTTCAGTTGAAACTAATCTTCCGCTTGCGTCCAATTGAATTATTTTAATCCTGGAGCGAGGTTCCTCTAATCTTAATGTTACATAGCCATCCGTCGGATTAGGGAAAAGAACCATTCCGTTGTTAATTGAATTTAAACCTATTCCAAGACCTTTTATTTCAAAACAGTCAGAGGTGTCAATGCAATTCATTGAATCAACTTTTACTGCGTATCTACCATTTTTTATTGCCGTAAAAGACTTGTTTGTGCTGCCAAGAATTACAGAATAATCGTCGTCGCAATCCAGCCATTGATAATTCGCCATAAGTTGATTAGAAATTAAGTTTATACCGTTTTGCGTAACAGATTTATCTACATTATTAATCTTAAGCGCAAGAGTAACGGTTGAATCACATCCTTTTGAGTTTGTTAAGATTACGGTAGATGTATCGCCGCTCAGAAAATATGTCTGGTTGTTTATCCAAGTATAGGAGGAACAAGCTGTAATAGAATCGACAAAATGATTAGTATTTATACTTAAATCGAGATGAACAATTGAGTCACAACCTAGTTGATTGGTAAAAAATGCCTTAGCAGTATCGTTTGATGATGAATAGGTCACTCCATTTATCCATTTAAATGGAGTACAAGACTTCACAGTATCAGTCCACTCATCTGTTCGGATACTTAGGTTCAATGTAATTACAGAATCGCAACCTTCAGCGTTGAGCGTGGTGTACGTTGCGGAATTATTACTTGAGAAGTAGGTATTACCGTCTAACCAAACCAAAGAGTCGCAGCTTGAACGTAAATCAGTAACTTGTGTATCTTTTAGAATGGTAAGTGAAGTTGAAATTATGCTATCTACTGTTTTTGAGACAGTTATAGTGTCTATAAATATTCCAGAAGCAAATTGATAACTACCATTTAAAAAAATACTATCCTTTTTGCACGCAATAAGATTCACTGTATTCCTTAGGTATTGCCCAACAATAGCATTAGTGTCAAGTGATTGAATAAAAAACTGTTGCGCGTTTTGGATAGCACAAGTAGTCGAAAAATTGAATTTACCACCATTGTAATTATCCGGCCTACAGGAATTTGACCAATTATTTAGATGCTCATTTTCACCTCGTATAAAGAGCCTTGAATTATTTGGGTTTTTAAAAGGAATTCCGAAATGCGGTTTTAGTTTTAGAGAAGTCAGAGAGCTGAAATTGCGGATTCCATAATTATTTAAAATCCAATAAGCGTTTGAATGCGGATTTGAATTTGGCAGGCTATCTGGTGCAATGTCAATTCTTGTAACAACTACTTCTTTTCCAGGAGTTGTTGCTCCAAAACGAATTTCGGTTCCTGTATTTGGAAGTACGTAATTATTACTTGATGATATAATTATCCGGTCACTACTTCCACCGCCCACGGGAGCAGTCGAAATCACTTTTTTTGCCGAGCCCGATAAACTTGCATGATTGATTGATACTTTGTCAGTAATTTGAGAATTTCCCATTTCGTTAAATTGGTAATAGGCGATTAGCCCGTTAGTATTTGATTGATTTCCTGTACGCGTTAAGTGCCTAGTCTCTCTAATT
Source organism: uncultured Flavobacteriales bacterium (assembly GCA_937121175.1). Classification (GTDB taxonomy): domain Bacteria; phylum Bacteroidota; class Bacteroidia; order Flavobacteriales_G; family Salibacteraceae; genus UBA6770. Next base: position 104,717 of record CAKZKD010000028.1, read on the forward strand.
TCTTCCTGAGACAGTGCCCTGTCCCATAAACAAACCTCATCTATTAAACCATTAAAATTCCGACTGCTCCAACCTTTATAGCTCCCAACTTTCAACGATGAAATATCAACCTTCGATAAGGTTCTGTTATGCCTTGAAGCAACTCCATTTACGTAAATAGTAATTCCAGTAGGAGTAGCCACAATTGCTACATGCGACCATTCCATTGAATCAACACTTAGTCCACTTGACCACGACCATTGACCACCTTTCCAATGATAGCCCAATTGTAAATTTGGCTGTCTACTGGAATGATAAAAATTTAACCCTGCAGCATCATTATCGTTCATTAATATAGCAGATAAGTTTTTTTGCAACGATCGAGGCATAATCCAAGCTGACATAGTGAAACTATCAACTTGATTAGCATTTAAATCTGGAATACTAGCATAACTAGAGTTTGTGTTACAATCTAGGGCATAGCCTGGAACAGTATCAGGTTCACAAAGGTTTAATACTGTAACCATGTTATTAATTGTCTTATTGCTTTTTTTATTGTTACCATCTGTTATTTCAAGGGTCACATCATAACTACCAGATTTCCCAAAAATAACTTTTGGGTTCCTAACATTACTGTCACTTATGTAATCTGGCAGTGGGGAGAATGACCATTTCCATGAAGCACCCTGATGTTTTAGGATGGAATAGCAGTCAAAAAATGCTGTATCTCTTGAGCAATATAATGAATCGGCATAGGTTATAGGTTGAGCTACCGGCGCAAATGAAGTGTCTTTCATTTTACGCGCCCAAATTCCACGGCCTTTTGATGCTAGTCGTAGTTCTCCTTCTTTATAAAATGGATTAATTTGAAGGGTTTTTGCTACCAAAGGAAGTCCAAATGAATAGTTTATCCAATTGTTGGTGCTTTTGTTCCAATGAAAAACTCCATTCCGAGTGGTGAGGTACACCATATCATTATTCCCGCTCTGATAATAAATATCACTAACGCTCTCGGTCGCAATGACACTAGTTGTTTTATTTACCCATGACGTTCCACCATTTCCACTATAAAACACTTTGCTACCCGTGGTCCCTCTAGGAATACAAATCCAAACCTTATCTGCGTTGTCTGGTTGAATTGAAAGCCTGATTCGTCTATTGTTACCACTAGGTGTAGCTGATTTAGTCCAGGTTTTTCCTGCATTGCTGGATTTCCATAGTTCGCATGGATCCAGATACCCCCCATTAGCGTTATAAACCGCATAAATAACATTTGGGTTACTTCTTGAAATTTCCATTTCGTAAACTAGCCCGGCTGGGTTTGGAAACGCATATAAGGAATCAAATTTTAGCCCCCCATCAACTGATTTATAAACCACATTATTTAAAGCCACATAGATGTGATTTGCATAGCGCGGATCAAAATAAAAACCACTTCTTTCTGCCCCATTAAAATGCTCATTCGGACGAATTGGAAACGGTTTTCCTATCTCAACTTGTCCACCAAATAACCTCGGAATTGTATGAACTTGAGAATTTTTACTACTGGAATGAGTTCGAAAAATCATTTTTCGGCTTTCAATTGGATGAACATATCCAGTTGCCTCTTCTACACCTCCTATGTTATATGCTTTACCTAATCCATACCCCTCGTACCATCCACTAGTTCCATCGTGGTATTTACCACCAGTATAGCTATCGTTATTCCAACCGGAATTAAAGCCCCAAAAGGCGGCCGCTTGAATGCCATTATTTAATGCCACATGAGTATTAAGCGCATTATTAGAGTAGTTGACCCCTCCGTCCGTTGCTACCCATATATCATTTCCATGAATCTCAATGTCTTGTACATCAGCATGAAAATCCGTTAACCGCGTGGAATTAGCCGCACCAATAGACTTAAAGGTTTTTCCACCGTCCAATGATTCTGAAAGGCGTACTGTACCTACCCAAATTTTGTTTGAATCAAAAGGAGAGGCCTCTAGGTCAAAGTTGAAAAAACCTTGTTGTACGCCATTAGAATAAGCTGCCACGTTCCAATCAAGTGTATCATTAATAGAAGAATAAGGCGAGCCATCTTGCCCAGAAGGATTAGTCCAATTCAAGCCTTCGTCTGAACTCTTGTAAATTCCAATCCAACCCGAATCATTTGATTTTGAAGCACCAATTAAACATACATACACAATATCAGGTGCTGAAGGAGTTACTGCTATTTTACCACCGCTTTCTATTGCTTGAGAAAGTAATGCTGGATTATACCAACCACTGGTAACCAAGTTCCATGAGGTTCCCGAATTTGTACTTCGATAAAACTCTGTTTTTTTCGCTGTTGCATTGGATTTTAATAGGTAAACTATTGAAGAATTGGTAGGATGAAAGTCAATATCCCAGCATTTTTGAGTATAAACCTGAGCCCAGGTTGAACCCCCGTTTGTAGACTTAAAAAGACCCGTTGTACTTGTATGAAAAATCAAATTGGTGTCATTTGGCGAGTATTGAAATTCATTACCCGACCCTCCTGTTGTATGTCTTACAGTCCAGGTGACGCCTCCATTGTTCGATTGATATATTCTTTGATTTGAAGCAACCAGAAATCGGTCGGAATTTGTTGGGTGAATTTTCACAGCAGAGTTCCCCCCAGAAAACACTTCCCCTTTGGAAATTAGAGTCCAATTGGCCCCTTTGTTTATTGTTTTGTACACTCCACCAGCTTCTGTACCGCAAATGAGAACGCTAGGATCAGATGAAGACTGATCTATAGAGTATATATTTTTATGCCATGAAATAGCTTTTGTTGTATTTGCTTTAAAAGTTTCGAATGGTCCCATAGGCACCCAGCCCTGGCCCGAACCAGGAATACTGGATTGCTGTTGATTTGCATAATTTACTTTGAGTCGTTTATACATTTGATCTTGTTGGGCAGCTGTAGGTTGTTGAATAAATCCTTTTTCATTAAGCAACGGTTCTACCTGCCTTATCCAATGTTTATGGTTTTGTGTATGCAGGTTTTTTACAAACTTATTTTTTTCATAAAATGCCCGATAAAAGTCTTCAACTTTTGCAACATTTGGATTGCTTGAATACATGAGTTTTGCCCATTCAGGGGTAGATTGGTCGATGATAGGAATTGACTTAAAAAAGTCATCTGAATTTTGGGCACTTAATGTGAATATGAAAAAAGAAGATAGAAAAAAAATAAAAAAATACTTCATGTTACGTCTAGCTTTTAGGATTACACAAAACTAGGGTAATTGGCCGCAACCGTAGAAAGGTATTGGCAGATTAAAGGTGGAGTCGCCTAAAATAGAACGACATTCATCGAATGTCTTTTGAGAATTACTTTGCTTAGCCAAAGTTTCTGTCTATAAGGTTATTTTTAATTATATGTGACAATTTTTTGTTGCCACGTTTGAAGAATGAAATTCAAATTTGCATTTTTGGTACTTCATTTTGATGAAGAAATTTGACTGTAGGTACTCCCTTGATTTGTCAAAATATTTAATGAAATCAATGTTCAACATTAAAACTATCGATTATTGTCTAATATATTTTAAAAGACTTGAAATTTTAATTTGTTGTCTATATTAAGTTTTTTTGATTTGAAAAAAGAACTCTTGTTATTTTCTATATCCTTGGCAATCGTAGCCGTTGGATTGCAATTTTTAGAATATTCGTACCTAACTCAGGCAATAGGTAATGAAATTTACATTACCACTCTAGGGCTTACTTTTTTGTTTATTGGATTTTGGATGGCGACAAAATATTTCGTTGGCGGAAAAATATCTCCAGAAGAGACTATTAATTTTGATTTATCCACAACAGTAAATTTAAGTGAACGAGAGGCGGAAGTACTGCTGGGAATTTATAAAGGACTAACCAATCAAGAAATAGCTAATGAATTGTTTATTTCAGAAAGTACAGTAAAGACTCATGTTGGGAATTTGTATTCCAAACTTAGTGTAAAACGTCGCACCCAAGCCATACAGAAAGCGCGAAGCTTGAAGCTGCTTAAATAATTATCAATCTAAAGTAGTAGGCTAAAAAAACCAATTTGGTACTTTAGTATGAACTATAAAACAGCAAATTACGATTCATTTGCCATAAATAATAAAAACTTAATTCATGAAAAATACAGTACTTAAATACGGTCTCATTGCAGGCGGCATATTGGCCGGCGTAATGCTTATTTCTTTTTCTTTAATTCCTTTAGAAACGCAGCTTCAAGTTGGCCAATATTTCGGTTACGGAAGTATGTTGGTTGCTTTTTCGAGCATATTTTTTGCCGTTCGCTCCTACCGAGAAAAAGACCTTGGCGGTTCCATTTCATTTGGAAAAGCATTCGTAGTCGGATTATTCATTTCTCTTATTGCCTCTACCCTTTATGTAATTACATGGATGGTTATGTCCGAATTTATGGCACCAGATTTTATGGAGCAGTATATGAATGCTGCAATTCAAAACATGCAGGATGCTGGAAATTCGACCACAGAAATTGAAGCCTATAAAACCGAAATGAACACGTGGGTTGAATACTACAAAAATCCATTGATTAAAGCTGCGTTAACCTATATGGAAGTATTACCAGTAGGTCTTCTAGTTTCTCTAATTTGCGGGTTAATCTTAAAAAAGAAGTAGTATGGAGTGGACATTAATAAGCCCGGCAAGTTCATCGATAGATGAATCAGCTGAATTCTACAAAAAACTAAGGTTCCAAGAACTTGCTACAGATTCCAAGCTCAGTCTTTTGGCGGAACAAAACATGCGAATCGAGCTAAACACAAACCAATTTTTACGTCTAGGACTGAAACTCTACTCAGAAGATTGGGAGCCAACGCTAAAAGCTCTGGAAGACGTTGTTCCTATCCTGGAATTGGACGATGATTTTGCATTTCGTGAGCCAAATGGACTATGGATATATCTCGGCACAAATCCACAAGAAAATGCGTTCGAAACTTCTGCGAATGAATCGATTCTCGGAAACTTTATGGGAATTAGCCTAGAAGTCATCGATTTTGAATCGACGTATAAAATTTTTAAAGTCATTGGATACGAGGTTGTAATGGGAAAAATGGATAGCGGGTTTGTTGTTTTAGGACACGAACACTTGCCGGGAATTAGTTTCATGAAACCTCTTACCTGCCCTCATAAATTCATTAACCCGTCACTCACATTTTTTAATGGCAAAAAGAACAAAGACCTCATCAAAAAGGTGATTGAAACCGGAATCGAACCCTTTGAAATTCCTGATGCATTTGGCCAGCCAAAAGAGATTGAGAATATTATTCTACGAGATCAAGGTGGTTGGGGAATTTTTATGTTTAACGATTAAATAGTAAAAATGGAAGAACAGCAAAAACAAGAAATATTCGTCTGGTTGAAAGAAATACTAGAACCATTTTGCGTGGACCAAGACATAAGAACAAACAACGAAAAAGCCTACAATGTCTATGGAACGACCAAAGCGGACTTTAATGGAAAAACCATAGATGGGCAGTACTTTGCATCCGTAATGAAAATGAAAAATTATGTTGGGTTTTATTTCTTTCCTATTTACACCCACAAAGATGAATTCACAAAAGAAGACTATCCAGTGCTGCTAAAGTGTCTAAAAGGTAAGTCGTGTTTTCACATCAAAAAAATAGATACTGAACTGTCGAAGGAAATTTCCCAGATTCTGAAATCCGGAGCCAATTTGTATACCTCGCTCGGATGGAGGTAAGTTCATTAAAAATCAATTATAACCCCTAAGGTTGGAAGCACAGTTCCAGCAGTGCTCGGAATTTCCTCTAAGTCATAAACCTGTTCTTCGTACGGTGCGTCTGGATTAAGAATAATACGATTACCATTATCGTCTTCGAACGGAAACAAAATAGGCTGTGACTGCGCTTGAAAGTTGTATAAGTTTTGAATGTCGAAATACAAGTTCAATGACCACTTCTTAAAGTTCCAAATTTTATCTACTCGAACATCCAACTGGTGGAATTCACCAAGATTTTGAGAATTTACATTGTCGTAATCCAATACCCCAACCGGGTTAACATCATAAACCGACCTCAGCGCTGAAACGCCAGTAAGGAAAGGTGTTGCGGGCCTGCCGCTTACAAATCGCCACCTGGCGCCTACTTCCCAATTCTTTTTGAATTTTTTTCCAGCAGTAAGCGAAATCAAATGTTCTGAATCCCATGCGGATGGGGCAAAGTCCCCGTCTGCGTTTGTAAATTCACTGCGTACCCACGTGTAACTCAAAATACCATAAAATCCTTTGTATAATTTCTGCTGAGTCATAAACTCCATTCCATAGGCTCTTCCTTCAGAGGTAGAAGTAGCAGGTTCATTTCCGATTACACCAAAATCTGCCCCTAAATTTGCTAAACTTATTCCTTTAGAAGTTAGCATTGGGTAGTCTTGGTAGTACTTGTAAAATCCTTCAACCGTAATTTTAGAGGACTCTTTTGGCCGGTATTCAAATCCTCCATTCAAGTGATTTGCCTTTATGTACTTCAATCCGTTGTCTCTATTTACAAATTCACCGTTTTGCTGAAAACCCATAACCGTGTACGGTGGTAATTGAGTGAAACGTCCAGCAGCCATATTAATAGACCACTTCTCTGCTAGTGCATAAGAAGCACTTGCTCTTGGAGCCAGTTGATTAATTGGATTGGCCATATCATCGTTAAAGTCATTTCCATCAGTTCTAATTCCGAAACTCACATTCAAACGGCTCTCCAACAAACGCTTACTTACCTGAACAAACGCTCCGTATTTATTCAGATTAAAGGCAGAATTAAAGTTGAACGTATCTAGACGTGCTGGTGCAATTGGGGTAGCTGGAAAAAACACTCTGTTGAATGTTGTGTTATTGTACTTGGCAAATTCATAATTGATACCCGCCACAATTTTCCAATCATTTATCCTGGTAGTATTTTCAAATCGAAATTTGTTTTCAATTTCTTGAGATTTGTATCGAAGAGTTAGGTTATTCTCTGTTGAGGCGTCATTATTTATGTACTTCTCAGCTTCGTTGTTCAACATACTTCTACTCACCACATAGGTCTGAAAGCTGTTGTCTTCAAAATGCTTATAAACCGCACCAATCGTATAATTCCATTGGTCAGAACTTGGTAGATTGTTCAAAATATACCGTTGCTCACGCGTTTCGTTTGCATCCAGATTCAAGACGTTTTTGTCTAACGCTCCAATACTAATTAAACTGATTTCGTTATTCTTATTGATTTTGTGTTTCACCTTGGTTTGATAATCCCAATAGGTGGGTAAAAACGGTAAGCCCAAGGCCGAAAACAAAAACTGTAAATAAGATTGTCTTGCTGAAAAAACGAAAGTCGTCTTTTTGCTTTTTCCGAGCGGTCCGTCCAAGGTTAAACCAAGGTCAGAAGCTCCAATAGTCACTTTACCTTTGAGTTTCTCGTTGTTTCCATCCAGTTGCTTGAAGGTCAGCAGTGAACTCAACATATTTCCTCTACTAGCGGGAAAAGCTCCAGCTTGAAAATCAACCTCGCGAATCAAATTCACGTTTATAATTCCAACTGGTCCACCAGAAGCGCCCTGAGTCTGAAAGTGATTTATAGTAGGAACTTCAACTTCATCCAGAAAAAAACGATTTTCGTTTGGTGCTCCACCTCTAATGATAATATCGTTTCTAAAAGCCGGAGTGGAAGTTACGCCAGGAAAAGATTGAACAACCTTAGAAATATCTCGATTTGCGCCTGCCGCTCTTTCAATTTCTGCTACGCTAATGGTTTGCATCGAAAGCGGACTTTCCATTGTTTTATTGAATGAAGAAGCCTCTACAACCACCTCTTTCATTTGAGTAGAAGATTGTTCCATTTTTACGTTATAGCTCGTTTGACGACCAGAAATCACGTTGATTTCTCCTGTTACTTTGGGCTGGTATCCTATTACGGAAATTTGCAATTGAACAAAGCCTGGCTCAATGCCTTCAATTAAAAAATTGCCATCAAAATCTGTTGAAGTTCCTTTGGTGGTACCTTTGATAATAATGTTGGCAAACGGCACGGGTTGATTGCTAATTTCATCCAACAATACCCCTTTGATACTTCCTTTACCATCTTGCGCAATGGCGAAGCCCGATATCAGAATTGTAAATACTGTGAGTAGAGTAACTTTTAGTGTTTTCACTTGTTTAAGTTTTAGTACAGAGTCAGAACAAAGGACATTTAAAAAGGTTAACAATAAAAGCAATTTTAATAGATTTTAAAACAAGCTGTAAAAGTTAAATTTGCAAATTCAATTTTAGAAACAATAAAAATTAAATAATATGTCAGTATTAGTTGGACAAAAAGCACCTTCATTTTCTGAGTCAACAGTGGTTAACGGTGGCGAAGTAGTTGATGGTTTTTCATTAGATCAATTTGTAGGTAAAAGTCACGTTTTATTCTTCTTTTACCCAAAAGATTTCACATTTGTTTGCCCTACAGAATTGCACGCATTCCAAGCAAAATTGGATGAGTTCAAGAAAAGAGGCGTTGAAGTAGTAGGCTGCTCCACAGACACTCCAGAATCGCATTGGGGATGGTTACAAATGGAAAAAGGCCACGGTGGTATTAAAGGTGTTACTTACCCAATAGTTGCCGATACGTCTAAATGTATTTCTGCAAATTATGGTGTTTTAGCTGGTGATTATGACGTTGATGAAGACGGAATGTTAGAAGCTACTGGCCCTATGATTGCCTACAGAGGATTATTCCTAATCGATAAAGAAGGAATTGTACAACATCAAGTGGTAAATAACTTCCCATTAGGTAGAAGTGTAAATGAAGCCTTAAGAATGGTTGACGCTTTATTACATTTTGAAGAAAATGGTGAAGTTTGTCCCGCAGATTGGGCAAAAGGTGACGATGCAATGAAAGATACACACGACGGAGTTGCTGATTATTTAGCTGCTCACTAATAGATTTTTTTCTATAAAGTTTAAGAAAGCGGCTTTTGGCCGCTTTTTTGCTTTTAGGTATTATTGAAAAATGATTCGAACAAAATTTTTTATTACTCTACTATTTTCTTTGATCAGCTTTTGTAGTTTTGCCCAAGAGATTGACGAAGATTATGACTACGCCCAAGAATCAACCTTGGAATACAAAAACAAAATTTACAACGACCAAATTCACACACTCAACTTTCACAAAAGAGGAAACAGTTCTGGTTTACCGGTAATAAACCTAAATGGAGGTGAAAGACTGCTGCTCACCTTCGATGATTTTAGCATGAAGGTTGAAGACCTAAATTACCGAATAGTACATTGCGATTACGATTGGAAACCGACAGACTTGCAATACTTTCAATACATAAGCGGAAACGAAGAGCCTTTTATATATGACCTTACTTTTTCCACGGCCTTCAATCAATCTTATATTCAATATTCGCTTTCAATTCCTAATGATGATGTGAAATTTAAGGCATCTGGGAATTACTTGGTATATGTGTATCGAAATGGCGACCCAAGCAAATTATTACTATCACACCAATTTTACGTTACCGAAGACCGAGTGCAGCTAAAAGCTTATGTTCATCCGGCCTTTAGTCCATCTTATCGCAACAAGAAACACGAAATTGACTTTTCTATTGACCACTCGAAGTACCCTATCATTAATCCTTCGGATGCAGTAAAAGTTACACTTCTACAGAACAACAGAACCGACAATGCCATTACTGATTTAAAACCTCTTTTTGTCTCTAACAACACCTTAGAATACAACCATAATGGGCCCAATACTTTTTGGGCAGGCAATGAACAACGGTTTGCCGATTTGAGAAACCTCAGCCAAAAAACCGAAGGAATTAACGGCTTTGTTAATCGCACCGATAGCGTACACGTCTTTTTGGAGCCTATGAAAACACGGAGAATGCATCGTCAAGGAAATTTATTAGGCTCCATTTACGGTGGACGTGTAATTGGGTCAACAGCATTCAACCATACGGGCGCGAGTGACATTGACTATTGCATAGTTTATTTTTATTTGGAACAAGAAATTGAAGACCCTAACGGTAGTTATTATGTTTTTGGTGAGCTATCGAACAACACGTTGGATGATAAATTCAAAATGGAATACGATTCAGAAAGAAAGCGATACCGCCTGGCGACATATCTAAAGCAAGGTTATTATAATTGGTTAGTTATGTACAGCAAAGACGGCATTACTGGAGACGTTCAGCGCATTGAAGGAAGTTTTATTGAAGCCGAAAATTCGTATTCAATATTGGTATATCACAAAGACATTACAGCCGATTATACTCGCCTCATCAAACACTCTACTCTATTTTACCCAAGTAAGCAAAGCCAATTTCGATTTGATTTAAAAAAATAATACTAGCAGCATAAAAACTAACTATATTTAACCCCATAAATGGTAAGCCAAGTAACGTCAAACGTAGAAGTTAAGGTCGAAACAAAGTTTTTGGACGGCTGTTCTGATGTTAGAAAAGGACATTACTTATTTGCTTATTCCATTCGCATAAAAAACACCAACCCTTTCTCTGTTCAATTGCTTAGTCGTCATTGGAAAATTCAAGATAGTTTGTCGCCGGTTCGTTATGTAAATGGTGAAGGTGTTGTTGGTGAACGACCAATACTATTACCTGGCGATTCTTACGAGTACCAATCGTACTGTGACCTAACTTCGAGTTTAGGATTCATGGAAGGTTCTTACATTTTTAGAATAGAAGATATGGACGAGTTGATTGAAGTGGATATTCCCAGATTCGAATTAGCCCTCTCCTCAAAGCTCAATTAAGACAACTTAGCTTTATCGCCCCTAACAACTTAGGGAGTTTACTTACCTTTGCGCCCTCAAAATTTAAGCGTTTAACCCTAAAAATAAAGTTGTTATGCCAAACGGAGTATTCAACATCCCTTTCCCAGAAAATGAGCCTGTATTAGGTTATGCACCTGGTTCCCCAGAAAAAGCAGAATTAGAAGCTGCGTATAATGAATTGTATAATTCGGTTACTGATGTACCCATGTATATCGGAGATAAAGAAATTACTACAGACAGTAAATTACCATTAAGTCCACCTCACGAGCATGCTAAAGTTATTGGCCATGCTAACATGGGCACAAAAGAACACGTTCAGGCTGCAGTTGATGCTGCTCTTGCTGCAAAACAACAATGGTCAGATTTGAGCTGGGAGCACCGTGCTTCCATCTTTTTGAAAGCTGCAGAACTACTGGCTGGGCCATTCAGAGCAAGAATGAATGCCGCTACAATGTTGGGGCAAAGTAAGAATGCAATGCAAGCAGAAATTGATGCAGCTTGCGAAATGATTGACTTCTTCAGATTTAATGCATTTTATATGCAGCAGGTTTATTCTGAGCAACCAGACTCCGCACCTGGAATCTGGAACAGACTTGAATACAGACCATTAGAAGGTTTTGTGTTTGCAATTACACCTTTTAACTTCACCTCTATTGCAGCTAACTTATGTGCAGCTCCAGCAATGATGGGTAACACCATTGTTTGGAAACCTTCTGATACTCAAATATATTCTGCCAAAGTAGTTATGGATTTATTCAAAGCTGCTGGCTTGCCTGACGGTGTAATCAATATGGTTACCGTTGATGGCCCTGCCGCTGGAGAAGTTATTTTTAATCACAAGGATTTTGCTGGATTACATTTCACAGGATCTACCGGAGTATTCAGACATCTTTGGAAAACGATTGGAAACAATATTGAAAAATACAGAAGCTACCCAAGAATTGTTGGCGAAACCGGTGGAAAGGATTTCATTATGGTTCATAAATCTTCTGATGTTGATGAAGTGGCGACTGCAATTTCTAGAGGTTCATTCGAATTTCAAGGACAAAAATGTTCGGCTTCATCCAGAGTATATTTACCAAAATCATTAGCAAAAGATGTAATCGATAGAGTGGTTTCTGATGTAAACTCGTTCAAGGTAGGAGCGCCATCCGATTATTCAAACTTTGTAAATGCAGTTATCGACGAGCGTGCTTTTGACAAAATTGCAGAATTCATTGACCACTGTAATAATGCTAATGACGCGGATGTTGTTGCTGGTGGAACCTACGATAAGTCAACAGGATATTACATTCAACCTACTGTTGTAGTTACCGAGAATCCTAAATTCCGAACGTTGTGTGAAGAGATATTTGGCCCAGTGGTTACTATCTTCACTTATGACGATAGCAAGTTTGAAGAAACACTTGAATTACTGGACAATACTTCTGACTATGCACTTACAGGTTCTATAATCAGTGGAGACCGATACGCAATTGATTTTGCGATGAAAAAATTAGAAAACTCTGCTGGTAATTTCTACATTAATGATAAGCCCACAGGAGCAGTTGTAGGACAACAGCCTTTTGGTGGTGCTAGAGGTTCTGGCACAAACGATAAAGCAGGTTCTTACCTCAACTTGATTCGTTGGGTTTCTCCTCGAACAATTAAGGAGACATTTGTTCCGCCTAAGAATTATGAGTATCCATTTTTAGGGTAAGTCTCTAATTTATATGAAATTAAAAAGCCCGTTCTGGATTTTCCAAAACGGGCTTTTTTTATTCAGTTTTAATCGAAATTATTGTTTCAAAACTCGATACTTATTGGTTTCTTCCCCAGTTGAAGTTTCAATAAAATACATGCCCTGAGGTTCATTACTCAAATCAATAGTTACAGAACGCTTTTCATCAATCTCTAGTTCTTTCACCAATCTTCCGTCTGCAGCAAAAACACCAATATTCAAGCTTACTGATTCGTCAAATTCTAACTCAACTTTTCCTCTAGTTGGATTCGGAAATACTTTTACCATACTTAATATTTCAGCTTCAATCCCAGAACTTTTTTCCGTAATCACATAACAATTCGAGGTATCTGTGCAGCCATTCTCGGTAACCTCAACGGCATATTCAGCCGGCGAATTACTGCTAATTGTTTTATTAGTTTCTCCAGTTATTGGACTCCAGTTCGAATTACAATCTAACCATTGATATGCTGCACCAATTGCATTTGCTTCAAGAGTTTGATTATTGGTTACAACTCCCACATCAACCTGATTAACTGTAAGTGCAACTTCGGCTTTCGACGCACAATTCTGGGCATCAAAACCAGTAACTCTGAACGTATCCGACTGCTGTGCGATGTAAGTTTTGGCATTTTCAAAGCCATTTTCCCAAATAAATCGTGACGCTCCTCCTGCGTTCACAAAAAATGTATCTCCCTTGCAAAGGTTATCCTTACTAATTGTAGCCCTGACCGTTGGTCTTGAGGTACAAACTTTGTAATCAAAGTGCAGTTTATAGCTTTCAGAAATATCATTTGCACTACCTTTTGCAAATACTTTGAAATACATATTGGTTCGAGCTGCGAAATTCGGAATATCGCTGGTGGTTACGAAAGTATCGCCACCCAATCGGGTCATTTCAATTTGATTGGCAAAAGTTGCGGTGTCTTCCGACCATTTCAAATAAACTTTATCCAAGTTACCAGAATACTCAACCACTGCCCTTACTTCAATTGGTAAATCTTCTTTCGGCTGAATCAAAGTAGGTGTTTCATTCATCCATATTTTAGTTATTTCAGGGTAGTTTTCTCTATCCACCAATTTAGTTTGCCACATTCCTCTACCCCACGCAACTGCTCTTAGTGAATTTGTCGCCCATTGAATGTCCAACTCTCGAATAGAAACAGCAGGTAAATCTTTATTGTATAAATTCCAAATAGTTCCATTCATCGATTTGTAATAGGCCCCTCGCTCACCACCAACATAGATATTTGAACTATCAGAAAAACCAATGACTGCAGTTCTTAGTGGCATATTCGATAAATTGAACGATATATTTTCCCAAGTTTTACATAAATCATGAGACACGTAAATTCGCTTATTTTCATCTTGGTATCGGTCGTAGGTAATTACAACGGTACTATCATTATTTGGGTCAAAGGCAATCCAAGAAGGAGAATTCGTATTCGGTAAGTCTGATGAAATTTCAGAAAAACTACTTCCACCATCTAAGGACATAACCATTCTATCGTTTCTTGATGCAAGAATAATATCCGAATTATTATGAGCAATTGCCGCATGCTTTATATTTCCTCCAATATTCGTTGCGCCTAAAGTTTGCCAATTTCCTCCAAATTCCTCGCTTTTGTAAAGCGAAGTGCCAAATGAATAAATATCCATCTGATGGTTTGGGTCGGTTAACATAGGTGCAATCCAATCGTTGGTATTTCCATGCGATGCCCCTTGTCTGGATTGTCCGCCATTAGTGGTTTTGTTTCTATTGCCAAACTGCCAGCTTCCAACCATCCAATCTTCATTTAGATACTGAACTACTGCTTCCATTCCATCACCACCATTCCATTCAATCCAGCCATCTTTTTTATAAATACTGGTTCCGTTATCTTGCGAACCTGCCATAGAAAGCCAAGCATCCGACTGGCTTAACCCAAATCGATAAAATTCCCGAATTGCAGTGCCATCGTTTAACCGAGTCCAGGAAATTCCACCGTCGCTACTTTTAGCTAAATAGCCATCCGTTCCCACATAAAAAACACCATCAATACATTGGGCAGCTCTTAAATCTGCATGGATGTAGTTACTACTTCTGTGGTTTGCATTTCCAGTTGACCACCAAGTACGTTGTGTGAAATTTTTACCTCCATCGGTACTTGACAACAAATCCACATAACCATAAATGATATTAGAAGTATCTAGGTCATTCACAGAGAATCCATGTCCACTCTGAGAAGGGTTTCCAAGGTAAGTAAAATCAGCGCCTTCATTAATTGATTTCCAAACACCATTATTAGTCGCAAAATAGACGCAGTCTGGGCAATCTGCACTTACATAAAGACGACCGTTGTAATTTGAAATTTGAGGAATTGTATTTGAAGGCACAAAGGTCTGACCTGAATTTGCTGAAATAAAAACCTTGTTTCTATTATTGTTTCCACTCGCATTATAGACATAAACAACATTACTTTTTGTTGGATGAAACTCAATTTGGGTAAAATTACCACTCGTAATTACCTTAGTAAAGGTTCCCATAAAATCAGTTGACCGATATAACCCTCTGTCGGTTCCAACAAGCACCAAGTTAGTATTGTATGGGCTAATTTTCACCCATCTTACTCTACCTGTTTTACCTAAACCACCCCAGCCTAAGGCAGTAGGATTAAAATTGGTAATATCCCATGATTGACCACCATTTGTACTATAATAAACTCCTTGAGAATAGGTGTTTTGAGCATTTTGAAGGTTTATGAGAACGCTGTCTGCATTTGTATTGGAGGCATCTAAAACATTCACCCCTGTCGCTACCATAGTATCTGTCGAACATTCCCAATTAGAACCGCCGTCCGTTGTTCTCCAAAATCCACCACTGCGAGACCCTAGGTACATTATATTGGTGTTTGCAGGGTTCACGTAAAATGTTTCCACCCTACCAATTCCCTCAGAGTAATGAGAAGTTACGTTATTCGCATCCCAAGGACCAAGTTCAATCCAACTAGGACTTTGAGCTCTTGAAGCATGGTTGATTTGCTGTTTTTTGGCCAAATTGTATGCGTTTTCTACAAAATAGGGACTTACGTTTTTACGCTCCCCTGAAGGAAAAAACTTACTTTCATTTTCATTCTTCCAACGCAAATACCCTTTATATCCAGAACCTTTTCCTTTATTATTATTAGCAAAATGTTTTTCAGCTGCTGCAACTACTTCATAAAAATTGTAGCTGTAATCATTCATCATTTGCTTGTACGTTTGGGCGTTTCCGTTAAAACCTAACAATAGAATTGCACCGAATAGCGAGGTGAGTACTTTTTTCATTGAATCGAATATTAAGTGGGCAAATATAGCTGCTAAGTCTAACGAATCGACCTATAGACACCCTTGTACATTATATGGTTAAATACCAGAATAGATATAAACGTGTGAATGCTGAAAATCTAGTTGCATTAACTCGTTGAGCACATAATTGAACGGTACTTTTGTAATGTGCCAAATAGAATTAAAGCAACGTATCAGAAATTACCAAAATGGGTTCGGAATCGCTACTCACTTACCTTGCTTTGTTTCTTTGTTTACCTTACTTTCTTTGACCGACATGACCTTATTTCTCAATTTCAGCTTAAGAAAGAACTAAGCACGCTGGAAGAAAGCAAAGAGTACTATAAAGTACAAATTGACCAAACAAGTGCAGACTTAAACAACCTACTCACTGATGACAATAACCTTGAAAAGTTTGCGCGAGAGAAATACCTCATGAAAAAGCCAAACGAAGATATTTTTGTGATTACCGAAAAGAAATCTACAGTTGAAACCGAAACTAAAATGGAGGAATAAAGCTTCTCTAAGGACTAAATAGATGAAACGATAAGAAAAAACACCACCAACCACAAAACAACAAACAAAAGCAATAAAAACGCGGCACCACCTAACAGCACCCACACATACCACTCTAACTTCTCATCCTTTTGCTTGCGTTCCTTTGCCTTAGAAAAATTGTTTAGAAAAGGTTTTGTCACTACATTTCTTGGTAGTTTATTTATTATTCTTTGGCCACTTGGTTCAGTTGTTTTTTCGGGTTTTATTTTTTCAGAATAGGCTTTGGTTAATGAAAAATTGTACCGATTCATTTCACTTTTCGACAAAAAACTTACGGATACTTTTTCAATATTGGTTTTATCCTCTCGTATGTATTGTGAACCTGCAGTTTTTCTATTAGAACAGTAATCCCTTTGTTTTACTCTCTTTTCAAAACCTTGAAAATGCCAACCTTTTGAATGCTGTCGTTTTACGAGAACTGCAGACTTTTTTGAGTTTTGACCTGTTTTACAGGAAACCGTTATCAATAAAACAACCAATAAACATAAGCTTCCTGGTAATTGGTTTAACTTACTTTTTTTCAATGATTTCATCATTTGGCTTTGATTTGAATTTCGAGGAAAAAGGAAATTTACATTGACAATAATAGTAATTCTAGGTGTATTTTGAATAGGATAACCTTTGATGATAATGGGCTAAAACCCTACATTTGAATCATTAATATATTGTATGAGCGACAACAAACTATTTTCTGATTTCCCTACCTTTTCAAAAGAAGATTGGATAGCAAAAATCGAACACGATTTAAAAGGAAAACCTTATTCTGATCTTACCAAAAAAAACGTACTCGGAAGTTCAACGGAACCCGTATTTACTGACTCGAACTTACCACAATTAGATCCAAACCGAAGAGGGACAAAAACGAACGGAAACGATTGGCACATCAGTGAAAAAGTATTACTTAGCGCTGACTCAAAGGCCGACAACCAAAAAATTCTGGGATTATTAAACGCAGGTCTTACAGGCATTGAACTATCTGGTCAGCCAGAAATAGACACACTTAAAGGAATTGCTCCCGAATATATTGCTACTGAATTTTCAGATTACTCCAGCTTATCAGAACTCACCAAAACACTGACTGGCGCATTTGGAGAAATTTCAAATACTTACCCAATCCATCTAAACTTTGACCCAATAACCAACGCAGCAATCACAGGAAAATGGTCAAACAAAAACACCGAATTAAATGAAGGGTTGAAGGCTATAAAGAACCTAATTAACTATAAGGCAACACGAGTTTTTTCTGTAAAAGCCCATGCTTACCACAATTGTGGTGCTGGAGCCATTTCAGAAATCGGATTGGCTCTTGCACAATCGCACGAATACTTAGTTTTTTTACTTGAGAGTGGACTCTCTATCGATGAAGCTTCTGCTCAAATAAAAATTGACCTAGCCAGTGGAAGAGATTACTTCACTGAAATTGCAAAGTTTAGAGCGTTCAGAATAATTTGGGCAGCAATGATTGATGCCTACAATCCCGAACACGCTTGCAGTAAATCAGTGCAAATTCATGCCAACACCTCAGAATTTTGGAACACTGTTTACGACCCTCACGTTAACATGCTTAGAGCAACAACTCAAGCCATGTCTGCGGCGATTGGCGGAACCGATGCTCTAACCGTTGCTCCATACAATTCGGCTTGGGAAAACGGAAATGAATTTTCGAATCGAATTGCAAGAAACGTTCAATTACTGCTTAAAGAAGAAACGTATTTAGATAAAGTGATTGACCCGGCTGGTGGCAGCTATTATATTGAAAGCTTAACCCAAGAATTGGCCGAAAAAGCTTGGATCAAGTTCAAAAAAATTGAAGCGAAAGGAGGTTTTATTGGCTTGGTCACCTCTGGAAACCTTCATAGAGAGTTGAAGGAAGAAGCCGACGCCCAAATTGATTTATTCAATAACGGAAAACTTCCAGTTCTAGGAGTGAACCTCTACCCAAATGAAAACGAAACGGCATTAGAAAAAATAATAGTACTCGAAGAGTTAGACCCTGCCGCTTTAGAAACTGACTTCCCTCCTATCGAGCAAATTCGACTTACTGGTAAAGTAGAACAAGAACGCTTAAAATCTGAATTGGAGGCCGCGAAATGAGAGTAGATTTTTCAACTATTTCACTTCAAAAAAGTGTAAATAAAGATGTGTCTAAAGCTGCCGAAACTGCTTTTACGGCTGCCGAAAAAATTGACATCAAGAGTAAATACTCCAAAAAAGACTTGGAAGGTTTAGAGCACTTAAATTTTGGAGCGGGACAAGCGCCATTTTTAAGAGGACCGTATTCAAGTATGTATGCTTCAAGGCCATGGACAGTCCGCCAATATGCTGGATTTAGCACGGCGGAAGAATCAAATGCGTTCTACAGAAGAAACTTGGCAGCAGGTCAAAAGGGACTTTCAGTTGCATTCGATTTAGCTACACACCGTGGGTACGATTCTGATCACCCTAGAGTTGAAGGCGACGTGGGAAAGGCAGGAGTCGCTATAGATTCCATCTTGGACATGAAATTATTGTTCGACCAAATTCCGTTGGATAAAATGTCGGTTAGCATGACCATGAACGGAGCCGTAATTCCAATAATGGCCTTTTACATAGTAGCGGCCGAGGAGCAAGGAGTACCGCTTGAA
Organism: uncultured Flavobacteriales bacterium; assembly: GCA_937121175.1. Classification (GTDB taxonomy): domain Bacteria; phylum Bacteroidota; class Bacteroidia; order Flavobacteriales_G; family Salibacteraceae; genus UBA6770. The sequence continues at coordinate 123,691 of CAKZKD010000028.1, forward strand.
AAGCTATCCGGAACCATTCAAAATGACATTCTAAAGGAGTTTATGGTACGGAACACCTATATCTACCCTCCCGCACCATCCATGCGCATTATCTCCGATATTTTTGAATTTACGGCCCAGAACATGCCAAAGTTCAATTCTATTAGTATTTCCGGTTATCACATGCAAGAGGCAGGTGCTACTAACGATATTGAGCTGGCATATACACTTGCCGATGGGTTGGAATATGTACGAGCAGGAATTGCCGCTGGGATGGAAATTGACCAATTTGCACCGCGATTGAGTTTCTTTTGGGGAATTGGAATGAACCACTTTATGGAGGTTGCCAAAATGCGTGCAGCCAGAATGCTTTGGGCGAAACTGATAAAACAATTCAACCCTAAAAGTGAAAAATCCATGGCTCTGAGAACACACAGCCAAACATCGGGATGGAGCCTTACCGAACAAGACCCATTTAATAATGTGGCTAGAACCTGCGTAGAAGCAATGGCTGCAGCAATGGGCGGAACCCAATCGTTGCACACCAATGCATTGGACGAAGCTATTGCGCTCCCAACAGATTTTTCAGCCAGAATTGCTAGAAACACACAAATATTTTTACAGCAAGAGGCTAACGTTACAGGTGTGGTTGACCCATGGGGAGGTTCTTATTATGTAGAAAAACTTACACACGATATTGCGCACAGAGCTTGGGAATTGATTCAAGAAGTGGAGGAATTAGGTGGAATGGCCAAGGCTATTGAAACTGGATTACCAAAAATGAGAATTGAAGAAGCTGCAGCTAGGCGTCAGGCAAAAATTGACAGTGGGACTGATGTAATTGTTGGCGTCAATCGTTACGAAACAGATTCCAAAGAAGAAATTGAGCTATTAGAAGTCGATAACGAATCAGTCCGAAAATCACAAATTGAAAGACTACAAAAACTGCGTGCCGAACGCAATGATTTAGAGGTTCAAACTGCGCTAAACAATTTAGCACAAGTTGCTGCCGGTGGAGAAGGAAACTTATTGGCTGCTGCAATTGATTGCGCCAGAAAAAGAGCATCACTAGGTGAAATTAGCGATGCCATGGAAAAATCATTCGGCAGGTACAAGGCAGTAATTAAGAGTATTTCCGGCGTATATTCTTCAGAAGTTATGGAAGACAAAAATTTTATTGAAGCAAGAAGATTATCCGATGAGTTTTCGGAATTAGACGGAAGACGACCACGAATTATGGTTGCCAAAATGGGTCAGGATGGTCACGATAGAGGAGCTAAAGTCATTGCGACTTCTTTCGCCGACATAGGTTTTGACGTAGATATTGGCCCCTTGTTTCAGACGCCTAAAGAAGCTGCAAAACAGGCAATCGAAAATGATGTTCACATACTAGGCGTGTCAAGCTTGGCGGCCGGGCACAAAACACTAGTACCTAAAGTTATTGAAGCGTTGAAGGAATTTGGTAGAGAAGACATTTTAGTTATTGCTGGAGGAGTAATTCCACCGAACGACTACGATTTTCTTTTCGAAAGCGGGGTTGCTGGGGTTTATGGACCTGGGACAAAAATCCCGAAAGCGGCGCAAGAAATTTTAAATATTTTAATTGAAGCATACAAGTAATTACCATGTTAGGATTAGGCGGATTTAAAGAAAAAATAGAACAAGCAAAAATTAAGGCGGAAGAAACTAAACAACGATTAGACTCTGTTCATGTTGATGGTTCTTCAGGAGAATACGTGCGCGTAATTTCTACTGCCAACAGTAGAATTGTTCAGATATTATTGAATGACGAAGCCAAAACTTTTGGTGCCGACGAATTGAGCAGACACACGCTTGTTGCTACCAATAATGCTCTGGAAAAAGCACGGAACATTCACGACACTGAAATGGCAGCAGTGGCGAGGGATGCTATGCCGAATATTCCCGGAATGCCTAGCCTAGGCAATATGTTTAAATAAAAAAACAGCACTCCACTCACAACTTCTAAAACTCACTCAGCATGGAAATTTTCTTACTCCCTGAAACCTACATCGCCTTATTAACTTTAACCTTTCTTGAAATCGTATTGGGTGTCGATAATATCATATTCATATCCATTCTAGCCAACCGATTACCAAAAGAAGAAAGAGCCAAAACCAGAAATACAGGACTAATGCTGGCATTAATTTTCCGAATTGGATTGCTCTTAGGCATTTCATGGATAATTGGATTTTCGGAACCTCTGTTCAGCATTTTTGGACATGGAGTTAGCGGACGCGATATTATTTTGGCCGTTGGCGGATTGTTTTTAATTGCCAAAAGCACCAGTGAAATTCACCATAAAATGGAAGGTGAAGAAGAACATCATGACTCAAATAAACCTGCGAAATCTGGAGCAAAAATCATACTCCAAATCATTGCAATGGATATTATTTTTTCATTTGATTCTATTCTGACCGCCGTAGGACTTACTCAACAAATTGCCATTATGATTATTGCTGTGGTAATAGCTATGATGGTCATGATGTCTTTTGCAGGAAGAATAGCCGACTTCATTCAAGGTCATCCGACAATGGAGATTTTAGCCTTGTCCTTTTTGATTTTAATAGGGTTTATGTTGGTTTTAGATGGAGCTGGAGTTCATGTTCCAAAAGGCTACATCTACTTCGCAGTGTTCTTCTCTTTAGTGGTAGAAGTTCTCAATATTCAAATTAGAGATCGTAGCAAAGCCAAAAAGTTACGATTGAAAAGAAAAATTAAAGCGGCTGAAGAAAATTCAGCTAATTAGAAGCGGTACAATAAACCTGTGTGAAGGTTTAAATTATCCAAATGTCCTTCAAAATAAGTTGGATTATTACTCCACAACCCAAACTCATACGCTGGCTTTATGCGTGCCGAAATAGTTGAGGTTAGCGCTACATCAACACCCGCTCCTACAGAAAGATTGATTTGGGAAAGCCCCTTAGATTCTGCAATAAGTACATTCTTCTTCTGGAAGGTACTATGCATGTTTTGCTCGCCATTTGAAGTAAAATTCAGACTGGAGCCAATGGAAACAAAAGGGGAAACTTTTCCTAAATCCAAACTATAATTCAGGTGAAGAGGCACTGAAAGAACAGACCTTGATACAACAGTAGATATCGTATCCATATCCGTTTCTTGAACAAAATCGCTGCTATAAAATGCCTGAACATCATCTTCTCCAGAAACAATCCATTCTAAACGTTGAATTTCTTTCTCGTATATATGTTCAACCGCGTACCTGGCAGTTCCACTCATTTCATTATACGCCACACCCATTTCTAGGCTTATACCATTTTTGAATTGAACTCCGGCATATACGTTGCCTCCAACTCCCCAAACCAACGATTTATTTTCACTGACCAATTCAGAGTTAATATGTGTAGTGAAGGTTTCAGAAGTAAATTCCTGGGCAAAATTTCTGTTATAATAATTGGATACGCCGAAAGCAGGCTGAAACCCGAGACCAACGTAATAATTGAATTTTTTTAAATTCAAATCATTAGCTAAGGCGTATTCTACATTTCCTGTTTCAACGATTGAACTATTGACAAAGGGTCTCGGCTCCATAAAGGAAACATTGTTCACCTGCAGATTTCCTCTGGAAGGTATCAAAACTTCATGGCTTGCTCCTGCAACTGTAGGTTGAAAATCCGCCAAGGTTCCTTTATTTAGAACATTCAAATCTTCTTCAAGCAAATTGGCATCCACCTCAAAACTCTCAAATGCATAATTATCGAATGCTTGTCGTGCAAAATTTCGTTCAGAAATACCGGCGTAGCTATCTGCTATTCTGGCATCTACCCGTTTTGTGCGAATTTCATTGTTCGCCAAGTACTTGGCCGCTTTGGAGCCCGAAACTTCATAGCGTACATACCAATTGAAAGCAATAAAGGAAGCAATAAATAGCGAAGCAATGCTTACAGCAAATGCGTTACTAGACATATTTTTATCCCCTATCTTCATTTGTTCCCCTAAATTTATAGACCACTAAAATGTGATTTTTTTAATGGATTCACGTTCATTTTTTATGAACCATTGTTAATAGATTCCTACGTTGAGAATCTTACTAATATCAAAGGAACATAAGTCTAAGACAATCTTGCTTTGAATTCGTTTAGCAGCTCCTTATGACGATTTTTAGCGTACCACAAATGCATCTCTTCGGATACTTTTTCGTAGCTAAAATCGTCTGCAGATTTTTTGTCTAGATACCACTCTTGCAATTCTTGTGGTCTTGGTCCCCAATCCCAAAGTGGCTCGAAGGTTTCAGAATCAAATGCAATTAACTTTGGTATAGACCTGCCACCATTCGTCAGAAACTCATCTATCAAGTCCAGGTTTTCGTCTCTAAGAATCAACCTTAATTCAATACCTGCTGCATCCGCAATTTTTTTCAACGGAACTAAGTTCTGTCCTACATCACCACACCAAGCTTCCACGATCATTAACCAGTTTACTTTCTTACCAGAGTCAAGTTGTTGAGCGTCTTCCTCGTTCAATTTAAATATTTTTTGCCACTTGTGTATGCGCTGAGCGGCCATTTTAGTATGATGCGCCATAGTCTCAGACTGATTTGGCCCAGTTGTTTTTCCTTCTTCTACCAATCTTTCAAGCAACGAAATGTACTCCTCGTAACTCATTGATTTCTCCCACTTATCTCTTACTAAATTGCTCATCGTTCATATTTTATGCTGCAAATTTCAATCAACTTTATTCTACAAACTGTAACCTTCGGTACAATCCACTATTCATTATCTCTTGTGAATACCCATTTGTTTTCAGCTGACAATTCGGCATTGTAAATGTATCCTTCGTAATCAAAAGCTTTAATATCTTCAACGGTATCCACCTTGTTTTTAATTATGAATCGACTCATTAGCCCTCGAGCCTTCTTTGCGAAAAATGAAATCACTTTGTACTTGCCATTCTTCTTATCCATAAAAACTGGCTGGATAATTTCACCCTTTATGGCTTTGGCAGAAAGCACATGGAAATATTCATCACTGGCTAAATTTAATAAAACAGCATTTTCATGTTGTTCTAATTCTGCGTTAATAATATCAGTTACTCTGTTTTTCCAAAAGGCATAAACATCCTTGCCCCTTTTGGTTTTTAGTTTGGTTCCCATTTCTAGTCGGTACGGCATTATTTGGTCTGTTGGTTTTAAAATACCATACAGACCTGACAAAATTCTAAAATGTTCAATTGCAAACTCATCATCGGCAGCAGAAAAATCTTGCGCATTCAACCCCACATAAACATCCCCTTGGAATGAGGTTAGTGCTGATCTTGTTTGACTTGATTTATGTTCTTGATTCCAAACCTGATTTCGTTCGTAATTTAACTCTGCCAAGTTTCTACTTATGGATTGTAGCTCCATCAATTTCTTTACGCTTTTCTTCTTCAACGCTTCCATGAGCTTAGCAGATTCTTCAACGAGTTGTGGGGTAGTTTTTAGTTGTAACGCTCTGCTATTTTCAAAGTCTAACGTTTTTGATGGAGATACGATTGTAATCATAATTTACTGACTTAATTCATTTTAACACTAACACAGAAACAAATCTAAACCCTGATCCGTTCATAGATAGAACGTAAATTTTTAAAATTCACAAAACATGAAAAACTCAGTAGATAGATTAAAAAAAGCAGCAAAGAAGATTAAAGTAAAATTGGATAATAGAACGACAATTACGTTGGCTAACATCAACGCATTGGAAATTTGGAAAGAACGATATCCTAATCTTCAAATAATATCGCAGTAAAATATCATGGGCATTTCAAATCAGAAATGTCCTTTTTATTGAAAACCACCTAATATCCGTTTGCTTTTAACCATAGGCCAGCACAAACGGTTAGGCTGTCGTTTATTTCACCCTGTTCAATTCGTTGGACCAACTCATCAGTATTGCACTTATAGTGTTTGAGGTTTTCGGTTTGTTCGGGCTCAGGCTCGCCTACCAATTCACATTCGGTTGCTAAAAATAGCTGACATTCTTCGTCGGAAACTGAATTGCTCAAGTGCATATCAATCACCTTTTTCCAAGTACCTGAAACCATACCCGTTTCTTCTTTCAATTCTCGCTTAGCTGCCTCCAACGGTATTTCGGAAATAGGACAACCGCCCGCAGGTATTTCCCAGCTGTATGACTTGTGAGGATACCTAAATTGCCCCACCAAGGTCAACAGCCCATTTTTATCAAACGCTATGATTCCTATTGCTATGTTTTTAAAATGTACTTCCCCGTAAACACCTTTTTCGCCTCCTGGCGTAATAACATCGTTGTGTTTTACTTCAATCCAGTTGTTTTCATACACACTTTCAGATTTTTTGGTGATCCAATCATTGGGAGAAGTAGGTAACAATTTCATTTCAAATTAGATTTTGAACAATAATAAACTCTCTTAATTAGATTCGAGAAATTAGATTTGCACTATGCAATTTGCAATTGGAAATAAAGTCAAAATTACTGATGAAAATGCAGAGGGTACCGTAGTATCAATTCAAAATGACCAAATAAAAGTTGATGTTGATGGGTTTGATTTTATGTACAAACCCAGTGAACTAATTTTAATTTCTGAATTTGAGAATCTCACTAAGCTATACGAAAATCATATACCAACTCAGTCGAATATAAAAACGGAAGACAAACCCAGTAAAAAACCTAAAGAACCTTTTAGCAATGCTGTTGAATTGGGGCGTGTTAGAGGTAAAAGAAACACTAAAAATATTCTCGAATTTGATTTACACATTCACGATTTGCTTGTAAAACACAGCCACATGAGCTCTGGTGAAATGCTGAACTACCAACTTGATTATGCAGTAAATTGCCTTGAGGAAGCCATTAAAAAGAATGAGGCAATAGTCGTTTTTATTCACGGCATAGGCAAAGGAGTGCTAAAAGTGGAACTACACCAAATTTTCAAAGCGTATGGCTTAGACTTTCATGATGGTTTTATGCAAGAATATGGTTACGGAGCCACCAGAGTAGAGCTTCGCTGATTGAAGTTAATCCTTAATTTTGCGATGCTGTAAATTGTTCTATCGCTTCATTTAATTGAAGAGGAAAGTCCAGACACCACAGAGTACCATACCACTTGAAAAAGTGGGCAGAAATACGGAAGTATTTTTGACAGAAAGTGCAACAGAAAATAAACCGCTTCAATTGAATTGAAGTAAGGGTGAAAAGGTGCGGTAAGAGCGCACCGTAGATTCAGTAATGAATTTAGCTTGGTAAACCTTTTGGGGTGCAAGATCATGTAAACCAGAGCTTAGAGTTACTCGCTCAATCTGGAGGGTAGATCGCACAGATAAATGATAGATTAAAAACAGAATCTGGCTTATTTCATTTTACAGTACAAAAAAGAGCTTTTACGGCTCTTTTTTTATGAATCACATTTTTGTAATATCTTGTGAGACCAATAATTCCAAAAAATGCAATCGGCAAAAAATTACTTAGAACAAGAACTCGAAGAGCTCGTGCAGAACGATACTTCAATTTTTCAATTCATAGGTGAATACGCAACTGACGGAATGTGGTATTGGGATTTGGAAAATCCAGAAGAAGAGTGGATGAATGCCAATTTTTGGAAAACTCTAGGATACGACCCACAAAAAATGCCTCATAAATCCAATGCATGGAAAAACATTATTGACCCAGATGATTTAAAAACAGCCACCGAAAACTTTCTAAGCCATTGTGAAAACCCTAAACACGCTTACGACCAAATTGTAAAATATACGCACCAATACGGCAGCCCCGTTTGGGTGCGTTGCAGAGGTATTGCTGTAAGGAATAGCGAGGGAAAACCAATAAGAATGCTTGGTGTACACCAAGATGTTACCCAATTAAAAAAAGCTCAATTACAACTAGATTCAGAGTTAGAATTAAAAAATCAAATTATTGAAAGCTCCGATATTGGAACCTGGGAATGGGACATTGAAAAGGAAACTATTACCGTCAACGAAGTTTGGTTGAATCAAATTAACAAACCCGACAAAAGTGGTCTGGAGTACTCTTTTAATTACTGGATTTCTTTGCTGCATCCTGAGTCTAAGCAGGAAACTTTACGTGAACTAAATGATTTTTTAAACGGAAATACTGACAAACTTTACATTGAGACCCAACTCAAAACAGAAAAAGACGATTGGATTTGGGTTCTTTTTAAAGGAAGTATAACCCGCAGGTCGATTGATGGAAAACCAGTTATACTTTCAGCAACACAACAAGACATTACCGAACGTAAAAAACACGTACTAACCTTAACCAAATACAAGTCAATTGTTGAAACTACCAATTCAATTCGAGGGATAGGTACATGGGAGGTCGATTTAATCACTAAAACCTCAACGTGGAGTTCCATTACTAAAAAAATCCATGAAACACCTGACGATTTTATATCAACGATTGACAATGGAATTAACTTTTACAAGGAAGGTGAAAATCGGGAGCGAATTACGAAATTATTCACTGAAGCGATTACATCTGGTAAATCCTTTGATTCGGTATTTGAAATCATCAGCTACACAGGTAAAAATAAATGGGTACGTTCTATTGGGGTTCCCATTCAAGAAAATGGAACTGTAATTTCAGTAAATGGATTGTTCGAAGACTTAACCAAGGAAAGAGAACTAAATGAACAGCTTCGTTTAAATGAAGAGCAATTCCGACAAACTTTTGACTTTGCAGCAATTGGCATGGCTATAGTTAGTCTGACCGGAAAATGGGTTAGAGTGAACCGTTCATTAACTAAAATGCTTGGATATACAGCAACGGAACTTATGGGAACTACCTTCCAAAATGTTACCCATCCAGAAGATTTAAAGAACGATTTAAGTCAGCTCAATCAACTTGTTATGGGTGAAATTGAAAGTTACCAAATGGAGAAACGTTATTTTGCTAAAGATGGATCAATAGTCTGGGTCTTACTTTCTGTTTCTATGGTTAAGGATAATAGCGGAAAACCAAAACATTTCGTTTCTCAAATAAATAATATTACTGACGAGAAAAAAGCCCAACAAATTTCTGACGACTCCTTTCGCCTGCTGGAATCTCAGAACACCCAATTAAAAAACTTTGCTCACATAGTATCACACAACCTCAGGTCGCATTCTTCTAACCTTTCTATGCTTGCAGATATCTTTAAAACTGACCACCCTGAGTCTTCTAATAATGATGTTTTTCCACTGATAGAAAATGTTTCTAAATCCTTGTCTGAAACAATTCTTCATCTCAACGAAGTAGTTCAAATTCAAATGGAAGAAATTGAGTTGAGACCCCTTAAGTTATTTCCAGCTATTCAATCTACAATTGATTCTCTTAAAGGTGAAATCCATTATTCCAAGACGAAAATTGAGCTTGACATAAAAGAGAAGATAGAGATTATGGGCATTGCTGCTTATTTGGATAGCATTATCTTAAATCTAATTACAAATGCTATCAAGTACAAACATCCTGATAGACCCCCTCGGATTAAAATATCAGGTGTTTTGAAGCCAAACAACACATACTCACTATCTATTAGAGATAATGGAATTGGATTGGATGTCCAAAAACACCAAGAAAACTTATTTAAGCTTTACAAAGTATTTCATGATCATTCAGATGCAAGAGGGGTAGGATTGTTTCTTACGAAATGGCAAGTTGATGCAATGAACGGAAATATTCTGTTCGAAAGTGAAGAAAATATTGGGAGTACGATTACGGTTACCTTAAATTTGAGAAAACTAACTGAACATTAATAAAATGGAAGCACGTTTTAAAAAAGCAGCAATAGTGGATGATGACCATATATATGTGTATGGTGCAAAAAGAGCCATGCAAAAAATTGATTTTGCTAAGGAAGTTCTTGTGTATTCCAATGGAAAAGAAGCACTTGATGGGCTTAGTTACATTATTGAAAAGAATGATGAATTACCCGATGTTCTTTTCTTAGACCTTAACATGCCAGTATTAGACGGTTGGCAATTTTTGGATGAGTTTAGCTTGCTGAACCCAAATAAAGAAATGATTATTTACATCGTTACGTCTTCCATTAATCCCGATGATCAAGAGCGAGCCAAACAATATAGCTTGAATGGAAAGTATGTAGTAAAGCCAATTACAATGAAGAAATTGGTCGCATTATTCGGAATAGATAAAGATTCAATGTAAAAAAGGGCGTCCATGGACGCCCTTTTTTTATGTTGAATTTAGCTAGCTTACAACCAAGAATGATTCTTGGCGTAGTCTAGCATTTGTTCTGTAAAGTCTGCTGGATACTCAATTTTTACATTAATAATCTTTCCGTCTTGTTCCGAGGCAACCATTTTAGGATTAATAAAACCTCCGTACGGTGCGATATTCAATTTTTCTGAACGCTCAAGCACTTCTGCATGTATTGCGCCATCAACCTGAACTCCATAGTTTTCAACTAAAGCTTTGCCAGCCTCGTAATCTCCTTTCGATTTTATTCGCTGAATTTCGGCCAATAACTCTCCAAACAGAACTTGCAATTTTTCGTAATCGTTGATTACAAAAAACGTTTTTCCATCTTTTAGCTTCTTTTCAATTACATTTTCGGCTTGCCCTTTTTCATATACCCATCCAGCAACCATCTGACGGTTTCTCATGTGCGCTTCTTCAATGATTTCTCCTTTTTCAATTCTTCGTAACTGAGCCATTAATCCGTTTCGGATATAACTATCGTACTCAGCCTTTCCTACTTCTAAAGATTCCATTAGTCCTAGTTCTACCATTTTAGGGTTAAGCAAGTAGTACAGTGCTACTAAATCAGCTCTACCTTCTTCCAAGGTGCTTGCGTAACTTTTAAGCGTCTCTTTTGGCGTACCAATTCCCGCTTCTAACTTACCAGAAGCATGACCTACAACTTCGTGCAAGGCTGTGTGTAGCTTCGAAGCTAATTTCCCATGCTTTTTAGAACGTTGATATTCTTCGTCTGAATAACAAAATTCTTCCAACATTTTACTTCCACCAGCTTGTGCGTATGCTTCAACAATGTTTCCTAACGATACGGATTTTGATCCATGCTTTGCTCTTATCCAATTGGCGTTTGGCAAATTAACCCCTATCGGAGTACTTGGGGCAGCATCACCACTTTCAATAGCGGCGTTAACCACTTTGTATGTAACACCTGTAACGTTTTCTTTTTTGTGATTTGGAGCAATTGAAGAGTTATCCTCGAACCATTGCACATTGTCTTGCAACACTTTCATTCTTTCAGAGGCATCAAAGTCTTTGATTTGAATAATAGATTCATAAGTTGCTCTGTAACCCATTGCATCACCATAAACTTCAATAAAACCATTGATATAATCAATGACATCACCGGTGGTACCAGCCCATTGGATATTATAATCGTCCCAGATTTTTAAGTCTCCAGTTTTATAGTATTCAATTAGCAATTCAAAACCTTTTTTCTGACCTTCAGACTCAGCAACAGTCGTTGCTTTTTCTAACCAATACACCATTTTTTCGATGGCTCCAGAGTAACGACCACCTACTTTCCATACTTCTTCTTTTAAAGCACCGTTTTCATCTCGCACTAAAGTTGAATTCAAACCATACGAAATAGGAGTGTCATCGTTTTTATCGATTTTAGCCTTGTAATAAGCTTCAACCTCAGCCTGAGTAATCCCATCCTCGTAAAAGTTGTTAGCTGATCCAGCAATTAGATCTTTTTCTGGGTCGAGGTTCACTCGTTTCATTGCCGTTGAATCATCAAACATAATTTCAACAATCGAAGCATCTAAATCTGTTTTTGTGTCCGTCAGAAGTTGAATGAAAAACTCCTTTGAACAACCTGGCTTTAATTTCTGGGTGGAATAATGATGGTGAATACCATTGGAAAACCAAACTCGTTTGGTATAGGTCAAAAACTCACTCCATTCATCATTAGTTTCATCCCCGCTGTAAGATTCAACGATGTTCTCCAATGCTTTTCGAATAACTAAATTATGCTTGTAGTTCTGATCGTAAATGATATCTCTACCACTAAGGCTAACTTGGTACAAATAATAGGCAAGTTCCTTTTGTTGCGCAGATAATTTATTGAAACCTGGCACTTTGTACCTAATGATTTTCAGGTCGGCAAATTGCTCTGTCATATATTTGAATTCTTCCGTTTTTACGGTATCTGATTTGGACGTGGTCATATCAGACTTCGCCCCTTCGTTATTACATGCTGTCATACTTCCAAGTACTAATGCAGCCATTGCTATTTTTTTCATTGAACGCTAAATTTATCGCCCAAATATCGTACAACTAAAACGGGAATGAAAGTTAATTCGAGGTTTATTCTTTGATGATTGGAACGCTTATAATATCGATATTCGACTTGATACGGATAAAATATTGCCCTTTTGGTAAGTTTGATATATCGACCGAAAATTCACCGGGCTTTAATTTCGAAACTTCCAGTGTTTCAATTAATTCTCCAATAATGGAATAAACGGAAACCGACTCAACTGAATTTAAATCATCCCTTAAAATATTAAGATTGTTTGGAACAGGATTTGGAAAAACAACTACACTTCTATCCGCATCCAACTTGTTTATCCCTAAACAAATAGCATCATAATCTACTCGAATTTCATCTTCAGTTTTACATTGTTTTAAGTTCGTTGTATCAGTAACTGTAACTCTAAAAATTGCGCTTTCTTGAATCTTTATTTTCCGTTCTGTTTGCCCTGTGCTCCAACTATAGATTGCACTGTCGATTCCCGCGTCTAGTACTCCAGAATCTGCGCCACAAATAAACAGGTCTAAACCTAAAAACAACTTTGGATTTTCTATAATTTCAATTTGCCGAATCACGGAATCAACACACCCATCGAGTGTGGTATACTGATATTTAACTCTTGTAAATACTCCAAATGACTTTTGGGGTTGAAGAAAAAATCGTCCACTCGCACTTGATACTGCTTTTCCTTTATAAGTTCCATTAAGAGGTAAACCTCCCGATAGCAGCAGGGAGTCATCATTTTGGCAAACCGAACTTACAGTAGAAAAGGAAACCATTGGTTTTTCAAAAATGGAAATCACCTCGAATGCGGTGTCCTTGCACGAATTATTCGAAGTATAGATATAGGAAAGCGTGTCAAATCCAATTCCAGAACGACTAGCATCAAACAGTGAATCTGTAACACCACTGCCCGTATAAATACCTCCTTTCGGATTACCATGGGTTAATTTAAACACTGGAGAATTGTTGCAAAGTGAATTAAAAGCTGATAACGAAACCTTCGGAGATTGGTCAACTAAAAAAATCGTTGTTTCAGTGTTGGTGCAGCCAAAATAATTCGTGTATGAATATGCAATGGTATCATTACCAAAACTTGTTGGGGTATATCGATTTGACGAAACATTTTTTCCAAAATAAACACCTCCTGTTGGCAATGCAATTTCCAAAACAAAAGGCGTGTCATTATCACAAAGTTGAGGAACATTAGAAAGAACAACGGGTGTAATAGAGTCAACACGTATGGTTCGCATGCTCGTATCGGAGCAACCATTAGTAGCCGTGTAATGATAAAAAACAGAATCGACTCCTAACCTTCTAGGAAAATAATAACTCCCTAAAACATTATTTCCAAAATAGGAACCTCCCCCTGGCATTCCAGCTCTAATACGTACAGAGTCTGTACTTTTGCAAGCTGAATCAACTAAAGCAAAGCTAGATTCAGTTAAAGTGTCCAATCTAAATACAATACTATCCGCTCCAGTACAGCCGTTTGTATCAGTGTATGTGTACTTCAGATTATGAAAAAATAAATTTCTTAAACTGTCCAATAAAACATAATTAGTATCCGAACTAAACCCATTTCCAAAATATAATCCATTCCTAGGTCGGCCTGCGAGGCGAATGCTATCTTGATTTGAACACACAACACTCGGGAAGTTAAGATTAACCTTAGGTAATTTATGAACAAAAAGGGGTAACAAAAACGTATCGCTGCATGTACTTGTGTTATATATATACTCTAGTTCGTGGTCTCCAGGCCCAAGCCTTTCTGGGTCAAGTTTGGTAGATACAATTTCATCAATTCGGTACAAGTCTGTCCCACCCGTAGGAAAACCTATTCCTTGATTCAAAATCAATGCTGTGTCATTAACACAAAATGTATCAGTTATATTAATTGTCGTCTTACAACTCTTGAATACCAGTGAAACTTTACTTAGTCTTATGCCTGAAATAGTATCGTATTCTGTAGTTGAAGAGCCGTAAGCTTGGTTACTCAACTCACCAATCGAATAAAAAGCACCAGTACCTGAAGTAGAATCAGAAATTCCTATGGACGCACTCTTTGCCAGACTGTTTGAGTTTTCCAATTTGTATCGAAACTTCACTAGATTGGTACTTTCCGATAATAACAATTGGAAAGACAGGGTAGGTAAGATTGCGGTAGAGGGCCATTTCCAATTTTTCCATTCTAATACAAATGTTCGATTTGGCGCTGTACCAATGGTTAAATAACTAGCCGTACCTGCATCCCCATTCAAATCATCCCATAATGGAGCAATTATGGGTCTAAAACCTAATGAATTTTTTAGGCTATTATTTGTTTGCAATGTCGGCGATAGAATTCCAAAGTTGGTATCGAATGAAACCCATCCGTTGGAGTTTACTTTTAATGAATCGTAAAGATTTCCATCCCAAAAAAATGAAAAACCAATTGGAATTGCATCACTTGTAGAGTCATCAGACTGAATCTGCGTTATGGAGTTCCCACCCACCAAATAGTGCAGAGGCAATACTCCCAATTCAACATCATAAGCAGCAGCTTGCGCGTATCCATGACCTTTACAGAGAAAGAAAAGAGTTATTACAAACAATACTTTTCTCATGCTCTAATACACAGGTTTCATTTCGAAAAATGGTTAAATACCTGCATCCTCTTCTTGTAGATTTATTTACTGACCTGAAACTTTTTTCGGGTTATTTTCTCCTCTCCAATTAACTCAACAGTGTAAAGTCCCACTGCAAATTCAGTAACGTCAATAGTTTCAGTATCGGCATTAGCAACTACTCTATCCAAAACAAGATTTCCAATTGCGTCAAATACTCGCAAGGATTTATAGTCACCAGAAACAAAAGCAACTGTTAATTCTGTTTGTACCGGATTTGGAAATAGAGAAACCGTGTTATCAAGTACAAACTCCTCCTGACCAACACAAATTGCCTTGTATGATACCTGAATCGTATCTTCGGTAATACACCCGTTAAGGTTTACTCGAACACCGTATTCCCCGCTTCTTGTTACCGAAATAGTTCTTGATGTTGCCCCAGTGCTCCAGAAATAAAATGCACCTAAGTTTTTAGCATCTAACTCAAGAGCATTAGATCCACAAATTTGTTGATTCCCACCTAAATTTAGAAACGGAGCCTGCTTAACTACAACATTCTGAGTGATTTCTTCAGAGCATCCATAAGTATCTTCATATTTGTAGGTTACTGGAAATGAGCCAATACCTGCCGCATCAACATCAAATGTACTTGCAACGTCATCTACAAAGCCTCCAGAAAGGGTGCCTCCTGCGGGGGTACCTCTTACAATTGTATAATCACCTGTACCTTCACAAACATCCAACAAGGGAGTAAATACAACATTCGGTTTCTCAAGAACTTCTATTCCTTTAGCAATTCTACGTGAACAACCATTGGTGTAATCTGCCTTGTAGTAAACATAGTGAAATCCAGGTAGAGCAACCGACGGGTCAAATGAATTACCGGTTACACCAGGGCCCGAATACGTTCCTGTTGCTGGAGACCCTAACAAGGTGATTGCAGGCTCGTTTTCACATAATGTATCGGAAGCTACTAGCGTTGGAATCGGAGCTGAGAGAACATTTATTGTCCTGCTTACAGTGTCTTTACATCCATTCTGAGCGAAGCCAACATAATATATGGTATCTAATCCAGCATCACTTGGTAAATACTCCGCAAAACCAGCTTTATTTTCATTGTCAAAATAGTAACCAGGTGCAGGAGTTCCTCCTGAAAGGCCAACTTTCGTTTTACTTTCACACACATCGGCAATTGCTGGTAGGGCAGCTGTAGGAGCACCATCAATGTGTATTTGCCCAGAAATTTGACCCACACAACCCATTCCATCGGCGTAAGAATAATTTAGATTGTACACTCCTGGACCTGATGAAGTATTAAAATGCGTTCCATTTACTACTCCGGTTCCGCTGTAAACACCTCCAACTCTGGTTGCAGAATACAATTGAACATTTCCAATATTATCACAAAACCTACTTGAGCTCCAAGCCATCACAGGTTGTTGAATCTCTTCTATTTCGATGGAATCTAATCCTAAACATCCGTTAGTTCCTGTTGCAGTAACTGAATATATGCCCTGAGTTGTTAGATTACGAGTTGGACTAGTCGAACCATTATCCCAGATGTATTGGCCCGCACCAGGGGAAGTGGCATCCGCCGTCAAATTAATAGTTGTTCCTACACAATAGCCAGTATCGTTTCCTAAATCTACTTGTGGAGTTGGTCTAGTATCAATAGGAACCATACCTATTCCAGCATCACATCCATCAACAGATATTTTAATGTCATAAAAGAAATAATAGTTACCAGTTCCTCCAAAATTATCGCTCTTTAAAACCATACTTGTGTCAGAATCTCGATAAGGGTACCTACCTCCAAAGTGATACTCCAGACCATAGGTTCCGGCAGAAGTACCAATAGCAGTTCCATTAGCCGTAATTCTGTAATCCTTACCAGGTGGCAAGGTAAATCCTAAAGCTATTTTGCTTCCTGCTTGTGGAAACACTGTTTCTTGTTTTGTTCCCATAATGTTGTTATCCTTATCGAAAACCGTGATTTCCACAGTACCTGAATCATTAGGGAACACGGTAACCGTATCAATGCTTAAGTTTCTATTTACGTCGAAAATAAAACCGCGATCAAATCCAAATCTCCATATATTGCTAGTACCTGTTACATTCGAGTTCAATGCGCCAACCGATGAGGAGTAATCGTCCGATAGTTGAACATAAAGGGTATCACTGGTTGTAGTATTCACGGTTATGCTGTCGCCAACGTGTAATAAATTACCATTAGTTAGGGCATCGTACCATTCAACCGACTTTGCATTAGAACCGCTAGTAATTACCGTGTCCAGGCCTGAGCACACTACTATTGGATTCGTAATGTTTGGCAAACTTGGTATCTTATCAACCCTTACTTCGTCCACCCACAAGGTGTCATTACCATCGTAGGAATCTAAAGCCAAACCAGACCATACCTTAAAATTAAGTTTACCACCAACAGTAGTATTAATATAACCTACATCAACCGTATCGTATGTTGCGGAGTTAATTGTTCCGGTATAATTTGTAGTTAAAGAAGCAGTTACAGGTCCTGTAACATCTACAGAAATTGGAAAATTACTTTGCCCAATCAATCCATTATTCAATATCAACACTCTTACTAATTGTGAATCTGTTCCACAATTACCTTCGAGAGGTGCAATTAGCTGTACGATGCCGATATCGTTAGAATCAACCGTAAACTCGTCGGCTCCAACATCTGGCGTGGTTGACCTTGCCTCACCATCAATATCAGATGTAACCGCTGGGATATATAACCCCCTATTATTCAGAAAAATTGACTTCACATGCAAATCTTCAGCGGATTGAAAAAATGGATTCAAATTAAATTCATTAGGAAATAATGGAATATTAGACGTAGTTCCTCCAGGTGCGTATATATTATTATGACTTGAAACAACACGTGTATCTCTATTCACGGCAGTTCCAGAACCATTCATCACGGCTATATTATTCCTAAAATTTAAACTACTATTAAACCTGAGGTTCAGTGTGAACGAAGCGCTTCCATTTGCACTATAGTACATGCTATTATGATAGACGTCAATAAAGTTACTTGATTGAATATAGACCAAATCGGAAAGATTCGCAGCTGGATGAAATGCAGTAACCATGTTATTAATAAACTGAGAACGACTAGACGTGTTAGCGCCATCACAATCACTTAAATAAACTCCCCTACCAGCTGTCGTATGAGACAATTGAACATTATTATTAGATACAATTGCATTGTCATTACTAACAAGAAACAACGCACTGCGTCTAACACTAAGTGAAACGACATCTTTATCTTTTATGTTGTTTTTACGTATCTCTGTTCCTTCTTGGTTGTACGCATATATCCCATATAAATACCAATTTCGAATTTCATTGTTTACTACACGCATATTACTATCTGGAGAAGTAGTTGACGTTCCATACAAGTACATGGAATAATATCCACCGTCCAAAATGGAATTTGACACCTCTAATCCTGATAAAAAATTGTTACGGTCATTAGAAATTATCCTTGCATTAAAGCCTGGTCTCGCCGAGGTATCGGACCGTAATTCACAGCTATCAATTCTTATGTTTCTGTTGGTTTGTTGAAAAAGAAAAACAGCCCTATTTGGTAAATTATTCTGTACAGATAAGTTTCTGAAAGTAACATGTTCAACTCCACTAAACGTAAAGGTATTTCCGAGCGTGTCGTATATAATTGGTTTAGTTGTTATGCCAGTATCGGCTTCAAATACGATGGTATCTGTCGCTGACACACCTCGAACAGTAGTAAAGTCACCTCCTCGTTCGTAAGTACCTTGGCGTATTTTGAAAATTGTTGTTCCACAAATCCCAGAAGATGTAAGTCTATCAATTGCTGATTTGACATCAACAAAATCAGGATTTACACCCCCAATAGTTTTAATTCCAGCAATAGCAGTTGAAAATTGATGTGTCGTATCTACATTGTTGTTCAAAACCGTGTCTGGTTTTCCATTCAAGGAGTCAATTACCACTCTAAATTGATACATCGTATCAGGTAAAAAGTTAATGTTCTGAAGCGACATGCTACCCGTTGAACCTGAAGGAATGGAGCCATTGAAAGAATACGTAGAATATTGGTATGGGCGGCCATTAACGCTTGTCCCCAATCGAATCTTAGCTGTAAATATAGTATCCAATCCAAAGTTTAATATGTCTGCCAGTACGTCGTTTGGTCCTGCACAATAGACATCCTTCACATCAATTACGGCTGCATCTAACGAATCCGGGTCAAATTCATCAGCTCCAATGTCTGTTAAAGTTGGCCGCGTATCGCCATCAACGTCTGTTGTGATTCCGGTAATGCTTAGTGCTTTTCCGTTTAGTTGCACATTCGAAATATGAAAATCAGTAGTTGAAGTAAATAATGGATCAACCGACATGGAGTTTGCACCTACTACAGGCACTGATCTTCCTGGTGAATAATAATTGTTGTAATCTGGCTGCAGAGCCAAAGCCCTATTATCCATAACTACTCCGGTATTGCTGTTATTGACTAAAATATTATTCTTAAAGTTAGAAAGTTGATTTAGATTCAAGTATGCAGTTGTTGGATTAAATGACCCCCCATCAATTACGATGGTATTGAAATATATATCGGTAAAATTGGAGGAGGTTGCATAGAACCCATAACGAGCACCAACTACGTGAATAATATTATTCGAAATATTTCCTCTTGCTGTGGCTGTGCTGTTGCAACCGAAAAAGTAAAACCCATAACCACCAAAACTTGAACTACTGAAGAACGTATTGCCCGTTATAGTGAGCGACGCATTGTAATAAATAGACATACCACGGGCGGAGCCAGAGGCAAAAATACCCGTCGCCATATTGTTGTTCTGAATTTTGATATTCTTATTGTAGTAGGAATAAATCGAATACGAATACCAGCCCGTTATGTCGTTATTTTCAATTACCCATCCATCTTGTTGACCAGTTAGAGCTGAGCTCGTTCCTCTTATGTACATTCCATAAGAGCCATTTTTTATTTCATTGTTTCTGAAGATAATATTCTCAGACATATTGGTTACTCCTAAATCATCGTAAATAACTGAAGCAAATGTGCTGGTTGTAAAACCTGACACCCCTTCGAGCAAATTTCCATCGAAGGTTACATTACTGCACGTATCATTAAATCTAATTACGGTCGAAAAGGTTGCAGTTGTATTTCGAATCGTCAATGAATCGAACTGAACGAACTTCGCCGATTTCAATAAAACCGTGTAATTATCCGCTGATGTAGCTCCTCCGAAAGTCAGTACTACTGGACTCGTAGCACCAGTATCTGGCCTAAAAAGAATGGTATTAGTTGCAGACGCTCCAGTAATATTTCCAATGGTGTATTGGCCGGTATAGGTCGCTGGACGAATGTTAAAGGTAACGGCACCACTCACCCCGTTTGCATTTAAAGTGTCAATTGCAGCAGCTACAGAAGGAAAATCAGGAGTCGTTCCTCCAACTGTGTATGATCCACTAAGTTGTGCATTGGCAGTGAATGCTACTAAAAAAGCTACAAGAGTTATATATAAATTCTTCATCATGAGTGTTTTAAGCTTGTTATCGCCAAATTTAACGAATAAATGTGCATTTCAAAGGGAATAAAATACACACTTATTCAAGGGTATAGACGTCAAAAAAAAAGCGGCCGTTGGCCGCTTTTCAAATAGTTTAAAAAAGTCGAGTTCTAGTGAATTCCCTTCTCGGCCAAATACCGTTCCGCATCAAGGGCAGCCATACAACCTGTTCCCGCTGCTGTTACGGCTTGTCGATAAACTTTATCTGCTGCATCACCACCAACAAATACACCATCAACATTGGTTTTAGATGTTCCTGGAATTACTTTTAAATACCCTACTTCATCCATTTCTAAGTAGTCCTTAAAAATATCAGTATTCGGTTTGTGTCCAATCGCTACAAAAAATCCGTCAACTTTCAAATCGCGTTTTTCGTCCGTTTGGTTATTTCTAATTCGCACTCCTTCAACAACTTGGTCGCCCAACACTTCATCGGTTTCGGCATTAAAAATCACTTCAATATTTTCAGCATTTTCAACTCTATGTTGCATAGCTTTTGAAGCTCTAAAGTGGTCTTTTCTCACAATCATATATACCTTATTGCACAATTTGGCAAGGTAAGTTGCTTCTTCAGCAGCAGTATCTCCAGCTCCTACAATAGCAACGTCTTTTCCTTTGTAGAAAAATCCATCACAGACTGCACAGGCAGAAACACCACCTCCCATATCTCTCAATCTAAATTCAGATTCAAGGCCTAACCACTTTGCAGATGCACCAGTTGAAATAATAATAGAATCAGCCGAGAGCCACTCTTTATTATCAACTTCTACTTTATGAACATCACCACTAAAGTCAACTTTAGTCACAAAACCAAAACGAACATCTGTGTCAAAGCGTTCGGCCTGTTTCTTCAAATCTTCCATCATAACTGGCCCAGTAATACCTTCTGGATAACCAGGGAAATTATCAACTTCTGTCGTGTCCATTAACTGGCCACCCGGTTGCATTCCTTGAATCATTACAGGTTTCAAATCTGCTCTTGCTGCGTAAATTGCTGCTGTATAACCAGAAGGACCACTGCCTATAATTATACACTTGTGATGCTCTTTTATTTCCATTTTTATTCTTCTAAAATTCCAAGCAAAAGTAACTTTACCTTCACAACTATTGCACGTCTTTAAACTGACATTTCGTTAAGGTTTAAAAACAAACCGAATAAAAACAATCGTTGATTATGTACGGGTTTTCAAATTGATATTGATTAGGTTTGAAATTCCATAAAAACTACGTTGAAATGAAACTATTCACACCTCTTTTGCTAATACTGTTTATCGCACCAAGTTGTTCCAACAGCAATTCGAATGGCCCGTGCGAATGGCACGAGCGAAAGTTTAGAGCAACCGTTACTTCGGTAAAATTTGACAAATTGAACGAGGCAGGCGATTCCACGTTTGCTGTAATTATGGAATTTGATGCTGGTTCATTAAGTGAAGAACCACAAAATCTTGCAAAACTCAAAAACTATGAATTGACCAGTGAACGCATGAAAAAAAATAAAATCAAAGAAGGGCTAACCTACACTGGAAAAATCAATGATCTGAAAGCCGGAAATTGTGAAACACCAATAGTTGCTTTTGACCAGCGAATGAAGTAAAAATGGCAATTAAACCAAAAATATCAATAAATAAAAGGCCTCCACTTGATGCTAAAATCTTGTTCAAAGGCATTCAAGACGGAAAACGTGAAGCACTTAGCAAAGCGCTTACCTTAGTTGAAAGTACGAAGCTTGAACACAGAAAAATTGCCAAAGAGTTAGTCCAATTAGCAACACCACATTCAGGTAGTTCAATACGAATTGGAATTACTGGTGTGCCTGGAGTTGGCAAATCAACTTTTATAGAATCCTTTGGATTGTTTGCTATTCAAAAACAAAAAAAAGTTTGTGTTCTCGCCATTGACCCTAGTAGTGAAATTTCTAAAGGAAGCTTACTCGGCGACAAAACTCGAATGGAGCAACTGAGCGTGCATTCGGATGCCTACATAAGACCTAGCCCTACTTCTGGAACACTTGGAGGGGTGGCAAGAGCAACTCGAGAAAGTATATTACTCTGCGAAGCATTCGGATTTGACTACCTGCTTATTGAAACCGTTGGTGTAGGTCAATCAGAAACTAAAGTACATTCCATGACCGACATTTTTTTAATGTTGTTACTTTCTAACGCTGGCGATGAAATTCAGGGGATAAAACGTGGAATAATGGAAATGGCGGATATTCTAGTGGTGAATAAAGCCGATGGAGAAAACAAACGAAATGCGAAAATTGCGGCCAACCAGCTACAACAAGCGTTACATTATTTTCCTCTAGCCAAGTCGGGCTGGACACCTGCGGTAGAAACCATGAGCGCATTAAACCAAGAAAAAATAGATGTTATTTGGTCTAAAATTCAGCAGTTTATTGACCATACGAAACAAAATAATTACTTTGAAAACAACCGAAAATCCCAAGCGGTGAATTGGTTTAAGCAAAGCTTGACCGACCAATTAGTTGAACGAATTGAAAAGGATAGTCGTTTTACGGAGGAGTTAAGAAAATTAGAATTGTCAGTAGAATCAGGAAACACCGACCCGTTTATTGCTGCCGATAAAATGATTGATTTCTATTTCAAATATTCTTCCGAAGCTCCTGCTTAAGGTAATCCTTGGCTAAATCAACCGGATTCTTTTCGATTTTACTAAGCAATTGAAAAATCATATTACTTAAATCAATTCCAGAAGCCTCTTTCGGCATTTTAGCCGCGGATACATTTACCATCTTAATAGTTTCTTCTTTTGCCGTCTTAATTAAATGCCAAGTTGTGTTAGAGACATATAATTGCTGAGTTAAGTTGTGTTGAAATTCAGTTCGAATAGTTTTTATTAATTCTTGTTGAAACGCACGACCACTCATACCTTTTTGGTGTACCCTTAGCACCATGTCAGCTGGGTGAATTCGCTCCAAAAACAACGTCAATCTTTCGTATGCATTTATTTTATTGGGAGTAAACGACTTTTTTTCGGCCTTTCTAAGCTCCAGCTCTCTTCGTTTAAATTGACCTTCCATTACCTGTTTTAGAACATAGTAACTGGTTGCAAAAACAATAAGTCCCGGAATTGTAATTTTTAAAATCTCAAGTAAAAAATCCATTGTAATTTCTTTAGTCCGCCAAATATCGTAAAATGCATTAACTGACGGTGCATGATTAACAAGTTTCAGCAATAGGAATTATATAGCTTTGCAGCTAGAATTTTACCTATGGAAAAGTATCTTTCAGATAGAATTAAATCACTTTCGGAATCACAAACGTTGGCGATGGCAGCCAAAAGTCGAGAGTTAAAAGCGCAAGGAATTGATATTATTAGTCTAAGCCTTGGAGAGCCTGACTTCAATACCCCAGATTTCATTAAAGAAGCTGCAAAGCAAGCAATTGATGACAACTTCACCCATTACCCTCCGGTTGCAGGGTATTCGGAAGTATTGGACGCGATTTCCAAAAAATTTAAACGAGACAATAACCTGAATTATAACTCGAAGCAAATTGTGGTGTCGAATGGGGCGAAACAATCTCTTGCCAACGTAATGCTAACCTTGATTGACCCAGGTGACGAAGTTATTGTGCCGACTCCTTTTTGGGTGAGTTATGCCGAAATCATTAAACTAGCAGGAGGAATTCCTGTTTATGTAAAATCAGGCGTTTCCTCCGATTTTAAAATCACTGCCAATCAATTGGAAGGGGCTATTACAGAAAAAACTAAACTTATGATGTTTAGTTCTCCTTGCAACCCTAGTGGCTCGGTTTATTCGAAAGAAGAACTACGTTCTCTAAAAGATGTATTAGTAAAACACCCCAATATTTTTGTAATTGCAGATGAAATTTACGAACTGATAAATTTTGGAGAAAAACACTTTTCAATCGCTTGTTTCGAAGACTTGTATAATCAAGTAATTACGGTAAACGGAGTATCGAAAGGATTTGCAATGACAGGCTGGCGAATTGGGTACATTGGCGCACCAGAATGGCTTGCAAAAGCCATTATAAAAATGCAAGGTCAAATTACTTCGGCTCCGTCATCCATTGCGCAAAAAGCTGCACAAGCTGCAGTTGAAGCGGACCCTGGCATGGTAAGTAACATGAAAACTTCATTCCTGAAACGAAGAGATTTCATGCTGAATGAATTAAATCAAATTGAAGGAATGAAATGCTCTACTCCTACCGGAGCTTTCTACCTATTCCCTGATGTAGAAAATTTCTTTGGTAAATCATTCAACGGAAAAAGAGTCGAAAATGCTGATGACCTAAGCATGTATTTGTTAGAAGAAGCTCGTGTTGCTGTTGTAACCGGAAATGCATTTGGTAACCCAGAATGCATTCGACTTTCCTATGCTGCGTCTGATGAAATATTGCAAGAAGCGGCCTCACGTTTAAAACAAGCATTTGCTCAATTAAACTAGCGTATGAATTCAAAAATCAAGACGGCTTTTGAATCTTTCAAGGACATGACGGTTCTAATTATTGGAGATGCAATGATTGACGCTTATGTGTATGGAAAAGTAAACCGAATGTCGCCAGAGGCCCCAGTGCCTGTTGTAGATGTTGACCATAAAGAAAATCGTTTAGGAGGTGCTGCAAACGTGGCAAGAAACGTAAAATCGATGGGTGCAAAACCTATTCTTTGCACCACCATTGGCAAAGATTTCCCCGGAGAACAGTTTCTTGAACTCATGCGCATCGACGAATTGGACAACTCTGGTATTGTTATGTCTAGAAGTAGAACAACTACTGTAAAAACCAGAATTATAAGCGGGGGCAGACAAATTGCTCGGGTCGATGAAGAAATCATTGAGCCGCTTTCCCGAAACGATGAAAATGTTTTGGTAAATAACATCCAACAACTAATGGAAAGCCAAAAGGTGGCGGCTATTATTTTTGAAGATTACGACAAAGGCAGTATTTCTGTAGGGTTGATTCAGCGAATTGTAGAGTTAGCCAAGACAAAAAATATCCCAACTTCGGTTGACCCAAAAAAGGAACGCTTTTTAAAGTATAATGGTGTAACACTCTTCAAACCAAATTTCAAAGAATTGGAGGAAGGGTTAGACCTGAAAATCCAGAAAAACCATGAAGGAATTTCAGAAGCAGACGAAAAATTAAGATCTCAATTGGGTCATGAAATTTCTTTGATAACTCTTTCAGAGAAAGGTGTTTTTGTTTCTACTCATACCGAAAAAACCACCTACCCTGCTCACGTAAGAAACATTTCAGATGTAAGTGGAGCTGGCGATACAGTTATTGCAGTTGCATCGTTGTGTTTGGCGGCAGACCTTCCACCGTCTATTATTGCTCAAATAGCTAACCTTGCAGGCGGACTTGTTTGCGAAGAAACTGGAGTAGTTTCAATAAATAAAGAGAACTTGTTAGCCGAAAGTTTGTCGGTACTTTAAACGATAATTTTATGTCACAGGTCACGCCCTATCAAAAAGAAAATGCGAGTAAAAAAGAGCAAGTTGCTGAAATGTTCGACAACATTGCGCCCAAGTATGATTTCCTGAATCATGTACTTTCCATGGGAATAGATATTCTATGGCGAAAAAAGGCTATTAAAATGCTTATGCCCTACCAACCAAAGCAAATGTTGGATATTGCAACAGGAACCGGGGACTTTGCTTTGGAGGCATTAGCCTTGAATCCAGACAAAATAATTGGAGCAGATATTAGCAACGACATGCTTGCGGTTGGAGTTGAAAAAATCAAGAAAAAAAGCCTAGAAGATAAAATCTCCTTTCAATACGGAGATTCGGAGAATCTCCCATTTGAGACTGATTCTTTTGATGCTATTACCGTTTCTTTTGGAGTTCGAAACTTCGAAAATCTGGAAAAGGGTTTGACAGACATGCATCGTGTACTAAAACCTAAAGGAGCAGTCGCGATTATTGAATTCAGCAAGCCCCAAAATTTTCCAATAAAACAACTCTACAATTTCTATTTCAAAAACATTTTACCAGGAATTGGTAGAATGATTTCCAAGGATGCCCGAGCATACACCTACTTACCAGAATCTGTGGACGCATTTCCATTTGGGAAAGCATTTACAGAAATTATGGATAAAGTTGGCTACACTAATATCAAGGCTGTTCCGTTGACCTTTGGAATTGCAAGTATATACTTAGGCGAAAAAAAATAAAAACCATGTTACGCTGGAAACACATAGTTCTGTTGATGAGCATTTTAATATGCAACGCCATCATTGCCCAGCGAAACAGATATACCAAGACCCACATCACCAATCTATCCGAGTTTGACAAAAAATTCATGCATTTCGGATTCTCGTTAGGCATTAATTCTTCAGACTTTACTATGGAATACGACCTATCAAGAAATGATTCTTTGAAGCGATTGGAAGTTGACCCTCAGCTGGGTTTCAATTTAGGAATTGTTTCGGACTTGCATTTGGGAACTCATTTTAATTTGCGTTTTATTCCAACCCTTTCATTCTCGCAGCGGAATGTAAACTATGAGTTTACACAATTTAGAGGCGAAGAAGATAAAAAGTACAGCAAACCAGTAGAAAGCACCTATCTAGATTTTCCATTAAACCTCAAAATGCGGAGTGCAAGAGATAAAAATTTCGCTGCTTATGTGGTCGGCGGGTTCATGTATAGTTACGATTTAGTAAGCCAAGAAAACTCGAATAATAATTCAGTTAATCCTGACGACATTGTCATTAAGCTAAAACGAAGCACGTATAATTACCAAGCTGGTTTCGGTTTTGACTTTTTTCTTCAATATTTCAAATTTAGTCCGGAATTCAAGCTATCAATGGGGTTAGGCGACCAACTCAAACAAGACGGAACTTTATTTGCCAATCCATTAGATCGAGTTCGTTCAAGAATCTTCCTTGTTTCCCTCACCTTCGAAGGATAAAATTTAACGCTTATTTACTATGCTCGCATAGTATTTTTTCTTTAGCTTTGGGTGCATGAAACCCGAAGAAACATTTGATTACCCTTTACGATGGTCTTGGCACAGAGTTCAAAAACACTACAACTTAGTAGCTTCTCGTCACGACTTGACCATGACTATGGGATATGTTCTGTTGAACATTGACCAAGAAAATGGAACACCCAGCACTCAACTCGGACCTAAAATTGGGATGGAACCCGGAAGCCTAACTCGCACTTTAAAAACCATGGAAGATAAAGGGTACATCTACAAACAATCCAACGATTTTGACCGTAGGAAAGTACACATCTGCCTTACCGAACTAGGTAAAATAAAACGAGATGCTTCTCGTGAAGCCGTATTGCATTTTAACCAATACCTAGACAAAAAAATCAGTGCCAACCAAAAGAAGAAATTCTTTGAGGTGATGGAAATAATTAACGACGTTTTAAGTAACGAAAACATATTTGAAGAACTCCCTGAGTATGAAGAGAAGAATTAAAAAAGTTGCCGTTTTAGGTTCTGGAGTAATGGGCTCGCGCATTGCTTGCCACTTTGCCAATGTTGGTTTAGAAGTGATGCTGTTAGATATAGTTCCAAAAGAACCAAACGAGAAAGAACAAGCCAAAGGTCTTTCAATAGAAGACCAAGCAGTGCGAAATAGAATCGTCAACGATTCCTTGACTTTTGCCCTCAAAAGCAACCCGTCCCCAATTTATCGAAAGTCTTTTGCCAACCGAATTTCCACTGGAAACTTCACTGACGATTTAGATAAAATAAAAGATTGCGATTGGATTATAGAAGTCATAATAGAAAACCTAAACATCAAAAAATCGCTTTTCGAAAAGGTAGAAGAGCACAGAACCCCTGGAACTTTAATCACGTCCAATACTTCAGGAATTCCGATAAATTTAATGACTGCTGGACGTAGCGAGGATTTCAACAAACATTTTTGTGGTACTCACTTCTTTAACCCTCCAAGGTACTTACCACTTTTAGAGATAATTCCAACCACACATACCTCACCAGATGTAACCGATTTCATTATGGATTTCGGTCAACGCTTTCTGGGAAAAGAGACCGTTTTGTGTAAAGACACTCCGGCTTTTATTGCAAACCGTGTAGGTGTATTTTCTATTATGGCATTGTTTCACATTGTGGAAGAAATGGGACTCACCGTTGATGAGGTTGACAAGCTCACTGGACCAGTTATTGGCAGACCCAAATCAGCAACATTCAGAACTTGTGATGTAGTTGGGTTAGACACTTTAGTTCATGTTGCAAACGGATTAAATGCAGCTGCTCCAAACGACGAAAAAAACCACACGTTCCAAATCCCGTCTTACGTTTCTAAAATGGTCGAAAACGGCTGGTTAGGTAGCAAATCAAAACAAGGGTTTTACAAGAAGGTAAAAGACGAAAAAGGCAAATCTCAAATTCTGTCCTTGAATCTCAAAACCCTTGAATATGAGCCTAAACAACGGGCAAAGTTTGCTACGCTTGAAATGACCAAACCCATTGATGACCTAAACAAAAGGTTACCAATGCTTTTGCAAGGAAAAGACAAAGCGGGTGAATTTTACCGCAAGATGTTCTTTTCTATGCTGGAATATGCTTCCAATCGTATTCCGGAAATTGCAGACGAACTCTACAAAATAGACGATGCCGTTTGTGCTGGGTTTGGCTACAAATTAGGCCCGTTTGCTACTTGGGATGTGTTGGGTGTTGAACAAACTCTACAGCAAATGAAATCCGAAGGCTACTCCCCTGCTCCATGGGTGGAAGAAATGATTGCTTCTGGTTCAACAAGTTTTTATTCCAATGAAAACGGCGCCAAAACGCACTTCGACATAGCTTCGAAAAAACAAATCATAATTCCAGGTGCAGACCAAGTTATAGACCTGAATGTACTCCGGGAAAGCAACACCGTTTGGAAAAACTCTGGAACTACAATTACTGATATCGGCGACGGTATTCTAAATCTGGAATTCCACACCAAAATGAACACCATTGGCGGTGAAGTAATTGCGGGAATCAACAAAGCCATTGACTTAGCCGAAGCGGATTATGAAGGATTAGTTATTTCAAATACTGGTGATAATTTCTCTGCTGGTGCTAATGTGGGAATGATATTTATGATGGCTGTGGAGCAAGAATACGACGAATTAGATTTCGCGATTCGAGCCTTCCAAAACACGATGATGCGCATTCGTTATTCGAGTATTCCAATAATTGTTGCTCCACATAATTTGGCGTTAGGCGGCGGTTGCGAAATGAGTATGCACGCCGACAAAGTGGTTGCACATTCCGAACTATACATGGGACTTGTAGAATTTGGTGTCGGTGTTATTCCAGGAGGTGGGGGCAGTAAGGAATTTGCATTACGTTGCAGCGATGCATTTCGAGATGGTGACATTAAAATAAATTCCCTCCGAAATAAATTCCTAACGATAGGACAAGCCAAAGTGGCAACATCGGCTCATGAAGCTTTTGACTTAGGATATCTTAGAGAGGGAATTGATGAAGTTGTTGTAAGCAGAAAATTACAATTGACCAGAGCCAAAGAAGCAGCAATTCAACTGGCAAGCAACGGCTACACTCAACCTCAACAACGAACAGACATTACGGTACTTGGTCAAGAGGGATTGGGTATTGTGTACGTTGGTGCTGACTCTATGAAATCGGGTAATTACATGTCGGAGCACGACCAATTGATATCTGAGAAACTCGGTTGGGTACTCTGTGGTGGTGATTTATCTGAAGAAACACAAGTATCTGAGCAGTATTTACTGGATATGGAAAGAAGAGCATTTTTAGAGTTGTGCGCTGAGAGGAAGACATTGGAAAGGTTGCAGAGTATAATTAAAACGGGGAAAGTTCTTCGAAATTGAAAATTTCGAAAATTTTGAATGTTGAATTTTAAGTTTTTAATTATTAGCAAGACGGAAATACTGAATTGGTAGAAGATGAAAAAGGATAATGTAATACAAGAGAAAAGTTTTCAGTTTGCACTGAAGATTATTGGACTGTACAAAATTCTTATCGCTCAAAAAGAGTTCATTATTTCTAAACAATTATTGCGCTCTGCAACAAGTATCGGGGCAAACGTGCAGGAGTCAACTGCTGCCTATTCGCGTAAGGACTTCACACATAAATTGTCTATTTCCTCTAAAGAAGCAAGAGAAACAAAATATTGGCTGATGCTATTGAACGAAAGTGATTTAGTGGAGGTTGACCTAAAAGAATACATAAATGATGTTGATGAGCTCATTCGAATATTAACCGCAATTGTAAAATCTAGCCAAGGTTAATCGAATTCAAAATTGAGAATTCAACATTAAGAATTAAAAAATATATGGAAGCATACATTATAGCAGCAAAAAGAAGTGCCGTAGGCAAAGCCAACAAAGGCGGATTTAGGTTCTTAAGACCTGATGATTTAGCGGCCCAAGTTATCAAAGGACTATTGGCTGAAGTTCCAGAATTGGATGCAGAAAGAGTTGACGATTTAATCGTTGGTAATGCAATGCCCGAAGCGGAACAAGGTTTGAATGTGGGTCGTTTGATTTCGTTAATGAGTTTTGATTCGGATAAGATTCCTGGACAAACGGTAAATCGTTATTGCAGTTCTGGGCTAGAAACCATCGCTATCGCAACTGCAAAAATTAGAGCCGGAATGGCCGATTGTATTATAGCTGGAGGTGCCGAAAGTATGAGCCTTATTCCTATGGGCGGCTGGAGGGTTGTTCCAAACCATAAAGTTGGAAAACAAAACCCGGGTTGGTATTGGGGAATGGGACTTACTGCAGAAGAAGTTGCAAAACGCTACAAGATTTCGAGAGAAGAGCAAGATGAGTTTGCTTTTCACTCGCACCGAAAAGCGGCAGAAGCAATCAAAAACGGAAACTTTAAGGACGGAATTGTACCAATTGAAGTTGAAGAAGTATTCTTGAATAACGGAAAACGAGAAACCAAAAAATATACGGTTAATACCGACGAAGGTGTAAGGCAAAATACCAATACGGAAATATTGGCCAAACTGAGGCCTGTGTTTAATGCAACCGGTTCAGTAACCGCAGGGAACTCTTCTCAAACCAGCGACGGTGCTGCATTCGCCATTGTAATGAGCGAAAAGATGGTTAATGAATTGGGGCTCAAACCAATTGCCAAGTTACTATCGTACGCTCCGGTTGGCGTCGAACCAAAAATTATGGGAATGGGTCCTGTAAAAGCAGTTCCAAAAGCGTTGGAACAAGCAGGTCTTACCCTTAACGATATTGAACAAGTTGAACTGAACGAAGCCTTCGCTTCACAGAGCGTTGCGGTTATTCGAGAATTGGGTCTTAATCCAGACATCGTAAATGTAAACGGTGGTGCCATTGCATTGGGTCATCCCTTGGGTTGTACTGGTGCAAAACTTTCGGTTCAATTATTTAATGAAATGAAAAGAAGAAATCAGAAGTACGGGTTAGTTACCATGTGTGTGGGAACAGGTCAAGGTGCGGCTGGAGTATATGAGATTTTATAATGTATAACGCGTAAACGTATTACGTATCACGTCTCAAGGCAACGTCCAGACGTTTTGCGTAATACCTAATACGTTTAAAAAGCGAAGTATGAGCATTAAAGGTGGAGAATTCTTAATCAAAGAAACAGAGGCGAAAAACATATTTATTCCAGAAGAGTGGGATGAAGAACAAAAAATGATTGCTCAAACGTGTAATGATTTTTTAGAGCAGGAAGTATTTCCAAACTTAGACCGGATAGATGCTATGGAAGAAGGTCTTATGCCTTCGTTGCTCGAAAAAGCTGGCGAATTAGGCATGCTCAGTGTTTCTATTCCCGAAGAATATGGTGGTATGGCAAAAGACTTTGTTACGGGAATGTTGGTTACAGAGGTGACTGGAGCTGGTCATTCATTTGCGGTTGCTTTTTCTGCCCATTCTGGTATTGGAACATTACCTATCCTCTACTACGGTAATAAGGAACAAAAAGACAAGTACATTCCTAAACTGGCAACTGCCGAATGGAAAGCTTCTTACTGCCTAACGGAACCTAGCTCAGGTTCGGATGCGAACTCTGGCAAAACAAAAGCTACCCTCACCGAAGACGGAAAAAACTACGTGCTCAACGGCCAAAAAATGTGGATTACCAACGGTGGTTTTGCGGACGTTTATACCGTTTTTGCCAAAATAGACGATGACGAAAACCTATCAGCATTTATCGTTGAACGCGATTATCCAGGCATCTCTTTTGGTGCAGAAGAAAAGAAAATGGGCATTAAAGGTTCTTCTACGGTTCAAGTGTTTTTTAACGACTGCAAAGTACCTGTAGAGAATCTACTTTCAGAACGAGGCAAAGGTTTTAAAAT
This sequence comes from uncultured Flavobacteriales bacterium, assembly GCA_937121175.1. Classification (GTDB taxonomy): domain Bacteria; phylum Bacteroidota; class Bacteroidia; order Flavobacteriales_G; family Salibacteraceae; genus UBA6770. The sequence goes on from CAKZKD010000028.1 coordinate 156,401, forward strand.
AGCCTTGAACATCCTGAACATTGGCCGAATTAAGTTGGCCGGAGCTTGTTTGGGCGGATGTAAAAAAGGCATTGACATGTCGGTTAACTATACTAACGAACGTAACCAGTTTGGCAGACCTATTTCTAAATACGGTGCTATCCGTCATAAAATTGCCGAACAAGCTATTCAAACCTATGTTTTAGAATCTGCGCTGTACCGATGTACACGAGACATGGGCAATGCAATTAAGCAACTCGAAGCCGACGGCATGGAACACGGAAAAGCACTTTTGAAAGGTGTGGAACAGTTTGCTGCTGAGGCCGCAATTCTTAAAGTATTGGGTTCTGAAGTAACTGATTACGTTGTCGATGAAGGTGTTCAGATATATGGCGGAATAGGCTTCTCTGCCGAAGCACCTATGGACCGTGCTTACCGCGATGCGCGTATCAATAGAATTTTTGAAGGCACCAACGAAATCAACCGTATGCTGATTGTAGATATGCTCCTCAAAAAAGCCATGAAAGGCGAATTAGATTTAATGGGCCCCGCTATGAAAGTAGCCGATGAACTGATGTCTATTCCTGATTTCTCTGAACCGGGGGATGCCTTGTTTGAACGCGAAAAAGGCTATATCCAAAACTTTAAAAAATCGGTGCTTATGGTGGCCGGTTCTGCTGCCCAAAAGCTAATGATGACATTGGCAAAAGAGCAGGAAATATTGACCAACATTGCCGACATGGCAATATGGACTTACGCTGCCGAAAGTGTCTTGCTGCGAGTAGAAAAACTAGCAGGAATGAAAGGCGAAGAAAACGTTCAAGAGCAAATTGCTATGGTACAAACGTACATTTACGATGTTGCCGATAAAATCAATAAAGCGGGAAAAGACGCACTCAATTCATTTGCCGAAGGCGATGAATTGCGCATGCAACTCATGGGCATAAAACGTTTTACCAAGGTGCAACCGTTTAATCCAAAAGTGGCTAGGCAACGTATTGCACTGAAGATTATTGGGGGGAATAAGTATTGTTATTAAAATGCGATTTAATTTACCCAAATATTTGATATTCTGGAAACTTAAATATTGCAAATTTTTATTAGCCGAGAATAAATAAAACCGAGGATGCACCTCGGTTTTATCCTTATTTCATGAAATTAGTCAACTTTTTTCAAAGTTCTACTTTCAACGAAAGATTAAAAACCAGTATCTTCAAAAGTCCTCACGGGACAGACGCAACGTTTCTTTTTCTTCTCATCTTGAAGCATTACCCCATTCTTTTCTGTAGATATTGAAATATTGTAAATATCATCTTCTATCATTAAATCATCAGGAATTGCCACAATATAAGTCTTGTGAGTTGATAACGTATTTTCATTTTCCCATTCTATAGAATGTTCAAAATCACCATTAACATTTACTTGATTATTCAACCAAGTTGTATTTTCATCTGCATTTAATGAAATTACCCAACACCAATATTGAGTATTGTTTAAAGAAACAGAGATTAAATCCCCATTTAAAGTTCCAAATACTTCCCCAATATCTGATTCAGAAAAATCGGCTAAATTCATTGTCGATTCGAAGAACATAGTGTTTAGCCCAATATTATACACTGTCGAATTGTTAAGAGCCGAATTAAAATCATTTTGAATAGTGATATCATGGGAAGCCCCATTTCTTTTTTCCTTTTGTTGGTATTCCTCAGTCTCTTTGGCACCAGGATTTGCAGTTAATTTTTCCTTTTGGCAAGACCCAAAAAATAGAGTAGAACCTAATAATAATATCATTGTCTTTTTCATAATACTTGTTTTTAGTTTAACAAATCATTGACAATGGTAGGAAAAAAAAAGAAACCTCAAACAACATTTATATAAAGGCATCTATTTTATTGATGAAGGTCAGTATTTTTTTTACAAGCGCATAAAACCTTTACATTAAATTGAAATTCATTTCTCAATTTGTACGCGGTTTTAGTTATTTAATTCTGACTTTAGAATTTTTTCCCTTTAGGACATCTAGCCAATGTTATTGCAAATCAAAGACAGCTTATGTTGTTTCGAGCTTCAAGTGAGGTCAAACAAGCTCGTGCTCGATTGCATCACGTTCTATAAAAATTATAGTCGTCTTTTCTATTCTTATTTTTTGCTGCTTGGTTTTGCTCAAAAATTGAATACACTTGAATTGTCATGAAAGTAAGACTAGAGTCCCTTCCCCAAACCGGAGGCATTAAAACTACCCTTCCAAAAATTGATTTTGCCGATACTTTTTCGACCACCAATCACCAAGATAGTTTGGCAGAAATATCGAGACTAGTATTTGCAAAAGTTCCGAAATGGATAGAGTATTTAATGCGACTCCGGAATTCTTTGGTAAAAGTATTCCCCGCTCGTGCGCGATTGTATCGCGTTCGACAAACAAATTATAAATTACCAAAACCTTCCGCTCTACTTATATTTGATATAAGTGCATTTCAACAAACAGTATGAAATCAATTGAGTAATGGAAGAAGAGTTTAGAGCATTTGTATCCAGTTTTCCTTTTCTGCGGCCTGATGAAACCGATATCATTGTCGAGCACACCAACTTAAAGGAATTTAAAAAAGGTGATGTGTTACTGAGAGAAGGAATGATAAGTAAATCTTGTCATGCTGTGGTTCGCGGTTGCGTTAGAGAATATTATATTAAAGACGGAATTGAAAAAACCATCGCCTTCTACACCGAAGGCGACGCGGTAAATTCTTTTTCAAGCTACAGCAACCAAACCCCTTCTAAACACTTTTTAGAATGTGCCGAAGATTGTCTGCTCACAGTCGGCAGCCAGTCGTTGATTGATGAAATGTGCGACCGCATTCCTAGACTTGCAGAGTTTATAAAATTTGAAGTAGAAAAAGATGCAGGCAAACTCCAAGAGCGTATGGCCTCTTTTATGACTTCTTCTCCGGAAGAACGTTTTAATGATTTAATGGAAAAAAATCCTAGCCTCATTAACCGCGTACCTCAACATCAAATCGCAAGTTATATTGGCGTTACTCCAGAATCGTTGAGCCGTATCCGAAAACGAATTCTTCAAAAAGAACAACAAAAAAAGTAGCGCTATTCGTTTATTGACTTCCCTCCTTTGACAATCATCCATAAGGCGTAAAGTACCTCACCCAAAATCATAGGAAGAATAAAAACAGGTTCTATTAACGCTGCAAATGCTAGTGGATTTGCTACCACCAATATTCCAATATATTGAATTAAATACCCTACACCTGCAGCTATGAGCAAGGACTTTATAAGAATATTTACCCATTTCTTACCGCCTTCATTGTTATATAGAAACCCAAGGCAAATCAAGTGTACGCCAAAGGCTATTAAACCTATTCCCCAAATGTGATTGAACATTGCAACACTTCCAGCTATATGATGACCAATTGCAACTCCCAAAATGGCTGTGTAAATCAGTCTAAAAAGACTCGTTAACTTAGAGAGTTTTGGTTGTTCTTTTTTATGGTATTTGAGCATGCAAATAGAAACCACTGCATCCAATATAAAAATACCTATTAGGCAAATACTTGCAGTTAAAGTTCCTAATGACGGAATTGCCAATCCAGCAAGAACCGCCATAAATATTAGGCTCCAACCATTTACCAACGCAGTTTTGCGCTGAATTGTCATTTTCTTTCTATCGGCATTGTTAGTTAGGGTATCTTCTTTTACTGTTTTCATTTTGTTTCTTTTTAAGGGTTCTATTTTCTTTTTTTCTTGTGTTCCAATTTTCGTCTCTAATATTATTTCTGTTTCCAATTTTTCTAATTGAGGTATTTCATTTAAGTACCTTCCTTCACCAACATTGGCCACTAAAGGAGTTGATTTCATAAGAGACAAATCCGATTGTACCTCTACCAATTCTTGTTTATTGTTAGCGTTTTCGTTCTTTTCCTTTCTGGCTTTTTTTGCTGCCTTATTTTTATCACCAAGGTTTGAGGTTATATGATATCCCTTCATATGCACTCTTTTTTCAATGGTGCAAGAAGACATCAGGAGGAGGAAATTGATAGTGAATAAAAATGCTATTGTACTTGTCTGCTTCATACATTCTGTGCTTGTAAAATTTACTGAGACAAAGGTGATTTGGCTGCATTTCAAATCCATTGACTTAAGATAAGAGTTGAAAAAAATTAGCGATAAAATCCCCCTTGGTTAAAAGCGAAGAGTAGATAAAATATAGTTTTGAAATACACGCCACCTATATGTTACGGTGGTGGCATTCTATTAAAATCATGAAAGTAAAACTCGAACCCATTCCCAAAACCGAAGGCATTAAAACTACCCTTCCAAAAATTGATTTTACCGATACTTTTTCGACCACCAATCACCAAGATAGTTTGGCAGAAATATCGAGACTAGTATTTGCAAAAGTTCCAAAATGGATAGAGTTTTTAATGCGACTCCGGAATTCTTTGGTAAAAGTATTCGGGCTAAAAACAGAGAAACCAGCAGACTTTCATGAAAACTTTAAAGTAGGTGGTTATGTTGGTTTCTTCAAAATATTCAGCATTGAACCTAATGAAATTATAATGGGTGCAGATGATAAACACCTCAATTTTAGAGTAAGCATTTATAACTCAGGTGAGGCTACATTCAACATAAAAGTGACCACCTTGGTTGAATACAACAACAGCTTTGGGCGTTGGTATATGGCTATTGTAAAACCCTTCCACCATATAGTGGTTAAGGTTATGGTGAAGCAGGCGTATAAAAGTTGATGACTGTTTGAGCTGGTCTAAAGGGATAAATTAAAAGCCATTTTATTACTAATCTGGTTTAACCCAATCCATAAAATGAATCCCAGTTTAAAAAATCAGAAGTGACAGGAAAAGCTCTAGCGTAGTTGCAATAAGCAGGAATATAGAATATAAACCTCCGGTAATGATAAATTTAAAAAGCGTCTTTTTGTGCCGCTGCTGATACACCCTTTTAAAGGAAAAATAAGCGTAAACAGCTACAGTAAATAAGGCAACGTATTTCAACTAACTGATGTCAACCAACCAAATTGTAACAGAAAGGGACAAACCATAAATAAGGAATGCAAATGAGTGTATATGGAGTGTATGCACCAGATGCTTTATAAAAAGCGTCTTCCTTCTCACATAAAGCAACTTAAGAATTAAGGCAAAAATGGGCAGCAATAAAAACATCATGATGGATAGGTTTTTAAAGAAAAAAGCCCACACAAATTCTTTGTCACTTTTCTTAACTCGAATCATTTGCCTAACCACATGCTGGTTAAATGGAGTTCTGTTTTCTACCCGCATTGAATCGTACAACTGGTCAGCAGTCATATCTTGAGTTTCTTTGCTAAAAAAAACGTTCCACTGTTCACTTGACAATGGCCAACCTGAAGAGGTATCTACATTTATGGTAGCCCCAGAATTCGTTGGAATAACATATTTTTTTTTTTCAGAAAGGGTATCAAATAGTTCTGTTTGAAGCGTATCCCCAATTACAACTTCTGCGATTTCAGTTGAATCATTGCTTAACTGAGCTTTAGCAACAGGTTTCATAGCCTCAGCCATATTTCCTGCTAAAAAGCTAAGGACAAAAAAATAGAAAAAACTAATAATTATGTACAATCGAACTGGGTTCGCATACGATTGCCTCTCCCCTTCAATAAAGCGGAGGGTTAGTGCACCTGGCTTGAATAAGAAGGGAATTATAGACCGAACAAACTTGGAATCTAACGTAAAATAGTTCGTAAGGAAATCCCCAGCTAATTGCCCAAAAGAAAGGTTGGTATTGGTGTTCTTTTGCCCACAATACGGACAAAACTTAAATTCATCGGCCAATTCTTTCTTACAATTAAGGCACTTCGAGCTTTTAGTATTTGGTTCGACGGAATCCATTTGAAACAAAAATAATTTTCCAATTAGAATGTCGCACTAAAACTGGGTAACCAATCAAATTCAATTACGAATGGTAAATGCGTTGGATTTTAGCATGCTTACAAAACCTCAGCATCACACAAAATGATTACCAATAAAGGTTTCTGTTTTTTTGAAAGTAAGAATTGATAATCCTATTCAAATTCAATAAGCAGTTGATTACATTTGAATCAAGAGAAATTTGCATGTGCTCGAAAATTGAATTACCCCCGCATTAGTATTGATTTTGGTAGTGAAACCAAATACCTCCAGAAAATAAAATTATGGACAGACGCACATTTATTGCAAAATCACTTTTAGCCACCCTCGCTTTGGGCATCAGTCCTGCCCTGTTCAGTTCCTGTAGAAAGGAAACATTACTTGTAGATTCAAATTTTTCTGGCAAAGTTCTTATCGTTGGCGCAGGCGTGGCAGGACTATACGCAGGTTATCTTCTAAAATTACATGGAATAGACTTTACCATTTTGGAAGCCTCAGCTATTGTAGGCGGTAGAATTGGCAAAAGAACCGATTTTGCTGATTTCCCGATAGACCTTGGAGCACAGTGGTTGCATGGACGAAATTCTATTTTAGGAGATTTAGCAAAAAGTTCAAAGGCTAAATTCACGAAGGACAATTCTGCAGCCGTGTATTGGTTTAAAAATCAAATAACGTCTTCAATTCCCAAGGATGTGGAATCTATTATAGCTACAAACGGAGAACTCCCTGATATTTCATTCGCTGAATATGCACAACAACAAGGATTGGGGGATGACTACAACTATCTGGTAGAGCAAATTGCGGGAGATTTCGGCGCAGATTCAAATGAACTTTCTATCAAGTGGACCGGAGCCGAAGAAGAAAATTGGAATTCAGGGAATGCAGACTACAAATTCGAAGAAACTATTTACGATTTAATTGACAAAAACGTAACCAAGACCATAAAAGATTCCATTCAATTAAATACCCCGATTAATAAAATTGAATACTCCGAAAGCACTGTGATAGTATCAGATGCAAACGGTACCTCTTACCAAGGTGACAAGGTAATTATTACGATTCCTATTCCAATATTGCAAGAAGGGTACATTGAATTCGTCCCTGCACTTCCGTCAACAAAAACTGGAGCATTTAATAAAATCGGCATGGGCGCCAGTCTAAAAGTTTTCTTGAAGTTTAGTTCTAAATTTTACGACGAAAATATTGCCGGAGGAGAAATTTGTGCTGCATACGCAGATGAAATAATTGGCAAGAAAGGTAATGACCATGTGCTATTAGCATTTGTAATGGGCAAACAAGCTGAATACTTAACATCATTAGGAAGTGATGTCGCTATAACAACTGCCCTCCTCGGTGAACTAGACGAAATGTATTCAGGCCAAGCGACTGCTTCTTTTTTAGATGCTCATGTAGAAAATTGGACAACAAAACCATTCATTAAAGGTGCGTATTCGTATAGTAAAGTTGGCATCGGAAATGCCAGAAATATTGCAGCCGAATCCATTGATGATAAACTGTTTTTCGCAGGAGAAGCAATGAATTTAAACGGGCACCACCAAACGGTTCATGGTGCAATGGAAACAGGCTATCGTGAAGTAATGAACATTCTTCAATCGTAATCGGAAATGAAATTATTCGTTTCCATATTGGCCCTTTCTTTAAGTTATTTGTGCCACGGGCAAAGTTTAAATTTTGGTATCGGTTATGACTATCTGTATGCTAAACAATTTGACAATCTAATTCAAACCTACAATTACAGCCGTCCTTTCTTAAATGAAAAACAGCCCTTGCTTTCTCATGGATTCAGCTCGAATATATCGTACCTATTTAAATCAAAAAAACAATTCAGTTCAGGTATTGCCATAAATTTTTCACGCACTAGCAGTAAGACAAAAAATGACAATCTAAATATAAATTTATCCTTCAACACCTTAGAACTAGGCTACCTAGTACATTGTGAAAACAGAGATAAATTCGGTGATTTTTTTGGGGAATTGGGATTAAATTTAATGACTGGCCTATTGAATAAGAAGGTGAATAATGAATCTTATGTTATTGACGATGCAAAAGTAAAGTCCTTACATATTGGAGCATCGTTCAGTTTGACCGCAGGATATTGGTTTAAGCTTAACGAAAAATTAAATATCGCACCTAAAGTTGGATTTCATTATGCTCCTTACCTAACGGAAGGAACTTCAGAGACAGTTATAAATCAAACAACGAGTCTAGTGAAGGAGCAGTGCAATGCACTATTAAAATTTGATGTTGGTGTACTTGTTCAAATTTGGAATAAGAGGTAGAAAGCATGTCGAGAGCTATCAGATTAAACAACAACTGATTCGTTTTTAAAAGCAATAAGAGACGAGTTCTACAATTATCACCGAAATCGCATGTACGGTATTATAAAATCAAAAGCTACATCCTTTTCGTAATTGAAAATAAAAATTCGAAGGTTATTGTCTCATTTACCGTCTTATTAAATATACACTGTCATATCGCTCGAGCTATTCATTAAAATCATTCTATAGTTAATCGTTGATATGAGGTATTTCTTGAAAAAAACACAATTAAAATTTAAGACATGATGAATCAAAAAAACGGAAACTTAAAATATCAGAGTTCAATTATCCTAGTTATTGCCTTTGTTTCAATAGCTAATCTTTCCTTTGGTCAAGACCGACCTCAACAAGAACGAAAAACGCCTCCAACCTATACTCAGTTGTTGTCAAAAATGGATACCAACAAAGACGGAAAACTTGCACAAACTGAAGTAAAAGGACCATTAAAAGAGCGGTTTGTAAAAATAGACACCAATCAAGATGGTTTTATTACTGAAGAGGAATTACAGAATGCACCAAAACCTAAGAAAGGCCAAAGACCTCCTCGAAACAATTAAGAAACTTCAATATTCGTACGCTATTAGCATCACTGCTTATCCGGTCATTTGTTTGGCTTGCTAACAAATCGGTTTAAAACAAAAGCAACTGCTTATTTTTGGAATCCATAAATTCTGATTGGAATACCAAACTCATGGAGTTCACAATAAATACCGATACTTGGTTTCTCATTTGCGTTTTTTTTATCTCCGCAATGGCTTTATACATGGTGCTATTTATTGCCATTCCATTTTTTAAAAGACGAGAACAACTGGGTAGAATTAAAGACAAAACTTCAAGGAGCCAGCAACTAGTTGAAGAGATTGAAAAAAGACAACAACAGCAAACGCTTACCCAACAGGAATTAAATATTGAGCGATTAGAAACGGACTTATTAAAACACATAAAGGCTCTACTCAACTCGAATCCTGACAGCATCAATTTGACCACATTTTATGCTGATTTTGAAAAAGTATATCCAAATTTCAAGACATCCTTGAAAGCTAAGAGTGACAACTTAAGTGCAAACGATGTAAAACTATCGGCCTTTTTAAGGCTAAATCTAAGCACCAAGGACATTGCTAAGCTGCAAAACATAACACCGGACAGTGTAAATAAAGCCCGGTATCGCTTGCGAAAAAAGTTAGAGCTTAATAAGAACGATAACCTATTTCACATACTATCAGAGCTTTAGAAAGTAATTTTTAGCTGTCCATTGGTTGTCCATAGGGTTATTTTGGTTGCTCATCTCCTCCATTCCTTTCTTTGACCAAAAAATGAGAACCCTAGAAATCACTTTACTCCTTCTTTCGGCAATACTTCCCATACTTTCAGCTCAATTGTTGTTCAAATTACCACTGAAATCACGTCGTATTGCAATTGCCGGATTTATTAGTATCCTTTTAACTCATTTAGTATTTGAAGGGTATCGTTGGCAGATGATTCCAATTTACTTCTTGTCATTTTTTTTCGTGATAACTGCAATCCAGAACAAGTCTTTTTTTGGAACATCGCGATTCAAAAAAATTGTAACGTCATTAATCTTAGGTTTTTCTTTGATTCTGGGCAGTGTTTTATCTATTGGTCTTCCGATTTTTGAACTTCCGCAACCGACCGGAAAATATGCAGTTGGCGCGCTGCATTACCATCTCAAAACTGGCGCACCAGAAATAATTTCACCAGAACCAAGCGACAACCGAGAATTGATGCTCAAAATTTGGTACCCAGCAGCATTAAATAACGAACCTACTGAACCCTATTTAACAAAAGCAGAGCGAGTGGGTTTTGCCCGTAAATATGGTATACCAGATGCCGCATTAAATTACCTCGATTGCATTGAAACAAACACATATGTGAATCCTAACACTGCTAAAGGCAAATTTCCTGTTCTTATATTTTCACCAGGCATCTATACAAATGCCACAGGCTATTATGCTTTGTTAGAAGAGCTTACCAGTCGCGGTTTTATTGTAGTTAATATCAATCCTACTTACGAGAGCACCGGTTCGTCTTTCCCAGATGGAAGCATGCTATTTTACAATCAAGAATTTGACCGAAAACACAACACTAAAGCCATGAGCAAATTGGCTTGGGGTTCCACTCAAGATTACTTAAAAGCAAAAACAAAAAAAGAAGAGTTTGCAGCTGTAGAAGAATTACTTCGAAACTACGTGGCGAATATCATAACCCTGCGATGGGCTAAAGACATTTCATTAGTCATTGACCACCTCTACAACTTAAAAACAGAGATTCCATTGGCTCAACACATGAACCTTACAAAGATTGGAGTCTTTGGTCACTCTCAAGGTGGAGCTGCCGCAGGAGAGGCATTGATTTACGATTCAAGAATAAAAGCTGGCCTCAACTTAGATGGCGTTCAATGGGGCAATGTTCTGGATACTTCCTTTTCTAAACCATTTGCTTACTTGTCTTCAGACTGGCCAGAAGACCACCCCAACCTTAATGAACACATCTACCAAAGAGGCAATTCTACTGACTTTTATGAAGGGAAAATTCTACACTCGGGTCACGCTAGCTTTATGGATATCCCACTCATGATAAACATTCCTGTTATCAACGAATCGGGTTCCATAGCCCCAACCCTAGCTCACAAAATTAGCAGTACGTTCGTATTGCAATTTTTTGAAAAGTACTTACAGGACGAGCCGCACCAAATTCTTGAATTAGAAGACAAATTCGAAAATTTGAACCTTAAAATGAATACAATAAAGACGAAAAGATAACTTGCTGCACTCAGGTGGTATTTTCAGCTGATTCAGACACAAAAAACGAGGTAAGTTTGTAGTTGTGAAAATTGACTACAACAACAAAAAATTCAGACCCATTCAGAACTCAGAGAACGGAGAAACCTCAGCAGAAACCGTTTTCGAATACCAGCAACATGGAAATGTGCTTACTTCCAGCTATACGGGTGGTCAAATAAGAACAGGACATTTAATGGGCTTGGTTGATGAGGATGGAAACATAGAAATGTGCTACCACCAAGTAAACCATAAAGGCGAACTGATGACCGGTGTTTGTTTCTCTAAACCCGAAATACTTGCCAACGGAAAAATCCGCTTGCACGAAACGTGGCAGTGGACCAGCGGCGATAAATCAGAAGGAAGTTCGGTTTTGGAAGAGATAGAATAGCAGCTAACATCATGAGTAAGTCTATTTTTGGCAACTAGTGCACTATCCTTGGAAGAGCTTATTAAAAAAATAAAAGGACAAATAGACCTTAGCCCAGATGCTGAAGAATACTTGTATTTAATCTCTAAAGAAAGGTTGTTTCACAAAGGGTCTGTTTTACTGCGCGAGGGGCAACCCGTAAAGAAGGTGTACTTTGTAACTGATGGTTGCCTAAGGTCTTATTGCATTGATAAAACCGGCAAAGAACATACCCTCCAATTTGCCATTAAAAATTGGTGGATAAGCGACTACATTGCCATTCATAACAAAGAAACGGCTACGCTCTCGGTCGAATGTCTTAAGGACTCTACCGTTATTGAATTTAACGCCGCCAAGCTAAATGAAATGCTAGCTTTATTTCCAGAATACGAACCATTTCAGCGCTTTATTTTAGAACGCCATGTGGTTAGTTTACACAAACGAATATTGAACCAATTGCAGCTAACTGCTGCCGAACGCTACGATTTGTTCATTGAACAATACCCTAACATTGAGCAATCTACCCGTAACTACCACATTGCCTCATACCTTGGCATAACCCAGGAAAGCCTGAGTCGAATTCGAGTCGAAAAAGCAAAAAAATAGTTTTCTTACCATAGGTCAATTTCTGCCCAAAAGACCTACTCTACTTTTGCCTCATATAAGTGAAACCATAAGTAGAAAGAGCATGAAAGCACTGCAGTTAAAAGCATACGGAGAAATAAACGAAAGTTTAATCTTCAACGAAATTCCAAAACCGAACATGGGGCCCAACGATGTAATGATTGAGGTAAAAGCGGCAGCCATTAACCCAATTGACAAAAGCATAATTCTTGGGAACTTACAAAGTTTACTTCCTATTCCACTACCATGTACCTTGGCCTATGATGTAAGTGGTACTGTGGTTGAAAAAGGAAACGACGTAGGTAATTTTGAAATTGGTGATTTGGTGCACTCACGTGTTCCTCAAGAACAAATGGGCACACTTGCAGAGTACGTTGCCGTCACCAATAGCGCGGTATCAAAAAAACCAGGTAATGTCTCTTTTGAAGAAGCGGCAAGCATTCCTTTAGCCGGACTTACTGCAATGCAATCCCTCGAATATGCTCAGCTCAAAGAAAACGATAGAATACTTATCCATGCTGGTTCAGGTGGTGTTGGTAGCTTGGCCATTCAATACGCAAAATCAAAAGGTGCATTTGTTTACACCACCACAAGCACTGCCAACGTAGAGTGGGTCAAGGCCTTAGGTGCAGACCGAGTAATTGATTACAAAACTGAAGATTACAAAACCATTGCAAATGATGTTGACATTGTATTCGACACCCTAGGTAAAGCCTACACTACTGAATCCTTTGAGGTGGTAAAACCCGGTGGTAAAGTAGTGAGTATTGTTGGTCCGTTGGATGAAGAAAGTGCTCAAATGTTTGGGATGACTGACTACAAGCTGTCTGATGAAATTGCGACATTAAGTAGAGAAAAGAATGCTGCGTACAAATTCATTTTCATGCACCCCAATGGAGCTCATTTAGAAATAATAAAAGCGTTAATCGAGGATGAAAAAATGAAGCCTATTATCGATAAGGTATATCCATTCGAGGAAGCAATAGAAGCGTTCAAACACCTAGCCTCTGGCAGAGCAAAAGGAAAAATTGTAATCAAAATAAATTAGAATATATAACACCTCAAAAACAAAAAATCATGATTAAAAAAATTGGAATTGGATTAGTAGCCGTTGTAGTAATTGCCTTTGTGGCAATTTACGTAAGTACTCAACCTAAACAGGAAGCCGATGGTTCATACAGCCCTTCTTCTCTTGCATTAACATTAGGTACGGTAGCTACAACCGATTATGAAAATATCGATTACGAAAAGTACCAAGGAAGTAAATCGAAGATACTTGTCATTTTTACTGAGCAAAAAAATCTGAAGATGAAAAATGACAAATTGTTTTCTACAGGAAATCACCCAATAGAAGCTTTAGTACCTATGTTGCATTTGAAGAACGCTGGTTTCGATTTCGAAATTGTAACGCCTACAGGCAAACCAGTAGTATTTGAAATGTGGGCATTTCCGAACGAAGACGAAAATGTAAAAGCCATTTACGCTGAATATAAAAATCAGCTAGAAAGCCCAAGAAGCTTGGCCGATTTCATAGCGGATACATTGACAGACGTAAATGACTATGCAGCGGTATTTGTGCCCGGCGGACATGGAGCAATGATTGGAATTCCTGAAGATAGAAATGTAGGAAACACATTAAAATGGGCACACGAAAACGACTTATTCACCATTACACTTTGTCATGGACCAGGTTCATTGTTGTCAACTACTCTTGACAACAATGAGTTCATATACAAAGGATACAACATGGCTGTTTTTCCTGATGAAGTCGATGAAATGACTCCTATGGTTGGATATCTGCCAGGTCACATGATGGCTGGTGTAAGTGAACGACTTAAAAACTTGGGTGCCAATATTGTCAATACAGAATCTGATGAAACTGTAGTCGTTGACCGAAAGCTAATTACAGGTGCAAGTCCTTTAGCTTCAAACGAATTGGGCAAGCTTGCAGCAAATACACTATTAAACGAATTGAATTAAGAAACTAAAATTTCATAGTTGGTTTGGATGGCGGCTTGGGGTTAACCTGGGTCGCTTTTTTTATTTGCATAAACCTGAAATCATCCTTTTATCCGCATCCTTCGATGAAATTCTTAGTTATCGAAACCCAGAGAATACAAACACAACCAATTAACCACAAAAACACCAAAGATGAAAGGCTAGAAAAATGAAGACAATTATAGTTTAGTTAGGACTCCTTACTATATATTTGCAACATGTTTAACTATTAAATCATTATTAAAATGAAAAAGTCAATTTTTTATCACGCTGGATGTCCAGTATGCTTAAGTGCTGAACAAGAAATCATTAGCCTTATTGGAGCTTCTAACGTAGAAATTGTTCACCTGGGTGAAGATGCAACCAGAATTGGAGAAGCTGAAAATGCTGGAATAAAGTCTGTTCCCGCGTTGCTTACTCCCAATGGAAATATGCTTCACATCAACTATGGTGCTTCTATAGCAGATGTAAAAGGGTAAAAAATTTACCCTAAATAGTTAGGACTCCTAAACTAGGAGTTCTAACTATTTCTTAGGTTATGCCTATTCCTTCAGAATTTAATTAGGATTACTAACTTTGAAATTCAAATCGAATAAGGTATGGCAACTGAGAAAAAAATATTTGATTTAACATCACAACAAAATGATACAAGCTCAAAAGTTGTTGTCGGCCTTGAAAGGATTTCAGAAGCATTTAGAGTTTTGCTGTGGGAACACGGTAAAAACTCAGGCCTTAGTCCAATCCAAATTCAAATTCTTATTTTCCTTAAATACCATAAACAAGAGCTTAGAGGAGTTAGCTATTTAGCCAAGGAATTTAACATGACCAAGCCCACTGTAAGCGACGCGGTAAAGGCCCTAGTTGCAAAGGGTTTAGTATCTAAGGAAGTTGGGTTAACGGACAGCCGCAGTCACACACTTTCTTTAACTAGCGCAGGCAAAAAAATGACCATAGAGGTCGAAAATTTTGCTAACCCAATAAGGCAAAAAATCGAGAAGTTGAAATCTTCTGAACAGCAAGACTTATTGGCAAACATTCTGAATCTAGTTTCAAAATTGAATGAGTCGGATATCATTGCGGTTCAACGCACTTGCTACTCCTGTAAATTCTACAAAAATTCAGACAATGAGCACTACTGTAATCTATTGAAGAGCACATTGTCCAATAACAATATTCGTCTCGATTGTCCTGAATTCGAAGCTCAACACTAATGATTAGTGAAATTAGAAAAACAATAGAGAACAGTAGATGAAAATGGGAATAGTTCAGTCCGTAAGCAAGCGTTCAACATACAACTTGACCAAAGAAAAGTGCCAGCAAATTACCGTAATCAAAGGCTTGGGAGTTGAAGGCGACGTGCACCTAGGTAAAACTGTTAAGCACCGGTACCTAGTTGGCAAAAACCCAAATAAGCCTAACCTGCGGCAAGTACACCTTATGCATTCCGAATTATTTGAAGAGCTAAAAACGAAAGGTTTTGAAGTTCATGCTGCTGAAATGGGCGAGAACATCACAACCGAAGGTCTAGATATACTTGACCTTCCAAGAGGTACTATTCTATCTTTTGGAGATACGGCTAAAATTGAAATAACAGGGCTGTGCAATCCCTGCAACCAACTCGAAGGCATTCAAAAGGGCTTAATGAAGGCGGTACTCGACAGAGATAAAGAAGGAAACTTAATCCGAAAATCTGGAATTATGGCCATTGTTTTAGAAAGTGGACCCGTTTCAGTTGGAGATGAAATCAAAGTACAACTCCCCCAAAAGCCGTACTTGAAATTAGAGCCGGTGTAAATAGTTATCCTTCTTATTAACTAGCCATATATCAATTGTACAAAGAGTATTTAGAATTAAAGTGGGCTAGGATAGCAGTTGATTTGTTTTGGATATACTTGTACCAAATTCATTTTTTATGAAATACAGCAAATTAACGGTTTTGTTTCTCAGTATTCAGTTATTCTCAGTATTACCAGGTTTCTCTCAGGACGATGCTGAGGCCAAAGAACTCGGACGACACATTTTCTTACCGTCTATTGAAATGGGTTATGTCGGCAACAATGCCTCAGCACTTTCTGGCGGAATCATCACCAAAACTTCTATAGAATTTAGGCTCAGAAATAACAACGATATCTTTGCTCGAATCAACTACGATAATATAGGTGCCGAATATTCTTTAGAAAACATAAACACTACCAATATCATTGGCGGAAAAACTTCATTTAACGATATTCTTGCTGGTGTTGGCTATCGTTTTGGAGACGAAAAATTTCGTTGCTTTCTAATGGTTCAACCGGGTATTCGATTATACAATTATCCATTCGCAACAATCAACGGAAATGAAATAACGATAGACCAAACAGGAAATTCTATTTTCTTAACTCGAGCTACCGTTGGTTTAGAATATTATTTCGACGAAAAAACAGCAATTTCTGTAGATGTATTCCAAAATCAAGTTTGGGAGCAACGTGATTTTTGGTCAGATAGAGGCGATTCATTCGGGTTTTCAATTGGTGTTATTACGGCTTTATTTTAATTAAATCTTAGTTTAGCCTTATTTGAAAATGGGCTTTACACATTATTTTTGCCCTTAATTTTCGAGCTCAAATTGAAGTCTGATTGCTTTAACTTGTAGAACAAAAAAATCAGAAAAACATAAAACTTCATGGAATCATCTCACTTAGAAAACATAATTCAAGGCATTCCCAAAGCAGAACTTCACCTTCATATTGAGGGGAGTTTTGAGCCGGAACTGATGTTTGAAATTGCCAAAAGAAATAAGATCGCCCTAAAATATGATTCTATTGAATCGTTGAAGAAGGCATACAATTTCAATAACCTTCAAGAATTTTTAGATATCTATTACGCTGGTGCGCAAGTGTTAATTCATGAGCAGGATTTTTTCGACTTAACTTGGGCTTACCTAAAAAAAGTAAGCAGCCAAAACGTGGTCCACGTTGAGGTATTCTTTGACCCCCAAACACATACCGAAAGAGGAATTGCATTTGAAGTAGTAATCAACGGCATCTATAAAGCCCTTGAAAAAGCCAAAAAAGAACTAAATATATCTTATAAACTAATTATGTCTTACCTCAGGCATTTGAGCGAAGAAGAAGCATTCAAAACACTTGAATCTTCCATACCATTCAAACATTGGATTGATGGAATAGGGTTAGATTCATCAGAGTTAGGCAATCCACCGAGTAAGTTTGCAAGGATATTCGAAGCATCTGCAAAACAGGGTTACAAAGTAGTTGCCCATGCTGGTGAGGAGGGTCCAGTAGAGTATATTTGGGAAGCCCTTGACCTTTTAAGGGTGATAAGAATAGACCACGGGAACCGTTGTTTGGACGACGATAAATTGGTGCATCGGTTAGTAGAAGAACAGATTCCTTTGACCCTTTGTCCGCTCAGTAATTTAGAACTCAAAGTCATCGAAAAAATGGAAGACCATCCAGTTGCAGAAATGCTGGATAAAGGAATCTTAGCAACCATTCATTCAGATGACCCTGCTTATTTTGGAGGTTATATGAATGAGAATTATTACGCTCCGGCCAAGGCCCTTAACCTAACTAAAAATCAACTGATGCAATTGGCCATTAACGGTTTTAAAGCAAGTTGGTTAGGTGACGAAGACAAGGAAAAACACATTTCTAAAGTCCGAAGTTATTTTGAAACTGTGAGTTTGTAATTAAAATAATCGCCTTTTGACATTGAAGTTTTGATGAGAAAACAGTTATCGCCCAATTGCTAGCAGATGTCACATAAGAAATAAACCGTTCTGTTGTAAATTTGAAACTAATCAGAAATTTAATCTTGGGCTTTCTCGAATATACTGAAAAGGCACATGGTCGAAAATACATATGAAAATGGACGTTTTTACTGAAGAAAATCGCAATCGATACTTAAATGAAACCACAGAAAGTCTAAATGCTCTGTTGAATGATGCTTTTCTGGAAGACCAGAATCAAATTCGCGCTGAATTCCCTAAAGGTTCTGAACGAACAGATATTAGCGTTGAGCACACCAAAGTTTCATTGTGTTATTTAAATGATTCAAAAACACCTCTCATCGAGGTTGCAATTCAGGTCAGTTATCAGGATGTAATCATAGCAGAATACAAAAGTGTTTATGATTCAACTGGCGAGCTAGAGGAAGAGTTTTTCTATTTTGAATAATTATTAGAATTTGAACCCTCGGAGTTCGACGTAACCTCACTTGTAAGACCTTTGATTAGAGGAAATTCGCTAAAACAACTCAATCGATTTTTGAGTTCTAATCAATGCCGTTCTCACCGAGTCTCACTTAAATTTGTTGTAGGCTTTTTGCCGAATTCTATTTCTACATTAAATTAATTAGCACATTTACGAAATGGCTGAGAACAATCCAGAACAAAAAGAGATAATAAGCAACGAACGAACACGCTCTTTGCTCAGTAAATTTGAGATAACCGACCTCAATCCAATGCAGAAAGAGGCGTATAAGTCTATTCATTCTAAGTCGGATGTGGTACTTCTCTCTCCTACCGGTACCGGAAAAACACTGGCGTTTCTTTTGCCATTAATAGAACAATTAGATGCAAACTGCGGTGAATTACAATTGCTCATACTGGTTCCTTCGCGCGAATTGGCTCAACAGATAGAACAGGTCACTCGAAAAATGGGTTCAGGATTTAAAGTAAATTCCGTTTACGGTGGCAGAGCTGGAACCAAGGATAAAATTGACTTAAAACACAGACCTGCTATTCTGATTGGTACACCCGGCCGAGTAGCCGACAGGTTTAGAAGGGATAACTATCCATTGGAACACATAAACACACTTGTGCTTGACGAGTTTGATAAATCGCTTGAAATAGGTTTTGAAGCGGAAATGACAGAAATTCTTGATGCCTTGCCAAACGTTCAACAACGCATCTTAACGTCCGCTACCAATGAGGCCGAAATACCCGATTTTGTTGGATTGCAAAAACCCGTTCTCATCGATTTTATTGAAGATGGAGATGCGCAATTGACTATTAAAACGATATTCTCTCCAGAAAAAGACAAATTAGAGTCCTTAGGAAAAGCACTGGCATTTATTGGTCAGTACGAACCTGGCATCATTTTTTGCAACTACAAAGAGACCATTCAACGCGTAAGTGAATTTCTGAATAATAATGGCTTTGACCACGAGTGTTTTCATGGCGGAATGGAACAGTTTGACAGAGAACGAGCACTTATAAAATTCAGAAATGGAACGAACCAACTGTTATTAGCAACAGACTTGGCTGCTCGTGGATTAGATATTCCCGAAATCAAGTTTATTCTCCATTATCAGCTCCCACCTCACCTAAAAGAATTTACGCACAGAAACGGTAGAACTGCTCGTATGAACAGGAACGGGAGTGCTTACATTCTGCATTATGAAAGAGAGCCGCTACCCAATTTTATCCAGGATATCAATCCAAAGAACATAAACATTAAGAACCAAGACATCGCTGCACTTTCTATTCCCGTAAAATGGAAAACGGTATACATAACAGGTGGTAGAAGAGATAAAATATCGAAAGGTGATATTGCAGGTTTGTTCTTCAAACAAGGTCAACTCCAAAAAGACCAATTAGGCGTAATTGAACTACAACAAACTTGTGCTTATGTTGGTGTAAATGCGGAAATTGTGCAAGACGTAATCGAAAAAACCAATAACAGTAGGCTAAAGAAAAAGAAGGTGCGAATTAGTTTGATTTGATAAGAAACTTAACCTATTTACTTGTATTTGAAAACAAAGAGACTAGAAACATTATGAGCATGAAACAATACGTCAAAAAAGGAACTGGAGAGAATTACAACTATTCCCAAGACCACTGCTTTGTTAAGCTTTCTTCAAGAGACACAAACGGTGAACTTTGTTTGATTGAAGACACCCTAAAACCGGGCTTTCATTTAAAGCGGCATCATCATAAAATAATGACCGAAGTCTTCTACATGTTAGAAGGCGAGATGGAACTGGTTTTCGATGAAGAGACAATAATTCTACTTCCAGGAGATACATTAACAATTCCACCAAACGTTTGGCATGAAGCTACCTGTAAAGAAGGAGGTAAAATGCTGACGATTTTTAAAAATGGTCGGTTTGATGTATTCTTAGCTGAACTTTCAAAAATGACCGAAGCCAACTTTGCTGATGCCGAGTTCATGAAAAATTTCGCAGAAAAATTTGATATCTACGAATAGAAATCACATTAAATATTACTTATGACTTTTATAGAACACGCAAATACATGGGTTAAAAACGAAGTACTTCAAGGCCGAATAATGGTCGGAATTGGTGTTCTGGTTTTATGGACATTTATTGTCATTGTTAAAAGTCAAAACGAATTTTTTAGAGGCTCCCTAATTCCACTCGGACTTCTACTCTTTGTTTTATTAGGGTACGGAAGCTACATTTTGTACAGTCGTCCAGCACATGTTAAAGAAAGTATAGAACTTTACCAAAAATCAGAAAAAGAGGCTGTTGCTCAAGAGGAGATAAAACACATAAACGACAACAAAGCAGGCAAAACGTTAATGAAGATTTACCCGATTTTAGCTATAATATCTTTAGCTACTTTGTTTTTTGGGTTTGCTCCATATTATAAAGGTATGGCCTTAGGTTTTAGTTTATTGTTTATTTCTTTTTATATTGTTGATAATGGATTTGTTTCTCGGTCAGATTTGTTTTTAGCATTTTTAGCTACCCTCAAATAAGTACTCTTTATTGTAGCAAGCGTTACTTTACCAGCTTCCCATTCCTCCAAATTTCCGTTTTCAATACTGAACCATCTGCGTTGTAATAGAGCCAATTACCGTTTTTCAAACCAGTTGTGTAGTTACCTTCCGTTGCTATTCGTCCGTTTGGGTGATAACGCAAATAAGCTCCTTTTCGAATCAATTTGCCCCTTGGGTCGTTTTTGTAAACGGTGTACATTTCTTTAGCCATACCTTGAATAATGGCCTGGTGGTCTTGCGAAACATATTGATATCGGATGAGTCCTTTAAAGTGTCTCTTTTCAAAAATGCTATCTTCTGACTGAAATTTACCAGTAGAATCGTAACTCCATTTTAGCAGGGTTTTATTTTTTTCGGTGATGAGTTTCCAATTCCCAACCTTCATTCCATTATAAAACTTGCCTTCAATTGAGTATATCTGGTCGTGACTTATAATAGCATCGTTGTAAAAAAAATGTGGAATTAAAAACCGCAATACAGCTCCTCTGAAATAGGCTTTATATTGTCCATGAAGTTGCATTTCCGACACTCCGAAAATCACTCCTTCTGCATCTCCGTTTTCTGCAAAAACACCCCAAACGCCATCGGATAATTGTGGGCCGTAGCGCGGCATTCCGCCTTGTTGAAATGGCTCTGGAATTGCATAAAATCGAAAAGAACGGTAGGCTTGCTTCACGACATATGGCAAAGCATTCTGACCAGGTTTTCCAAAACCAGCAGAATGACTTTGATAATCCCAAGGTTTTAGAAATGGAATTCCGTTTAAGCTGTCCAAATTCTGAAGTGCCAGCTTGGTATATCTTGGTGATATCCTGTCCGAATTTTGAGCTTCTAACTTGGAAAGCGTAGAGGCAATGCATAACATCAAGACAATGAGTTTTTTCACGCTTCCAATTTACCAGTTTTCATGCCAACAATTCTTCGAATTCAAATGAAAATACATTTCTTGTTAGGTACATCAGTGGGGCTAAACATAGCAACTTTCAGCACTAAAAGCTGTATCTTCACGTCTATGAAAACAGGGTTACTTTTCAATCGAAACTTCGCCATTTTCGGAATTCCTTTTTTGCTTTTCGGAGCAATAATTATGCTTCTTAAATCACCTATACCACTCGAATCTAATTCATTTGCATTAGCCTTTACTATTGATTTGCTTATCACCATTCCGGCAGTTTATTTTTTATTGATTCGAAAAACTACAATTCCAAAAACCACTACAGTTCCAGTTATGATAATTGGATTACTAATAGGCTCGTTTCTACTCCCTGAACACCAACAGGGTTATTTAAATTTATTCAAGACTTGGGCTCTACCAGTTATTGAATTGTCGGTAATTACTTATCTGGTATTCAATGTTCGAAAAGCTCTCAAAAAATACAAGGATTTAAAATCAAATGCCCCCGACTTTTATACTGCCCTTAAGAACACTTCCAAGGAGCTTTTTCCTGGAATGGCAGCTCACTTAATTACTACCGAAGTAGCTGTGTTTTATTATGGGTTTGTACACTGGAAGGCTATTCCAATCAAGGAAAATGAATTTAGCTACCACAAAAAAAGCAGCACTCCAACTTTACTCATTGCATTCATATTAGTCATCGCCATTGAAGCGGTTGGCCTTCACGCATTAATTGCCAAATGGAGCATAACATTGGCTTGGATAATGTCCATACTTTCTGTTTATTCTGCTTTTCAGTTGCTAGGAATTTCTAAATCAATCTCTAAACGCCCGATTCGAATTATGGATAAAAGTGTAATTCTTAGGTTTGGAATACTGAATGAGGTTGAGATTCCGTTTTCCGCAATCGAATCAATAGAATTATCAAACAAACAAATTGACAAAGATGCAGGAATTAAAACAATTTCGCCATTAAGCGGAATGGACAGTACAAATACAATACTTCACTTGAACTCCGAGTTGATTTTGACCGGTTTATACGGAATAAAAAAACCATTTCAATCGCTTGCTTTTCATGTTGATGAAGCTGCCGATTTTAAACTCGCATTAGAGAATAAACTACATTCAATTACTGCAATAAAATAATGACTTTTCCGATTATTTGTTCTGCCTTAATCAAATAACAATGAAAATCAAACTTGGACTTATTATCCTGACGCTCACTTTGTTTGGCTTTCAAACAGATACCTTTAGAGAAAGTCAACGCAAATTTCCAAGAGTTCGAGAAGCATACAAAACCAAAGAAGTCAACTTAAATGAACTGCTACAACAAAATAACATCATACGAAATCAGCTTAAAATCTACCTAAGGGCGTTTAAGCAAGAACAACAGATAGAATTGTGGGGTAAAAACAAATCGGAAGAGAAGTATAAACTAATTAAAATCTATGGCGTTTGCGAATCTTCTGGCGGAATTGGACCCAAAAGGAAGCAAGGAGATTTGCAAGTTCCAGAAGGCTATTACCACATAAATCGATTCAATCCGTACAGTAATTTTTACTTGTCATTAGGAATAAACTATCCAAATCCTTCAGACCGAATATTAGGGTCAAAAACCAACTTGGGTGGAGATATATTCATTCATGGAAATTGTGTAACCGTTGGATGTTTGCCCATTACCGACGATAAAATAATGGAACTTTATATCTTCTGTATAGAAGCTAAAAACAACGGACAAAGTAAAATTCCAGTTACTATTTTTCCAGCCAAATTATCCCAGCAGAAATACAGTGCCCTACTATCTGAATATCCAAATGACAAGGATAAAAAGGGGTTATGGACAGACCTAAAAAAAGGATATGATTTGTTCAATGAAACCAAAACATTGCCTACAATCGGATTTTTAAATTCCGGTAGATACTCCGTAAGTAAGTAATTTAGTATTCATGTTTCTACGAGTTGCACTGTGCTCAATACTGTTGTTTTCTACTCTCATGGGTTTTGCCCAAAACGGAAAAATACTCTCCAAAAGATTAGTCGATATTTCTAAAACACCAATCTGGAATAGAATAGCACCAAATGGCGAACTGAAACCAGCTTTTAAGCACGTTAACGACCTCAACTTTTACGCTATCACTTACCTCAGCGACAGTATTCGTGTAAAGGGAATTATTGTCGAACCAAAATCTGAAGGCATCTACCCTACCATAATCCTGAACCGGGGCGGTAACCGAACCTTTGGTCAACTCACCATTGGCACTGCCGTTCTTTTTGCGTCGAAACTCGCATCGGCGGGTTATGTCATTATTGGAAGTAACTATAGGCAGGAAGATGAGTTTGGAGGCACCGAAATAAACGATGTGCTCAATTTATTTGAAACGATAAAGGAAGTCCCAAAAGCTGACAATGAAAACATTGGAATGTTGGGTTGGTCTCGGGGTGGAATGATGACCTACTTGGCATTGACAAAAACCGACAAGATAAAAACTGCTGTTGTTGGAAACGGAGCAACTGACTTATTCAACACCCTTGAATTTAGACCCGGAATGGAAACTAAGGTATTTGCTCAGTGCATACCTAATTATTGGGAGAACAAAGAAGATGAACTAAAAAAACGCTCGGCAATTTACTGGACTGAAAAACTCGATAAAAACTGTAGCCTTCTCATTCTGAGTGGAACTAAAGACCAACGCGTAAATCCAAACCAAGCTGTTGAAATGACTAAAAAACTAAGAGCGATAAACTATAACGTTGTGCATAAAACCTACGAAACCGACCATTTTTTTTCGGATAAAAAGCCGGAGTTGAACAGAGAGTTGATTAATTGGTTCGATTCAAAGTTGAAATGAAATCCTAACAAGAATTAGAGAATCAATGTTCTGAATTTTCGCACTTTTAAAAATTGCTTTTGAACCACAAAAAAGAAAAGTGTCGCAAAAAAGAATATTCCAGCATCCATTAGCTAAAATCCCCCTAGTTGGCATTTTACTGTTTTTAATTCTTTTTCTTCATTCTTCAACCCTATACCCCGGAGGTTCACAAGCAGACGCGAACTCCGTAGGTTACGACTGGATAAACAACTATTGGTGCAACCTAATGAACGAAATCGCCATGAACGGTGAATCTAATCCAGCCAGACCCTTTGCAATTTCAGGAATGATAATTCTTTGCGGAAGTTTATTCCTGTTTTTCAATCAGTTTGCAGCCAAAATGATAACCTCTAAACCTCAAAAGCTTATTGTAAAAGGTTGTGCACTTGGCTCAATGGTTTCCGCGGCACTAATGTTTACCGAATTTCATGATATCCTAACAATGCTGTCTTCCTTGTTTGGATTCGTAGTTATTGTTGCCATTCTGCGATACTTGTTTTTAAGTGACCTGAAATTCTATAAAATCACTGCTATTCTCATTTTGGCTTTGCTCGCTGTAAATAACTACATTTATTACACTAAACAGTTTATTGAAGTCTTACCTGTTTTACAAAAAGTCAGTATTGGGGTAGTTCTTTTTTGGATAATTGGAATGAATCGGGTCATATCTCTACCAAAAGATGTTCAGAGCAGATAATTCTATGGGGAAGAAAAAAATACTCATCCTGGGCGGAACCAGTTTTATTGGCCGAAATCTGGTAGAACATTTGCTCCTAAGAAATGATATTGAGCTAACCCTGTTTAATCGCCAAAAAACGGATTCGGAATTATTCCCAACAGTGCAGAAAATAAAAGGTGACCGAGAAACATCAGACATTCAACAAATCTCAAAAGAAAACTGGGATGTTGTAATTGATGTCTCGTGCTATTACCCTGAATCGCTACGGTTGGTGCTTACTCATTTAAACTCAAAGCCTCAGAAATATATTTTCGTTTCCACTTGCTCCGTTTACGATGCTGAGAAGAACAAATCGCCATTAAAATCTGAAAACACCCCCACGTTGCCTTGTACCCAGGAGCAGTCAACTGACCGAACCATTAGCACTTATGGTAATCGAAAAGCAGAATGTGAACGAATTTTACAACAATCAGGATTAGACATTACCATTTTTCGACCCGCTTTGGTTTATGGAAAATATGACCCGACGGATAGATTCTATTATTGGCTCTATCAGATACAAAAAAAGGACACTTTACTCCTTCCAGAAACCGGGAAAAGAGTATTCTCAACTACCTATGTTATGGATCTTGTAAACCTAATAACAGAATCAATCTATAATTCTTCAACTGGAATATATAATGCCACCTCCAGAGTTGAAACATCTATTGGTCAACTAGTAGATTCAGCAAAACTCCAATTGAAAAAGCAACCACAAAGCATAAACGCTAGCTCTGAATTTCTAAAGAAAGAGAATATCATTCAATGGATGGAAATGCCCCTATGGATTAATGGGGACCATTTTACGTTTAGCAACGATAAGGTGCAGAATGATTTCCAATTTAAACCTACTGCTTTTGACCATGCGGTAGGTGAAACTCTAAAATACTACAGTGATCAAAATTGGCCTGAACCAACGTATGGAATTTCGGAAAAAGTTCGACTATATTTGATAGCAAAACTTACAGAATAGATAAATGAAATACTCCTGTTCAGTTGAAATTAACGCCCCTCTAGCAAAGGTTGTTTCTTTGTGGGAAAATGAAGAAAACTTCAAGGAATGGCAAGACGGATTTGTGAGTTACACACCTCTTAGCGGAAGCCCAAATAAGCCTGGGGCAAAATCTAAAATCGTTTTGGAAGATCGACAAAGGATTGAGCTAGTTGAGACAATAATTTCAGTTAATCTCCCTGAAGAAAAAACAGCTGAATATTTTCACAAACACATGACTAACACCCAAACCTCTCGTTTTAAAGCGCTTGACAAAAACAACACATTGTATATTTCAGAAGTTGAGTACACTAAATTTAATGGTTTGTTGATAAAGCTGATGGCCAGATTGTTTCCAGGAAAATTCGAACAACAAAGCCAAAAATGGATGGACCAATTCAAAGCTTTTGTAGAGGGCAATTAAGCCGTCTCCAAAATATCCTTTGACTCCAAAACTTTTTTACCGTAGCCCTTTTGCGTCAAGTGTATCATGGAATGTCCAATTTGGGTAGTATTCACTATTGATTCTGGATTCAAGCGTTTCATAATTTTTATCGCCCACAAAAAATAGTCGTACATAAATTGATACATCTTGGTTTTAGACTTAATGCCTCTTAATGGAATTATGGCATTTGGACGGTACATGTAAGCCCCTGTAAAGCCAATGGAAAGAATATCATTTTCTACTTTGCCCTTCACTCTTGCCCACATAGTACTTCCTTTTTCTGAGCTGTCTGTCCCGCGCCCAGAAACATACGTAACAACCATTTTTTCCTTTTCACCGGCCAGAATATTAGCCAAGGACATGGTATAATCGTACGTATATTTTTTGAACTCCTCCTCACTTTTTCCGGCCGAACTCACCCCCATACATAAATAGGCCGCATCGTAACCTTTCAATTTCTCACCTACAGAATCAAACGACGAAAAATCTTTATGAATCAATTCTTTAAGCTTTGGATGATTCAATTCAAGCGAGCTTCTAGAAATGGAAAGCACTTCAGTTATGGCTGAGCTGTCCAAACACTCTAACAATACTCCTTTGCCCACCATACCTGTAGCTCCTGTAATAATTACTTTCATCTTTTATCTTTTTCACCCACTTCATTCCCGCGCAGGCGGGAATCTAATTCAAAACAAGATTAGATTCCTAACTCGCTTCACTCTCGAGAATGACGTTTGTGCTAATCTTTAATTTATTGTCCGATAATCATTCGGTGTTTGACCCGTGTGTAATTTGAACATTCGAGTAAAATAATGCGGATAATTAAAGCCCAATTTATAAGCTATTTCACTTACCGTTTGACTCGAATTAAGTAATTCATTTTTCGCCAGTTCAACCAAGTGTTCATTGATTTGATCCTTTGCATTTTTTCCCGTTTCTTTTTTGAGCAAATCGCTCAAATAATTGCCCGACAAATGCACCTTATCTGCAAAGTAACCTATACTCGGAATACCTTTTTCAGCTAATAAATCCGAATGCATGTAATCATTGAGTAGAGTTGTAAATTGAGTAACCACATCTTTGTGGGCATTAGCGCGAGTATGAAACTGACGCTCATAAAACCGACTGCTATAATTCAAAAGCAATTCGATGCTATTAATGATTAACTCTTGAGTGTGCGCGTCAATATTTTGATTGTACTCGTAAATAATTTTCTCAACCGTATCATAAAGCATTTTGCGCTCTTGGTCGGACAAATGGAGAGCCTCATTCACATCATAACTAAAAAAGGAATAATGCTTAATCTTAGGCGCCAGACTTGATTTTCGAATTAAATCGGGGTGAAAAAACAACATCCAACCCGAGTTTTCTCCTTCCTTAAATTCTTCGGTTTGTGTTACCACCTGACCGGGAGCAAAGAAGGCCAATACACCTTCTGCAAAATCGTAATTGGTTCTACCGTATTGCAATCCACAATCGTGGTCTTTCAAAGAAATCATATACATATCCGCCGTCATCGGAACATTCAAAAAATCCTTATTCGACTTCATTTTAGAAACGTCTAGCACCGAAACTAACGGGTGCTTTGGTTTCTCGTAGCCCATTAATTCATGCAGTTGGGTTATCGTTTGAATGGTCAATGTATTAGCCATCTATTTGCTGGATTTAATTATTCCTTCATCAATTAATACCTGAAAAGCCTCTTCCATGGTTGTTTTCATCGGTCTAAATTGAATACCAAGCTCTCTTTTAATCTTTGAGTTATCAGCATTCCATGGAATATTCACGTTCTTTTTGACATATTGTCTAGTCATCGTTTTATCTAATAAGGGACCAAATACCAGTACTAACCATTTTGGCAAAGGCCTAGTCGGTAAAGGAAATTTATCGCCGTACTTTGGCTGAAGTACCTTCGCCATTTCATAAAAGTTGGTGTTATGCCCTGAAGTAATGTATCTACCTTTGGCCTCTGGAACAAATCCAGCTTTCAAATGCGCTTCAGCCACATCACGTACATCAACAACACCGACTCCTAATTTGGGTGCGCCCATTTTCAATTCCCCGCTTCCTAACATTTTCACCGCGCCGAGCGATTGTGACGGTGCATGAGCGTTTAACGCTGGCCCCATCACGAATGAAGGATTAATAGTAACCAAATCCCACTGGTTCTGGGATTCCGCAATTCTCCATGCTTCTTTTTCAGCTAACGTTTTAGAATAAGAGTACGGTTGGTACTCAATTGAGGCTGTAGTATTCCACATCTGCTCTGTAATTTTACCTCCTGGCGCATTAACGGTATCAATAGCATCAGTATATATAGCTGCGCAACTACTTGTTAAAACCACTCTTCGAACCGATTTCACTTCTTTAGCCGTTTCAAGTACGTTTTGAGTTCCATTTTTCGCAGGTTCTATTAGCTCCGAGACAGGATCTTTTACATCGGTAAAAAACGGAGAAGCTGTATGATAAACCAATTCACAACCCTGCATTGCTTCTTTGTATGATCCCATTGTGAGTAAGTCTGCTTTAAAAAATACAATCTTCCCGCTTGCGTTCTTTTCAAGTTCTGTAAGGTGACCGACTTTATTCTCGTCCTCAGGGCTACGCACAGCAGCATGAACTGTAATTCCGTCTTCCACTAATTTTTTCACAAGCCAGCTTGCAACATAGCCATTTGCTCCGGTTACTAAGACTGGTTTAGATTTATCTATTTGAGTCATTTTCTTGCTTTATAATTCTTGACAAATTAATCAATGTTCTTCAAAATCAGACCTTCACATTTTAATGTTTGAGTAACACTTTTTCCTTTTCTAAAGAAATGTACATTTACTCCTCAAACTCTTATCATGAACTCAAATTTAGTAGCTGAAGCCAGTATTGAAATAAATGCAAACCCTTCTACTGTGTGGGATGCACTCACTAACCCTGAAAAGATAAAGGTTTACCTGTTTGGGACAGAAACCAAAACCGACTGGAAAGTAGGAAGCCCCATTGCATTTGAAGGAAATTACGAAGGCCACGTATATCAGGACAAGGGCAATGTATTGGAAGTAAAGAAAAAAGAATTGTTGCGATACAATTATTGGAGCAGTATGTCTGGTACTGAGGATAAAATTGAGAATTACTTTATCGTTTCATACATTATTGAACCAGTATCTGAAGGCGCGGTCAAATTCACATGGCATCAATCGGGTTTTCCGAATGAAGAAAGACGAGCGCATACAGAACAAGGGTTGCAAAGTATGTTGGAACAGATTAAAAATATCGCTGAAATTAATGAGTAGGTACCTCTTACTTGGCATATTACTACTATGAATGGCTTGTAAGCAGGACGATCCAACTGAGTTTGGTGAGGAATATGGTATAATTTTCTATGAATTGGAATTAAAATATCAGGACATTCAAGCCGTAGCGAACTCTAAACCTTGTATTGATTCTACCGATTGGAAATTCACCTCAATTGGAACTAGGGCCTGCGGTGGACCACAAGGTTACATCGCCTATTCTTCAGAAATAGATGAGCCCAACTTCTTACAGAAAGTACGAGAATACAGTGATTTGGAAGACGAATACAATAGAAAATCCGGAATTTCTTCAACATGCGACCTTCCTGCGGAACCAACAGGTGTGAGGTGTGAAAATTTGAAGCCAGTGTTTATCTATTGAATCATTTTAAAATTCAGACAAAAATTCTTTTCAAAGCAAAACTCAGTTTTCGGTAAGTAAACTATTTACACCATCTTTGGCATTACATGAAATTTGAAGAATTAAACATCTCCGATAGCTTAAAAGAAGCAGTTGGATACATGGGGTTTGAAAACTGCACCCCTATACAAGACGAAGCAATACCAACTATACTAAACGGAAAAGATTTAATAGGATGTGCCCAAACCGGAACCGGTAAAACGGCGGCATTTCTTATTCCGATGCTGGAAAAACTAACCCAAACAAAAAACGATAAAGTACGAGCATTAATCATTGTTCCTACAAGAGAGTTAGCGGTTCAAATTGACGAACAAGTACAAGCCATTGGCTATTTCATGGGTATAAGCTCTATTCCGGTTTTTGGTGGAGGCGAAGGCGGTGATTTCTCTCAACAAAAAACTGCCATTCAGCAAGGAGCTGATTTATTAATTGCTACACCTGGCAGACTGATTGCGCACATGAATTTAGGTTACGTTGACCTTTCTGGTTTGGAAATGTTAGTACTGGACGAAGCCGACCGTATGTTAGACATGGGCTTTATCGAAGACATAACCAAAATCATTGAGAAGACGCCTAAGGAGCGTCAAACGTTAATGTTCTCTGCAACCATGGCAACTCAAATTAGGGTA
Organism: uncultured Flavobacteriales bacterium; assembly: GCA_937121175.1. Classification (GTDB taxonomy): domain Bacteria; phylum Bacteroidota; class Bacteroidia; order Flavobacteriales_G; family Salibacteraceae; genus UBA6770. Next base: position 187,453 of record CAKZKD010000028.1, read on the forward strand.
TTGGCGAAACAAATTCTTAAACAACCAGAGCAAATAAACTTGGCAATTGCAAAACCTGCGGAAGGAGTGAACCAAGTAATTTACAACGTTTACAACCCAAATAAACTAGCCTTAGCCTCTCATATTCTGAAAAATCAAGACATTCAGAACATGATAATTTTTGCCTCTCGAAAAGAGATGGTGGATCAAATTGAACGTGCATTAATTAAAGATGGGCATTCGATTAAAAGTTTGCATTCTGGCAGAGAACAATCGGAACGTCAGGAACGCTTACGCGATTTTAAAGCAGGCAACATAAAAATATTGGTGGCTACCGATGTTTTGAGCAGAGGAATTGATATTCAAGGATTGAGTCATGTAATGAATTTTGACATGCCGAATGACGCTGCAGATTATGTGCATCGTATCGGCAGAACTGCGCGAGCAGACTCAAAGGGAACGGCTATTTCTTTTGTAAATGAAGAAGACCAGTTGAAAATGATGAATGTTGAGGAACTTATCGAAAGAGTCCTTGACAAACTAGACACTCCTTCCGAAATTGGAGATAGCCCAAAATATGACCCATCTGCCCAAATGCGTTCTAAAAAAGGCAAAAGCGGTGGTAAAGGTGGCGGAAATAACCGAAATTTTAAAGGTAAAAGACCGCAAGGTAAAGACGGTAAAAAGCCTTGGTTTAAGAATAAAAACAAGAAAGGGAATTCAGGTAATAACTCGAATTCCCACAAGCCAAAACCCCAAAGCTAATTGGCTTGCGCTTAATTCTATCCTTGATATTATTAAGCTGCTTTTATGGATTAAGCAGCCAAGAGTTCATTGCTAAAAATTACACTGCTGCCGACGGGCTGCCTAGCTCTGAATGTTATCAAACTATTCAAGATTCACAGGGAAACATTTGGATAGCAACGGATAGAGGGCCAACCAAGTTCGACGGATATTCTTTTAAAACTTTTGGTGGCTCAGACGGTCTAAAAGACCTTACCGTGTTTAGAATTATTGAGTTCAATGGAATGATTCATTTTAGAACGAATTCAGAAAAAATATTTTCATATACTGGAGATACTATCATCGAACTACCCGTCTTCAAAAAATTAAGTGAACTACTTAATAAATCAAACAACACAATTATGGATTTAGTGGTTAATGATGCGAACCAACTCATCATCTCAACTACATTCCAAAACAATCAAAAGCCCGGATATTACAAAATAGAAGATTGGGAGGATTTTGATTTTGTCCAATTTCCGTATTCGAATGAGCACGCTGTACTAAAAATACTGTCAAATCAAAAAATCATACGAACTAGAACCCCAAATAAACCTCCCCTTGAAGATTCGTTGATATTTCGAATAATAACCGAAAATGAAACTGTTCAATTTAAAAGTAAGTATGTTCGAACCGGCACAGCTGATAAGGAGGTTCTTCTTCAACTAAAATCAGGAGAATTTTTATTTGCGTTACAGAACTTCTATCATATCGCTGGTGACGATAAAATGCAAATTATCCCTGACCTACCTATAAGTATTAACAGTGGTTCCGAATTTAAATTGAACGACTCTACATTTCTCTTTGGCATGGAAAATTCGGGCTTCTTAATGCTGGTTAAGAATAAAGATGGTTGGTCAAAATTCGAGTCGAACGAAATAAAAGGAGCTTCCAATTTCTTTTTGGATTTTGAAGGAGGACTTTGGATATCAACACTTAAAAATGGAGTTTACTATTGTAAAAATCCGAACATTAAAAAGCTTCGCATAGCCCTACATTCAATGGACGTACCGTCTCTTATTAATTTTAAAAATGAAGTTTATGGGGTTAGTAACATTGGAGAGGTTTTCAGCATTAAAAACACAACAATCCCAAAACTAAATTCTGTTACCCGGACTAACGTTCAAATTAATGAGCTATTTGCAAGCAAAGACGGCATTTTAGCAAGTGCTAACTTAGGTTTAAGTAATAAAAAAAATAAAGTTAAACTCAAGGGTTCAGATGTGAAATTATTGAATGCATTGGGGGGCAAGTTTCAGTCCTATACAAGAAACAATGAATTATTAATTACTGGACCCTATGGTGTTTACACATTTGATTCGGAGTCTGATAACTTTCAAAAATTCACAGCCAGTCATTATAGACTCACAAACAATCACGACATTCACCAATCACATGATGGTAAAATATTTTTGGCAACAAACTCGGGCTTAAAAACCATTAAACTTAACAATGGTGTGGTTCATGAAACCGAGAGTACACTAGAAGGTATCAGAATCAACCATATTGAACCCCTTAAGGACAATATCGTATTCCTCGCCACGGCTACTCAAGGGCTAATTGTTTTTGACCTGAAAAAGAAAAAAACACTTACCACATTTAACCAGAAATCTGGGCTAATAAACAACTATGTTTCAAAAATCATCCCTGGAAAAGACCAATCATACTGGGTTCTTGGGTTGTCATACTTAGCCGTTCTAGAATACGACTCAACTAATAATCATTTGAAACTCAACAGAACAATTTCTGCCGCAAATGGCTTGATTTCGGGGAAAGTTAATGATCTGTGCTTTAATAAAAATTTGGCTTTTGTGGCAGGCGAAAATGAAGTCCAATTCTTTGATTCTGCGTTAGATGCTAAGAACCTTACCCCGCCGCTTATTAATATAAGTTCGGCTCTGCTACTTAATGACGCGGAAACCAACCTTGAACCCAATAGCAGTCTTACTTCTGTTCAAAATGATGTAAGATTCGCTTTTAATGGAATCAATTTTAGATCGGAAGGAGAAACAAAGTATGAATATAGATTAACAGGCAATTCGAATCGTTCTTTAACCACTAATGAAAGGGAAGTTTCCTTTCTAAATTTAAGCCCGGGTGACTATAATTTTGAAGTGTTCGCTATTAATAACTGCGGTGTAAAAAGCACAAATCCTGCGAGATTCAGTTTTACTATTTTACCTCCATTTTACCAAACTAGTTGGTTCTATTTCTTAATCATCTTAGCATTTGGGCTGATCATTTACTTAGTTTACAGACTAAGAATTAAAAGACTTGAAGAAAAAAACAATAATTTAATTGCAAACAATGAATTACGCCAAAAAGCATTGATCGCACAAATGAATCCGCATTTCATTTTTAATTCTATGAATAGCATTTTGAGCTTAATTATGGAAAATAAAAATGATGTTGCGGAGGATTACCTAACACGGTTTTCTGGTCTTTTGAGAAATGCGTTGAATCAGTCTGACGAAACGTTTACTCTTTTAAAAAATGAACTCCTAATTACTCAAGAATACGTGCAGCTTGAAGCAATGCGGTTCAATTTTTCGATTGATTATGAAACTCATTTACAAGATGGGATTCATGAAAACAAAATTCTTGTTCCAAGTTTAATTCTTCAAACCTTAGCCGAGAATTCAATACTTCATGGAATTATTCCAGCACAAAAAAATGGACTAATTACTGTTTCAATTTCAATAAAATCTGATTTCTTAATTAGGATAGACATTGTTGATAATGGAATAGGAATAATAGCATCAAAGGATTTTAAAAAGGGCCAAACCAATACTCATAAATCTAAAGGAACCAATATTTTAAAAGAACGCGTTGAAACACTTGGAAAAATTTACAACACCAATTGCAATATTGAATTCTCCGATACTGGAAGCGGAACGAAGGTATCATTGTGTATTCCGTACCTTGTTCAGGAAAAGAAAAATATCAACTCATAAAACACCTTTAGGTATTCCTCCGTCAAAGTCTGCCCTTTACCATTAAAATAAACGGTCTCTTTATCCATTTCCAGCATTGTCTTTGGCATTTTAGCCATCTTAAAATCACCTTGCCAATGTTTGTACATTAGTATGCTACACCTCATTTGGTGGTAGGGTGAAGTAGCGACCACCGCATTTTTAATTCCTAAATCCGCACAAATTTTTTTTGAGTTAATGATGTTTTCTTCGGTAGAATAGCTCAGAGTATCCCAAATGATGTCTTCGAGGTCTATTTTCCATTCAGATGTCATTCGTTCAACAAATCCAGCTCGCTCGTGTGGATAGCACGTACCTTCTGAAAGTATAATTGTTCGCTTTTTCATTTGATACAATGCACTGGCCAAATTCAACCGTTCTTCGGTACCTCGGCCTGGGTTACAACCACCACCTGGCACAATAATTACATCACCAAAATTATCAGGAACGACACCTCCTACTTTCAGGGGGATTTTAGCAATTGTTATTTGTTTTTTATACGGCAAACAGCTAAATACCAAAATGAGAAGAATGAAAAATCCGGCAGTTTTAAAAATATGCTTGCTTACTTTTACCACAATGCGAGAACTAAGTGTTTTACAATTTTTGGTAGTGTGTTTTTGTTGCTTTTTGAATCACACAGTTTCGGGTCAATATTACTACAATGGAATGGAAAGAACCATTGAGCAACGAGTATATACTCACATAAATTCAGCGCTTCAAACTCCAGACATTGTTTATCACATAGATTTAAGAAACCAAAAACTAACCACATTTCCAGATGCCTTGTACAAGTTCCCTAATTTAAGGTCGATAATACTGAGTGGCAACGCGATTGACAAGGTTGATATAAAATCCAATACGTTTCAAAACGTAGTTACACTTGACCTTTCCGACAATCGCATCCATGAATTTTTAATTGGTCAAAATAGCCTTACATATCTCAAAAAACTAAACTTAGACAACAATCAATTGGTCTATTTCCCTCAATTGGGCAATTATTATTTTGTGGTTGAAGACTTGTCGCTTCGGTACAATTACATCGCTCATATTCCGATGGGTGAGCTTTTTCCAGCAACCGTTAAATTCTTGTATTTGGATAATAATCCAATCAAAAACCACGAGGTCATTTTTAGAGAAGGTACTCAATTGGAGGAATTGTATTTGTATCAAACTGGACTAAGAAATTTACCCCAAGACCTAAGTTTGGAACGACTGGCCAAACTAAACTTAGGTAATAATCCTCTAGAATTTAAATCCTTCAAAGCTAAAAACTACCCCAAACTAGTTCATCTTGACATCGGCTATGTGGACTTGACAAACATCAATCCATTCGAAGAATTAAATGAGCTTAAAAAGCTACGTTACCTCAGTTTAGAATCTTGTAACCTAACTAGTTTATCCGCGCAAATTGGCGGTTTAAAAAGCTTAAAGGAGATCAGTTTACTAGGCAATGAACTAAACCAACTACCAGTTGAATTCTACGAACTTAAACTGAAACTCATTAATCTTCAGCGTAATCCATTGAACTCAGAAACTGTCTCAGAATTAATAAAAACGTTCAAGAAAAGCACCTTAAATTTAGAACACGACTAATCGTGTCTTCCACCTCCAATTATTTTGAAAACGTGCAACAACGCGGGGAACAGAGCGTCCATAGTTTCACTGGCTCCTTTTGTAGAACCAGGTACCGTAAGTACTAATGTTTTTCCTGCTGTTCCTGCAACTCCTCTCGATAACATCGAGAACGGGGTTCTTTCTTGGCCATAGGCTCTAGCGGCTTCCATAACTCCATCAATTTCTCTGTCTAACAACGGTCTTACGGCATCGGGAGTAACGTCTCGCACTGAAAGGCCTGTGCCTCCAGTAAAAATCAATAAATCGTGGTTGTTTTTTGAAGCTGATACTTCTGCCTGAATCTGCTCAATTTCATCAGGAATAACTTTGTAATTATCGATGGTAACATCAAACGATTTCAATTTATCACAAATAGCTAATCCTGCCTTATCATCTTTTTGCCCTTTCGAAATAGTATCACTACAAACAATAATTGATGCCTTTAAATCCTTTCTAAACTTATCTTTCCAATCGGATTTCCCTCCTTTTTTTGAAAGCAGTTTGATATTAGAAATCTCAACTCCTTTATCAATTGGTTTGAGCATGTCGTACATAGTTAAAGCCACTACCGAGGCTCCGTGCATTGCCTCCACTTCCACTCCGGTTTTGTAAATTGTTTTAACCGTCATAGTAATTATAACAGACAAACCTGCGATATTATAATCAATACCTGTGTATTCAACCGGAAGAGGATGACAATCAGGAAGCATTTCCCAAGTGCGTTTTACCCCTAAAAGTCCGGCTGCTTTAGCCATTGAAAAAACGTCGCCCTTGGGTACAGTTCCATTTTGAATTGCTTTTATTGTCTCTTCGCTCGAAACATTAATTATGGCTTGAGCAATTGCTATTCTTAGTGTATTGGGTTTGTTCGTAATATCTACCATTTTTAAGTATTAAGTTAGCAGTGACTAGTGATTAAGTGGTCTTATACTTCTGTTTTTAACTTTGCTGTTATCCAGCGAGTATAAACCAACTATTTACTAATAACTATTCACTAGAAACTAGCTATTGACTTTCCATTGATGCGACTCATCTTCAAATATTTCCTTTCCAAAAATGGGTGCTTTTTCTTTAATTGCCTCTAGTATGAATCGACAAGCATCATTAGCGGCATTTCGCCTCGGTGAAGAAACGAAAATGAACAAACAAATTTCTCCTGCATTAACCTTTCCTATACTATGATAGATGTGCATACATGTCAAATCGTATTTATCAAATGCTTCTTCACGAATTTTGAAAACCTCTTCATTTGCTATCACCTCATTAGCGGTGTATTCAATAGCGGCTACTTTTTTTCCTGCAATTTCGTCTGCCCTAACTTGACCCATAAAAATACTATGCGCTCCTATCTCGGTTTTCGTTTGGTGATTGGCAATTGATTTACCAATCGATTCGGCAGATATTGCTCCGGGTTTAAAAATTGGTTTTGGTGCTCTTCTTTTTAGTTCCATTTAATCTTTTTTTTATCCTCCCGAAAAAGGTGGTAAAATTGATATCTCGTCGTTATCTTTTAGTATCAGACCACCATTCTCAAAACGATTGTTCACTGCTAGTTTACATTCGATTCTAGTTAATACAGGATAAGCTATCTCTAGTTCTTCTGAAAGGTCTTTAAGCGAAGTTTTATTGAAATGAAAATCCAATTGATTTGAATTCACTAGCTCAGTAGTTTGACCGTAGAAAGTAAGTTTTAGATTCATTTTCTAACTCGATATAAATCCTCTAGTGAATTAATATTTCTAAAGCAATCCTTCTGATTGTTTGAAAACTGAACATCAATAACTTCTTGAGATTCTAAAAAGCCAAAAACCGACCTTCCTCCGTTTTCAATGTGTCGTTCTAAACCACTTAACACTTTTGTAGGGTATATTCCGATTAATGGGTATCTACTTTCCTCACAACTTGATATGATAATTGTATTCAAATTCAAATGTTGAATAAGTTTACTTATGCAATCCTTCGTTAAAAAAGGAGCATCAACAGAAACAATTAGAACTGCATTATTCTTCGAATTTTTGAGCCCAGAATGCAACCCACCAAGCGGGCCAATTTCTGAATATTGGTCTGTAATTACTGGTTGACCAAACTTTATATAAGTTTTATCGGAAGTAGAAATTGACAACGTCATTTCTAATGATGATATAGTATCAATTAAATACTTCACCATAGCCTTTCCATTTATTTCAAGAAGGCCTTTATCAGTGCCCATTCGAGTACTTTTCCCACCAGCAAGTATGACAGCTTCAATACTCATTAGAAGAAAATCAATTTGGCAGAAGCTAAAGCCAAAACACCAGTCAACAAATAGGACAACCTTTGGGTGTTGAGCATTTTCCCTCCGAAATAGGAACCGGTAAAACCTCCTATTAAAGCGAGGCCAATAAGAAGCACAAAGTTTGGCTCTATTTCAATTCCTGAAATAGACAAGCCAATGAGTCCCGCTAAAGAATTCACCCAAATAAATAGCGCAGAAATTGCAGCTGTTTGTTTAACAGTGGCCCAACCAAAAAGCAGAATTAATGGCGAAAGAATGATTCCTCCGCCTATACCAATTAAACCTGAAAAAAAACCAATTAATGCTCCCGAAATTAAACCGTAAATTAATGGAACACTTGCATTGTTCATTTGATTTTCGTTAGGCTTCCACATCATTCTTATGACGGCAAAAACTAATAATACACCCAATATTTTTTTGTAAATATCCCCATCAACACTCAAATATCCACCTACCAATGCGGCCGGAATTGAAGTAATGACAAAGGGGTAAAACGAACGCCAATTAAAATAACCCAGTCGTCTAAACTGCATGAACGCAATGCCAGCAACAAAAAGGTTTAATATTAAAGCAGTTGGTTTCATGTAAATTGCTGAAACACCCATTATAGCCATTAAAGCCAAATATCCGCTTGCGCCTCCATGGCCAACCGAAGCATACAAAAAAGCCACAAACGGAAATAGAATATATAAGGCTATTTCCACTAATTCAATTTTCCAGATTCCGATTCAAAAAACTGTTTGGTATTGGTTTCAGCAGTTCTAAATTTCAGAATCATTTCTTTTCCAAAATCTGTGACTTGGGTACCGCCTCCGCCTTTTCCTCCACTTATTTTTTCTACCAATGGCTTATCAGAAACTTCGTTCATAGAATCTATTAATTTCCACGCCTTTTTGTAGGACATTTTTAGCGATTTACAGGCACTATTTATAGAACCATCTATCAAAATTTGTTCGAGCAATCGCACACGTCCAACTCCCAAAATAATTTGGTCATTATGCTCTAGCCATATCCTTCCTTTGACTTTCATTTAAGCGTTATATCCTAGCAAATATAACGACATCAATGAGCAAAAAAAAGCCCTAGAGAAATATCTCTAGGGCTCCGCATTTTAAAATCTAGATCAACCTATTTTCTATCTCCCATATTTACAAAATCGCGGTGATTAGCGCCAGTGTAAATTTGTCTTGGGCGACCAATTGGTTCGTTGTTTTCTCTCATTTCTTTCCATTGAGCTATCCAACCTGGTAAACGGCCTAATGCAAACATTACCGTAAACATTTGCGTCGGAATTCCCATAGCACGGTAAATAATTCCTGAGTAGAAATCTACATTAGGATATAATTTACGCTCTACGAAATACGGGTCCTTAAGTGCAGTTTCTTCCAATCCCTTTGCAATTTCAAGAACAGGGTCGTTAACGCCCAATTTAGCCAATACAGAATCTGCAGCTTTCTTGATAATCTTAGCTCTTGGGTCAAAGTTTTTATAAACTCGGTGACCAAATCCCATTAAACGGAAGGGATCGTTTTTATCTTTAGCCTTAGCCATATATTTTTCGACATCACCGCCATCAGCTCTTATAGCTTCCAACATTTCAATCACCGCTTGGTTAGCACCACCGTGCAATGGTCCCCAAAGCGCAGAAATTCCGGCAGAAACTGAAGAATACAAACTTGCGTGACTTGAACCTACAATTCTTACCGTAGAAGTTGAGCAGTTTTGCTCGTGCTCAGCATGCAAGATTAACAGCTTGTTCAAAGCATCAGATAAAACTGAATCAGTCTTGTACTGTTCCGAAGGAATTGCGAACATCATTCTCAAGAAATTTGAGCAGTAATCCAACTCGTTATCTGGATAGTTTACTGGATGCCCAATTTCATTTTTAAACGCCCAAGAAGCCAAAGTTGGCATTTTGGCAATTATTCGAATAATACTTAAATGCACTTCTTCAGAAGAACGATTTGGATCTAATGATTCAGGGTAAAATGCAGTAAGGGAAGAAATAAGTGAAGAAAGAACACCCATTGGATGTGCTTTTGAAGGGAATCCATCTAAAATATTTTTGATTTCTTCATGAACTAAAGTGTGCTCCGTAATTTCCTTACAAAAAGCCTCATATTGAGCCTTATTGGGTAATTCACCATGAATAATCAAGTACGTCACCTCAAGGAAAGAAGCATTTTCGGCCAATTCTTCAATCGAATAACCTCGGTATCTAAGGATTCCGTTTTCACCATCAAGATAAGTAATCGCACTTTTGGTAGAACCCGTATTCTTAAAACCAGGATCGAGCGTAATTAAACCCGACTGCGCGCGCAATTTACTAATATCAATTCCCTTCTCGTTTTCCGTTCCCTCTACTACTGGCAATTCGTATGATTTGCCCTCGTATGTTAGTGTAGCCTTATCTGACATTTCTTGCTAATTCTTTAATTATTCTTCTTTAAAACAACCTTAAACCCCTTATGTTTAGCGGTTTTGCGAAAATACATCGCAGCCGCCTAATTTCCTAGTGTACTAATCTTTTAAAAACTTAAAATTTTTGCCTGGAAAATAGGCTACATCACCAAGGTTTTGCTCAATGCGCAAAAGCTGATTGTATTTTGCAATTCTATCGCTTCTAGAGGCCGAACCTGTTTTGATTTGACCTGAATTTAAAGCTACCGCCAAATCGGCAATAGTAGTATCTTCTGTTTCTCCAGAGCGATGGCTCATTACTGAGGAATAAGAGTGATTAGACGCTAAACTAACTGCCTCAATGGTCTCTGTTAACGTTCCAATTTGATTCACTTTTATCAAAATAGAATTTGCTGTTCCTTGGTCAATTCCTTGTTGCAATCTGCTGGTGTTTGTAACAAACAAATCATCCCCAACCAGTTGGCACTTATTACCCACCTTATCGGTCAAAGATTTCCAGCCCGACCAATCGTCTTCTGCCATTCCGTCTTCAATAGAAACGATAGGATATTTATTTACCCAGTCTGTCCAGTACTGAGCCATTTCCTCCGACGCTAATTTTCGTCCATCACTTTTATGAAAATGGTAAACGTTTTCTTTGGTGTCGAAAAATTCACTAGAGGCTGGATCTAATGCAATATGAATATCCTCTCCGGGTTTGTAGCCCGCAGTTTCAATTGCTTTAAGCACAAACTCAATTGCTTCTTCGTTCGAACCCAAATTTGGAGCGAATCCACCTTCATCACCGACATTAGTAGAATATCCAGATTTTTTTAATTCTCCTTTTAAGGCATGAAATACTTCTACGCCCATTCTCAGCGACTCCGAAAAAGTATCTGCACCAAATGGCATAACCATAAATTCTTGAAAATCGATTTTATTATCCGCATGCGAACCGCCGTTTAGAATGTTCATCATCGGAACTGGAAGTGTTCTGGCATTAGCCCCTCCTACATATCGATACAGCGGCATTCCGTGATCCATGGCTGCGGCTTTAGCACACGCTAAAGACACACCTAATATGGCATTAGCACCTAAATTCGCTTTGTTTGGAGTACCGTCCAATTCCAGCATAATTTTATCAATTTCTGCTTGATTGGTAACATCAATACCAGCAAGAGCCTCGTATATTTTATCTACATTATTCACGGCTTGCAAAACTCCTTTGCCCAAGTACGCCTTACTGTCAGAATCTCTTAATTCAACTGCTTCGTGAACACCTGTAGAGGCTCCACTTGGGACGGCTGCCCTACCTTTTGCACCGGTATCGGTCATTACATCTACCTCAACAGTAGGGTTTCCTCTTGAATCTAAAACTTGTCTGGCTACGATATCTACTATTACACTCATTGTTATGCGTTTACGGCTTTACTTTCTTTAATATTTTGAATAAACTGATCGAATAAATATCTTGAGTCATTTGGTCCCGCTGAAGACTCTGGGTGAAACTGAACAGAAAACGCGTTTTTGTTTTCTAATCGGATTCCAGCTAACGAATTATCATTTAAATGTTTGTGGGTTATAGTTATGCCGTCAGCCGATTCTGCTGAGTCCCAATCGACAACAAAACCATGGTTTTGGGAAGTCACTTCGCACTTTGTCGTTTCTAAATTTTGTACTGGATGATTAACACCCCTATGTCCATTGTGCATTTTTTTGGTTGCTAGGCCTTGCGACAAAGCTAAAATTTGATGTCCTAAACAAATACCAAAAACGGGTACTCCCGTCTCTACAATATTTTTAACAGTTTCAATTTCATTTGGCATCGCTGATGGGTCACCAGGGCCGTTCGATAACATTATTCCGTCAGGGTCGTTTGCCAAAACTTCTTCCATAGAAGCATTGTACGGAAACACTTGCAAATAACATCCTCTGTCCGCTAAACACCTCAGTATATTCAGCTTAACTCCATAGTCAATTACAGAAACCTTATGAGGTGCATTCTTGTCTCCAAAAAAATAAGGCTCTTTAGTTGAAACCTTGGAAGACAATTCCAAACCATCCATACTAGGAACAGCATCCAATTGTTTCTTCAGTAAATCAACATCCAACGTTTCGCTCGAAACAATGGCATTCATAGCTCCAGTTGATCGAATGTGACGTGTAAGTGCACGAGTGTCAACATCTGAGATTCCTACCTTTTTATCTTTTTCGAAATAACCTTGCAATGAATCATTAGCACCAGGTCTAGAATAATGGTGTGAAAACTTTTTACAAACCAATCCTTCAATTTTGATTGACTGCGACTCCACTTCAGTTTCTTTTACTCCATAGTTACCAACATGCGAAGGGGTTAATACCAAAATTTGACCATAATAAGACGGATCTGTAAATATTTCTTGGTAACCGTAAACTCCAGTATTAAATGCAATTTCACCTGTGGCAGTTCCGATAGTACCGACGGCAAAACCTTTAAAAACTGTTCCGTCTTCCAATAAAAGAACCGCTTCTTTCTTCTCTTCGTACTTCATGCAATCGTTTATTTTGAGTCTTATTATTCTTCTTTCACCCTATTAATGCGGCTTCTCCGCTTAATGGCTTGGTTGTCCAAATTACTATTTGCCTTATAGAATAAAGCTCAATTCACCAGATAGTTATTTACACGTATTGAACATCATTGTACCTCTAAAAATGCGAGTTAAAAAACATTATAACACTCATTTTTGTCCAAAAAAAAAGGACAAGACTAAAATTAGTCTCATCCTTTTTTACAAGTTTATTTAGAACAATGAATCAAAATTAATCCTTGTCTTTATCCTCTTCCTTTGAGTCCGCCTCAGCTTTTGGAGCTTCTTTTTTCTCCTCTGCTTTTGGCTCTTCTACTTTAGCCTCTGGAGCTGGAGTTTCTTTAACCTCTTCAACTACTTCAGCTTCTTCAACCGCTGCTTTTGTTTCAGCCGCAGGTTTTGTCGCTTCATCAGAAGATTTTTTACGTCTTCTTCTTGTAGTTTTCTTTTTAGTTTCCGCTCCGTAGATATCGTTGTAATCAACCAACTCAATCATACACATCTCTGCGCCATCACCTTTTCTATATCCAGTTTTAATTACTCTGGTATATCCACCTGGTCTGTCTGCAATTTTTGGTGCCACATCTCTAAACAATTCAGCAACTACTTCCTTGTTTTGTAGGTATCCAAAAACAACTCTTCGTGAGTGTGTTGTATCTTTTTTAGCTTTAGTCAACAATGGCTCAACGTATCTTCTCAACGTTTTACCTTTTGCTAAAGTTGTATTTATTCGCTTGTGTTCAATTAAAGAACTTGCAAGGTTAGCCATCAAAGCACGACGGTGTCCTGCTTTTCTACCTAAACTTTTTGTTTTGTTATTGTGTCTCATTTTAACTCGAAATTCGCAGTTAGCAATTCTTTAATATTACTCCTTGTCTAGTTTGTATTTCGATAGGTTCATTCCAAAAGAAAGACCTTTAACTTCTACTAACTCTTCTAATTCAGTAAGTGATTTTTTACCGAAGTTTCTGAATTTGAGCATGTCGTTTTTATCGAATTGAACCAAATCGCCTAATGTTTCAATCTCAGCCGCTTTTAAACAGTTAAGAGCTCTTACACTTAAATCAAGGTCAACTAGCTTAGTTTTAAGCAACTGACGCATATGCAATGAAGTTTCATCAAATTCTTCTTCTGCAGCTTTTTCTTCAGTATCCAATGTAATTTTCTCATCAGAGAATAACATGAAATGGTGAATCAAAATTTTAGCACCTTCTTTCAAAGCTTCTTTTGGATGAACAGAACCATCTGTTTCAATTTCCATGATTAACTTTTCGTAGTCGGTCTTTTGCTCAACACGATAGTTCTCTACAGAGTACTTTACATTTCTAATTGGAGTAAAAATTGAATCAATAGGAACAGTTCCCAAAGACCCATCTACTTTATTCTCCTCAGCAGGAACATATCCACGACCTTTATTAATTGTCAATTCCATAGAAAGCTGAACGCCTTTATCCATGTTTGCAATTACTTGGTCTGGATTCAATACTTGGAATGCAGAAGTAAATTGACCTATATCACCAGCAGTTAAAGCTTCTTGACCACCAACTTTGATGTTCACTTTTTCGCTGCTAATGTCTTCTATTTGTTGTTTGAAACGTACTTGTTTCAAATTCAAAATGATTTCAGTAATGTCTTCTGCTACGCCTTCGATAGTAGAAAATTCATGATCAACGCCATCAATCTTTACAGAAGTTACCGCAAAACCCTCCAGAGAAGAAAGTAAGATTCTTCTTAATGAATTACCAACGGTAATTCCGTATCCTGGTTCCAACGGTCTGAATTCGAATTGCCCAACTTTCTCGTCGGATTCGATCATTATGACTTTATCTGGTTTTTGAAAATCTAAGATTGCCATGTTTTATTGTTAAAGATTACGTTAATGATTACTTAGAGTACAATTCGACGATCAACTGTTCTTTGATATTTTCCGGAATATCTAAACGTTGTGCGTTCTGTACATATGTTCCTGATAAATTCTCACGATTGAAATCCAACCAAGGGAATTTCGATACATCTGAAGATGCTACTGAGCTGCGAATGGCCTCTAACGATTTAGATTTTTCACGAACTGCAACAACGTCGCCAGGTCTTAGCGTATAAGAAGGAATATTTACAATTTCACCATTCACAGTTATATGTCTGTGCCCAACTAATTGTCTTCCACCTCTTCTTGACGGAGCGATTCCCATTCTAAATACTGTGTTATCTAATCTAGCTTCACAGAACATTAGCAAGTTTTCACCCGTAATTCCTTTAGTTCTTGATGCTTTATTAAACAAATTCTCGAACTGACGTTCCAAGATACCGTAAGTGTATTTTGCTTTTTGTTTTTCAGCAAGCTGAACAGCGTATTCACTTTTTTTGTTTCTCCTCTTGTTTGGACCATGTTGTCCTGGAGGATATGCTTTTCTTTCTAGCGCTTTATCCGGCCCAAAGATTGGGTCTGCGAATTTCCTTGCGATTTTGGACTTGGGTCCTCTATATCTAGCCATTTTTCTTTATTTATGAAAGGGATTATGAATTAAGGCATGTCCTTCGATAATCGAATTCCTTTCTAGATTAAAAATTAATTATACTCTTCTTCTCTTTGGAGGACGACATCCATTATGTGGCAACGGAGTTACGTCAACGATTTCTGTAACTTGAATACCAGCATTATGGATACTTCGTATTGCAGATTCTCTCCCTGAACCAGGACCTTTTACATACAACTTCACTTTTCTCAATCCAGCATCGTATGCTACTTGAGCACAATCTTGTGCAGCTTGTTGTGCAGCGTAAGGAGTGTTCTTTTTCGAACCTCTAAATCCCATTTTACCAGCAGAAGACCAAGAAATAGTCTGACCTTGAGAATTGGTAAGCGTAATAATGATGTTATTGAAAGACGCTTTTACGTGCGCTTCACCAACTGAATCAATTTTTACTTTATACTTTTTTGCGCTTGACTTAGCCATATTATTTACTATTTAGTTGCAATCTTTTTGTTTGCAATAGTTTTTCTTTTCCCTTTACGAGTTCGACTGTTGTTTTTGGTTCTTTGACCACGTAATGGTAATCCGTTTCTATGTCGAATTCCTCTGTAGCAACCAATATCCATTAGTCGTTTAATATTCAGCTGTACTTCTGAACGTAAAGCTCCTTCAACCTTGAGAGTAGTGTTGATGTAGTTTCGGATTTTAGACAATTCGTCGTCATTCCAATCTTTCACTTTAGTATCAAGTGAAACACCACTTTCAGTAAGAATTTCGTGAGCTGTTGTTGGTCCTATTCCGTAAATGTACGTTAGTCCAATAACACCTCTTTTTTCTTTAGGTAGATCTATTCCTGCAATCCTAGCCATAATCTAGTTATTATCCTTGTCTTTGTTTAAATTTTGGATTCTTCTTGTTAATCACGTACAATTTACCTTTACGGCGCACGATCTTACAATCCTCACTTCTTTTCTTAATTGATGCTCTTACTTTCATCAGTCTATTATTTGTATCTGAATGTAATTCTTCCTTTAGTCAAATCGTATGGCGACATTTCAACCTTTACCTTATCACCGGGTAAAATTTTGATGTAGTGCATTCTCATCTTACCTGAGATATGCGCTGTAATAACGTGACCATTTTCGAGTTCAACTCTAAACATCGCGTTTGAGAGTGCCTCTATAATGGTTCCGTCTTGTTCTATCGATGCCTGTTTGGCCATACTTATTTATTTTCTAATACTTTTTCAATTTCATCAAAGCTTGACAGTATATCTGCCTTGCCATTCTTAATTGCTACATCATGCTCAAAATGAGCAGATGGTTTTCCATCTTTTGTAACGATTGTCCAACCGTCACTCAGTTGCTTAACTTCCTTGACTCCCATGTTAATCATAGGCTCAATAGCGATAGTCATTCCCTTCTTTAATTGTTTTCCTTTTCCAGCTCTTCCAAAATTTGGAACTTCTGGTCCTTCATGAAGACTTTTACCAAGCCCATGTCCAACTAATTCTCGAACAACACCGTAACCGTGTTTTTCTGCAAAGGTCTGAACCGTATTTCCTATATCTCCAGTTCTATTACCTAGAACCGCCGCCTCAATACCTAAGTATAAAGCTTCTTTTGTGACTCTCAATAACTCCTTGACTTCTTTTGAAACTTCTCCTACTTCGAAAGTAAAAGCTGAATCTCCATAGAATTCATTCATTAAAACACCACAATCAACGGCCACAATATCACCACTTTTCAATGGCTTATTTGTAGGCAGACCATGCACAACTGCTTCGTTAACAGAAGTAAGAAGTGTACTTGGGCAACCGTACAAACCTTTAAATCCAGGTACTGCACCATTATCTCTTATAAACTCCTCAGCAACGGCATCCAACTTATTTGTTGTAATTCCGGGCTCTATTAACTTAGCAACTTCGGCTAAAGTTTTTCCAACAAGCAAACAACTCTCACGCAGAACCTCAATTTCCTCGTCAGTCTTTAAAAAGATCTGACTCATCTATTGAGCTACTCCTCCGTACGTATTGGCCGACGAACGACCACTAATTCTTCCAGATTTCATCAATCCGTCATACTCACGCATTAACAAATAAGACTCAACCTGTTGTAATGTATCTAATATTACCCCAACCATAATCAAAAGCGAAGTACCTCCGAAGAAGTAGGCAAATCCGGTACTAACACCTGCTATCATTGCAAATGCCGGTAAAATTGCCACTAACGCTAGGAAAAATGACCCTGGTAGTGTTATTCTTGAAATAATAGTATCTAAAAATTCTGCCGTGTCTTTACCTGGTCGAATACCAGGAACAAAACCACCGTTCTTTTTTAAATCATCTGCCATTTGATTAGGATTAACCGTAATAGCAGTATAGAAGTATGTAAATGCAATAATTAAAATCGCAAAAATAAAATTGTACCAGAAACCTGTTATATCTCCAAATGCCGCAGCTAAACCTGTCAGCGCATCTGAATCTGAGAATCCAACGATAGTCATAGGTACGAACATTAAGGCCTGTGCGAAGATTATTGGCATTACACCACTTGCATTTACCTTTAGTGGTAAGTACTGACGTGCACCTCCGTATTGACGACTACCTACAACATTCTTCGCAAAGTTCACTGGTACTCTACGAACACCTTGGACTAATAGAATCGTTGCAATCGTAACTAACAAAAGGAATACTATTTCAATTAGGAAAATAACTAATCCACCACCACCAATTCCGATTTGAGACTGAAACTCAAATGCGAGAGCTGTAGGCAATCCAGCGATAATTCCTATCATAATTAATAGAGAAATACCATTTCCTAATCCTTTGTCAGTAATCTTTTCTCCTAACCACATTACGAACATGGTACCTGTCACTAATAACACAACTGAAGAAACCCAAAATAACATGGAATCCATAACAATTGCATTGGCAGGAACTTGAGTAGCAATGTACGAAGGAGCTTGAGCGAGGCAAATAACTATTGTGAGTAATCTTGTATATTGATTAATCTTCTTTCTTCCGCTCTCACCCTCTTTTTGCATTTTAGCAAATTGAGGAATAGCGATGCCTAATAACTGCATGACAATAGACGCAGATATATACGGCATTATTCCTAAAGCGAAAACAGAAGCACGACTGAATGCACCACCGGCAAACATGTTTAGCAAGGCAGCGATGCCTTGCGCTTGAGAAGCACCCGCTTGAAGAGCAACAGAATCGACACCTGGTAATACCACGAAAGACCCAAGTCGATAAATCAACAAGAATCCAAGTGTATTAAGAATGCGAATACGAAGTTCTTCGATTCGGTAAATATTCTTGAATGTTTCGATTATTCTCTTCATGCTTTTCTATTCTATACTATTTATAGCGTATTTGCTTCTCCACCTGCAGCTTCAATTGCGCTTTTTGCAGATTTTGAGTAAGCATGAACAGTTACTTTCAATGTTGCTTTTAGTTCACCATGACCTAATACTTTCACTAGATCATTTTTAGAAGCTAAACCATTGGCCATTAAACTTTCTTGATTTACTTCGGTTAGCTTCTTCTCATCTGCCAATTTCTGAAGTGTAGAAAGATTTACAGCTTTGTATTCAACTCTATTGATGTTCTTAAAACCAAATTTAGGTACACGTCGTTGCAAAGGCATTTGACCACCTTCGAAACCAATCTTTCTTGAATATCCAGATCGTGACTTTGCACCTTTGTGACCTCTAGTTGAGGTACCACCATGGCCACTTCCTTCACCTCTACCAATTCTTTTAGTAGATTTCGTAGCGCCTTTTGCGGGTCTTAATTTATGTAGTTCCATTACTGATTATTCAAATATTATTTAACCTCTTCTGCTGTAACCATGTGACTTACTTTTCTAATCATTCCCATGATTTGTGGAGTAGCCTCAACTTCAACAGTTTGATTCATTTTTCTAAGTCCTAATGCTTCAAGTGTCTTTTTTTGACGACTTGTTCTATTGATAGCAGACTTAACCTTTGTGATTTTAACTTTTGCCATTTTTCGATTGCTTATCCGTTAAACACTTTATCTAAATCTACACCTCTGTGGTTTGCAACAGTATTTGCATCTCTTAATTCAGTCAATGCAGCAACTGTAGCTTTCACAACGTTAGTAGGGTTTGAAGAACCTTTTGATTTTGCCAAAACATCAGTTACTCCAACACTCTCCAATACAGCACGCATTGCGCCACCAGCGATAACACCGGTACCATGAGAAGCAGGTTGCATATAAACATAAGACCCACTGAATCTACCTGTTTGAGCATGTGGAATAGTTCCTCTGTTAATTGGAACTTTAACTAAGTTCTTTTTAGCGTCATCAATTCCTTTAGCAATTGCGCTGGTAACTTCATTAGCCTTGCCAGCACCAAAGCCTACAACACCATTTTCATCACCTACTACAACTAATGCAGAAAAGCTAAACGTTCTACCCCCTTTGGTTACTTTAGTAACTCTTCGGATGTTTACAAGCCTATCTTTTAATTCGATTTCGCTTGATCGTACTCTTTTAATATTCGCGTTTGCCATTTTCTTAGAAATTAAGACCGGTTTCTCTTGCAGAATCAGCAAATGATTTTACTCTTCCGTGATACAAAAATCCGTTTCTATCAAACTTTACTTTTTCTACTCCTGCAGCCTTAGCTTTTTCAGCTAATACTTTACCTAACGCAGCTGCTCGCTCCGATTTGGTGCCTTTAGCAACATCTTTATTATTCAAAGAACTTGCGGCTACAATTGTTTTTCCTGATTTATCATCAATAACTTGAGCATAAAACTCGCAGTTACTTCTGAAAATAGATAATCTTGGAACATCAGCAGTACCAACAATGGTCTTTCTGATTCTTTTCTTGATTCTCTTTCTTCTTTCTAATTTAGATAATCCCATGATTCCTATTATTTAGCAGCCGATTTACCAGCTTTTCTTCTAATATATTCGTCTTTGTATCTAATTCCCTTGCCTTTGTAAGGTTCTGGCTTTCTCAAAGATCTAATCTTAGATGCAACCATTCCAATTAACTGCTTGTCGTGAGACTCAAGTACGATTGTTGGGTTTTGCCCCCTTTCACTTGTAGCAACAACTTTAATTTCTGCAGGTAAATTAATTAATACGTTATGCGAAAATCCAATAACTAATTCTAAATTCTGGCCAGTAGCAGTTGCTCTAAAACCAACTCCATTCAGTTCCAATTCCTTTTTGTAACCTTCTGCTGTACCAATAAACATGTTATTGATTAGAGAACGATACAAACCATGTCTAGCTTTGGATTCTTTGGAGTCATCTTTTCGCTTAACTTCTACTTGTTTCTCTTGAATATCAACAGTAACGTGATCAGAAATTGTTTGCGAAAGCTCACCTTTAGGACCCTTAACATGCACAACATTTCCATCAATAGAAATCGAAGTGTTTTCAGGAATTGAAATAGGCATTTTTCCTATTCGTGACATTTCTTTTGTTTTTCCTAATTATTAATAAACGTGGCAAAGAACTTCTCCACCAACTTTAAGTTTTCTTGCTTCTTTATCCGTCATTACACCTTTAGAAGTTGAAATGATAGCCACACCTAGGCCGTTAAGTACACGTGGCAACTCTTTTGAGTTTGAGTACTTACGTAATCCTGGAGTTGAAACTCTTTTTAATTCTTTAATTGCTGGAGCTTTTTCAGAACCGCTATATTTCAATGCGATTTTGATTGTTCCTTGAGGTCCTTCTTCTTCAAACTTGTAGTTTAAGACATACCCTTTATTGAAAAGGATTTTTGTCATTTCTTTCTTCAAGTTAGAAGCTGGAATCTCTACCACTTTATGACCAGCGGAGATTGCGTTACGCAATCTTGTAAGATAATCTGCTATTGGATCTGTATTCATTACTGTATTCTTAAAATGATGTTATTACCAACTTGCTTTTTTAACTCCTGGTATTAATCCTTGTACTGCCATCTCTCTGAAAGTAACTCTTGATATACCAAAATTTCTCATGTATCCTCTTGGACGACCAGTAAGCTTACATCTGTTGTGTAAACGAACAGAAGAAGAATTAGCTGGAAGTTTTTGTAAACCTTCCCAATCTCCAGCAGCTTTTAACGCTTCTCGTTTAGCCGCATATTTTGCTACCATTCTTTCACGCTTTCGCTCTCTGGCTTTCATTGATTCTTTTGCCATCTTTCTTACTTTTTAAACGGTAATCCGAATTCTGTTAATAATGCTCTTGCTTCCTCGTCTGTATTAGCTGAAGTTACAAAAGTGATATCCATTCCATTGATTTCCTTCACCTTATCGATGTCAATCTCTGGAAAAATAATTTGCTCTTTAACGCCCATATTGTAGTTTCCACGACCGTCGAAACCAGTAGCACTAATACCTCTAAAGTCTCTTGTTCTAGGAAGTGCTAAAGCAATGAGTCTATCTAAGAATTCGTACATTTTTACTTTTCTCAAAGTAACTTTAGCGCCAATTGGCATTCCTTTTCTTACTTTGAAATTAGAGATATCCTTCTTAGACTTACAGATAACAGGCTTTTGACCAGTTATCAATCCCATTTCCTCTAAAGCTAATTCCATAATCTTTTTGTCAGAAATTGCTTTACCAAGACCTTGGTTTACAACTATCTTTTCGAGAACCGGAACTTCCATCGGCGATTTATAGCCGAATTTTTTCATCATCGAAGCAACTATTTCACTACGATAAGTTTCTTTTAACCTGGGTTGAACTTGAACCATTACTTAATTTCCTCCCCTGTTTTTATTAATTTTCTAACTGACTTACCATCTGCGTCTTTTACTCTAGAAACTCTAGAAGCAGTTCCGTCAGCACCAGTAACCATTAGATTAGAAATATGAATTGTACCTTCTTTTTCTACGATTCCGCCTTCTGGATTCTCAGCAGATGGCTTAACATGTTTCTTAATCATGTTTAACCCTTCAACAGAAGCACGTTGCTTCTCCATTTGAAGACTAAGAACTCTACCAGTTTTGCCTTTGTACTCTCCAGCAATAACTTTAACGGTATCTCCTTTTTTAATGTGTAATTTCATCTTAAAATTCGATTAAAGCACTTCTGGTGCAAGTGAAACAATTTTCATGTATTGCTTATCTCTAAGCTCACGAGCTACAGGACCAAAAATCCTTGTTCCTCTCATCTCGCCACCCGTGTTCAATAAAACACATGCATTGTTGTCGAAACGTATATACGATCCATCATGACGGCGTACCTCTTTCTTCGTACGAACTATTACAGCAGTAGAAACAGCACCTTTTTTGATATTTCCAGATGGAATTGCATCTTTAACAGTAACAACTATTTTGTCACCAACAGAAGCATATCTTCTTTTAGTACCGCCTAGAACTCTGATACAAAGCACTTGCTTTGCTCCTGAGTTATCTGCAACTTCTAATCTTGATTCTTGTTGTATCATCTTCTTAAGCTTTCGACTTAATTATTTTGCTTTTTCAATAACTTCAGCAAGTCTCCATCTCTTACTTTTTGACAAAGGTCGAGTTTCCATAATTCTTACTGTATCTCCTACACCACACTCGTCTTTTTCATCGTGAGCCATAAATTTATTTGACTTCTTAACGAATTTACCATAGATTGGGTGCTTCATCTTTCTCTCAACCACAACAGTAATAGACTTGTTCATGGCTGCGCTGGTTACTACACCAACTCTTTCTTTTCTTAAATTCCTTTGCACAGCTTTATTATTTAGATTGCTCAAGATTCCTTTTCGTAATCTCAGTATTTAACCGAGCAATAGTTTTTCGCTTCTGCTTTAATACTACAGGGCTTTCCAATTGAGAAACCTTGTGATTAAGTTTTAGCTTTCCTAAAGATTCCATTTCGTCCTCTAATCGTTCGAAAAGTTCTTCAGTTTTTAATTCTTTTATTACCGACTGTTTCATGATTCTAAATTCTTAAGCGAGGTCTTTTCTCATTACAAATCTGCAAGTAACAGGAAGCTTCTGAGCTGCAAGTCTCAACGCCTCACGTGCAGTGTCTTCTTTTACCCCTTCGATTTCGAACAAAATTCTACCTGGTTTTATTTTAGCAACCCAGTGATCCAAAGCTCCTTTACCCTTACCCATACGTACTTCCGCAGGCTTATTGGTTATTGGAGTATCTGGAAAAATTCTAATCCAAACTTGACCTTCTCTTTTCATGTAACGGGTAACCGCAATCCTTGCTGCTTCAATCTGTCTTGAAGTCAAGCGACCCATTTCATTAGTTTTTATTCCATAAGATCCGAAAGACAAAGTTGAACCTCTATGAGCGATTCCCTTAATTCTTCCTTTCTGGACTTTTCTATGCTTTACTTTTCTCGGCTGTAACATCCTTTAGTATCTTAACCAGTCCTTAATTAATTTCTTTTTCTTCTAGATCGTTGCTGTGGTCTAGCAGCTGCAGGTGATTTTTTCTTATTCTCGATAACTGGAGATAAATCTCTTTTACCCAAAACTTCACCGTTACAAATCCAAACCTTCACCCCAATTCTACCATAAGTAGTGTGCGCTTCAGAAAGAGCATAATCAATATCAGCTCTAAAAGTATGCAGTGGAATTCGACCTTCTTTGTAATGTTCGGTCCTCGCCATTTCAGCGCCATTCAATCTCCCAGAAACAGTTACCTTAATTCCTTCCGCTCCCATTCTAATGGTACTAGCGATAGACATTTTAGCCGCTCTACGGAAAGATATACGTCCTTCAATTTGACGAGCAATGCTATCTGCTACCAAACGAGCATCTAGTTCTGGTCTTTTGATTTCGAAAATGTTGATTTGAACATCTTTCTTCGTAATCTTCTTAAGCTCTTCTTTAAGTTTATCAACCTCAGAACCACCCTTTCCGATAATAATACCCGGACGTGCGGTTTTGATTGTAACGGTAATTAACTTAAGTGTACGCTCAATAATAATATTAGAAACACTTGCTTTTCTTAAACGAGCATTTAGGTAACGACGAATGTTATAATCTTCAACGATTTTATCTTCGTACTTTCTACCACCGTACCAGTTAGAATCCCATCCTCTGATGAAACCTAATCTATTAGCAATTGGATTTGTCTTTTGTCCCATCGTTATTTATCCTCCTGGTTTTGTGTTCCAAGAACAAGTGTTACGTGATTTGATCTCTTTCTAATTCTGTATGCTCTACCCTGAGCTCTAGCTTGAATTCGCTTTAACATAGAAGCGGCGTCAACCTTTACTTCTTTCACGAACAATCCAGCGCCTTCCCAATCAGAACCTGATTTTTCTTCATAATTAGCAACCGCTGACCAAAGTAATTTCTCTAGTTTGTTAGAAGCATCTTGCTTGTGAAATTGCAAAATATTTGCAGCTTTCACAACTTCTTCACCTCTAATTAAATCAGCTACTAATCTCATTTTTCGAGGAGAGCTTGTACTTCCGTTTAGCTTAGCTAAGTAAATAGACTTATTAGCCTCTTTACGTTCTTCTGCTTTTAATCTTTTTCTAGCACCCATCAGAATTATTTTTTCTTGTCTTTTTTACCAACATGACCTCTCCAGGTTCTAGTTGGAGAAAATTCTCCTAATTTATGTCCTACCATGTTCTCAGTAACATATACTGGAATGAACTGGCGACCATTATGAACTCCGATAGTTAGACCAACGAAATCAGGAGTTATCATAGATGATCGAGACCATGTTTTGATAACCGACTTCTTGTTTGAATCCTGCATTTCTAAAACTCGTTTTTCGAGTTTATAATGCACGTAAGGAGGCTTTTTAAGTGAACGACTCATCTATAAATTATTTTCTTTTCGTTATGATATAACGATTAGTAGATTTTTTCTTTGCTCTTGTTTTAAATCCTTTAGCCGGAACACCGTTTCTAGACCTTGGATGACCTCCAGACTGACGTCCTTCACCACCACCCATCGGATGATCAACTGGGTTCATTGCCACGCCTCTAGTACGAGGTCTTCTACCTTGCCATCTGCTTCTTCCTGCTTTACCAGAAATTTCTAAACTATGGTCACCGTTTGATACAGAACCAATAGTTGCAAGGCATGTTAAAAGGATTTGTCTCGTTTCTCCAGAAGGCATTTTAACAATTGCGAACTTTCCGTCTTTCGCATTTAACTGCGCATAAGACCCAGCACCTCTTGCAATTTTACCTCCTTGACCAGGACGCATTTCAATGTTATGAATGATAGTACCCAATGGCACATCTTTCAAAAACAAAGTATTACCAACTTCTGGAGCCGCTTTTTCGCCGCTCAAGATTTCTTGACCAACTTCAATTCCATTAGGAGCAACAATATATCTTTTCTCTCCATCCACATAGTTAATCAATGCAATACGAGCCGTTCTGTTTGGATCATACTCTACACTAACTACTTTTCCAGGGATTCCGAATTTTTCACGTTTGAAATCAATCTCACGGTATTTCTTTTTGTGACCACCACCAATATAGCGAGCAGTCATTCTACCAGTATTGTTTCGTCCACCTGAACGCTTAATGCTTCTGATTAAGCTTTTTTCAGCTTTATCAGTAGTCACCTCAGCAAAGGTTCCCGCTACTTTATGTCTCTGTCCGGGTGTAACCGGTCTAAACTTCTTTACAGCCATCTCTCTTTCTTAAATATTACTGTAGAAATCAATAATTTCACCTTCATTCAAGGTAACCACTGCTTTCTTGTACGACCCAATCTTTCCAGAAATGACTCCCGATTTTGTATAACGAGATTTTTTCTTGGAAGGCATTATCATAGTACTGATAGATTTCACAGATACACCGTATGCTTCTTCAACCGCCGATTTGATTTCAATCTTATTCACTTCTTTAGGCACGACAAAACCGTATCGGTTTAAGTCTTCCCCTTGCTGAGTCATTTTTTCAGTAATGACAGGTTTAAGTAAAATATTCATATCAAATTAGCTTAACAATGATTCAATTTTTCCCAAAGAACCCTCGCACAACACTAGGTTTCCAGAGTTTAAAATTGCGTAAGTATTTAACTCTGAGGTTGTTACGCAATTAAAGCCCTGTAAATTTCGGGACGACAAATATACATTTTTGTTCAATTCAGGCAACACTAGCAAGACTTTTTTACCCGTAAGCTTCAAGTCATTGACTATCTTAACCATATCGGAGGTTTTTGGTGCTTTCAGATTAAAATCTTCAACAACCATAATTTCTTTTGCTTGTGCTTTCGTCGTAAGAGCAGATTTTCTGGCTAAAGACTTTACCTTTTTGTTCAATTTGATATCGTAGGTTCTTGGTCTAGGACCGAAAACACGTCCACCACCTTTAAACAAAGGAGATTTAATACTACCAGCACGTGCTGTACCAGTGCCTTTCTGCTTTTTAATCTTTCTTGTAGAACCTGTAATTTCAGCTCTTTCTTTAGACTTGGAAGTTCCTTGTCTTTGATTCGCTAAATATTGTTTTACATCTAGATAAACCGCATGCTCATTAGGCTCGATTCCGAAGATATCGTCCTTAAGTTCAGCTTTCTTAGAAGCCTTAGAACCGTCTATTTTTAATATATCAAGTTTCATCTTACTTCTCAACTTTTACAATTGAACCTTTAGGGCCAGGTACAGCACCTTTAACTACTAGTAAGTTTTTATCGCCAATAACTTTAAGAACTTGTAAGTTGGCAACTTTAACCAAATCACCGCCAGTTCTACCAGCCATTTTCATTCCTTTAAAAACTCTTGAAGGCGTCGAAGCCATACCAATTGACCCTGGCGTACGACCAACATCCTTAGTACCGTGCGACGCATCTCCAACACCGTGGAAATTATGACGCTTCACTACACCTTGAAAACCTTTACCTTTAGAAACACCTGATACATCAACGTACTCACCTTCTTCAAAAATTGAACTATCGATAACATCTCCGGCTTTTACCTCATCGGCATAACCATCAAATTCTTCAACATGCTTTTTTGGAGTAGTTCCGGCCTTTTTAAAATGACCTTTGAGAGCAGCGGAAGTATGCTTTTCAGACTTTTCTTCATACCCAATTTGGACAGCGGTGTATCCATCTGTCTCTTCTGTTCGAACTTGTGTTACAACACAAGGTCCGACAGAGAGTACAGTACAAGGAAGGTTTCTACCTTCCTCACTAAACACACTTGTCATTCCTATTTTTCTACCAATTATTCCAGGCATCTTTCTACTTATTAAGAATAAACTCTAATTATACTTTTATTTCTACCTCAACTCCACTTGGCAATTCAAGTTTCATGAGTGCATCAACAGTCTTTGAAGACGAAGAATAGATATCTAACAATCTTTTAAACGAATTCAATTCAAACTGCTCTCTTGCTTTTTTATTTACGTGTGGTGATTTCAACACAGTAAATATTTTTTTGTTAGTAGGAAGTGGAATTGGTCCACTAACTACAGCACCAGTTGACTTTACAGTCTTTACAATTTTCTCAGCGGACTTGTCCACCAAGTTATGGTCGTAAGAACGTAATTTAATTCTAATTTTTTGTGCCATGATTACTTTATTATGCGTCTCCGTTTGCTTTCTTAATTACTTCATCTGCAATGTTCTTTGGAACTTCATCGTAGTGTGAAAATTCCATTGTACTAGTTGCACGACCTGAACTCATCGTTCTTAATGCCGTTACATATCCAAACATTTCTGAAAGTGGTACGATCACCTGAATAACTTGAGAGTTATTCTTAGCATCCATTCCTTGTACTTGACCTCTACGTCTGTTAAGGTCACCTACAATATCTCCCATGTTTTCCTCTGGAGTAACAACTTCCATCTTCATGATTGGCTCAAGCAATACTGGATTTGCACTTTTGGATGCATTTCTGTATGCCATTTTAGCACAAACTTCAAAAGAAAGTGCATCTGAATCTACCGCGTGAAATGAACCGTCACTAAGCGACACTTTAAGAGAATCCAATGGATACCCTGCAAGTGCACCGTTTGACATAGCTTCTTTGAAACCTTTCTCAACTGAAGGGATAAATTCTCTTGGAATATTACCACCTTTAATCTTGTTTTCGAAAATAAGCCCAGTCTGTACTTCAGAATCTTCAGGAATTGGTCCTAAAGTGATTGAAATATCAGCAAACTTTCCACGTCCACCCGATTGCTTCTTATAAATTTCTCTATGCTCAACCGTACCTTTAATTGCTTCTTTGTATGCTACTTGTGGAGCACCTTGGTTACAATCCACTTTAAATTCACGACGCATTCTTTCAATAAGAACTTCAAGGTGAAGCTCGCCCATTCCGCTAATTACGGTTTGGCCTGAATCATCGTCAGTGTGGATTCTAAACGTTGGATCTTCTTCAGCAAGCTTACCCAAAGCAATACCCATTTTATCAACGTCAGCTTGAGTTTTAGGCTCAATAGCCACACCAATTACAGGCTCAGGGAAAGTCATTGATTCAAGAACCAATGGTTTTTTCTCGTCGCAAAGGGTATCTCCAGTTCTAATGTCTTTAAATCCAACACCAGCACCTATATCTCCTGCTTCAATAAAATCGATAGCATTTTGTTTGTTAGAATGCATCTGGAAAATTCTAGAAATACGCTCTTTTTTGTTTGTTCTCGTGTTGTAGATATAAGAACCTGCATCTAATTTTCCTGAATAACATCTAAAAAAACAAAGCCGACCTACAAATGGGTCAGTTGCAATTTTAAATGCTAACGCAGAAAAAGGCTCATCAATAGTAGGCTCTCTTTTTACAACTTTTTCTTCATCGTCAACATCATGACCTTCAACAGCACCTTTATCTAATGGAGAAGGAAGGAAATTCATAACACCATCAAGCATCGTTTGAACACCTTTGTTCTTAAAAGCTGAACCACACATTACTGGCTGAATAGCCATTGAGATAGTTGCTTCACGAATTGCAGTTAACATTTCAGCTTCCGAAATAGAATCTGGATCTTCGAAGAATTTCTCCATTAACTCATCATTAGTTTCAGCAACTGCTTCAACTAATTTTTCTCTCCACTCAGCAACTGTATCAACTAAATCCTCAGGAATTGGAATTTCTTTCCAAGTCATCCCCTTGTCTTCTTCGTTCCATGCAATACCACGGTTGTTAATTAAATCAACAACACCTTCAAACTCATCTTCAGCTCCAATAGGAATTTGAAGAGGAATCGGGTTACCACCTAAACGCTCTTTTACTTCTTCAACACAACGGAAAAAATCAGCACCAGCTCTATCCATTTTGTTCACAAAACAGATTCTTGGAACACCATATTTATCAGCTTGACGCCATACAGTCTCAGACTGTGGCTCGACACCTGAAGCAGCACAAATTAATGCAACCGCACCGTCTAATACACGCAATGAACGTTCAACTTCAACAGTGAAATCAACGTGACCTGGTGTATCAATAATGTTAATTCTATACTCTTTGTCTCTGTAGTTCCAGAAACATGTGGTAGCGGCCGAAGTGATAGTAATACCTCTTTCTTGCTCTTGCTCCATCCAGTCCATTGTTGCAGCACCATCGTGCACCTCACCAATTTTGTGACTGATACCCGTATAATAAAGGATACGCTCAGTAGTGGTAGTTTTACCAGCATCTACGTGAGCCATAATTCCAATATTCCTTGTGTATGTTAAATCTCTTTTTGCCATTTCTCTACTAATTATACTCTAAAGTGTGAGAATGCTTTGTTAGCATCTGCCATTCTATGTGTATCTTCCTTCTTCTTGAAAGCCCCACCTTCTTCACGCGCAGCTGCCATTATTTCGTCAGACAATTTCTCAGCCATAGATCTTCCGTTGCGTTTACGAGCAAACAAAATCATCCACTTCATTGCTTGAGATAATTTTCTACTGTTTCTAATTTCTTGTGGAATTTGAAAAGTAGCACCACCAACTCTTCTACTCTTCACTTCTACTTGAGGAGTAACGTTAGAAAGGCCTTTTTTGAATACTTCTAATCCTTCTTCTTCTGTTTTTTCTGAAATTCTATCAATTGCTGAATAGAAAATCTTGAAAGCGATACTTTTCTTTCCGTCAAGCATCAGGTTGTTCACAAAACTTGTAACCAACGTCTCTCCAAATCTTGGGTCTGGAGTTATTTCAAACTTTTTAGCTCTTGCTTTTCTCATGACAAATACCCTTTATTTTTTTGGACGTTTCGTTCCGTACTTACTTCTTCTTTGAGTTCTACCTTCAACACCGGCAGTATCTAAAGCACCACGAACAATATGGTAACGTACACCTGGTAAATCTTTTACTCTCCCACCTCTTACTAGCACAATACTATGCTCTTGTAAATTGTGGCCTTCACCTGGAATGTAGGCATTCACCTCATTTTGGTTTGTCAATCTAACCCTTGCAACCTTTCTCATTGCAGAGTTTGGTTTCTTTGGCGTAGTAGTATAAACTCTTACGCAAACCCCTCGACGTTGTGGGCATGAATCCAAAGCAGCGGATTTACTTGTTTTAATCTTGCTTTGTCTACCTTTTCTAACTAACTGTTGAATAGTAGGCATAAATTTCTTTTATAATTATTGTCAATACGTATTTCACCGAATAATTTTCGGGGCGGCAAATGTATATGATTTCTATAAGATATTCAATAGGGATTGTGAATAAATTCCGAATAATTTTCAGAGCCCTTCAAATAAGGCAAATTTGCAGTAAATCAAGTAATTATAAAACTGTAAAAACTCACTATTTGTGAGCAAGTTTTTTCTATACCACTTTCTCATTCATGCTCAAAAAGCCTAAAAGAAAAAACTTGTTTAAAAAAGTGGGCGATTTTAGCTGGTTTTTAAAATCGCTCTTGATAGATTTGCGAAGTGAGTTATTTAGATGAATTAAATCCAGAACAACGCAAAGCAGTTGAACACATTAAAGGCCCTGTAATGGTTATTGCTGGTGCAGGCTCAGGAAAAACACGTGTACTCACCTACCGAATAGCTCATATGATTAGGTCAGGCGTTGACTCCTTCTCCATTCTTTCGCTCACTTTTACCAATAAAGCGGCCAAAGAAATGAAAGAGCGAATTTCAAAAATCGTTGGCCCTTCCGAGTCTCGAAACATTTGGATGGGAACCTTTCACTCTGTATTTGCCAGAATATTAAGAAGTGAAGCTCAATTATTGGGCTACCCAAGCAACTTCACCATTTACGATACGGATGATTCAAAAAGTCTCATTAAAAGAATTATCAAAGAGAAAAACCTTGATGATAAAATCTACAAGCCGAACATTGTCCTGAATCGGATTTCTTCAGCAAAAAACAATTTAATATCAGCCGCCAATTACAAAAACAACCCAACAATACACAAAGAAGACGTCCAGAGTAAAAAACCAGAACTTGCGTATATATATGAGCAGTATGAAAAGCGGTGCTTCAAAGCTGGTGCGATGGATTTTGATGATTTACTCTTTAAAACGAACGTTCTATTCAGAGACCACCCACAGGCATTATTAAACTATCAAAACAAATTCAAGTACATATTGGTCGATGAGTATCAGGATACTAATTACAGTCAATACTTAATTCTGAAGAAGCTCGCAGCACGATTCGAGAATATTTGCGTGGTAGG
This sequence comes from uncultured Flavobacteriales bacterium, assembly GCA_937121175.1. Taxonomy (GTDB): domain Bacteria; phylum Bacteroidota; class Bacteroidia; order Flavobacteriales_G; family Salibacteraceae; genus UBA6770. The sequence continues at coordinate 219,051 of CAKZKD010000028.1, forward strand.
TGATGACGCCCAAAGTATATACTCGTTTCGAGGAGCGAATATTCAAAACATACTCAACTTTAAAAAGGAATATCCTGACGTTAGGACTTTTAAACTAGAACAAAATTACCGTTCGACTCAGAACATTGTAAATGCCGCTAATAGCCTAATTCGGAAAAACCAAGAGCAGATAAAAAAGAACGTATGGACTTCAAATGATTCCGGTGAAAAAATTAGAATTATAAAAACGCTCAGCGACAACGAAGAAGGCTATGAAGTTGCTAGCGATATTATCTACCGGCTGAACGAAGAAAAAAGACCCAATTCTGATTTTGCGGTGTTATACAGGACTAACTCACAATCGAGGTCTATTGAAGAAGCACTTCGAAAAAGAGACATAGCCTATCGAATTTATGGCGGTTTGTCATTTTACCAGCGTAAAGAAATCAAGGATTTATTAGCCTATTATAGATTGGCCATAAACCCAAAAGACGAAGAGGCTTTAAAAAGAGTAATCAATTATCCGAAGCGTGGAATAGGCAACACTACCTTAGACAAAATACTCCTTGCTGCTGGGCAAAGTGATAAAAGTGTTTGGGATGTTATCGGAGATTTGAACGGAAGTGGTTTGAAATTAAGTAGCGCAGTTCAAAATAAAATCTTTTCGTTTCACGATATGATTTCTACTTACAATCAAATGGTGGATTCTACCAATGCTTATGAACTAGCAAGTAGAATTGCAAGCTCGTCTGGTGTTCTGAAAGAACTATACGCTGATAAAACTGTAGAAGGGGTTTCTCGATATGAGAATATTCAAGAATTATTGAGTGCAATTAAAGAATTTAGTGAGAATGACGTAATCGAAGAAGGGGTTGATTTACCTGAAGGTGGCGAAGACCGAACTCTTTCGAATTACATGAAAGACATTGCCCTTTTGACCGATGCCGACAAAGACAAAAAAGACACCAATGTGGTTTCCTTGATGACGATTCACGCGTCTAAGGGACTAGAATTTCCTTATGTATATGTTGTAGGAATGGAGGAGAACCTCTTCCCTTCTCAACTTTCGGTAAACTCAAGAACGGAACTAGAAGAAGAACGTAGATTGTTCTATGTTGCGATTACCCGAGCAGAAATAAAAGCAACTCTTTCTTGGGCCAATACAAGATACCGTTGGGGAAACCTGACCTACTGCGAACAAAGTCGATTCATAGAGGAAATCGATGCTGAGTTTTTGGAAGAACCTGTTAGTTCTAAAAAAGAATCGACAGCCTCTGAAGGTTTTTCTTTTTCTGGAGGGTTAAGTAATCCAAGCTCCCGGTTTGAGAGTTCAACTCCAGCAAAAAAACCAGCAGCACGAAAGATAAACAAACCCACTTTTAAGCCGTCTAAGCTAGTAACGGATGCCGATTTCAAACCTGACGATAGCAATTTAATTGCTGCTGGACAGACGGTTATGCATCAGCGATTTGGCAAAGGAAATGTTGAAGAACTAACGGGAGTTGGTGAGAACAAGAAAGCACTGATAAACTTCCAAAATGCAGGCCAAAAGCAACTGCTTTTGCGTTTTGCCAAGCTTCAGATTTTAGAGAATTAAATGAATTTGGAATAACTACTTTTGAATGCGATAAAGAAGCATAAAAATTTATGAATTATAATACAACAAGAACCGACCTTACTATCCCAGAATATGGGAGACACATCCAAAACATGGTGAATTTAGCCGTAGAACTTGAAAATCGTGATGACCGAAACCTTGCGGCTAAAACTATTATTCGCGTAATGGGACAGTATAACCCTAGTTTGAGAGATGTTGAGGAGTTTAACAACAAACTATGGGATCACCTACACATTATGTCTAACTACAAATTGGACGTTGACACTCCTTTTCCTGTTCCAACTCCGGAAGAACGTAAAAGTGCACCTGAAAAACCTAGTTACGGAACAGAACAAAAGAGGTTTAAGCACTACGGTAGGTTGATTCTTGAGTTTATCGAACATGCCAAGAAAATTGAAGACGCAGAAGAAAAAAAGGCTCTTTGTGTTATGATAGCCAACATGATGAAAAAGGCATATCTAATGTGGAACAAAGACTCGGTTCAAGATGATGAAATCATTGGAGAACTTAAACGTGTTTCTGGCGGAGACCTAATCTTGCCAGAAGATACTGAGCTAGTTAAAAACATTGACCTTGGAGCAAAACCGAGCAAGCGAAAAAATTACAAGTCAAAAAAGAAAAGAAGATAAAAAAGCATGGGTTCATTTGAAATAACTGGTGGAAGAAAATTAAAAGGGGAAATCATTCCTCAAGGTGCGAAAAACGAAGCGCTTCAGATTCTTTGTGCGGTTCTTATGACACCTGAAAAGGTTACCATTAATAAGGTTCCTGATATTGTTGACGTAAACAAACTCATTAACCTACTCCGAAATCTAAATGTAAAAGTTGAAAAACTTGGACCGGAATCCTATTCTTTTCAAGCAGACGATGTAGATATTGAGTATCTGCACTCCCCTGATTTCATGAAAAAAGGTGGTGGACTTCGAGGTTCAATTATGCTCGTAGGCCCACTTCTTGGACGTTTTGGAAAAGGTTATATTCCTAAACCAGGCGGTGACAAAATTGGGAGACGAAGAGTTGACACACACTTTATTGGATTTGAAAAGTTAGGTGCAACGTTCAGCTACGACCCCGAAACAAGTGTTTACAGAGCAAATGCAAAAAACCTAACCGGTTGTTACATGTTATTGGACGAAGCATCGGTAACGGGAACTGCCAACATTGTAATGGCAGCTGTTTTTGCGAAAGGAAGAACAACCATTTACAATGCTGCTTGTGAACCGTATTTACAGCAGTTGTGTAACATGCTAAATCGTATGGGTGCTAAAATCAGCGGCATTGGTTCTAACATGATTCACATTGATGGTGTATCAGAACTTGGTGGAACTGACCACACCATTTTACCTGACATGATTGAAGTTGGTTCTATGATTGGCCTCGCAGCCATGACAGAATCTGAAATCACCATTAAAGGTGTGGGCTATGAACATCTAGGATTAATTCCTGAAGTTTTCAGAAAGCTTGGTATTATTTTAATCCACAAGGATGATGACATTATTATTCCTTCCCAAAAGAATTACGAAATAGATACGTTTATTGACGGTTCAATTATGACTATTACTGATGCTCCTTGGCCAGGGTTTACACCAGATTTATTGAGTATTATTTTAGTTGTTGCAACTCAAGCAAAAGGAAGTGTTCTAATTCATCAAAAAATGTTCGAAAGTCGATTGTTCTTTACGGATAAATTGATTGATATGGGCGCACAAATTATACTTTGTGACCCGCACCGGGCAACTGTTATTGGATTAAACCGTCAATATGCTCTAAGAGCAATTGAAATGACATCGCCTGATATTAGGGCTGGAGTTTCATTGCTTATTGCAGCGATGTCCGCTGAAGGAAAGAGTGTAATTCACAATATTGAACAAATAGATAGAGGCTACCAAAACATTGACACGCGACTAAATAATATTGGCGCAGAAATTGTTAGAAGGGAATCCTACTAAATTGAAGAAAAAATGAAAGTTTTACAAATAATAGGAATATCGGGTGTGCTTTTAGCCTCGCTAATTTTCCTTCCATGCACTAATGTATTCTCTGAGCTTCCTGCACAAGGAGTATTAATAGGTACACGAATTGGCGATAAGGCTCCTGAAATTAAAATGAACAACCCTGATGGCAAGCCAATAGCTTTAAGTAGCCTTAAAGGCAAGGTGGTGTTAATTGACTTTTGGGCAAGTTGGTGTGGACCATGCAGAAGAGAAAACCCAAATGTGGTAGCAGCTTACAACAAATACAAAAAAGCAAAATTGAAAAACGCAAAAGGTTTCGAAATTTACAGTGTATCTCTCGATAGAGCAGTTGGCCCTTGGAAAGCAGCTATTATCCAAGACAAACTAAACTGGGAATACCATGTAAGTGATTTACAGTTTTGGAACAATAAAGCGGCAAGAGATTACCAAGTAGAAGGAATTCCTACCAATTTTTTAGTTGACCCAAACGGCATTATTATCGCCAAAAATTTAAGAGGTTCCGCCTTACACATGGAACTTGATAAAATTGTAGAGAAACTATAACGGATTTAAATTAAAAGTTGAACCTCGACTTCGGTCGGGGTTTTTTTATGCCATTCTGGCAAGTTTTTCATTTGGCAAACTATTAGACAAACAAGGCAGGAATAAAAAATAGCAAAATGAGTTCAGAAAACGTGACAAACCAGACAGAAGAATCGGAAGAAACGTCAGTTAAAAACAACGAAACTACGGAGGCTAAAACTGAGGAAAAAGAAACGGTTGATACCAAGCAACAGGAAGAAAAGAAAGAACCTACGGCAGAAGAAAAATATCAAGAAATAAATGATCGATACTTACGCTTGTACTCGGAGTTTGAAAACTTTAGAAGAAGAACTGCGAAGGAGAAGCTAGAGCTTATTTCTAATGCTGGCGGGCAGGTGTTAGGTGATTTACTACCAATAATAGATGATTTTGAGCGTGCCATAAAAAACAACGCTGACGTGGATGATGCTGCCGCAATTAAAGAAGGCATTGCTCTTATCCACTCAAAACTGGATAATACGTTAAAAAACAAAGGCCTTAAAGAAATTGAGGCTCATGAAAAAGAGTTCAATTTAGACTTTCATGAAGCCGTAACCAAAATTCCAGCGCCAAAAGACGACTTAAAAGGTAAAGTGGTTGACGTTGTTGAAAAAGGCTATATGCTAAATGACAAAGTATTGAGATACGCTAAGGTAGTTGTAGGAGAATAAGTTATGGCTAAAAGAGATTTTTACGAGATTCTAGGCGTTTCGAAATCAGCTGATAAAGCTGAAATAAAAAAGGCTTACCGAAAGTTGGCGATTAAATTTCATCCCGATAAAAACCCAGATAACAAAGAGGCCGAGGAGAAATTTAAGGAAGCAGCAGAAGCTTATGAGGTACTAAGCGACGAAAACAAGCGAGCGAGATACGACCAATTCGGTCACCAAGGAATGGGTGGCGGTTTTGGAGGCGGAGGTGCTGGTGGAATGAATATGGACGACATATTCAGCCAATTCGGCGATATTTTCGGCGGTGGCGGCTTCGGAGGCTTTGGAGGCGGTGGCGGCTTTCGCGGAGGTGGAGGAAGTAGAAGAGTTAAAGGCTCGAACTTGCGCATCAAAGTGAAGCTTACCTTGGAAGAAATAGCCAATGGAGTTTCCAAAAAAATCAAACTAAACAAACTTACGAATAGTCCTGACACTAAATTTTCTACATGCGGAACATGTGGTGGAAACGGACAGGTTACTAGAGTTACCAATACCATTTTAGGCCAAATGCAAACTGCATCGACTTGCCCGACTTGTAATGGTAGCGGAAAATCAGTTGGTTCTCGAGCAAAAGGAAGTGACCAAAATGGTCAGCTTAGAAAAGAAGTTGTTGAAACCATTGAAATTCCAGAGGGAGTTGAAGACGGCATGCAGCTGTCTTTAAGAGGAAAAGGTAACGAAGGACCATTTGACGGCGTTCCTGGTGATTTGATTATTGTTATTGAGGAAGCCAAGCACGAGCACTTTCACAGAGATGGTCAAAACTTGTACTATGATTTGTACTTAAATTTTGCCGATGTTGTGTTAGGTACTCAAGTTGACATTCCTACACTCGATGGAAAGGCTAAGATTAAAATTGCCCCAGGCACACAGGCTGGCAAACTTCTTAGACTTAAAGGCAAAGGATTACCTAGCGTAAACGCATACGGAAAAGGTGATTTGATGGTGACGGTAAACGTTTGGACACCAAAGGAAATTTCTAAAGAAGAAAAGCAGATTATGGAGCAATTAAAAAGCGCTTCGAATTTTGACCCAAATCCGGGTGAAAACGAAAACAATTTCTTTAGCAGAATGAAGGATTTTTTTAGTTAGAATCGACACTCTGTATTGTATATATTTGAACGCTGATAAAACTTTATCAGCGTTTTTTTTGAGCTATAATGAATGACATTTTAGACATAAAAGGAGTAAGTAAATTTTACGCAAATCACACTGCACTTAATCAAGTTGATTTGTCTATTGCTCCTAACAAAATATTTGGACTTCTCGGGCCAAACGGGGCTGGAAAAACAAGTCTCATACGAATCATTAATCAAATTACAGGCCCGGACGAAGGTCATCTGTTTTTTGATGGGCAACCCCTTTCGCCTGAGCACCAACAATCAATTGGATACCTCCCCGAAGAACGAGGGTTGTATAAAAAAATGAAGGTCGGTGAACAAGCGCTCTATTTAGCTCAACTGAAAGGTATGTCGAAAGCAGAGGCACTCTCCAATTTGAAGGAATGGTTCCTGAAATTTGAAATAACTGACTGGTGGAACAAACGCATTGACGAACTATCGAAGGGCATGCAACAAAAAGTGCAGTTTATTGTAACGATAATGCACAAACCAAAACTGTTGATTTTAGATGAACCGTTTTCTGGTTTTGATCCAATAAATGCAACCTTAATTAAAAATGAAATTCTTCAACTGAAGGAAGAAGGAACGTCCATCATTCTTTCAACCCATAACATGTCATCAGTGGAAGAAATTTGTGATGACATTGCATTGATTTACAAATCGAACAAAATTTTGGACGGCTCGGTTGAAGAAATCAAAGAAGCACGAAGCGGAAATGAGTTTAGCGTGAAATACGCAGGCGACCACATGGCCTTCACCAAGGCTCTGTGGGTTGATGCAGAATTAAAAAACACTCAAACTTTTGCTAACGGCATTCATAATTCGACAATTAAACTTTCTGAAAGTAAAACCACGAATGATTTATTGAAAGCAATTCTGCCTCATGTTAGAGTGTTGGGGCTTGAAAAGGTAATTCCATCCATGAACGATATTTTTATATCTCGCGTAAACGAAATAAACCAAGAAAACGATGAATAAGACTTGGTTAATCATTCAGCGCGAATACGCAACACGAGTTAAGAAAAAATCATTCTTGCTTATTACTTTTCTAGGCCCTTTATTATTGGCCGCAGGCTTGTCTTTGGTAATGTACTTAAGTGTAAAGGAAAACATCAATCATCGTGTGTTAATCATCGATGAAAAGGCTCCTGCATTTAGCAACCTTCAAAATACGCCCAACATTGAATTTAATTACGGTACTGGCATGGATATCAATCATGCAAAGGATGTTTTGTTTAATTCAGACTACACCTGTGTATTATACATTCCACGAAATATTGAGCGCAGTAACACTTCTAAACTGTACTATAAAAAACAACCAAGTGGTGCGGTCATTCGAGTAATTGAAGACAAGGTGGAAAGCGTAGTGGAGGAGTTGAAATTAAAGCAATACAATATCTCTAGAGATGAGTTTTATGACGTAAAAACAAACTTTGTGTTGAACTCAGTAAAGTTTACCGAATCAGGTGAGGAAGAAAAGTTAGACAAAGCCAAATCTTATGTAGGGTTCTTTTTTGGAGCCATGATATACATTTTCATTTTCTTGTATGGCGTTCAGGTCATGCGTGGTGTAATTGAAGAGAAATCGAATCGCATTATAGAAGTCATCATTACTTCAGTAAAACCGTTTCAATTGATGCTTGGAAAAATAATTGGTGTAGCGTTTGTATCCTTAACCCAGTTTATTCTTTGGATAATCCTAACCATGGGAATTCTTACTACTGTTCAATCCACTCTATTCAAAGATTATTATGACCCCACCACAATTGCTACCCAAACTCAGGTGACTCCTGAAATTGCAATGCAGATGCAAATGGAACAAATCGACCAAAAGAAATTCGACCTCCTCGACCCTAATAACATTATTAATCGAACAAATTGGCCATTAATGATTGGTCTATTCATTTTTTACTTCCTCGGTGGATACCTATTGTACAGCGCACTGTTTGCTGCGGTTGGTTCTGCAGTCGATAATGAAACTGATACACAACAGTTTATGTTACCTGTAACACTTCCACTTACACTCGCCTATGTCCTATCAACAGCAATTGTAGAAAACCCCGAAGGAAGTTTAGCTTTTTGGTTATCCATTATTCCTCTCACCTCGCCTATTGCAATGTTGGTCCGAGTGGCTATTGGTATTGGCGAAGGAGGAATTCCGATTTGGGAATTGGTACTTTCAGTGGTTTCTCTCATTGTAGGATTTATTCTCGCCGTTCTTTTGGCGGCCAAAATTTACAGAACAGGCATTTTGATGCACGGTAAAAAAATATCATATCTTGAACTTTGGAAATGGTTAACGCATAAGTAAATGGCAAGCATTTTAGTAATTGACGATGAAAAAAGTATTCGAAACTCATTAAAAGATGTTTTAGAATACGAAGGACATACTATAGCTGAAGCGGAAAATGGAATGGAAGGATTGTCGGCTGTTCGTTCAAACGATTACGACCTCATTCTTTGTGATATTAAAATGCCAAAAATGGACGGCACCGAATTCTTGGAGATGGCACTAAAGTCAAAACCAGAATTAAGTATCATCATGATTTCTGGTCATGGGGATATTGAAACGGCAGTAGATTGTATTAAAAAAGGAGCCTACGATTATCTAGCAAAGCCATTGGATTTAAATCGCTTGCTGGTAATCGTTCGAAACGGTCTGGACAAGAGCAACCTAATCACTGAGACCAAAACATTAAAGAAAAAAATTAATAGATACTCAAATTCCAAAATCATTGGCTCCTCCATGGCCCTAAATGCAATTCATGAAATCATTGGTAAAGTAGCACCGACTGATGCTCGTGTTTTAATCACTGGTCCAAATGGCTCGGGGAAAGAGCTCATTGCAAAAGCATTGCACAACCAAAGCAACCGAGCAAAAAACCCGTTCATAGAAGTGAACTGTGCTGCCATTCCTAGTGAATTAATTGAAAGCGAATTATTCGGCCACGAAAAAGGTGCCTTTACTTCGGCGGTTAAAACTAAAAAAGGGAAATTTGAGCAAGCAGAAGGCGGGACAATTTTCCTTGATGAAATTGGAGATATGAGTGCAAGCGCTCAAGCTAAAGTGTTAAGAGCATTGCAGGAAAATAAAATAACCCGAGTTGGAGGCGAAAAAGAGATTAAAGTAAACGTTCGTGTTTTGGCGGCGACTAACAAAAACCTGAAAGAAGAAATTAAAGAAAGTAACTTCAGAGAAGATTTGTATCACAGGTTGAGCGTAATTTTAATTAAAAACCCTTCATTAAATGATAGAGTTGAGGACATTCCAGAACTTGCACAATTCTTTTTAGAACAAGCTTGTAACGAAATGGGCGTTGCTCAAAAATCAATTGAAGAAAGTGCGATCCATGAGCTTCAGAAAAAAGAATGGACAGGGAATATTCGCGAGCTAAAAAACGTAATAGAACGATTGGTAATTCTATCCGGAAATAAAATTGATAAAAATGATGTTCAGAAATATGCGTAATACTATTTTAAATTCGATTTGGCAGATCTTAACGGTTACCCTTGTCAGTTTAACTGTTACTTCTTGCGGAGATGCCGAACCTTCAAAAAACAAACTGGCAGAGGCAAAAAAAACATCTAATAAATTAAAAATGTTTGAACGTTTGGCTTCATCCGAGACCGGAGTCAAGTTCGCCAATACTCTTAGTCCAGAACAAGAACTTGTATTTTATGATTTTCAATACCAATTCAATGGAGGAGGTGTTGGAGTAGCCGATTTTGATAACGATGGATTACAAGACATCTTTTTTACCGGTAATGAAGTATCCAATAAATTGTACAAAAATTTGGGAAACCTAAAATTTGAAGATGTAACCGAAAAAGCGGGTGTAGGTCAAGAAGGTTTTTGGTGTAATGGCATCACAATTATAGACATCAACAATGATGGGCTTCAAGATATATACATAAGTCGAGGTGGTTTCATGCCTCGTGAAAAAAGAAAAAACAGCTTACTCATTAATAAAGGTAACTTCCAGTTTGAGGAAAAAGCTGATGAATTTGGCATTGCAGACACAGGCTACACCACTCAATCTGCATTTTTAGATTTTGACCAAGACGGAGATTTGGATTTGTATGTTCTCAATCATGATAACAATTGGCAAGGGGGAATGCAAATAAATAAAGAAGACTATAAGAGGCATCTTGTCACTGAAGATCGATTTTACATTAATAACGGTGGGCAATTTGTTGAAGATTCCCGTCGAATTGGCTTAGTACAGGAAATTGCTGGTGGATATGGGCTTGGGGTTTCTGTTTGCGATGTAAATAATGATGAATACCCAGACTTATATATTTCAAATGACTATGATTCACCAGACAGGCTCTATGTAAATCAACAGAATGGAACATTTAAAGAAGAAATAAAAGAACGAATGACCCATGTTGCATTGTACAGCATGGGAAATGACTACGCGGATTTAAACAATGATGGTTTTGGTGAAATAGTTGCCTTAGACATGTCTGCCGAAGATCACGTAAGAATAAAAACTCAAATGGGTGCAATGGCTCCTGAAAAATTTTACGAACTGGTGAAATTTGGATTTCCTCACCAATACATGTACAATTCTCTGCAGTACAATAATGGAAACGGAACCTTCAGTGATATTGCTCAGTTGGCAGGCATAAGTTCAACAGACTGGAGTTGGGCTCCTTTGATTGCCGATTTTGATAATGATGGGTTTAAAGATATATTCATTTCCAATGGCTATAGGCTAGATGATAGAGATAACGACTTTAACAAAAGGGCCTTGAGAGAATTTGGAGATCGTGCAAAAGTTAAAAAAGAAAATAGAAGAAAGGTCTTTGATTTAACCCCTAGTACACCAATCAGTAATTACATGTACCAAAATGATGGAGATTTAACTTTTTCTAAAAAAACATACGAGTGGAATTTAGGGGAAAAAGGATTTTCAATGGGATCCGCTTTTTGCGACCTCGATAAAGATGGGGATTTAGATTTAATTGTAAATAACCTAGAAAAAGAATCGTTCATATATAAAAACAATTCATCAGAAAAAAACAACAATAATTATCTAAGAGTAAAACTAAACTTTGATGGCAAAAGCGTGGTTGGGACAAAAGTGGAACTAAAAACCACAACATTCTCTCAAACACAATTCATCAACCCTACCCGCGGATATGTATCATCTGTAGAGAAAATTGCGCACTTTGGCATACCCAACGGAGAGACGATAAAACAAATAATTGTCACTTGGCCAGATAGGACTGTTAAAGTATATACCGACCTAAAGTTAAATCAAGAAGTTGAGATTTTCTATTCAGACGGCAAAGCAAAAGGACCGAAAGAAACCCAGGTAAAAAAAATATTTGAGCATATTGAAATTGAAGGGTTAACCTATACACACCAAGAAAACTCTTATGATGATTTTGAAAAAGAAATTTTACTTCCACATAGGAATAGTCAACACGGCCCAGAGATAGTTAGCAGCGACGTTAACGGTGATAATTTGGATGATGTATTCATTTGTGGTGCCCATAACCAACCTGGCACACTGTTCATTCAAAACTTAAACGGGTCTTTTTCAAAAAACACATCTAAAGGAATCATTCAAGACAGAGCCTACGAAGATGTAGGAGCACATTTCTTTGATGCAAATGGTGATGGTGCAATTGATTTATACGTGGCAAGTGGTGGAAATGAGTTTCCAAAAAACAATAACATGTACCTTCATCGTCTTTATTTAAATGACGGAAAAGGAAATTTCGCGAAATCGAAAAATATTCTACCCAATATTGTAACCAGCGGAAAAGAGGTTACTTCCGCAGATATCGACAAAGATGGTGACTTAGACTTGTTTGTTGGGGGGCGTATAGTTCCGGGAGAGTACCCTTTTGCCCCGCGTAGCTACATTCTAATTAATGAAAACGGAAAGTTCATAGACCGTACAGAAACTTTAGCACCCGACTTAATGTACCCAGGGCTAGTTACCGATGCACAATGGGTCGATATTAATAGTGACGGTAACATGGACATTGTAGTTGTAGGTGAATGGATGCCCATACTTGCACTTATTAATAAAAACGGAAAGTTTGAAAAAGACGAAAAATACGAGAACCTATATAAAACAACCGGTTGGTGGTTTAGTATTAATGTAGGCGATTTTAATAAAGACGGCCAACCTGACTTCTTAGCTGGCAATCTTGGAAAAAACTACAAATACAAAGCATCTCATGATGAGCCATTTCAAGTATGGTGTCATGATTTTGATAACTCAGGTTCTTTAGACATTGTTTTAGGTTATTTCGACCATGGAGTGTGTTTCCCTGTTCGAGGGAGATCGTGCAGTTCGCAACAGATGCCGTTTATAAAATCTAAATATCCGACGTTTGAATCGTTTGCAAACGCGACGATTTCAGATATTTATGGAAAATCATTGAACGAAGCATTAAACCTCAAGGCTTCAACATTTTCAAACTCTGTAATTCTTAGTACCACAGAAAGAAACTATAAAGTAACACCCCTATCCAATCAATTTCAGTTCTCCTGTATTCAAGATGCAATTATAGAAGATTTTGATGGAGACGGTGCATTGGATGTTGTTGGTGGTGGCAACCTTTATACAGCAGAAGTTGAAACTCCAAGAAACGACGCTTCAATCGGTTTCTTTGCAAAAGGCGACAACAGTGGCAATTTTACATTTATCCCATACTCTAAATCAGGAATATCTATGTCAGGAGATGTGAAAGACTTGGAAAGAATAAATGGAAACGACGACAAAAAAATCATTTTGGTTGGGTCAAATGATTTTAAACTTGACATAATCGTAAAATAACTGGCGCTAGTCGGCTTAATTTACCAGTAGTAGAAACTATTTCACGAAACATATATTTTTTTTTGTTAAGTAGTTAATATTTCTATATTTGGTGGTTCATTCGAAACTTGTACACAGTAATTTAAATAGAGAATATGAAAAAACTTCTACTTCGAACATTATTAATTTGCTTGCCTTTTATTGCAATTGGACAATCAAAAAGAGTTGCTACTTATCCTACATTATTCAACAACAATGGTTCTAGTGGCGTTGCGTTCAACCTGACCACAGGCAGCGCTCCCATTCTAGTTAAGGATATTTTTAACGCAGCAAATAATGGTGCAACCCATGAAATTTTATGGAGCCCTAATCCAATTAACAATCCAGCTACGGGTTGGGCAGTAAATGCCAGTTATACAAGCTTAGGCACATGGCCAACAGTTGGAGGGAACGGTACTGTACCCGTTTCCATTTCTGGTGGAACCCTCAATTGGATCATACCTGCAAATACCACTGTTGCAGTAGTGATAGATGGGGGCATGAGCTATTTCAACACCGGCACCACATGGCCAGCTGGTGTCCCAACAAGTTTCTCATCCCCAGGAAATGAATTAACGATTACTACCGGTCCTGGTGTTGGCTACGGAGGCGGAAAAAACGCAATGAGTTTCTCTCCGCGTGGTTTTGTTGGTTGGGTTGACTTTGAGATATTTGGTTTTCCTAATGACGCTGGTGTTTCTGATGTGTACAATCCTGGAATTCCAACTTGTGCAACATTATCAGACACAGTTGAATTTGAAATACAAAATTTTGGTTTAACCGGCTTAGATAGCTGTTTGTTCAATTGGTCATTCAACGGTGCAGTGCAATCGCCGATTAAATTCATCGGGCCATTAACAAATAGAAATTCTTTCTCAAGTGTAGTGGTTAACGCACCTAGAGTTCTAATTGAAGGTGACACGATTAAAGCTTGGACATCAATGCCAAATGGTGTTATGGACAGTTTGACATCTAATGACACAATTGAATTTATAATCAGAAAAGGGATACTCTCGGGTCTTTATACCGTGGGAGGTCCATTTGCCGACTATGATTCTTTGCATAAAGCAATCGATGACATAAATTTCAAAGGAATTTGTGGAGATATAACTTTTAGACTTAACAATGGTAATCATTATGCATTATGTGATATTGGTGATGTCGATGGAATGGATAATGGAGAAAAAATAACATTTACTTCTTTAGGTCAAAATCCAGATTCTTCTACCATTATTTGGAATGCAACAAATGCCTCTGAAAATAGAGTCATTGGGTTCTATGGTTCACAGAATTTTTACTTTGAACACCTTACAATAGCAGATTCAAGTGGGGCTACATATTCAGGACTTATTGAACTCGAGAATGCTTCTAACATTAACTTCTTTAATTGTAATTTCAACACAACTTATGCCGGAACAAGTAATCGTTCTCGATTGGTTTACAACTCTGGTAGTATTGACGGGTTATCCTTCAAAAACTGTGCTTTTAACAATGGCTATGAAGCCTTTTTTATTGAAGGAAATTCTAAGGGTATTGAAATAGAATTTTGTGAGTTCAATAATTTTTACCGTGGAGCAATTGCTTTATCCGAAGTCGAAAATGTGCTTATAGACAATAATGAAAATTTTAATTCCACACGTTCACCTCAAACTTCATCTGCATTTTTAAGATTAAATGAGGTTGCTGGTAGTCTTTATATTACTAACAACAGTAACATCCGAACCGAAACTACTATGAGAAATGGATTTATTGTCAATGAGGCAAGTGGTTCTCCTTCAAATCCAATTCTCATTGCTAATAATAGAATCGTAATGGGCGATACCAACCTAACAGGACAATATAGAGGTCTGAGTTTTAACGACATTAAATTCACTTCAATTGCTCACAACTCTATTGTTGTGTTAGGAACCAATGCGAATTCAACCCCAATTTATACAAACCTGGGTAACAGTAATGATATCGTAAATAATGTATTTGTAAATTATGGTTCAGGATTGTGTTTTGATGTAGTTAACAAATCGTTTATTAACGATATGAATAATAATGTCATTTTTAATTCCTCTAGAACTCTTGGAGAATATACTAATGGAGGTGTTACTTCGTTTAACGATTGGAATACCAATTTCGGATTTGATGTTAATGGAGCCTCCGCTGATCCAATGTTCCTAGATAGTACTCTTGTTTTTTGTTCTTCAGCAATAGATAACATTGGTACTCCAACTGTTATATCATCTGATGTTACAGGCGTAAACAGATCTACTACTAATCCAGATCCTGGAGCTTTTGAATTTTCTACACCAGATAAGTTCTCAGCTGGAGATGTTTTCAGTATTTGCAACGGAGATGTTGTTACTATTACTCCAGATGTATCCGCTAGTGATATTATTATCTGGGATGGTATTGATACATCGAAAACTAAAGGGTATAGCCAAACTGGAATGTATCAGGCTACTCTTGTAGGAGTTTGTGGCACCTCAACTGATACATTTCATGTTGTCATCAATGATGTAGTGCAATTACCAAACGATACCAATATTTGCGCTGGAGATACTTTTAACATAATTACTAACCTACCTACCGCAAATCATTCTTGGAATACTGGTAGTGGGTCATCGTCCATTGACATTCATCGTCAAGGGCAATATTATGTTGGTGTAAATGATAGTGATAACTGTTTTTCTTCAGATACCATTGAAATTACTTTTTCTAGAGGGGTTGATTTAGCGAATGATACAACTCTCTGTAAAACTGCTAACTCCTCAATTGATCTTAATCCAGGAACAGGTGTTGGTTCATATTTATGGAGTAATGGTTCTTCTGCAAACAGACAAATCGTAGATAGTAGTTCGACCTACTGGGTGCGCTACACTGATAATAGCAACTGTGTATCAACAGACACGATGATGGTGAATTTCGTTCCATTGCCGTTTGCCACGTTTACCCAAAGTCAGTTTTCACAAAGTAACTGGGAATTTATTGCTGATGACCAGTCAGGAGACGACTACTTATGGTCGTTTGGAGATGGTAATATTGATTCAGGTAAAATCTGGAAAACGGTAAACATTTATCAATCCAACGGTATCTATAAGGTAGAGCTTACTGTTAAGTCTAACTTATGTGGTGAAACGAAATTCAGTAAAGAAATTGAGGTAATTACAGTCGGAAATGAAGAATTCATCTCTAACAATTCATTTACTGTTTATCCAAACCCTGTTAGTTCCAATGGTATTATTGTTATTGATTACAAATCAATTGGTAGTGCTTATCAAGTTAAATTAATTTCATTAGACGGTGCTACCGTACTTGAACGAGTGGTAAATCAAAACGCTACCAGCTCAATTAATGTTAGCAACTTGGATATTTCTACAGGTGTTTATATTATAGAGGTTGAAGATCAAAACAAAATTCAACGTACAAAAATTCAAATTCACTAAGTCACATAGATAAAAAATACGTAACAATATGAAGAAATTATATACTTCCTTAGCAGTTTTCACTCTACTTCTTGTGGCAGGTGTTGATGTACTTGCTCAAAACTATTGTACTCCTCGTTTTACAAGAAACTGGACATCCATGTCAAGTTTTCAAACTACTGGAGGAATTCAAGATGTTAATGTGGGTAGTCTTACAAGAACAAATGGAAACAATGGTTATACCGATGCAACTAATCTGGCCACGTTAATCGTTGCACCTAGTTCTACAGTTCAATTTACTTTCACCTATGATTGGATAAATGGTAGTGCTTACGATCGAATGTGGATTGATTGGAATCAGAACGGAACATTTGACGCTGCTGAACGATTAATAACAAGTCCGCGTTATGGACGTGGTTCTAGAACTTCAACTACCTATTCTGTGACCATGCCTGATGCTTCGGGTATGGTTCCGGGATCTACGAGACTAAGAGCGCGAACCGAAGAGAGCACAAATACTAATCCATGTTACAATGGTTCATGGGGTGGTAGTGTTGTTGACATTGAAGTTTTTGTACCTCAAAATTCATCCACGATTAGTGAAGTAATTTCACCTGGAAATCCAGTTTGCCCTGGTGTTCTATTTCAGGATTTAACCATTAAAGTTTGTAACGACGGTATTGCTAGATTAGACACATTTCAAGTAGGAGGTTTGTATAGAACTACCGACGCTATTGGTAACCCTATCCCCGAAATAACAATGCCAAATATCACATATGTTGATTCTTTAGCGCCAGGTGAATGTAGAGATGTTCTTGTATATCAGCACTCTCCTGGATTTAAAACTGGTGATACCATTATTATCTGGAGTTCTATGCCAAACGGAGTTGTTGATTCTGTTGATAATCGTGATACTATAATGTACATAATTGATCCGTATTTAGCTACCAAGAGATTCAGTGTTGGCGATACCACTGCTGGTGCTAATGATTTCTCATCATTGAATATAGCCCTAAACTATTTTGATTCTATTGGAGGTCTTTGTGATTCGTTAATTATTGAATTAGACACTAGCTACAGTGGAACAGTAGACCAATACGCCATCCCAAATTTGAGTGGCGCTGGGTCTAATGCACCTATTATCATTAGAAATAAAGTACCTGAGACTCAAATTACTCTTCGATATGATTCTGCTGATGTTGATAATAATTATGTAATGTTAGTAGGTGATGTAAGTTACGTTTTCTTTGAGAACATTAACTTCTATACTGCAGACGGTTTTGCAACTAATCACGGACAAAACATTCTCATTTCCGATGAATCAAATAACATTCATTTCATTCATTGTAATTTTGAAAATGAATTTTTCAACAACACGAACAGAAACAACAATAGTTTAGTTCGAGGTACTGATGTTGGTTCAACAATAACTTTTAGTGATTGTAACTTTACCAATGGTAGTGATGCTATTTATTTTCAGTCCGGCTCAGAAATTATGATTTCAGACGCAAAAATAATTGATGCCACATTAGTAGGTATCCATCTTAATAATTGCACGAATATTTCAGTTTCCAATTCGGAGATTAAATCCTTAACTAACAATTCTTATGCTTTTACAAACATTAACCTAATTGGCATGGGCATGTGGTTTGTTAATCCAAGGGGTGATTTCTTCATCGACAACAACTTAGTTGGCGCTTCGAACAGTCAATGGCCTAGATATGGTGTTTTCATTAATAACTATTCAAAAATCAGTGGTGTTGGTAATATTCAAAATAATGTTATAAATATCGGACAGCCATGGAGTTCACTTGCGATAAGGGGTCTCTATTTGAATCAATCTAGTGCATTGAATATTCAGCACAATAGTATTGCCGTTAATGGTAATTCAAACGCTAACAGTTCGTTATTTATCTCTGGAGGTTCAGGAAATAAATTATTCAATAATATTTTCTCTATCGAAGTAGCTGGTGAAGCTATGACGCAAAGTACATTGGGGGTAGCACAAAGTGATTACAATAACTACTACTCTTTTGGTAATGACATTATTTCTATTGGGGGTACTGGCTACGCAAATATTACCGGTTTCAGAAATGCATCTTCTTATGGCATGAATTCGTATAATTTAAACCCATTTTTTTACGATACAAAAAGAAATGATTTACACGTTTGTAATAATTTACTTTCTAGAGGCGGAACTGCATTTAGTTCAGTGTCCTCGGATATAGATGGCGACTCTCGTGATATGGTTACTCCAAGTATAGGAGCAGATGAATTTACTCCAATATCTGAAGTAAGATTAGTTGATGACTACGGTCTTTGCCCAGGAGATACTACTAGGCTTTCTGCTGGTGGTGGAAACTTTGGAGAAACTGCTATTTGGAAGTCTATTGCTACTGGCTCTACAATTGATACTAATCAATGGATTGATGTTACTGTTCCTGGAGAATTTGCCGTAACCTTTTTCAACACTTGTGGTGTTGTTGTTGATACAGTTGAAATTATTGCTCCAGAAGCGGCCAACTTGCCAAGTGATACTAATCTTTGTGACGGTGCAGTGTATAGTGTAGATGCATCTATCACAAATGGAACTTCCTACATGTGGTCAACTAACGATACTGGTAATGCAATTGTTATTGATAAGCAAGCTACCTATTTTATTACAACTACTGATGTTTGGGGATGTATCTCTTCTGACCAATTTGATGTCACCTATTCACCTGCTGCAGGAATCGTAGAAGTAGATGAAGAAATTTGTGATAGAGATTTTATTCAACTTAACTCTAATGTATCGAATACAATCGGTGCTACTTTCACTTGGACTGGTTATGATGGAAGTGTATCTGAAACTAATTCAGTTGCTGCCTTCCTAGGTAGCGATTTACCTGTAGGTGGAGGGAAAGTTAAAGTTTTAGTTAATCATTTAGGTTGTATTACAGAAGACAGTGTTCAGTATTCAGTACTGGGAACCCCTAGTATTCAAATTAGTGATACAACTAATGGTTTATTGTTCAAAGTGGTTTCTAATACTTCTGCTGGCAACAACCACTCATGGGACTTTGGAGATGGAGATACTTCAGGTTTCCGCTCTCCAAAACACATATATTCAGCTAACGGCACGTATGAAGTAAAATACACTAATAGCAACAAGTGTAAAACCGCTGATACAACCTTTGAAGTAACAGTGCTTACATTAGATGTCGAATTGAATTCTAAAGAAGGTAGATTAACTCTATTTCCTAACCCAAACAACGGGTCTTTTAATCTTGAATTTAATGACATGAACGCGGAAAATGTAACTATTAGTGTTACAGACTTAAACGGTAGAACAGTATTCACAGAGAATATCGGAACAATTTCTACCAATACTAATCACAACGTGAATATTGAGAATATCGCCTCAGGATACTATAACATTAATATAGATATTGACGGAGCAATTTCTACAGAACGTTTCATTGTGAAATAGGAATAATAAACTAGAAAAAAAAGGGGCTGAAATTCAGCCCCTTTTTTTTTATTAAGACAAACTTTAAGTTTTAGACACCGATACCCAACGTTGCAGCTCTGAGAAGGCAGTATCAATTCCTTCAATATTCTTTCCACCGGCGGTTGCAAAAAATGATTGGCCACCTCCACCACCTTTAATAATTGGCGCAATTAACTTAATACCTTCGTTAGCCTTAATTCCTTTGGAAAAAACTACAGTCTCAGAAACCAATAAACTAAAAGTCAATTTCTCAGAACCAAGTGAAGCTATTCCAATCACAACATCATTTACCTCTGCATTTATCTGAAATAATATATCTTTAATTAATCCTGCCTGTACATCAGTTTTACCGAAATATACCTGACTGCCATTAATATTGGTTAATGATGATAGAATGGATGATTTTAAATCTTTTGCCCTACCCTTCTCTATATACTCCATCTTCTTTTTCAAAGCCTTTTCTGAGCTTAGTAGGTTTTCAGCTGCTTGAACTACATCTTTTGGATTATGAAACAGGGTTTCAACTTTACTTAAAACTTCTGCCTTGTTATTTAAGAGATTTAAAGCACCTTCACTGGTTAATGCCTCAATTCTGCGAATTCCAGCGGCAACCGAATTTTCAGCAGTAATTTTGAATATTCGGATTTCACTGGTATTAGAAACATGAGTACCTCCGCACAATTCCTTTGAATCGCCGAATTCAATCAATCTAACCTTATCGCCATACTTTTCTCCAAAGAGCATCATTGCTCCAGAATCTTTAGCAACTTCGATATCAATTTCTCGATGTTCATTTAGAGGAATTGCCTCTGCAATCAAACCATTGACATCCTTTTCAATTTCTTGAATAGTTTCTTCCGGAATCTTTTGGAAATGAGAAAAATCAAATCGCAAATAATCTGATGAAACTAGGGAACCTTTTTGCTCAACATGCTCACCTAATTGGTTTCTTAGTACATGATGTAATAGGTGCGTTGCAGTATGATTAGCTTGTGCTTGGATTCGCATTGGCTTATTTACGTAACATAAAACCGACTTTAAGCTATCAATATTTAATTCCTTAGTAAATACTATAATAAGATCATTTTCTCTTTTAGTGTCGAAAACAATCACCTTGGTTTCATCCTGCACCAACATTCCTTTATCGCCAACCTGGCCTCCACCCTCAGGGTAAAAAGGTACTTGATTCAATACAATCTGATACATTTTTTTACCCTTGGACTCAACACATCGATATTTAATTACCTCAGATTCACATACAAGTTCGTCGTAACCAATAAAGTTCTGTTCAAGATTAGGTTTAACATCAATCCAATCGTCCGCGGTAATAATATTTGAATTTCTTGACCGGTTTTTTTGTTTTACTAACTCCTTATTAAACCCAACCATATCTACTTTCACTCCTTGTTCAGCAGCAACTAGTTCAGTTAAATCTATAGGAAATCCAAACGTATCGTACAATTCGAATGCAACATTTCCTGTAAGTTCAGATTCAGAGTTCAACGCCTCATTTAACCTCATTAGACCTTTAGACAGCGTTCTCAAAAATGAGTCTTCCTCTTCCTTAATTACAGCTACAATTAATTGTTGTTGTGCAGAAAGTTCAGAAAAATGAACTCCAAAATCGCCAACCAACCTAGGAATCATAGTATTAATAAAGGAAGTTTTAATGTCTAAAAAACTATAACCGTATCTAATTGCACGCCTTAGAATTCGGCGAATTACATATCCAGCTCCAGTATTTGAGGGTAATTGACCGTCAGCAATAGAAAAAGCAACCGCTCTTACGTGATCCGCAATTACCCTAAAAGCTACATCATGCTTAGAATCGGTTTGAGTATATTTCAGACCAGAAATTTTCTCCAACTCAGAAATTAATCCACCAAAAACATCGGTATCGTAGTTGGATATCTTTTTTTGAAGCGCCATTACAAGTCGTTCCAGTCCCATTCCAGTATCTACGTGTTGCTGTGGTAAAGCACTTAGTTCGCCTTTCGAATCTCGGTTAAATTGAATAAAAACTAAATTCCAAATTTCTATTACCTCTGGATGGTCTTCATTAACCAATGTTTTACCATCAAGTCTTAGCCGGTCTTCAACTGAACGTAAATCGATATGAATTTCTGAACATGGACCACACGGCCCCATCTCACCCATTTCCCAGAAATTATCTTTTTTATCACACCTCAAAATTCTATCCGCAGGTAATAAATTTTTCCAAATATTCTCAGCTTCAATATCTGGTTCAGTTTTATCGTCTTTATCACCTTCAAAAACTGTAATATATAATCTGTCTTTGTCTAATTTATAGACCTCTGTAAGCAATTCCCACGCCCATTCAATCGCTTCTTTTTTAAAGTAATCTCCAAAAGACCAGTTTCCAAGCATTTCGAACATTGTATGGTGATAGGTATCTACCCCAACCTCTTCAAGATCATTATGCTTTCCTGAAACTCGTAAACATTTCTGAGAATTACTTATTCGCTTATTCCTTGGAACACTATTGCCTAAAAAAATATCCTTAAACTGATTCATTCCGGCATTTGTAAACATAAGTGTTGGGTCATCCTTTATTACCATAGGAGCAGAGGCTTCTATTTTATGACCTTTTGACTCAAAAAACTCTAAGTATTTTGCTCTTATTTCATTAACCGTCCAGTTCATTTCTTCCATTTATGCAATTTGGATAATTTCAACCTAAAAAAGCGCGGAAAATCACACTCCTTTTCTAATAGCGTGCAAATTTAGGTTTATTCAATAACTTTGCGTAAGATACACAGTGTCTTTCGGAACTTGATTATGGCCGCTAAAAAGTACAAATACAATACAAAAACGCTTAGTTACGAGCAGATTGAACTAACGGCGAAGGATCGGTTGTTCAAACTAATCACTTATGCACTAAGTGGTGTTGTTTTATCTGTGATTTTTTTATCCATTACATTTTACTTTTTTGATACTCCAGAAGAGCGTCAGCTTAAAAGAGAAAATGAAAAGCTTGTTCACGAATATGAACTATTGAATAATAAGCTTGATAATGTTTCTAAAGTATTATCAAACATTCAAGATCGTGATGACAATATTTATCGCGTAATTCTTGAAGCAGAGCCTATTGCTGATAACTTAAGGAAATCTGGCGTTGGAGGTGTGAACCGTTATCAAAATCTCGAAGGGTTTAGTAGTTCCCATTTACTCATTGCGACGTCCAAAAAAATGGATAAACTGACTAAACAAATCTATATCCAATCTAAATCATTTGATGATGTAATGGAAATGGCAAGTAAAAAGGAAGAAATGCTCGCAAGTATTCCATCCATTATGCCTGTAAAAAGTGAAGATTTAAAAAGAATTAGTTCTGGATATGGAATTAGAATGCATCCAATTCTAAAAATAAGAAAAATGCACTTTGGACAAGATTTCACTGCTCCCACTGGAACAGAAATTTTTGTTTCTGGAAACGGAAAGGTGAAAGAAGTTAAAAAACAACGGTTTGGATTTGGATACCATGTTATTGTAGATCACGGATATGGTTATGAAACCATATATGCTCATATGAGTAAAATTTTGGTTAGAAAGGGTCAGCGCGTGAACCGCGGTGATATACTTGGCCTTGTTGGCACTACTGGCAGCAGCACGGCGCCTCACCTCCACTACGAGGTTGTGAAAAATGGTAAAAAGATCGACCCAGTAAATTATTATTATCAAGACTTATCTCCCGATCAGTTTCAACAAATAATTGATTTGTCCGACCAACCTATTCAATCATTCGATTAACACTACCATTCGTTTACCACTAGTTTTATTACTTTAGCAAACGCAAACTAAATAGTTGTAAAACTGTGCCTTATAAGGAACGAGAAATAACAAAGCTGTATTACAGTATAGGAGAAGTTTCCAAATTGTTTGAAGTAAATTCTTCACTTATTCGTTTTTGGGAAAGTGAATTTGATTTGCTAAAACCAAAAAAGAATAAGAAAGGCAATCGATTATTTACTCAAAAAGACCTTACCTACCTGAAGATTATTTACGAACTAGTTAAAGTAAAAGGCTATACTCTGGAAGGCGCTAAGCGTGCATTGAAGGACGATAGAAATACCCTTTTAGAAAAGCAAAACTTGATAGATGCCCTTTCTAAAATAAAAATTCAACTTGAATCTTTAAAAAAAGACCTCTACTAGTAATAACCGCTATTGATTAGGTAATTACCAACGTACTCAGAAACTCCTTCCTCTAAAGTTCTAAATCCCTTGTCGTATCCGACTGAAAGCAATTTTGCCATATCGGCTTCTGTAAAATACTGGTATTTGTCGCGAATGTCTTTTGGTGTAGGAATGTAGGAAATTTCCTCAGGTAAATTCATTGCTTTAAAAGTAGCTACTACCAAATCGTTGAAACTCCTAGCCTTTCCAGTTCCAAGATTGTACAAACCGCTATTTTCTGGCTTTCTGTTCTGCATCATAAAGAAAAGTACCTCAACTACATCCTTTACATAAATAAAATCCCGTAATTGTTCGCCGTCTTTATAATTCGAATTGTGCGATTGAAATAACTTCATCGCGCCCGTTTTTGTTATTTGATTAAACGCATGCCATATAACTGAGGCCATTCTACCCTTGTGATATTCGTTGGGTCCATAAACATTAAAAAACTTAAATCCACCCCAAAAAAACGGTTTTTTCTCCTGCTTAAGCGCCCAAACGTCAAAGTCATTTTTTGAATCTCCGTATGGATTCAATGGTTGTAACTTAGCTGATAATTCATGATTGTCGGAGTAACCAAATTCCCCTAAACCATAAGTAGCAGCAGACGAAGCATATATGAAAGGAATACAATGTTCAGCACAGATACTCCATAAGTCCTTGGTATAATTTAGGTTTAACTCGTTAAAAATATTTACATCAAATTCAGTTGTATCTGTTCTGGCACCAATATGAAAAACAAATTCAGTTAGTTTATGGTTCTTTTTTAACCAACTTGCAAAATCTTTGCGGTCAACTAACCCACGATATTTCTTTGACGAATAATTCGGTTTTTTACTTTCAGCAGAAAAGTCATCTACCAAAATCAGCTCGTAAAAACCTTCTTCGTTCAGCTTTTCAATTAAACAACTACCAATAAAACCCGCTGCTCCTGTAATTACAATCATTTTCCAATCCTTATTCAACAAAGTTAGCTTTTGAGAAATTAATTTAGGAATATCGGTTCGCTATTTTCGGTCAATTATATTTGCCCAAAATTTTAAATACCACAAGCATGAAAGCATATGTATTTCCAGGTCAAGGTTCACAATTTATTGGAATGGGAAAAGACCTTTACGACTCTAGTTCAACATCGAAAGCATTATTTGATTCAGCAAACGAAATACTAGGTTTCGACATCGTAAATACTATGTTTAGTGGTACGGATGAAGAATTGAAACAAACTAAGGTAACACAACCTGCAATTTTTTTACACTCCACCATACTTGCCAACCATTTGGGTGATGCTTTTCAACCAGATATGGTTGCTGGACACTCTCTTGGAGAACTTAGCGCGTTGGTTGCCAATAAAACGCTAAAATTCGAAGATGGACTAAGGTTAGTTTCTCAAAGGGCTTTAGCAATGCAAAAAGCATGTGAAGCACAGCCATCAACAATGGCCGCAATACTTGGACTTGACGACGCTATCGTAGAAAATATTTGTAAAGAAACTGAAGGGATTGTTGTTGCCGCTAACTACAATTGTCCGGGGCAATTGGTTATTTCTGGAAGTGTTGATGCTATTGATAAAGCGTGTGAAGCATTAACCGAAGCCGGTGCAAGAAGGGCTTTAGTTTTGCCAGTTGGTGGTGCTTTTCATTCTCCTCTCATGGAGCCAGCGCGTGCAGAATTGGCCAACGCAATTGAAAATACTGATTTTGCACCTGGAATTTGTCCAATATACCAAAACGTAACAGCAAGTGCAGTAACTAATCCCTCTGAAATAAAAGAAAATTTAATGGCACAATTAACTGCACCGGTACGATGGACTCAAACCATGAAAGCTATGGTTGCAGATGGTGCAAATCATTTTACGGAAGTTGGCCCAGGAAAAGTGCTACAAGGATTGGTTAAAAAAGTTGACCGTTCTATTCCTACGGAAAGTGCTGCAGTATAGCCATCAATGCGAGTTACCTTTTGTACATTTTTACTTGGCTTCATCGTTTGGGGATGTAACAATCAATCAAAACTTGTAGATAAAAGCGATAAAAAACCCAAATGGGTGAAAGAGGAATCAAGCGATTTAACCAGAATTACGGTGAAGTCGCAGACCCTTTTTGATGCTAAAAACAAGGCTTTCGAGAGTTTTGAGAATACGCTAATTCACAGTATTGCAAAACATGAAAATGCTTCTTCGGACACTGGAAAAATCAAAATTATCACGAAGTTCGTTCAGGAATACGATTGGTCCGTAATTAAAGGGCCAGCATACCAAAACAAACAAGGCATCCATGACACATTGTTACTGGATAAATACTGGGAAAAGGAAAAGCTAAGTCGAGGCGGATATTTATTCACTTACTACAGTTTATTTGATTGCACAACAGACGAAATCAAGAAAATAGCAAATCAATACAACCGTAAATACAATTATACCGGTGAACAACTAGAAAGTATTAATCAAAAAATCACCCAAACCAACTCCATTGACACCCTCGTAAATTGTAGAAAAAGACTCTTTGAACTTGAATATAAATCTGGCTTGCATTATCTTGAAGAAATAGAGGAACATAAAAAGCGGCTGGACAGGATTATAGAATCCATTCGCGTACAAGTACTTGAACAAACTTCATCTGTTCTAGTCTTTGAGGTATTGATGAACGGTGAAAAAACAATAATGTCACCAACTCTAAAAATTGGTTCGAATTGCGCTAAAATCGAAAATTATACAGTTGAAAAACACTCGTGCACTGTGGTATATAACTCCAAATATTGCCTTACACAAGATAGGAGTAACAGTATTTCAATTCATCTAAATACTACTAAGAACCCCATCATCACGAGAAATATTCCATTAATTGAATAAGAAAATCAATAGTATTGGCCTAACCAGTCTTGATTGCCAATTACCTGCATATAGGAATCAATTAACAACTCATTTTTGAGCTCTAGCTCTTTTCTTGCAATTTCAATTTGTTTATCCGAAGAAATCGTCCCCATGGCATTGTTTAGTGCATCGTTTAGCTGACCCCAATACTCTGCATAATATTTCTTTTCTTTCAATATCGTTTGCAACCGATTTGACGCATAAGGATTCAAAAGTATTTTTTTCGTAAACTCATTTACCTTATCCTTCATTCCTTTTTGAGATAAGAAGTACTCGTATTCTTGAGCAATATCGAAAGAACGATACTTTAAAAACACAGTTGCTGCTTGCTCAACTAAAGGATTGAATTCCATGTTACACTGAATGTCGTTTTTTGGAAAGTCGTAGTTGGCATTAACCACCAGTTCAAATTCTCTTTTAGCTAATCCATTTTCTAGCCCCGACATGAATGAATTACAAATACTCGGAATTTCACCAAATAGCATTAATCTGGCACTATCCAAAAAGGCATCTAATTGTTTTGGATTGTTCATTATTGAATCTATGGCTTCGATTTTTGCTGCTCGATTTTCGGAACTTGGACACGTTTGTCTAATTCTTTTAGCCAAAAGAACCGTATCGTTTAATAAATCCCCAACGTAAAAGTCAAGCGTAACTACACTTACCGAATAATCTTCTCCTCTTGGGTCCAGAAGCGGTATAGCATTCATCTTTACCATTAGCACATAGGGTGAAATGTGCTTATCAGAAACGTTGCCACTTCTTTTAATGATTGAACTCAATTTAGAATTTATCGTGACCAAATCCTTTTGTTGAAAATCCTCTACCGGGATCACTAGTGGACTAAGTGCAATATTTTTGAATAAGATATCACTGGTTTGTGCTTTGGTGCACACATTGAGAAAGAAAACGGTCAGTACAATTAAGGAAACAACTTTTTTGCTCATCGAGTATTTTTTTGGAAACGAATTTCAAATGTAATCACAATGATTCATGCAAATCAAAGACCAATATTTTCCTTTTGTTGAATTTAACTAAATTCACGACTTCATTCATTAACCAAAATACTCTCCTCATGTTAGTAAAAACATACGGTAGCGCTGTGTATGGAATTAACGCACAATCTATTACCATAGAAGTCAATGTTTCAAGAGGGGCTAAATACTTTTTGGTTGGCTTACCTGATAATGCGGTAAAAGAAAGTCAACAGCGTATTACTTCTGCTCTGGACCAATACGGTTATAAAATGCCTGGAAAAAAGATTGTCATTAATATGGCTCCAGCCGATATTCGAAAGGAAGGCAGCTACTACGATTTGCCATTGGCAATGGGAATATTAGCAGCAAGCGAACAAATTCCGGAAGCTAATCTAGACAAGTATGTAATTATGGGAGAACTTTCATTGGATGGGAGTTTGCAGCCCATGAAAGGAGCTTTACCCATCGCCATTCAGGCAAGGGCTGAAGGTTATAAAGGAATTATTTTACCAAAACAGAACGCACGCGAGGCTGGAATTGTAAACAATTTGGATGTACATGGTGCAACCAATTTAAAGGAGGTTATTGAGTTTGTTGAAACTGGAGTTGGTATTCCAAAAGAAGAAATTGACACAAGGAGTGAATTCAATAAGAAACTAGATGAATTTGATGTTGACTTTGAAGACGTAAAAGGGCAGGAATCTACTAAACGTGCGCTAGAAATAGCTGCTGCAGGTGGTCATAATGCCTTATTAATTGGCCCACCTGGTGTTGGAAAAACCATGCTTGCCAAACGAATTCCGACTATACTTCCCCCACTCACTTTGGAAGAGGCCCTAGAAACAACCAAAATTCATTCTGTTGCGGGATTGCTCGGCACCAAAACATCTCTGATGACAACCCGCCCTTACCGATCACCACATCATACAATATCAAACGTTGCCCTTATTGGAGGAGGCTCGAACCCACAACCGGGAGAAGTCTCTTTGGCTCATAATGGGGTGTTGTTCCTTGATGAACTACCTGAATTTCAACGACAAGTTTTAGAGGTATTGCGTCAACCATTGGAAGACCGAACGGTTACGATTTCAAGGGCAAAAATGACTGTTGATTATCCTGCTTCACTCATGCTCATCGCTTCGATGAACCCCTCGCCTAGCGGTAATTTCTACGACCCTAACGACCCCAACTCTGATGCGGAGCATGTGGTAAGAAGATACCTCAGTAAAGTTTCGGGGCCACTACTCGATCGAATAGATTTACACGTAGAAGTAAACCCTGTTCCTTTTGATGATTTGGCGCACAGACCTGCTGGGGAGAGCTCCTTGTCCATAAGAAATCGGGTGGTAGCAGCACGAGAAATTCAGTCCAAACGATTCGAAAATTTCCTGGGTATATACAGCAACGCTCAATTAACTCCAAAACTGATAAAACAAGTTTGTAAGATTGACGAAACCGGAAACCTATTGATAAAACAAGCAATGGATAAACTTGGGTTTTCAGCGAGGTCCTATACTCGTATTTTAAAAGTAGCAAGAACTGTGGCTGATTTGTCGGCAACCGAAAACATAGAGGCTAGTCACATAGCTGAAGCTATTCAGTATAGAAGTTTGGATAGAGAGGGTTTTAATTAGCCAAAAAAACCACGCATTTTCGGTCTGTAATCCAGTTTAGCGTTCCTTGGGTCTTGGTTCATTAAACGCACTAACCCTACATAGATATCAGGAAAGGCGCGAACAAATTCATTTGGACGTTCAAAAAACTCCTCTACCATTACAGGGAATAGCTCGGTTGGAATTTTACGGATATCCCTTCGAAAAAACTTTCGTTCTTGTGCTGATGCATTTCTCAATTTAGAATGCGCAAATGCCATCCAGTTTTCATAAATCACCAACCAATCTGCTTCCCAAACCATTCCTTGTCGGTGTTGCAGATATAATGCGTGAGCAAATTCATGAATTGCTAAATTCACTCCATCAGAATAGTCTTCATAACCTTTTTCAACATGTGCCCAACTAAACCAAATTAAACCCTTTGGAGAAGTGGCACCGTACATTCTAGGATGACGTTTAGAAAGCTTAAATGAACGTGGATAAACATGATATTCTGGGAAATACCTCAAAAATGAAAAGTCTAAACCAAAGGTCAATTGAGCAGCTCCAGCGCTGATTAGTGTTTTTACTTCCCTAGTGATTACCTGGCCTTCTTGAGATATGAATTCCTTTCCGATGTAATGATTTAGAACACGGTTAAGAAACTTCTCTTTCCCTCCTATACTAAGTGCATTAAAATATGGTACTTTCCTTTTGAGAATGGTTTTTATAGCTGCCCTATCAAATTTAGAAACCTCTTTTCTCCTTCTCCAAAGGGTAACACCTAGCACATGATCTTCGAAAATGAAATTGAAAATTTTGTACGCCACGAATAGCAACATAGAAATGGTAATACCAATAATGAGAATTCCCATGAATAAATCAACCATGAGCCAAATGTACGTATCGAGTGAGATTAGTTATTCGCTTCTTGAAAGTCTTCTATCGCTCTAGGGTCGTATTTAACAAAGAAATTGATGTAAATGGCCCTGCATAATTTAAATATTACTGGTGCTAGAACGATGATAGAACCTATGGCCACAAATAGATATTCATTTACGTTAAAAGATGGATATAATACCAACATAGCCACAAAAACCGATATCATCCAGGCCACTGACACACCGTAAGAAACGTACATAGCTCCGTAATAAAAAGCAGGTTCCAATTCAAACCGTTGCCCACATCTTGGGCAGGTTTTAGGCATGGCGAAAAACTTATCGTATTTGTAGTGGTTTTTGTTTTCAAACAAAGGCGTTTCATGGCACTTTGGACAACGCATTTTGAAAATACTGTACAGTTTGGAACCTTTGCTAAACATGCTGCAAAATTAAGGAAGAACCTGAGATTAAAGGTGATAATTATTACTCAATACACTGTAATAAAAGACAAAGACGCTTCTATTTGATTCAAGGTTGGTTGCACGTCAATGTTACATTTACCAATTGGACCAATCAATGAAAATGAAACCGAATCTCCTCTATTTTTTTTATCGAATTTGATAAGTTCTAAAACTTTTTCTACTTCTAAATCAGTAAAATATTTTTCGATTTCAAAATTGGAGTTTATCCAACTAAAAATGCTTTGACTGTCTTCTTTTGAAAGTAACTTTAACTCGACTGCTAAATTATTTTCCAACACAATTCCGATTAGTACAGCAATTCCGTGAGGAATCGATTTTTCTTTTTCCTGAAAATAACTTTCTGCTGCATGCCCAAATGTATGTCCGTAGTTAAGCGCTTTT
Source organism: uncultured Flavobacteriales bacterium (assembly GCA_937121175.1). Lineage (GTDB taxonomy): Bacteria > Bacteroidota > Bacteroidia > Flavobacteriales_G > Salibacteraceae > UBA6770. Next base: position 250,112 of record CAKZKD010000028.1, read on the forward strand.
CTGACTCCTTGTTCCGTAAAATCCTCCGTTACCAAATCCAGTTTTACTTGAGCCGTAGTAGCTATTGAATCAGAAGACACTTCAAATAGGCCTTCATCTAATTTTTGTAAGGCATTTTCATCGGAGATCAGTAAATGCTTTACCATTTCACCGATTCCAGATTTTAGTTCAGGTTCGGGTAATGTTTCTAGAAAAACAGTTGAGATAAAAACTGCTTTTGGCTCACAAAATGTTCCAATTTGGTTTTTAGCTTCAATAGAATTTATTCCAGTTTTGCCGCCAACACTTGCATCAACCATTGCCAATAAGGAAGTAGGAACATTAACAAAGTCGATTCCTCGCTTAAAAGTGCTCGCGACAAATCCACCTAAATCTGAAATAACCCCACCACCTAGGTTGACCAAAATTGATGATCGGTCAGCTCCTAAAGCAAGAAGCGTTTCTAGTACTTGGTGATAGACCTCAATGGATTTAGACCCTTCTCCAGGTTCAACTTCCAAAACCTCAGCGTCTTTTATGCTCTCCAATTCCATCCAATCGAGCTTTGGAAGACATTCAGACAACGTATTGGTGTCGCAAAGAATAAAAACAGAAGCGCCCTTATAATTCGATAGTAAAAAACTATCTAATTCTCGAAGTACGTCTTCGTCGCCAACTAAAACATCGTAATTGTCATTAATCAATCTATTCACAACCACACTCTTTTTTGGTCTTTTGTGATTGCCCTTCAATGTCAATAAAACTCACAAAAACACTATCCTCGGTTAAGCCAAACTCTGCTTGTATTTTTTTTTTAGACTCTAATTGAACTTCCACCAAATAGCTTTTATCGCCCCCTTGGGTCGTACTTTTACTAAAATCAACATCTCCTTCGTCCAACAAAAAATCAATGTCTGAGTTGAAAATACCTGCGCATTTTGTCCAACAACTTAGTAGCTGTGGTTGTTTGTCTAATCCCGTTCTGATTTTTTTTAGAACTCTGCCTTCAGGTAACCATGAGCCATAAAATTCGCGATCGGTTCCTTTAATTATTAACTGATAAACCATTACACTACCCATGAGCAGTCCAATGGAAAAAATAAAAAATCGTCTTCCCATTTTTTAAAACATTCCTAGTAGGAGATTCAAATCTTTGTGATTTAAATCGAAGGCCTCGGCCAATGGCTGGCTTGTTACTGTTCCTTTGTACAAATACACGCCGTTTCTTACTCCTTTGAAGTTGCGCAGCACATTTGCAAGGCTTCCTTGTTCACCAAATTTTATAAGGATGGGTGAAAAAATATTACTCAGTGTCTTACTCGCGGTTCTGGAAACACGACTCGGAATATTTGGAACACCGTAGTGAATAATGTCGTGTTTTATAGCAATTGGGTGCTCCAATGTAGTTACTTCCGAAGTTTCGAAACAACCGCCTTGATCAATGCACACATCAACAACCACCGAACCTTGTTTCATATTCATTACCATTTCTTCGGTAACCAAGCACGGCGAACGTCCAGTATCTGAACGAACTGCTCCGATAACTACATCGCACGTTTTTAAGGCATTAGACAAAGATTCCGGATGAATAGTACACGTATTTAGTCGAACCCCAATATCGTTTTGAAGACGTCTTAATTTATACATAGATCGGTCAAAAACTTGAACCGAAGCTCCTAATCCAAGAGCAGCCCTTGTGGCATATTCACCAACGGTTCCGGCTCCAATAATTACTACTTCGGTTGGAGGCACTCCGGTTATATTACCAAACATAGCCCTTCTGCTATGTTTTCCTGAACATAATAATTCTGCTGCAATTAAGATGGCAGTGTTTCCCGCAATCTCCCCCATGGAACGAACTATTGGAAAAACCCCGTCGTCACCTTGAATAAAATCCCAGGCAATTGCTGTTACCTTTTTCCGCATCAATGCCTCTAAGTGAGCTTTTGGTTGAGTGGAAATCTGCAATGCAGAAATTAAAGTTTGCCCCTCTTGCATCAGTTTAATTTCTGACATGGAAGGAGGAGCTACTTTCATTAAAATATTGGCTCGGTAAACTTCTTTTTGGTCGTTACTTATTTCTCCTCCAGCCGTTATATATTGATTATCGTCGAAATTTGAGCCTAATCCAGCACCAGATTCCACCATTACACGATGCCCCCTTGAAACCAATAAGGCAACCGCGTCGGGAGTTAATGCAACCCTTCTTTCTTGAAAAGATGATTCTTTAGGAACTCCAAAGTATATTTTATCGGATTTAGTTTCTATTGCTTGTAACTGCTCTTTTGGAGTGTAGGCCGCAGATGCCGAAAGTTTTCGTAATTCTTCTGAGGAGAGATTCATAATTATCAAAGATAAATAATCCCTAACCTATTCCACTATTACTCTACAATATCTGCCGAAATGTTGCGAAGTTCATTTTCCACCTCTAATCGCACAACTACCATTTTATCAGGTAAAAGTTGTTCCACTTTATCAGGCCATTCAATGAAGCAATAATTCCCACTTTCCAAATACTCTTCGAAACCCATATCAACTGCTTCTTCCAATTTTTCTATCCGATACATATCGAAGTGATAAACCTTTTCACCTTGTTTCGTTTGGTATTCGTTCACAATAGAAAAAGTAGGACTACTCATGTTTTCTTCTACACCCAATTGGGCACAAATTCGTTGAATGAAGGTGGTTTTACCGGCTCCCATCGTACCAACAAAAACAAATATTCTTTCAGCAGAAAACTCTCCAAGCAACGATTTAGCAATGCCATCCAAACTTTCTAAAGATTCAGCAATAGCTTTCATTGAAATCTACTTTGGTGTTAAGGACACAAAAGGAACAAGAATTTCTTCTAGGGAAATACCCCCATGTTGAAAGGTATTCTTGTAATGACCCACAAAATGATTGTAGTTATTTGGGTAAACAAAGAAATCTTCGGATTGAGCGAAAATGTATCGCGACGACAAATTATTTGCAGGCAAATGAGCCTCCTTAGGGTTCTGCACTTCAAATACATCTTTTGGGTTGTAATCTAATGACTTTCCGCGCTTGTACCTGAGATTCGTATTGGTATTTCTGTCTCCAATAATTTTTACAGGATTTTTAACTCGTACACTTCCATGGTCGGTGGTAAACAATACAGGTATTTTCTTTTCACTAAAATACTTCAATACGTCTAACAACGGAGAATGCTCAAACCAAGAAGCAGTAACTGAGCGATAAGCAGATTCATCGTCGGCCAATTCCTTTATAACCTCCATGTCTGTTTTAGAATGCGTAAGCATATCTACAAAATTGAAGCTCAACACTAATAAATCATTGTGCATGTACTCATCAATTTTATCCGCTAATTTTCGACCTTCTTCAAGGCCACTTACATTAACTACATCAGACTTAATTTGCTTACCATGGAGTTTAAGCATCGCGTCTATCAATTGCTTTTCATCCACTAAATCTACGTCCTCATGGTCCCATTGTTGTCCAAATCGACTTTCAATTTCAGTAGGAAGTAACCCGCCAAACATTGTATTTCTGGAAAAAGAAGTTGCCGTAGGAATTGTACAGTAATACATATCCTCGTTCTCGATTCTATAATATTCCGTTATCTTATTCTTAATGGCGCGCCATTGGTCAAATCGAAAATTATCCAAGCAAACTACTATCGTCGGAAATTCACTTTCTTCCTTAATTAAGGGTAAAATTCGTTTAGGGAAAAGTGTATGCGACATTATCGGTGCGTCATCCACCCTACCGTTAATCCAATCGAGATAATTATCTGCATAAAAATTAGAAAATACATTGTTCGATTCCGTTTTCTGCATCTGAATAATCTCTTCCATTCCTTGGTCGTCAGAGGCATCTAGCTCTATTTCCCAATGCACCAGTTTTTTATAGAAATCAACCCATTCTTCAGCGTCCATTCTATCGTTTAATCGCATGCTAATTTGCCTAAACTCTTGCTGGTAATTATGAGTCGTTTTAGCAGAAACCAATCGTTTGTTATCCAAATTTTTCTTTACAGAAAGTAATATTTGCTTAGGGTTTACGGGCTTAATTAGATAATCGGAAATTTTGGCACCAATGGCATCTTCCATAATGTACTCTTCCTCACTTTTTGTAATCATAATTACTGGGAGCGAGCTGTCTTTTTCCTTTATCTTTTCCAGAGTTTCAAGGCCAGAAAGACCGGGCATATTTTCATCCAAAAACACAATATCCATTTGTTCGTATTCAAGGTATTCGATAGCCTCATCACCATTGTTGGTGGTGAATACTTTGTAACCCTTATCCTCCAAAAAAAGAATGTGCGGTTTTAACAAATCTATCTCATCATCGGCCCATAATATCTTTACTTCTTCCATATACCCTGCTTAATCTTACTTTTGGTTTATTACAAACTTGAACTACAATCGTTGTGTACAATAAAAAACGAAAAATTTTAAACGACCCTGTTTACGGCTTTATTACAATTCCGTACGAAATTATTTTCGACCTAATTGAACACCCCTACTTTCAACGTTTAAGACGCATTACCCAATTGGGATTAACCAACCTAGTTTATAGCGGCGCCAACCACACTCGTTTTCAACATGCCATTGGCGCAATGCATCTTATGGGCAAAGCTATTGATGTTATTCGTTCTAAGGGTGAAGAGATCACAGAAGAAGAGGCTATTGGAGTAACAGTTGCCATTTTATTGCACGATATCGGACATGGACCTTATTCTCACACGTTAGAAAACAGCATTGTAGAAGGTGTAAGTCATGAGCAAATTTCGGAAATTTTCATGCAAAAGCTCAATGACGAATTTGAAGGCCGACTCGATACAGCCATTCAAATATTTAAAAACGAACATCCAAAAAAATTCCTCAATCAGCTAGTTTCTAGTCAATTAGACATGGATAGGTTAGATTATTTGAGAAGAGACAGCTTTTTCACTGGTGTATCCGAGGGGATTATTGGTGTCGATCGCATTATAAAAATGCTTGGCGTTGTAAATGGGAATTTGGTAGTGGAATCGAAAGGTATTTATAGTATTGAAAAGTTTCTGGTTGCTCGCAGACTGATGTATTGGCAAGTGTATTTGCATAAAACCGTAATTGCTGCCGAAAGTATGCTACTTCAAATTTTGAAAAGGGCAAAGGAGCTGTCTCAAAAGGGAGTACATTTACCTTGTACTTCTCAGCTTGAAGTATTCCTAAAATCAAGCGTGAGTCAAATGCAACTTTCTAACGATTCGTCTTATTTAGAATCCTTTGCACAACTCGACGACTATGACATTTTGTGTTCCATTAAAGAATGGCAATTTCATTCTGATGGAGTATTGAGCTATCTCTCAAAATCATTGGTTGACCGAAAATTGCTAAAAGTTAAACTGCAAAATGAGCCCATTGAAAATGGGTTTATTAAAGCGAAAGAATCCGCAACTAGATCAAAACTCAAATACGCTACTGAAGAACTGAAATATTTAGTTTTTTCGGGCGCTATTGATAATCGAGCTTACACCATAGGCCGGGGAGAGATACTGATGCGACATAAAGATGGAACCGTTGAAGACATTGCACAGGCAGCCGATTTATTCAATATTTCGGCAATGAGCGAACCAGTGACCAAACATTACGTGTGCTATCCTAGTTTATAAGTTCATTATTGGGTGTTGAAAAGTTTGAAAGCACCAAAAAACCTAGCTTAATTTTGTTTTATTTTTGAAGCCATTACGGGCATTACAAGCAAAATGTAGGCTCAGATTTAAAACACTTAACACCCAAATGGAATTTACCGCATCGCAGGTAGCCGAGTTACTGAATGGACGGATTGAAGGAAATCCAGAAATTACTGTAAATCAATTGGCCAAAATTGAAGAAGGTATTCCAAATGCTCTCACTTTTCTATCGAACGAAGCATACGTCGATTATGTTTACGACACTGATGCGTCAATTTGCATCATTGACAATAGCTTTAAGCTAGACAAAAAGGTAAAAGGCACTTTGACGCTAGTATGGGTAGAAGATGCCAGGATGTGTTTTGTGAAGGTATTAGAAATGTACCAACAGTACAAGTCCAATAAATCGGGTATAGACTCGTCTGCACAAATTAGCGAATCGGCTAAATTAGGAAGCAATGTTTATGTAGGGGCTAATGTAACTCTAATGTCGAATGCAGAGATTGGTGATCATGCCAAAATCTATGGCAACGTTTATATCGGTGAAAATGTAAAAATTGGCTCCAACACGGTTATCCAATCAGGTGCTATTATCCAAGACGATTGTGAAATTGGTGCCGACTGCAAAATATACTCTGGAGTAATAATTGGCGGAGACGGTTTCGGCTTTGCACCAAATTCAGAGAACAACTACTCAAAAGTAATTCACATTGGAAATGTTGTGATTGAAGACCATGTAGAAATTGGGGCTAATACCACAATTGACCGTGGCACTTTGGGTTCTACCCGAATCAAAAAAGGGGCGAAACTGGACAATTTAATTCAAATTGCGCACAACGTTGAGGTTGGCGAAAACACTGTGATGGCGGCCCAAACTGGAGTTGCAGGTTCAACCAAAATTGGCAAAAACTGCATGATTGGCGGACAAGTTGGTATTGTTGGGCATCTGAGTATTGCGGATGGTGTTAAAATAGCTGCACAATCTGGCATAGGAACAACGATAAAAGAAGAAAACTCAATTTGGCAAGGCTCTCCAGCATTCCAAATTGGAGATTATAAAAGGTCGTATGTAATGTTCAGAAACTTACCTGCCCTTAAGGAAAGAATAGACAATTTATACAAAATAGTTAGCCCAAAAAGTAACTAGACTTATGAGCGACAAGCAGAAAACTTTAAACCAACCCTTTTCCGTTTCAGGAATTGGATTGCATACCGGAAAACAAGTCAACATAACGGTTAAACCCGCACCAGAAAATCACTGGTTTGTTTTTAAAAGAATTGACATTGAAGGTTCTCCTGAGGTAAAAGCAGATGTTGATAATGTATTTCACACGCAGCGTGGCACATCTCTAAAAAGTGGAGAAGCGGAAGTTCATACAACGGAACATTTACTTGCTTCACTTTATGGAATGGGAATAGACAATGCTCTTATAGAAATTGATGGACCAGAAATCCCAATTCTAGACGGAAGTGCAAGACATTTTATAAGTGCCATCAAGGAAGCTGGAATCAAAGAGCAAGACTTCGACAAAAACTACTATACGCTAACGGAAAACATGGCGTACGAAGATGTTGACAAGCAAATTGAAATGCTCGCTGTTCCTACCAACGGAGGTGAATTTCGAATTACTGTAATGGTGGATTACAATTCACCATTACTCGGCACCCAGCATGCTTCCATGTACCATTTAGGAGAGTTCGAAAAAGAAATTTCGAACTGTAGAACTTTCGTTTTCTTAAGGGAACTTATACAGTTGGTAAATGCTGGTTTAATTAAAGGTGGTGACGTTGATAATGCCATTGTTATGGTTGACACGGAACTTGAAGAATCTGAAAAAGATAAATTAGCCGAAACATTCAATAGAGATAAATCAGAATTGGAAGCAGTAGGGATTGGCATCTTGAACAACGTAAACCTTCAATTCGAAAACGAACCTGCAAGACATAAATTATTGGATATTGTGGGTGATTTGGCTTTGGTTGGAAGACCCTTAAAAGGTCATATTCTTGCTGCAAGACCAGGTCATTTTGGAAATGTACAATTTGGCAAATTGATAAAGGCCCAGATTAAAGCGGAAGAGAATAAACCGCCGAAATACGATGACACAATTGCTCCAGTTATGGACATTGATAAAATAACCAGTTTGCTACCACACCGTTACCCTTTTTTATTGGTGGATAAAATAATTGAACTTACCGGCGAGAAAATAATTGGGGTAAAACACGTTACTCGAAACGAAGAATTTTTTGAAGGCCACTTTCCTGGAAATCCAGTAATGCCTGGTGTCCTCCAAATTGAAGCAATGGCACAAACGGGAGGTATTTTGGTACTAAATTCTGTTGATGACCCAGAACGCTACTCAACCTACTTTATGAAAATCGATAAAGTTAAATTCAAGAGAAAAGTGATTCCTGGCGATACTATAGTTATGGAATGTAAGTTAATCCAGCCTATTCGTCGTGGGATTTGTGTAATGAGAGCAAGAGCATACGTGGGTGGGAAATTAGCTACTGAAGGTGAGTTAATGGCACAAGTAGTTAAAGACAAATAACAATACAGCATGATACATCGTCGAGCGGAGGTACACCCAAATGCAAAAATTGGGAAAGACGTAGAAATTGGTCCATTTACCTGTATTTATGGCGATGTAGAAATAGGTGATGGAACATGGATTGGACCTAACGTGACCATTTTTGACGGTGCAAGAATTGGCAAAAACTGTAAGATTTTTTCAACCGCTGTTATCTCTGCAGATTCGCAAGATTTAAAGTACGAAGGGGAAAAAACAACTGTCGAAATTGGAGATAACACAGTAATTCGTGAGGCTGTTACTATTCATAAAGGAACCGCGGACAGATGGAAAACCGTTATTGGAAACAACTGCTTACTAATGGCATACGTTCATATTGCACACGATTGCATTATCGGAAACAATGTAATTATTGCAAATGCCACTGGACTAAGTGGACATATTACAATTGACGACAATGTTGTCATTGAAGGGATGGTTGGAGGTCAGCAGTTTACTCATGTTGGCAAATACGCTTTTGTTGGAGGAACTTCTAGAATTAGAAAAGATATTCCTCCTTTTGTTAAAGCGGCAAAGGAGCCTCTTTCTTTTATGGGCGTGAACACAATTGGTTTAAAACGTCGAGGATATGCTGAAGATGCCATCCGAAGGATTGAGGATATTTACAGACTAATTTTTGTTCAAAATAAGAACATCACAAAAGGTGTTGAAGCGGTTAACGCAGAAATTGAAGACTGTGAAGAGAAGACCATTATTCTGGACTTCATCAGAAACTCCAAAAACGGCCTCATCAAAGGTCTGCAATAATGGATAACCTGCGCTTAGAACAGGTATCAAAACGATTTCAAACTAATTGGATTTTTAGAAAATTATCCGTTGAACTTTCTACGGGAGAATCACTGTTTGTTAATGGCCCAAACGGATCAGGAAAATCGACGTTACTTAAAGTCATTAGCGGCTGGGTATCCCCAAATGAAGGAACAGTAGTTTACAGAGGTGCTTCCGGAGAAATATCAGTTGACGACGTATTTAACTACGTTTCTATCTGTGCCCCTTACCTAGAATTACTGGAGGAATTTACACTGGAAGAATTACTGAATTTTCATCAAGGCTTTAAACCGTTGAGTGAACATAATAAGGCAAATGAATTTGCAGGAGCAATTGAAATTGAGTTTTTTTCAGATAAACCAATAAAATTATACTCCTCGGGCATGAAACAAAGAGTAAAACTAGGTTTAGCCCTTTTTGGAAACTCTGAATTAATCTTACTTGATGAGCCTACTTCTAACTTGGACAAAACCGGAATCGATTGGTACAAAAAGACAATTATAGAGAAGGCGAAATCAAGAATTGTAGTCGTATGTTCAAACGACGTAGAAGCAGAACACTTTTTTTGCACTAAAAAAATTGACCTCACCGACTTCAAGCAGCACAAAACGCTAGATTTGTAAGACTAAAGAAGAAATTATGGCAACGACATCAGATATAAAAAACGGATTGTGTTTAAACCACAACAACGACCTTGTACAAATCATTGAATTCCTGCATGTAAAACCGGGTAAAGGACCTGCATTTGTGCGTACAAAAATTAGAAGCTTGATGTCTGGGAAGGTATTAGACCACACATTTCCTGCAGGTCATAAAATTGAAGTGGTTAGAATAGAAACTCGGAAGTACCAGTTTTTATACAACGATAGTCAAGGATACCACTTCATGAATACATCAGACTATGAACAAACTTTTTTGGATGAAAAACTAATCAATGCACCTCAGTTTTTGAAAGAAGGTGATATGGTTGATATTATGTTTCATGCAGATGAAGAAAGAGCATTATCAGCAGAAATACCTCCATACGTTGAAATGGAAGTTACCTATACAGAACCTGGTATCAAAGGAGACACAGCAACAAATACTATGAAACCTGCTACGGTTGAATCGGGTGCTGAAGTTCGCGTTCCGTTATTTATTGACACAGGTGACAAAATCAAAATTGACACACGTAACGGTGTCTATAGTGAGCGCGTAAAGTAAAGAGGTGAAATTTAACCCACCACAAACCCTTACCGGGATTGCCCAAATTATTGGAGCAAAACCCATTGGTGATACCCAATTCGAGGTTCTTGGATTGAATGAGATTCATGTCGTAGAACCTGGTGATATAGTGTTTGTTGACCATCCAAAATACTATGATAAAGCACTTAATTCAGCCGCAACCATCATCCTCATCAACAAGGAAGTAGATGTACCACCTGGGAAAGCTTTGCTTATTAGTGACGATCCTTTTCGAGACACATTAAATTTAATTGAACACTTTAGCCCTTTTCAGAAAGCCGACAAACCCATTACTGAATCGGCCAAAATTGGAAATGGAACTATTATCCAACCCAATGTATTTGTTGGAAACAATGTCATTATTGGCGATAATTGTCTAATTCATGCTGGTGTTTCAATCTATGACAACACGGTAATTGGCAATAATGTAATTATTCACGCCAATACTACGCTCGGCGGTGATGCATTTTATTACCAAAAGCGAGAAGGAGCCTATCAGCAATTTACTTCTTGTGGTCGAGTGATTATTCAAGACAACGTTCATATTGGCGCCAATTGCTCGATAGACAAAGGAGTGACCGGAGATACAACCATAGGAGAAGGCACCAAAATTGACAATATTGTTCATATTGGCCATGACACAGTAGTTGGAAAAAACTGTTTGTTTGCAAGTCAAGTTGGAATTGCAGGTTGCGTCATAATCAAAGATAATGTTACGCTTTGGGGACAGGTTGGTGTAGCCAGCGACCTCACCATCAACAATAATGTAACAGTTTACGCCCAATCTGGAGTTGGAAAAGATTTGGAGGAGGGAAAAACGTACTTTGGCTCACCGTGTGAAATTGCAAAAGAAAAAATGCGTGAAATGTACACGCTAAAACGTATTGCTAAAGAACACCAATAATGGCGCTCAGTTCCTCTCAGAAAGATAAGCTGTTGGATACTAAATTCAAGTTTCGAAGAATTCTTGAAATTACAAACGCTATAAATGAAAACGAAAAAGCCAGCGAATTATTTAAACTTTTTGCTGAAATCTTAGGTAAAGATTTAAAGCTTAATAAAGCTGTTTTTATTTCACAATTGAATAAGGAATGGAAGGTTGCATTCCAGCTCAACAACGAAGACTTTATCATTTCTGAAGCGATAATTGATGAGCTTTCTGTTTTTACAGATATTGGCAATTTGTCGGATGCACAGAACAAATCGCTTCGAGATTTTGACATTTTGATACCCATACTTCACAAGACTAGGCCGATTGGTTTTCTATTATTGAAAGACGATGAGGAGGAAACCAATAAGGTCAGTAAACTCATAAAGAACCTGAATTACATTCAATCTACCGCCAATATAATTATGGTTGCCATTGAGAATAAAAGAATGGCAAAAGCACAACTTGAACAAGAAGGGTTTAAGCGGGAATTACAATTGGCTGAGCACATTCAGAAAGGACTTTTGCCGAACAATTTACCAGACAATAAAAGTATTGCTTCAGATGCTGTGCATCAGTCGTATGGTGAGGTTGGAGGTGACTATTACGACCTAATTGAAAGTGCTCCAAACGAATACTATTTCTGCATTGCTGACATAAGTGGAAAAGGTATTTCGGCAGCTTTATTAATGTCAAACTTTCAAGCAACATTTAGGGCTTCCGTTAACCAGCGGATGCCCTTGACATCACTAGTGCGCATATTAAACAAATCGGTACTAGAAAGTAGCAGAGGAGAAAAGTTTATCACATTTTTCGTAGCTCGATATGATTGTTCCAACAAAGAACTTGAATACCTAAATTGCGCGCATCCTAGTGCTTTGTTGTTTAATGAAAGTAGGGTCCGAGAATTACGCTCAAGCATTCCTGGGCTGGGAATGGTTGATGAGTTGCCACCCTTTGAAACAGAATCCATTACACTTACTGGCAATTCAATTTTAACTTGCTACACAGATGGAATTACTGAATTGGAAAACGAACATGGTGAACTTTTTGGAGTTCAGCGTTTAAAAGAAAGTTTAAGAAACTTCAATAAAATGACCTTAGATGGACTTGTGGAACATGTTACATCTGATTTACAAGAATTTGCTACCAACTCGAAGGTTACCGATGACATTGCTGCTCTAAATATCCTCTTCAAAATCAATTAAGAATTCAAAATTAAATGTAAACTTTGAATTCTTTAAAACTAAAAGACACTTTGCAATTCTAAAAAGCGAATCGGGATTTATTTGTGAATTAATTTTTATCCCAATGACTCGATATTTAATTTTTGCATTTTCTATTGTTCTTTCGTCTAATCTTCACTCTAAGGTTGATACGCTTACATTTACTGTTGATAAAGAGTTTACAACCTTCAAAGCATTTCATTATGATTGTAAGCAGCAGGTTCTTGACTTAGGTTGTTTGCTTAATAGCAAGGCATTGTGTTTAAAATGTAAGAACCCAATTACAGAAAAAGATTCCATTTTACAAAACCGAAAACGCGGTAATGACTCACTCTACATAAATCTTCTAGATAAAAACGGGACATTGAGAATCGAATTCTTTCGTCCACATTCGGAAGTATTTATCGGCAACGTTAAATTATATGATAAAAGGGGCAGGCTTATGGCAATTGAAAATTATGGCACTAGTTTTAAAGGAATCTGCAATTCTAATTTAGTTACGGTGCATCAATTCCCAATTAGAATTGGTACATGGAGTTATTACAATACTGAAAATCAAATTACTAGAACAGTTGAATACGAAGTTTTAATGGACAACCAACAATCTGATTTTCATGTTTTAGTGCGAGAAAGAAAATTCAACACACAAAATGGACATGTCAAAATTCAAAAGGAATATACCAAGACTATTGACGATTTAGAATTAGGGATCAAACAGGTGAAATTCGGGAAACCATTTTACAAGACCAGAGGAAAAAAATTATAATGCCTTTTCGTAGGCTTCTTTAATCCAATCCAAGAGTTCTATATCGATTTGTTCAATTTCAGAAATGCGTACCCGATGCGTGCACATAGCACCAAAAGGCCCGGAGAACTCCAGTCTTTCTGAGGTTGGCTTATCTTTTATTTTCAAACCGAAGTCTATTCTGGATTTTGTTGCTGGTTTAACTAATGCAAACTGTCTTTTGCGAATGAAACTCACAGCTTCCTTTTTAGGAGAGATAGTTATGTCATTTCCAAATTGGCCGATTTCAGCTACCAATTTTTGATAAATAAGAAATAGATTCTCTTTTCCCTCATACTGATTCGCGATTAAGTCGGCTTCAGTATGAGAACCTGCGTCCGCTTCCCTAGTTTTGAGTGCAACAAAATTTGCAAAACCATGAGTAAACCCATGTTCCGATTTCAAAAATGAAACCATTTGTCCATGTTTTTCTACATTAGAATTGAGCAACACTTTTTTCCAGTGCGACAAGTCTTTTCCTGTTTTCTCTAAAAGTCCTTTTTCCATAAAAGATATATTTTAAACTAAAATATACTTTTTATAACTAATTAGTTAGTTTAAGGTTTTCTTTGTTTTCTCGGCGTACAAATCCAAAGCAACTACAATAGCCATACATCCCCAAAAAGGGACTGAAGCTTTATCTGTATCTAAGAAATTATTCAGGAAACCATGAATTAGGTATGTCGTTATTCCCAATATGGCCGCTAAATTCAATAGCTTCATGGATTGTTCTTCCAGCTTGTAATACAGAGGAATTGAGGTATAGTAAAAAAGAAAAATAATAATCAGAAACGTAACTAAACCAAGCACGCCTGTTTCTGCCAATGGCCCAAAATATTCACTGTGTGCATTGCCCCCATCTCCAAAATTGGTTGATATAATGGTCAGCAAACTTGAATGCTGATAAGGAGCATATAAAAAGGAATAGGTACCTGGACCGTGACCAAAAACGGGTCGTTCGGCAAACATATCTAATGCAGCGTTCCAGCGATTCAATCGTTCAACATTACTTGCATCGGTAGCCACATTAGACATAGATTCTACGTGTTCCGATAAATCACCAGAGGAATCCTGTCTGTTTTTTTCCAGCTTTTGCATTATCTCCGTCTGAAGATTGAAAAGAAGAAAGAGTGCAAAGGCAGCGACCGCCAATAAATATTTTATATGAATTCGCCAATGGATTACCAGAGCTACCAATAATGCTCCTACAAGACTTAACCAAGCAGCTCGGGTGTAGCTAAAAATTACACCTACAATAAAAAGAATTAACACCAAAAAGAACTGGATTTTAGCCGTTGCTCGGATTTTTTTAATCCATAAAAAACAAAGAATAACTGGAATGTAAAATGCAATTAAACCACCATAACTGGTATGATCTTTATAAAAGGGCTGCATTACCCAATGCGCAGGTTTTTCTTCAAATCCCCGAATAGCATGGTTTATTACTGTGTAAATAATAACTCCACCTAAAGGGATTATGTACAACCACAGAAATCTGTCAATGTTTTTACTGTCCTTAAACAGGAGTACAGCCATAAAGAAAAAAGGCACTACAAACCACATTCTGGATACGAAAAACTTAAAGGAAACTAGCGGCAATTCACTTGGAAAAACGCAGATAAGAATCCAAACCAAGTTCAATAATATAGCGATGGAAAGTGGGTGCTTTAGTATTCGCATATCGTACTTCCAATCGTAAAGCACTTTAGCGAAGAAAATGAGCATTGCTCCAAACATTAGTGGCTCCGTAGGCAAATAAACTCCTAGCCCGAATTCGAGTTGTTCTAAGTTTTGTGAAAGCGGGGTAAAGAATACAATTCCGAGCAGTAGCCAGTCCAATTTAAACAATGCAATTCCAACTACGGCTACTACTAAAGGTAACCCCCAGAGGTAATAGAACTCGAATGCCGAAGCTACTGAGGCTATTGCAACAAAGGCCGCCATTACCAAATAAAAGGTATTGGTTTTGCCTTGTTCTGTTGCCAAGCTAAATGTCAAAATGAATGGTTTAAATTACCCTTTTTGAATTCGTTGATAATTCTCTAATCCAATAATGACCAGAAGTGACAATACAAAAGTTGCCATAACAGACACCACAACAATTAACCAACGAATTGGGTAAGCCTTCTTTTCTGAAGCCCATGCTTGGTTTACTGTAAACTTATGCGTTACATTTTGAGAAGCATCTACTTTCAATTCTTCATACTTGGCTCGAAGCAACAGCAAACGCTCCAATTCAAATTCACGTTGATCGCTCAATCTTTCTTGGAGCGGGCCATATTTCCCTAAGGTATCCAACTCATCTTTCAACCGTTTTGCAGCACCACTATTTCCCTGCGCCAAAACCTTGTAATATTCCTGAGAAAGCATTTCGGTTTGTTTTTCCGCATTCGCAATACCTTTTTCACCTAGCATTCTCAAAGTATCATCAGCAGATTTCATGCGATTCTCCATTTTTTCATATTCCTTCTCAATTACCTGCAATGCTTGTTTAGCTCTTTGATGAATCATATTATTCTTTGCAGAGTCTAACAAAGCGGCAATATCATTTGCGATAGCGGCAGCCATATTCTTATCCTTATCCAGCACACGGATTTCAATGGACTGGAACTCAGTTCGTTTGTACGAAACATTATCTTCCCAAGTCTCAATCAATTTGGTTTGTGGAAAATCTTCATCAGGCTCTATCTCGTAATGACTCATCAATTGATACTTAGCCACAATCCTATCGCGAATCATTTCTGAATTTAAAATCTGAAGCATTTGTTCTGCTTGTTCCTCTTCTCCAAACTGAACAATATCATTCTTGGCTCCTGCATCTTCAGTCATCACGCCTTTCGAAATTGAACTCGAAAAAGCAGGGAAAAACACATAAGTAGATTCAAATTTTTCTGGAATAATTAATGAAACCCCTGCCGATATTACTGCGGCTAAGCCACACACAATAATTAATTGCTTTTTCCATTTGAGTAAAAACACTAATAAATTAGTGCTATCAAACTGTTCATTGTGCTGTTCTGTACTCATTTTTCAATTTTAAAAAGTCCGTCAAAAGTAAGCGAATTCAATTAGTTTAGCCCCTGTGAAAATTGCCGTAAACACCCGTCTTTTAATCCAAAATAAATTGGATGGAATTGGGTGGTTCACGTACGAAACCTTGAGGCGAATCGTCCACCAACGACCAAATGATGAATTTATTTTCATTTTCGACAAAGATTGGGACAATTCTTTTGTCTTCGCTGACAATGTAACTCCTGTAAAAATCGGACCACCTAGCAGACACCCCTTTTTATGGTATTTGTGGTTCGAACATTCTATTCCTACTATTTTAAAGAAATACAAACCATATGTTTTTCTTTCTCCAGATGGCTATCTTTCTCTGAATACTTCTGTGCCTAGTATACCCGTAATTCACGATTTAAATTTTGAGCACTACCCCAAAGATTTGCCTTTTTGGTATCGAAATTATTACCAACATTATTTTCCCAAATACGCCCAGAAAGCGGAACGAATTGCCACGGTAAGTGAATTCTCTAAACAAGACATAGTTTCTCGTTACGGAATTTCGGAAGAAAAAATCGATGTGGTTTATAATGGATTTTCAGAAGCATTCCATCCTTTGAAAGAACATGAAATTACTGAAAGTCATAAACAGTTTGCAAATGGCAAACCCTACTTTGTTTTTGTAGGCACTTTACACCCACGAAAAAACATTGCTCGTTTGTTGGCGGCGTTCGAAGATTTTAAAAACTCCGGCAGTTATCGTCAGCAATTGGTAATCATTGGACGTAGAAAATGGTGGACATCAGAAATGGAAAACACTTTCCAAAGCATGAAATTTAAAAATGAAGTAATTTTTCACGAAGGTGTTTCACAATCAGATATCGCTAAAGCCATCGGCGGAGCAGATGCACTGCTCTATCCCTCCACATTCGAAGGTTTCGGAATACCTATTCTAGAGGGCATGAAGTCGGGCGTTCCTGTCATCACAAGCAACGTAAGCTCCATGCCCGAGATTGCCGCAGGCTCTGCATTAATGTGTAATCCGTTTGAAGTAAAATCCATTGCCGAGCAACTTAAAAAACTGCAACACGAGCCGAATCTTAGAGAATCTTTAATCGAAAAAGGAAGAACGAGGGCTCATGATTTTTCTTGGAAAAAAACTGCTGAGTTACTTTGGAAAAGTGTCGAGAAGACGGCATAAATCTTCATTTATCGAATTTTTCTGTCTTAAGGCCGACTCATTATTGGTTAGGGTAACCGTAGGTATTGAATAGGCGTACATTCGCGGCATGATGATAAATTCGATAAGAGTATGTGCGGTACTCCCATTCCTTCTATTACATATCCAACTATTTTCTCAAGTTTTACATGAAGCTGCAACTTGCCCTACTGGAATGGTTCCAGGTCAAGTGGTTTGGAGCGATCCCGCTGGCGCCAATGAATTTGATTGGACAAATCGTGCAACAACATTTACAGCAAACAACGTAAGCGGAACTCAAGTAGATGTAACTTATACTTGGACAGGACAAACTGGGACATTCGTAGATTTTTCTGGTATTCTTTCCCCGGACGTAAAAACTACCTTAACTGCAGGCGAAGAAGCTGTAACATTCGTTACAAGTGGATTTACAACTGGCATGACACTTACTATGTCACTTTCACCGCCTATTCCTGGTTATTTGGGTTATGAAATTTACCACATGAACGATGATGGAAATGCTGGCGATCAATACACCATTTCTGCAACCACAACATCTGGAAATACTATTTACCCAACTTTTACTGCCAATGGAACTCCTTCTTGGACAACAACGGCGACACCCGGAAATGTAGATGGTACAGGTTCAAGTACCGATGGACAAAACGACCAAGTAGGTGTTAACTTTAATTCTGACGAATTTATTAGTAGTGTTACTATGGAATGGGAAGATTGTTCTACTTGTAACCAAAATGAATTACATGGTGCAGCATTCGGAGCGTTCTCTTTCTGCATTGATGATTGGGATAAAGATGGGATTCATAACAAATCTGATATTGATGATGACAACGATGGAATTTTAGATTCAGACGAACAATGCGCAAATAGTAATGCGGGCGGTACTTTAGATTGGGACTCTGAAAATTGGGTGAGCGGCTCAAATTCTGGTTCATTTACAGTTGCTGGGGTGACCGTGTCCGCTAACTTTTCTTCTACAGGAAATGCTTTAACTTCTATTGACGACCAAACTAATTTTACCGGTGGTTTAAACCCTGTTCAAAGAGCATTAAGGTACAGAGTTAATCAACCTTCCAGAGATGACATTGTAACCAGTTCTTGGGATTTTTCTGATGCAGTAGATGGTCTCTCTTTTTCCATTTTTGATGTCGATGCTAACGGCACCAATAACATTGATGATATTAGAATTGTTGGCTATGCTTTTGGAGCAATTGTACTTCCGACTCTGACTCAGGGAGCATCAAATAATGTTACTGAAAATAGAGTTACCGGAACTGCAGGGTCAGGAAATACTTCTGCTAATGGCAATGTTTCTGTACTGTTCCCAGAGATGATTGACAGTATGGTTATTTACCATACAAATGCCCCTCCGGCAAACTCCAACCCAACAACTAATGCTGTTGCCATACACGATTTAACTTGGACGCGCAGCTGTCCTTCTTATGATTTAGATGGGGATGGCGTTGGAAATAGTTTTGACGCGGATTCAGATAACGATGGTGTTTTTGACTTTTATGAATCTGGTGTTTCTGCTGCTCAAATTGCAGTATT
This sequence comes from uncultured Flavobacteriales bacterium, assembly GCA_937121175.1. GTDB lineage: Bacteria > Bacteroidota > Bacteroidia > Flavobacteriales_G > Salibacteraceae > UBA6770. Next base: position 269,041 of record CAKZKD010000028.1, read on the forward strand.
GGATGCAAACAATGATGGCATCATTGACGTTTCGGTTGCTGAAGGTACTAACGGACTAGCTGATGCCCTAGAAACTGTTGCAGACAATGGAGTCACAAACTTTATTCCTGTTGATACAGATAACGACGGTGCGCTTGACCGCTACGATTTAGATAGTGACAACGATGGAATCTATGATGTTGTCGAAAATGGAAATGGAACAGACGCGAATAATGATGGTATTGTTGACGGAACTGCTGATGACGACGAAGACGGTATTCTTAACTCAGCCGATAGCGACGTTGCCAACCTTGGTTCACCTTCAACACCTATGGCAAATGCAGATGGAGATGCTTTTCCAAATTACATTGACATTGATAGCGACAATGATGGTATTCTTGATAACGTTGAAGCCCAAGCTACAACGAATTCCCCAAGAAGACCTTCTGGAACTGATACTGATGGCGATGGATTAGATAATAATTTCGAAGGTGGAAATCACTTAACTCCGGTTGACACTGAAAACGATGGAACTCCTGATTACTTGGATTCCGATTCAGACAATGATGGAGAATCTGATTTCCTAGAGGCTTATGATACTGATAACAACGGCGTTACAAACACAACGCTTTCAGGTTCTGACGGAGATGGAGACGGGTTTGACAATACCTTGGATATTGTTAATGGATGGAATAATACTACCAACATATACAATTCTAATCAAGACGCCGAGGACTTCCCTAACTTTGACAACTCAGCAACTAATGAAAGAGATTGGAGAGAATTTAGTGACTTTGACGGTGACGGAATAGGAGACGGAAACGACCTTGATTCGGATAACGACGGAATATTAAACACTGACGAGGGTACTGAAGATACTGACGGTGACGGCTTGCCTAATTACCGAGATTTAGATAGCGATGGCGACGGTATTCCCGACTTAGTAGAAGCTGGTGGAACTGATGCAAATGGAGATGGGATAATTGATGGATTTACCGATGTTGCTGTAGCTGAGGGTTACAGCGATAATACAGGATGTAGCACTACTCCATTAACCATAAGTTCTCCCACAAGTCCGGCCCTTACAGACGATGGTTACGTTACCGTTCCAAAACCTTTTAGTTTCGATTTTTTCGGTAACTCCTTCGCGGGTTCGCTGAGACTGAACATGAATGGCTGGGTGAGCTTTGACAACATTTCACCAGGGTCAAATTTCACAGCTGTCTCATTTCCGAATGCAAATTATACAAACACTATTGCCTTTAATCATACTGACATATCTCCGAACAATGGTGGTACAGTTCGGTACGGAACAAACGGTGCAACCCCAAATAGAATTACAATAATTGAATTTAACGCAACCCCATTTTTTAGTGGGTCAGGTTCAGCTACAATGCAATTACAGTTGTACGAAACAACTAATGAGGTTAGAATTGTAACCACAAATTATGCGACAAGTGGAAATAACAGTACAATGGGATTAAACCAAAATGGCACAACTTCCTATAACGTAACTGGCAGAAATAACGCCTCCTATACAATAAACTCAGCAGAATGTCGGTCATTTACCTATGCGGCTGGACAAGTTCAAGACGGATATCATGACCCATTTCAAACCACTCCACTTGCTGTTCCAAATAAGGACGGTGATGCCGTTGCAGATTACCTAGATACTGATTCAGATAACGACGGTATTACTGACGTGGTTGAAGCTGGCGGAACAGACTCAAATGGCGATGGAATAATAGACAACAACAACTCTGATACCGATGAAGATGGTTTGCCAAATTCTGTTGACCCAAACAACGGAGGCTCTGCATTGGCAAATGCCGATACTGATGGCGATGGTTTCAGAGATGCTCTAGATGTTGATTCTGACAACGATGGAATTACCGACCTAATAGAAGCCGGAGGAATTGATTCCAATAGTGATGGAATCGTTGACAACTTAACCGATTCAGATGGCGATGGAATGGCCAATTTGCACGACTCCAACAATGGAGGAACTGCTATTGGAACTCGAGATTCTGACGGAGATAACGTAACCGACGACAAAGATAACGACTCAGACAACGATGGTATCTTAGACATCATTGAAGCGGGCGGAGTTGACGCCAACCGAGATGGGCGAGTTGATGTGACCACAGATACAGACCAAGATGGACTGGCAAATATTTTTGACGGTACAAATGGAGGTGTCCCCCTAACGGTTCCAAACACAGATGGAGACAACAACGCTAACTATCGCGATGCAGATTCTGATAATGACGGTATCGCGGATGTTATTGAAGCACAATTGAGTAGCGGTTATTCAGCCCCTTCAAATTCAGATGCTGATAACGATGGTATTGTAAACAACTACGACGGTGGAAACGGTTTAGTTCCGGTAGACACAGACTCTGATGGCACTCCCGATTATTTAGATTCTGACTCTGATAATGACGGATACTACGATTATAATGAAGCCTACGACACAGATGGAGACCGCATCCCAAATACGCTCATATCTAGTACAGCTGATGCAGACGGTGATGGAGTTTACAACGTTTTTGATTCGGATGGGGCTAGCGCAACCAATAACGGCGGTTCCGATAATAATAACCAGACCCCTACTTCTTTTCCTGATGATGATGATGCAGGTAACGACCGAGATTGGAGAGACGACCATGATGCAGATGGCGATGGTGATTCCGATTTAAACGATTTGGATAGTGATGGTGATGGAATTCCAAATACAGCAGAATCACCAAATGGAGCTAATCCACTTTTAGATTCAGATGATGATGGTTTCCCAGATTACTTAGATGTTAACAACGGTTCTTGTGGTGGTTTAAATTCAGAAGGTGTCTGTAATAACTACGATGCCGACGGTGATGGCGTTCCAGATTTTCTCGATTTAGATTCTGATAACGATGGCGTTGCAGATGTTGTTGAGGCTGGTGGAACAGATTCGAACGGGGACGGTATCATTGACAACAACAACACCGACACAGATGGTGATGGACTACCAAATTCAGTGGACCCTAACAACGGCGGTTCAGCTTTGGCCAATGCAGATACTGATGGTGATGGAACAAATGATGTTTATGACGTAGATTCTGATAATGACGGTATTACCGATTTAATTGAAGCGGGTGGTACAGACAGCAATAACGATGGCCGAGTAGATGCTTTTGCTGATACTGATGGAGACGGTTTCTCTAATCTATTTGATACCGATAATGGTGGAACAGCAATTACTAATACAGATACAGATGGTGATAACGTACCCGACAGCAAAGATTCTGATTCAGACAACGATGGAATAATGGATATTATTGAAGCTGGTGGTGTTGACGCAAATGGGGATGGACGAGTCGATTCCAACACCGATACCGATGGTGATGGTCTAGCAAACACATTTGATGCTAATAACGGGGGAACAGCCTTGACAAGACCTGACACAGATTCTGATGGTATTGAAAACTACAAAGATGCAGATTCTGACAATGACGGAATTGCTGATGTAATTGAAGCGCAATTGACAAGTGGATATACAGCTCCAAGTGGTTCTGACGCGGACAACGATGGTATCGACAATAGTTTTGATGGTGGAAACGGATTAGCTCCGATTGATACTGACTCTGATGGCACGCCCGATTATTTAGATTCCGATTCTGATAATGACGGCAAGAGCGATTACAACGAAGCCTATGACACTGATGGAGATGGTGTTCCAAATACTCTAATTTCTAGTACAGCAGATGCAGACGGTGATGGCATTTACAACGTTTTTGATTCTGATGGAGGCAGTGCTACTAACAATGGTGGTGCAGACAATAACAATCAAACCCCTTCTTCTTTCCCAGATGATGATATAGTTGGTGGCGATAGAGATTGGAGAGATGGTTTGGATTCTGACAATGACGGAGACCCCGATGGAGTTGATGCAGATAGCGACGGAGACGGAATACCAAATATAGCAGAAACACCAAATGGAGGAAATCCTTATGCAGATGGAGACAATGATGGAACACCAGATTACTTAGATGTAAACAACGGTGCTTGTGGAGGAATTAATGCAAACGGAATTTGTATTAATTACGATGCTGATGGTGACGGAATTCCAAATTTCTTAGACCTAGACTCTGATAACGACGGCACTGCAGATGTAATAGAGGCTGGCGGAGCAGATTCTAATGGTGATGGAATAATTGACAACAACAATTCTGATACAGACGGAGATGGACTCCCTAATTCTGTTGACCCCAACAATGGTGGTGCGGCATTAACAAATGCAGATACCGATGGTGATGGTACCAACGATATTTACGATGTAGATTCTGATAATGATGGTATTACTGACTTAGTTGAAGCAGGAGGCACCGATACTGATAATGACGGAAGAGTGGACAGTTTTGTAGATGGTGACGAAGATGGTTTCTCTAACTTACACGATACTGATAATGGAGGAACTGCAACTTCTAACAGAGATTCCGATGGAGATAATGTACCCGACAGTAAAGACAATGATTCCGATAATGATGGAATTATGGACATTATTGAAGCGGGTGGCGTTGATGCAAATGGTGACGGACGGGTTGACTCCAATACCGATACCGATGGTGACGGTTTAGCCAATACATTTGATGATGACAACGGTGGGTCAGATTTACCAAGACCAGATACAGACAGCGATGGTATCGCAAACTACAGAGACGCTGATTCTGACAATGACGGTGTTGCAGATGTCATTGAGGCTCAATTAACAAGTGGCTATTCTGCTCCTTCAAATTCCGATGGCGATAACGATGGTATCGTAAACAATTTTGATGGTGGTAATGGGCTAGTACCTATTGACACAGATTCAGATGGAACTCCGGATTACCTAGATTCAGATTCGGACAACGATGGTTTTAGTGATTACAACGAGGCTTACGATACAGATGGTGACCGAGTTCCAAATACACTAATATCAAGCACAGCAGATGCTGATGGTGATGGCATTTATAACGTATTCGATTCCGATGGAGCCAGTGCTACCAACAATGGTGGCTCCGATAACAACAACCAAACGCCTGCTTCTTTCCCTGATGATGACAATACTGGCGGAGACAGAGATTGGAGAGAAGGCGCTGATTCAGATGGTGATGGTGACCTTGATGGCAATGATGGCGATAGTGATGGCGATGGCATTCCCAATACGGCCGAATCTCCAAATGGAGCTAACCCAATGCTAGATGGCGACAATGACGGTATCCCAGATTATGCAGACACCGACAATGGTTCTTGTGGCGGACTAAATGCTAATGGAATTTGCAATAATTATGACGCTGACGGAGATGGAATTCCTGATTTCTTAGACCTTGATTCAGACAACGATGGAACCTCTGATGTTGTAGAAGCTGGTGGAACTGACTCCAATGGTGACGGTATTATCGATAATAATAACTCTGATTCCGATAATGATGGAATTCCTAATTCCGTTGACCCTAATAATGGTGGAAGCGCACTTGCAAATCCTGATTCTGATGGTGATGGTGTACGTGATGCCTATGATGTTGATTCCGACAATGATGGAATCACTGATTTAGTTGAATCTGGAGGAACTGACAATAATAACGATGGCCGCATTGATGCTTTTGTAGATACAGACGGTGATGGGCTTTCTGACACATTTGATACTGATAACGGAGGAACCGCTATTGAAAATAGAGATTCGGACAATGACAATATTCCTGACAGTAAAGACCGAGATTCTGATAACGATGGAATCGCTGATATAATAGAAGCAGGTGGAGTTGACTCAAACGGTGATGGAATGGTCGATTCTAATACCGATACTGATGGAGATGGGCTTGCGAATACTTTTGATGATGACAATGGCGGTTCTGACTTATCAAGACCAGATACTGATGGAGATGGTGTTCCAAATTACAGAGACCAAGATTCAGACAACGATGGAATTATAGACCTAGTAGAAGGGCAAACTACCGCTGGATTTAACAATCCGACAGGAATTGATACCGACGGTGATGGTATTGATAATCGATTTGACCCAGACTGTTCGCCATGCGCCGGAGTAAATGGCGAAGCTGTAGTACCCACAAATACAGATAATGCTGGTGCGCCTGATTATCTTTCGCAAGATACAGATGGCGATGGTGCCCCTGACTACACAGAAGGATTTGATACTAATGGTGATGAAGATGCATTAGGCGAACTAATTGCTCGAGCTGCTGCTTATGAAACGGCAAATGGAAATCCAGGACACTATCCAACAACAGACTCAGATGCAGATGGAATTCCAAATTGGGCTGAAGACGCAGATAATGACGAAATCAGAAATTATTTAGACCCTAATAGTACCTTCTTTAGGGATGATGATGGAGATGGGCTCATCAATTTATTTGATACTGACGAAAGTGGTGTAGCAAGTGACTTACCTGATTCAGATTCAAATGGTATCGACGATTTTAGAGATATGTCTCACAATGCGTGGGCTCTTCCTATTGAATTAATCAGCTTCAATGCTAAAATTGAAGGCGATAATGTTCGATTAGATTGGGAAGTGGCAACAGAGATTAACTCAAGCCACTACGTTATTGAGCGTAAACATCAATCCGAATCTGAATTCTATTCAATACTTGAGGTTCAAAGTTCTGGCAATTCCAATAGCTTGTTAAGTTATTCTGATTACGACCTAAATCCGTTTATTGGAATTTCTTACTACAGGTTGATTCATTTTGATATCGATGGTTCTACAACTTATTCAGATGTTAAATCTGTTCATTTCAATTCTAATAGTCAGGCATTACAACCCGAGTTATATCCTAACCCGGCAAACGATAAAGTCTATATTTCGATAAATGAAGAAACCATTTTTGCAGAACTATCATTGACTATACTTGATGCAAATGGTCGAATTGTACTTTCCACTACTTCAACTTCAAACTCGTTGAAAGAAAACGGCATCAATACCATGGAGTTCCCTAACGGTTCATATACCGCCATTGTAGAAAATGCTTCTGGAAATCCTGTAAGATTCCAAATCGTAGTAAATCACTAACAAATTAGCTCTTTGCGAATATATTTTGCGAAGAGCTAATTTTGATTTTTTTGATTCCTAGTTTAATCATTCCTCTTATTTACTTCGTTCTGTCGAATTGATTATTGTTCTCATAATTCCTATTCACAATAGGAACTAAAATCATACTTAATTGTACTACCCTAGAAGAAAGCAATCGCTCATTTTGGGCTATTTTTGCAGCTACTCTACACGCATGAACGAAACTCAACAAGAACTTAAAGAAATTACCATTTTATTCGCTGGAGATTCAGGAGATGGAATGCAATTAACGGGTAATGAATTTGCCAATACCAATGCATTGTTTGGTAATGATTTGGCTACTTTCCCAAACTTCCCAGCTGAAATTCGAGCACCGCTCGGTACAGTTGCAGGTGTATCTGGTTTTCAAATGAAATTTGGAAGCACGGAAATATTCACTCCAGGAGACCAAGCCGATGTAATGGTGGCTATGAACTCAGCAGGTCTAAAGTCAAGCTTGCATAATTTAAGGCGTGACGGATTAGTAATTATCAACTCCTCTGGTTTTGATAAAAAGAACCTAAAACTAGCCAAATACGAGACGAGTCCACTAGAAGATGATACGCTTAAATATTATCGAGTGTACCAAATGGACATCACCAAATTGACCCAAGAAACGCTCAAAGATTCTGGTCTTGGACGAAAAGATGTTGAGCGCTCCAAAAACATGTTTGTGCTGGGTTACCTGTACTGGATGTTCAATCGAAAAATGGACGGTACCGAATCTTTCTTAAAAAGAAAATTCGCTTCAAAACCTGAAATTTTAAATGCTAACCTTGCTGTTTTAAAAGCTGGTTACCACTATGGAGATACTACTGAAACCTTCACTTCAAGATACGATGTAAAAAAAGCAGATTTACCAAAAGGAAAGTACCGTTCAATCATGGGAAATCAGGCGACAGCGATGGGATTGATTGCCGCTGCACAGAAATCGGGTTTACAATTATTTTATGGTTCCTACCCTATTACACCTGCTTCGGATATTTTACATGAATTGGCCAAACACAAAAATTTTGGCGTAAAAACTTTTCAAGCGGAAGACGAAATTGCAGCAGTTACCGCATGCATTGGAGCTTCTTTTGGAGGGGCTTTAGCAACAACAGGTTCATCTGGACCTGGCATCGCCCTGAAAGGTGAAGCGCTCGGATTGGCCGTGATGTTAGAAATTCCTTTGGTGGTGGTCAACGTTCAACGTGGTGGCCCTTCAACTGGTTTACCCACCAAAACAGAACAATCGGATTTAATGCAAGCACTTTACGGAAGGAATGGAGAAGCGCAAACTATGGTTATTGCTCCTTCAACGCCAAAAGACGCATTTGAAACAGCATTTGAAGCCTGCCGATTAGCAGTGGAACACATGATGCCTGTAATGATGTTGAGTGACGGATATATTGCCAATGGTTCTGAGCCTTGGGCGTTTCCAAAAGCAGCAGATTTACCAGAAATAACTCCAAAATTTGCCAACCCAAAAGCGTACGAAGACAAGGAATATTTGCCTTATAAACGTGACGAAAATTTGGTTAGAGAATGGGCTATTCCGGGAATGCCGGGATTGGAGCACCGAGTTGGTGGTTTGGAAAAAGAGGAGTTAACGGGTAATGTTTCGTACGACCCAGACAATCACGAGCACATGGTAAAAACACGTGCGGCTAAAATCCAGAAAATTGAAGACGATATTCCACTTCAAACGATTGACCAAGGTGCCGAAAAAGGCAAATTGTTAATCTTGGCTTGGGGTTCTCCTCATGGGGCAATTAAAACAGCGGTTCGTCAATTACTAGAAGATGGTTACGACGTGAGTCACGCGCACATTAAATACCTCAACCCATTCCCAAAAAACTTGGGAGATATTCTAAAGAACTTCGATAAAGTATTGATTCCAGAAATCAACGACGGGCAATTGGATATTCTGATTCGAAATAAATTTTTGGTGCCTTCTGAGCGATTGTGTAAGATTAAAGGCTTGCCGTTTACGGCAAAAGAAATTATCGAAAAAGTAAAAGCGATTTACTAACCTCAGCCAAAAACAAAAGATTATGTCAGATACACTTACAGCTAAAGATTTTGCGACAGATCAAGACGTCAGATGGTGTCCGGGTTGTGGTGACTACTCCATATTAAAACAGGCGCAAAGCGTTGTAGCTGAATTGGGCCGAAAACGCGAAGAAATCGTTTTCATTTCTGGAATTGGTTGTTCTAGTCGTTTCCCTTATTACATGGAAACCTACGGTATGCACTCCATTCACGGAAGAGCAACTTCTATTGCTAGCGGACTTAAAGCTACTCGCCCAGAATTGGATGTTTGGATTATTACTGGTGATGGCGATTCACTTTCGATTGGTGGCAATCATTTGATTCACCTTCTGCGAAGAAATTTTGACGTGAATATTCTATTATTCAACAATGAAATTTACGGCCTTACCAAAGGACAATATTCACCCACCTCACCAGAGGGAAAAGTAACGAAGAGTACTCCTTTTGGAGCGCTAGACCATGCGTTTAATCCTTCGGCAGTTGCCCTTGGTGCAGATTGCAGCTTTTTTGCCCGCACCATGGACCGCGACCCAAAACATTTAAAAGAAATTTTGAAACGAGGAAATGCACATGCTGGTGCTTCTCTAATTGAGATTTACCAAAACTGTAACGTATTTAACGACGGTGCTTTTTTCACTTTCACTGATAAAGCCACAAAAGGCGGTTCTACCCTATTCTTAGAGCAAGGTCAACCTTTGGTTTTTGGAGCAGAAAAAGAATTTGGCGTCAAGTTAGACGGCTTCAAACCCCAAGTGGTAAACCTAAACGAAGGTCATTCTTTAGACGATTTATGGGTGCACGACGAACACGATTACATGAAAGCTACCTTGCTTTCCAGAATGTTTGATGTACCAAGCGAAGGGAGTTTACCTCGTCCGTTTGGAGTTTTCTATTCCGCAGAGAGAGGTACTTATGAAGTTGCACTTGATGCTCAAATTGCAGAAGCTACTGAAGCACTTGGAAAAGGTGATTTGGATGCTTTATTGGCTGGTAATAGTACTTGGGAGATTAAGTAATCGATTGTAAAACAAACGATTCTCTCCTTCCAATACGTCATTCCGTAAGTGTAATTAAACCCAACTTTCTTTTTCGAAAGTTGGTGTGAAATAGCTGTACGGAATCTTTTCTCTATTGGAATACACGCATTTAAAAATAGATTCTGTATAGAAGTTTCTCTAAATTCCTTCGTCATTAAGTTCAACTAATCTTACGGAATGACGGTGAAATTTTTAAGTAATGCAGATTATTCTGTAATAAAGTCCATGTAATTCTCATTCGTAATGAGTTGTGTAATCGCATTGGGGTATGCGTTGGTAAACGCCTTGGTAATTTTTCCTTTTGAGAGCGGATTCCATTTAAACTCGTAACCGTACAAATTTCCTTCGCGCTCTTCTAAGTAATCAACTTCTTGCTGCGCCTTGGTTCTCCAAAAAAAACGATTAGCCCTTATTTTGTTGTAGTTCAAGTACTTCATACGTTCCGAAATCATAAAATTCTCCCACAAAGCACCAACGTCTTGTCGTAAGTCAATTTGATTGTAATTGGCAATGAGTGCATTGCGAACACCGTTGTCGTAGAAGTATACTTTTCGTGTTTTAGTCAACTCGTTTCTTGGGTTTCGGCTGTAGGTGGGTAACCGGAAAACAATAAAACTTTGTTCCAATAAAAGAATGTAATTCTCCACCGTTTCGCTACTAAGCCCTACAATTTTACCCAACTCATGATACGATACTTGATTGCCCAATTGAAACGCCAATGCCTGAAGTAATTTGACCAGCTTATCGCTTTTCATAAGATTGCCAAGCATCAAAATGTCTTTGAATAAATAACTATCAACCAATTGAGAAAGCAACTCGACCTCATCGCCTTCGGCCGTAATTATTTCTGGATAAAAACCGTAAATGAGGCGGTGTTTTAGTAACCTGTGTTCGGTAATGGCTCCGTGGTGGTTTATCATTTCTTCTACCGAAACAGGAAACATGATGTATTCAAACTTTCGACCAGTGAGTGGTTCGTTGAGTTTATTAGAAATTTCAAAAGCCGAAGAGCCGGTTGCAATAAGCTGCACACCTTGTAATTCGTCGGTTATCAATTTTAGTTTTCGGCCAATATCAGGAATTTGTTGGGCTTCGTCAATTATCAGCAATTTAACACCAGCCAAATCTTTCTTAAGCCATGAAGTATTCGGGTTTTCAAAAAAAACACGAGTATCTTGGTTGTCAGCGTTTAGTCTTAAAACGCCTTCTGTCGATTTTGCAATTTGGTTAATTAACGTGGTTTTACCAACCTGCCTAGCTCCTATAATTATAAGTGCCTTTCCTTTAAAAAGTCGATTTTCTACATTTTTTACTAACTGCCTGTAAATCATACAACAAAAGTAGGTAATAATTTTATAATCGAAAAATTAATAGTTTTTTTTCGAATCAATCTTAAAAATTGATATGATTTTTTCAAATCAATCTGAAAAAATCATAGTTTTTATTGTTGAGATTTTGAAAAATGAGACTCTGAAACAAGTTCAGAGTGACGTGGGATAAGCAACTAAAATCAAGAGAGCAATTAATCTTCAGACATGTTGTGATACACGTTAATCACATCATCGTCTTCTTCAATTTTTTCGAGGAGTTTATCTACGTCTTTGCGCTCTTCATCGTCAAGCGTTTTGGTATCGTGTGGAATTCTTTCAGTACCCGATTCCATTACTTCGATATTCTTTTCGTCTAACCCTTTTTGGATATTGCCAAATTCGGTAAACGGTCCCATTACCATCAAATCTTCCTCGTCACCTTCAATTTCATCAACTCCATAGTCGATTAATTCAAGTTCCAATTCTTCAATATCTAGTCCTTCAGGATTTACTTTAAAGAAACACTTATGGTCGAACATAAACTCAACGCTTCCGCTGGTTCCGAGACTTCCGTTGCACTTATTAAAATAGCTACGCACGTTGGCCACCGTTCTTGTGGTATTATCCGTAGCCGTTTCAATAAGCACGGCAATTCCATTGGCGCCATAACCTTCGTAAACCATTTCCTTAAAGTCGGCCATATCCTTATCGGTAGCTTTCTTTATGGCACGCTCCACATTATCCTTGGGCATATTGGCTGCTTTGGCATTTTGAATTGCCATGCGCAACCGAAGGTTACTATCAGGAGAAGGCCCACCTTCTTTGGCAGCAAGGGTAATTTCTTTACCAATTCGGGTAAACGCTTTGGACATTGCTGACCAACGTTTCATCTTTCTTGCCTTTCTGAATTCAAATGCTCTTCCCATGATAAATTGTATTGAAAAGCGAAGCTAAGAAAATGGACGAAATCACCCTACAGTAAACAGCGGGTTTTACAGAATTTAATGCCTAATAACAATGGTCTCTTGGTACACTTTGTTATTGGCTATTGCTTGAATAAAATAAATGCCATTTTCCAATTCAGCAACATCTACTTGTTTTGCTGGTTGCACTAGTGCTATCTCCTGACCAACCGAATTGTAAATATTTAATTCCGAGATTCCCTCTAAATCAATATTCAGAACATCATTTGCGGGGTTAGGGTAAATAGAAAATTTAGGTTGAATAATAGCCTCCACAACCGTTGTAGTATCTTTTGGTTTGGTTGTATCTCCCGGGTTGGTTGTGCCAGAAGAACCATTGATTCTTGCTAGCTTTACATTCCAAGTATTAGCTGTAATATTTACGCTATCTCTTGCTCTGCCTACCGTTACAAATCCACCGCCAACACACGCAGCTGTAGATTGAAAAATTCCACCGCCATTTACCGCAGAAATATTCTCGGTTAATCGAAGAGAAGTAAGGCTATCAAAATTCATCGTTCTTGTCTCCACGTAAGGCATGTTGTCTTTTGACCCAACCATATAAATGGTATCATTCTCTACATGAGTATCCCAAATGTTATCCTCCAAATCAGTAACGCTTTTTTCTTTCCCGTTGGCATCAAGAATAATAACCTTAGTTTGTGCAATTAAAATCAATTCACCATTTGCCCTTTCGATTGCATTCATTTTATTGAAACTAATAAAAACCACTTCATTGTATGTCCATATAGTATCACCATTACTGTCAAACTTAACAGCCAAGGGGTAATCATCCCAATTACCAGAAGCAAGAAAATTACCATCGTTCAACTTTATTATAGACGAAAACTCAGAAAATGAGGATTGAGGGACGCCCATAGTCCAAACCGTATCTCCCATTTGGTCTAGCTTTGACACAAAAGGCGTTCTAGAATTTACAGAACCTCCAACATAAATATCGTTACCCTCTAATAAAATTGAAGCAACGCCTCTTGTAGAACCCGTTTCGTAAACGGTCTTTGTCCATACGGTATCAAAATTTGCATCAAGTTTGGCCAAAGCAGGCTTTCTTCCAATAGTTCCACCCACATAAATTCCATTTGAATTTGACGCTAATGCTTGATGACGACCTATGTTATAATCAGCCGCACCAGCTCCTGTTGAATCTCCATTGTCATTAAACGTATAATACTTATCTCCATATAGAGCAAAGTAGGAATCAGCACCAAGGGTGGTTACCAATCCGTTTGAAAATAGACTCACTCTATCGTATTGTTTTACCCAATTTGTATCTATTCGTTGACCACACAAAGCGATTGAACTAATGACACCAATTAACCCTAGAAATAAACCCTTTTTCATACCCTTTTAGTTTTTACAATGCAAAAGAACATACTACCCTACAAATCGAAATACGTACATCACCGTAAAAATTTACGTGAAAACCGTATTTATCCGACCAATACTTACCAATGAGTTCATTATCTCCCTCTCAAATCATTACCTTCGCATGGCTAAAACCATTCGGCAATGAATTTAAAAACACAGACAATATCGTTCCTTTTTTTATTGACGACATTCGCAAGTTTTGGACAGGAAATTATTGGAACTTCGGGGGGCACTGACTCGATTGCAAATGCGGAAGTTTCTTGGAGTATCGGTGAAGCAATTATTGAAACTGCAACTGTAGGTTCTACGGATATTACCCAAGGATTTGTTCAACCAAGTTTTACTATAGTCTCGGTCGAAGAAAAAAACCTCAACAATTGGAACGTTTCAATATTTCCAAATCCGGCTAAGAATTATTTTTCTGTATCACTTTCAGAATTCTCGAACCAAGAGTTAATTGTAAAGATTTCGGCCATTAATGGTCAATTAGTCAAAGAATTATTACTGACATCAAATAATCAGGAAGTATTCATTGACGAGTTACTTCCAGCAACCTATACGGTTGAAATATTAAGTTCAAACGGTAAATATTACCAAAATCTACGTCTTGTTAAGACCCACTAGTTCAATACTATGAAAAGAATTCTTTCCCTTGTAGTTTTACTCTCAAGTTTGAGTGTATTGGCTCAATCTCCACAAAAATTTAACTACCAAGCAGTTGTTCGAAATGCGGACGGCACTTTGATTACCAATCAATCCGTGAATTTTAGAATGTCTATTTACATAGGTTCTTCTGCAGGAACGATTAAATATCAAGAGACACAAGTTGCTACAACCAACAAATATGGATTAGTGGCACTTTCGATTGGTTCTGGAATCATAGTTTCGGGAAGCATGAGTTCAATAAACTGGGGAAATGATGCCCATGTTCTTCGAGTTGAAATTGACCCAACTGGTGGAAATAGTTTCAATATTCTAAGCACATCAGAATTAAACTCAGTTCCTTATGCGCTATATGCATTAAGCTCCGGAAATGGTTCTGGAGGGGGAAGCGACAATGATGCAGACAGTACCAATGAAATTCAAACCATTTCAGTTTCCAACGATACCGTGTTTTTAAGTAAAGGAGGATTTGCGGTTATTCCCCCTTCAAGTGCTGTTACCAACGACAATGATTCTACCAACGAGCTACAGACGATTACAATATCTACTGACACGCTATTTTTAAGTGATGGTGGCTTTGCCGTACTTCCTTCTGTTGGGGGAACCAACAACGACAATGATTCTACTAATGAATTAAACACTGCGGTTGCTTTAGTTGGAACGGATTTAAACGTAACTGATGCAGATGGAACTTTAACTGCTGATTTAAGTAGCCTCGAAGAATCGCAAGCAATTATTGATACGGCGGCAGCTATTCGAGCTGACTTTCCGGCTGGATTGATTAACAACGACAATGATTCTACTAATGAACTAAACACTGCAGTTGCTTTAGTCGGAACGGATTTAAATGTAACTGATGCAGATGGAACTTTAACTGCGAACTTAAGCAGCCTCGAAGAATCGCAAGCTATTATTGATTCGGCCGCGGCTATTCGAGCTGACTTTCCGGCTGGATTGATTAACAACGACAATGATTCTACTAATGAACTAAACACTGCAGTTGC
>CAKZKD010000029.1 GCA_937121175.1 uncultured Flavobacteriales bacterium
AGGAAAAGTAGCATGTGCCATTCGGCCGCTGTTACCAGCTTTTGGAGCAACATCAGAGTCTATCATCCGAGTAAATATGCAGCTTTCCATGACTGAGTGTAAAAGCTTCGGGCTTGCAGAATGTTTTAGAGCCAATTTGCCCACCAACCACAAATTGGCGACTTCACTAAAGTTTCAATCTTGCTTTTTGAATGTTGTTTTCGTAAGGATTGATTCGCATGTTTCGATTTGCAGCTGAGTAAATATTGTGTTTTCAGAACCGTGTAAATTCACTGCTATTCAAGTTGGATTGATTCATAAGTTTCGATTCGGGAATGAGTGAATATTCTGCTTTTCAGAGCTGAGTAAATACGCTGAAATTCACAGCCGAGTGATTTTCGTCCGAGTGAGCGGAAATTGCTGGTAACGCCCCGCGGCCATGCCACGTGCGGAATAAAAAGTTTGACTTCGAGGATTTAGATTTAGCTGATTCATGCCACTAAATTAAGGAAAAACAGGAAAAGTAGCATGTGCCATTCGGCCGCTGTTATAGTGCGTTTAATTGATTTTTAGAGGTATTTGGATATCCATTGCAATTGGAAAGTTTTCGCCTCTGTATTTTACAATCGTAGGTTGCCAAGAACCTTGAGATTTTACAATTCTAATCGCTTCAGCAATACAATCAGCGTATTTTCCTTTAACTACGGTTATGGTTTCTAAAATTCCTTTTTCATTTATCCTTAACCTAAGATAAATTAAGTCTGTATTGGAGCATGAAACTTCGTCTATTTCTTTCTGAAGTTGCCTTACCCATATAATTTCACTTTCATATTTTGTAGGAAATGGAGTTGAAACAATAGTTGTGTCGGATATCCACAAAGGGGACGACAACCTAATATTCAGAGTATCATATTCTATTTTTTGCCCCAAGCAACTAAGACAAATTAACGAACCTAATATGGTCATCCAGTTTTTCACGCTAATGCACTATAACGCCCCGTGGCCAAGGCAAGTGCGGGATTAAATTGTTTGACTTTGGATTTCATTCTATCGTTTGTCGAGGTATTTTGTTTCAAATTTACACTATCGCTAGCATTTGCCTTTTGGCCACTGTTAGGCACTGGCGGTTGATTAATGAACAGAACGCAAAGTCGTTGTGTAAACATCACGAACGACATCTAAGGTTACTGCATTCAATTCTATTGCATTTACTTCAGCGGCGTAATATGGTTTTTTACTAATGACTTTTAATACTCCAATTATTTCCCAAGTAAATATTTTCAAAGTTGAATTATAATGAAGAATACCGGTCCAACTTGTGTCGATATTCTTCATACCAAATAGTTCCGCTTTTATTATCGCCTCGGATTCCTGTTGGATATTACAAGGTTGTCTGTTGAGCATATAAGGCGGGATATTTGTTAGTTCACTTTGAAATGTGTTCGTACCATTAGATTGTACGTCGAATGCTATTAAATTAGAGTAATCTAGGCTCTTAATTGTGAAATCGTATCTGGGGTGGAAGGACGTATTTTTTTTTCTACTTATTTCTTTTGTTGAATATTTCCATTTCACTTTACCTTGACGATTGTGATATTCGAAATAACTATCTTGTGTAAGTACAAAGAAATTTTTAAAGGATTCTTCACCAACGGCAGAAATAATTAAGCTATCTGCATACTCAATATATTCTTTACTAGTTGAAAGTTGACCAAATACACAGTG
Organism: uncultured Flavobacteriales bacterium; assembly: GCA_937121175.1. GTDB lineage: Bacteria > Bacteroidota > Bacteroidia > Flavobacteriales_G > Salibacteraceae > UBA6770. The sequence continues at coordinate 1,705 of CAKZKD010000029.1, forward strand.
GCCAATAAACAGAATAAAAATGAATAAATGTACTGTCTTGTTCATGGATAGCTTGTGCCTAACGCCCCGCAGCCAAGGTAAGTAGGGCATAGGAAGTATGTTGTGCGGCAGTGCCGAAGGCTCTTGTCACTCTGATTGAGCGGGCGGGCAAAAACATACTGACCATTGTACTCACTTAGAAGCTAGGTTTATAGATTATTAAATTTCTATCGTTTCAAATATACACAAGCCGCCCTATTTGCCTTTTGGCTGCTGTTAGCGAGTCGTTAATTAACTTTTAATAGAAATTCCTTAATTACTTTTACCAATGCAAATGTGGGTATTTCCACAGAATTTGTCGCGTTCAACTGGTGTTCACTATTACAACGATTAATGTCCCAACAGCTCCAGATAAATCGACAAGAACTAGAATCTTGAAAAATAAATATGCTGTATTGGTCAATAGTTTCATCGATTCGGAACAAGTGATTAAAAAATTGTGAATTCTTAGTCTCACATTCCTCTGTTATGATTTTGAACTGTTCTTCAAATGATAGTTTCTCAAATCGTTTATTTACAAATTTACCCTGTGAAATATCTCGGAGAAAAAGTTCAAGTGGATAAGTGTAAGTTGGTTTATAGACAGGTTCAGAAGAAATTAATTTTCCGCCAAGGAAGAAACTTACCTCCAACAAACCTGAACTGTTTGATTTAACGGGAAGTTCAAAAGCAATTTGATTTTTATCTCCAAATATCATTATTGGTAATGCTCGCTAACGCCCCGCGGCCATGAGAAGTAGGCTTTTCGAGGCACAAACTTCGGAACTCGGGTCTGGGTTATTAAATTTCATTCGGTTCAAATTTACATCAGACCTACCTATTTCTCATTTGGGCGCTGTTAGCCACAGTTAATTTCTAACGACTAAAATTTTATCCGATAGATATAATATTTCAAGTTTGATATCAGAACTGAGAATTAGAAATAACTTATTCGTCCGTTTTAAAAGTGAATACTGAAAAACATTGTTGTGAGTGCGTTTTAAGAAATCTAATCCTTTTACTGTTACTGTTGATTTGTCAAATATTAACCTACCGTAAAACTCTTCATCGAATGTATCTAATGTTGTAATAGTTGAATTTTCTAATAATTGGTTTTTCGAATTGACATTTGCCTTTTTACTAGCTCGAAAAGTAAGATTGCCTTTGATATTATGACCTCCATAGGATTCCCAATTTATTGAGCGTAAAATGGAGTCAAGCATTTGAATGTTATTTTTTAGTGCAGCGTTAATTGTATCATATATTGGAGGAGAAACAGTGTAATCAATTTTAGTATTGATAAGTCTCGGCCGGTGAAAGTACTCTAGCCAAATAGAGTCCTTTTCTCCGTTATGATAAAATGATAACGAGTTTCGATTACCATTATTCCATTTTCCATTACGGTAACAAGTGAAGTGTATAATATTATCTTCAGAAATGACATCTCCATATTCATCAAAAGACTCTATTTCCTCAGTTGAGTCAGCTTGGGAATTACATACATAACTCCCAGAATACGTTCCCATTAATTTGAAATTATTCTTAGCAATTTCAATAAGTTCAAAATGCTTTTGCGAATCAATAAAACAGAAATGATTGAAAACTCCTATGTTATCATATTTCCATTGCGCTGCATGTTCATATGCTTTTTGAAAATGTTCAAGTTTTCCTTCACAGACAAAACTAAATCGTCTGATTTCATTTTTGCTTTGACCTAGCAATGTAAAAGATAATGTTAAGGCAAAGAATATTAAGTGTAGCTGTTTCATATAATTGTGGCTAACGCCCTGCCGCTAAGGTAAGTGCGGGGTACATGCTTTTGGGCGCGTGGGCAAAATATTCATTCCTATTGCACTCTGATTGAGTGCGGCAGGAACCAACCACCAAAAGCATGCGAGCCGAGGACTTGGGTTTAACAAATAGGTTTATTCGTGGCATTTCGTTTCAAATTTAAACAACTGCTAGCATTTGCCTTTTAGCGGCTGTTACCATACGTTCGATTATTGGGTTTCAGAAAGTCGCTTCATTTCTTCATCCCTCAGCTTTTCAAACTTTTCTCTCCAAGCTGTGCCATGTATCTTTTTCCATGAAGTAAAAACTTCTAGATTCTTTTGTTCAAATTCCTTGTGCTTGTAATCGAATTTACTTGTACAATCACCAAAGAATACTTCAATTCTAGCTCCCCAATTATTAGCAGTTTTCTTTTCAGCGTCTAAAAAGTGAGGCATCATTTTCCCCGGTGCATAAACATAATATGTCAACGAATCCGTGGATTCAGTTTGAGCATGACTCATAAAACTTAAAGTCAAGAAAATCGTCCAGATAATTATTCGTCCTGTTTTCACGAGAATGTATGGTAACGCCCCGCAGCCAAGGCACGTGGGTTTTTAAGAGTTGAACTTCGAGGACTGGGATTCAGTTGATTCATGCCACT
>CAKZKD010000030.1 GCA_937121175.1 uncultured Flavobacteriales bacterium
ACCACCAAAATTGCAGAATGGTGAAACTTAGGGTTAATTCTATCGTTTGTTCGAGGCATTTCGTTTCAAATTTACACTATCGCTAGCATTTGCCTTTTGGCCGTTGTTAGTGCCTGGCGGTTTGTATGAAATCCGGATACCTTTATCCCTTGGAACAATTTCATTCTCGAATTTCTTTTTAGTTAACTGAATTAAAGACCTTTTTAATTTCCAATTTAGTTTCCTTGCTAATTGAATTCCAAAAACTGACTGTAATAAAGTTTCAATTCCGAGGTCCTCTTTGTATTCGTACCATTTTCCATAAAAGTTCAGTAGGTGATAGAACCCTGTGTCTGAAATTACCATGTAGCCTTCAATTTCATTTTTTGGATTCCTTGTGAATGGTTCCAACCAATTTTCGTACTTACTTAAAACACGTTCATCTTGAGAATACTCTCGAAGACTGGATTCAAGATTGCCTACTAATTTAATTTTACTTTTTCTAGGTTTAGTTATGTTTTCCTTAAAATGGTCATGCAAGACATCATCCAACTCTCCTGATTCTCCGAATTTGCGATATGGAATCATATAATATGAATCAGGAATGAGTTCATCTTCAGAAATACTGAAAGGTCGAACCATATTTGCCAATACTCTCTTGACAAGCATTGGTGCTGCCAACTCTATGTTTTCCTTATTCCAAACGGCAATAGTTATTCGTCTTTTTTTTTCTTCACTTTTAACCTCTTTGGTGACGTGCAAATTACAGTCTGGACTATTTTCATTATAGGCAATCGTAAAATGAAGATTTTTAAAATTTTCAAGCTGAAACACTGTGTTCCGTTCAGAGAGTATCACTCGAAAAAGGTCTTCTATGGAAAATCGGTTTATCATCTGTACTTAGCTTGGCACTAACGCCCCGTGGCCAAGGTAAGTGCGGAATTAAATTGTTTGACTTTGGTTTTCATTCTATCTTTTGTACGAGGAATTCAGTTTCAAATTTACACTATCGCCCGCATTTGCCTTTTGGCCACTGTTATGCACCGTTATTCTACTAGTACCAACTCGAGAATTTTAGTTGTTTCGGAAGAATAAAGTTCTTTAAATTTCATTTTTATTATTCCTAATTGAGATTCTCCATTATCTGTTTTTCCATTTGTAAAATTGAAATTGTCGTGTCTATTTACAGTTATTAGGTAATCATCTTTAGCTTTCAGTTCTGCCCCTAAGTACCATTTATTGTAGTCCTCGATAAATGTGTGAGGCTTTCTTTCAAAAAGGGAAATTGATGACTGTAAAGAATCTGGCCAAAAAGATTTAATACCTAATCCATTAAAACTCCATACCCATTTATTTAAAGTGTCCGCTTTGCTAGCTCTAGTTAAGCAAAGTATGTTTCCTTTTACGAAATTGAAATCCGAATTAATATTCCAATAACCTTTCAGTTCTTTTGCAAGCGTGTCTTCTATAAGTCTTGTAAGTTTCCAAAAATTATCGTGTTTCAATCCTTCTGATAACTTTGATAAGTCATTTGATAATAACCGTTCTAGTTGAACGGTTCCAATTGAATCAATGCTGCAACCTTTTAATTTGATAGTCTTATTGTCAAGTTTAACAATGTGTTTGCTGCTTCCAAAATAAAATTCTTCAGGACATTTATCTTCGTATTTCAAAATGTTCGATATGACTTGTCGAACCAATGAAACTTCGTAGAGTTTTAAGTTTCTACTCGCAGTGTTTTTTAAAGAACTCTTATTTAAATATTTATATGTTGTTCCTGTTTCTTCGAACCGCATGTTTATGTGATAGCCATGACAAGCATATGTTGCACTAATTTCTATTTCCTTGAAATCTAATAATTCCTGAGAGTTGACGTTCCCGCTTGAAATAGTGAATAATACCGTGATTATAAGCGAAATATGAATAATACCTCTGTTTTTCACGAAGTAAAGGTTAATGGTGCATAACGCCCCGCAGCCAAGGCAAGTGGGGATTTAATAGTAGAATTTTCGGATTTCAGGTTCAGTTGATTCATGCCACTAAACTACAGAAAAACAGCTAAACTACCATGTGCCTTTTGGCTGCTGTTACCCACTGACGGAGCAACATCTGAGTTTATCAACCGAGTAAATACTCAGCTTTCCACATTCGAGTGTAAAAGTTTCGGACTTGCAGAATGTTTCAAAGCCAATTTGCCTACCAACCACAAATTGGCAACTTCACTAAAGTTTCAATCTTGCTTTTTGAGTGTTGTTTTCAAACAGATTTTCGAGCGGATTGATTCACGTTTCGATTCGTTGTCGAGTGAATATTCAGGTTTTCAGAACTGAGTAATTCCGCTGTTTTTCACGGCCGATATTTTCACACGTTTCAGATTCGAGACCGAGTAAATATTCAGTTTTTCCCGACGGAGTAAATACCCTGAAATTCACAGCCGAGTGATTTACGCCCGAGTGAGCGGAGATAGTGGGTAACGCCCCGCGGCCATGAGAAGTAGGCTTTTCGAGGCACAAACTTCGGAACTTGGGTATGGGTTATTAAATATCATTCGTTTCAAATTTACAACAGACCTGCCTATTTTTTATTTGGCCGCTGTTAGTGGTAGTTCGGTTTTAATTAACAAGAAAGATGTTCTCTTTGCTAATTGTGTCCCACCTTCCATTTGGTCTCAAAAACCTGTAATTTGCTTTCCAACGATAAATTCCTTCAACTTCAGGTTTAATTTTCATTTCTCTTAGAGAACCCCACACAGTCGAAGTATCAACATTGGCATTTTTCAATACTGTTCCATTTATCCAAACCTCGATACTGGAAAGTTCTTGTCTAGATTGCCCACTCTTATCCAAGTTTCCCAGGGTTAATTGAGCAGTGTAATCTTCGCCAACTCGAATAGTATCTTGACCAGGAGCAAAAACGTACAAATCATGTTCAAAAAATGATTCATAGGGAGCAACAGAAATCATTGTAAGAAAAGCACGAATTCCATGATTTAAATTTCTTTTACTTTCAATTTTCATGAGCCAATATTCAGCAGAATCAATCGGTAACTCAATAGTTTTGGGATATAAAATGCAGTCTCCATATGCATAGTCAGTCAAAGAATAAATTCTTTTTAGTTGATTATTCACTCTTTTAACTTGTTTATTAAAGCTTATTTGATTTTCTAAAGTTGAATCCATCAATGAAGCAATTAACTCTTGAAGTTTTTTTTCTTGATTAAATAAAGTCCTTCCTTCTTCAAAATATTGTTTGATATTATCTGGGTTGTCAGCATTTACCCTTCTTAAATGTTGGTACCTATCGTTGGTTACTTCTTCTAAAATGTCATAACTTTTTTGAAGGCTTGGAATATAAAAATGTCTACTCGGTTCAGATTCTTGACAAGAAACTGTAATATGAGCTAATAGAAGTATTTTAAATATCTTGCACATAGAATTACCACTAACGCCCCGCAGCCAAGAAAAGTGCGTGGCTAACGGGTTGTCTTTTGGGGTTTTTAAAAAAGTTGCTTCGAGGCATAATGTTTCCAAATTTAAACAAAAGCAGCATTTTTCTTTTGGCTGCTGTTACTTGCAGGTGAAGGCACGTCCGAGTGTATCAACCGAGTAAATACTCAGCTTTCCACATTCGAGTGTAAAACTGTCGGACTTGCAGACTGTTTCAGAGCTAATTTGCCAACCAACCACAAATTAGCGATTTCACAAACTGTCGAACTGGATTTTCGAGCCGAGTGAATCATGAGTTTCGATTTCACGCCCGAGTAAATATTCAGTTTTCGGAACCGAGTAAATATGCTGCTTTTCAGAATCGAGTAAATACGCTGAAATTCACGACCGATTGATATTCGCCCGAGTGAGCCGAACTTGCTAGTAACGCCCCGCAGCTAAGGCAAGTGTGGGGTTAAAGGGTTGAACTTCGGGTTTCAATATGTACTTCGTTCGAGGCATTTCGTTTCAAATTTAAACAATGCTAACATTTGCCTTTTAGCGGCTGTTAGCTACTGTACTTAGTCAAATATCCAATACTTCCAATTAGGGTCAAATGTTTCAGTTAATTCCTGTTGATTTCCGTTTTGTTTCATTTTATCAAAAACAGATTTTTCATTGTACTTCACATAAGAAATGATTTCGAAGTTAAATCCAATGAAGAGATTTTGAGTAAACTTCAATTTAAAACTATCATTTTTAGCTTCGTAGTTGACATCACCAATACCAATAATTCCGCTTGAATTTCCATTTGGTAGTTCCTTCGGATAAAATCCAGTACTTTCCTTTGCCATTTCAATTATCTCAATTTGACCGTTTAGTGATTTTATGACTGTTTCTCTAGCAAAAGTTCTTGCGTATTTACCAAACACGAAAACGGATAACAAAATCATCAGAGGAATTGTCCAAGTTACATAAGAAAACAGCATTGAAAGTTCTTTACTTTTTCTAAGTACTCCAGTTATTGTCCATGCTAATCCGAAAAGAAGCGGGATAATTAAAAATATCGAAATGAGTTCAATAAAGCCTCTTACACCAGCTGCGAATTGAAAAAAATCATTTGGGCCAGGCAAATAAACTGCGTTAACAACAAGAAGCGTTGATACATTTAAAAGGCCGATAAAAATCCATCGTTTCTGGTTCACGGTATAGTAGCTAACGCCCTGCCGCTAAGGTAAGTGCGGGGTACATGCTTTTGGGCGCGTAGGCAAAATATTCATTCCTATTGCACTCTGATTGAGTGCGGCTGGAACCAACCACCAAAAGCATGCGAGCCGAGGACTTGGGTTTAACAATATAGTTTATTCGAGGCATTTCGTTTCAAATTTAAACAACTGCTAGCATTTGCCTTTTAGCGGCTGTTAGGGGTAGTACTATTTGTCTATGTTTAGTTCATTTATTGCTATTCCAATCGCAGCAATTCCAATTATTGTTGGGAATAATACACGATAATACTTTCGAAAAATCCGAACAGTATCTAAATATTCTCGGCCGATACTGAATTTGGTCAAGTTTTCGCTAAACCTTGAAAGTGGCATAAATCCAAATACAATGTCTAGTGGGCTGACAATAGGAAATGATTTCCTCAGAAAGCCTTTAACTGTTCCTTTTTTGTCAATGTAGTTTTCCAGTCTTCTCAAATCGCTAATTGTTCTCCAATAGAAATTTAGACTTACAAAAGTTAGAAGTCCAAAAAATGCTAGGATTGGGATTCCAAAAGTCTCAACAAACGGCCATATTTCAGTTAGTTTTTCCATGCGGGTATTACCCCTAACGCCCCGCGGCCATGAGAAGTAGGCTTTTCGAGGCACAAACTTCGGAACTCGGGAATGGGTGAATAAATTTCATTCGTTTCAAATTTACTACAGACCTGCCTATTTCTTATTTGGCCGCTGTTAGCGGTTGTTTTATTAATCCTCCACATTAAAACTAAAATCCACTTCATGTGCTATTTCTTGTTCCATTGCGCTTAGGACGTTATTAAATAATTGAGGATTTTTCTTGAACCAGTATGATGTCGAATCTGTTGAGCTACTAACCAAAACTTCAACTGCGTTCTTCGTTTTAGGACCAAAATAAAATTTAGCCAAGCTTAAGGTCGTAGCAATTTCGCTATGCAAATCAGTATAATTTTTGTAGTTTTCGGTAAGCGAATTTATTTGCTCTTGAAATTCTTCTTGAGTTACATCGGATTTCGCAGTAATCGCCATTCTTTCCCTGTGCCAATTATTCTGCATTTCATAAATTTCGAAAAGCCCATTTTTGTTCAAATATCTTGTTGTTTTTTCTAATATTTCTAACCGTCTTTTTAATATATCATGTGTTACTGTAGAAATTTGGTTCCTCCTCCATTCTTCATGTATTCTTTCATTGGATTGCCAACCAGTAAGCAAGGTTGTTACCAAAGTTAGAATAGTACCAAACCCTATTAAAAGAATTTGTTCTAAAAATTTTTTATCTAAAAATTTATATAATTTCATCTAATTTGGGTTGTTATAGTTCATTTGGCAGTAAAAATTGTTTATAGTTTAATCGTTCAACTAGTTCAACTTTCCTCTCACCAATAAGCGCTTCAAATCTTTCTCTCAGGTTATGTGGGTCAGGAGATTGAAAGTATACTTTTTTTAGTGAAGGCATTTCTTCAATCAGCTTTTTATCAATTTCCCTATTAAAAAATGGAAAGGAGTATCCAATAACGACTAAAACATCAGTATTATTTATAGCCTTCGTTGCAAGTTGAATAACACCATCCTCTTTTTCTTCGCCTTCCCAAGCAAAGGATAGAGTAGGATAAAGATTATTGAATCTGGTAGCTGCGGCATAGTTCCTAGTAACTTCCTCAATTAGCTCTTTACTAAAAGCATCCTTAAGAACATTGGCATAAACATAATCCCCAAATGGACGCGAATCCGCTAAACCAGTTGTGCCATTAAGCTTGTAGATTCCAAAACCTTCAGTTTTATCATTGCGCACACTTTTCTTTTTAACATTAAGCCAATCTTGATTTCTAGTAATTTCTTTATTATCAGAATATTCAGAGAAAGCTAATTCAAATTGATAATCATAATTCCAACTTAGTAGACTGATATTCTCGGGTAATTTTGAGACACTTGTAAGAATAGAAGCAAAAAACGTATCATATCTTCTATCAACTGGCCGTCTAGCTTGCTCAAGAACGAAAAAAACAGAAAGCGCTATTTTAAGTCTATCTAATTTCGCATACTGCCTTTTTATATAAAATTTTTTCGCTAATGTATCCACGCTGGCATGGTTTGAACTTGATTCTAACAGCCATTGTAAATCGCCTATCATTTCGGCAAGTAGGTCTTTTTTACTAACTGGATTTTCTAGTTTTAAATTATCAAAAAACTCAGTTTCCGAAAGTTCATATTTAGTAGAACCTTTTATTTCTTGTATTAAGCCAGAAATTCTACCGGGTATTTCATCAACAATAGGTAAGGCATCTTTGCTAGCTCCAGCACCAAATAAGTAGGTTATATTATTCATTCTAAATTTTTTAAGTGGTTGTTCGATTAAACTGTAGTTATTGCTATTTACCTTAATAACCGCTAACGCCCCGCGGCCATGAGAAGTAGGCTGTTCGAGGCAGAAACTTCGGAACTCGGGATTGGGTTATTAAATTTCAT
>CAKZKD010000031.1 GCA_937121175.1 uncultured Flavobacteriales bacterium
GCGGTAAGAGCCTGCGGCGCAGCAGCCGCACAACATACTTCCTATGCCCTACTTGCCTTGGCTGCGGGGCGTTAGGCGCAAGTACGATGAACAGTAACCTTAAAACCCTCCTTTTATTGACGATGTTCTTTGTGACAAACTATTCATTTTGTCAAACCCTAGATTCGTCGGACATTGAAAAAATAAATAATCACACAGCGAAAAAAATAGTTACAGGTTCCAGAATCAGTACTAATTACGCACCAAACGTAAAAAACATTTATGCTGTTGCTTTTGAGGACAACAGTTTTCAATTATATGACCGCGATAAGGACACTTTAAGTAAAGCAGTCTTTAAACATTTGCGCACAGGCGTTCAAGATTGGGTTGGTTTGTCAAACGGTAAATGGCTATTCTATTCAGTTGAATGGAATGGAACATCACGTTTCAGAACTAGTATTGACAGCTCAAAATTCGACTCTATAAATGTTTTTCGTTTTGACCATTTTATAGGTTACAAAAATGAAAAGTTTATACTTTTTCATTTTGAGTATAATACGAATAACCTGAAAGGGTTTAGTGAAATTGGCAGTTCACCAGTTGATTTTCTGCAATATTACAATAGTGGTCTATTCATACGGTTCAATACGAAAAACTCAAAAACACAAGGTAAAATAGGATATGTAGATTTTAAAACAGGAAAAATGAAATCAAGCTTTTTAGTTGATTCAATTTTGAATTTTCCAGACCCATTTGTTCAATACAGTCTAGTTCAATTAGAGAATAATATACTTGTATACTCGTATTTGAAAGACCAAATTATTGAAGAATCCTTCAATAGTTATTACATGGTGCCAATGTATGAATACCCAATCATTATAAAGGATAAGTACATTGGATTAGGCGATTATGACAAATGGAAAAAAATCAAAACAAGAAAAGTTAAAACAGTAAAATTTGAATCATTTGGCGATTTAATACTCTGTCGATTAGTTAAAAATAATGGCAAAGTTCAAAATATAAATCTCTGGACAAAGAAAAAAATTACTGAAAAAGAACACCTGCGCCTAACAGCACCCAAATGAGTAATAGGCCGTGTTGTTTGAACTTGAAACGTATGAAATTTAATAACCCACTTCAAAGCCCCAAAGAGTGTGCCACGCAAGGCCTACTACTCATGGCTGCGGGGCGTTAGCGGTAATTTCTATGACACGATTCCAATCCTAATTAAGAGTATGAGATTATATAAAAATATCATTTGGATTATTACATTGCTTTCAAGCAATTATCTGTTGGGTCAAAACCAAATACAACGATATAACTGTGATTCAATGTATGCTGTTCTTGAAGGTCAGTATCTAACTACAGAGCTAGACTCCCATGCCGAATTCCGTGGTGGAGAAAACGAACTCTATAAATTCCAGGGAACGCTTAAATTAAAAAAGAACATTGAAAACAATCACGGAATTTATTTTATATCAATCTTTATTGAGGAAGATGGTGAAATAAGCAATGCCTGTATTTTGAGACCAGAAAAGCCCTATCCTCATGGTGAGTCAATTTTAAAATGGATACATACAATGCCTAAATGGACGCCGGCAAGAAAAAATGGAGAACCAGTCAAATCAATCTATAATCTTCCCGTAAGGTTTTGTACCGGTAGATAAAACGAACTACCGCTAACAGCCGCTAAAAGGCACATGCTAGCGATAGTGTAAATTTGAAACGAAATGCCTCGAACGAAGCACATATTGAAACCCGAAGTTCAACCCCTTAGCTCCGCACTTTCCTTAGCGGCGGGGCGTTACCAGCAATTTCCGCTCACTCGGGCGTAAATCACTCAGCTGTGATTTTCAGCGTATTTACTCAATTCTGAAAAGCAGAATATTCACTCAGTTCCGTATCGAAACTTTTTAATCAATCCAACATGAATCGCAGAGGAATTACTCGGTTCTGAAAACAGAATATTTACTCGGCTGCAAATCGAAACACACGAATCAATCTTTACGAAAACAACATTGAAAAAAGCAAGGTTGAAACTTTAGTAAAGTCGCCAATTTGTGGTTGGTGGGCAAATTGGCTCTGAAACATTCTGCAAGCCCGAAGCTTTTACACTCGGCCGTGGAAAGCTGAGTATTTACTCGGATGATAGACTCTGATGTTGCTCCAAAAGCTGGTAACAGCGGCCGAATGGCACATGCTACTTTTCCTGTTTTTCCTTAATTTAGTGACATGAATCAACTGAATCTAAATCCTCGATGTCAAACTTTTTATTCCGCACGTGGCATGGCCGCGGGGCGTTATGTGTCATTTCCTAACCCGATAAATACGTAATCAACGATGAACAGAAAAGAAACTAAAGGAAACGAGATAAATGGTCACTTAGACATCATTGTTTCTCAACATGAGGAGGAATTTGAAGGAGAAAAGGAACAATGGAATGAAGTTTCAATTCACGGCAATCCTGAAGGGCTTAAATCACTTGCCAAATTGCTTCTTGAAATAGCAGAGCTAAATCAGGAAAATCTACCTGAAAAACACCTTCCAAACGGTGCGAGAGAACATTTTCACTTGAGACCTAATATAGAATTATCAAAAAGCTCAACAGAGGTTATTGTTGGGAGACTCGACGCTAAAGGGACTGGTGATTTTTACACGAAATACGTTAGGAAAGAAAAATACTAAGAAACTACACATAACAACAGCCAAAAGGCAAATGCTAGCGATAGTGTAAATTTGAAACGAAATGCCTCGAACAAACGATAGAATTAACCCGAAGTTTAATCATTCTGCAATTTTGGTGGTCGGTTGCCAACGCGCTCAATCAGAACGCAATAGAAATGAATATTTTTCCGGCCGCACCCAAAATTGCTTCCCCGCACTTGCCTTGGCTGTGGGGCGTTACCTGCAATATCACTAATGAGCCGAATTCGCGATTTTCTGAAAACACTTGACAAGTATGAGCTTGCATATTTCTACAAATTCAAGTTGAATACCTATATGAAAGATTCCCAAACGGAGATTCTGAATTTCCTGGAAGAAAACGCTTTCGATTTAGCCGAAGTTGAAGAGTTAATAAAGAGCAATCCAAAGAGCAAAAAACTCCGTAAAAATGAAGTCTGTCCCCGTTGTCTGAGCGACAAAACTCGTGAGGACAATGTGGAATTATACGACACGGGAAGAATTGGTGGAGGAGCACACGCATTGGCCTCAGAAATTAACTCAAATGAACCAAATTTGGAAACTAATGAAGTTAAGTGCAATGTTTGTGGCTATTGGATATCCGACCCAAACAATGAACAACCGATACTTTTAAAGTTCTTTAGAAATATCTTTAAACGAAATAATTAAATACTGCAGGTAACAGCAGCCACAAGGCAAATAGGGCGGCCTGTTATATATTTGAAACGATAGAAATTTAATAACCTTTAATCCTAGCTTCTAAGTGAGTACAATGGTCAGTATGTTTTTGCCCGCGCGCTCTATCACTATGATAAGAGCCTTCGGCACAGCCGCACAACATACTTCCTATGCCCTACTTACCTTGGCTGCGGGGCGTTACTAGCAAGCTCCGCTCACTCAGATGTGAATAGCTGAGTATTTACTCAAACGCAATCTTTCTGGAAATCTCTCCTTCACTCCTATGGGAACTAAGTTCGAAAAAACTGTGGTGCCGCCATTTTTGGTTGGTAATAAAATGGCTCTGAAGCTTTCTACGAACTTCTGAGTTTTACACTCTTAAGTGGCAGCAACCGTATGAACTCGGATG
>CAKZKD010000032.1 GCA_937121175.1 uncultured Flavobacteriales bacterium
CCGTAACGGTAATGGAAGATAAAGCTGGCCTTACCGGTCGTCTTTCTTTGAACTTACCCGAAGGCTGGAAATGTAGTCCTGAAACTCATATTGTTACGCTAAACAAAAAGGAAGCGGCGCAAGTATTCACGTTTGATATTGAGCCGAATGAAAATGCGAAAAGTGGTGAGTTTTCTGTCCAATGTAAAGTTGGCGATAAAATATTTGACCGCTCTTTGGTCATTATTGATTACCCACACATTCACAAACAAACGCTGTTTCCAAAAACAAGAGGAAAATTGGTAACGGGTGATTTAGAAATTGCGAGCAAAAATATAGGCTATGTTATGGGTGCTGGTGATAATGTACCCGAGGCAATTGGCCAATTAGGCGCAACCGTTACTTTATTGAATCCGAATACGTTAGCAGCAACAGACCTTTCGGTATTTGATGCCGTTGTAATTGGAATTCGGGCATATAATACTCAAGAAGCCTTGGGTAGTTATCAATCGGTTTTAATGGATTATGTTGAAAAAGGTGGGCTAATGATTGTGCAATACAACACCAATCGAGGATTGAAAATCGAAAACATGGGACCATACCCCTACAAGCTTTCCAGAAATAGAGTTACCGACGAAAATGCGACAGCTACTTTATTGAATAAAAATCACCCAATTTTTACAGTACCCAATGCCATGTCAGATGCTGATTTTGATAATTGGGTGCAGGAAAGAGGGTTGTATTTCGCCAACGAATGGGACGATAATTACGAAGCACTAATTAGTTGGAGTGACCCCAACGAAGAGCCGAGTTCAGGTGCATTATTGGCAACTAAATCGGGAAAAGGCTACTTCGTATTTACCGGTATTTCTTTTTTCAGACAATTACCAGCGGGAGTTCCTGGAGCATATAAACTGTTCGCTAATATTCTTTCTTATGGAAGAAAATAACACTCCCACCGCCTTCAACTGGAAACGATTGTACGGGTTTGTAATCGTGTTTTTTGTAGTTCAAATTGCTTTTTATGCTTGGCTAACTAATCACTTCGCATGAGTGGAATTGATTGGGCGGTATTGCTTGGAACCTTAGGCTTAATTGTAGGTTATGGAACCTACATGACGAGAAAAAGCGAAAGTTTAGAGGGTTATCTTAAAGGTGGTTCGGATATGAAATGGCTAACCATTGGTCTGTCAGTAATGGCAACTCAAGCTTCGGCAATTACTTTTATTTCTACCCCTGGAGTCGCTTATGAGAGCGGAATGGAATTCGTCCAGAATTACTTCGGGCTACCCTTCGCCATTATCATTGTTTGCGTTGTTTTTATACCCATTTACTACCGACTAAAAGTTTATACAGCATACGAATATCTAGAGCAACGTTTTGATATCCGAATTCGATTAATTACCGCTTCTCTATTCATGCTTTCCAGAGGACTAGCTGCAGGAATTACGATTTACGCACCAGCAATTATCATAAGTGTAATGTTGGGTTGGTCGCTCCAATTCACGATTTTACTCGTTGGAATTTTGGTGATTATTTACACTGTTTCTGGTGGCACAAAGGCTGTTAGCCTGACACAAAAATGGCAAATGACGGTCATTCTTATCGGAATGGGAATAGCATTTAGTATCGTGCTCAATCGTTTACCTAAAGAAGTTAGTTTCCTTGGCGCACTGGATTTGGCAGGTGCAGCAGGAAGAATGAATATCGTCGATTTCTCTTTTGATATAGACAAACGTTACACGTTTTGGAGTGGTATTACCGGCGGACTTTTTCTCGCGCTTTCATATTTTGGAACCGACCAAAGTCAGGTACAGCGGTACCTTTCCGGAAAGTCGATTCAAGAAAGTCGTTTGGGTCTAATTTTTAATGCCCTGCTCAAGATTCCCATGCAGTTTCTGATTTTGCTTACTGGAGTTTTGGTGTTTGTTTTTTATCAATTCGAATCGCATCCTGTTTTGTTTAATAAAGGTGCAATTGAAGAGGTTCGCAGTTCCGAATATCAACAAGAATTTTCTGAAATTGAACAGCAACACGAGGCATTCCATGCCGAGAAAAAAGCAGCTTATTTAGATTATGTTTCAGCGCCAAGTTCAGCAACTCAATCCGAGATTTTAGCTTTGGACGAAAAAGCTAAATCGATTCGGAACAATGCCAAAGAAGTCGTTTTAAAAGCAAACCCAAACCAAAGCAGTCGTGATAGTGATTATGTTTTTCTGACCTTTATATTAAACTACCTACCGCAGGGATTAGTCGGGTTATTAATCGCTGTAATTATATCTGCTGCTATGAGTTCCACCGCAGGAGAAATAAACGCTTTAGCTTCCACAACCATGGTAGACTTTTACAGACGATTCAACAAAAAAGAGGTCCCCGAAACGCAGTCTGTAAATACCAGTAAGCTTTTCACATTGGGTTGGGGAATTTTAGCCATAATATTTGCACTTTCCGCACAAATAGTAGAAAACCTAATTGAGGCAGTAAATATCTTAGGTTCAGTTTTTTACGGTACAATTTTAGGCGTTTTCTTAACGGCATTTTTCTTAAAGAAGGTAAAAGCAAACGCTATGCTTATCGGCGTAATTGTAGGCCAGCTTTCTGTATTTGCATTGTTCCACTTTTTTAGTGAGCAAATCGGTTACTTGTGGTTCAATGTAATTGGCTGTGGAGTGGTAATGTTAGTGGCATGGGTTAGTAATCAAATTCTCCCGTCTCAAGACTAATTGAGAATAAGCACTAAACTCAGAATAGAAACTCCGAACCACAGTATCACGCCAAAAAGAAGTGGTTTTGGCCCAACGGATTTAATACTTTTCAGGGATAGTCCTGTTCCTACTAAAAATAACGAAGCCACTAAAAGTCGTTTTGAGATAAACACAACATTTTCAGCAACAAAACTTGGAATCTCCACAAATGAATTGACCACAACCACCGTCAAGAAAATAAAAATAAACCAAGGGATTTTGATTTTATTTCCTTTCGACTTGAACAAGAAAATAGTAATGAATGAAAGTGGAATTATCCAAAGAACCCGCGCTAATTTGACCGAAGTTGCAATCTCCAAAGCTTCATGCCCGTAACTCATTGCTGCACCCACCACAGAAGAAGTATCGTGAATGGCAATTGCCGCCCAAAGTCCAAATTCGCTTTGAGTCATATTGAAGTACGTTCCAATCGTCGGAAAAATAAAAAGAGCAACGGCATTGAGCAAGAAAACTACTCCTAAAGAAATGCTCATTTCCTTCTCGGAAGCCTTAATCAAAGGCGAAATGGAAGCAATTGCACTACCTCCACAAATTGCAGTTCCTGATGAAATTAGGTGGCCTACATTTTTTGATACGCCTAATATTCGGGCAAGGAAAAAACCTAAAACAAGAACAAAAAGGAACGAAACTATGAGGATACTAAGACTGGAGTAGCTAGCTTCGAGAACTTGGCTCAAACTCATTCCGAAACCCAAACCAATTACCGAAGTTTTAAGAGCCCAATTGAGCCAGGTTTTGTTTTTTTCTTGAAATGGGTGTTGGAATAGACTCGTGAAAATGATTCCAGCCAATAAAGCCTCAGATGCCGAAATTGGGAAAACCAAAACGGAAATTACAACTAGCGCAAATAATACTTTGACCATTACAGCAATACTACAACTCCAAAATCAAAGTGTTGACTTCTCTTAAGAATAAACAGTAAACTGTGAAGAGCTAAGCAAAGTCACATAATACTCCATGTTATTATGGTTAAGTTTGCACCTAGCAATTTCAGGAATTGCTTTGATGTAAAATTGTCATTTTTTATTTTTGACTCTTACATTTTGAACAGGAGATTTTTATGAGCGTGGACGCGGTAAAATTTAACGTAAAAGATAGACCAGAATTTTTCAAAGTACTTAGAAAAAGGGTTAATCAACACTTTAAAGAGAACAACATTTCCAAGTATGGTAATGCTAAGATGCAAATAAAGTCCGTCTTCATGATTTGCCTTTATTTCTTGCCATTAGTTGCAATGCTCTCAGGAACAGTCACTTCGTTTTGGGGCGTTTTTTCAATGTGGATTTTAATGGGATTCGGCATTTCTGGTATTGGCTTGGCAATCATGCATGACGCAAATCACGGAGCCTACTCCAAAAACAAAACACTGAATTCTGCCATGGGGTTCATATTGAATTTTATAGGAGGCTACCCGGCAAATTGGAGAATTCAGCACAATGTATTGCATCACACGTTTACCAATATCGATGGACACGATGAGGACATTGAAAAACAAGGAATAGTTCGATTCTCGCCAAACCAACCAAAGAAAGGCATCTTTAAATTTCAAGTGTTCTACGCACCTATATTGTACGGAATATTAACTATTTATTGGTTTCTTGGAAAAGATTTTGAACAGTTGGTCCGATACAATAGAATGGGTTTACTTCAAGGTCAAAACCTCACATTTGGAAAGGCTCTTGCGGAGATTATTTTTCACAAGTTGTGGTAT
Source organism: uncultured Flavobacteriales bacterium (assembly GCA_937121175.1). GTDB lineage: Bacteria > Bacteroidota > Bacteroidia > Flavobacteriales_G > Salibacteraceae > UBA6770. Next base: position 4,456 of record CAKZKD010000032.1, read on the forward strand.
GCTGCTCTTGTTATTGTGCTTCCTCTTCTTTTAATCGACCTGCCTTGGTGGCAAATCTTGATTGGGTTTGGGGCAATGCATTTTTTAAGCGGCTTGATTCTAGCACTTATTTTCCAAACTGCTCATGTTATCGAAGAAACAAACTTTTACGAACCGGATGAAAATAATAGCGTCGAAAACAATTGGGCCATTCACCAATTGCATACAACCGCGAACTACGCGAATGGGAGTACATTCTTTTCTTGGTTTATTGGAGGCCTTAATTACCAAATTGAACACCATCTGTTCCCAACTATTTGTCACGTTCACTTTAAGGAAGTTTCTAAAATTGTAGAAAAGACCGCGAAGGAATATGATTTACCCTACTATCAGCATCGGACTTTTTATGATGCACTGAAGAGTCACTTCAGCCTATTGTATAAATTGGGTACTGGTAAAATTTAGTTTTGAAATTGAATTAGAATTTAAAAAAGAGCCTCAATTTAGGCTCTTTTTTTTGCTCTTTTCCTCAACTAATCCAGTTCCTCGGTAATCATTTTGGAACCGTATAAATGGGCTATAAGAAGACCAATTAATGGCATTGCGCACATAACGTAGTACAATCTAAATTCTAAGAACCCGTAAAGAGCTGCTGACAAAACCGGAAACAAGGCCATTGCCAAGGAGTTTATGGATTCGCTTATACCCAATATTTCACCTTGCTTTTCTGGATTAGCATGAATAGAAATCAAACTATTAAAGGTTGGAAAGAGTAGTGATAATCCCAAATTCATAATGTAATAGCACCCGATAAAAAGCCAAAGTTTATCGGTTAAAGTAATGCTTAACAAGCCAACAAATGAACACGCTAATCCAATCTTTAGAGTATTAAACTCACCGAATCGTTTTATTACTCGTTTGGATAAAAAGGCTTGGTTAAATGACAAAAATATGCCTACTACAAACATGAATAAGCCAAGTTCTTTCTCATCAAACTGAAACGTATCGATAAGAAACAGGGCTATCGTGCCAATGTAAAAAGCCATCATGGTTGAAAATATGAGCTTAAGTAGAAATAGCAATTTGATAGTAGAACCTGGATTTGTCCCGCTAATTTTTGCAAAGACATTAAAAGAACCTGCAAATGAAAAATTATCTCTTTTGTTATAAGTTGCTGCTGGTTGATGCGATTCTTGAAGCCAAAATAATATTGCAATCAAAGTAATGACAGAAACAGCAATTGCCACCCACAATGTTCCTGCATACCCTAAACTGGTCGATGCTGCTAATCCACCTAATCCCGGCCCTACAATCATCCCTAAACCAGCAATTCCACCCAAATAACCAAAAATGTATGACTTTTCTTTACGCGTGGTTATGTCAGCAACGTAAGCATTAGCAACCGAGGTATTCCCGCCTGTAATTCCATCAATAATTCTAGAAACAGCGATGATTATTATCGGAATAGCAACTCCCCAAATAGGAATATTAGGCAGGTATAATGCCGCTAAAAATATGATCCAACTTAATAATGTCCCTGCTTGACTAATTAATAAAATTGGTTTTCTTCCCCTCTGGTCAGATAGTTTTCCGAGGATTGGAGCACCGATAAATTGAAAACTAGAATATAGTGTTATAAAAAAACCATAAACCCATTTTGGTGCTCCAAAATGCGCTACAACAAATGGCAAAATGGGCATAAGGATACTGAATCCAAGTACATTGACGAAAGTCAACAAGTAAGCAGGAACAAATTTTTTATTCATATAGAGACAAAAAAAAGAGGCTCACCAAAGTGAACCTCTATATTCTTTGAGCTGTAATTGGGCTAACGTTGTATTATCAACCGCTCCTTATAAACTCCTTTAGTACTCGAAAGCTCAAATTGATACATTCCACTAGGCAATTCTTGCAATAGATAATTGCGAGCAATTTGTGTGGTTGTAGGCTTAATGTTTTCTTGATAAACCACTTTACCTTCAAAAGAGAATATTCTCAATTCAAATTCCTGTAACTCTGAAAGATTTAACGTCATACCAAAAACACCATTCGATGGATTTGGGTATATGCTAAACTCTTGAACCCAACCATTAGAAGCATCAGCAACTCCAACAGAAGTATATGTATAAGGTTCTGAGAGTACTGTGCAACCAGACGAATTCGATGTTTCAACTTGGTATACTCCATTCTGAGACGGACGAATTAATGAGCCAATTTCACCGGCCTGTGGAACACCACCCAAATACCATTGATACGAACTTGCTGTTGTACTTACCAGGTCTTGACCAATTTTACTAATGGTAGAAGGAGCAGGTGCGGAAATGATAGAAACTATAACTTGATTCGAGGATACTGCACATCCATTATGGTCTGTATGATTTACAGAAAATACACCTGCTGTGTTTACCAATTGAGTATCTGCTGGGCTCTGGTCATTCGACCATGATAAACCAGTTTTAATATCAGACGATAAAACAATATCATCACCTGCACAGATTTCTACTGAACCTCCCGGGGAAACAAATGGTGCGTTTGGAGCTGGAAACAATCGAACAGCAAGTGGATTTGAAACTGCACGACAACCATTAGAATCAGCATGTGTAACCTGATAGCTTCCGCTACTCTTAACTACAATAGAAACAGCATTACCACCTGCATGTGACCATGTATTACCGTTGGCATAAGATGAATGCAATTGAACACTATCTCCAGGACAGAATGCAGTATCACCAGTAAATGTAATGAGTGGTCTACTTGGATTAGCATTCACTTTTATTGATTCACTAGTACTGTTACTTAAACATCCATTGTCAAATAATCCTAGCGAAACAATTCCAGGGCTTTTTACAACAATAGAACTTACGGTATCACCAGTTGACCAGCGACTCCCAACCGAAGCAGAAGAAACTAACGTGACACTATCTCCAGCACAGAATTCTGTGTTTCCAATGGCACTAATTACCGGTGTTGACGGTAAATTACCAACACTCACACTTATAGAGTTGCTTATTGCCTCACATCCTATTGTGTTGATTAACTTGACCGAATAGGTTCCCGAAGTCTTTACAGTAATACTTTGAACGGTATCGCCTTGACTCCAATTGTTTCCTGTTTGAGCACTAGAAGTCAGAACAACACTATCACCTTGACAGAATCCAGTTGGGCCATTTGCAGAAACAATTGGCGCTGAAGGAACGGGATTTACTAGCACCGATTGCGTTGCTAGAGTTGACTCACAGCTATTTGCATCCACAATTTTAAGAGAATAAACTCCTGTGCTTTTCACCGTTATCGAATTAGCGGTATCAGTAGTTGACCAAAAATTACCGTTTAAATTACTTGAAGAAAGAATAACGCTATCTCCTTGGCAAATAGTAGTTGCTCCACTCGCATTTATTGAAGGCAATGCAGGAACGGGATTAACAGTTACCAATAAATTTTGAGATGTTGCTTCACAACCAAATTGATTGTATGTAGTAACCGAGTAGTTTCCATTTGCATTCACCTGAATTGCAGCCGTGCTATCATTTGTTGACCACTTATTATTCGAAGCCGAACTTGAGTTTAGCGTAATCGAATTTCCTGCGCAGAATGTTGTTGCACCACTTGCCAAAATCGTAGGTACAACTGGTGTAGGGTCAGAGGTAATTTGAAGCACAGACGAAGAAGCCGAACAGCTGTTAGTGTCTGTATATGTCAACGATACCGTTCCGCTTACTTTTCTGACAATCGAAGCCGTTGTATCTCCGGTTGACCATAAAATACCAGAATTGAGACTGGAAACAAGAGTTACACTATCACCCGAACAAAAAGTAGTGTCACCAATCACGGAAATACTTGGAACGACTGAAAGTTGATTCACTTTGACAAAAAGATTTTGAGAAATAGCCTCACACCCATTCGCATTAACCACTCTAACATTGACATTACCAGTGGTGCTTACACTAATAGAATTATTAGTATCACCTGTGGACCAAACATTATCTGCGGCTGAACTAGAGTTTAACGTAACACTATTTCCTGCACAGAACTCAACCGGACCAGAAGCCGATATAACTGGCACGGCTGGAACGCTATAAACTGTTATTGCTCTGGCATCTGAAGTACTCACACAGCCGTTCATATCAGTGTGCTGTACAGAATAAATACCTGCAGCTTTTACTGTTACTGAGGTGGTTGTGTCTCCTGAACTCCAAACTATACCAGAAGAGTAATTTGTTACTAAAGTCACACTATCTCCTGCGCAGAATGTACTATCCCCTATCAGGTTAATAATTGGTTTCACTGGTCTTGGATTCACATTTACGATGGTTGGTAGTGAACTCGATTCACAGCCGTTTGCAGATTGCACAACTACCGAATAGCTACCACTTGCTTTCACCGTTATTGCAGAACTCGTATCTCCACTAGACCAAGTGTTATTGAGTGGAGCAGAGCTGCTCAACAAGACGCTTCCTCCATCACAAAAAGTGGTAGCACTGTTAGCTGTAATTACAGGAACAGCTGGTGCATTAAAGACTGAAATACTAACAGGCTCAGAGGTTGACTCACATCCACTGCTGTTGGTTGTTTGTACATCATAAGTCCCTGCCGATTTTACAACTATAGAATTCGTTGTGTCTCCACTACTCCAAAGCAAACCTGAGTTTATACTTGAGCTCAACACCACACTATCTCCAGAGCAGAATGAAGTGTCTCCGTTTACAGTAATGAGCGGTTTAGCTGGCTCTGGTCTTACATTAACAAAAATACTGTTAGAGGTAGCAGAACAACCGTTTGAAGTACTCACAGAAACTGCATAATTTCCAGTAGTCTTAACGTTCAGCGTATTTGAAGTATCACCGCTAGTCCAAGTATTGTTTGACAATGCTGTGCTCGATAGCAAAACACTATCCCCAACACAGAAATCAATTGAACCATTTGCAGTAACAACTGGTGCTGTCGGTGAATTGAACACTGCAATGCTTACAGCATCTGAAATAGCTTCACAACCTACGCTATTTGTCGCTTTTACATCGTATGTACCAGCTGTTTTTACCACAATAGAATTAGTTGTATCACCACTACTCCAAAGAATTCCTGAATTAACGCTTGAACTCAATACAACACTATCTCCAGAACAAAACGAGGTATCACCGTTAACTGTGATAATTGGATTAGTTGGATGGGGTTTAACGTTAACCATTATGCTGTTGGAGGTTGCTGAACATCCATTTGGTGTTATCACGGAAACTGCATAGTTTCCTGTAGCGGTTACACTGATAGAATTCGTAGTATCCCCATTCGTCCAATTATTATTTGTTAATGCTGAACTAGTAAGTAAAACGCTACCTCCGTCACAAAAATCTACAGAACCATTAGCGGAAATAACAGGAGCAGACGGGGAGTTAAACACTGAAATATTAACTGCCTCTGCGCTAGCTTCACACCCATTTGTGTTGGTAGTTTTTACACCATAAGTGCCTGCGGTTCTGACGATAATCGAGTTTGTGGTATCACCCGTACTCCACAAAAGACCACTATTGATAGTTGAACTCAATACTACACTATCGCCAGAACAGAAAGAAGTGTCTCCGTTGACGGTAATTACTGGTTTTGTCGGCTGAGGCCTAACATTAACCATAATACTGTTTGAAGTTGAAGAACAACCGGTTGCCGAGTTAAGTGTAACTGCGTAATTACCAGAAGCTGATACAACTACTGTATTTGTTGTATCACCCGTTGTCCAGAGGTTATTTGTTGGAGACGAACTGATTAACAATACGCTTTCGCCGTCACAAAAATCTACAGATCCGTTTGCTGAAACAACAGGTGCAGCTGGACGTGCATTTACTGTGATATTGGTTGGCATTGAGGTCGCGTCACATCCGAACTGATTCGTTGTTTTAACAGAATATGACCCCGTATTTTTAACCACAATGGAAGAACTAGTAGCTCCTGTACTCCACATCAGGCCAGCATTAACACTAGAAGTGAGCTGAACACTATCTCCTGAACAGAATGTGGTGTCGCCGCTTACCAAAATTGTTGGAACAGCAGGCTGGGCGTTAACTTGCACCGCAACAGGATTAGAGGTGCTACCACATGAACTGGACGCTCCAACAGAGACAGTGTATTGACCAGAAGTTTTCACATTGATACTAGAAGCAGTTGAACCATTAGACCATAATACGTTAGATGCATTCGTACTTAGTGTTACTGAATCTCCCGAACATAAAACAGTGTCACCCGAAACCATAATTGAAGGTTTTGATGGCACTGAATTGAAGCTCACTATTTCGCTTACCGTGCCACTTTCACAACCAGAGTTACTCTTTACATGCAATTGGTAAGTTCCGTTGGTTGAAACTATAATACTTGAAGTTGTGTCTCCCGTTGACCACACATTCCCTGTAGCAGAAGACGAGAATAGTAAAATGCTGTCTCCAACACACAAATCGTTCGTATCGCTCCGAGTGATGGAAGGTGTTTGTGGTATTGTATTTAAGCCAATTGAAGTAAAGTCTGAAGTTGTAGAACAACCATTAACTGCAACTGCCGTTACCGAATAATTACCAGCATTCTTCACTGTAATGGAATTCGTGCTTTCACCAGTGGACCATTGTACCGTGCCACCAAAGCTGCTAGAAAGCGTAACACTATCTCCTACACAAATTTGATTTAAACCAGAATTAGTAATCAACGGCTTCGCAGGCGCATTGTTCACCACAACATTTGCCGGTTGAGAACTACTAGTACAACCAAACTGGTTGGTAAAATCAACGGTATAGCTTCCAGCATTTTTCACTAAAATTGAAGTAGAAGAATCGCCGGTTGACCATTTATTACCATTTGGTTGATTTGAAATAAGAAGCACACTATCTCCTGTGCAGAACGTGGTATTTCCAGAAGCGTTAATAACAGGACTACTTGGCGAAGGATTTACTGTAACTAGAACTGGAACTGAAGTTGACTTACAACCGTTTGAGCCTGTTGTAGTGGTTGCATAGTATCCCGTTTGTTTTACGGTGATTGTATTAGAGGTAGACGAATCGCTCCAAAAATTACTAACCGTATTTGATGCCAGAGAAACTGAATCCCCTGAACAAATAACGGAGTCCCCAACTAAGGTAACCAATGGTTTTGATGGCTCTGGAAGTAAAGAAATATTTATCGGATTTGACTCAGATGCACACCCACCAGCATTCGTATATTTTACAGTTATTGAAGCAGCGGAATCAACAGTAATCACTGAATCTTGGATGCCATTGCTCCATGTAACATTGTTAGATGGTGAAGCTTTTAATTGCACACTTTCTCCTTTACAAAAAGAGGTAGAACCCAAAGCAGTAATTATTGGCTTAGCTGGGGGCGCCAAGAATAACACAGTGTCTTCATTTGAAGTAGAAACACAATTGTCGGCATCCGTTACCTGAACTTTGTAGTTTCCGTTGGTCGATACTTTTATTGTTTGAGTTGTATCGCCAGTTGGGAACCAAACATTGCCAGAAGAGCTACTTGAAGAAAGCACTAGGGAGTCTCCTAAACACACACCTGCCGATGAGCGGTTAATAGCAGGTATTGTATTCGTTGTGATTTGTAACGGATCGGATGTCGAAGAACATCCACTTCCATCAGTGTATGTTACCGTGTAAGCTCCACCTTGGGTTGCAGTAATAGTTTGTGAAGTTTGTCCACCGGGGTACCATTCAATTCCTGATGTTTGATTAGTTGAAAGAATTACGCTTCCTCCTAGGCAAAATTTTACAGGCCCAGAAGCTGTTAACGTTGGTTTGGCTGGAGGCGTACCAGCCGTAACAGGAATCGAATTAGATTGAACAGAACAAGAGTTAGAATCAGTTGCGATAACATAATAATTTCCTGGAGTGGTAACGTTCACCGTTTGCGTTGTCATTCCACCTGGATACCAAGTAATTCCAGTACTCCTATCGGCTGTTAACGTAACCGAACTACCACTACAAATAGTTGTGACCCCTACAGCCGTAATCGTAGGTGTAACCGCTACTCCGACTTTGAAAGTACTATCACTTTGATCTGTTTTTGTTGCATCAGAAGCATCTGAAACACGAATTAGGTATTGAGAACCTACTTGAGAAGGTACATTCCAATCGTAGGTTCCTGTTGCACTTCCGTATGCATTTTGAATGGTCGTCCAAGAGAGTCCTGCATTACTGCTGTATTCGATTTTATATGCCGCTGAATTACCTGAATCTGTCCAACGAATTTGTTGCTGGGTACATCCATTCCAGAATTCACCACCGCTTGGCTGGTTAACAGTAATTTTCTGGGAACCTGCAACAATCTTGAACGCAACAACACTCTGAGTTTGCTTACAATTTGCAATGTTATCGGTGATTCTAATTTTTGCGTTGTTTGTAACTGTACCAGGAACTATCCATTGATATGTATTGCCACTAGTGTTAAAGTTAAACGCAATGTTTGTCCAAGTACTTCCACCGTTAGTGGAGTAATCTATGTTGTAGTAATTTGAAGTACCGTTACTGGTCCAATCCAACAATACAGTGTCGCCTACATAATATGTCTCTCCATTATTGGCCGTGTTTAATTTTAACGGAAGAGAAATCGCAAATGGATTATCACTTTCGTCTGACTTAGATGCATCGTTTCTATCTCTTACACGAACCTTTACCTTAGCAGAACCCGTATTTGGCATGGTCCAGTTATAAATTGGATTGGAACTGGAAGAATAGAAGTTACTATTGATAGTTGTCCAATTAGTTCCTCCATCAAGCGTATAAGCAATATTGTATCGGTTCGATGTTCCGCCTGCTTTCCAAGTAATGGAAGTAACGGTACATCCTCTGTAGTTCACTTGGCCATTATTTCCATTTGGAGAAAGAAGAGTAATGCTTGGTGTGATAAAGAAATTGGCGTTGCTTATGTCGTACATAGAAGCATTTCCATATTCAGAAACTCTAACTAATGCTTTTTCCGTAGAAACATTTGGTACAGACCAAACTTCAGAACCATCGTTGTTGGTAATGTTTGAAATCACGTTCCATGTAAGGCCTGAATCCAAGCTATAATCAAGTCTTACATAGGGTGATGTAAGATGAGAGCTTGACCAGCGAACCGTATAGTTTTGACCTTGATAAAGTGTGTTTGCGCCATTGGGTGCAGTTAATGTTAAAGTAGGCGTTGGAGGGGTTACCTCAAATACGGAATCACTTTCGTCGTACTTGCAACTGTTGTAATAATCCTCTACCTTAATTTTATAATTTACACCAGGATTGTTTGGTACCGACCAATTGACACTATTAGCATAAGTATTACTCGTTACATAACTATAAGATAAACCATCATTCGTAGAGTACCTTACTCTAAATCTAGAGACACCGTTATCTACCCAAGTGATAAGGTTCGTAGTTGAAGCCTCCCATTCTTCCCCTCCAAGTGGAGAAGTTACAATGATATCTGAGTTAGGCACTATTGTAAACTTTGAATCACTTTGATCAGAAAGATTTCTTGAAGCGTCACTAACCCTAATAAAAGCGTTTGCGCCTGACAATTTAGTTGGCAGACTCCAATTAAAATTTGAACCTGATCTATTCGAAATGAATATCCAAGTAGCTCCACTATCCAGAGAATATTCAACCCGCACCGTTCCAGAAGTTCCTCCACTCAACCACGAAATATTTTTTGACTCACAGCCTCTCCATAATTCACCGCCATTGGGTGATGTTAAGGTCAAATATGGTTCTCTAACTGTAAATCTTCCACTCCAATCATACACTGAAGGACTCCCTGATTCAGTTACCCTTACAAAACATTTTGTAGAAATAGAATCTGGTACAGTCCAAGTGTGGCTTCCGTCGTTCGAGGTAGTTTGTACAACACTTTTCCACGTTGTACCCGAATCCGAAGAAAAATCGATGTTTACAAACGAAGAATTCAAGTATTGGCTTGACCACCGGATTGAGTATGCACTTTGAGGGTATAGTATATTTCCGTTTGGCGCAGTTACAGTAATTACTGGTTGCGGGGGTAATACACTGAAAACAGAATCGCTCTCATCGTATTTACAACTGTTGTAATAATCTTCTACCTTTATTTTGTAGTTAGCGCCGGGATTATTAGGTACAGACCAATTGTGAAAATTACTGTAGGTGTTTGAGGTGATGTAGCTGTATGATGCTCCGCCGTTACTTGAAAATCGAACCCTAAATCGAGAAACATTATTATCAACCCAAGAAACACGTTCCGTCGTTCCTGCTTCCCATTGTTCACCACCAACCGGGTCAGTAATAATAATATCTGTGTTCGGAACGAACGTGAATTTAGAATTACTTCTATCCTCAGTTCCTTTACTAAAATCGCGGATTCTTATGAATCCTTTTGTGGAGCTGAGCTTTGAAGGAACGCTCCAGTTAAAATTTGTACCTGATCGGTTGGTAATAAAATTCCAAGTTGCACCGGAATCTAAAGAATATTCTAATCTGTATGTTCCAGAACCTCCACCAACTGACCATGAGATAGATTGTGTATTACAGCCCTTTACAAGCTCACCTCCGTTCGGAGTATTCAAAGTGATGAAGGGAGATGCAATTGAAAATGTAGCGTTGCTAATGTCGAATAGCGAAGGATTATTGTATTCACTAACCTTCACTAAGACATTGGTTGTTATAGAATTCGGAATTATCCAAGGGTCACTTCCATCATTTGCGGTCACACTGCTGTTCACAACCCAAGTAGCACCAGAATCTAATGAGTATTCAGTTCTTACAAAAGCCGAAGTCAGGTAAGAAGAGGACCAATTAATGCTTCTAGACTCTCCAGGATAAAAAACATTTCCACCGTTCGGATAGGTTACATTAAGAACAGGTGTTGGAGGGGTAATAGAGAACACCGTATCACTTTCATCGTATTTGCAAGAGTTGTAATAATCCTCCACCTTTATTTTGTAACTAGCTCCAGGACTATTTGGTATGGTCCAATTTTGTGAATTACTGTAGGTGTTTGACGTAATGTATGAATAGGATGTTCCTCCATTTGAAGAAAAACGCACTCTAAACCGAGATACGCCATTATCAACCCAAGTAATAGTTTTACTTGTTCCAACTTCCCATTGCTCACCTCCATTTGGAGATGTTACAATTATATCCGAGTTAGGTATAAGGCTAAACTTAGTGTTACTTTGATCACTCAACCCTCTTGCCGCATCACTTACTCTTACAAATGCATTTGATGAAGATAGTTTAGTTGGCAGACTCCAAGTAAAATTAGACCCCGAACGATTGGTAATAAAAACCCAAGTAGCCCCACTATCTAGTGAGTACTCCACTCTTACAGAACCAGATGTTCCACCACTCGTCCAAGAAATACTTTTGGACTCACAACCCTTCCAAACCTCTCCTCCATTCGGAGAAGTGAGGGTAAGATAAGGCTGTGCAATCGTAAATTTCCCGCTCCAATCGTAAATAGTTGGACTACCGCTTTCAGTAACTCTAATAAAACAATTCGACGAAATTGAATTTGGCACTGACCAAGAATGAATACCATCGTTAGCTGTAGTTTGCGCAACACTATTCCAAGTTGTCCCAGAATCTGATGAAAAATCAATATTAACAAAGGAAGAATTTAAGTATTGACTAGACCATCTAATGGAGTAGGATTGTTGTGGGTAAAGCGTATTTCCATTTGGAGCCGTAACCGTTATTACAGGCTGTGGAGGTAAAACGGTAAAAACTGAATCACTCTCGTCATATTTGCAGCTATTGTAATAGTCTTCAACTTTAATTTTATAATTTGCTCCTGGATTATTGGGAACAGACCAATTGTGAAAATTGCTATAGGTATTAGAAGTAATGTAGCTATACGATGCACCACTATTAGAAGAAAAACGAACTCTGAATCGAGATACGTTGTTATCAACCCATGAAATTCGTTCTGTTGTTCCGGCTTCCCATTGTTCACCACCAACTGGATCTGTGATGATAATATCAGTATTAGGCACAAAGGTAAATTTCGAGTTACTCTGATCTTGAATTCCTCTGCTTATATCCCTTACCCTAATAAAACCCTTTGTGGAACTTAACTTTGAAGGAACAGTCCATGAGTAACTTGTTGATGAGCGATTATTTATAAACACCCATGTAGATCCTGAATCCAAGGAATATTCTAGTCGATACGTACCAGATCCGCCACCCACTGACCATGAGATAGACTTCGATTCGCAACCCTTCCAAATTTCGCCACCATTAGGAGCGTTGAGCGTAATAAACGGAGAAGCAATATTAAATGTGGTATTACTAACGTCAAATAGAGTAGGATTTCCATATTCACTAACTCTAACAAGAGCATTTGTAGTAATTGTATTAGGAATTGTAAAAGGATCGCTACCATCGTTTGCAGTTACACTGCTATTTACAACCCAAGTTGCTCCTGAATCTACTGAATACTCCGTTTTCACAAAAGCAGAAGTTAAATATGACGAACTCCAGTTAATACTTCTGGACTCTCCAGGATAAAAAGTTTGTCCACTGTTAGGATAAGTTACGTTTATGATTGGTGTCGGAGGAGTTACGGTAAATGTGCTATCGCTTTGATCTTCGAAACAAGCTGTGTAATAATCTCTAACGCGAATCAAATAATTTGAGGATGGAGTATTAGGAACTGTCCAGTTAACCGAATTTCCGTAGGTGTTTGAGGTAACGTAACTCCAAGTACTTCCTGCATTACTTGAATACCAGACCCTAAACCTTGACCTTCCATTATCAACCCAAGTAATCGTTTTGGTTGTTCCTGCTTCCCATTGCTCGCCACCCGTCGGAGAAGTAACTATGATACTCGTATTATTTGAAATATTAAGAGAGTTATCCGAAACATCATTTGTACTTGCATTGTTTCTGTCGCTAACTCGAATCAATGCCGAACCCTTAATAGTATTTGGCACCGCCCAGGTGTAACCAGCGTTTGTAGTGCTTGAACTGTAAACATTTGTTGCTATTGCAGTCCATGTAGAGCCGTTATCGATCGAATAATGGATATCGTACCGTCGGTTAGTTATACCGCCGTTTGCCCAACGAATGGTGTAGCTATTACAACCCTGAAAATTCTCGCCTCCATTTGGGTAGGTCACTGTAATAAATGGGTTTTTAATGGTAAAATAATTATTACTTGAATCAGCCAAATTTGACCCTACTGCCTTTACTTTCACCATACAAGCGTTTGATGGTGTATTCGGAACTGTCCACAAATGACTTCCTGTATTGGCTACCCCTGTAACAATTGGAGTCCAAGTATTTCCAGAATCGGTAGAATAATCAAGTGCAATTAAGTTCGTTGTCAAGTTTGCTGCGCTCCACTGAATATTATAGCCTGTACCTGAGTAATAGGTCTGACCTCCATTTGGTGTTGTTAGTGATAATGTAGGCGTAGGAGGGTCGATAGTAAAAACATTATCACTTTTATCAGTCATACAAGCATTGTAGTAATCCGTGATTTGCACCAATGCAGTTGTGGACTGATTGTTAGGTACAGTCCAGTTATAAATTCCCGTAGTGTTGTAGTAGTTGGAACGAATGGTTGTCCAGTTAGAACCCCCGTTGATAGAATACTGAATATTGTAACGGTTCCCAGTTCCTGTAGCTGCCCAGGTTATGCTTTTTGAAGTACCAGCTTCCCATGTCTCGGAACCATTTGGAGAAGTTAGAATGAGCGGAGCAGTAATGGTAAACGAAGAATTACTTTGATCGACAATTGACGGTGTGTTCGAATCCTGGATTCGAACTAAGCAGTTAGAGGTGTTAATGTTAGGAACCGTCCAAGCGTAAGAACCGGAAGTAGTATTGTAAAAACTCGTTACAGAAGTCCAATTAGTTCCCCCATCTGTAGAATAGTCAATCGAATAAAAATTTGAAGTTCCACTTGCAGTCCAAGTAATGTTCTTACTTGTACATCCGGCCCATATCTCACCACCGTTTGGCGAGGTAATGGTAATGGACTGTGATATTGCAAAAAGAGAGGCGAATAATGATAAAACGGTTGTAAGTAATATTCTTTTCATAGTTCATTTTTTAGCTACGCGAATTTACCAACTTTCGTGCATTCAAACTATTATTTTATAAAGCATAACACATGATTTACATGGCCGTAAGCTTATTTCAAAACAAATCGCCACAAAAGACAATTATCTAGTGATATTGCGGTTCATGGATTAACCATAAAATTTCGACCATATCCAATAGCTTTGCAAAAATTTTTTAGACTATGATTCGAATAATTACAACAGCATTATTTTGCCTTATTGGACAACTCATTTTCGCTCAACCAGGCCACACCATTGAACAGAAAAAACAAACTTTTGGGTCTTTTGGAGAGTTAGAAACCTACGAGCTTTTGATTATGCAGGCCAACAAGGCTGATGTAATTAAAGGTCTTGTAAAACAATTAGAAAAAAAGACCAAACTTAAAACGGTTGAAACCAAAGAAATGGTTTCTATCGATAAGGTATTTTATGAAGACTATTGGTTGGATTCCCTGAGCATAAAGGCTATTCCTATCCAGAAGGAAAATGGAACCATGGTGACTTTTTCTTTTGATAACGAAGGACAATCGGTTGGCAAAACCACCCATCCAGAGCTTCATTTATCCATTAAAAAATACCTCAAAAACTTCGGGCTAAATATGTACGAAGATGCGGTTAAAGATGAACTGAAGTCGGAGGAGAAAAAATTAAAGACACTCGAAAAAGAATTAAAATCTGCGATGAACAATGAAGACAAGATTCGTAAGAAAATTCAAAATGAGGAAATCAACAAAACCGACAAAAAAGAAGAAATAGCCCAAAACCAAGCTTCAAGAGAGTCCAAAGTTGCTGAAATTCAAACCCAAAAGGATAAAATGAATGCAATCACCGACGACAAAGAAGCTAAGGCTGTCGAAAAAGCTACTTTAAAGACTATGAGCAAGGAGCTTAAGGTTATGAAAAAGGACAACAAAAAAATGCACAAAACGGTCTTTAAAATCGATAATCACATTAGAGATTTGGAGCTTGAAAAAGAAGGTTCGATAAAGGAACAGGAGAGTATTAAAGGCCGAATAAATAACAAAAAAGATGAAATAATTGCCGTTAAAAATAAGCTGTACGCAATTACTGAGGCACGAGATTAAACTTATTATTTAGGTACAAAAAAAGGGGGCAATTTGCCCCCTTTTTTTATTTAATAATCATTCTATTTTACTTTACGTAAACCTTTTTCAAATCTGAATCGGTTACAGTAAATGCTCTTAGTAAGTAAAAACCCGGAGCTACTTCTTCCGATATAGCTACTGAACCTTCTTCTTCAGCAACATTCTCCGAAAGAATTACTTTTCCTGTTAGGTCAATAAGTTCAATTGAATTTGAAACATGGCTAGAAGCAAACTTAAACTCAATGCTTCTATCGTTAACATAGAAATTACTTAGACCATGAATATCAATTAAATTGATAGAAGTAGCGTTAGTGTCTCCACCACCAGTGCCGCCACCGCCGGTTCCACCGCCACCGCCGCCACCGCCAGTCGTCTCACTTTTTGTTTTAAACGTGGTACAATGACGCCCCACCATAGGGTCTGTATTCGGCTGATATGGATTGTAAAGAGGCCAAGTACACACTTCAAAGTTTGTTCCTGCCGTATTTGGGACTAAAAATGAATTGGTTAAGTATGCATTCAAGTTTGAACCATTAGAAATATTAGCACTTAGGTTATTCATAATTAGGTTACCTCTATTGTTTCCATCCACAGACCACCCAAACGTTAATGAATCGCCCATAGTTAAGCCTTGCATTCCCGATAAGTTATTGGTAACAATAAACCAAAGTCTAGCCGTGTCACCTTTTTCTAATGCTGTGTCATTCATTGGCGACTGAAAATTACCTCCTGGCTCAGAGAATAGTAAATCAATAACGTCTAACTGTTGTGCATTAATTGCTCCTGCAAATAAAACAGCAGCGCAAATTGAATAGATTTTTTTCATAATTAAATTTTTAATGTTTGCTCAAAAGTAAAAATCAAAGCTGAACTTTCGCAAAAAAATTGGTTGGGCGGTAAATAGGATGACATTAATTTTTTTTGTACCGTTGGTTAAATCCCTTGTCCCCTCTCGATTTAGGCTTTTTGTATTTCTTACCTTCTCGCTTCCATTTACTACCCAAATTAATTTTTTGGTTTTTAGCTTTCTTCTCATGGATGGCCTCTCCCCTTGCATCTTGCTTTGAAACTATTGAAATTTCCCTAACCCTATCTTTCTCCTCTGGAGCTAACTGTTTTGAAACCTCCACCTCTTCCGGAAATTCCACAACAGGAATTTCTAAATTCATCAATTCTTCAATACTCTTTTTGTAAGGCTCTTCTTTTTCTGTGAAAAACAAAATGGTTTTTCCTTCATTTCCTGCCCTTCCAGTTCTACCAATACGGTGCATGTAATTCTCAGGAAAATCTGTGGTGTCGAAGTTAATTACATGAGAGGTATTTTCGATATCCAACCCACGCGCCATTACATCGGTCGAAATGAGAATACGCTTCTCCCCTTCTTCAAATTGCTTTACAGAACGCAAGCGGTAATTCTGAGACTTATTTGAATGTACTATAGCGAGTTCTGAACCAAAAAATTCATCCATCAACTCATATAATCTATCCGCTTGTCGCTTGCTAGAAAGAAAAACTAAAACCTTTGAAAATTCGTTTTTGTCCTGAACCAAGTGCATCAACAAGTTGGCTTTGGTGTAGAAATTTGGGACTAAAAAACTAGATTGGTCGATATTATCTAAAGGAGTACCGCTAATTTCAATGGTAATTTTCTCTGGCTTCACAAAAAAATCGTCTATCAATGTACTAATATCAGTAGTCATTGTAGCCGAAAACATAGTGTTTTGGCGCCTAGGTGGCATAAGCTCAAATAAGTTTGTCAATTGAAACCGAAATCCTAAATCCAACATGATATCAACTTCATCAATAATAAGTTTCTGAATCTGTTTCAATTGAATCGAACGTGCCAATACTAGGTCGTATAACCTACCAGGAGTCGCTACTAAAATGTCCATTCCATGAGAAACTTCAATTTTTTGGGTATTGATATTAACTCCACCATAAACCCCCTTTATGCGACAATTCATAAATTTTGAATACGATTCCAATTGTTCAACTACTTGAGTAACCAGTTCTCGAGTGGGAACTAAAATCAATACACGAGGATGAATTTGTTCAGAGTACTTTAAATCTTGCAGAATCGGTAAACTGTAAGCCAGGGTTTTACCTGTTCCTGTTTGCGAAATACCTACCATATCTTTGCCCGAACGAACAACCGAAAAGGCTTTTACTTGAATGGGAGTAGGTTCTGTAAAGCCTAATTCTTCAATCGCATTCAACAATTGTTTAGATAGTCCTAGGTCAAAAAAAGTGGGTGTTTCCATAATCGTTATTCGAAAGGCAAAGAACTGCTTTTTTATTTAAAAATCAATTGTCACACAGAAGTATAGAACCAGGTGTTGGAAATCATATAAATTTGCACAAAATCTCTATAATGAAGTTGAAAAACCTACTCGGCCAACTATTTTTATTCGTTGCTTTTTTAAGTGTTTCAAGTCTTTTCTCTTTCTCAGCAAAAGCACAAAAGTTGGACACTATTATTACCAAATATGGTGAACTTACTTTAGGAACTGTTCAAATTCAAAAGAACGAAGCCAATTCTTCTATCAACGTTGAATGTTTTATTGATGGTGAAAAATATGAGAACAGCCTTATCCGTTTTGTAATTAAAGACGGAAGCAAGTATGCTAATGTTGACTTCATTGAATCTTCTGATAAGTACATGAATGTTATTCGCGAACTCAATTTTATAGAAGCTTGGAAAACAAATCTTGAATTGTCAATCTATAAAATCATCGTTTTTACAACAGATAAAAACGCCATCGAAAAAGGAAAATATGAAGCAATACTGTTCTATGGCCAAGAAAATAATGAAGTGAAATTTGGTAACGTCCAAAACATGAGTTCTGATTATGCCACTATGCCTGAAGTAATGAAGTACGTCAACAAAAAGAAAAGAAAAGACATTATTCGAAACGTAGCGAAATCAATGATTTTTGTTGCTGCTGGTGTTGCCGCTGTCGGGTTTTATGTTGACGCGCCGGCTGTTACTTATGGTGCGGCAGGTGTAACGGCAGCAAGTGCTATTGCTTTTTTGGCAGTTAGCATCAAAGCCGACAAAAACATTACTAAGGCTTTTGATATTCTTGGAAGTGGTTCTGACACACATCCAAATGCAATTGTGTATTTCAAAAAAGAATACGTAAAGTCCAAAAGCGGAAAAATTCTGTAGCTTGATTTGCTTAGAAAAGCACGGCTTCTCTTTCTGTAATTAAGTGTTCCTTCCATTTAAAACTTGACCCAAAGCCAACATGTCCGCCATATTTTGGCGTTTTTAAGGAAAACCATTCGCTGGCATCAGCAATTTCTCTTGGGTAACATCTATCTCCCAAAAACGGGTCATTGATAGCGTTGATGAGTAAAGTCGGTATATTAATATTCTTTAAAAACGGCAACGAACTGCACTTCAACCAGTAGTCCTCCGCATTTTTAAACCCATGAACAGGTGCGGTGTAAAGATTATCAAAGTCCACAAAGCTGTTGCACTCCAATACCTTTTCAGCGGTTATTTGTAATTCAGGAAAGTCCTTTATTTTCTGTAAGGTTTTGATTTTTAGTGTTTTTAAAAAACGTTTCATATAAATTAGGTTACTCCTTTTGGCCAACTGTTCAGCACTGTCTTTTAGGTGTACTGGCACAGAAATACCAATAGCCTTCTTAACCTTTTCAGAAATTTGATATTCTCCATCCCCCAAATATTTCAGTAACATGTTACCGCCTAAACTAAAACCCACCAATACTATTTCATCGTAATCAGCAGCTATGGTTTTTATCCCAAAATGAACATCATCAGTTTTACCGGAATGATAGGCCGATGGCAATTTATTGGGTTCTCCAGAACAACTGCGGTGATTCATAACAACGCCATCATACCCATTTTCATTAAAAACCCGAACCATTCCTCTAGCATATTGGCGGTCTGAGCTACCTTCTAGTCCATGAAAAATTAAAACAACTTTTTTACTGCCGATTTTAGAGTAATCGAAATCAATAAAATCGTTATCCCAGGTCTTAACTCGCTGTCTCGTGTAGTGAACGGATTCTATTTTCCGAAATCGATTAGTAAAAATTGTGTTTAAGTGTCCACTTCGTAACAACCATGTGGGCTTAAAAGAATTAGTCATTTTGTATTAGGACATTTGCTTATGTTCAGCCCTGAACTGGCTAGGCGAATTGCCGGTGTGCTTTTTAAAGAATCGATTGAAGTACGCTACGTCATTAAATCCACAATCAATACTAATTTCCTTAATCTGTTTGCTGGTATATACCAACATGCGTTTGGCACCAAGTACTTTCTGTTCATGTAATAATTGCAAGGCTGTTTTACCCGATTCCTTTTTACAAAGTTGGTTTAATCTTGCTACTTGAATCTTTAATTTTCCTGCCAATTCTTCCACCGAATTCAGTTCTAATGCAACCAATTTCAGTACTTTTCTGAAAGCAAAATATTCTTCCGAAAAACCAGAAATAGGGCTGCTTTTTTTGCCATAGACATCGCGAAGCTTGCCCAAAAAGGCAAAGAACAAAAACTTACTTACATCTAAAGACTCAGATTTTAAAGAGGCTCTGATTTGCTCCAAAATTGGTAAAAGTGTTTTCAGTTCATTGGCATTTGGCTGAAGAATAGGTACACTCCCACTTCTGAAATAGGACAAAGAGTCCAACAATGCCATTTCAGTTTCACTAGCGCTAAACAACACTTCAGGAAAAGTAAAAACGTCACCTTTTGTATCTCCTGTAAAATCAACCCTATGCACTCGCCCTTTACCTACAAAGTGGAATGATCCAGCTTTGGCTTTATACTTTTCAAAATCAATTTCGTGACAACCACTACCTTCCTCTACAAAAAGAACCTGAAAAAAATTGTGACGGTGCGCTATCTCAGGATAACGTGCATCCATTTTTATCCTTCTGGCCGAGATATAAGCTCTCGACAATCCGTACTTATGTGTTGGAATATCCGTGTTTTTCAATGTTGTTTAGTTTGATTTTCCAATAAAGACTTCATTTATTTATTTTTTAATCGCAAGCTTCAACTTATCGTTTAACACAATCTTCTTCAGGTCGTTTGGTTTCTTTTTGTTGAAAATGTAGTTGTACTTAGATTCCCCTGTCTCCAATAAGTTATCCAGTTCGCTGTCGCTTATGGTAATGCCTTTGTATTCAAAAGGCAAAGTAAACTTGCAACCTTTTTTCCAATCAGAACAACCCCACGCAGACTTTCCTCGAATGAGATGACCAATATTACATTTTGGACAAGCCGTCTGTTTGGGTTTGAACTGCTGAGTTTTTACTTGTTCGGTCAGTTCTTTAACCATTTGATTCAGCTCATCTTTAAACGATTGAACCTTATATTTCCCATGCTCGATATCTCGTAATTTCTTTTCCCAAACACCGGTTAGTTCTGCCGATTTCAGCAAGTCATTTTCTATCAAACCAATAAGTTCTTTACCTGTAGAGGTGGCTAAAATCCGCTTCTTCTGACGTACCAAATACTTACGAGAAAACAGTTTTTCAATAATATTTGCCCGGGTAGATGGTCTTCCAATTCCGTTTTCCTTCATAAGCTCTCGCAGCTCATCGTTATCGACGTGTTTACCAGCTGTTTCCATTGCTCTTAGCAGCGTAGCTTCTGTGTAATAACTCGGCGCTTTTGTTTGCTTTTCGAGTAATTCTGGCTCATGCGGCCCTCTTTCCCCTTTTTCGAAAACAGGCATTACTTGCTCATTTTCTTCGGTCTTTTTTTCCGTTTTACCTGACTCAAACAATACTCTCCATCCAGGTTCTAAAATCTGTTTTCCAGTTGCTCTAAATTCATGTTTTTTTGCTTCTCCGATTACGGTAGTATTACTTACCTTACAATCTGGATAAAACACAGCAATGAATCTTCGGGTAATCAAATCAAAAACCTTCTTCTGGTCAATATTCAACCCCACCTTTGCAGGGTCTTCGCCAGTAGGAATTATAGCGTGGTGATCGGTTACTTTCTTGTCGTTAAAAACCTTGGATGTCTTTCTAATTTTCTTACCCAACAAAGGCTCAGTAAATTTACGGTATGCAGCCAAATTCTTTAGAATTCCAGAAATTTTTGGGTAAACATCATTGGGTAAATACGCAGTATCAACCCTTGGGTAAGTAACCAATTTATTTTCGTACAAATGTTGAACATGCGCCAATGTATCCTCGGCAGTATAGCCAAATTTTTTGTTGCATTCTACCTGAACAGAAGTCAAGTCGAACAATGATGGGGCCAACTCTTTTCCCTCTTTTTGGATGTACGATTTTATCTCAAATTCTTCATCCTTAATTACCTCTATTATCTCTTCACCTTTTTCCTTGCTGCTTAGTTTACCCTTAGTTCCGGCAAAATCAACAGCGCGATACGTGGTTTTAAGCTCATAATAGGTTTCAGAAACAAAATTGTCAATCTCACTTTGCCGTTCCACAATAAGCGCTAAGGTTGGAGTTTGCACTCTACCTACAGAAAACACTTGTTTGAATGCTCCAAATTTCAGCGTGTAAAGCCGAGTTGCGTTCATACCTAACAACCAGTCACCAATAGCTCTAGCCGTTCCCGCTGCGTACAAATTGTCGTAATCTTCTCCTTTGTGTAAATTAGCAAAACCTTCTTCAATTGCCTCTTTGGTTAACGATGAAATCCATAGTCGTTTACTCGGTTTTTGGTTTTTGGCCTTTGATAACACCCATCGTTGAATCAGTTCTCCCTCCTGGCCTGCGTCACCGCAGTTTATCACTTCATTGCACTTTTCAACTAAACTGGCAATGGTATCAAACTGTTTTTTTACCCCACCATTTTCTATGACCTTGATTCCAAAATTATCTGGAATCATTGGCAACACATTCATGTTCCATTGCTTCCAATCTGGGGTATAATCAGCAGGTTCTTTCAGCGTACACAAATGACCATATGTCCATGAAACCCAATAGCCGTTCCCTTCCCAATATCCGTCGAAACGGTTGGTAGCACCAATGATTTGGGCAATGTCTTTAGCAACACTTGGTTTCTCGGCAATGCAAAGTTTCATGACCTTCAAAGCTCACTTTCTAATTTCAATTTGGCAAGAAATAATTCGATTTAATAACAGAAGTTTTCAGCCTTGAATTCACAATTCCTATTGTCACAAGGATTGCAAAAAGTGTAAATACTTGAAAGTTCCAACGTATATAATTACCATAAGACCCCTACAGTTGTATATTTAAAATATGTCGCAAACGGTTAGTAATTTTTTCATTTTCGAGGTTTCTCAAGAACCAATTTTCTTGTTGTGCGATTCGTTTGAAATTCTCAAAGTATCATCTAAAGCCGAAGAAAAAATTTTTGGAAAATTAGGTGCACCAGTTGACTTTAAATTCGAAAACATTGTTGCAGATGAAGACAAAAAGAGGCTGAATCGAACCCTTGTATCTTTGGGTAAGGACAAATGCTCAGAAAAAATTCAATTCAGAATAAAAACCTTGGAAGAAACCGTTTGGGTTGAATTTGATTGGCAGTTCATAGAAAAAAATGGATTACAATATATTTTGGGTTTAGGTGCCCACGTGCAAGCTCCTGATAAAAAGGAACTCATTACGCTGGAAACAGCAGAAGCATTGAAAGATGCTGAAATCTTAGGTAAAATGGGTAGTTGGTGGGTAAACCCCAAAACGCTTGAGAATCATTGGAGTGAGGGTAACTACCGAATCTGGAATAGAAGCCCTAACGACTCTATACCCCCTTTGAGTTGGGTATTGAAGCACATGCCAAAAAAGGACGGCAAACAGATTATGAAAACCATTAAGGAAGTTGGAACAACAGGTGAGATAAAAGAAGTAGAATTTAGAATGCGTTTGACCCAAAAAGAGAATTATCGACATTTTTATACTCGAATCCGACCGTGGGTTGTCAATGGAGAAATTGTTGAAGTAAAAGGTGTAAACTTCGACGTTACCGACCTAATAAAATACCAACAGGAACTTGAAAAACGTAATGAGGCTCTGAACAGAAAAAACGAAAAGCTATCGAAGTACGTTCAAATGAATTCGCATGACGTTCGAGGACCGCTTTCCAATATTTTGAGTTTACTCGAGATGGAAAAACTAGAACCAATGAGTCATAAGGAATTTGTCTTTCATGTAGCTGAGGCCGCACTTAAACTCGACAATACCTTAAGACGGATTAATGAAACGCTATTGATTGAAGATTAATAAACTATTAGCTTTTCTTTTTTCAGCTCCTGACCAACCGAAATGTGTAGCAGATAATTTCCTGCATTTAAAGATTCGATCGAAAATGATTCTGTGTTGCTCAAAGTTTCATTTAAAACTTGGTTTCCAATCATATCAAACACTTTAATTTGAGCGAGAGTAGAACTATTAAACTCAACAAAAACTCGCGACCTAGCTGGGTTTGGGTAAAATGAAATTTTGAGAGCTGAAGATTGATTTACTGAACTTGGTTCATTTCCAGTTGTATCTTGTTGTGTCGGTGAAATGTGGATGTTGTCTATTTTAATGTCTAACCAATTCACAATGGTTTTATACCTAAACGCCAGATAGCCTGATTGAACAGACGAATCAATCGCAAGTTTATTTTCAGTGTACCAAACATTATCGTTTCTGAAATTTGTTCTTAGAAAATCATAAACAATAGTTTTGGAAGATGCTAATCGCGGGTCTCGATTCCCTTCAATTAAATACAATGCTACTGTATCATCAGGCTGAGGAGAACCAAAACCTTTCATTAAATGCTGAAGAGAATCTATAACTGCTCCTTTCGAAAAATCAAGTAATTCAGAGACCATCCAATCCTCGCTGACTTGGGTGCCACCAACAGGATAATAATGCACCAACGCAAAACTGTCGCCGTTCTGTGGTTTTTCAAATTCCCATTCGTATGGTCCAGTAGATTGCCCAATTTTATATTGTTTCCAAGAATCTCGCTCAGTTAATCCATCAAAATTGTAGGATTGAGGAAGTGCCGTCTGACCAGATAAAAAATTTACACTCAGAGCAAATAGGATAATCAGAAATGAAGTTTTCATAATTAGGAATTTAATGTCCAAATGAACGGATAAAAAGGTGAACCCAATTGTAGAATTGACGTAATGGCTTGCATAATTTGCGAACCACTATAAATTCATCCAGAAGATATAAATACTACATCTCCTTTTCACTCAATTCCAACCATCGGTCGGTTTTAATTTCAAGATGTTCAATCACTTCACCCAATTCATCAGACAGCTTCATCACCTTATCTGAATCCTCAATTCCGCTTTCAAATGCTTTATTAATTTCGTCTCTGCGCTTCTCCAATTTTTCAATGTCAATTTCTAAAATTCCAAACTCCCGCTTTTCATTGAAGGACATTTTTAGAGGTTTATCTACCTGCACAATTTTAGGTTTCGATTTTTTCTCTACTTCCTTTTTTTCAGTAACATCCTCAACTTTATCTCCGCCTGCTTTCTTCCAATCTCTCCATTGAGAATAGTTTCCGGGAAAATCTTTAATGCTCAGTTTATCTTTCTCCAGCACAAAAAGGTGATCCACCAATTTGTCCATAAAGTACCTATCGTGACTAACAATAATCACACTTCCCGGAAAATCTAGAAGAAAATCTTCTAAAATATTCAACGTCATGATATCTAGGTCGTTTGTAGGTTCATCCAGAATCAAAAAGTTGGGGTTTAGCATCAAAACTTTCAATAGATGGAGCCTTCTTTTTTCTCCACCACTCAGCTTCTCCACCAAATTGTAATGCATGTTCTTAGGGAATAAAAACCGCTCCAATAGTTGAGAAGCAGACAATTTTTTGCCCTTGGCTAAAGGAATAAATTCTGCAACTTTTTTTACTACTTCTAATACTCTATCGGCTGGTTTAAACTTCATTCCCTCTTGATTGAAGTAACCAATTTTAATGGTTTCACCAATTACTACCTTCCCAGAATCAGGTTCAATTTTCTCTGTAATTATGTTTAAAAGTGTCGATTTTCCAGTTCCGTTAGGGCCAATAATTCCAACCTTTTCAGCGCGCTTGAATTTGTAACTAAAACCTTCGAATAGCTGCTTATTCTTAAATCCTTTTCCAACATTATGGAATTCGAGAATCTTACTTCCCATCCGTTCCATATTAATTTCTAGCTCTACTTGTTTGTTGTCGATTCGCTGTTTAGCAACTTGCTTCAACTCATAAAACGAGTCGATTCTGGCCTTACTTTTAGTAGTTCTAGCTTTTGGTTGGCGGCGCATCCACTCTACCTCTGTCCGAAACAAATTTTTTGCTTTTTCAATTGTTGCTTGGTCAGAGGCCTTTCGTTCTTCTCTTCTTTCCAAAAAGAAAGAGTAATTTCCCTTATACGTATAAAGGCCAAAATCGTCCAGTTCGAGAATGGTGTTACAAACGTTTTCTAAGAAGTACCTGTCGTGAGTTACCATCAATAAAGTGATATTCTCTGCTTTCAAGAACTTCTCTAACCACTCAATCATCTCCAAATCCAAGTGGTTAGTAGGCTCGTCTAACATTAAAAAATCTGGTTCATCAATAAGTACCTTGGCTAATGCAAGTCGCTTTAATTGTCCTCCAGATAGAGAACCCACTTTTGCATCTAACTGATCAATATTCAGCTCAGAAAGTATGCTCTTCACTTTTACTTCCTGATCCCAGCCTTTTAACTCCTCTAAGGTATCCATTGCATTTTGAAACGCCTCGCCCGTTTCACCTACTTCCAAGCATCGTTCGTATTCGCTAATTGCTAGCAGAATTGGGTTGTCCGTTTCAAAAACCGAATCCCAAATAGTTAAGTCAGGATTAATTTTTGGGTCTTGCATGAGGTATCTTACTTTGATTCCTTTTCTAAAAACTACCCGACCTTCATCTGGCTCTTCCAGCCCAGCAATAATCTTCATTAAGGTAGATTTGCCTGTTCCGTTCTGTGCAACCAAGGCAACTTTGTCTCCTGCTGCCATGCCAAAGGTTAGGTCGCTTAATATTTCTCTGTCTGCAAAACGCTTCGAGATAGATTCAATTGATAAATAATTCATGAATGGATATATCCTAATTTTTTAAAGACTTTCTGAAAACGTTTTTGCAGTTCTGTTGAAGTTTTCATTTCGGTTTGATACTTTTCAATGCATTCAAACAGTCGAGCATGTAACTCTTCTGTATTAATTTCAAACCGAACATTACTTTCTTGACTCAACAACGGGCCATCATTGCTCAACTTAAAACGAACTTCTCGTTTCGAACTTGCATCAAAGGCAAATAATGAAACCGAATGGGTTACAGCATTTCTAAAAAGCAATAAAGTTTGTGTGTCTCGTCGGTCATGACGATAAAAGGCTTTCAAAAACTTCTTTATACGCACCATACTTCCTTGGTTCTCTAATTGTCCGGAATGATAACGGGCCAGCAAATCAATAATAGACCAAAACAACAATGGAAAAGCTTGATTTATCGACAAATTTGCTTCTTTGAGTTCTTCAAACTCCAGCAACCCTTTTTGCAAACTTGACTTTGCTTCATCCGAGCTTGTGACTCCAAAAAAGAAGCCCATCTGTTCTTCAAGAGTAGTTAATTCTTCCTTAATCATTACGTGGCAAAGGAAAGGATTTGACTCAAACCAACATCCTAATCACATTGGAGGAATGTACTGACATAATAAAATCAGTATTACTACGGATGAGAATACCAAAATCCTCTAATTGACAACCACTTAGACCCAAAATAGCTTTGCTTCAAAATAAAACACTATGAAAAATCTATTTAAATTATCACTCGCATTACTGCCAATGTTTGCAGTTGCCCAGACACCATTTGCCGAAAAAAACGCAGATGTAGAATCTTCTTTAAAGAAAATCAGATATGATTTTCCCAAAGAAAAAATTAATAAGAAAAACGGCGCTGGTTACAGCCTAAGGCCTGAATTACTAGCAAAGCCTATCAAAAAAATTGCATTAATAACCTACTTCATTGAAGATGTTGGTATGAGTAAGGAAAATGAAATCGTAAACATTGCTAAGGCATGGCGTACCTCCGATGCATTAGCACAAGTCATTAGCAACAAATTCTACGATTCTTCTATCACCGCGTTAAAATCCACATTTGGAGAGTCGGGCATGGAGCTCCTTACTCCAGCTGAATACCTGAACACTGAAGAGAAAATGGAGTATTACAAAATGATGCGCGTACGCCATTCTATACTCAAAAAACAAAAAACCATGGGCGCTTCGGCATCTGTATCATCAAAGTCTTCTATGCCAGTTGGAGGAGGTTGGGTGCAAACAACTACTACCACCACTTCTGCCAGTGTTTCAAGAATACGAGTTACCCCACAAGGTAAAGGATATAAACCTTTGTTCTTTTTAAATGAAGCCCCATATACCAAAAAATATAAAGGTGACCCTAAACCGATGTCATTTCCTGTAATTGGATTGTATGATAAAAAACAGGCACAACACCTAGGCGTAGAAATGGCTGAAAAATTTGATGTTGATGCAGTGCTAGCAGTTTATATCGTGATAAACAAGATGCACAAGAAAAAAGAAATCTATGCAGTAAGAAGCATTACAGGTTATATGTGGGGACCAAACCCAATTCAGAGAGAAGAAGGTAAAAAAGGCATTCTGTATTGTAGAGGATTAATGTTTTGCGGTGCAAGAGGGTTTTACGGAAAAGGTTTAATAATTAAACATCACAAAAAACACCCAGAATTGAGTTTTGATGGCACATCTAATGCTATGAAGGCACTCGCGTATCGCATGACAAATTACCTTACCACAGGTAAACGTAAAATGACAATTCTTGACGAAGAATCTGAAGAGTAATATCTAGTTAAAAAACCAAACCATGAGCGAATTAACTTAGCCAACTTGTTCTTCTTTTCTTGAATCACTGAATAAAATCTTAGTGTTTTCCCCGTGCGAATAATGATTGTTTTGTTTTCGCGCGGGGTTAAATTCTGAGTTTCATCTACAATAAATCAAACATTTAGGAGGCTGCGCCTCTCAGGTATGCCAAATGCGTAACCACAAGTTTTTCTTGATCCACCATATCCCCCCAACTTTCTATAAGCCTTTACGGTTTCTTTAAACTGATTTTAATTGAAGGAGGGTTGTTTTTTAACTTGTTCTAGGAGTGTGAAATTTATAGCCGGCGATTAACTTTATTGAACGGTGAAACTACCTTGCTTTAGAATCTTTCCAGACGACAGAACTCTGATAAAATAAAGTCCTTTATTCAAGTGTCTTAAATTAAGTTGAAACCTATCGACCCATGTCGTTTTTTCCACACAAATCTTACCTGAACTGTTTATTATTTGGATTTCCCTTTTTTCTGACCCTTTTACATCTAAATCAATTGAAATATAGCCTTTGGTAGGGTTTGGATAAACTATTAAAGAATTTATTGCCTCTTTTTGCTCACCAATTGATATTGGATTTACATTAACATAATACGCTGGAGGAGCTGATATTTGGCAACCAGTAGAATCTGTAAGTGTTAAAAAGTACGCAACTGAAGTGTCTGGTTTTGCCCAAA
>CAKZKD010000033.1 GCA_937121175.1 uncultured Flavobacteriales bacterium
TTCGTCATACCATCTCTCCATTCATTTTTAGGTTTGAGCATGATAAATGTTTCGAGCATTGCTAACGGAGCTGGATCTGTCGCGGTATCAGCTCGCCCTGCTTTCCCTACAACTGACTCAACCTCTGGAAATTCTGACAGGATTTTATTGGTTTCAATAAGTAATTCAGTGGCTTTTCGTTCCGAAACATCAGGAACTGTCATTGGCATATACATAATTGCGCCTTCATCTAGGGGGGGCATAAATTCAGAACCAATTCTTGTAAATAATCACATTCAAACAACTAATAATATTCATGAAATTGTTAATGCTATTTTTCTTTTGCTTAGTGCCCAAATTAATATTGGTTCATAAATTTTTTGTAAAAAGTTTACAACTGGAATTTCATGGTCTTTTTTTAGATTGAAATACCAATTTCCTGACCTTGCCAAATTTCCAATAATATCGACATTGAAAAAGATTCGCTTTTCAGATTTTGATGCAAAATCAACAATGGATTGAATGTAACTGGGTGACAAAAACTGTAAATCCAAATAGATAGTTACCTCATCCAGATTTATATTCTTAAATAAGGTCTTAATACTTGTGGTCTCCGATGGGATAATAAATACAATGCTTTCTATGCCTCTTTTTAGATTATGTAGCGCTTTCTCATTAGCCATCGTAGCATTGCCAGCGTAAATGGCCTGCCCAATTCTCCATTTGTCGTTAATTGGATGAGAATAAATTTCACGTTCTTCAAGGTCGTCAGCATGGTAAAAAGGTTTTACTTTTATACCCTCCGGAGATTCCCAAACTAAGGCTTCATTATAATCTGCTCCTTTAAGATCATACTGAATTTTCTGTTTCCACGCCTTTGCGGAAACTTCATCAAAATCATCGAACAGTGTTTTGTTTTTCATACTAATTTTAGGGCAATAATATATCCAATGTAATCATTCAACTATGGACTACAAAGGTATATTACCATGTTTTTTCTTAGGTAGTTTTGCTACCTTATTTTCTAGAAGCGAAAAGGCTTTTATCAATTTGGTCCTCGTATCTTTTGGTAAAATTACCTCATCTATAAATCCTCTTTCTGCCGCACTATACGGGTTTGCAAATTTATCCGCATATTCCTTTTCTTTTTCAGCCAATTTGGACTCTGAATCCTTGGCATTCGCTATTTCTTTCTTGAAAATAATTTCACTAGCGCCTTTCGCCCCCATAACAGCAATTTCAGCTGTAGGCCAAGCATAATTCATGTCAGCACCAATATGTTTGGAATTCATAACGTCGTAGGCACCACCATATGCTTTTCTCGTAATAACCGTAATTTTTGGAACGGTCGCCTCGCTCAGCGCATATAATAATTTAGCTCCATTTGTAATGATGCCGTTCCACTCTTGATCCGTTCCCGGTAAAAATCCGGGTACATCTACCAGTACCAATAAAGGAATGTTGAAGCAATCGCAAAATCGCGTAAAACGTGCCGCTTTCTTTGAGGAATCTACATCTAAAACACCAGCTAAGCTATTAGGTTGGTTGGCAACAATTCCGGTGCTCTTCCCTGCAATTCTAGAAAAACCTACTACAATATTAGTTGCATAATCCTTATGAATTTCAAAGAAAGAATCCACATCAATAATACCATTAATTACCAAACGCATATCATAGGGCATATTGGGATTTTCTGGCACTATTGTTTCCAAACCATTCCTGGTCTCATTTTCGATTTTATACGAAACGGGAATGGGTTTATCCTCACAGTTTTGAGGCATATAGGACAACATTTGCTTTATTTGATGAATACACGCTATATCATTTGCTGCCGTTACATGAGTTACGCCAGATTTAGTGGCATGGGTCATGGCACCTCCAAGTTCCTCTGATGTTACTTCCTCATTAGTAACTGTTTTTACAACATTAGGTCCTGTAACAAACATGTAACTAGAATTCTCTACCATTAGGGTAAAGTCGGTAATTGCTGGTGAATACACCGCTCCGCCGGCGCAAGGCCCCATAATGGCAGATATTTGAGGTACTACTCCAGAGGCCATGACGTTTTTGTGAAAAATATCCGCATAACCTCCCAAGGACCGGACACCTTCTTGAATACGAGCGCCACCACTATCGTTTAAGCCTATAAGAGGCACTCCAATTTTCATAGCCATATCCATAACCTTGCAGATTTTTTCCGCATGGGTTTCTGATAATGCGCCCCCAAAAACCGTAAAATCCTGAGCAAAGACACAAACTTGCCTGCCATCAATAGTCCCATATCCCGTTACCACCCCATCTCCATAGAATTGCTGGTCCGCCATTCCAAAATCTGTTGTTCTATGGGTTACCAAAGCGCCTAATTCCTCAAAAGAACTTTTGTCCATTAAAAAGTGAAGACGTTCTCTTGCCGTTAATTTGCCCTTTGCATGTTGCTTTTCTATGCGCTGTTCCCCACCACCAAGATGTGATGCCGCCAATTTGGCTTTAAGAATTTCAGTTTTATACTTCATCAAGCTTATTTTATAGTATTCAGCTTCTGCTTTTTTTCCAGTTCGTTGAAGTAATTTCAGGAACTTTTAGTTTTTCCTCTTGCTCTAAATATAATTTTAAGCCTACCATGGCCGCGATTTCCTTTTCTTCAGCGTATTTGGACTTTAACTGGTCTGGGCTATAGTAATTCTTTACAAAATGCGTGTCGAAATCTCCGGACTGAAAGGCTTCATGTTCACAGACAAATTGCCCAAAGGGAAGTGTTGTAGACACGCCCTCTACCTTATAATTGGCAATAGCGTTAATCATTAACTGAATGGCCTCATCCCTATTTTTCCCGTACGTTATTAACTTAGACAGCATGGGGTCATAATACATGGAAACTTCCATGCCTTCTTTGAATCCATCATCCACACGTATACCATTCCCTGTTGGTGTTTTATAAGTGGATAAAGTACCAATACTGGGCATAAAGTTATCCAAAGAGTCCTCTGCATAAACACGCACTTCTAAAGCATGGCCTTCTATGGTTAAATCCTCTTGGGTGAATTCTAATTTTTCTCCTCTAGCTATTTTTATTTGTTGCTCCACAAGGTCCAATCCCGTAATCAACTCCGTAACCGGGTGTTCCACTTGAAGGCGCGTATTCATTTCTAGAAAATAAAAATTTTTATGCTCATCCAATAAAAACTCTACAGTACCAGCTCCTATATAATCGCATGCTTTGGCAACCTTAATAGCAGTCTCTCCCATTGCTGAGCGGATTTCTGGAGTTAAAACAGATGAAGGAGCCTCTTCCACAACCTTCTGATGTCTTCGTTGCACACTACATTCCCGTTCAAACAAATGCACTGTGTTACCATGTGTATCTGCCAAGACCTGAATTTCTATATGCCTAGGTGATGCTACATATTTTTCTATAAAGACAGAACCATCACCGAAAGCCGCTTCGGCTTCACTGATGGCACGTTCCATTTGTTCTGGCAATTCAGCCAAGGAATTTACAACTCGCATTCCTTTGCCCCCTCCGCCCGCTGAAGCTTTAATTAAAATAGGAAATCCGATTTCTTTGGCTACTTGTTTGGCCAAATCTACATCCGTTATGGCTTTTTCTATTCCAGGAACCATTGGAATATCATACCCTTTTACAGCTTCTTTGGCGGCTAATTTATTACCCATCACCTTTATGGCATGAGGTTTTGGCCCTATAAAAATTAAGCCATTGTCCGCAGCCATTTGGGCAAAACTGGCATTTTCACTTAGGAATCCGTATCCTGGGTGAATTCCTTCAGCTCCAGTTTGCTTGGCGGCTTCAATTACCTTTTCCTTTACCAAATAGGATTCCGATGAAGGCGCAGGGCCTAGTAGAACAGCCTCATCTGCAAAAAGCACATGAGGGGCATTACGGTCCACATCGGAATAAACAGCAACTGTTTTTATTCCCATCTTTTTTAAGGTTTTCATAATACGAAGTGCAATTTCACCCCTATTTGCCACCAGTACCTTTTTCATAAATTTCAAATATTAGGTAGGCCTCAAGCGCTACTCCATTTCAATAATAACCTGTCCTTTTTCCACCGCATCACCCGCAGCAATTGCTATAGATTTTATTACCCCTGACCCTTGAGAGAGAATTTGATTTTCCATCTTCATAGCCGAAAGCACCAATAAAGGAGTACCCTCTGTAATTTCTTGTCCTTCTTGTACCATTACAGAAATTATTAAACCTGGCATAGGTGCTTTGATATCTCTTACTTTTTGAGACGTGTTCGTAAGAAGTCCCATTTTCTCCACTACCTGATCATACTTATCCTGTATAGCTATTTCATAAGTGTTTCCATTGACGGCAAGCCTTACTTTTTTATCCTTATAGTCTACACTTATCAGTTGAATAGAAAATGCCTTATTATCCTTTAATATATGATAATCTCCATGTGCTACCTGGCAAATATCTAATGAATTAATATCATTCTTATCAATCTTGAATTCACCTTCATCAACAGTAACCTTATAAGTTTTCATGGCTTCTTTTAAAATTAATCCTGCGGTTTTCTCAAAGATAAAGTTTATTAAAATATGCCAACCTTTAATATTAACAAGGTTATTTTTCCTTGATAGATGTATTGAATAAAGAGACTTACACTATAAACTCCCTGTAAACAGGGTGCTTTTAAAGTTTAGAATAATGTAATTTTGAGTTTGATGTAAATTAAGCTCAATTTCAATTACTTAGTAGTCATACATTAATGCCTTTAAACAGTATAAAACACTTAGTCAGGAATAGATTAGTCCATTATTCTAACAGAATTGTGGATGCATTGCGTTTTTGGCCTAAAACACTTCATGTCTTCATATTACTTAGCGTCTTTAGCACATTCTTCGTAAATGGTCAAAACGAATTAAATTTTAAAGCCTTTGGCTACACTCCTAATACGTTAAACGATTCTCTTTATTCCGCAC
The DNA here is from genome assembly GCA_937121175.1 of uncultured Flavobacteriales bacterium. Taxonomy (GTDB): domain Bacteria; phylum Bacteroidota; class Bacteroidia; order Flavobacteriales_G; family Salibacteraceae; genus UBA6770. The sequence continues at coordinate 4,933 of CAKZKD010000033.1, forward strand.
TCCGTGAAGCCAAAACATCTAAAGGCAAACTACCAATCCTATACAAAATTGGAAGGGCTTATAATACTTATGGAAATTCGGATTCCTTAATTCATTATGGCAATCTGATTCATTCCATTGCAGTATCTGATGAAAAAAATGAAAGTCGTTCCTTATATCTCGCTAGAGCAAAATACCTTCTTGGTGAGGGTAATTATTTAAGTGGGTTATATGATGCCTCGCTCAAGGCATTTCTAGAGGGTATTGCTGAAATTGAAAAATCTAATAATGCAGCGATTATGGGTCCATTAGAGTTAGGGCTAGGTAAAGTGTATTTAAAAAATAAAATGTATCAAAAGGCCTATAACCTACTCATTCGCTCTGCTTCACAATCAGAAGATGCACTATTAGCCGCGCAGGCCAATCTATATTTAGGAATTTCATACCGAGAACAAGAAGATTTAGATAGTGCCTCTTCTTACTTTGAAACGGCCCAAACTCTAGTCAACGCTAATACTTCTCCTAAATGGTCATTAAAAATTTCTATGGCAAGAGCTGTACTAGCCATTAAGGAAACCAAATATGATGATGCCCTAACATTATTGGAAAATGTAATCGACAAATCCCTAAAACACAATTTCTTTGACCTTTATACAGAAGCCGTACTTCGCTACGGTAGTCTTTCTAGGGATTTAGAGAATTATCAAGTATCTGAGATGACCCTTTCCATGGCTTATGCCAACGCAATGCAATGGAATAGATTGGATTTACAAAAGGAAATCATTAATAGTTTAAGAAAAACCTATGCGGCCAAAGGCGATTACCAGAATGCTTATAATTTAATGACACAATATACTTCGGTCTCAAAAGAAATTACAGAACAGCAGAATAGCAAAGCAATACAAGAATTGGAATTTAAGTATCAAACCCTACAAAAAGAGAATCAAATATTTGAACTTAAGGAAGAGCAGCTTGCTAAACAAACCGAAATTGATCGTCAAAAAACAATTAAAAAAGCCTTTCTGTACGGGTTCTTGGTGCTGTTAATACCTATCATAGCTCTGCTCTTTGTTTACTATCAAAAATTACAGACCCAAAGTAAATTAAACCTACAGCAGGAAGAATTAAATACACAAAAAATAGCAGGCCTCCTCAACGAACAAGAATTAAATTTAGCTAAGACAGCGCTTGAAGCTCAGCAGGAAGAGCGTACCAGAATAGCGCAACAGCTCCACGATAGTATTGGCGGAAACTTAGCCGGAATAAAATTACAGCTTGGCAACCTGGAAAATAAAAACCCTTTGCAAAAAGAAATTATGGGCCAGGTTAATGAAACTTATGAACTTGTACGCGATATATCTCATGATTTAATTCCTAAAAAATTCAATCAACATGCGTTTTCAATTTTAATCTCGGAGTATGTACAAAAAATTGAGAACAGCTCAGCAATGGAGGTTACATTTTTAGCGCACCCTAAGAATCTTATAAATAATTTAAGAGAATCTTTAAAGGTAGAGCTGTACCAAATTATTCAAGAATTATTTACCAATACCATAAAACATGCAAAGGCAAAAACGGTAGAATTACATATAACGATTTTTGAAAATATGGTGCAGGTTCTCTTTGAGGATGACGGAGTTGGTTTTGAAACAAGTCGCGCAAAAAAAGGAATAGGGTTGAACAATATTGAAAATAGATTGCAATTACTAAACGCTCATATGATTATGGACAGTGCAATTGGTCGTGGAACTGTTGTTACTATTGAAATCCCTCTAAAAAAATAAATATGAAGACGTATAAATTAATTATTGCAGATGACCATAAAATGTTTTTAGACGGACTTCTTAGTATTTTAGAACATAAGGAAGACTATGAAATTATTCTAACCGCCAATAATGGGAAAAACGTTGCCAAATACTTGGATATTAATTCTGATGAGGATATTAACCTAGTTATTACGGATGTAAATATGCCCGAACTCAACGGTGTAGAACTAAATAAACATATAAAGGCCAAACACCCACACGTTAAAACTCTGGTCGTTAGTATGCTTCATGACGCCCTTACCGTACAAACACTAACAAAAGATAATGTGGATGGCTATGTCCCTAAAAATGCTGAAAAAGAAGAACTCCTAACTGCTATTGAAACAATTCTCAAAGGAGAAAAATACTTTTCACAGTCCATCAAAGATGTTTATTTAAAAGGGATGTTCTCCAATGAGCAAACCTTAATGGAATCTATATCAAAAAGAGAAAAAGAGGTTCTTAAGCTAATTGCTGAAGAATTTACAACACAAGAAATAGCAGACCAATTATTCCTAAGTAAGCATACCATCGAAAGCTATCGTAAAAATTTAATTTCCAAATTAGAAGTGCGCAATTTAGCCGGTCTTACCAAGTATGCCATTAAGCTAGGCTTGCTTGATTAGGTTTCTCTACTCCTTTTACAAACATAATTCTTTAATCTAATTATTCCCCGGACAGTAGTATTTTACTACTATTATCATGTTTTCCGATTACTTTGCCTCCCTGAAAACAGGGGTGCTATTTCTACGGAAAAAAGGGCTGTAGACCGTTATTATACAACGCATCTTTGTGGTATCAATTTATATAAAACCTTTAATTATGATCAACGGAATTTCATTAATATTATTAAGCATTATTGCAGTGCCATCATTGGTACTCTCTAGAAAACCAAACGCCAAAGAATTACTGGAAAAAATAGAACCCTACCAAGGTTGGATAGGTCTTGTTTTCTGTGTCATGGGGGTTTGGGGTATTATCACTAGCATACTCAATTTGGGTTGGCTGACAACTGCACCTATTTGGTGGGTGACCCTTGCAGCGGGTAGTTTGGTGCAAGCAACTTTGGGGTTTATGCTCGGTTCCGGACTTATGAACAAACTATTTATGGGAAAAAACCCAGAAGCACAGGCCAAAGCAGCGGAACTAAGAAGCAAAATTGCACCCAAGCAGGGGAAACTTGGTATTCTTGGAATAATCGTAGGTACTTGGATGATTATCGCCTCCTTAATGTATACAGTTTCATAATCTAAAAATATAAAACAATGAGAAAAATAATAGTCATTATAGCCCTATTTACTGCCGTTATGGCAAAGGCACAAACAAAAGAATCACAAAGAACAGTTTCAGCTTCCGGAAGCACACTGATTGAGAGAGTAACCACGAACTATAGAATAAAGGTGACCTTAAATATGGATCAGTTGTACTATTCGGACCCACAATGTAGAAGTCTAGAAGAATTCAAGGAAAAGTACTTTACTGCCCTAAAGGAGCATGGATTTAACCCCAGTACTTTTGAGGAGAAAAAAATGGAATTTTTATCGCTTGGGTATCAAAAAGAAGGTACCGTATTACAGTTTGAATCTTCTTCTAAAGAGGAGGTAGAAAAGCTATTAAGTGTAAAACCTATATGCGAACCCGGTGACTGTTATGGCTATCAAAATGTCATGTTTAGTTTAATTGATGACGTGATTTTAAAAAGCACCAACAAAACTTATACTCAGTGGCTCAATGACGCATTTTTTATCCCTCTAAAAATGAACGATGCAAGCTTAGGCTACGATGCCATGGTGCAAGATAGTAACTACGCACACCCTCATGTTCGTGGAAAAAAGCGTTGGTACAGTGCCCGTTTAAAAAAGAATTATTATAAAGTCGCTCCGGCAGCTGGGGTAAACGCCAGTGCGTCAGATATGGCTATTTGGTTAAATGCGCAATTAGGGCAATATCCATCGGTATTATCCTTAGATGCATTGATCACGCAAACGCGCCCTTATACACATACTAAAAAAGAACGCTACAGACGAGTATGGCGAGAGCACATGAACGAAGCCTACTATGGGCTAGGCTGGCGTGTGTATGATTATGATGATGAAACGCTTTATTACCACAGTGGTTGGGTGCAAGGTTATCGCAGTGACTTAGTGGTTTTTCCGCACTTAAATGTAGGCTTTAGTTTGATTTTAAATGCAGAAACTGGACTCATAAATGAGCTTACAACTGAGTTTATAAATCGCCTATTAGTATATAAACGAGAGAAGCAATAATGAACGCCCACATAAAAACATTGTTGATAGCATTATTATTTATTTGCCAACCCGCCTTTTCTGCCCCTGAACAGGTTTACTTGTTTCGACATAGCGAAAAACAAACAGGGGAAAATCCATTTCTAACTGCCCAAGGCCAAGCGCGTGCTGAGCACTTGGTTTCGTTAGTTAACACTTACCCAAACATAACGTTATTCAGCAGTAACTATAACCGCACCCTAAACACGGCAGCGCCATTAGCCGCGTATTATAATATTAAAGTTATTACCTATGATGCTGCTGATCTAACGACATTGAAAAAACAATTATTAGCACAAAATGGCGTTGTGGTAGTAATAGGGCATAGTAATACCACACCGCAGTTGGCTTCATTATTGAGTAACCAAGCTATTGAAAGTATGGATGAGAGTCAGTACGGGCATTATTATTTAGTGAGTAAACTAGAAAATAATAGTTATGAAGTTAAAACGCTGACAATGGGTTTTTAAGCAGGCATAAAAAAACCAGCAATGGCTGGTTTTTTTGTTTTACCTTTAAATGACCTTATTAGCCACGAGGTAATTGAATTTTTTTCTCAGGGCTTTGACGATAAAGCACAATCGTATGACCGATAGTCTGTAATTTAGTAGCCCCTGTTTCGCGAACAATGGCATCAAAAATAAGCTTTTTGGTTTCACGATCGTCTGTTGGCACCTTCACTTTAATTAATTCGTGAATTTCTAGTGCGCTTTGGATTTCAACTACTACGCCTTCGGTTAAACCGTTAGAACCTAGTAAAACTACAGGCTTAAGGCTATGCGCCTGACCTTTTAAAAACTGCTTTTGTTTGTTTGATAATGTCATGATATTACAAATTTTGCTGAATATGGCTTGAATTAAGGGTATTCTAACGCCATCTAGAGAATATTACTAATTAGTTGCGTGT
>CAKZKD010000034.1 GCA_937121175.1 uncultured Flavobacteriales bacterium
GCAGGCATTTACAACATCGGTGGCATAAGTAGTCTTGTTTATGGTCAAATTCAGTGTAACTATAGAATCACAACCCGGGGCATTTACGAGGGTGTCTTTTGCTGTGGAGTTGCTGCTGGTGTACGTTTTACTATTGATCCAAGTATAGCTATCGCAGGCATTTACAACATCGGTGGCATAAGTAGTCTTGTTTATGGTCAAATTCAGTGTAACTATAGAATCACAACCCGCGGCATTTACGAGTGTGTCTTTTGCGGTGGAGTTACTGCTGGTGTACGTTTTACTGTTGATCCAAGTATAGCTATCGCAGGCTACAACTGAATCTATGGAACTGGTACTTCTTTTTATAGTAAGATGAAGCGTGACAATGGAGTCGCAACCTTCAGCATTGATTAGGCTGTATTTTGAGATTGTATCATTTTTCGCGTAAGTGTTTCCATCAATCCAAGTAATGCTATCGCAAGCGACAACAGTATCTGTTGCGAAGGTGACGCACAAGGAATACACACGAACATGGCCAGCACCCCTTCCGTTCCCATTGTTATTAAATGCTCCAATTGAAACGGTATTCATGTTCGGCATACTTACGGAATACCCCGATTGATCTGCAATATTTTCGCCGTCAATATCTCCTCCTTTTTTTTCCCATGAGGATCCATTCCATGTGTAAATGCGAACGTGTCCAGAAGAAGATCCATTTCCGTCATTTTTTGGGACTCCAATGGCAATCGTATTGCTATCTGGCATACTTACCGAATGACCGGCTTGATCATTACTAGCTTCTCCATCGATATCTCCTCCTTTTTGAATCCAATTCGAACCATTCCAACTATAAATTCGTGTATGTCCTGATAAGTATCCATTTCCACCATTCCGAATAGCACCAATGGCAATCGTATTGGCGTTGGGCATATTAATTGAATGCCCTGATTGATCTCCAGCTGCTTCGCCATCAATGTCTCCGCCCTTTCTACTCCATGAGGTTCCATTCCATTTGTAGATGCGAACGTGTCCCGATAAATTCCCGTTCCCATCGTTTTTAGGAGCACCAATAGCGACCGTATTGCTATCTGGCATACTTACAGAATGCCCCGCTTGGTCGTAATTCACGTCCCCATCAATCGAAACACCTTTTTGTGCCCATAGAGAACCCGTCCATCTATAAACCTTCACTTGCCCTTGCAGAGAGCCTCTAATAGCGCCAATGGCGATAGTGTTGCTATCCGGCATTGAAACACTACGGCCAAAACCGTTGAACCCTCCGGTAGAATCTCCTTTTATGTTTAGTCCTTTCTGACTCCATGAACTCCCATTCCACCTATAAATACGGACGTAACCTGTATCGCTACTGTAACCTTGTGGAGCACCAACTGCAACAGTATTACTATCGGGCATACTAACGCAATACCCAAAATAGTCGTTTGTGTCTACCCCAGTAATGTCGATCCCTTTTTGCACCCATGAAGAATTGGTCCATTTATAAACACGTAATTTCCCAGAACGATTTGCAAATGAATGTCCACCTGCTGCTCCTATTGCAACAGTCCTTGTATCTGGCATACTTACCGATTGGCCAGAATAATCAAGACTGTCTTTACCATCTATATCACCACCTAACTGGACTTGGGCAATTAAACCCGTTGAAATGAGGGATAGGTTGATAATAATTAAAAAGATATTAAGAATGAGTTGCTTCATTGTACGTTTCGGTTTAACATGAATATAAAAGCTAGCAAATGAATAGCATGAGTTATCTAGTTTGAATTAATTGCTATAGAAAAAATATAGATGCCTAATTCTAATGAGAAATTGAAAATTACAAAGTAATAATTTAATTGAAATAGATTAATATACTGATTATCATATCAGTAAATCTACAAATAATCTATCGACTTACCGTGGTACTCCAACAGCATCTATAATTTGTCTACATGCATAAAAGCGAATAGTTGACATAAAACCATGTGGTCAACGCAGAAATCATTTAATTCGATTTATGAAAATAACTAAGTGGTTTTTCTTGGGTGCCTTAACTCTGTTCATAATTACCGTCCATGCAAATGGGAATCCTGGCTCCTTCAAAGAGCTAAATAAATTACCCTTAACTGCTGTAGATAGCATTCTAATCCAACTGAGAACTCAATCTCCTGATTCTGCTACTTTAATTTTTGATCAATGGATGCGAAGACCTGATTTTTCGGCCTCTGTTATAGCGCCCGCCATTCTTTACAACAGAGCGGTTCTTGCTAGAAAGAAGCATCAATTGAATTTTGCAGATTCTTTGGTTACTCAAATTATTTACAAATACGGTTTGTCAGCTTCAGGATTTTACAAGGCTCAGGCGTATACTATTTTGGGAACAAGTGCCAGAATCAAAGGAAATACTAGAATGTCTGTATCCTATCTGGACAGTGCATTATCTATATACTCAAGACTAGACAAGTCTTTCTACACTGCAAACTGCTACTTAAATCTAGGTAATACTTACTTGATTCAAGGGAACTATGTTGAAAGTCTTAAAAACTTACATCTATCTCAAAACATAGCGGACAGTATGGCTAGCATAAAAGGTGGCATATTGGTTCGTACCTCAATTATTGGGGTTTACCGAAATCTAGGTTTGTTCGATCAAGCAGTTGATGTGGTGCATGAAGTTCAAGAAATGGTGACACAATTACATGGAAATGATTCACTAAAAAACACAATGTTAGTCAATCACCACCTAGGCTTGCTGCATAAAGAGTTAAACAACTATGACAAAGCTTTAAAACATACCAAATCTGCTTTGGAAGTGGCGGGGAGATTATCGATTAAAAATCATGTAGTCGCGTATGGAAATAATCTTTCTGGGATTTATCTCAAATTGAATAAGCCAGATTCAGCGTTGTATTATTTAAATCGGTCGCAGTTAATCTTAACTGAATTGTCTTTGACCGATTTTCGTGTCGACATTAATAAAGCGGAAGCCTATCTCCAACTTAAGAACTATAAGAAGGCGATTAAAATTATTCGAGGTAAAGAGTACTCTTTTATCCAAAAGGGCAGGTACAATGACTTTCTGAACTGGGTCAATTTAGAAGCTAAGATTAATGTAGCAATGGGACAGCCTAAAAAAGCACTTAAGATACTCCTACCCCATTATAAAGATTCATTGGCAAGTAAGTACCCAAGAACTGAAATAGAAATATTAAAAACTTTGTCGATGGCAGCAGCGCAGGATAGACAGTTTAAAAGTGCCTATCGGTTTCAGAAAAGTTATTCCGAACTTTTTGAACAACAGGAAAAAGACAATCGAAGAAAAGCCGACCTTAAATTAAATGTAGCTAGACAGTTGAAAGATTGGCAAGATGAACGGGTTCTTATTCAGCAAAAAATGAGTCAATTTGAAAATGAACTGAGTACGAGAAAGGAAAGAAATAGACTGTACTTATACTCGGGAACAATGTTGTTTATTTTATTGAGTTTAGCAACATTTTTCTGGAATAAATCGGTTAAAAAGGATAACGAGCTGTTACAGAGCAAGGCAATGTTAGCAGAGCAAAAGATATACAGTCTTGCTATTGAAAAAAACCAATTAAATGAAACGCTATCAACCCAAACAAAAATTATTGCTGGAAAGAACGAAATCATTGCGGAGATTAAATCTCAAGTAGGAAAGGTCTTAGCTGAAGGGGCGAACGAAAACGAAAGATTGGTCGAAAAAATGGTAGCGGCAATTGATCAAAAAGCTAACGGCGAAAAGGATTGGGAGACCTTTTTACTCTACTTTGATAAGCTATACTCCGGATTTATATTTAATTTGAAAACGCAGTATCAGAACTTAACCACCGGAGAGATTCGATTATGCACATTGCTCATTATTAACCTTTCTACTAAGGAAATCGCTCACGTTCTAGGCGTTAGCCCTTCAAGCGCCAATTCTGCTAGGTATCGATTGCGCAAAAAATTAGGACTTAATAAAAATGATGATTTAATTCAAAAATTAAATTCCATTTGGAAAGTCTAAATGTTATTATAAATTGCCCTCATGAAACAATAAAAATAGTACTGATAGTACGTCATAAAGCAGTCTTATCCATACAGGAGATATTTCTCAAAACTGTTTGCATGATCACACAACTCTACCCTTCCAGATCTTTTCGCTAATTATTTCGCTCTGGGTAATAAGAGAGATAATTTTGAATCAAAGCCGGTAGGTTGGAATAAAAACCTTTTACTATCCTCTTTGTGTTAAAGCAGAATCGACGGAACCAAAGTCTAGATTAACATAGTGCTAGTCAATTATGGGACATTCAATACCAACAAAGTTACAACGTATACTTCTTACGAATGTAGCTTTTACATCCCTCGGCTAAAAACTCTTCGGCAAGTACTTTGTCCAATAAATCCTTCTCATAAGGTTTATGATAAAGCACTTTAAATACTTCAGATACTGAAATGCCCTGAGGATTGTTACTTACCAACCGAAAATCATCACCTACCCGTACCTCTCCCGATTTTAGAACACGAACGTAAATTCCGGGATAAGGCTGATTGATGAAGTCTTTTAAAACAGTTTGGTCATTAAACCGAACGCCCAGTTTAAAACAAGGTTGTCTTGGTTGCGAAACCTGAATAGTTGCAGTGCCAACTTCGTAAACGTCTCCAATATTTACGTTGGTTTCATCGCAATTCTTGACCGTTAAGTTCTCGCCAAACATGCCGTAATTCCAGTTTAAATCAGGATACCTTTCCTTCCAAAATGGATAATGATCCGCCGAGAACAGGTAGCAGGCTTTGTCTATTCCGCCGTGATACTTTCTGTCAACAACGACATCTCCTAGAACATCGGTTTTTTCAAGAATTAGAGGTTGCTTAACAGGTTCCTTAAAAATTCCGGTTTGAACTTCCTTACCCTGCCAAACAATTGTTTTAGCCGCTGAAATATTGGTGGATATGACTCTCATTATTTCACTACTTCCAAATGCTCGGGGCAATCCATTCTTAGCGCGTTTTTAGTAAGCTCAGTTTTCATCAGTTTACAATAATGGGCTGCGTTTTTATCGCCTTCGTAATTGGTGCAGGTAAAACACATGCGCTGAACATCAATAATTCCGTTGCGCTGCAGTTTGTAGATCAACTCAGTTAAGCTATCAAAAAGCACCTCTTTTTTAGATGCGTCCAAATCCAACAAGGGCGCTTTAAGTTCGTGCGTATAATGCTCCACTTTTGAAGCCAATTTTTCACCTTCTGAAGTTAGGGATAAGGTAAAACTTCTGGTATCTGAGGTATCCACCACTTTGTTCAGGTATCCCTTGCTTAGCAGGGTTTTTACTGAATCGCTGATAGTGGCTTTGGTAATATTAAAATCCCTGGCCATATACCCCACTTTGCACTTCTCGGGCGTATGGTATTTAATGAATACAAGGATTTGTAATTGGATAGGGCTGATTTTGTTTTCCTGCGCCTGACTCCATTGCAACACGCGATAAACCTCCGATATTTTTTCGAAGGCCACAATAATTTTACTATCAAGGTTGTGGTGCTGCTTTTCCGTATCAAATACCGATTCCTTTTTTAGAGCCATTTGTTTAGTATTTCGTTTATTTCTTGTGGTGTTTTATGACCGAACCAGTGTTCCAAAACGCTGTATTCTTCATTAAACACAACAAATGTAGGCGTTCCTCTAAATTGGTTTAAGGTAAATGTACTAGGGATGTTGGATTGCTGTTCTAAATACTTTTCAATGTTTTCGTGCAGTTGTTTTTGCTCAAAATCGGGCCAAATATCGTAGTTCGGATTTAGTCTGCAAATGCTTTCAATGTTTTCATCCGATATAAAATCTGCTTTGTTTTGCATGCGATCCATTGCTATAGGAAAATCAATGTTTTGAGGATATACTTGATAACCTTGCTCGTTCAATGCTTTTTTGGTCTCACCGACCAGCTTTTTATCGTTCAATAACAGCGTGGTATTTTCACGGGTGTTGAATTCAAAATCTTCAAACGCAGTGGAAAGCCCTAAGAAGTTGATTGCGCCGTTATGCTTATGGTACAACTCATTAACAACCGGAAAGCCATAAAAAAAGCACCCGGGACAATTGACCTGAAAGGCAAACAAAAAGTTGAGTTTTCCTACCTTAAAATCACCTTGTAATAGTGCGTCGTATTCGAGTTTTAGTCTATTCATATATTTCAGAATATCTTTATTTCGTAAGCAAAAAACTGTCAGTTTGAGTGAAACCCGTGAGGGTTTTGTATCGAAAACAAAGTATTTTGCTTATTCATTATTCACTCTAATTGCAATTCTCCATTTCAATAATGTAATAACCTTTTTTCTCAATATCTGCTTCCCAGGCGGGTTTCATCGTTTCCACATGACACCTCCTGCACTCTTTGGCTGAGAGCAATTGTCCCTCCTGCCCTTTTTCCGCCAAATATTGCTTGCCGTATTCATGAATGGTGGCTTCATCTACGATAGTTATTGGAGCCAAAATATCGAAATGCATAATGACTCCATCTTTCTTTTTTACATAAGTATCCCAAACCACTACTTTCATTTTTTCTTGTTTTTGCTGAGTCCAGTTGGATGTGCCAAGCACCACCAAGGAAACCGTTATCATTCCGACTACTAAAACCCAATATTTTTTTAATTGCATGACTTCTTTTAAAACATAAACTTCTGGTACGCTCAAGTACCAGAAGTTTAGTAAATGATTTGAATAATTACCCTTTTACGTCTGCCATGCTTGCACCGTAATTTATGTGCAATACGTTTCCGTTTGGTGTAACTAATGCCGGAACTGATTTAAGTCCCGCATTTTCTGCCTCTGCTATTCTGTTTCGGTCTTCACCTATGTTTACAACTTCAACGGTTGAAGAATCCATTAAATTTAAAATGTCTTGTTCTGCACTCACACATACTGAACATCCTGCGTGATAAAAAACTGATTTACTCATCTTGTTTAAAATTTTGAGATTATTAAAAAATTTGATTGAATCGCGAATTCATAACGCAAATATAGTAAGGAATCCTTACTATGTGAATTTTGATAGAAATTTATCGAAACAATTTTTGATTTAATAGTATTGAAAGTTGAGCGAACCCCCTCCTCTGGTTAAGTAAATTACATTATATCAACATATTGAAAACTATAATTTAATTTAGTTTTCAACTTGTTACTTGATACAATTTTCCAATTATTTGCTGAGTTTTCATCAAATTTGGGAGCGGATTGACCCTCTTTTTTAGCAACTTCGGTATAAAATTCCCTCCTAGCTGGATGCGAATCGGCGCAGGCATTAAACGTTTCTCCCCAGCAATTTTGACGAATGATTTCTTCAATTATTCCAATACAATCGTCTCTATGAACAAGGTTTACAAACCCTATAGGGTTTTGCATGGGTTTGGTCTTGGGGATAAAATTTACAGGTTTTCTATCGTAGCCAAACAAACCAGCAAAACGGATTACGGTTGTTTCAAAACGGGTCTTATTTCTAAACAGCTCTTCTATCCTTGAAAGTGGACAATCCTTAACCGGTGTGGCTTCGGTAACTTCTTCGTTACTGTTTTCATAAACCGAAGTTGAGCTAATGTAGATAACCTTTTTGATGTTCGATTTTTCAATTTGTTCAATCAAATTAGCAAAACCAGCAACTTCTTTTTCGGGTACGGCTATGATTAGAATCTCCGAATCACAGAAAGCTAAATAGTCATTCTGTGCCGAACCCAAATTGATTAGAAATGGGTTGATTCCTTTCTTTTCAAGCTTTTGCACCCTCTCTTGTGAACGAACTGAACCTTTTACCTGAAATCCTTTATAGATTAAGGATTCCGCTAACGGAAATCCCAACCAACCACATCCCAATATGCTAATTTTAATCCCCACCTTAGTTTTAGTGTATTGTCTCGCAAGTATAGTATGGAAACCTAATAAATATTGTGGGTTCAATTATCTATTTTCTAAAGAGCTGATTTTTTATTAATAGTTCTGATTTTAAGAGTAAAGTTTGTCATACCATAACTCTACAAAGGTCAGTGCTTCATTGGAGCTCTGAGCCAACCTAAGCCGAGGGTTCGGACCGCTCTGGTTATTTAGTGTTCTATCCAGTAAAGACAACGTGAGAGAACTGCCAAGCCCTCGCCCTCGCGCCAGTATTTTTGAACTAAATATGAGCTAATCGGTTGTCACTTCACTACTTTCGAAGTATTCGAATTAAGGAAGGTCAATGGACATGGCCTATCCGCTCCACGTACTAGTGTGGGCAAGCACGCCAGTATGGTGCTAGGCCTTTAAGAGCATATAAAATCTTGAAAATTCAATTAATGTTTGACGACTCTTAATCTCTGTTCATGAGATTCCGACCTAAATCGAACGAGATAAATTGAGTTTGCTAATGAATTGGTTGTGATTTCTTCTTGTTGTTCGCCTTCCATTATTGTAAAATTCATGTTTTGAACTTCTTTTCCATTCAAATCTAAGAGTTGGATTTGACCACTTGCATGAACATGAGATTCAATTTTAAAAAACAATTGATTACTCGAAAAGTACACCTGTTTTATCTCAAATCCGGAATTAGTGTTTTTGATTTTATCGCAATCTAGGAGCGCCATATCATAAGTTTCGCTTTTTCCGTTAAAGTCAAATTGCTTTAATCTGTAATACACGTTACCAGAAGAAAAGTAATCGTCAGTCACTTGATACGCTTTCACCGAATTGGAATAATACGAACTGTTTACTCTGGCAATCTGAACGGGTTCTTTATCGAGTTCAATGCGTTCGACAATGAAATGACTGCTATTGATTTCTGAAGCCGTTTCCCAACTTATAATTACCTCTGATTCAGCGCATTCCACTTCAAAGTTCAATAATTCGACGGGTAACGGCGCGCCCCCGTCCACTAGAATCCAGTTGGCGTGGAATGAATTGGACGGAATAGAAATTCCGCTGACGGTATTTGAGGACGTATTTACAGTACCAAACGTTAAGCCTTCCCAACTATCATTGCTGGCGTTGTATCTTTGGGCAATCATAGTACCTTCTGTAATAGAGTTGCCCCCGCCTATTTCATTTTCATCGTATCCAAAACTAGCTGTACCCGCTGGGTTGGTTCCTGTAAAACTTGGTGTGACACACCAAAATCGGTCAATTGCTCCCATGCTACCGTCCATTCCGTCCGAACTGCGCATCATGTTGGTTACGACTGAAGGATAGGGAACATTAGAATTGTTAGTTTGCCAGGTTGAAAAACGAATGCTTCCTGTTGCATCTGCCGCAGCGGTATCAATGGAAAGGGTAAATGGGATTTCTACTCCCGTTCCACCTTGAATAATGGGTTTGGTTGAAAAAGGAACAGTATAGGTACCCGTTGAATTTCCTACGTTCCAAATAACGTCGTTTTGCTCGTTTTCAGAAACCAGTTTCCCTCCAGTACCCAATGTTATTATTCCAGAAGTATCGCTGTTATTGATAAGCAATTTTGCTGAATCGTTCATAACTACATATCCGCCGTCGTTGAACACCAGCTGGGCGCTACTTGGCACTCCGTACAGGAATAATACTATCAGAATTTCAATTGTTTTTTTCATAATCCTGTTGTTGAATTTGTTACTTGAATTTGAGCTTCACTTTTAAGGGCATTTAATTGCCGTTTTACCTCTAACGTTTCTTGCGTGTTCTTTTCTAGTTTATCGGTTAATTCCTGAATTGCCTTTACCAAAACAGGCACCAGCTCTGCGTAATTCACTCCTTTGGTTTGCAAGCTATCTTCACCAGTAAGCACAACCTCTGGAATTACTTTTTCTAGCTCTTGGGCTATAAAGCCTATTTTCTTGGTTGCTGTGGAGTCGTTTTTCCATTCGTAACGAACCGGTCGCAAAGACATAACCTCGGATAAACCGTATTCTACATTTTTGATTTTCTTTTTAAATCGAACGTCAGAGGTTTGAATGGTGCCGTTGACAGCATAAACCACAGTCCAGCGATTGGAAACGGCTCCACACGTATAAGTATTATCTGTAATAGGTTTTAGGTTTCCATTTACCGAAAAGTGCCCATAAATATCCACTTGTTTTGCTGAGAAATTGCCTTTTATTAATGGAGTTGTTGTGTTGGAATTGTCAATGTACAAGGTATTGCTACCCGTTTCAGCTGAACCGGCTTCATGACCTATAAATATATTTCCATTTCCGGTGGTAGAAGCACCAGCATTAAACCCTAATGCTGTATTCCTGTCACCTGTTAAAGTAGAACTTAAAGAAGAAACGCCAAATGCACAATTCTTTTCACCGTTTATGCTTTTATTGAGTGCATCTTGCCCAACGGCAGAATTATTAAACCCCGTTGTATTACTCTCAAGAGCATTTGCTCCAAGTGATGTGTTTTGGTTTCCCGTCGTATTGGCGCTTAGCGCTTTGGTTCCAACCGAGACATTATATCCCCCTGTTGTATTATTTTCCAAGGTTTCGGAGCCTACAGCGACGTTATGTGTACCCGAAGTATTACTGTAATGAGAACGATATCCTATGGCTGTAGAATTGGATGCACCTGTGCAAGAAGTCATGGAGTTTGTTCCTATAGAGGTGTTTCTATTTCCAACTTCGTTATTATACAAGGCGTAAGTTCCTTGAGCTACGTTTTCAATTCCTGTAGTGTTTTTGTAAAGTGCGTATCCACCAACTGCTACATTGTTGTGACCCACAGTATTGAAGTGCAATGCATACGCACCGTCCGAAACGTTTCTATAACCAGTTGTATTTGTGTAAAGTGCCCTGTAGCCAGAACCTGTATTGCTATGCCCAGTAGAAGTATTAAACAAAGAAGCATAACCTATCGACGTATTGTAATAACCTGTTTTATTACTAATAAGTGCTTCACCCCCAATTGCAACATTACTATGACCGGTTGTATTTCCATATAAGGACCGATATCCTGCTGCAGTATTAGAATGTCCTGTAGAATTAAGATACATAGATTCAAATCCATTAGCCACGTTATTATTTCCGGTTGTGTTCGTATAAAATGCTTTATATCCCGAAGCAGAGTTGCTTCCACCTGTAGTATTCCCGTACATTGAATAAGCTCCGTTAGCTACGTTATTTTCTCCGGTGCTGTTTGAGTACATTGACCTATATCCAAAAGCGGAGTTGTTTAACCCAGTCGTGTTTTGATACAAAGAATATGAACCAACCGCGGCATTTTGATTCCCTGAAGTGTTAAAAAACATAGCATAAGAACCAGATACAGCATTGTCATCGCCTCCAGTATTCGAATACAAGGAATACGCGCCATTCGCCGCATTTCTAAACCCATTTGTGTTCGAAAACAAGGATTGGTAACCCAAGGCAGAGTTTCTATGTCCAGAGGTATTTGCAGAAAGGGCACTGTTTCCAATTGCAGAATTATTGTATCCTGAAGTGTTTTTGTTTAATGTATAACTACCCACAGCAACATTATTAGAACCAGTTGTGTTCGATAATAAAGATGAATAACCAATTGCAACTAAATCAGAAACTGTTTGTGTGTTTGATAGCGCTAATCCACCCATTGCCACATTTCTATTTCCTGTGGTTAAATTTTGTAATGCCCCATCACCAAAAGCATTATTAGAGCTGCCAGTAGTGTTAGAGTACAGAGCAGAATCGCCTACTGCCACAGAACCTGAGGCGGAAGTATTGGAATATAAAGCGTGGTTACCAATAGCTACAGAATTATTACCCGTAGTATTTTTCGAGAGTGCATTATACCCTGCAGCTACATTATAGTCGCCAGTTGTGTTTTTTTGAAGCGCTTGTGAACCTAGAGCTGTGTTTCTAAACCCAGTAGTGTTGTCATTTAATGCCACTGAACCTACTGCGGTATTGCGATACCCTGTAGTATTTGACGATAAAGACTGGCTCCCTACAGCCATGTTAAATGTACCTGTAGTAGTTACCTTTCCGGATTGATAGCCTACAAAAACGTTTTCATTATCACTCAAATCATCGCTTTCGCCGGCTTCTTCTCCTAAAAAGATTGATTTTCCTGTGTTTAACATTTCTAACCTGCCGTTGGCTGTAAGGCGCACGTAAACCGTGTTATTTGCCCTGAAATCCAAGTCCACATTATCTGAGGTTCCGATAAAGTTTGTTCCGGAAGCAGTTCCTGAATTGCCATCGAGTTTCCAACCTCCAGAAGTCATTTCTGACCATGCACTCCCCGACCAAACCCAAAACGAGTTGGTGGTTTCGTCGTACAACAGCATTCCTTCTTCCGAAGCTCCCAGTGTCATAGCTGTGCGTTGTGTGGTAGTTAAACGAGGCAGCAAAACACCCTTGTCGTTAGTGCTGACATCAACATCTAAAATTGCTTTGGTATTTGGAGTTGAACCCGTATCGTTTATGCCAATGTTTTGAGCAAACATTTGAGTTGAACCAAATGCAAGAATGACTGCTAATAATTTATATTTCATAACTCTATCGTTTTTAATTTTTGAATGACTGCGTAAGAATTCAATTAGAGTTTGACTTCATCCGTTCGGAATTGCAATCTTTCAACTTGTTCTTGCAATCCTTCAATTTCACTTTTGAATTTCAAGTTCTCCTTTTCTAATGTATTTGTTTTGGAAGATGTTGCCTCTAACTCGCCCTTTAACTCTTGAACTGCCTTAACTAAAACGGAAACGAGTTCGGCGTAATTCACTCCTTTGGTTTGTAGGCTATCGTCCCCAGTGTGAACAACTTCAGGAATTACTTTTTCAAGTTCTTGGGCTATAAAGCCTATTTTTCGGGAAGCTGTAGAATCGTTTTTCCAATCATAACTAACTGGACGTAAAGACATAACATCTAATAATCCATACTGAAGATTCTTGATATTCTTCTTAAATCGAATATCAGAGGTTTGAACTACTCCGAACCTTGAATACAAAACACGCCATCGCTTAGATGAACTTCCCAAATTTCCTGTTTCATCAGTTAACGGCATCAAATCATCGCGCACTAATAAATCACCATGAATAAAAACAGAGTCCAAGTCGAAATCTCCTTTAATTAAAGGTGTTGTAGTGTTCGAATTGTCAATATAAAGGTTGTTTGAACCTGTTTCGTGTAATCCTGCTGAGTGCCCAAGGAAGACATTTCCGCTTCCTCTACATCGATACCCTGCATAATAACCAAAAGCAACATTTTTTTCTCCAGAGGTGTTTTTATTCATTGAAAAATACCCACAAGCAACATTTCTATCACCGGTAGATAAATCTTCCAACACCTTATAACCGATTGCCACATTTTTAGCACCCGATGTCTGATTCATTAAAGTCTCAAAACCGATTGCAACATTGCTACTAGTGGTACTATTTCTCAAAGCGCTGGCGCCAAGAGCAACATTGTAACTTCCTACGATATTGCTCAGTAATGCATGTGAGCCAACAGCCAAATTCCCCTTACCAGTGGTGTTATTTTTTAATCCAAAAGGACTTATTGCAACATTATCATAGCCATAAGAATTAGAAAATAAAGCAGAATCCCCGATAGCTATTAAACCGGAAGAAGTAGTAGCAGAAAATAGAGCGTGGTTGCCAATGGCAACTAAATTATCGCCAGTAGTATTCGAAGAAAGAGCCTTATATCCGAATGCCAAATTGTTATTCCCAACTGTATTGGATTTTAAACTTTCTTTTCCTAATGCAGTATTGTAATATCCAGTTGTATTGCTTTGTAATGCTAATGAACCGATAGCCACGTTGTTAGAACCACTAGTGTTGGCGAAAAGAGCAGAGTCACCAACAGCCAAAGAACTTGACATTGTACTAGTAGAAAATAGCGCATGATTTCCAATAGCAACTGAATTATTTCCTTCTGTATTCGAGGCCAATGCATTATACCCAGCAGCAATATTGTAGGAACCTGTTGTGTTTGCTTTTAACGATTGAGCGCCTAAAGCAGTATTTCTAAAGCCATTAAGATTGGCATTTAACGCATCGGAACCAACAGCGGTGTTTCGATACCCCGATGTATTCGATAGCATAGCCTGACTTCCCATAGCCAAGTTCAAAGTTCCTGTTGTAGTTGCACGGCCTGTTCTGTATCCTATGAATACATTTTGATTATTGGTTAAATCATCATTTTCACCCGCACTTTCTCCTACAAATACGGAGTTGCCAGTATTAACTGTTTCCAGCCTGCCATTAGCAGTAAGGCGAACATAAACCGTGTTATTTGCCCTAAAATCCAAGTCCACATTATCTGAAGTACCAATAAAGTTTGTACCTGAAGAAGTTCCTGAATTGCCATCAAGTTTCCAACCTCCAGAGGTCATTTCTGACCAAGCACTACCCGACCAAACCCAAAAAGAGTTGGTAGTTTCGTCGTACAACAACATTCCTTCTTCTGAAGCTCCTAGTGTCATTGCAGTGCGTTGCGTGGTAGTTAAACGAGGCAGTAAAACACCTTTGTCGTTTGTACTAACATCTACATCCAATATTGCCTTCGCGTTAGGCGTTGAACCCGTGTCGTTTATGCCAATGTTTTGTCCAATTACTTGAATTGAAGTCAGAATCAGAATTGAAAAAAATACGTGTCGTTTCATATTTATTTTTTTAATTAATGTCAGATTAGGCCAGCTCGCTGGTTGCCATTTTAGTAATGGTCCATTTTTCGAGTTTGTGATGCATTGGAACTAATACAGCAGCCATACTTGCTAATCCAAGCAACATTAATATTGGGGAATGGTGCGTTAGTTCTCCTAAAAAGGAGTGAAAAAGAAGGTTGAAAAACTCGAAAACGATTAGTAACGTTCCTACCCCAAAGAGCTTAATAAATTTAGGGTTGGTGTACGCCATTTTCGTCAGAAGCATTAATACTATTATGATTACAGCAATTGCGATACTTATGAGGACATACTGAATGGTCTTCTTTTGTTCTTCTGCAAGTTGTAGCTCAAGCATTCGAGATTCTTCTGCCCTTGTTTCTTCTTCAAAAGTTAAAAATTGGGTTTGCTGAATAACTTGGGTATTGAAGTATTGCTCATTGGCGGTGTGATAGATTTCAGCGTATTTATACGCACTATCTACATTACTATTTTGATATAAGTCCTTTAAGATTTTAGCTGGTTCTCTTTGGTAGACTGCAAACGAAGTGTTTTCAACGGCCCAAATAGCACTTTTTGCAGAATAAATTGCCGAATCTTTAGCTCCTAATTTTTGAAAGTATTCGGCTTGTGCCTTGTAAGCCCAGTTGATTTGTTTCGGTGACTTCTCTTCAACCCCAGCCTTAATCGCCAAATTGAAATATCCTTTAGCCAAATCGGCATGATTCAACTTCCCATGAATATCTCCTAAACTTATATAGGTATAACCTTGCATCCTCTTTTTATTGGTGTAAATGGAAAGTTCAAATGATTTTTGAGCACACTTTAACGCGGAATCAACCTTATTTTCAGCCAAGAAGACATCAGATAAGTTTTGAAGTCCCCAAGTCTTAACTTCTTGACATTTATCTGCATCACACAATGCGATAAGTTCATTAAAATATTTCTTGGCCCGGGGATAATCCTTCAAGTCTTTATAACATACCCCTACGATATTGCAGGATATAGCCAACACCTTATCGTTTCTTGATTCCTGAGCTAGCGTTCGCCCTTTCAATGCTGTTTCTAGGCTTTTTTTGTTTTGTCCTACTCCTCTATAACCGTAGGCTAAACAGGACGTGCTTAGGGCCTCAACTAGTTTGTCTTCTTTGTTTTTGGCTATTGTATTTATACTTTGTAGCTGCCTTAAAGTTTTTATTGGGTCAGTATCCGAAGTTTTGAAAAAGGTATTCAGAACTTTTTCAATTCTTTGGTTGGTATCTGGTGTTTCAAAAATATCTTGAATCGACTTTTTAGTATTTTCTTCTGCAAAGCCGGTTATACCAAATAGCATACAAGTTACTGCCGTTAAAATGGTTTTAGAATGTATCATAATCATTTGATTTTAAGTCTCATTAAAATTGAAAATAAACGAATTGCTCACCAGCCGATTGAGCCACTATTATTAGAATTAGCATAACTGCCCAGATCACACCAATGCTGCTTTTTCTGATGTATTTTAACTGTGCTAAAGTTTGGTTTCGCATAAACCAATGGGCCGTAAAAAGAAGGGCAATCACTACAAGGGTGGTGTAAATATCAAAGTATTCCAAAACTTGAATCCCATTAGGAACTCTCGAAAACATGGAAGTAAGAATAGAGACTGCACCAGAGAAGTTTTCGGCCCTAAAAAACACCCAAGTAATGTTTACGCAAGTAAAGGTCAGCAGAGCTAGAAAAACGCCTTGAATCCCCGTTGTCTTCATGGAGAACTTGCCTTTTAGCAATCGTTCAACAACCAAATAAGTACCATGCAATCCGCCCCAAATAACAAAGTTCCAAGAAGCACCGTGCCACAAGCCGCCCAGCAACATGGTAATCATTAAGTAGATATAGGTTTTTACGATTCCATTTTTGTTACCGCCTAGTGAAATGTATAGGTAGTCACGTAACCAAGAAGAAAGCGAAATGTGCCACCGTCTCCACAAATCCGAGAAGCCAATGGAAGCATATGGGTATAGAAAGTTATGAGGGAGTACAATGCCTAACATAAGTGCAATTCCTATTGCGCAAGTTGAATATCCAGCAAAATCAAAAAAGATTTGACCTGAAAATGCAAGCACACCGCACCAAGCGTCAATGCTTGCCAGCCCTGCATGGGCATTAAACACCGCATCGGCCGAAGGAGCAAGCAATGTATCGGCAAGTACTACCTTCTGAAATAGACCAACGGTAAGCAAAAATGCTCCCCAAATTAGCTGCTCCATTGTTGCCTTTTTGGGCTTTATAAATTGTCCTAAAAGGCCTTCTGCACGTACTATTGGCCCTGCAACCAATTGCGGAAAGAAGGTTACATAAAGGGCAAAGTCAAGAAACGATTTAGAGGGTTCTGCTTTTCGGTTGTACACGTCTATGGTATAAGACATGGTCTGGAAGGTGTAAAACGAAATACCCATGGGTAAGATAATGTTGGGCTGGGCCGGGTTAAATTCCATTCCCAAGGCATTCACAATAAGAGTGAAGTTTTCCAGTAGAAATCCACCGTATTTGAAAAACGCCAAAAAGCCCAAGTTTACCGTCATGCTTAGCATTAACCACATTTTTCTTTTATTGGGCTCGGTTATTTTTTGCAGCATGTTGGCTGCCTTCCAATCCACCATGGTTGATATCCATAACAAAGCAATTAATGGTGGATTCCATAGTCCGTAAAACACATAACTCGCCAATAAAAGCATGAGCTTTTTGTGTTTCCAAGCAAGTGGTAAGTTGTAGAACACCAGAACTACAGCCAGAAACAGAATGAATGATATGGAGTTGAATAACATGGTGTTCTCTAGTTCAATGGATTATAATTGATTGTCTTTTTTCAGTTGAGCAATAAAATCTGCTGTGAAATTTCGGGCGTCCTCCCCTTTCATGTGTGACATTTCAGGTAGCTCATATTTGTTCATAAAGTTGTAATCCCTAAAGTAATATGACGGTACACCTAATTTTTTACTTAAAGAATTCCAATACTGATTTCTTGGGTAAAGCTCCTCTTCTATTTTCAGCACATTATCTTGCGAAGGGCATCTTACCAAAATGACTTTTCCTCCACGTTTTTCAAATGCCTGAACCAACTCCACCGATTCGGTTATTATTTTATTTTTTATCTCTAGTTGCTCTTCTTCAGAAGGAATATCTTCTGATTTTGGAGTAAACACAGTATTCCAAAAAGTTTTAATCTGGTCTTGATATAGCCCTGCTTCGGCTACCTGTGGCATTAGGTTTACGTTTCTATCTTCATTTACTTGATATAAAATTGGGAATGGCGGTAAAGCTGGTAGTCTCTGTCCCAGCGGAATGCGCTTGAGCAAGGTTCTTAAATCGAGTTCGTTATAAAAATCACCTTCGGTACTGGTAAGGAAAGTGAACAATTTTTGAGGACCGTTTACAGCTAAAAAATGCCCCAATCGGTCGGCATAGGTTCTATTGTGATAATGGTCAATCCATTTCTGAATTTTATTATACCCGTGCTGCTCTTTGGTTAATGGCGCGAAATACAAGCTTGGTGAAACTCCGAGTATCAAAGTTCCAGCGAAATCGCTATTGTGCACTACATCTCTTAAAACTGGCATTGCAGGACTACCGGCTACGGCTAACATTACAGGCTTTCGGCCTTCTAACTCCTCCCAAGTATCCAATTGGATATCAAACATGATTCTAGAGGAACCAACCACCACCACGTCTTCCGAAGATAAATCTGTAAGCTTATGGCGTTGTTCTGCCCACAAGTGTTTATCGTCGTTGGGTTTGAGTTGATATCGCTCCGAACGACAATACCCTTCCCAAGCGCCAATCGCTGTAACAGCGAGCAAAACTGCAATAAGCACTGCTTGTAATGATATATGTCCTGTTTCTTGAGTATTCATGAAAAATTTAACTTTTGAAGGGATATAAGGGTTCCGCAAAAGCGCAGTAATTCAATGATTCGGGTGAGAATCACTAATTAGCGCAATTGAAAAAATGAGTGGGTAAATGGTTGGGGCTAAGCCGAGAGATGTTCAGCTCATGGCCCCAACCTATTACAACAGAACTTCTTTAGTTTTCTTCTTCTATTTTGTTCCCTTTGGCGTCGTAGCCTTCAAAAGGGAAATAGTCTAGCACATCGTATTCCCAAACGTTAGTTGGAAAAATAACTACCAAGTTGGCTGTTTTATCGCCAATGTTCTTGAATGCGTGAGGTACCATTGGTGGAATATTCACAATATAAGGGCCTGTAATGGTAAACATGGTATCGCCCAAAGCGTACAATATTTCACCTTCTAACAATACGTGAGACTCTTCACCTTTGTGCGTATGCATTGGTGGTGCTCCACCCGGAAAAGTTTCTGTAATTCCAATCACCAAGTTTTGGTAGCTGTGTTTGTGACCTTCCATTACGTGAACATATTCTCCTGGGCCTGGGTTAATTACTGGTAAGTCTTCAACCTGTGCAGCGTAGTTTTTCCAATATTTCAAATCTTTGGTTTCATAACCTGCAGGAACAGTTCTTCTTTCCAATACCTTATGATTGTGATGTTGGGCGTGCAAGTAATTGATAATCGAGTCTGGAGCGGTTTTCACTTCGTCCATTAACTTGTCAATAGAAAAGGTTTCTTTAACGACATTATCATGCGTATGTCCATGTCCATGGTCGTGCGAATGCGCTCCGGCTCCATGGTCGTGTGAATGTGCGTGCGCAGCTTCAGCCTCTATTTGTTTTTCTACTTTTTCTTGTCCGCAAGAAATTACCGCTAACGAAACCAATCCGGCTAGCCCAATTTGAATTAATCTCTTAGTCTTTGTTTTTTTTGTTTTCATGTTCTGCTGTTTTTAGTGTTATTCTTAATTTGTATTCCCTTCTCTCTATTTATAAAATCCAATATTTTTACGATTCATTAATTGAACAAGACAAAAGTGAGACAGAGCCTCCAAAAACCACTGTGCGAAAAGCAGCAATGAATATGCGAAAATCGTCAAGCGCAATAAAATCGGACACTTCAGGCAGGTCGATAATTAAAAAAACCATTAGAATTTGTTTTGCAATTTGTCTTTTTGCCAGTTTTCAAACTTTCCTTTTTGCTCAAGGTTCGAATAAAACTGACAGCCTTAAAACTGCTTTATCAAACACCCAAAATTCAAAAGATAGCATTCCGCTATTATTAGGTTTAAGCAATGCTTTGTCCGGAAACGAATTTGAAGCTTCTCGAAAATTTGCATTTCAGGCTATCGAAAACACAAACCAATGTACAGAGGAGCAACTTGAAGAAGGTCATAACCTAATCGCTTTTTCCTATTTCGACGAGAAAAACTATTCGAAGGCTGCCGAGGAATTTTTAATAGCAGGTGAAGTTGCTTTACTTCGGAACAACCCAAAGCAGCAAATAAAAATTGAAATATGGGCAGTGGAAAGTTATCGCAGAATTGATAACGTTGATAAAGCTCTTGATGTAGCTTTTAGGCTACTTAGATTGGCAAATGAAATTGAAGACCACGAAGAAAAAGGACGATTAAACAGCCGAATTGGAGAGTTGTATCGAGAACAAGATGAAACTAAACTTGCCATAAAACACCTTAGCAATTCGTATCAAAATTTTGAAAACGCCCAAATAGAACGCGGTATGCTGTCGTCTAAAGTTAACTTGGCATTGGCTTACAAACAACAGGACCCTGAAAAAGCATTACTCCTTTACCTAGAGACTTTAGAGCAATTCAAACACCTTTTCAACGCTTGGGATTC
Organism: uncultured Flavobacteriales bacterium; assembly: GCA_937121175.1. Lineage (GTDB taxonomy): Bacteria > Bacteroidota > Bacteroidia > Flavobacteriales_G > Salibacteraceae > UBA6770. The sequence continues at coordinate 20,283 of CAKZKD010000034.1, forward strand.
AGCCCGAATTTATTCCAATTTGGCCAACATAAATCTAGACCTAAATGAATATGTGAAAAGTGAATCGTACCTACTACAGGCTTTAGCTTGCCACAAAAGAATTGACAAACCCATATCTCGGGCCTTTTGCTACAAAGAATTAGCAGAGTTAAAAGTTAGAGATAATAAGCCAAAAAAAGCAATTGAATACGGACGAAAAGCCTACACCATTGCTAAATCAGAAAAACACAATGAGTTATTGAATCAAACCTCAAAACAAATCTCCGACGGGTATGCTATGCTTAAAAAATTCGATTCCTCCTACTTCTACCTTTCTATTCACCAACAGTTTAAAGATTCTTCTTTAGCGAAAGAAAAAGTTGCCATTAGTAAAGAACTGTCTGTGAAATATGCTGCGGAACAGCAGCAACAACAAATTCAATTGCAAGACGAGCAACTGGCCAGACAAGAAGCTGAGATTGATTCGGCAAGAACATTTCGATTTGCGCTATTTATTGGAATTGCCCTTATCCTAATTATCGCAGGAATCCTTTACTACTATTCTAGAATACAAGTAAGAAAAAACAAAGAAATTGAAGCCTATGCTGATAAATTGGCTGACCTGCAAGCCACTCAATCGCGCTGGTTTACCAACATTGCCCATGAGCTAAGAACTCCGCTTACTCTGATCTTAGGGCCCATTCAAAAGCTTATCAATCAGAACAAACTACCCAATAATGCGCTTGAAGAGGTGAAAATGGCACAGAAATACGGCGACCAGTTGGTGAATCGGGTCAATGAAATTCTTGAAATATCGAGGTTGGAATCTGGTAAACTCTCTTTAAAACCACAGCCCTCAAATATTAATGCATTGATAGAATCTGTGGTATCTGCACACGTTACCTATGCTAAAGACAAAGGCGTAGAACTTAAATTCAACCTAAAAAACGAGTCTGTTTACTTAAATGTTGATGCGGAAAAAATTAAAACCATAATCACCAACTTGGTGTTTAATGCAGTAAAATTCACGCCAGAAGGCGGAACCGTCAAGGTGGGATTTATAAAAGCCTCGGTCAATCAGGAACACTACAAAATTGTGGTAGAAGATTCAGGAATTGGAATCCCAGAAGTAGACATTTCGCACGTGTTTGACCGATTTCACCAATCTTCGAGCTCAAATCAAAGCCAATATGGAGGTTCGGGTGTCGGATTGACTTTATCGCAAGAATTAGCAAAACTACACGGCGGAGAAATCTCGGTTATCAGTACCATGGATAAAGGAAGCTGCTTCACTTTGGTGTTGCCCAGCACTTTGGAAATAGAAAGTGTTTCTGAAAATGAATCATTCGAAGAACTAAGCATTGAATCGGAACTAGAATCCATTATCCCTATTAAAACCCCTTCAGGCAATAAACCTTCTATTCTGCTTGTTGAAGACCATTCGGATATGCGGAAGTACATCAAAAGCCTATTGGTGGATAATTACGAAGTAACAGAAGCTTTTGACGGTCAACAAGCTCTGGATAAACTTACCGATTTTAAACCAGACTTAATCGTATCTGACGTAAAAATGCCCGGCATGGACGGCTTGACCTTTGCCAAACATGTAAAAGAGGACGAGATACTGCGTTTTATCCCTTTTATCACCCTAACTGCTCACGCCAACGAAAAGGACCGGATATCAGCTCTTAGAACAGGCGTGGACGATTATTTGGTAAAGCCATTTATTGAAACTGAGCTTTTGGCAAGGGTTCAAAACCTAATTAGCAACGCCTTTGAGCGTCAAAAGCAATTGAAAGAAGACAATGAGGATATTGAAGAAAAGGAGCCATCGTATACGGAGCAACAAATCAACAAACTAGAGGAAATTGTACGAAAGAATCTTTCAGACAGTTCGTTTACAGTTACTGAATTGGCCAAAAAAGCAGCGGTTAGCTCTGCAACTTTGTCCAGACAAATCAAAGGGTCAACAGGACTCACTTCGGGTCAGTTTATTAGAGACATTCGCCTGCAACAAGCCATACAATATCTCGAAGCCAAACAATTTGCCACAATTTCAGAAGTGGTGTATGAAGTTGGCTTTGAAAACACTTCTAGTTTTTCTAGGTTGTTTAAATCAAGATACGGAAGAAGTCCTTCTGATTATCTAATTTCATAGAGGTCTGGACAAAAATGAATGATTTTGCCAGATAATTAAAGATATTCCCTTACATCAAACCTAATTTTTTCTGGTATCCTTAAAGGCATCAATCTAACCATTGCTCCAACCGGAGATTAATTCAAAATCTTATTCAAATCGCCTCAATTATTAAGGATAAATCTTAATGACAACAACTAGGTTACTCCGATTCTACCCCCCTTACAAGTTTATAATGTTAGCTTAATCAGTTAGAAATATTGGGAATTTCAATTGTCCCTCATTGTCATAGCCATTTCTTTTCAAATTGGATTTCGTACACCTTTCTTTGAACCCTAAATTTGAATCTCATGAAAACATGTTTTGCGTTGTTCCTAATTATTTGGATGAATACTTTAAATGCTCAAATTTCCATTAATCAGGATAGTGTTGCTGGTGAGCACGTGTCAGGTAAAGTAATTCAGGTAGAAAGCAGGGATAATACCTATAGCCAGGAACTTGACGCTTTGTATGTCTCTAATAATGCAAGCTCCAATAAGAGTTGGAAAATTACCCGAAAAGTAATCAACCAACCAGAAGGATGGACGAATTACTTGTGCTGGGGTGAGCAGTGTTACGGTGCCAATGAAGACAGAATTTGGTCAACCGATTTGTATGTAGTTCCTCACGATTCGAATAGCGTTATCGATATTTACTTTTCTGCAAGCAGTTCAGGAAATGCCCACCTTCGCTATTACGTGTCTTCAGACGGAATTAATTATCTGGATTCAGTTGACGTTAAGATTCAATCGACTCTTACTTCAATTAAAGAACCGTCATTTCAACACTTGAGGATATATCCAAACCCGGCAAAGAATATTGTTAACGTGTTGAATAACACCAATAATGCAGTCCAATTGAGTATTTATAACGTTAATGGGCAAAATGTTTTACCTGAAAGGAACATTCAACAAAACCAAACCTCTATTGACATTTCCACTTTGCCGAATGGTATGTACTATTTCAATTTTCTAAACATGTCGGATAATTCCACCTCTGTTCAGAAAATAATTGTTCAGCCTTAACAGCGAATGGTGTTCCCCTATTTGTATTACCTTTTCTTAATTATTCCATTATGTGCAAGTTGTACCAACAAAACAGCTTCGGAATCAAATCAACCAACGATAGAGTTTTTATCTGTAGAAAATGGCCGTAAAGCAATTTTGGACGAAAGCTATGAGCCTTATTTTGATATCCTACAACCGAGAGAGATTCAGGCGTTTACCGGAAAAAAGCCTCCTTTCACTAACATAGATTCCGTGAGAAACTTTGCACGCAATGAATTTTCTGCGGCCGTAACCAACTTTAATACTCATGAAAAGGAATGTCTTAGTTACGTGATTCAAAGGATATCTAAATTAATGACAATCAATGGTCTTTCAAGCGTAGCTAATCAGCCGTGGATATTTATAAAAATTGAAGATTGGTTATGTGGTGGCTTTGCACATACTCGCGGCAATTATATCATTTTAAGCCAACGACATATCGATCATTACATGACTAACTGGACCGCTAACCGAACGCCAGAACAAGAACGGGTTTTATTGGCTAATCTAGGAGGACTACTGGTACATGAACAGTTTCATTCGTTACAACGCACCCACAAAACCAAGTTCGACACATTGTATTCCAAGTATTGGTCGTTTGCCAAAGTCGATGTTCGTAGCGAGCCTTTTATTACCACAAATCAAGTTTCGAATCCAGATGCGCCAACTACCGAATGGGCTTTTAGAGATTCGAACAAGTATTATTGGATTAGGACTTTGTTAAATCCAAGAAGTGAAGAGCCAAAAATGGGAAAAGACTTTTATGCCTTAGCCTTTGAATTGGAAAAACATCAAATGGGTTATCGTGTTAGTAAAACTTCAGAAAACACCCTTAAAAGCATTGATTTACAGGATTTTGAATCCTACTACAACCTCTTTCCTGTTGACAAGGGACTTGATCATCCAAATGAAATTTCTGCCTATATGTTTGCCGAATACTATCGAGCATTGTTGGAAAATCAAGTTCCATTTGTAGAAGCACCACCGACGTCTGAAAACACGGCTCGAAATTTTATATTGTGGGTTGAAAAATACTTGAGTTAGAATTGAAATACGTAATTGCATTTTTCTTTTTGGTTTCCTCCCTTCTTGGGATAGCCAATCAAGCATCAATAGAGGATTCGTTGTTTTCTTCAGCGGCAAGTTTATTGGCAAAAGACGACTACAAAAAAGCGGACCAAATATTCACAAAATTAGTAGGAGATAAACCAGACTGTATTCAATTCCGAGAGCTTTGCTGCGAAATAGCTAAAGAATACAATAACAAATTATTTTATGATTTGTCCATTAATTATGCGTCACGGGGCTTAAGTATATGCGATTCAATTACAGATAAATTCAAGCAGGAACTAATTGAAGTAATTATTGTCAATCACCTTGACATGGGCAACTATACTTTGGCACAAGACTTTTATACCAGACTCAATGAAATTCCGAATAAGAGTGATGCAAAAACGGCATCCTATCTTAATTTGAAAGGCGAAATCGAACGACTTAGTGGAAACTCTATTCAAGCAATCAGTTCTTTTAATAGCGCCATTGTACTGAATAAGCGAATTGGCAACACGCATTCGCTGGTCATCAATTTCAACAATATTGGACTCTGCTATCTTGAACTTAACAAATTTGATAGTTCCATTCACTTCTTAAATGCCTCTCAATTTTTGATAGATTCCATTGGCCTTGAGGTTAGAAAACAAGCAATTGGCGTAAGTTTCGGGAAACATTACCAAAAACTTGGAGATTATGCCAAGGCTCTGAAATACTTTACAAGTGTTTTGAATTATGATGTTGGAAACCACCCAGATGGAGTCGAATTATTGAGAGATGCTTATCGTGGAATTGCCCAGTGCAACGAGCAACTTAGCAATTATCGGCAAGCATTCACAGCACAAGAAAAAGAACAGTTCTACACCACCAAAATTGTAAATTACAACATGCAGGCGGCTATTTATCAAGAACAGATATTGAGCGACAGAACTGAACATCAGCAAGAATTGAATTCATTAAAAAAAGAAATTGCTCTTGAAAAAAAATACAATCAAGCTGTTTTGGTAATACTCATTACCATTTTGCTAATCATTGCTCTCCTACTCTATTCGTTGTGGTTAAGACACCGATCAACTAAGCAACGCGTAGAGTTGGAAATGAACAAGAACAAAATTCAGGAATTAGAACTCGAAAAACTGAATGTTAAAAAGGAACAACTCGAACTTGAAATCAACAAAAAAGAACAATTGGAACTGATTAGTAAATTGGAACGTGAACGCTTACAAGAAAAAATTGATTCTAAAAACCGAGAATTGACTACCACAGCCATCCATATTTCTAATAAAAATGAGGCACTAGCTGAGATACAAACAAGAATAATAGAAATTGAAAAAAATGCTCCCGATGCGTTGAATTTATACTTAAAAAAGGTGCAACATCTCATTAAAGATAATTTGCAGCTAGACAGTGACTGGGTAGTTTTTAGAAAACATTTTACAGAGGTCCACCCTATGTTTTTTAACAAGCTTACCGCTAAATACCCTGAATTAACAAGTGATGAACTGAAACTGTGTGCGTACCTCAAAATTCAATTATCCTCTAAAGAAATTGCTCGGATTTTAAATATTACAACCGCCGCAGTTAATAAGCGCAGAAACAGAGTGCGTAAGAAATTCGATTTATCTCCTGAAGTAGATCTCTACGAGTTTTTGATTAAAATCAACTAATTTTTTTGGCGTCCTCGGTTGTCATAGCAGATTTATTGGCGCTCATCTAACTCGAAGGTAGTTTTGGTTTCTAAAATCTAAAATAACATTCTACTATGAAAACAACATCTACCCCTTTGGCAGGAATCATTCTTTTGGTCATTTTATTTTTGACCACTGAAAGTCAAGCTCAAAGCACAAATGCCTCTCCTGTAAAACGTCCTCTTATTGAAGAATACACAGGTGCATGGTGTGCCTCATGTGCATTCGGAAGTGTATATGCTGAGCATTTAGAAAAAAACTACCCTAATGCTATTATGGTGGCTATACATAGCGGCGATAGTATGATGGTGGATTACATAAGAAAGTACATGTTTTCATATTACGGCGCGTTGCCTCGATTTCTTATGGATAGAACTGATTTTCCAGATAATCCAAAAACTACCCCCGGAGTTAGTGCTTATCCTTGGGCGACTTCCCTAGATTCTTTAGATTATTTTTTAGATAAAATATACAATCAAACACCTATTGCTTCGGTAGGCATAGAACAAGAATATGACGAAACCAAGCGCGAAATAACAGCTACTGTAACGGCAACTTTTGTAGAAAATGCAAGCGGTGAGTTTCGCCTTAATTGTTTCCTAATTGAGGATTCTGTAACCGGCGGTACGCCATATGACCAAGCCAATAGTAATTTCAGTGGCTGGACGGGTGCTCCAAGTTTTTTGCAAGACTTGGTAAACAAGCCAACTATTATTAAAGGATATGTACATAATCATGTTGTACGGGAAATGCTTGGTTCTCCAGAAGGAATTTCAGCTTCAAACCCTACAACCGTTACAAAAGGAAGCACGTACAGCCACACCTTTACGTACAAAGTACCGCAAGATTATAGAGCTAAAAACATGTCAATGGTTGGAGTGATTCAGCGCTTTGGGCCTTCGAAAGAAACAGACCGACAAATCGTAAATTCCCTTTACCAACATCTTGAAGTCGAGGAAGCGCCTACTGCAGTTGCATCAACTTTTGATGAAAAAATTGTTGAATTATCTGTTTATCCAAATCCAGTTTCTTCAACAGTTACGTCCAAACTAGAATTTTATGTGCGAGAAGCTGGGAGTATTTCGGCAACCATAGTGGACATGCAAGGTGAAGAAGTCTCTCAAGTTTTTAGTCAGGAATTTAATCAAGGGGAATATCGAGTTGACTTGAAAAGTCTTCATTTGGAAAATGGATTGTATGTTATCCTTTTGGATAAGGATGGTCAAATCCAATCAAAAAGAATTCTTATTAAAGATTAATAGTAGTTACGTATCAATTTAGAGGTTTGAAAAATTACATCGTCCTATTGCTCGCGATTTTATTGTTCTTGTGCTCTTCTTGTAAAAAAGAGTATTTGAATCATGTAACAGTTGAAACTAACTTAGTTCATTCCGCCTTAGTTAATGACGACTACCAATTGTATCATTTACTACCAAGTGACTATTCTGCAAGCAACTCCTATCCGTTGGTCGTTTTTCTTGATGGAAACTGGTATAACAAGTTTTTCCAAAAAGAAATGGCAAGTCTAATTGAGTCTGGAGAAATTCCTCCTTGCATTTTGGTTGGTGTAGGTTATCCACTTGATGGTGGATACAAAGAACTTTGTCCGCATTGCAAAGATGAAGAAGATGATATTCTGATACCCCGATTCAGAGACTACACCTTCCCCACTGTGGTTACTTGGACAATTCCAACAGGAGAAGGTGATAAATATGCTTCGTTTTTGAATGAAGAACTTGTTCCCAAAATTGCAAGCGAGTATTCCATAGATACCAACATGATATATTTAATGGGACACTCTTTGGGTGGATTAAGCATGTTTTACAATATGTTCGAATATGTAAATCCAAAATTTGATGGATATGCCTCGGTTAGCCCTTCTCTCTACTGGGCCGAAGGACACAATTTTTCGTTGGAGGAAAATTACCATCAAAATCATTCAGATTTAAACACTAAACTGTACATAGCCTATGGTTCAGCAGAGTCAGGGAGCTTGGCTGCCCATAACGCTGAAATGATTGAACGCATAGAAAGTCGAAACTACCCTTCGCTTAAATTTAAGTCAGACGTTTTTGTTGGGTCAAGTCATCGACAGGCCGCATGGGAAGGATTTAGGAAAGGATTGATCTTCTGTTTAAACTAATTAATAATGAAAAAGATATTAGTAATTACAGTGGCTGTATTATTCGCCGTAAAGGCATTTGCCCAAGACACCATAACCCCCACTTCAATTATTGAGGCTAATTTCATTATAGAACCTCAGGAGCCTTCTTTTGGGTTTCAATTTGGCTATCAACACCAGATTCTTAGTGCTACTAACTGGTTCACTTTTTATGCTGGTGCATTTAATTCGTTTCTTCGAACTAATGAAACCGTAGAAGATGAAGGTACTACAGGACAGACCATTGAAAATTGTTTGGGTGGGTCTGCAACTGGAGAGTTTCGATTCCTGAAGAAAAGAAATTTGTTTTTTAATGTCTCTGTTATTTCAGGTTGGGGGTTTAGAAAAACAAGTGTCAATTTAAAATACCCACTGTATAACATCGACAGGGATTATGTGGAGGATTATCATTTTCTAAAATTGGGTGTAGATTCTAGAGTTGGTTACCGTTTTAATAACAATTGGGGAATCCAATTTATTGCTAAGTATGATTTTTCTAGAATGGCAGATAAATACAGGAATATTCTTGGAGAAAAACCAGGGTTTATCTACGGATTCGGGTTGACTTATAATTGGACTAAGTAAGTCTTCATTTTCCAAACCTCTTTTAAATTGAGTTACAAAAACTAATTAAGGGCCACTCCACAATCCATGTGCTGGTAAAGCACCACAAGTCACCTATTTACAACTCCTTTCCACATTGAACACCTAATAAAGGATTCTAGGAGCTTTTAAAAAGCTTCGGTTAGATTTTAGAAATTTCAGAGTATCGAAAACCCCATTTACTTCGCCACTAAATTCAATATCAAATTCTAATTTTTCTGTATCAAAATAATGGGTTTCAAAACAGAACAATTCATGCTTTTCCTGGCCGGTTTCTTTTATGAACAGCAATTCATCTTCAACAAAAACAGAAAGGGAATCTCCTGGTTTAATAAGGTAATCACCAACATATTGGGTCCTCTCTAGTGGATTGAAATTTCGATATTTCTTTTTTGGTGGAATCGTGATTGGCTTACCCAAAGCCCAAGTCGTTAAATCATTGCTCAATTGACTCCTTGGTGTATTATCGTCGTTGGTCAAGAAGCCAATAAACAAATCTTGTTCGGGTAAATAATTAACAGCCCCAACAAAACCATTCATCGCTCCAAGGTGGCCATATAACCGTAGAGAATCGTATGCCCTAATTCCCCAACCGAAGCCATAAGTACCCGAATTCATAAATTTCAACTGTTGCACTAATTCTTTTGAAAACAACTCAGCGCTGAACACGGCTTTTGTAAACCGTCTGAGGTCGTGTAAGTTAGAATACATATTCCCAGAACTGAACGGTTGATTAAGATTGATGTACTCGGCTACGGCCTTTTCTCTGGGACTCGTTCTGTAACCTTTCACCAATTTTTGAGGTCCAATTTCATTCACACAAACACCGGTGCTGGTCAATTCCAAGGGTTTGCAAATCTGTTGGTCGATATATTCAGCAAATGAAAGCCCACTCACCTGCTCTATTATTAAACCAAGAAACACATATCCAGTATTGGTATAATAAAAACGTTCACCGGGTTCGTAGTGAAAGGCATCTCGTTTTACGGTTTCGATTACGTCCTTTGGCACAAGACTTTTCCGACGACTTTCCCATTTCCAATTTTCGAACTCATGGTAATCGCGAATTCCAGAATAGTGCGTTAAAAGCTGTTGAATGGTTACTTCTTCACTTCTCGGGAAATCTGGAAAAAAGTGATTTAACTTGTCGCTTAAAGACAATTTGTTTTGTTCAACCAGTTGCAAAATTGCCGCCGCTGTGAACGTTTTAGTAATTGACCCAATCAAAAATATCGAGGAATCTGTAAAACCTTCATTTCCCTCAACACTCGTTAAACCTAGTGACTTTTTAAAAACAATCGTATCTTTTTTAGTAATGAGTACTGACCCATTAAAGCGCTTATTAGCGGCCATGGCTTCGATGTATTCATCTAGCAAGGCGGTTGACTCCAGATTCGACTCTTGTACCTTATTTGGCTCCACAGAGCCGCAACCGAAAAGTGTTATAACACCAATTATTAGGATTTTTGTTCTACTTACCTTCAATTCTTGTGGGAGCATTTACACGGTCATAAAATAACACCGCGTCAAACAACATTGAATAAGGAGCTTTAATCTCACCAGAAGGTTTCCAATTATTAAAATCATTAAAGAACATATAAAATGGTTCTTTCTGCTGTTCCAAATTGAAGTAAGCATACGCTAAGCCTTGATTGTGCAATTTCGATTCGAGGCTTTCAGTATGAGGTTTAGGAACGGAAATGGGCTTAAAGTCCCACTTAGAGTGGGTGCCCGAATAGGCAGTTGTAGCTATAATTTTACTCTCTTCATCGTATTTTTTGAATACAATATCCCCAACTGTTATATTCTGCTCTCCCGTTGGGTCATTCGTGTATTCTTGAAACAAACGGATATTCTTGGCTGCATGACCATTATGCATGTGTACTATGATCTTTTCGTTTGGATAGACACTATCAATCAACCAAATCAAATTTTCAGCCATTTGTCGTTCGCGATGATGATAACGGCGAATGTCTTTATCGGAATACTTCTCAATATTCCAAGCATTCTTGGCAAAGGCACGTAAACTTCTTAATTGCTGAACTTCTCGATTTACTCCCCTAATTGATGTTTTATAATCGATTAGATAATCAAGATATTGCAGAACTTCTGTTTTCTCAGTTAACGTGCTTAAACTGTCTCTATATTCTAGATCTATGACTTGGTGCAACACTGCCAAGAATTGACTTCGCTTTTTCGAATCGCTGTAATAACTTGGCGTTTCTGTTACCAATTTTTCTATCCAACTTTTAAGTTTCGTTTGATTAGCAATACGGCTATCAAATCCTTCCACCCGAATTGGAGCCTGTGTTTCTTTTTGAAGGTCGAGGTAACCGAAGAGTTTATTGTACTCGTTTGTCTTTCCCTGTGGCCAATACATGGCTTTTCTATATTCTTGAGAAGACTGTTCCTGCTCAACTTTTTTGTCAATTTGGTGCATGCTAAAAAAGCAATACTCTTGAATCAATACATTGAAGTTTAGTTCCTCGTGTAGGAATTTTACGAGATGCGCGAAAGCCTCGTATTCTGTACCGATTCCGTGTGTTTGTTCACCAAGAATTACTATTCGGGCATCGATAAACTGCTCCTTGAAATCAGTTTTTGTCTCTGAGTTTAATTCCTTTAGGTTGATGTTTCTTAAATCCAGTGTTTGACTGAATATTGAACCAGAACACAGCATCCAAGTCAAAACAATGATTGTAAATTTCATAAAACAACAATAGTCATTAGCGGCAACAAACTCAAATACAACAGTTTGGTTATTTGGTTCAATTCAACAAAGAAAATTATAGGCGATAACAGATCAAGCAGAACATTCAAGTTTAAGAAGAACTATGTAGCCAAAAAATTAATTTGCACTACGTCTAAATCGGACTGCTATATTAGCGGCCTATTTAATTCCGTATCAAAACACCCCAAACATTTCATTCTATCTATACCGAACATTGCGATTTGGTGTATAACCTCGCGTTGAACTACCTGCATTCTACTGAGGATGCAGAAGAATTAACGCAGGATGTGTTTGTGAAGGTGCACAAGGAAATGGACAAGTTTAGAGGTGAATCAAAAGTTAAAACTTGGATTTATCGAATTACAATCAATGCTTGCCTAGACAAAATCAAGTCTAAACAACGCAGACAACGATTTAACTTTTTACGTTACTTGAGTGATGATTTTGTAACGTTTCAGCCGGCAGAATTTAACCATCCTGGAATTCAATTAGAACAGAAAGAATCCACAGAACGCATAATGAAAGCAATTAAAACCTTGCCGCCAAACCAACAAACGGCCCTCATATTGAAGTCCATAGAAGGTCAATCTCAGAAGGAAATTGCAGAAATAATGCAGCTAAACGAAAAGGCTGTAGAGTCTCTTCTTACAAGAGCTAGAGCTAAATTGAAAGGTATTTTGAATAACTACGAAGGATAAAAAAAGATTTCTCGTCTTAGAATTAGAACATGAAAAAAGAGGATTTATATATTGAAGACTTACTAGGCCAAATAGAGCGTGTGGATACTCCTCCGTTTTTATTCACTAGAATTGAAGCTAAAATTGACGCAGAGGCGCAACCTATTCATTCGCAATGGTCAATGGCTCTTGTTGCAATGGGCGTTCTGACAATAATGCTAAACATTTTTGTTGTGCTAAATTCAAATGACACCGATTTAGAGAACTCAAATGCATCCTCTATTGCAATGAGTTTGGACATTAACCCTTCTTATCAACTGTACAATGACTAAAATAAAAGCGCTTTATTTAGTCGTCGGGCTGTTAATTGCCACCAATATTGGCCTGTTGATTTGGACAACCAAAGCTCCAATGCATAAGCATGGCCATAAAAAACACACAAGACACGAAGGACCGAAAAAATTAGTTGCGAAAAAACTGAATTTTTCTGAGGAACAGATTCAGGCCTACGAGCGCATTATCAAAGAACACCAAACAGCTGTGAAAGAAACCCACGATAAAATTCGTTTGAAGAAGAATGAATTGTACGGGCAGTTGAATGCAGATAGCACCAGCACAAACTCCCTATTGATTGGTGAAATAAGTGACCTATTCTCGGAAATGGAAACGATACACTACAACCATTTTGAAGATATAAAAGCAATTTGTACTCAAGAGCAGTTGCCGCTTTTTGAGGAACTCACGACAGAGTTAAGTACACTATTTGCGCCCCACCCAAAAAATCAAAGACGTTCTACTCGCAAATGAAAAGGGTAAAGACTTTCGTTCTTTGCACGCTTGTTTCCTTTTCAATTCATGCGCAATCGAGTCTGGAAATCAAATCCATAGTTCATAACACCTCCTTAAAGACTAATAAGCAATATAGTTCTGAAAATCATAACTTTAAAATAGATAATCTAAAGTTTTACATTTCGAATATTGTTTATTTAAACCAAGGTGATACTGTACTTGAATTCCAGAAAAAACATCACTTGATTGATATAGCAGACACGAACAGTTTGAAGCTCTTATCTGCATTAGAAACAAGCTTCGATGAAGTCCGATTTCAAATTGGAATTGATAGCTCAACCAACGTTTCTGGTGCGTTAGACGGTGACCTTGACCCTACAAAAGGAATGTATTGGACTTGGCAAAGTGGCTATATAAACTTCAAATTAGAAGGAACTTCCTCTTACTCTCAACAAAGAAATGGGGCGTTTGAATACCATCTTGGAGGCTACCTTCCTCCTTTTCAGACCATTCAAAGCGTTTCCTTAAAAACAAAATCCACGAATCAAGTTAAGATTGAACTGGATATTGGGAAATTTCTCGAACTGACTAATATCGAAACAACCCCAAAAGTGATGTCTCCTAGCCCTGAAGCTAAACGCCTGTCTGAGGTTCTTTCAACTTGTTTTAATATAAATGAGTAAGCCTGCAAACGTCATCTGGTTATTGTGTTCAGCTGCTGTGCTTTTTGGGTTTTCAGCGGTTAATGATGGATTTATTCCGAAGTACCCACATAATTGGCCCAAACCCCAGTATAATTTCGAATCAAACCCACTAAAACCGGAGCAAATAGCTTTAGGGCGCAAATTGTTTTACGACCCTATTTTATCGGCAAACAATACCATTTCTTGTGCAAGTTGCCATCTATCCTATACAGCTTTTACGCATGTTGACCATGCTTTAAGTCATGGTATTCGAGACAGTATTGGCACGCGCAACTCACCAGTACTGATTAACCTTGCTTGGAACAAACATTTTATGTGGGACGGAGCGGTAAATAACATTGAAGTACAGGCGCTCGCTCCTATTTCGCATCCAGCAGAAATGGGTAGTTCCATTACTGAGGCACTAGTCAAACTGAATGCGGATAGCACGTACCAATCCATGTTTGAATCGTGTTTTCAAACTAAAGAGATTTCGAGTAAGCAAATACTAATATCTCTTGCCCAGTTTCAACTTACGTTAATTTCATCCAATGCCAAATACGATCAAGTACAAGCTGGAAAAGCTGAATTTTCAATTCAAGAGAATAAAGGGTACAAACTGTTTAAGCAACATTGCAACAGCTGTCACACTGAACCATTGTTCACCAATGGCAAATTCTCAAGCAACGGACTGCCAGTCGATACTACATTAAACGATGTTGGAAGGTATGGAGTCTCTAAGCGCCCAGCAGATTCTTTGCAATTTAAAATTCCTACATTGCGTAATATTGAATTCTCGCAGCCTTATATGCACGATGGCCGTTTTAAGACGATTGCCGAAGCTTTGAAGCATTACAGCTATGGAATTGATAGTTCCGGTAACTTTAAGAGCAAAATCAACGGGAACATACAGTTAAGCAGTAACGATAGAGTCGATTTACTCGCGTTTCTACTCACACTTACTGATAAATCCTTTTTATTTAACCCTGATTACGCTTATCCGCGTGCTTTACAAAATTGAGCAAAGGATAATGAACATAAATTCGTCAAATAACAAAACTTAAAGAATCGTATCATGAAAAAAGCCCTACTCTCTATCTCCACATTGATTATCAGCTCTGGTCTAGTAGCACAAACTGACCCGGCAATCACATCTTGGCTACAGAATAACACCATCAAAGGCAGTCACTACGTAAGCGGCAATTCTACTGTTATTGACGACGATGTACTAGCAAATGTTCAACAGGTGCAGTTCTCGGCGAATTTCGTTTATGTGAGTACAAACGGTATTCCCGCTTATCCTACCGGACCTTTTTTAGACGGTAATCCATCGCTTGCAACGGAACAAAATGCCATCTATAAAATTCCATTAAGCCCAACTCAAAATACGGGAACCCCCACAAATACTACTGCTGGTACCATTGCCATATTTATAAATGGTGTATCTCTCTACGATTATAGAGATGGAGTGTCTTACAGCTTAACGGCTTCTGCTGACCAAGGAGGGCCAACTGGTGGAAGTGGCGATGGCGTCTGGAATAGAGATGCCATTCCAGCAGAAATGGACGGTTTTGACTGTTCAAAAGGACATCCAGCAATGGGCGACTATCATCATCATCAAAATCCTTCAGCATTCAAATTGGACAAAACAGTGGTTTCAACTATCTGCAATATGTACGATGCAGAAGGACTATATACGATTAATGCAAGCGCTCATTCTCCATTAATTGGATTTGCTTACGATGGATTTCCAATATATGGAGCCTACGGATACGATAATACTGATGGAACTGGCGGTATTGTTAGAATAAAATCTTCGTACAAACTAAGAAACATAACAGTGAGAACTGAATATGCGGACGGTACTGACGTCACTGATGGACCTGCAGTGGGCACCAATTTCCCACTAGGTCATTACCGAGAAGATTACGAATACAATGCTACCAACGGCCATTTAGACGAGCATAACGGAAGATTTTGTGTTACTCCGGAGTACCCAAATGGTATCTACGCTTACTTCTGTACTGTTGATGAAAATTGGAACTCCGCGTACCCTTATGCAGTAGGTCCTACATTTTACGGAAATTATGCTGACCGCTCCGTGAGTTCAGTTTCTGAAACCGTTGAGCCTTATTACGCTACAAGTATTTCTGAGGTCCAGTCTAGCGTGCTAGATTTTAGTGTATTCCCTAACCCAGCAAATGATTTTATAGCCGTGCAAGTCAATGGTTTGGTGAAAAACACGATTCAATTGGAATTAATTTCCATGAAAGGCGATGTGGTAAGAAGCTCTGAAATTGCACAAGGAACCACGATTTGGTATTTAGACACCAAAACACTTTACAATGGCCACTACGTACTTCGAGTTATCGACCAAGAATCTGTGACTACTCAGAAGGTTGTGCTTTCGAAATAGGATTTATTTTCAGTTTGTTTGAAAGGCTCGATTTGCAATAATCGGGCTTTTTTATTGCTTTTTTCCAGCTAATATCCGCCAGCATAACTCCAAAGGCCCTTGCCGTAATCGAGAGAGCCAAACATGCGATAGTAAGGTTTGAATGAAAAATATTATGACAGAGATGTATAGCAATTCCATTGGATTTAATGAGCCATAAAGACCAAATCCGAAGCCGTAGAACAAAACGACGCAAACCAGCGATTGAAAGAAATAATTTGTCAGCGACATTCGACCCACAGGTGAAAATATTCGGATTAGGTACACTCCTACTCTGAGTCTGCATAAATGAATAAAACCAAAAATATAAACCGCACCAAGAACGATTTCAAAAACAATGTTTTGGACTATCAATACTGGAATCAATAACGGATTTTCATCAGGCTGGTAAAGGGCAAAATATTCTCCTCTATACAGATACCATAGAATCGCCATACTGAAACCTAGAAGTAAATAAGGAGTTTTAGGCAGGTAGGATTCAATCAGTTTCAATTTTCCTGCTGCTATTCCAAAGCAAAACAAGGCAAGTTCTTTTGGTAGATAAAAAACTAATTTTTCATTTCTCAATGACCAAAACTCCTCCAGTCTATATGGCAGTAGTTCCATGTACGAAGAACTTGAATAAAGACGAATAAACGCGTCTAATTTCATCTCAGAAGCAATACCGGGGTCTGGAAGTTCGAACAGCTTCACGATTAGTACTGCAAATGCAGAAGACAAATACAACCCCAAGCCTATTATAAATAGTTTTCGGGGATTGAATCTGAGCAAATACGGAATCAAAAAACCCAATATAGCATAGGGCAGTAAAATATCACCAAACCAAAAGAATATTAAGTGGGCCAAACCAAATACAGCCAACACAAACATTCGCCGATTCCAATAATTGGTAAATAGACCTAAATCAGATATTTTTTGTGATTGAAGCTGTGCACCATAGCCGAATAAAAAGGCAAAAATGAACATGAATTTCCCAGCAACGAATGAGGATGAGAAGAAAACCAAACTGCTATTCACTCCTTCAAATGCGCCATAGAATACGGAATAATGAGCATAAGGTGCATTGAACACATATATGTTTACCCAAAGAATACCCAGTAAGGCAAAGCCACGAAGGGCGTCTATAGCATGTATCCTGTTTGCAGGTAAAAGCAATTGACTAATTAATTTAGAGGATTATTATTAATCAATCAAAAGTAATTTTTAGAGAATGATAAGTGATTGGTAGCTCTCAGGAATAATTGATTGACTTACTACCAACTACTTAAGCCTTTACCACTCTAATCGTTTGCACTTCGAGGTCGTTTACCTTTATTGCCAATAGATAAATGCCAGAAGAATTCAAGTTTTTAGGAATCCACTCTATTTCGTATTTGTCTTGTACTAAGCCTCCTTTATTTACAGAATCCAGCAAACTTCCAGAAACATCGTAAAGATTCAATGCAATATTGGCATTCTTAAAAACGCCTATTTTTATGGTCATCCTATCCACAAAAGGATTTGGATAAACGCTGTAAATCATTCCCTTGTCAATATGCTCTGAATGAACTCCTGTTTCTATTGTTTTTCCAATTGCGTCCAATGCAATATCCCACGTCCCCTTGAAGATTCCATTTTCTTTTGAAAGCGGAATTATACGGTCTGTAGCATCATAAGTACCGGATTCAATGGAAGCCGCCGCATCATTTTTGATGCTGGTGTCCCCTTCAAAATAGAGTTGTGTGGTTAATGTTGATTTTCCCGGAGCAGTAATTTTAAAGTGAATGTGCGATGGCCTGTATTCATTTCCATTGAGGTATTTCCCGGGTTTTATGGTTTCAAAACTGTAATATCCTTGGTTATCGGATTTAGTTTTCCCTCTTAACTTATACCCCGTATTGTCATAAGCCCCCGAATCGTCAGCGTGCCAAACATCAATCACAGCATTCTCGATATATTCGGTGCAATCATTATTGGTTACTCGGCCACTAATTATTAGACGTTCTCCTGCTTCATTACTATCCGCCAATTGTCCATTTTTTATCTCAGGTGGATTTTTTGTATAAAACGGTCCTTCTCCGTAATAATCTAATGTGCAAGGTGCACAAGAATTCGCTCCAGCTTCAGCGGCATAATTACCCGCAGCGCTAACAGGAAACAGGCTTACACCAGCCGAGAATACTCCAAGTTGTTTTAAAAATTTCCTTCGTTCTTGTTTCATGTTTTTATTCGCAATTATTAGTATTTAATTATTCTCTTCTGAACCGTCTTGTCGTACATTCTAAAATCAATGATATACTCGCCTTTTGGGAAACTAGACAAGTCAATTTTATCCACCATATTGTCGTATTCTCTCAACTTCTGACCAGAAGTATTGTAAACCGAAACGGCAGGTAAAACACCCAAGTCTTTGGTTAGAATTTTAATATTAACTTTTCCATCGGTAGGATTTGGAAAAATAACAAATTCGGATTCGAATTGGAGAAAGTTAACCCCTTTAATCACAGTAGTATCTCCTTTCGAGGTGTCTTTTGCAGGGAGCGCTCCAGTTCGCATCATCAGCCCACCTTCTCCTATTACATACCCTACTCCATTTTCAAACAACTTTGCTTTATTGAGGGGTTTATCAGCTAGTTTATGAAACCAACTATTCGATGAATCTTTAATAATAATTACTCCATTTCTGATATTACTAGATCCTACCATAATGCCGCAATTCTGATTAAGAAACTCCATGTCTTCAATTATTGGATAGTAAAAAGTAGGCTCATAAGTACTATCAACAGAAAAGGTCTTTCCGGAATCCACCGATTTATACAATTGATAAAAACCTCTTTTTGTAGCGGCGTACCAAGCGCCACCATTTAATGCTGCAACAGATGTAACGCCATGTGTATCCAATAAGGTGCTGTCATAAGCTCCTGTTACCCATTGTTTAGAGCGCAAGTATCCATCAGAGTTTGCGAAAATGGTAAGTGAACTGTCCTTATCTACATCCGTTATTTTGTGCGCTTTTTGAGGGTTTGTAAACGTTTCATCATGATTAAACGAAAACGGGCCGTTGTAAAAGTTTTGAAAAACTCCATTGCCCGAGCAAGACTCACCGTATGTAATAAGATTCACATATCCATTTCCCTTGTTTTCTTCTAAAGCGGTAAAGCCCGAGATATTGCAAAACATAGTTGAATCGGAGTACAGAAATTTGCTGTAACTCTGTCCTTCGTCCGGCGTTATTGAACCGTGAAAGCCTTTTTGCCAGGTAATAAACAAACCTGAATCAATATGGCTAAAAGAAAAACCTGGATGATAATCAATCCCAACGATATTTCCATTATTACCGGGTTTCTCACCTGTAGTTGGAGGCGTCAAATCCTTCCATGTTTGGCCTCCATCAGTGGTCTTTTTGAATAAATAATTATCCCCAACAATGTATCCTACATTCGGAGTATGCCAGTACATATCGTTAATATTCTCGGTGGTTTTGGTATCGACAACCTTCCAGTCGAATTTGGTTTGAGAAAATGCAGAACAACTGCACAACAGTGCAATAAAGATGTGTAATATTTTCATGGTAACTTATTTAATACAAAGGACTTGAATTAAAAACGTTCTATGACGTACAATTTCGTTAATTCATTGCACAATTGGTGAAATGACTGGAAGGTACACGTAACATTAAAGAATATCTGCTATTCTGATTTCACCAACTTTACTCTATTGATAACAGTACCTTTTGTGTACTGTAACGTGTAAACCCCAGTAGCCAAATGGCCAAGCTTTAAAACACCGGACTCTGATACTGATACTTGAAATACAATTTGCCCACTAGCACTTCGTATTAGAATGTTCTCGATGTTATCATCCTCAGGTTCAATTGTCAAAATATCAGAAAATGGATTTGGGAAAACTGCTCTTTCAATTTGGGTTTCAAATTCGTCATTGCCCAACTTGTATCCACAATTGAACTGGATTTTTGCAGTTTCTAATACTTCATCTCTTCCATCAATAACACCCTGAATAGTTGGCTTAACTTTAATATCGGGTACAATTCCTATTTGCTGAGTTTGCCTGTGGTCTGGATAAAAGATTTCTACAGCACCAAATCGAATGGTCACCTGGCCGGGTAAAAACAGTTTGGTAGTACTCCCATCTGAACCAGCTGTTTGACTGCCTATTTTTAAGGCATCAGGAAATTGCTCCAATCCCATGACTGTGTATTCCGCTTGACTCTGAGTTTGTTCGTTCATTAAGATTGCTATGTTCCCACGGTAAGGTGTGGGAGTCCCCTGTCCAATGAACTCTTTCCAGCCAAACAAAGTTCCAGGGTGAAACACATCAGATTCTTTCATAAACGCAGTCTGAATAGAATCCGGATAAAGGTGGTTCACAATTCCCCACAGGGTTCCGTTAGGGTAATTTCTACAGTCAAAAATGATGACGTCGATGTCATTTATGGAATTAAAAATTGAATCTATGTCAGCAAATTCTAATTGTCCCATATCAATAATTGCTTGAGTACAACCCAATTCGCTGGTGTCAATGTTTAAGGTTGGCGTAGTTGCACTATCCAAAAAATACCTGAAATTATGAAACCGTTCTTCTTGATGTTTTGCAAACCCAGATGCTTTGCGCACTTCCACATCAAAATTGCCTGCCTCACCATATAATATATTGTCAGCCAATGAACGGTTTAGCACAGAAGGATTTGAATGTGGCGTGTATTGAGTCAGGCTATCTCTGTATTCTTGAATGGTTAATCCGTCAATCTTTACGATCACATCGCCAATCTTAAGGTTTGTTTTAGTTGGTAATGTGGAAGTGACCACCAACTCATTTTCAATGAATTTTGCATGAAAAGGCGTGTAATTTGCCCCATACCACTCTGTTCGATATCTCGAACTAAGGTAGGTGTGTGAATCGTTGGTTTTGGTTGCCAAGCGCAGCAAGGCAAGTAAGTACGTGTGTTCAGTATTTGCGTAATAAAATTCTGGAATTGCACTCAAAAGGTTTTCATCCCAAGTTCCGCTCATATATTTTTTGAATGGAGAGAAATACTCAATGGCATTCCAAAATCGAAACAGCGCTAGCAAACGCAATTCTTTAGTGATTTGGTTGGTTCTATTGTAATACGCATTGTCTTTATCAAACTGAGGTACCCGAACATATTGGTTAAAAGGATAAACATAGGCGTTCGTATCTGGCCGATACTCAGAAATAACCGTGTCTAAAAACAGTTGTTGGGCATTTGAGAATAAAGGGCTGTCTGTCCAATCTACATCTCCGCTAATCCGATTCGAATCCGGAACTAAAACAGGAGACGTGGTTGCCTTTTCCATTCTTCCGGCCAGAGAAAAAAGGTGGTCAATGGCGATTGGAAAACCGTTACCAGAAACTGAGGTATCAATAATAGTAATTGCCTCTTCCAAGGCATTGTCCCATGAAAGATTTCCTTTAGCAACTTCAGTATGAAAATATTTGAGATGCCCCCATGACTTACAGAGTAAGTAATACTCCTGAGTCCTCATTGAGTCTAATTGAGCATTTGCTGGGTTTCCGAGAAATACTAAAACTGTGAGCGTAAGAACTGTATAAAGGCGAAGTATCATTAACGAATAAAGGTATTATTTATCTACAAATACTTAACTAACAGTATTTAAGCGGTTGTTCAACGAATGCAATGCATGAATAAACCGTTCCTCATTTAATCATGGATTTAAAGCCAATCTATTCTCACTTCAGATATTTTTGAACTCATGTTGGATTATTCCTCTTCTCCTATGAAAATTGCAGTTGTCATTCTTAGTTTGTTTTGTTTGTCATTTTTGGTAAAGCAACGCGATTGGATACTCCGTTTCGACGGTAAACAATTGAACCCAAAGAACATTATTAAGGAAGTAAAAAAGAACCCGCAAGCTTCAGATGTAAGTCTTACCAACGGAACTATTGATTTTATCCCTGAAGAGTTATTAGACTTGCGCAGTCTTCGAGACTTACTTATTGGTAATATTCAATTTGGAAGCCCTGAAAAACTAAATGGTTGCCTTTGCACCATTAAACACCTAACCAAATTACACATCACAAATTCTAATATTACCGAATTGAATCTAGCAGATTCATGTGAAGTGATTTATCTGCGTGAATTGACTTTGGTTAACCTGCAATTAACCCAACTAAAAATTAGACCTTGGAATCCTTCCATCAAAAGAGTCACGATTTTCAATACTTCGTTAGACGCATTACCAGAAAAATTTGAGACCATAGACCATATCGAGTCGTTGACCATTGGCATGAATAAAAATATGGATTTGGCGAATGAACTACGTAAATTGACTTCTCAGAAGAAAATAAAGATTATTGCCCTATCCTACAGTGAATTGAACGAATTTCCAGCGGAACTTTTTAGTCTTAAAACCCTAGAAGAAATTCAGTTGCATGGTAATGATCTTTTGGCTTTTGACCAACGCCTAAAACAATTGCCAAATTTGAAAAAACTCAAACTGAGTCAGAATAAAACAACGCTTAGCGAGGCCGTAAAAGCGGAATTTAAAAGCGAATTACCCAATTGCGAGATTACGTTTTAGTGTTCTTTTACTATTCTCTATCCAAAAACACTCTTAATTCAATTCCAGTCTGGGCATCGGGCGCATTATCTACCAAAAAATCTTCTCGCAAATAGCAAGAAATTGAATAATTGCTTTTGCTGTACGTGAACATGAAATTAGAAGCTGTAACGGTTCTGTATAAGTGTTTCATCGTTTGAAACCAATGTGGAGATTCTCGCGACCAATTGGGTGAATCCTCTGGCCCTGGAACAGTAAGGACAATATCATCAAAGTCTTCTTTTCGATTGTAAGCACTCTGACCCCACCAGTCTATTCCTATGAATATTTCTGCGTTTTTTTTGGAAATAAACCCTACACCGGTCATTAAGTCAAAACTGTACAACCAAGGGCTAGAACTTATACTGTACCCCTCACCTGCTCGCACAAAGGATTGATTAAGTGCAGCGAGACTAAATCCCATGTTCCATTCGAACCTTTTCCTGAAAGGAATTTTTTTTAGAATACTTCCGCTGAATCCGGCATCTGCTCCTGGATTAATTGGGTTGGTATTTAATCCTAGATGAACTCCAAGGTTAGTAAAAAACAATCGTTCTTCTAAGAAGTCTAATCCAGGGTAATACGTGTAATCTGCCTCAATACCAGTGAACATCGAACTCCCCTGATTCAACTCAAAGGACTTTCCATCAAAACTAGTGTACTGTGTGTAGGCTTCATTAATTCCGTAAAATTTGCGTTTGAAGGCATCTTCTCCGCCAGCTACATTGGAATGAAACCATTCTATAAAATCATCGCTTGTAAATAGAGAGTATGGCGTATTGCCTTTATCAAATAGATAGGCGCGCGCATTCAGCGTTAGTTCTTGCTGTTTACCTAATGGAACTGCAAATTGCATTCGAAAAACTCGATATACGCCATCTGAATAAAAGGTGGATGTTTTGGCGGGTAAAGACAAATCGTAAAGTCGTTGTCTATCGTCCCAAGATGTTGTTTTAATAAGTTCTTGTTGATCCGCTGAAGTTGGCTTATATGCCTTGTTCTGTGGCAACCAAACGTTGCCATTTGAATAATTAAATCCAATTGAAGCTTTTGGATTCGGTCTGGTTTGGAAGTTATGACTAATTCTAGATATGTAGATGCCAAACGGGTGTGTGCTTAGCGTATTTGGCAAGATTAAATCTGTGATTATTGGCTCTTTAAGTAAATGGCTGTCCTGAGCCTTGATTGCATGTATACTTAAAATACTAAAAGCAAAAAGGAATGCTTTATACACAAGTCCAGACGAACGACTATGTTTTCTTTGACATTCATTTTTTCTTTTAGCGACTTCCATGGTTCGTTACGAAAGTAGTTTTTCTGAGCTGAGCTTAGAGTAAATGTCACATCAAGACTCCATTCTTCGATTGAATTGCAGGTGGTAATTCAGTTTCTTCTAACATTTCGCGCATATCAATCTCGATGGTTCGCACCAAGGACATCATCGGAATATCATTGGCCATACCGGAAAACGGATTTTCGGTGTAATCCCCTACGATTTCCATCATAATATAAATCCACCCTACCAAAGCTGTAATAGGAATAGATAGGAAAATCCCCCAAGACCCTTCGCCTATTATGCTAGGAATCATACTGAATGGTAATAGACAGATAAATATTCCGACAAAATATCGGCTCAAGTTGGCATACTGTCTAGGAAGTGGAAATTTTTTTATACGCTCATTTTTACCTTGTAAGGTGTAAAAAGACTTCAATACGTTTTCCATTTCCATGTGTCTGAAATCATCGATAACATTTTCCTGTCTAAGCGCCGCTAAATCCCGTGATTGCTCATTAATAATCTGTGATGCTGAATTTGCTTTAGCAGTGATACGCTTCGCCTCTTCTTCATCTAGGAATTGTGCAAATCCGCCAAGATGTACTTGATCATCAATTAATCCCAGACCAAACCGCTCTTGATACATTTTGGCCGTTTTACCTGTGAAACCGCCTTGGTTAGCATGTTCCCAAGGTGTAGAAACCAACAATTGGCCTCGGTGAGCGTACAACCATGCCACATGCCGGTACACCAATCGCCTTTTAATCTCTTTTAGTTGGGTCAAGGATAACTTGCCGTTATTGAACGTATTCGTGATAAATCCATCCACCATCATGCCCCAAGTACGACTATCGTTTACGATACCGCCCCAAATTTTACGGGCTTCCCACATTCTATCGTAAGCCTGATTGTTCTTAAAACCGGCATAAAAAGCAACAGCAGTGCCGATAACAGAAACCGGAAGCCACGGAATTACCAAGGAAATAATATTGTAGTAGTAGAGCGCAGCAATCGAGCTCATAAGTACAGAAAGCCAAACAACGTGATGCAGCGACCAACCGATTAAACTTTTCAACTTAATTCCTTTTGTTACAATCATCTTCTTTTAGTTATAATTCTCCCACCAATCTTCACTCGCCATATCCACGTGACCAAGTTCACCGATTTTAGGTGTAATGTACTTTAGCTTGGCTGATTTGGCATAATGGCTAAATTGCTCAATAGGGTCTCTCCAATCGTGCAATGCCAGAGTAAATCCACCCCAATGTACAGGCATCGCAACATTAACTTTTGCATCTAAAGCTGCCTGAACCGTTTCCTCTGGGAACATGTGAATCTGACGCCACAGCTCGTTGTATTGGCCACATTCCATAAAACCTAAGCTAAACGGACCGAATTTCTCCCCTATTTCTTTAAAATGCGTATCGTAACCACCGTCACCCGACCAATAGACTTTGTCTTCTTTAGAGATAAAAACCCAACCACCCCAAAGCGATTGTGCCCTATCCACTAATCCTCTTCCGGAAAAATGACGGGAAGGTGTGTACACTATTTTTAGTTCGTCTATTTCCAGTTCTTGCCACCAATCGAACTCAGTGATGTGTTCTTCAGGAATCCCCCATTTTACCAAATGTCGTTTGATGCCCAATCCTACATACCATGTTGATACTTTGTTTGCTAAAAGCTCGATACTGGCCATGTCTAGATGGTCGTAGTGGTCATGAGTCATCAACACAGCATCTATCTCAGGCAAATAATCTATTACTCCCAGCGAACCAGCGGTGTACCTTTTAGTTCGCACCGGACCTATTGGTGACGCATCTGGCCCCAACATGGGGTCAATCAAAAAGTTTTTATTGGCTGTTTGCAGCAGAACTGCGGAGTGACCAAACCAGGCAAACTTGGTTTTTCCATCTTTTTCAAATGCATTTCTATCCAATGGAGTCATTGGAAGGTTTTCTTTAGGGGCTCGGTCTTTTCTACCTTTAAAGTTCTCCTGAATTAAACCGGGTAGCGTTTTTAGGTTAATGTCCATCTCCGTTTTGGACAGGTTCTCAAACACTTTTCCGTTCCAATGTTTGGAGCGGGAATACTGCTCTTTGTGTTCTTTTTTAACCGAAGCTCCGAGTTGTTTTAATAGAGATTTCATGTAATTTTTGTCATTTGCAATGAACCACAAATATTATCTAAAATCTACTATCGTAGAAAACAGATATTACGGTTTGGATAACACAAAATGAAGATGATATTTTTGTGCATACCAAATTTCGTATTCCACTCGCTACTTTTGAGACTCAGCAATTACAAAACTGACATGCGATTTGCATATGGAGTTTCCCCATTTGTATTCCAGAAGCGATGAAAGATACTAATGACAATAACTCACTGCTTCAGTTTTTTCTTCCGCTAGATGTCTATTAAATATCGATGTATGAAACAGAGGCATAGCTTGACTCGTCTATTTGGCAGGAATAATATCGGTTGGAAAGGCGATGTATTCATTTCCTTTATAATTCTTCATTACTAATCCTCTAGCAAAACCTGCATCAGTGATGGTACCTTCTTTTACTAGTCCAAGCTCTTCAACTTTTAGTCTAAATTCAGAATTTAGTATACCTAACTGTTTACTGATTTGAGAGGCCGATTTCGTTTCTTTTTTTGAACTTTTAATAACAGAAGGTTTTTGGTTTGTCTGAGTAGAAATAAAATCGTGTAGTACTTTTTGTGCAATCATTTTTTCATTTCCTAATGCTCCTGCAATTCCACCTTTCTTTACCATTTCAGGTTCACGACAATATTTTGGATTCGCATCTTGAAATAGTTGTTTAAACCTTAGGATAGGATTGACCTCCTTTTCACTAATACCAAATACTCCTTCCTTCAATTTATCTACCCCATCGTTTACAAATGCATCTGTTTTATCTGATATTTTACCAACGAAACCTGTTGAAGCATATTTGGCAATCACACCTACTTCAAAATTGTTTGCTAAAGAATAATCGTACAAATTCATACTGGTCATAATAAAATGACTCTCGTTTTGATAGAACTTTGCATGCAGAATTTCTTCATGTTTTATCTCAATGTTAGGGAATTGCATTAAAAATTCAAAAGAATCTTTCTTGACACTCTTATACGGATAAGCCCGGTTTTTCCCGTATAAAACCTCTAATTTGAAATGAGGGTCTTCTATTTTTTCCTTCAAAGCAGCTCTAATTCTATCATCCAAATCAATGTAGGGTGAAACTAGTAATAAATACTTTTTTGAACTCCGAATTAGTTTTTCTAATTCGTGCACTAATTCGTTGCTAAACAGAAAATTTACTTCCATTATTATTATGGTTTAGATGCACCAAAATAAGTTTTATTCCTTGACGAAAAAAACTACAAAGTCCAATTATTATGGTCTTTGATAAATTCTGGATAGAATAACAATTCAGAGATAAACTAGAAATTTAGGAATCATTATTCCGCGCCAGCAAAAAACTCATAGAAATACGGAATGGTCTCAATGCCTTTCAAGTAATTAAAAACTCCATAATGCTCGTTTGGAGAGTGAATGGCATCGCTATCCA
This sequence comes from uncultured Flavobacteriales bacterium, assembly GCA_937121175.1. Taxonomy (GTDB): domain Bacteria; phylum Bacteroidota; class Bacteroidia; order Flavobacteriales_G; family Salibacteraceae; genus UBA6770. The sequence continues at coordinate 47,750 of CAKZKD010000034.1, forward strand.
ACCCAAATCCCATAAGAATGGACTTTGAACCTAATTCCTGCTCAAAGAGTGCAACAATTGGAATACTACCACCCGAACGAACCGGAATAGGCTTTTTACCAAACGTAGTTTCATAAGCCTTGCTAGCCGACTGATAAGCATGGTCGTTGGTGTGCGTAACGTATCCATGACCTCCGTGATGTGGAGTTATTTTCACTTTTACACTCTTTGGTGCAATGGATGTAAAGTGCTTTGTAAATAAATCAGAAATCTCGTCTGGCGTTTGGCCTGGAACCAATCGCATTGAGATTTTTGCATAAGCTTTACTCGCAATCACCGTTTTTGCACCTTCACCAGTATAGCCGCCCCAAATACCATTAACATCAAGTGTAGGTCTTATAGAATTCCTTTCCATTGTCGAATATCCAGTCTCTCCGTGCACATCGTCAATATTTAAAGCTGCTTTGTATGCGTCTAAGCTAAACGGTGCTTTTGCCATTTCTGCACGTTCTTCAGCGCTTAACTCTTCTACTTTATCGTAAAACCCAGGAATGGTAATTCTGTTGTCTTCATCTTGCAACGAGGCAATCATTTTGGTTAGAATGTTAATTGGGTTCGCCACCGCTCCACCATACAATCCTGAATGCAAGTCACGGTTTGGCCCTGTCAGTTCAACTTCCATATAAGCCAAGCCTCTCAGTCCAGTCGTTATTGAAGGAATATCATTAGCCAGCATACCTGTATCGGAAATTAGAATAACATCGTTCGCCAGTTTGTCGTGGTTACGTTTTACATACCATTCCAGATTTTTCGAACCTACTTCTTCTTCCCCTTCTATCATAAACTTTACGTTGCAAGGCAAGGTGTCGTGTTGCATCATCAATTCAAATGCCTTTACATGCATGTACATCTGTCCTTTATCGTCACATGCTCCACGTGCGAAAATGGCACCTTCAGGATGTTTGTCTGTAACTTTTATTACCGGCTCAAAAGGCCCTGAAGTCCATAATTCAATTGGGTCTGCTGGCTGCACATCATAATGCCCGTAAACCAGCACCGTTGGTTTTGATTCGTCAATAATTTTATCGGCATATACCACTGGGTATCCAGGAGTTTCGCATACTTCAACGTTTTCAGCGCCTGCTTCGGTCAGTCGTTTAGCTACTTCTTCTGCTGTTCTAAAAACATCTTCCTTGTACGCTGGATCTGCACTTACTGACGGAATACGCAGTAAATCAAATAGTTCGTCTAGGTAGCGTTGTTTATTTTCTTGAATTGAAGCTGAATATATTGACATGACTTGCTTTTAAAATTAGGCTCGTGAAATTAGAGTAATTCTTTTAGAAGAGTATAAAGTAGGCTAGTATTCGAACAAGAAATTGTTAACCTAAATGTTTCAAATTCCTACTTCTTTATGATTTCATGTTCGAAGCACCAACCGTCGTAACAATCCTCGCTCAAAAAGTACTTATACCGCACAGAGTATTTGAAGGAGTTTTTACCATCATATCCGACAAAGGAATCGAAATAAGTCAGTGATTTAAAGAATTCAAGTTGGGTATTATTAAATGTAATATTATAGTCCCAATTGCCTGAAATAATCCCGTTTTCAAATTTCCCTTGCTCTAACAATTGTCCGTTTCTATAAAAGCGCTTTAGACTCTGAATTTCCTCAAAAGTTACCTTGTATTTACTGTATAGACTTCCGTTTTCCCAATAATTTATTTGAGTTCCATTTAGCAATCCATTTTCAAAATAACGAACTGCTTTTTTTTCGCCATTTGAGTAGAAAAACTGAAACTTGCCATGACTTTTATTATCGAGCATATTGCCCTTGGCAATAAGTGTCCCATTAAGCAGGAATTGTCTTACCTCTCCATTGGCTTTACCTCCTGCGTAATTTAAAACCGTAGTAATGCCATTATCAGCATTCGTATAAGAAACCTTCTCTTTCAATAGAAGCGTATCTCTTTGTTGTTCATTGAGCAACTTCACCACTAGGTCAATATCCAGCTTAACTAGAAACTGCGTGTCATCATATGTCGCATTTGTATATTTAAAACACCCATGCTTTTCAGTTTTTTCAATTTCACTTGTATATATATGATTGTCGAGCAGATATTCGTAATCGAAAACCTGATTTTTATAAATTCCGTAATTTCCAGTTAAAGCGTAAAGCAGCTCTGGATAATATATCCAAAATAACTCTTTTCCCAAATTTTGATTTTCTCCAATTATACCAATCCCTATGATTCTTGAAGTTAATTTTCCGGTTTTAAAGTCCTTGAAATAATCTTCCTTTATCCTAAGGCCTTTAACGGCTAATAAAATTTGTTTCGTGGTTTTTTTTAGTAAAGAATCATAGAGTTGCTCAATATCCGTGTAACTAAAAATTCCACTGTAGTTTAAATCTTTGTAGGCGGTTATATTTCCATCCATGATTATTGACTTAAAGATTAAATCCGTAAAGTTTATTAAACTGAAACTATCCGGATAAAATACTTCGCGAACATTTAGCTTTCCTAGACTATCTACAAAACACGCATTTATATCTATTGATTCTTTTATTAATTTTCGAAAATGATAGAACCTCGACTGTTGATTGGCGTAATCTGATGTTTGATATAAAGAGTCTAAATTTAGGTTATGATGCATATTTAACCAGTGAGTTGGGTGAATTTTCAGGTCTTTCTTTGAAATACAATTATCGCTTTGACCACACCACAAATCGCCCTCGTTATTTTTAATGTATTCAGTTTTATTTACAGCATGGAATTGAATATTTGTCTTAAAATCCACTTTTCTGTACACGCTTATCCTCGCCTTTTCTGGTTCAGCGTATAAATGACTTCTTAAATATAAAGGCTCATCGGTCAAAAGCTTGTATTTAGATGGTTTAATTTGATTTCTTGCATCCAACCATTCTAATGCATCCAAAAACTTTTGTGGCTCAGGCTTGAATTTAAATTGCTTAGTGTACAAAAATGGTCTATCAAGAACCATAGATTGAGCGCTGGTTTTAACTGCAATGGATACTAGAAACAATGACAGAAAAATATAAATCGGTTTTAATACTGGGTCCAGTTCAAGCATATTTACCCAATTACGTTTCAATAAAAGATAACAGACAGTCTAGCAAAGTTAACTTCGGTTTTATTGTTGTCGAATCTAAGAAATTTTCCTGTCTTGTTTCAAATCAGTCTGTTCTTATATGTCAGTGATTGTTATAAGCTTTGAACAAAGGTCAAGGTATCTTTATCCTATACTTTGGACATTCTAGAGTTTCACTTATATTACAAAACAGGCCAATGGAGCTCCCCACAAAAGTTTAACTATATGTATAAGCAAACCTCCATAACGGACCAAAGTCTGTAAAAAACTCATCAAAGGATATCTCCCCATCCCCGTCCGAATTGTACTTCTTTAAGTAAGTTATGGCTTCGTTTTTAGGTAATCCATATTCTAACAAGAGCAACTCTAATTCTACACAATCCAAATGACCGCTATTATCCATATCCAACTCATTAAAAACGAGTTTTGCTTTTTCCTCATCAGTATGCTCCTCTCCTTTCGATAAATTTTTGATGGAACGGATAGAAATGCCAATATACTTAACGATTTCATAGAAATTTTCGAATGTAATATCCTGATTCATATACTTTTCTAGTGATTCTCGTGCACCAGATGTCATACCCCATGTGACCAGGAACACATCCATTTCTTCAGGTTCAAGAATCCCATTCCCGTTATCATCTAGCTTATCGAAAATTGTGCGAGCGGTTTTTTCATCAATTGCAGTTAATTCACCCGTAGATCCAATATTGTCTCTTAACCACTTGTCTTTTAAATCCGGGTCAACCAATTTCTCACGGTCGTGTTCTTTCCACATAAATGCCTTTAGTTGGCTCCAACTAAATCCAAATACGAGTTTCATTGCTATGTACGTTATTGCAATAAACACCACGAAATACACTGCCGTTGCTGGGCCCATTAAAGCTGGACCTACAAATAAACCCGCTAATAAAACTCCTAACGAATAATGATATCCATTAAAAATATTCACCTTTTCGCACGCCACCATGATAATTCGGACATAGGCGTAAATATTTAGAGTCAAATAAGTATTCATAATCCAAAAGAAGGAAGTAGGCTCATTAAAAACTCGATACCCTACATACAAATGCAACGCCCCAGCAAAAATGTAACTCGGTAGCATAATGCCTTTTGCTCCAAATACAGTTGGAGTTTGGTTAAGCGCCGTCAATGCATGTAAAATGGCTAGAACTCCGAAAATCATCCCTCCTATTTCACTTTGATGAAACAGGCATACCGTGCCTGCCAAAACCTCGGTAATTCCAAAAAATGCATGAAGGCGAATGTTTATTTTTCTTTTGGTAACCAAAAGAAATTTTGGATGCGGTGGCACCGTCATGTGGTGGTACACGATACCAAAATTTGCTAGAAAACCAATTCCGGCAATCACCCAACGCTGAAATTCTAATGTATCGGATTGGTATTCAACAACTCCATTGTGACTAAGGAAGATGGCGAGTGACACAAGAATGCCATAAAACACTATTGACCTTGGATTATAAGAGTATAATTTGTCCGTGATATCCATGAGCTTCCAATTTTTGGCGAAACTAAACATTCGAATAAGTGAACCACTTTAAAATGAAATAACTTCGCTTTTATTCGTCATGAAACATGGTAATAAAATAAGGGTCGAAATCCTAAGTACATTTACGTTTTAAAACCTACAAATGTCTCGATTCCAACTAGACCTTTCTAACGAACAGATGCTAGCCCAAAAGCTAGACGAAATCTATGATGAATTGGGGTTTCAATGTGTACGCATTGATAATCTGGAGCAACAATACCAAGGTATCGACATAATTTTGAAGCACGATGGAATTAATTACGCGATTGATGAAAAAGCACAATTACATTATTTGAACAAAGACTTACCTACGTTCACATTCGAGTTATCCTACAAGAATCAGAACCGTGATTTGCGTTCTGGATGGCTCTTCGATGAGCACAAATTGACCGAATATTACTTTTTGATTACTGGTATTGAAGCGCGTACCCCTATTACCACTTCAACTGATTTTAAGTCCCTGAAGATTACATCGGTCAATCGACAGAAACTGATTGACCTATTGGAGTCTGATTGCGACTTAAACGAAAGCAAGTTGGCCAAATATGACTCCGAACTTAGAAGTAATCGCGCGTTTGGGAAAGAGCCAATTAATGAGCTTAATGCAAGTACTGAAGGTGCATTATACCACACCGAGCATTTGGCCGAGCAGCCAATTAATATTCAATTACGACTTGAGTTTTTAATTCGCTCTGGGGTCGGAAAGCGAATTTGGCCTGTTTAGTTGTATTATTTAAATAAGCATGTACCATAAATTCCCGCACTCAGCATAATTCAATTCTCAGTAATCATAACCCAAAAAAAAGCCCCATTCCATTTAAGGAACAGGGCTTTCAAATTAAGTTCTAAATAAACTATTGACCCGCCGCAGCAGCTTCAATTTTTTTGTTCATTTCAATCGCCTTTGGCGTTTGTCCAACTAGCGTGTAAACCGTTTTTAAAGAGTTCATTGTACTCGCATCAGTTGGATTAATTTCATGTGCTCGTTCCAAATGAGGTAAGCCTTTTTCAAGAATAGCAACTGCTTCCCCTTTTTTCTTATTGTACTCATCCACCTTACTTGGAGGTACATTGTTAGCTTCAGTCAACTTCTCTGCACCTTGGTTATAATACAAAGCACCTAAGTTGTAAAAACTATCGAAATGATCAGGCTTTAACTCACCTGCTTTAATGTAGTTAGCAGTAGCGTTGTCCATGTCGCCTTTGTTGTCATAAATAGTTCCTCTTGCAAAATAGAAAATATGATTTGTTGGGTCATTTTCAATAGCCACATTTAAGTTGGCTAAAGCTTCATCCATTTTACCATTTTTCAGATAGATGTTCAACTCTTGAGTCAACATTGCTTGGTCGTTCGGATATTTTTCTCTCCCAATCTTAAGTGTTGCCAAAGCACCATCTTCGTCTCCTGACTCAGCTTGCAATTTAGCTTTACTTGCGTAGGGAGAAGAACCTTTAATTCCGCCTTCAATACACTTATTTAAATACTCCATGGCAACATCATTCTTATTACCATCCAATGCCACCAGAACTATGTTATAGGTTAGACCAGTATCGATGATACCATTTGCAACATTGATTTTCTCAGCTATTTTAAATGACTTAATAGAGGCATCAAATTCTTTTGCATTGTATTTAGTCACGCCATCAGAAAATGCAACGTTTACCAAGGAACGGTATTTTCCTTTTATTTCGGCTTTATCCATACGCTTGTCTTCATAGGTAAGCGTTTTTTCGAAACCGTCAACTGCTTTCGAAAGAGCCTCAGTATCTAATCCCGAAACAGCTGGGTCCGTAGATTTTGCAATTGCAGAATACACTTGACCTTTTATATAATGCGTTTTCCACCAATCTGACGTAGTTGCGTTACCCGAAGCCGCATCGATAGCTTCTTTTGCTTCCGCATAATTCTCATATCTTAAATAATTCACTGCACTAGTAACTTTGGCTTTCTGCGCAAACGCACCAGTACTTACAATCAATAATCCAGCTATAATTAACTTTTTCATTTCTAAGTGTTTAATTTTTTGCAAATAAAAAGCGAAGCTACCAAATAGAGGCAACTTCGCTTCAAAATAATTGTTAGACGTTTTTATTCTTCTGATTTTTCATCAGCTTCATCATTAGCAAGGTCTGTGCCATCTGCACTAGCTTCTGGAGTTTCGCCTTCTTCAGGAACAATTAAGTTTCCTTCTTCGTCGTATTCTCCTTCAACATCTTCTTCCTTATCAACCTTAGCTACAGAAGCGATTTCGTCATTACCTTTTAGGTTAATCAAACGAACTCCTTGAGTGGCCCTACCCATGACCCTTAAATCAGAACACGCCATTCTAATAGCAATTCCCGATTTATTGATAATCATAAGGTCATTATCGTCTGTCACTACTTTAAGCGCGATTAACTTACCTGTTTTATCCGTAATGTTCAGTGTTTTAACTCCTTTACCGCCACGGTTAGTAATTCTATAATCATCAACAGCAGAACGTTTTCCGTATCCTTTTTCAGAAACAACCAAAACAGATTCTTCTTCGCTGTTTACCGTAATCATTCCAACAACCTTATCGTCATCACTTCCTAAAGTAATACCACGAACACCCATTGAGTTTCTTCCAACTGGACGAACCTTCTCTTCCGGGAAATGAATCGTTTTACCTGATTCAAGTGCCATCATAATGTGACTTTCACCATTGGTAAGTCTAGCTTCCAACAATTGGTCATCATCACGAACATTAATTGCAATAATTCCATTTGTTCTTGGGCGAGAATATTGCTCTAATGAAGTCTTTTTAATGATACCCTTCTCAGTACACATTACAATGTAGTTGTTATTTACGAACTCTTCGTCCTTCAAGTCAGCTACATTTATATATGCTAATACCTTATCATTTAACTCAATGTTAATCAAGTTTTGAATAGCCCTACCTTTAGCTGTTTTGGAACCTTCAGGCACTTCATACACACGCATCCAGAAACACTTTCCACTTGCCGTAAAAATCAACAAGTAGTTATGGGTGTTGGTCACAAAAATCTCTTCTAAGAAATCCTCATCACGTGTAGTGCTTCCTTTTGAGCCTACACCACCCCTAGCCTGCGATTTGTATTCAGAAAGCTTAGTACGCTTTATATAACCCAAGTGAGAAATGGTAATTACTACTCGCTCGTTAGGAATCATGTCCTCGATACTTAGATCTGCAGATGAATACTCAATCTGAGATCTTCTTTCGTCTCCATACTTTTCTTTTACTTCGAGTGTTTCATCCTTAATGATACCCATTCGCATATCCTCATTGTCCAAAATAGACTTCAAGTGCTCAATGGTTTTCATTAGTTCGTCATACTCAGCTCTTAGCTTGTCTTGCTCTAAGCCTGTTAACTGACGCAGTCGCATTTCTACAATAGCTCGAGCTTGAATGTCAGACAAGTCAAAAGTCGTAATTAACTTTTCTCTAGCTTCATCAGGGCTTTTAGAAGCTCTAATCAATTTGATTACTTCGTCAATATTATCAGAAGCAATGATTAATCCTTCAAGAATATGAGCGCGCTCTTCAGCTTTTCTTAATTCGTATTTTGTTCTACGAACAACTACTTCATGCCTGTGTTCAACAAACTTGGCAATCATGCCTTTTAAGTCTAACACTTCTGGACGACCATTAACTAAGGCAATGTTATTAACTGAAAATGAAGACTGTAAAGCCGTGTACTTATACAAGTTGTTTAATACCACGTTTGGAATCGAATCGCGTTTCAATTCATAAACCACACGCATTCCTTGTCTATCAGATTCATCTCTAACATCAGAAATCCCTTCAATCTTTTTGTCATTGATGAGTTCCGCCGTTTTAGCAATCATTTCCGCTTTGTTTACCATGTATGGTATTTCGGTAACAATGATTTGCTCGCGACCAGTTTTAGTTTCTTCGAAAATTGCTTTTCCACGAATCACAATTCTACCCTTACCAGTTTCAAAAGCAGAACGAACGCCTTCGTAACCATAGATTACTCCTCCAGTAGGAAAATCAGGTGCTTTTACGTGCGTCATTAACTCTTCTACAGTAATGTCTTTGTTCTCGATGTAGGCCACAATACCATCAGATACCTCAGTTAAGTTGTGAGGTGCCATATTGGTTGCCATACCTACCGCAATTCCACTTGCTCCGTTCAGCAACAAGTTTGGAATTCGAGTTGGAAGAACTGTTGGTTCTTCTAAAGAGTCGTCAAAGTTTAAGCTGGTATCAACGGTATCTTTATCAATATCGGCTAACATTTCCTCAGCAATCTTACGCAAACGAGCTTCTGTATAACGCATTGCAGCAGGACTATCGCCATCTACAGAACCAAAGTTACCTTGTCCATCTACCAAAGGGTAACGTAAACTCCAATCCTGAGCCATACGCACCATACTATCATAAACAGAGGTATCTCCATGTGGGTGATACTTACCCAAAACTTCCCCAACAATTCTTGCCGATTTTTTATAAGGACGATTAGACATTACGCCCAACTCTTGCATACCAAAAAGTACACGTCGGTGAACTGGTTTAAATCCATCGCGAACATCAGGTAAAGCACGAGAAACAATTACCGACATCGAATAATCGATGTAGGCCGATTTCATTTCCTCTTCAATGTTTACCCTTATTATCTTTTCTCCTTCGCCTTCAGCCATATTTTAGAGCTTAAATTATCATTTTTTAATAGCGCATATCAAGAGGTATGCGAACGTTCGAAAATACGCTTGTAAACCAGTATTTATGGTTAATTACGATAGGCTTTTATTAACAAAAACGGGTGTATAAAAAGGAGTTTTTCAACAAGTGTAGCCAATGTGTCAGAAAGTACCTTTGGGCATGCTGAAATTATGACTACTTTTCGGCTGCTGGAACTTTTTTTGAAGTGCCGGGTTTAAACAAAAGAGACTCAAAAGATTATGGATTCAAATTTTTCTCCTCGAGTAAAAGACGTTATCACTTTCAGTCGTGAAGAAGCCCTTAGGCTTGGAAACGATTATATAGGAACGGAGCATTTTTTACTTGGTTTAATTCGTGAAGGCGAAGGTGTAGCTATTAAAATGCTAAACAACTTAAACGTGGACCTTGCCACGTTGCGCAAGTCTATCGAGGATTCTATTACCCCTTCTACTAATAAGGGGTCTGGCGCATCTTCAGGAAACATTCCTTTAGTAAAACAAGCAGAAAAGACACTTAAGATTACCTATTTGGTGGCTAAAACGTTCAAAAGTTCCATTATCGGAACAGAGCATTTGTTGTTGAGTATTCTTAAAGATGAAAACAACTTAGCAACTCAAACTCTTGGGGAGTATCATGTGGATTACAGCGTTGCGCATGAAGAATTAGAAATGATTTTATCGGAAAAAAGCAGAACCCCGAAAGCAGACTTCCCCGGTGGTACAGCAGATGGTGATGAAGACGAAGGGCCTTCACGATTTAAAGGTGGTTCTGGAAGTTCAGGTGCAGCTAAAGGTAATACAAAGTCAAAAACCCCTGTTCTAGACAATTTTGGGCGCGATTTGACCAAGATGGCTGAAGAAGATAAGCTTGATCCTATTGTGGGTCGAGAAAAGGAGATAGAGCGTGTTTCTCAAATCTTGAGTCGAAGAAAGAAAAATAATCCTATGCTTATTGGAGAACCTGGTGTAGGTAAATCTGCAATAGCTGAAGGTTTGGCTTTAAGAATTGTGCAACGAAAAGTTTCTAGAGTGCTCTTCAATAAGCGTGTGGTAACTCTCGATCTTGCTTCATTAGTTGCTGGAACGAAATATCGCGGCCAGTTCGAGGAGCGCATGAAGGCGGTGATGAATGAATTGGAAAAGTCGAGAGACGTTATACTTTTCATTGACGAAATTCACACCATTGTGGGCGCTGGTGGAGCAAGCGGAAGTTTGGATGCTAGTAATATGTTCAAGCCGGCTTTAGCACGTGGAGAAATTCAATGCATTGGTGCGACAACACTAGACGAATACAGAACGAATATTGAAAAAGATGGAGCATTAGAACGTCGTTTTCAAAAGGTAATAGTTGAGCCAACTTCGATTGAAGAAACGGTTCAAATCCTGAATAACATTAAAGGAAAATACGAAGATCATCACTCTGTGTCCTATACGGATGAAGCTATTCAAGCATGTGTAAATCTTACAGAACGATATATTTCAGACCGCTTTTTGCCAGACAAGGCAATTGACGCACTAGATGAATCGGGGTCTCGGGTTCACATTACCAATATCAATGTACCTAAAGCAATCATTGAATTAGAAAAGAAGGTTGAGCAAGCTAAGGACGATAAAAACCGAGTGGTTCGTTCTCAGAAATATGAGGAAGCAGCTCAGTTAAGAGACGTTGAACGTAAATTGCAAGAAGAGCTTGAAGCCGCTAAAACCAAATGGGAAGAAGACTCCAAGAATCTCAGAGAAAAAGTATCGGAAGATAATGTAGCCGAAGTCGTTGCCATGATGACCGGTGTACCTGTTCAACGAATTGCTCAAAAAGAAAGCACCAAACTTTCTGGAATGAACGATCAGCTCAAGGGTTCTGTTATTGGTCAGGAAGATGCGATTATGAAAGTTACTAAAGCTATTCAACGTAATCGCGCTGGACTTAAAGACCCAGCAAAGCCGATTGGTTCGTTTATTTTTTTAGGACCTACTGGAGTTGGTAAAACTCAATTGGCAAAAGAACTTACGAAGTTTTTGTTCGACAAAGAAGAGAACTTGATTCGCATCGATATGAGTGAATACATGGAGAAATTTGCCATCTCAAGATTAGTTGGAGCGCCTCCAGGATACGTAGGATACGAAGAAGGAGGTCAGCTTACTGAAAAAGTGAGAAGACGCCCCTACTCTGTTGTGTTGCTTGATGAAATTGAAAAAGCACATCCAGATGTATTCAATTTACTACTTCAAGTTCTAGATGACGGAATTGTTACGGACTCATTAGGAAGACGAATTGACTTCAGGAACACTATTATCATTATGACGTCCAATATAGGAACGCGGCAGTTGAAAGATTTTGGACAAGGTGTTGGTTTTAGCACCGCTACCAAAAAGGAAAATGCCAACGACCACAACAAAGGGGTCATTCAAAATGCATTGAAAAAAGCATTTGCACCGGAATTCTTAAATAGAATTGACGATGTTATCTTGTTCAATAGCCTTGAAAAGAAAGATATTTTCGAAATAATCGATATCGAATTGGCGCACTTGTATGCGCGAATCGAGAAAATGGGCTATAAAATCGAGTTAACTGTTCCTGCTAAGGATTTCATTGCAGAAAAAGGATACGACGCTCAGTACGGCGCTAGACCTCTTAAAAGAGCGATTCAGAAGTATTTGGAAGACCCAATGGCAGAAGAAATCATTAATGCTACCATGAGCGAAGGTGATACCTTATTGGTTGACTTTGACAAAAAAGCTGATAATGTTGTGGTGAATGTAAAAAAAGGTAAGAAGCCAAAGGCTGCGGCAAAGCCTAAAAAGGAATCGAAAAAGAAAGACGATGGGGATAAAGGAGCGAATAGTGGCATTGAAGACTAGTTCCCAACCCTTAATGCGTTTCGAATGTAAAAAGCTATGTTTTTGTTAATTTTGAATTCAATTAATTAAAGAACGTTATGAAAAATCAATTCAAGTTACTAGTCACATTTCTAATTGTAATAGTATTTACAGGATGTAAAAAAGAAGAGCCCGAAGAAATTTCTGCTCCAATTAGTTGCTTTACCTACACTGTTGATGAATTAAAAGTCACTTTTAATGCTGACTGCTCAGAAAACGCTGTTGATTTTTTCTGGGATTTTGGTGACAATGAAACGACCCAAGTTGGAAGCCCTGTTCATACCTATGAAAAATTTGGTGCGTATAAAGTGGTTCTAAAAGTTGATAATGAATCTGGAACAAACTCAGTAACAGAAACGATAGACCTAGAAGCAAAATGTGTACGGTGTACCTGTTATAATGATGGAGTTCCCGAATCCAGTCAAGATTTTTGTGGCTCGGATGAAGACAAGAAAAACTTCGAAGCTTCAACCCAAACCCTTTGCAGCGTTTCCGCAGGGAATTCAGGTACAGTAATTTGCCAAGAGATTTAATGGATTATTGGCAATTTTAATTTTATTGTTGAAATCTTCTTAAGCCGTTTACTGCTATGAAATGTTAATAAATCCTCCAACTTAGTTCCCAAGCTATCCGTCTTATAATTCACATAATCTTGTAAAACATAGCCAGAAGGCAATTTATGTTCTTTTTCAACGGAACGAAACCGAATACCGCCACCGTTGGTTTCATAAGAATAGGCTAAGAAGGTCATTTGAAAGGTTTGAGCATCAAACCAATACATGAACTTGTCTTGAAAGTCATCGCCTCCACCATCTTGCTTAAAACTCACAGCCACTTTGTGGTAACTTCCGGTATTGCTGTTTTCTATTCCAAGGTACTCAGAGACTACAGCAGGGTCTTTGAGTTTACTTGGAAGCATCACAAAATAGAAAACCGAATTGACTGCATTTACAATTGCGCTGTTTTTCTTTTCAGAAAGGTCAACGTTCTGATTCTGTAAGGTTCTAATAGCCTTGTCATTCGAAATGCTGTCAACATAACTGGAATCGTTTTTAGTGAACGATCTAACCATCAACGTTTCTTTCTTTGAAAAGATGCCCTTATACCGCTTCTCTCTAAATTCGAATTGGAGTGTTTTTCCGGTAAAATTACCTCCGTGATAATCAATACTTTTTTGGATTACCCAATGGGCAGAATCTACTTCTGATTCCGATGCTTTGGCCATAACTGTTGGCGGTGTCCCTTGCTCGCAACTGCTGAGTAGCAAAAGAAAAAGGGCTGCTGAAATCAGCAACCCCTCAATTCTAAACTTAAAAACCATACTCTTTATTTGATAGAAACTGAAACTTTAGTTGTAGCCCAAACAAACGACAACATACCGTTATCAATCATTATTTCAAATTGTTCCTTATTATCAATCATTTCAATTTTATCCGTATCAACCCTTAAGACATCTTTGTCTTCGCTGTACTTGTAAGCACCCCATTGGTCTGATACAGAGTTAATTATTACAGTCCAACCGTCTTTTCCTGGAATACTAAACAAACTGTACTTGCCAGCTTTCAGGTTTTCTCCACCAATAGTAATATCAGCACTAGTTTCAATGGTTGTTGCTTCATTCGCTCCCGTTCTCCATACTTTACCAAAAGGAACTAACTCACCATAAATAGTACGCCCTCGAACTGACGGAGCGCTGTAGCTAATTGTAACCTTTGCGTCACCAACATTAGCCTCGGTAGTTTGCATCGGACTCTTCTTAGCCATTTTGTCTTGAGCATTTACCCCAATTGAACTTCCTATTAATAATGCAAACGCTGTAGTTATTGTAAATAATCTCATATATCTTCCTTTGTTTAAATTTCCCCAAACGTATTATTAAATCAACACGAAAACTGTGTTTTAGATTACATTAATGCGAAGAACCACTTTGGATAGTACAATTAAATCTGATTAAAACGACAATAAATACCAATCGGTCTTTTTGTATAAAAACACTGTATAACAACTAATTACAGGTTAATATAAACCAGTAATTCTTTTGTACGTAAAATAAAAAGACCGATTGGTTTGCACGGTTAGAAAATCTCTTTAGATTTGCGACCGATTGGTCTTAAACCCCATCTTGATATGCAAAAAGGAGAGAACACAAAAGAGTTGATTGTAAAAACTTCAGCTACGTTATTTAATACGCGTGGCTATATTGGAACCTCAATGAGCGATATTATGGATGCCACTAATCTGAAAAAAGGCGGTATTTACAATCATTTCAAAAACAAAGACGAAATAGCCTTTGCTGCGTTTGAGTATTCTTATGGATTAGTGCTTCATCGATTCAAAACTGAATTAGCCTCTTGCGCTAACAGTGAAGAAAAACTTAGGGCTGTTATTGAAGTATTTACGTCATTGCTTATAAACCCCATTGTAGAGGGTGGTTGCCCAATTTTCAATACGGCTGTTGATTCTGTAGATGTGCATGAATCGCTGCACAAAAAAGCAAAAAACGCTGTAAACACTCTATTAAAGTATGTTGAGATAAAAGTGGAAGAAGGAAAAATTGAAAATGAATTCAAAGAAGAAATCAATGCCTCGGACTTTGCGCTCCTGCTTGTGTCATCAATGGAAGGCGCAATGATGGTATCTAGAGTCAATGGAAACCATGCGGCTGTTAAAAATACTGCTGAATTAATGAACACCTACATAACCACTCAACTACTTAAATAATGGCCCAGTCAACTCCCCTACCCTTTTTAATTATTCAAAAGGCTTTCCCGATATTAGAAAAAATTGCTCCAAAATTGGCTGGTAAATTGGGGTATTATTTATTCTTTAGACCAATTCCCACACCTCTCAGACAGGAAGAAAAATCCATCTTGCAAAAAGCAGAACGCTTTTCCCTTCATCTGGATTCAAGAACTATACAGGGATACTCATGGAAAAATCCTAAGGCAACCAAAACGGCTGTTTTTATGCACGGTTGGTCTGGAAACGCAGGTCAGCCCAATCATTTGATAGAACGACTTTCAGAACAAGGATTTAACGTTTTTGCTTTTGATGGACCCGGTCATGGCTCTTCGGAAGGAAACCGAACTCATGTTTTCGAGTTTAAAGATTTACTGCTACAATTACAGAAAAAAGTTGGGGTTTTTGATGTACTTGTTGGCCATTCATTCGGTTCCATAGCTTCATGCAACGCCATGAGTTACGGCCTTGATGTTCATCAATACGTTTCGCTTAGCGCTCCTGTAATTGCTTCAGATATTTTAAATGAATTTTCGAAAATTGTAAACTGCAGCGGACAAACAACAAAAATTATGGAACAAATGGTTTACGATGAAATAAATCGCGAATTTGAAACGGTATCTATTGAATACATTGCTTCGAAACTACCGAAGATTCCGATGTTATTGATGCATGATGTTAACGACAAACGGGTTGGTTGTTTCAACTCAGAGCGTATGCATGAATTATTGCCGCATTCCACCTTTATAAAAACGGAAGGATTAGGTCATAATCGGATTATGAATGACACTGATGTCGTAAATAAAATTGTTGAATTCATCAAATTGGAAGAGCTTCAGCTTCCACGCACGAACAAGTAGGTACTATTTCTCCCCTTTGTCCTTTAAGGATAAACCAAGTGAAAAGGTTGCTACATGATCTGGTTTTGTTGGATAATTGCAATACGCCTTCACTGGAACAGCAAAGGTTTCTCTTTCACCCGATTCTTGAATTCTACCCAGCATTTTCTGAACCTCGTCGCCATAATTTGCAACGAAGTAAACCGCAGTATCTGGTCTGGAATGAAAATCCGCACTAAAATTTTTGAAAGCTAGTGACACTTTTCGTCCACTTTTTTCGGATAAGTGAAAAGCGTGAAATCCTGCAGCTAAATCAGCACCGACAGCCAACACACCAAGATACATGCTACCCAAGTGATTACTTGTTAACCGATTGAGTTTTATTCTAATTACGATTTTATTATCCGATAACTCCGTGATTACCGGATTGCAAAATGCAATCATTGGTATTTTGAACCAAGCAAAAAGTTTAAGCTGCCGGTTAGCGCGTTTTAGATTATCGCTCAAATTATTCTTTCATGAATTTGCTCATGTATATATCCTCTTCTGTACTCATTCGAATAACATACAACCCATCCGTTAAATTGGAAATATCAATAAGCTCAAAAGTGTATCCTGGAGTGCTCACAGTTTTAGTTAGAACGACCTGACCAGAAACATTTACGATTTCCACATTAAAAACCCCTTCTTGCCCTAGCATCTCTAGCGCAATTTCATTTGAGGCTGGATTCGGGAAAACCTTAAATGTTTTCCATTCCACTTCTTGTTCTGAGGTACTAACCGCATCATATTCCCACTGCACTTTAGAGGTATCATCACATTCCAAGAAATCATCCAATTCAAAACCTATTGTAAATGAATAGTTAAGTTTTCCTCCAAAATCAGGATTGAACGATTTAACGTCTCCAATATTTCCTGACTCATTAAGTGAGAACAAAACCATACTTCCATTTCCTTGAGCTGAATTTGCCCAATACGAAAGCCCATCATTTCCTGCATCTGATAATTCAAATGAATAACATCCATCCGCCAAATCAATAGTATCTCGAGTATTGGTGTTATTAGAAAGAGAAGACTTACTGTAAACAACCTTTCCATTAATATCCTTAATAGAAATTTCGTTCTCATTCGCCCTGTTATTAGTTGCGATGTTCACTATCATTTTGCCAGGATATTTATCTGGAATATTAAAGGTAGTTCTGTATTCATTATTCAATGGGTTTTCATCATCTAATTTATTTGGAAGTCCAACATTTACTTCAAAAGCATTACTTCCGTCACCTGTATAAAAACACTCTTCAGAGACAGGTAGTTCTACCTCTTCGGTCTCCATAAATTTAAGGTTACCTGTCCATTTTATTTTATTGATTTTGCCTCCAGCCACTCTGTATTTTATTTCAGCCGATGTTAGCGTACTGGACCCTCCATTTCGAATAATTACCGATGGATTACTACAAGTAGTGCTTCTTCTAGAGTGAATCCGCTTACTTGTTGGATTTAACACATCATAAACTTCTACATCATTCTTATATGCAGCTGGCCCATATTGAAACAAATGCATTCCCACAATGTAATTTCCGTTGCCCATTCCAAGGTTTGAAGTTGGCACTGGTGTTATGTCATAATCAATTTCTATCGAATCTCTACCCATGAAATCGGTTAACTCAATGTCAGTTTCTTTAACAACGTCACCCGGACACCATCCTTCGCGCGCACCGGGCCATGTTCCTCCTTGTGGATAAACAGGATTTTCTGCGCATTCGTTCGTTTGCCAAATGTGCCACTCTGCAGCTCGTTGACCATTGGCATTCATGTAGTGTGTATTATCTGTCCATTCGCAGCAATGCGGATAACTACCATCATTACTATTATGCCCATGACCTGTCAATCTAGTTTTTAGCATCATGTATTCTGCATCTGGATGTTCTTTTACCTTTTTGGGTGCAAGCGCCGTATTGTCACTCAACGCACTGTATCTAATACTTCTGTACGTTCCCCATACTCTGTTCATGGCAACTACCGGTCTTGCTGGTTTCCCTTTAATCATAACAAACTTCAAATCGATTAATTCTTGTTGGTTACCCGCGCTAATGTCAACACTATCTGTTAGCAGATGTCTGTAATCTGTTACGTCATAAAACCAAGTAAAGCCATCAGGGCCTAAATCCAATCGAATGCCGTAAGGGGTAATAAAACGCGCTAACTCAAAAACAACTTCTGGACTGTACCATTCTTTTGTTTCTTGTGTTAGGTTAACATCGGCGGCCACATTATTGGTAAATAATACACCTCCGGTCTTTGTATCAAATATGAACCAATTCACATTTGCTTGCCAAACCAATGATGTCTTGGTTGCAATTGTTGGATGATTAGGGTCGTTATCATCTATTTTCTTACCACCTGCAGCATTGTTGTATTCGTATAAGGTAACGGGCGCTCTGTTGATGGTGTCATAAACATCTACCGAATCCAAAACCGAAGTATAAACTCCTTGCTCAAAAACAATGTTTGGTCGCAAAGTGGTAGTTTCAGTATTCAGTAGTAAGTCCTCAGCGAGTAATCTTTTTCTAATTGGGCTATTCAAAACATTTCCATCAGGCTGCGCATTTGCACTTTTATCCAACACCTTGTCTCCTGAAGGTTCATTAATATTATAATAAGCCACCAAATTTGAATAGGACGGGTGACTTGGTGTAACAGACCTATTCATCCAGGCTTTCATTTCAGACAATAAGATGTCTTTATCCCAAACTCTAAATTCCTTAATGGCTCCTGTTAAATAGCGCCCTTGCCATCTTCCCAAATACATATCATTAATTTGAGTGCTAATGCCACTTGCTTCAGACCCAGCTAAATTTCCATCAATGTATACCAAAGTGTTGTTGCCAGCTCGAACCGCAGCATAATGATGCCATCCACCTTTTACACCTGGATAAGTAAAATCAAAGTCTGGGGTGCCAAATTGTTGCATTCTAAATTGATTGTCGTTTCCTAACGTTCTCAATGAAAAATCGGCGCCATTGGTAGCTTTGCCAGCCTGAAAAAGCCCGCCGCTGTTGAATAAATCAACTCTGGACCAAAACTCAATGGTTCTTGGCTTATTACCATCAATAATGAAGCTGTTGCCCAAATTCACATATTGTTGACTACCATTCAATTCCATAAAATATTCAGTACCGGCTTGCTCCAGTCCACTTGAGTACGATGTTGGTGTTGAGTTTAATTCGAAGTCTATACCCTGTGACTTGTTATCAAATAAAAACTCCACTACAATGTTATCCGTTCCGTTCCAAGTGAAATTATTGGTAAACTGAATGTCATTGAAACCGACGGTGGTAAATTGCATTTCGTGTCTGTAAACTGTGGTCAAGTTGGAAACAAAATCACCGGTCAATGAATCCTGAGTGCTATGTCCCATTCTAATTTCAAAATTCGATAGAACACTACCCAAGGTTTTAATATCCAATTGAATGCCGCTAATTGCACCAGATGTCATTCCGACACCAGCCAACTCGTTCGATTTCCAAAGGTATTGCGAACGGCCGCTTAACTCACTCGTTTTTAGAGCCGATGAATTTGTAGAAGTTCCCGACCCTATTGTATCTAATGTCAATGATTGGGTAGCCGTATGTCTGATGCTAAATTGCTTGTCTAGCGTCAGGTCAAAACTTGGTGTTGCCTTGTAAGCATAAGAACCAGGAGAAGTATTCCCTACTTTAAACGAAGGGTGTGTTTTGTAAGTTGAGTCTATAGTTCCATCGTGATGATACAATTTGGTATAAGTTAAGTAATCCCACTCCCCACAGTCATATTGATCTCTTGTTGTTCTTGAATCACATTTTAAGGTATAAACCATTAAAATTTTACTGAATTCTTCAGTAGCACTTGGAAAATTGTAGGTTCCACGCCGTTTTGTGATATCATCGAAATCGAAACACTGAACTGTCGTCGTATCCTGTGCCACAATAGGGCTTACAGTAACTAATGCTAATAAACTGAAAAGTAGGTACTTGAATAACGTCATATCAAAAATTTAGAATGCCGAATTTAACCATATTTCAAACTAAATTAACCAACGAGTTATTAATGGAAATTAACAACCTTATTTCAACTAAAAAGTATTGTCTAAGTTTGAACATTTAAGAATAAGCTCATGAAGAATATTACACTCACAATAGTCATACTAACAATTTTATCGACTAGTGGTTTTGGTCAAAAAAGCAAACTCAAAGTTGGAAAGAAGGCTCCTGGATTCGAGATTGAGCAGCTTTCTGGCGAAAAAGTTAGTCTTGAAAAATTACTTACTGAAAACGGTTTCGTTCTGGTTCACTTTTTTGTGGGTTCTTGGTTAAAGTACGATACTTTGCATCTTAAAAAACTGCAAACTATTTACCCGAATTTATCTTCTAAAAACACAGAGGTTATTGCCATTACACGAGAAAAACCAATTTACTTGAACAAACTAAAAAGTAGTATTGGCATTACGTACAAAATTGGACTCGACCCTAATATGTTTGCGATGGGTCAATATGGTGTGGTTAGCAAAATCACTCCCCATTATGTTCCGCTTAAACACAAGGAGTACAACGCTTCAAATTACAAACACACCGGAAGTAAAGATGGCATGATGCCTATTCCTGCCAGCTATTTGATAAATAAAGAAGGTAAAATAGTCTGGATGCATTTTGACCCGGACTATAGACAACGTCCTGACATAAATTCAATTCTTGAACAGCTGTAATGAAACTAGAAGGCAATATTCGAAAAATGAATGTGGGATTAACCGACACGGTTGACTACTCCCTTCCACTCTATCAAAACCTTGAACCTAATGAGAATGCCCCAATGACATCCTTGGTGGGTAAAGACATTAAAATTCAATTTGACGGATTGATTAATTGCGTTGCAACAGGAAAAAAAATAAATAAAACATTTGGCGAAGGTTTGAGCTACGATGCCTGGCGAAATGCACCTCAAGCAGTCGAAAGCATTATCAATCCCGAATTAGACCAAAGCCATTTAGGTATTGGACTTCGAGATTTGGATTGGGAAAGAACCCGCCATGCTAAACCACATTATGTGTATTTGGCGCTTACAAGTGCCATGAAAGTTGGTGTGACTAAGGAGAATAGCATTCCCTCAAGGTGGATTGACCAAGGAGCTTGGAAGGTAATGAAGTTTGCGAAAACACCTTACCGTCAAAAAGCAGGAATGATTGAAAAAGAATTAAAAGCACACATTTCTGATAAAACAAACTGGCGTAAAATGCTAACCGACGAGCGTGCAGATATCGATTTTAGCTCAGAGAGGCAACGACTGAAAGATTTATTACCGATTCATCTAAAACAGTTCGTCTTGCCTGAGAATGATATTTTGGAAATTACTTACCCGGTTATTGAATATCCAGAAAAGGTGAAGTCGGTTAAACTTGACTCAAACCCGGTTATTGAATCAAAACTTATGGGTATTCGAGGACAATATTTACTCCTGGAAGACGGTAAAGTAATTAACCTTAGAAGTCATGCTGGGTATTACATCACGTTAGAATCTTAAAACGTTTACGTTGAATAAGAAGACAATTTTAACAAGCGTAGCCTTACTATTTGCAGCTATTGCGGTAGCCTTGTTCTTTTCTAATAAATTCTTGTCTGATTACACGGATAACCTGTTGCAACGGCGATTGAGTGAAAACCCCCATCAACTGTACAACATATCCTACGAAAATCTGAAACTGGACTTGCTGAATGGTGAAATAACACTTGAAAAAATTAGAATGGATATTGATTCTAGTTTTGCCGATAGCTTAAAAAAGAATAATCGATACCCGCATACGCTATACAGCGGCCAAGTGAACGAATTACGCTTGACCGGTATCAGTGCCTTCGATATTTATTGGAATAAGGTCATCCGAGTCAATACACTTTTTATCAATCAACCTGAAATAGAGTTACTTATCACCCACTCAGCAGATTCTGTAAAGCCGTTTAGTGCTATGGCTGGCGACGGAATCAAGGAACTATTAGAATACATAAATCACTCTAAAATCAATAGTGTTAATCTGGAAAAAGGAAAACTTCAAGTAAGTTCAGAGAGTAGTACTGAACGCAGAAAAATAGGTCAGGCAGAAGATTTTAGTTTAAATGTTCTGAATTTCGAAATTGATTCAAGTCAGCCGAACGAACCCTATGTTGTCGAAGAAGTAAAGATTGGTTTTAAGTTGGCAGAATTCGATATTTCCACAGGTTATTTTTTGAAACTCAATTCATTTAATCTATCTCTCAAAGATTCAAGTCTTGTTGCTGAACAACTGAAACTCATACCTAAGCAAACTAAAAAACAATTTACAAATTCGTATCGTTATATTAAAAACAGAATTGACCTCCAGGTAGCCGAAATTCGAGGTCAATCGGTTAATTTTCATAGTCTAATTTTTAATGAAAGTATTGATATTCAGACTCTTGAAATCGAAAAACCTCTTCTAGGTATTTATAGAGACCGTACCAAAGATTGGCCAATAAAAGGTAGCTTTTCAACGGTGTACGAAATGGTAAATCAAATTCCTATTCCTATAAATATTTCCGAAATAAAAGTGAAAAATGGCGCTCTCAAAAACGAACAACTACTCGCGAACCACGAAGAACCGGCTAGTATAACAATGGATAAATGCTATTTCAGTATTTTCAATGTTACCAACGATAGCATTTCATTATCCCAAAACAATAAGATGGAAGTGGCCATACAAATGGATGTTCTGAATACGAGTACTATTAGAGGTAATGCCACGTTTGACCTTACCAACCCCAACCAGCTGTTTGATTTTACAGTGAATATGAGCAAAACACCACTTTCTCCTTTTAGCAAACTCATAAAGCAGTTTATGCACATAGAATTGGCCACGGGCGAGCTTCACGAAGCTTCTGTAACCATTCAAGGAAACAAACACCATATAAGCGGATATACGGAAATTGATTACTCCAACGCTACTTTAGCCATAGAGCAAAAAGGAACTGGTTTTTTCTCCAAATTAAAGAAAAACCTATTGTCCGGAATTGCTAACACAGTTATTCGAAATGATAACAGAAAAGGCACGCCACACTTTAAAAAAGGCAGAATTGACTATAACTACAATACTAAATTGCCGTTTGTGCGGAATGTTTGGTTGGCTACACAATTGGGAATGTTAGACACGATGCTACCGTTCCCAGCTTCTATTTGATTATACGATGCAATCCTCAACTCCACTTGTCACCATAATAATGGCCGTTAAAGACACCGCCTCATATTTGGAAGCTTGTTTGGATTCGATACTTGACCAAACCTACACAAACTGGGAATTGATTGCCGTTAACGACCATTCTACTGACGATACTCCAAAAATATTGGACCACTACGCCCAAAAGGATAAGAGAATAAAAGTCTATTTGAGCAAGGGAGAACGGTTGATTCCTGCGCTTCAAACCGCTTATGTACATTCTTCGGGTGAACTCATAAACCGTATGGATTCGGACGATAAAATGCCGGAATACAAGATTCAGACTTTAGTTGATGAGTGGCTTAAATACGGAAAAGGTCACGTAATTGCTGGAGGTACAAAGCATTTTGTGGATGAGGGCAATGTTGGTGACGGGTTTCTGAAATACGAACAATGGCTGAACAACATTGCAAAATACAACCTACATTATCAAGAAATTTACCGAGAATGCGTTATTCCATCCCATTGTTGGATAATTCACCGAGAGGATTTTGATGCCATTGACGCTTTTAATCCGTTGGTGTATCCAGAGGATTACGACGTTTGTTTTAGAATGTATGCAGCCAAACTGAAAGTAATTGGAATCGATGTGATTTTGCATTTTTGGCGCGATAGAAGTAATCGTATTTCACGTACTTGGGAGGAATACAAAGACAATAGGTATTACAATCTTAAAGTAAAGAATTTCAACACTATAGATAGAGACACTTCAAGAGAATTAGTAATATGGGGTGCAGGTAAAAACGGAAAAGATTTGGTGAAGGTTTTTAATGCTTCAACTGAAGGAAAATCAACAATTCGACTGAACTGGGTCTGTGACAACGAACGTAAAATAGGAAAAGACATCTACGGAATAATAATGCAACCCTCAGAAACGATTAATGAATTGCCGAACTGCCAAATTATTGTAGCTGTCTCCTCTCCTACCGATAAACTAGAAATAGAAGCGAAACTTAAAGCTTGGGACAAGAAACCGGTTAGGGACTATTGGTTTTTTTAAAATAGCGCAGATATAGTCATCCCTTGTACTGCCCGCAGATAACGCAAATACTCGCAGATTGCTTTTTTCAGTGCACAAGTTTCAATTATAAATCTGCGCTCTCAGCGATATCCGTGGGAAACAAATAATTCTTAGCATTTCCAATCTGCGAAACTTTGCGTTTCTTGGCGGCTCTTTGCGTAATAACCTTCATTATCTTATTATTTTTAATCTGTGAAATTGCAAGCCCCAAATCAATCACAGGTCCAAAATGCGTTAACTGTATTCTTTGGAATGCTTATTTTATGTTCACTCGCATTCATTAACGAATTCCCTCTAGTTTACACAGATACTGGCACTTATATTCATTCTGGATTTCGAGGAGATGTACCCATAGACCGTACCATTTATTATGGATTATTTATTAAGCATACAACTTATGGTTACTCTCCATGGCTGGCCATATTTGCGCAAAGTCTTCTATTAAGTGGATTGTTGTTCAACTCTTTCCAATTAATCTACAGGGAGAAATATTCGAGAATCGTTTATTTAGTAATTGTAGGCTTGATAACTGCCACCACAGGAATATCCTTTAACGCTAGTATTTTAATTCCAGATGTATTCTCTTCCATTTGCCTTCTTTCTAGTTTCATTATTCTGTACGATAAGGATTTGTCGAAACTCAAAAAAAACCTACTATTCGTCACTGTTGCCTTTAGCCTAAGTGTGCATCTTTCTCACCTACCAATACTCTTGATTAGCCTGGTTTTGCTTTTCATTATTCAAGTATTTTCGAAGAACAAAATAGGAATTCAACCTAAACGCATACGTTCGTTATTCCTGACTGTACTGATTACTATTCTTACAATTCCTTGTACTAATTATTTATTAGACCGAACCTTTCAGCTATCTGGCGGTGGACACGTTTTTATGCTCAATCATTTATTAGAAATTGACGTTTTACAAGATTACTTGAGAGAAAATTGCACGGAGAAAAACTACGCCTTGTGCGAACATGTTGAGGAACTTAACAACTACGAATTCATGTGGGACTTACAAAGCCCATTATATACTGCAGGTGGTTGGCAGGCTACTAAAAATGAATACAATGAAATCAATAAAGCCATTCTACTGAACCCAAAGTATTATCCCAAAATTATAACTCAAGGTTTGGTGTATTCATGGAAACAGCTTCTAACCTTCAACAGCACAATTGATATTCCACAAGGAGAAGGAAGTCCACCCCACGGTTTGATTTATTGGCGATTTAATTCCAGCGAAACCGCATACTTAAGCTCCAAACAGAATACTGTAGGATACGATTTAAAAGCTTTTAATACTTTAGAATACGGAACAATGCTATTCTCCATTCTACTATTGACATTCGTTTTTTGGTCTGGTCAACAAAGAAACTTGCTCACCTTAACGGTATGGGCTACCCTTTTCATTATTGTTTCTGCAATTGTGTGTTCCAATTTATCTACCGTGAATGCGCGCTACGTAAACAGGGTTATTTGGCTTATTCCATTTATTTCGTTCACTGTTTTGGCCAATATCATTAGCAAACAATATTCTTTGCTGCGCTCCAGTCAGAATAGCTAATCAATCTAAGCCCTCTTTGCGAAACTTTGCGTAATAACCTTCATTATCTTATTATTTTTACCCCAATGAAAAACGTCTCAATAACGATTCTTCTTCTCAGTCTGTTCATAAGTTTAAACGCACAAAAAGACACCGCATACATCTACACCTTTGGAGGCGAAAACGATGAACAGGGACGAGACATTGAACTGACTTTAGATAGTGGTTTTATTATGGTTGGTTCTACAAGTAGCTTTGGAGCTGGCAACTCTGATATTTACATGGTAAAAGTAGATTCGAATATTAATTACCAGTGGTCTGCTGCAATTGGGCATGAATTTACGGAATTTGGTCATGCAGTAAAACAAACCGCCGATTCGGGATATATTGTATGCGGATACACTAACAGTATAGGTGCAGGAAATTATGATGC
Source organism: uncultured Flavobacteriales bacterium (assembly GCA_937121175.1). GTDB lineage: Bacteria > Bacteroidota > Bacteroidia > Flavobacteriales_G > Salibacteraceae > UBA6770. The sequence continues at coordinate 73,773 of CAKZKD010000034.1, forward strand.
CTACTTGGTGCGCACCGACAAAAACGGAAAACTACTTTGGGAAAAAACCTTCGGTGGATTTGATTGGGACTTTGCCTATGATTTAGAAATAACTGCTGATGGTGGCTTTTTATTGGTTGGTGAAACACATAGCCTAGGGGCTGGAAACGCAGATGCCTATCTCATAAAAACGGACAAAGACGGAAACCTACTTTGGGAAAAAACGCTTGGAGGAACCGGAAAAGATATCGCCCATGGCCTTATTTCAACTAATGACGGCAACTTTGCTTTTTGTGGTGAAAATGCCAGTAAAAACCCAGCAAATAAAGGCGACGCTTGGTTAGTGAAGTTTGATGGGAATGGGGATACGTTGTTTGATAAGACTTATGGAAATAACGAAAGTGACGTTGCATTAAATTTACAGACTTCAAAACAAGGTCGCTATTTCTTGACAGGAAAGACCTTTGAAAAAAGCGATACTCATTCCGATAATTTAATCTATTCAATCAATTCAAATGGCTCTATTTATTGGTCGAAAATTTATGGTGGATATGAAGCAAACATTTCTGCTGATGACTTCAGCACGGATTTTATTGATTATAACTCAGATACAATTATAGTAGTAGCCAGAACTAAATCATTCGGAAGTGGTTCAGGAAAGTATTTCAATATCATCTTCTTACAACTAGATAGATCTACAGGAAATTTTGTCTATGGTTCCACATTTGGAAACCCCCAAAAAGGAGAGTATTGTTCTAATTGCATCTATAACAATAATAAAAAGTTGCTAAGTTGTGTTGGGGTATCTGAAGGTTTTGAGAATAACTACTCTAATCTTTCATTACTTCAAACAGATACTCTAAGTGACTATGTTGAAGTTAATGAACATCGAATGGATAGTTTACAGAAAACTATTAGTTCCATGGCCAATAAGTATGAAAGAGGTAATATTGATATAAGTATAATTGATGATTTCGCAGTACTTACAGGTTTAAATGAGGCCAGCAGTTATTCAGTTACTTTCTTAGAAACGACTGGCAAATTAATTTATTCCGAACAGATTTCTAATAAAGAAAAACACCAGTTGCTATTACGAAACTCGAACATTCATGGTCTGTTTATTGTTCGAATTGTTTCAAACGAAAACGAATTCTATTTCAAAAAATTGATTCTGAAAAACTATTGATTCTCTCTAATATCTGGATTCCATTTTTATCTTGGACAACTCGGTATTCGTTATTAGTAATCAATAAATCAATAATGTTATCTTTTATTTCAGTTGTAATTGGGTATGAATTATTGAAATCACCAACTATGATATATTTAGCATTACCGACATTTGGAAATGTATAGATTGTATCTCTACAAGCCAAATGCGGAACTAAATTGGACGATGCGCTTACCGAAACTTCTTCAGGAATATTCTTAATTGCATCGGAAATATAATTTCTAGGAATGTCTTCTCTCACATAGTGTTGGTGCTGATAGAATCTTAATCTACCCTTTGGAATATAATTTATCGAATTATCCATCATTCTTATAGAGAAGCCACAACTAACAAGAATGATTAAAATCATTAGTTTTTCGGATTTAAAAGGTAGCTTTAAATCAGCAATTATTAAAGGTACTGCAAGTGCAAAAATCATTGCAAACTCAATGCTATAATGACTTCCAATCCCTACAATATTGACATTACTATGTAAAAATTTTTGCACAAGAATCGGCAATAAACAAATAAGAAACCAAGGTTTTCTAATTAGTAAAAGACCTCCTGAACCTACTAAAAAAACCAATTGCTCAATTTTTATCTGAGTCACTGGAAAGTCAGAATCAGCGATGTGATTACCAAATAAAAGAGTAATGAATTCTAACGGATTTCTAAGAACAAAGGACAATAAATCTCCGAAATTCGAACCGACTGTATATTTGTAATTGGAGTAAACATTACCTCCCTCAACCCATGGCATTATTAATCCGACAACAATTACCGAGTAAACAATGCCCAAAGCTCCGAAAATCCACAAGTGCCACCTTATCTTTTCAAACTGCTTATCCAAACTAACGCCCAATAACAAAAAGCCTAATAATAAACCTGTATTCTCTTTACTAATAAGAATGGCAATGAAAAAAAGTCCCGCAAATGTGTTTTTCCCTTTTAGCAGGTAAAGCAAGAACCAGGGAATTAAAAATACAGCAACTACATTGCTGTGATAATCGAAGCCAAAAGCTGAAACGACGCCAAAGAATGAAAGCAAGTACAATGGTGCGTACCTTGCATTTTCGATGCCCATAAAACGAAGTAATCTATACAACCCTAAGCAACCTACTAATGAACTTAAGAATTGCACAATCAATAAGGTATAGCTCCCAAAAAGCCATAGTAGAGGTGAAAATGTTATTAGATATAAATCAAAATGGTCACTTAGAATTGGCTTTGGGTTCTGTTCAAAAACTCTGGTGTCAGCCAATTCAAAGTTCGAATATTGAAACATTGCATTTGTATATGCACCCAAATCAAGTGCATAAGTTTCATAATTCAATTGATTTACAAATGATATAAGTGCAAGTATTACAATTACTGCAGAAGTGAAGAAAGTTAATATCGGATGGTTTTTAAGCCGTTCAAACATCTACCTAACCACAAATTCAGTTCGTCTATTCTGTGCTCTACCCTCTTCAGTCCCATTATCGGCAATAGGCTCGGTATCTCCGTAACCAACCGCAGTAATTCGGCTTTCACTTACCCCTTTTTCGATTAGATAATTCCGCACGGCATTGGCTCTATTTTGCGATAGTTCCTGATTTGCCTCCGAATTACCCACGTTATCAGTATGCCCCCCGATTTCAATTGAAACTGCTTTATTGGCGTTAATGAATCCAACCAACTTGTTCAACTCAACTTTTGACGTGCTTTTTAACTCAAAACTTCCTGTTTCAAAGAATACGTTCTTCAATACAATAGAAGCTCCTTTTTTTACCGGAATCAACTCAATGATTAATTCTTTTGGAGAAGTAGAAGTTTGTTGTTTCAGCTCGAATTTATCGGAGTAAAACAAATAGCCTGATTTCGATACGTTCAGCGCGTAATCCTTGTTTGCGGGTAAGCTCGTCAAAAACTCTCCATTAATTTCATCTGAATTTGTACTTGTAATCAATTGCTCATTTTGTACATCTATCAATTCTACAGAAGCATTTAAAGGCTTTTTGGTATCTGCATCAATCACTCTTCCTTTAATGTAGGAGCTGGTAATCGGTTGGGCATCTTTGTACAAATCGAATTGATAAATATCTAACATTCCTAAACCGCCTTCTTTCTCCGAAGCATAGTAGGCCATTCGCCCAGAAGGGTCTGCAATCATTCCGAATTCATCCAATTCAGAGTTTATTGGGTAGCCAATATTCTTTACTTCTCCCCAGCCTCCATTCGCCTGTTTTCTAACGTAATAAATATCGTATCCGCCCATACCTTCTCTGCCATTCGAACTAAAGTACATGGTTTGTCCATCCGCGTGAATGTGTGGTGTAAAGTCAGAGCCTTCTGTATTAAAATCCAACGATTGTGGTGTTCCCCAAGAACCGTCGGCCAATTTTTCGGATTGCCAAATATCGGTACCACCAAAGCCACCTTTTCTGCTAGAGGCAAAGTACAAGGTTCTTCCATTCGGCGATAAACTAGGGTGACTCTCCCATGCTCCTGTATTGACAGTAGGCCCCATATTGGTTGGCGTTTGCCACTTACCTCCTACTTGTTGAGTTACGTACAAATCGCAACTCCCAAATCCACCTTGTAAATTGCAAGCTGTAAAAAACAAGTATTTACCGTCGTGAGAAATTGAAGATGCTCCTTCGTTGTTTCTTGGAGTATTAATTGGTCCACCAAAGTTTTTGGCGCCTCTCCATCGTTTAGTTTCATCGATTTTAGAGTAAAATAAATCTTCTTTAAAAACCGGTTGACCAGCCTTTGTGGTTCCCATCAAAATTTTGGACGTAAACACAAACATCTCTCCGTCCACAGTAATAGAAGGATGATATTCTTCTTGCTTAGAGTTTATGGCCGGCCCCATATTTTCTGGATCAAACGGAACAGGGTTTTTCTTGGCATCAATGGCAAAAAGTGCAACTTCTTTCATTAAATTAAATCTGGATTGGATTCTTGGCGGCACTTTCTTCATTTCTTGCAATGCCTTTAAATTGGTCAATGCCTTGTCGTATTCTGCCATTTTTATCTGCACAGAAGCCAATTGCATATAAATTGTCGGTCTAAAATTAGGGTCAATTTGAATTGCACGCTCATAACTATTGGCAGACTTTTTATAGTCCTTCTTATCCAAGTAAACATCTCCTAAATTGATATGTACTTCAATAAACTCTTCTTCGCGTTCCAGTGCGTTTTTAAAACTCTGAATAGCCGATTCGTAATTATGCATTCGTGAATACTTTACTCCTTCTACATAACTCGCAATGGCTTTTTTGTTTTTTACCGTGTATTGGGCGTATGAGGTTGAGGTGCAGCTTGTTCCTACCAGAATAAATATGAATACAATAGAATGGAGTGCTTTAAATTGAATGAAATGTTGAATTTTTAGTGTTGAATTTTGAATTATTTGCTTCCTAGCTGTCTGCAAAATTTCGTAAATCAATGAAGCAAATTCCATTTTAGCTTTTAATTATTCCTTTCAAGGTGTTTGAATGGTCGAATGAAGAATTTTTAATTAATAGGTAAGGCTATTTGCAAAATTTCGCTGAAACCCCAAACAAATTAAAAATTCAACATTCATAATTTCTACCACTCATTAATTCTTATTCGGCACTTCCACTAGTACCTTCTTCAAGTATCCCCAAAACCGTTCCACAGTTCCAATATGACATTTTTCGTCTGGTGAGTGAGGGTTTTTAATTGTTGGACCAAATGAAATCATATCCAACTTGGGTTGTGTTCGACTGATAATACCGCACTCTAATCCAGCGTGAACCGCATTTACTATTGGCTTCTCCTTGAAATAATCTTCGTGAATACCACGCATCACTTTCAAAATCTCTGAATCTGGATTAGGTTCCCAACCCGGGTAACTTCCAGCATGCTCTACCTCTGCTCCAATAAGTTTGAATGTACTTTCTATTTGCGATGCTAAATCCCATTTTGCCTCATCAACAGAACTTCTGGTAAGAAAATCAATTTTTAGGTGACCATCTTCCATCACTACACGACTTGTGTTGGTAGATGTTTCTACCAAATCCTCGAAATCGTTACTCATTCTATACATTCCATTTCTGACTGCATGTATGGCATTTAATATCTTGGAAGCATCAGCACCTGTTGCCACATCTTTTGGCTTTTCTGTAGCTACCATTTCCAGTTTCAAATTAGGGTCAGTTTTATAAAATTCACTTTTGTAAACTGCTGTTAGGTGATTTACAATTTCATGCGCTTTAGCAATATTTCCGTCCGGAATGACGATGGTTGCAAAAGCCTCTCGTGGGATAGCATTTCTTAAACTTCCACCCTCAAACCTAGAAACTTGAATATTACACTCGTTATAAAGTTTTAGAAGCAACCTAGCCATTAGTTTATTACTATTTCCTCGTTGCAAGTGAATATCACAACCCGAATGCCCACCAAAAAGTCCAGTTAGGTTAATATTAAAGGCAGTTCCCGTTGGGTCTTCTATATGATACTGAAAATTAACAGTAGTATCTACTCCACCTGCACAGCCGATACACAATTCACCTTCGTCTTCGGTATCCATATTCAGAAGAATATCGCCTTCAACCCAATTAGGAGTCAATGCTTCTGCACCAGTCATTCCGGTTTCTTCGTCAATGGTAAAAATAGATTCAATCGGACCATGCTCAATGTCTGTAGAAGATAGAACCGCCATTGCAGAAGCAACACCAATTCCGTTATCAGCTCCTAAGGTGGTTCCTTTTGCTTTTACCCAATCCCCATCAATGTAAGATTGAATTCCCTGAGTTAGAAAATCGAAATCGGTATCTGAGTTTTTTTGGTGAACCATATCTAAATGAGACTGAAGAACTACTCCCATCTTATTTTCAAAACCTGGAGTAGCTGGTTTTTTAATCAAAACGTTTCCAATTTCATCACGTTCGGTATGAAGTCCTAGGTTTTTTCCAAAATCCATAATGAATTGAATCACGCGTTCTTCTTTCTTTGATGGACGCGGAACAGCATTTAAATCTTCAAAATGATTCCATAAAACTTTGGGTGCTAGACTTCTAACTTCGTTGCTCATAAATAGTGTGTATCTGATTTTCTTATTCCTTCAAATGTATTAGAATTTTGAACGTTGAATCTGTAATTTTGAAATATTCACATGCTTAATTCTAGTGGCTTCCAGTTGAATTCATTAGAATATGGATTAATTAAAAATTCAAAACTCAAAATTCAAAATTTCTGCATGAAATACAATATTCAATTACGTTTTAATACTCCAAAAGATTGGGCAAAATACATAGTAAATCATTTTGATGGATTCTTGCAAGACCATGCCGATTGTGAACGTAAAGCATCCTCTATGGCTATGAGCTTTGTGGCAAAATGCCCTGACAAACAGGATATTATTCCCGATTTAATTGAAACTGCTTTAGAAGAACTCGTTCATTTCAAACAAGTTTATGAGTTAATGATAAAGCGTGGTGTAATTCTGAAGCAGCAAATAGAACAAGATAAATACATCAAACAGTTAATTGACTTGTGTCGTTCTGGTAAAGAAGATCGTTTGTTAGATAGAATGATAGTTGCATCAGTTGTGGAAGCGCGAGGTGCAGAACGTTTCCGATTAGTTGCCGAAGAACTCACAGAACCTGAACTAAAAGAATTTTATGAAACGCTTTGGGTTTCAGAACACAAACACAGCGATATTTTCTTGCGATTAGCAGACAGATACTACGAACAAGAAACAATAAACGAACGACTTGACTGGTTTTTGGATAAAGAAGCTGAAATATGCTCAACCCTACCTAATCGAGCGGCGTTACACTGATTTATTAGTGAATGACAATTAGATAATTGAAAATTGACACAATGAGAATTGAACAATTGATAAATGAACAATAAAGAGAAAGCATTTAACCGATTTTTCAGACAACTTAGGGTTGAGGATCAAAAACCAGCAACAGGAAGAATTCTTCTTTCAGAACCATTTTTAGCCGACCCTAACTTTGTGCATTCGGTTATCTTATTGGTTCGGCATGACGCAGAAGGCTCAGTAGGCTTTACTATCAATCACAAAAGCGAAACACAACTCAATGAAATTTTAGAAGATTTCCCGGAAGTTGATGCACCAGTTTACATTGGCGGACCAGTAAGCAACGAAAGCCTTTTTTATTTGCACGGTATCGGAGACAAACTTACAGGCTCCATCAAAATTCAGGAAGGGTTGTATTGGGGAGGTGATTTTGAAGAATTGAAAAACTTATTAGCGGCAGGCAAAGTAAATCTTGATGAGTTCATTTTTTTAGTTGGGTATTCCGGCTGGGAAAAAGAACAACTTGAAGGAGAATTAGCACAGCACAGTTGGATTGTAACGGACATTAGTACTCAAACGGTATTTAGCAACAATTACGAAACAATTTGGAATGAATTGTTGACCAACTTTAATAAGGCCTTTAAAATAGTTTCAAATTTCCCAGAAGACCCGAGTTTGAATTAAATGAAGATGGAAGAAGAGTGAAGAGTGAAGAGTGAAGAGTGAAGAGTGAAGAGTGAAGAGTGAAGAGTGAAGAGTGAAGAGTGAAGAGTGAAGA
>CAKZKD010000035.1 GCA_937121175.1 uncultured Flavobacteriales bacterium
ATTGAGTCACAGCCCACTGCATTAGTTAATGTATCTAAAGCCGTATTGTTAGAAGACGTATAAGTCATTCCGTTCCAAGTATAGCTATCACATGCTGTTACCGTCTCTATTCCACTCGTTGAATTAGTAATCGTCAAATTCAACGTTACTATTGAGTCACAACCGCCTGAATTCGTCAATGTATCTAATGCTGTACTATTGGAAGTAGTATATATAATTCCATTCCATGTGTAGCTGTCGCATGCAGTTACAGTGTGAATTCCTGTATTTGAATTGTTAATTGTAAGGTTAAGAGTTACAATGGAATCACATCCCTGTCCATTCTGCAAGGTGTCCTTTGCCGTGTTGTTTGATGCTGTATAGTTCACCCCATTCCACATGTAACTATTACATGCCGAAACAGTTTCTGTAGCTGTTGAAAAAGAAGCAATGGTTAAATTAAGTGTTACAATAGAATCACAACCATTCGAATTTGTCAATGTGTCCTTAGCCGTATTATTAGAAGACGTGTATGTCATTCCATTCCACGTATAGCTATTGCATCTCGTAACTGTATGAACGCCAGTATTCGTGTTGTTAAGTGTTAGGTTTAACGTAACAATGGAATCACAACCGACTGCATTCATCAAGGTATCCTTTGCAGTGTTATTTGAGGATGTGTAAGTCATACCATTCCAAGTATAGCTATCACATGCCGAAACCGTGTGCGTGCCTACCGAAGAACTCTTGATTGTTAAATTAAGTGTAACCACTGAATCACAGCCCGCAGCATTGGTTAAAGTATCCAGTGCAGTATTGTTCGAAGATGTATACATAACTCCATTCCACGTATAACTGTCACATGCCGATATAGTGTGTGTTCCTGTAGAGGAATTTATGGCAAGGTTCAATGTAATAATAGAGTCACAACCCGCTGCATTAACTAGAGTATCAGTTGCTGTAGAATTAGAAGTTGTGTATGTTTTGCCATCAATCCAGAGAAATGCGGTATCACAAAACGTGTAACTATCCGTGCTATAAGTTGTAGCACATAATGTAGTAAAAGCAATAGGACCTGAAACAATACTAGAATCTCCAGCACCGCAAATTGTTTTAATGTATGCTTGGTAACTTGTGCTTCCAGACAAGCCAGATAATGTGTATGGGTTTGATGAAGCGTTAACTACGGTTCCTGTTCCAATAGTAAAACCTGATGCTCCATATTCAACCGACCATGATGATGAACCGTTGTTTTCAAACCAATTGATATCTACCGAACTAGAAGAAACATTTGCTGTGTCCATAGCAGAAGGCGCAGGTCTTAAACAAATAGCCGTAGTATTACAACCGCCGTTATTGATGCTTACATCATCGATTAGAATATCATTGTGATACGGATTAACAGTAGAATTAGTTTTTGTAATGTACCTAACCCTTGTACTACCTGTTATTGTATAAGAGGATAAGTCGTAACTCAATTCAACCCATGAAGTTCCCAAGTTTTGTTGAATTATTCCTAGCGTATTCCATGATGCTCCATCGTAAAATTCAACATCTATTGTATTGTTGCCAGGACCATTTGTGTTGTTACTAAATAAGGCAAAACACAAATATGGTGTAGTTAAGCCAGAAATATTAATCTCAGGGCTTGTAAGCGTATCACCATCACCTAATGTAGAATTTGGCGTTGAACCATCTATCCAAGCATAGTTAGTGCCGCCACCCGAAGTATGATCACCAGCTGGAATAGCTCCATAACCGGCACCTGTACTATATAGGTAGGCCTCGCCTCCCTCTGTCCAACAATTTGGAGTTGAGTTACCTGCAAAGGTTTCAGTCCATGGCGCTACTATTGGACCACAAGCAGTTTGAAATGAGCCCGGACCTGACCAGAAAGAGCTATCACCAACCGAACATATTGACCTAACATAAAAATCATATGTAGAACTTGGATTCAAACCTGAGATTGTTTGTGGGTTTGCCGATGCAAAAACCACAGTACCGGATCCGAGAGTAAACCCAGCTTGTCCATACTCAACTTCCCATTGGGTTGCAGAATTATTTTCAGTCCAACTAAGGCTTGCTGAAGTTTGAGTTACATTAGCTGAGGACAATGATGATGGCGCTAAACATGAAGGCGTTGCATAAACCGCAATGTCGTCAATTGTAATATACCATGGAGAACCATTCATGAAACCTTTAATTCCGATGTAATAAACCCCTGAAGTGCTTGGAGTAAATGTTCCCTGAATCAATTGGTAATTATCGTCGATACCAACTGGTGCAACAATTGCATTCGTCATACTATCTGCATCGTTGGTAGAACCATAGCTAATACCTACATTGGAGTTTGTAATTGTAGAACCGTCTTGCTTCGCATATACATCAGCAGTATAGCTTTGACCACCCGTTAGGGTAACAGGTATAAAAATCCAATCTTCATTACTGTATCTGAGAAAAGCACTTGCCGAACCCGTTCTAGCCGACCTATTATTAGAGGTTAATGCCCCTGTATTCGCCGTCCAAGTTTGAGCGCCTGTGACACTTTCCTGAGACAAGCAACCTCCAATAGCTGTGTTGTGTGTAAACCCGCTTTCAAAACCTTCATTGTATGGAAGTGAATACGGATTACAAGGTGTTGAAAAGCTATTTACTGGGCTCCAACCACTCGTATCACCTACACCACAAATAGAGCGTACATACCAATCATAAGTTGTACTTACAGATAAACCAGTTAAACTGTGTGGGTTAGTCGATGTATTAATTTGAGTTCCTGTACCTGCAGTAAACCCGCTCGAGCCATAGCTAAGCTCCCATGATGTTGCCGCAGGTATATTATTATCGGTCCATGTTAAATTTGCGCTTGTTGTCATTACGTTTGACACACTTAATCCGGACGCATCCAAGCAAGTAGGTTTCTCCTTAACGACAATATCATCAATCAATAAATCATTTTCATAGTCATTGGCTGAATTTCCACTGCTTTCAGCAACAAATCGAATTCGAACACTATCTCCACTTGAATACGTATAGGCCCCTAAATCGTAACCCAAGACTTCCCAACCCTGAGCGGTGTTTTGTTGCAAACTAACGATAGTATCCCATGACGCACCGTTCCAAGCTTGAGCCATCAGTAAGTTAAATTGAAAGCTTGGGCTATTCCCAGAATAATAACTTTCGTATGCAAATTCAAGATAGGGAGTAGTTAAAGACGCTACGCTGACAGCAGGTGCTGTTAAGGTAACAGTTGTATCATCATCATTAGAGAAATCTACCCATGCATAATTTGTACCACCTCCTACAGTGTGGTCGGGTGTCCCAGCCACCCCCCAACCAGGGTTTGTACTAAAAAGCCAAAGACCAGTGGACACAGCTGTATTCTGCCAATTTGCAGGAGCACTAGAACCACTAAAAGATTCCTGTAACACTATTTGCGCCTTACTAGTGGCACCAAATACAAAAAGGCAAAATGTTAAGATTAATAACTTTTTCATTATTCTATTAGTTTAGTTAAAAATTAGAATTACGAAAATAGATAAGTAAATGCTTCGTTTTACAAGAAACCAAAATTGATTATTACAAACCGAAAACGTATTTCTACAAAACAATAACCAAGTCGCTATCTCTTTGAGTCAGCAGTGAACCCTAAGTTACAAAACAAGAGTTCCCTGCAACTAGCTTTGTGCAACAAAAAAGGTCAAGAAACCTTGACCTTTAATGCATGTATTTTAATGTACTTAAATTACCTAGACCACTCCTTGAGCCATCATAGCATCTGCTACCTTAATGAATCCAGCAACATTTGCACCAGTCACATAATCGATGTATCCATCTTCACGCTTACCGTACTTCACGCAATCTTCGTGAATGGACTTCATGATGTTTTTTAGTTTTTCATCAACCTCTTCACGAGTCCAGCTGTAGCGTAGTGAGTTTTGACTCATTTCTAAACCAGAAACTGCAACACCGCCGGCATTAGATGCTTTACCCGGAGAATACATAACCTTATTTTGCTCGAATAAGTGCATTGCTTCTGGTGTACATGGCATATTAGCGCCTTCAGTAACAGCTAAAATTCCGTTCGATACTAATACTTTAGCATCTTCCTCATGCAATTCGTTCTGAGTAGCGCATGGTAAAGCGATATCACATTTAGTTCCCCATGGGGTTTGTCCTTCATGGAATTCTACTCCGTCATAAGCATCTGCGTATTCTTTAATTCGACCACGCTTCACGTTTTTCAAATCCATGATAAATGCAAGTTTTTCTGCATCAATGCCATTAGCATCATACACATAACCTTTAGAATCTGATAGGGTTAAAACTTTTCCGCCTAATTGAATAACTTTTTCAGCCGCATATTGAGCAACGTTTCCAGAACCAGAAATAACGACATTCTTACCATTAAGAGAATCACCCTTCGTTTCCAACATATTATGTGTAAAATACACAGCACCATATCCTGTAGCTTCTGGCCTTATTAATGAACCACCATATTCTCTACCTTTTCCTGTAAGAATTCCAGTAAATTCATTTCTAATTCGTTTGTATTGACCGAACATAAAGCCAATTTCTCTACCTCCAACGCCTATGTCACCCGCAGGAACATCAGTATTTGGTCCAATATGACGACACAATTCGGTCATAAAACTTTGGCAAAACTTCATTACCTCATTATCTGACTTTCCTTTCGGATTAAAATCAGACCCACCTTTTCCACCGCCCATAGGCAGAGTGGTTAAGCTGTTTTTAAATACTTGCTCAAAAGCCAAGAACTTGAGAATACTAATATCAACACTTGGATGAAAACGTAAACCACCTTTGTACGGCCCGATAGCCGAATTCATTTCAATACGGTATCCTCTATTAATTTGAACATCACCATTATCATCCAACCAAGGAACTCTAAACATAACTACACGTTCAGGCTCCACCATTCTTTCTAGAATTTTAGCTTGTTTGTACTTCGGATTTTCTTCAATAAAAGGAATAACAGTTTCTGCCACTTCTTTAACAGCCTGTAAAAATTCAGGTTGCTGTGCGTCTCTTTTACTTACAGCTTCCATGAATTCATTCACTTGAGCTTCGTACTTATTGTTTGCCATTTTTTCTTTAAATGATGATTAAAAGTGCGGCAAAAATAGCTAAAATTGGGCGGCTACATACGCACCAAAGAAGAATGCTTGAAGCTTTATAGAGTCTTACTTTTACTACCGAACGGTAAGTTCAGATTCAGTATAACTTTCTTTGGTAAAGTACACTGGTTTGAAGTTGAATTCTTTTCGTTCGAAAGTGAATGCTATAACCTTCATGGTATAATCACCTTTGGTTAATAACAGCAAGTCAGAGCTATCGAAAGCTACCCCACTAAAACCACCTATTGTAGATTTTTGGACTATCATTTCTCCTGTCGTGGCGCTTTCGATTCTAAAAATAATGGAATCCGCAACCTCTATTGGGTCCTTGACTCTCATGTTGTAGGAATTATCAATCCCTTTAACAATGGTTGTAGGCGAAACAATCGCTGATATTTCTGGAAATTCGACAGAAGTGATATTCTCCACAATGGTTGGGAAATTATTTCCACCTTCTGCACTCCACCGAACCACATCTTTAAAGTACCAAGAAGAATCCTTACTGTGATAACTATATGTGTTATCAGAGTTGTTGTCTAATTGGACTCCATTAACATTAACGGTACCCACGTTCACTAAAAAATTTGAAGTATCGTACATGGTAACCAATGCACTTGCTTGAATTCCGAGTAAAACGCTTGGGGTAATCGGGTCGTATTCAAAGCGATTTCGAGCGTAAAAATATCCTTCTGCATCAGCAAAAACCGGATAATCCTCAATAACCTCCCGATCAGCATCATCAATAACGACATCTTCTGTGTAGGTGTTTTTTCCTCCGCTGTTTTCAACCGTTAAGGAAACTGTATATGTACCTCCAGCTAAATAGCGATGGGTTGGGCTAGTTTCTGTTGACCCCTCTAAGGTATCACCAAAATCCCAAATCAGGGCCGTAATTTCTCCTGCTGATGTGTTCGAAAAATTTACAACTCCACCATTTTCTTGATCATATACAAACTTTGCCCTTGGGGGTTTAGTTTTACAAGAAGTAAGTGAAAAACCAAAGGCTACCAAAAGACTGAAAACAGCTACGTTTACTCGCACAAATCTGATTTTAATCGTGTTCATCAGGCGGTAAAATTAGCATTTTTTACAGGTCATTATTTGTTTAAATTATTGAATCAATAATCTCGCCAATTGTGCAGTATGAAAACCAGCACTTTAGCCCTGATTTTTCAGCGTAGAATTATCTTGTTTTTTAATGATGAAATTATCTACATTTGCAGCCCGAATTTAGAAGGTAATTCATGTCCGCTGACGTTAAAATATTTGCAGGAAGTGCATCAGAAGTTTTAGGCAAACAGATTGCCTCAGCTTCTGATTCTGCATTAGGCCAAGTGTCTATGTTACGTTTTAGCGATGGTGAATTCCAACCTTCTTTTGAGGAAACCGTTCGTGGAGACTCTGTCTTTATCATTCAGAGCACCATTCCCCCAACTGATAACTTGATGGAATTACTCTTGATGGTAGATGCAGCCAAAAGAGCCTCTGCAAAGGAAATCATTGCCGTTGTTCCATATTTTGGATTTGCAAGACAAGACAGAAAGGATAAACCTCGCGTTGCGATTGGCTCTAAACTGGTTGCAAACATGTTGTCTGCTGCAGGTATTACTCGCATTATAACCATGGATTTACATGCCGATCAAATTCAGGGCTTTTTCGAAGTTCCTGTTGATCATTTGTACGCCAGCTCAATTTTTATTCCGTACCTAAAAACTCTCAACCAAGAAAACATGATTATTGCTGCTCCTGACACAGGAGGGACAAAAAGAGCAAATTCGTACGCAAAATTTTTGGATTGTGGACTAGCAATTTGTTACAAGCAACGTAAAAAAGCAAACGAAGTAGCCAACATGACGGTAATTGGTGACGTTAGCGGAAAAGATGTTGTACTTGTTGATGATTTAATTGATACCGCTGGTACGCTTTGTAAAGCTGCTGACATGATGTTTGATCATGGAGCCAAATCAGTTCGAGCATTGATTACTCACCCGGTACTAAGCGGACCAGCTTACGAAAGAATAGAAAACTCAAAATTGACTGAATTGGTGGTAACGGATACAATCCCGTTGAAGCAACAGTCAGATAAAATTCGCGTACTCACTGTTGCGGATTTATTTAGTAATGTAATAGAAAACGTAATTCATAAAAAATCAATTAGTTCTCACTTTTTGATTTAAACAATAATAGAATAAGATGGAAGCAATCGCTATCAAAGGTTCAGCTAGAAAAGCTGTAGGTAAAAAAGATTCAAAGTCTTTAAGAAAAGAAGGAATGGTTCCTTGTGTTATCTATGGCGCAAATGAACCAGTGCACTTCGTAGTTGACGAAAGACAGTTTAAAAATTTGGTATATACTCCAAACGTATATGTTGTTAATATTGATATCGACGGAACTAGTTATACGACCTACTTAAAGGACATTCAGTTTCATCCAGTTACAGACAGAGTATTGCATGCAGACTTTTTTGCCCCTAAAGAAGGACAGCAAATCAGTCTTAAAATTCCAGTAAGAACTACAGGAAATGCGATTGGTGTAATGAACGGTGGAAGAATGCGAGTTCCTCAACGAAAAATTACAGTTAAAGGCTTATTAAAAGACATGCCTGACTTTGTAGAAATTGAAGTTTCTAGTCTAAGAATTGGAACAGGTGTTAGAATTAGCGAACTGTCAATACCAGGTGTGGAATTTACTGACGCTTCTAACAACTATGCTGTATTCATTAAAACTGCACGTGGTGCAATTGAAGATGAATTAGAAGGTGAAGAAGAAGGCGAAACTGCTGCAGAAGGTGCTGAGGCTCCAGCTGCTGAAGGCGGAGAGTAATTCTTATGAAGTATTTAGTTGTTGGTCTGGGTAACCCAGGAGCCGAATACGAAAATACGAGACATAATATTGGTTTTTTGATATTGGACGCACTGGCTAGTGCGTCCAATTCTTTTTTTAACCCGGATCGATACGCCGATACCTGTGTTGTCAAATCCAAAGGCAGACAATTTGTATTGATAAAACCAACTACCTTCATGAACTTGAGCGGAAAAGCTGTCCGTTACTGGATGGAAAAGGAAAAGATTCCTGTTGACAACATTCTAATTCTTACAGACGATTTGGCTCTGCCGTTTGGTAAAATCCGAATTCGAAAGAAAGGAAGTGATGGCGGACACAATGGTTTGAAGAGCATAAACGAACTACTAAAAACTCAACAATACAATCGACTAAGGTTTGGAATTGGTAATGAATTCTCAAAAGGTCGTCAAGTGGATTATGTTCTTGGCGAATGGACCGAGGAAGAGAAAAAAAAACTTGATGAGCGAATTAAACTGGCAGCGGATGCAACTCTTGCTGTTGGGCTGGCTGGTCTAAATCGAGCTATGGGTGATTTTAACGGCAGGTAAATCTTTACCTGCTGCCACCAAAGGTTCTTGCTATTCCAATTTTAAACCCGACAGAATGCATCGAAAAAACGGGCTGCAATTCTTTGTTCTGAAGTGATGTCTTTTCATCAGCAGCAATAACATTTCCTTGCTCGTCAACAATCAAATTTGCGCTAACCTCATCAACGTAATCAGTTTCTTTTCTAGTCAAATCGAGTTCAAACAATGTCGTTCCGTCTGTAGCTTCATATTCAATTGTCTTTTTGAATTTAGGTTTATACTGTACAAAATGCCCAAATAGTTCTATACTCATTTTCCAACTGTTGAATTCTTGAAAATTTATTCCAACAGCATTGTATAGACCCAAAACTGGGTTTCGCTTTTGATATGCCCATTTTAAAATCTCCTGTTCATTATCTGGTAATTGATTGGTAACTTGAGTTCTTAAAACAATAAAATTTAAATTTAGGCCCGCTCTTACATAAGGCGAAACCACTCCTCCAACCCATTGGTAACCAACATAAGGCAATAAAGAAATTATTTTATTGGTATGTAAATACTCATTGCTGTAGTTATCAAACCCCAAAGTAACATCAGCATTTACAACTACACTTTTACTTTGTAAATACTGACCAGAAACACCTAAAATCAGATTCTTTGGAGTAACATAACTGTACGATAGTTCGGTATTTACACCCTGGCCAAAAGAATGGTACGTTCTTTCCGATACTGTTTGTATGTAGAAGACAGAATAGTCCGCCTCTAAGCTCTGAACATCGGAAAGCTGGTTTTTAAACATTGGAAAACCATATCCAATTTTTAATTGGACTTCGCTTTCTTGAGTAAAACCTGAGAATACGGTCAATAAAAAAAGAAAACAAGCAAGGCTTATTTTGATGAAAACAAGTTTTTTAGAACCGAAAAAATTACAAGCTCCAAAATCAGTATTGGTATAATTAGCCATTGTATATAAGGTATTGATTTGATATAAAAAATGTCGTGGATAAATGCGAAAATGATGGAAAGGAAAACAGTAATTAAAAACCCATAACGCCACTTATTTTCCGCAAATTTTAAATTCTTGAACTTAAACGAAATTATTGGCATGGGTAATACCATTAAAAGTGAGAGAACGACCCCAGATAAAACATAAAACCATGTATTGGTTACAAAAAGCATTAATCCAATGTCAGTGTTGTTCCAGTAGTAGATTTTCGAAAGCGCAACAAACTCTTGAACTGAATGTGCAGTGTAGAGATTTAGATAATACTGCCATTCTAAAACTATAGGTAAGCCAGCAACAAAAATGGCCGCAGCAGGAGTTGGAATACCAATAAACTCATCCGCTTGATTTTCAGAAACATTGAATTTAGCCAATCGTAATGCACCCAAAAGGGGAATTAAAAATGCACTGCAAGCAAGCGTGAATTCTGATAATGAAATTGAGTCAAAATTGTTGTAATAATTTCCTTGTGAAGCAAGAATAAGGTTGAAAAGTATAAGCCCAGGCAAAACCCCGAAAGTGACCATATCCGCCAAGCTATCGAGTTGTTTCCCAATCTCGGAATGTGCACCCAGTAACCGGGCAACCATTCCATCAAAAAAATCGAAAAAACCACCCACAAAAATCAATACTGCGGCCCAATGCATAGCTTCGTGAAAACACAAATAAATCCCAAGTACACCGCTGAATAAATTCATTAGTGTAAGAAAATTGGGTATTGAATTCTTAATGGTTTTCATGGTGCAAATGAAAACTAAAAAACCTTTCAATCGAAAACACCTAACCCTTTACAATTTTTAGAGTATTTGTTAGTTTAAGAGGGCAATCAAGTTATTTTAGCATTCAATAAATGACGATTAAGACACAAATTTTTTTCCTAAAAGCCGTGACAATGGCGTTTGCTATTGTTCTCTCTTTAACCTCAATAGGACAAGTGAGAAAATACTCTAATGAATTTCTTGCGATTGGAGTTGGCGCTCGTGCCATGGCTATGTCAAAGGCCAACATTGCAACTGTAAATGACGTAACTAGTGGCTACTGGAACCCAGCGGGACTTATTGGGCTTGAAAAAAAATTCTCGGTTGGACTAATGCATTCAGAATATTTTGCAGGTATAGCTAAATACGATTACGCTTCGTTTGCCTCAAAAATTGACGACGAATCGAGCTTTGGTTTTTCATACATCCGATTTGGTGTGGACGACATCCCAAACACCATTGATTTAGTTGACCAAAACGGAAACGTGAATTACGATAACATTACCTCTTTCGCTGCTGTAGATAATGCCTTTATTTTTTCTTATGCCAGAGCACTTCCTGTTGAAGGGCTAACCATTGGTGCCAACGCAAAGGTCATTTACCGAATGGTTGGTGACTTTGCAAATGCTTGGGGATTTGGCTTAGACGCAGGAGCGCAATACAAACTAGATAATTGGCAATTTGGGGCCACTATTCGAGACGTTACCTCCACTTTTAATGCTTGGACTTATAGCTTGGATGCAAGGACAATTGAGGTTTTTACCCAAACCGACAATGAGATTCCGGAAAACGGTTTAGAAATAACTCTTCCTAGGGTGATATTAGGTGCAGGTCGTTTGTTCGAGGTTAAAAAATTCGGTATTCAACCTGAAGTAAATATCGATATTACTACAGATGGCCAGAGAAATACCCTTATTCAAAGTGATCCCTTTAGTATTGACCCATACATGGGCCTGGAACTAAGTTGGAATAAAATGGTTTTCCTTCGCGGTGGTTTGGGGAATTTTCAGAAAATTCAAGCGGAAGTAGGAAATTTTAAGGAAACCACATTTGAACCTAACATAGGAATCGGTATCAGTTTTAAAGGCGTTACTATAGACTATGCACTCACCGACATAGGCGATAATAGTGTAGCTTTATACTCTAACGTGTTTTCTTTAAAAGTAGATTTCAATAAACCTGAATAATGAATTGGCTGCGGCTTTTTATTGTTGCAATACTTCCAATTTTCTCCTATGCCCAGCCATACGGAAATGAGTGGATTAACTACAACCAGCAATATTTAAAAATTCCTGTAACCGAATCTGGCATTCATAAAATCGAATATTCAACTCTAAACACTGCTATGGCTAACATAGGAGTTAGTCTAAGTGCCATTGACCCAAGAAACATTCAAGTTTTTGCCAGAGGTGAAGAACAGGCAATAGATGTCATTGGAGAAGCAGATGGAAGTTTTGACCCTGCAGATTATGTTTTATTCTACGGTGAAAAAAATGACGGTTGGTATGACGCTGGACTTTATGAGAACCCCACTAGTTCACGCATAAACCCATACTATAGTCTATTTTCCGACACTCAATACTATTTCATTACTTGGAACAACCTACCTGCAAATTTTCGATTCAAAGCTTCTGAGAATATAAACTTCACAGGAAAAACAGCTGAATCGTTTTATTACGGACAAGGAGTTGGCGTTTTTTCGAACATTTACAGTTATGGTGCAAAAGACAATAATGGTGTTTCCTTTCCATTTTTTGATGTGGCTGAGGGATACGCTTCACACCCCTATTCTACCACAAGCACAAGAACTACCTATATTTATACCCGAAACATTTACCAACAAACTACTGCCCCGCCTACCACCTTCAAAACCGCTTATGCCGGTGCCAGTAACGCATCAGGAGCCTCTATAAATCATCGAACTGAAGTTTCAGTAAACAACACTCAAATTATTGATGACAGTTATCAAGGCTATGAACTAAGAGAAAAGACCCTTAGCATTCCATCTGCTAATCTAAATAATTCGAGACAGCGTGTTGATTTTACCGCTCTAGCATTGAATCCTGCACCAGCGACTGACTTTTCGCAAGCTGGATATGCATTCTTTGAATTCCCGCATAACAATTCGCTTAATGGTGAACGATTTGTTGAAATGTGGATACCGGCTAGCACCGATACTTCTTATTTCAATTTGACCAATTATTCACAAGGTTCGGTGACGTATGTCTATGACATTGATCTGGGAATTAAATGTAAAACGGTTCAATCGGGAAGCAACCTCCAGTTTTTAATTCCTCCGGGGCCAAAAAGAAAGTGTGTATTTGCCGGTACTGGTCTATATAGCTCAATTTCAGGAATTCAATCCATATCTAACAAATCAAATAATCAAGGATACTTTACCGATTTCAACTCTATTTCACCAGATAGCGCGTTTATTCTCATTAGTCACCCAGAACTGTGGAATGCAGCTACACAATATTCGAACTACAAAACCCAAACCGGACATAACTCATTGTTAGTAAGTGTACTAGATTTATACGACCAATTTTCATTTGGAATTCATCAACACCCATTAAGCATTAAGAATTTCATCAAATTCCTAGTTTCAATCAAACCAAATGCACCTCCAAAATACTTGCTTCTTACGGGAAAATCAGTAAAATCAATCTCAACAAGACGAAATGCCGCTAATACTCAAATGAATAAAGTACCCACCATTGGCACCCCACCAGCAGACAACCTTTTTACAGTTGACATAAGTGGATCAACAATCAATTTCCCTATTCCTGTTGGCAGGATAGCCGCTCATACCGACTCTCAAATATTGGATTATCTAGAGAAAGTTAAAAAGCACGAAGCGGAACTATCTAAATCTTACTCGACCATCGAGGAAGCGATTTGGAATAAAAGAGCCATTCACTTTTCTGGTGGAAACTCTGATTTTGAACAGCGCGTGTTCGACAATTACCTCAATGGCTACAAAACCATATATTCTGGCCCAAAACTGAACGGGGTTGTCCATACATTTAAAAGAAAAGGTACTGGAAGTTCAGGTGACATAGAATTTGACGGTGTAAATAATTTATTGAACAATGGGGTTTCGTTAATTACTTTTTTTGGACATGGAAGTGGTGGACAGCTTGGCATAAATTTAAGTGATCCAGAAGAATACTCGAACGCTGGCAGATTTCCAATATTTATTGCAAACAGCTGCAATGTTGGAGACTACCACCTTCCCAATGAAAATTCATCAACCTTTAATGAGCGCTGGGCCTTGGCAAAAAACAGTGGGGCAATTGGCTTTATATCCAGCACAAGTATTGGTTATGCTTCAAACTTAAACCGTTATTCTTCAGGGTTATATTCTGGAATAAGCCAGGAAAACTACACTTCTTCAATTGGTCAAATAATGGGATATGCCATGAGTACTATGAATAAAGGCAACTCTTTTGATTTAAGAACATCTGTGGAAATGAATTTGCACGGAGACCCTTCGCTAAAATTAAATGTTGCGCTTAAACCAGACTACGCTATTGAAAAAAAATACATCGTAGCTCCTGAAGTAATTAGTGCAGACGAATCTACTTTTGAGATAATAGTACCCGTGTATAATCTGGGCTTGGGCACCGACAGCATTATTGATGTACAGTTAACTTGGCAATTTCCAAACGGAAAAGACAGTGTGATTTTGACCAAATTCACTGACAATGAACTAATTAAGGATATAACATTTAATTTATTAATCGATGAAAAACTGCACATTGGTGAAAACAGCTTTAGTGTAACGGTTAACCCAAATTCAACTGTTGATGAAGTTTTTCCTGTTCTCAACAACACAGTTAATGGTGTTCGAGTCAACATCACCTCTGACGATATAATTCCAATTTGGCCGAAAAATTTTGCAATTGTTCCGTCATCTGACCTTCGACTTGCTGCTAGTACAGCGGACTTGTTTGCACCAGGTAGAGAATTCATATTCGAATTAGACATCACTGATGAGTTCAACAGCAACATGAAAAAAACTACAACCATTAAGTCAGCTGGTGGCTTAGTTACGTGGAAACCAACTATTTCATTTGCACCAGATTCTATTGTTTATTTCTGGCGTTGTTCACCAAAAAAAGAAAAGCCTGAAGATTTAAAGTGGAGAGAATCTAGTTTTCAAATTATTCCAAATAAAGAAGGTTGGAGCCAATATGATTTTAACCAATTTAAAAACAACGGATTTTCTTCTATACAGTACCTTAAACCAGAACAAGAGCTACAATTTACGAATGGGAACATCTCCATAGTAGGTAATATTATTAGTCGAGCCAATGTAAAGTGGTCACTAGAAGGAGAAGTTCAAGGAAGGGTTGGAGTATGCCAGGGAAGACCCAGCATTCTTGTAACGGTTATCGATCCAGTAACTTTAGAACCATGGCAAACGAGGTATTTTGATGGTACGCCTGCAATTGAGTACAATGCCAATAGAAACTACGGCAACTACAATGACCCTAGCAAGAGTACTTGTGGAGAAGATAATAAATTCATGTTTCGAGTACAAGACCCAGGCGATATGGATGCTATGGTCGATTTGATTACCAATCAAGTACCAGATAGTTTTTACTTACTAATTATGAATGGTAATTACGCCTATTTTAGAGACACGACTTATTGGAAAGATCGGCATTATAAAGTTTTTGAAGATTTGGGTTCAGATTCGATTAAAACCATTGATAACCTTAACCCCATGATAATGTTTGCCCAAAAAGGTAACCCCAGTAAAACACTAGAAGTTGTTAGTACCGACCCTCAAGGCGCACTTTCTATTTCAGCAAGTATTAATTCTACCTCAGGTCAAGGCACAATGAAATCGGCAATTATAGGCCCTTCAAAAAACTGGAATCACCTGAGTTGGAATCACAATTTTGCTTCCGCTGGGGATAGTATTTCGTTAACAGTATCCGGAATCAATTTGGAAGGAGAAGAGCGAATTTTATACAACTTTTTAGAATCTGAAACAGAAGTTGAAAACTTAGAAATGGACTACTCGGTTCTTAATAACTACAATTATCTACGATTTTCGAGTTTTCTAAGCGATTTAAAAGACTATTCTGCCCCTCAATTCAAAAAATGGCAATTGTATTTTGATGAATCGCCGGAATTTGCAATAAACCCAGCATCAATTTTTAATTTTTACAGGGATACCGTTTTGCAAGGTCAGCCGGTAATTTTAGAGACAGAAATCGTAAATGCGAGCAGAATTCTTGCAAACGACTTAAAAATTCGCACCTATTTAAGGGGTAAGTCCAACGAAACACTTGAACTACCTGTTCAAACAATTAAAGAGCTTAAAGCTTGGGAAGCCATTACCGACAGCTTTCTCATTTCCACCGAAAAATTAGGTGGAACCTATACCCTAACAGTTGAGCTCAATCCATTAGACACCAACTGGCAACCTGAAGGAAAACATTTTAATAACCTGATTCAGAAAACATTCTACGTTAAATCAGATAAGCTCAATCCTCTATTGGATGTCACGTTTGACGGTATCCACATTCTAGATGGCGACATAGTTTCTGCACGACCCGAAATAAGAATGACCTTGAACGACGAAAACGTGTTTATGCCTATAGACGACACTTCAAATTTCGAAGTCTATCTGACCTATCCAGACAAAAGTCAGAGACGAGTTTATTTTCTTGAAAACGGAACTGAGAACATGCTATTTGAACCCGCAAACGGTAAAAAAAACATGGCAACTATTCAATACAATCCTATATTAACCACTGATGGAGATTACCTCTTATCGGTTAATGCCACAGATGGAAACGGAAACCGAAGCGGTGATAGAGACTTTGAGATTTCGTTTGAAGTAATCAACAGAAGTACCATTACGCATGTCATGAATTATCCTAACCCTTTCACCACACGCACTCAATTTGTTTTCACCCTAACCGGATATAAAATTCCAGACTATTTTAGAGTGCAAATACTTACAATAAGTGGCCGGGTAATTAAAGAAATTGACAAATACGAACTAGGGCATATTCACATTGGACGAAACATTACTGAATATGCCTGGGATGGAACCGATGAGTTTGGTGACCGCCTTGCAAATGGAGTTTATTTCTACCGTGTAATTACAAAAATTGATGGAGAAACGGTTGAACACCGAAACTCAGGCGCCGATAGTTATTTCAAAAAAGAATTCGGAAAAATGTATTTAATGCGTTAGATAAGCTGTCTTAACTCGCCTCGATTTCTAATTTTGCCACCTTTTTAGCTTGTATTTGTTATTCTAACTATGAATAAAACAGCAGTTGTACTTATCAATTTGGGAACGCCAGACAGCCCTAAAACCGCAGATGTAAGAAAGTACCTTTTTCAATTCTTGAATGACGCCCGTGTAATAGACATACCATGGTTACTGCGCATACTTTTGGTGAACTTAATTATTGTTCCGTTTAGAGCTCCTAAATCTGCCAAACTCTATCAAAAACTTTGGACAGAGGAAGGTTCTCCTCTAATCATATATGGCAACAAGGCTAAAGCATTGTTGCAAAAAGAATTAGGTGACGAGTATAGCGTGCATTTAGCCATGCGCTACCAAAACCCTGGAATTCCTGAGGTAATGGAACAGGTTAGACTTGAAAACCCTAAAAAAATCGTTTGCGTACCAATGTACCCACATTATGCCTCAAGCTCCTCTGGAAGTACAGTGGAAGAAGTAATGCGCGTCATGAAAAAATGGTACGTATTTCCTGATCTAAGAATTACAGGTCAGTTCTACGACCACTCGGGCTACATAGACACTATTGTGGATAACGCTAAGAAACATGACCTAAACAACTTTGAGCATTTTATTTTTAGCTATCACGGATTACCAGAACGACAAGTTGATAAAGTTTATGATGAAGGCCCATGCAGTGACAACCATTGCGAGTCGGAAATAACCCACGAGAATTTACACTGTTACAAGGCAACTTGTTACGCAACAACTCGACTTGTTGTTGAAAAACTTGGCATAACAGAAGGTCAATACACGGTTTCCTTTCAATCTAGATTGGACAAAAATTGGCTTGAGCCATTTTCTGATATTGTAGTTGAAGACCTTGCAAAACAAGGCAAAAAGAAGGTTTTGGTATTCAGTCCGGCTTTTGTTTCGGATTGTTTAGAGACTACCATAGAGATAAAAGACGAATACGAAGAAATTTTCCTTGAAAATGGAGGTGAGCAACTCGAATTGGTTGAAAGCCTTAACGACCACCCAAAATGGATAGCCACGCTTAAAGATATTGTGCTGAATGGCTAATACCCGTTCAGTTTTTGAAGGAACTGTTCTTCATGAAATCAATATTGAAGCTTTACGTAGTTTCACTACTGTTTTTTATTTAGGGAATGCTCAGCTCAAGCAGAAACAGCTTTTGTCTATTGGTTCGCTGAAAACGGTTCAAACCTACAAGAAGGACGCATTTAAAAAACTCAACTCCTTTCGAAAGGAAATAAACGATTGGGCTTTTGGTTGGATAAACTACGATGTAAAAAATGAATTAGAAAACCTTAGTTCGCTCAATCCAATGCAATTCAATAATCCATTGATGTACTTCGCCCAACCCAAAATTGTTTTCGAAATTGAAGGAAAAAACATCAAATGCCATTATTTTGAGGAACATCATTCAGAGGAAGACATCATTCAATTGACCGAGCAAATATGGAGTGACCAAAAAGCCCGCGCTACTACAATACCTTCGATACAATTTGAGCCAACTCTAACTAAATCGAACTACATAAAACAGGTAGAAAGTCTAAAGCGTCATATTAGGCGAGGAGACATTTATGAGGCGAATTTCTGCCAAATTTTCAAAGCGAATGGCAGTATTAATCCATACCAATCCTATGAAACACTGATTCGGAGCTCACCTACTCCATTCTCCGCATTTGTACAGTTGGACAACTATTTTACTTTATGTGCGAGCCCAGAGCGATTTGTTAAAAAAGAAGGGAACAAAATAACATCGCAACCTATTAAAGGTACAATTGAAAGGGGCGCCACCCAAAAAGAAGACCTTGAAAAAAAAGTGCAATTGCAAAAAAGCAAAAAAGACCAAACGGAAAATGTAATGATTGTTGATTTGGTCCGCAATGACTTATCCAAAGTTGCTGCAAAAGGCACCGTTACTGTCGATGAATTATTTGGTATTTATTCTTTTGAGCAAGTACACCAAATGATTTCAACTATTAGTTGCCAAATAGCCGATAATCAAGATGGGGTTAGCGCCATTGAAGCTTTATTTCCGATTGCTTCGATGACTGGTGTTCCCAAAATCCGTGCAATGGAGCTCATCGAAGAGCATGAAGACTTTCAAAGGGAATTGTACTCAGGTTGCATTGGCTACTTTACACCTTCACACGACTTTGATTTTAATGTTGTGATTCGTTCTTTGTTTTACAACAGCACGTCGAGGTCGTTATCGTACGCCGCTGGTGGGGCCATAATTGATGCTTCAGACCCAGAAGCAGAGTATGATGAATCTATTCTTAAAGCAAAAGCGATTACTAACCTTTTTTCAGATTAGTCTTTACGTTCGTTAAAGCGTAAACCTAACACCAATTCGTGAGTTCCTGAACTTAGAATTTTAATGTCATTAGTAATGACATCATAAGAATAGCCAAAAGTAAAATTGTCCAGAAAATTAATTCCCGCGAAAATAGTTGCAGCATCTTCTGTTCTATATGTTCCACCTAACCAAATCATTTCTTTCCAAATAAATCGGCCACCTATATCTATTTGAGGAGTCAATGGTGGAATGTATTTACCTTGAACTAAAGGCTCAAAATCAAATTCATTATTGATGTGAAATGTATATCCTCCACTAATGAAATAATGATTTTTTAGTGAGTTATCTGCTGAACTATAATTTTCTGCGAGCTCCAATTTAGTTCCTATAAGTTGAGGAATAGATAAGCTTACAAAAAAATCATCGTGATATAAATAAGCGCCAAAAGCTGCATCAGGAGTGTAGGCTGCTTGCCAAACATTGCCAATTGCTTGGTCATTCTTCTGATTCAAGTTAATCTCAGAGCCATCAACAGCAAATTGCATCAGTCCACCAGCAAGTCCGAAAGAAAGCTTCATCTCATCCGTCAGCTTAAAGTTGTAAGCGTAACTCGCCTTAAAACCTGTTTTTCTAGTTGGGCCGGTAATGTCAGAATAAATATATCCACCAATACCCATGTTGCCTTTTTCATTAAGCGGGCCATTCATGCTCAATAAAAATGTTCTAGGTGCATCTTGAATTCCCACCCACTGATAACGATACGTTGACTTTACGTCGAAGTAAGGATTTGTACCAGCCACGGCAGGATTAAGAACATAGTCGTTCATAAAAAACTGACTGTAGTGTGCCAATTGTTGTGCGCTAGAATTCAGCGAAAAACAACCAATTGCCAACCCAAATAGAAGTGCTTTTACGTTTTTCATGACTACCTAATTATTGTGATTGGACCAGAAATTACTGACTCACTAACCGTTTCGTCTTTCAAATCAATTATATAATAATACGTACCAATAGAAACTGGCTCACCGTTAACTGTTCCATCCCACGGTATATACGGCTCCGATTCGTAGAGCATTTGTCCCCAACGATTGAATATTTTGACACTTGCATTCGGGAAATCATTTAAAACTGCAATCTCCCATACATCATTTGTACCGTCACCATTTGGTGAGAAACCATCGTTAATTTCAATTTGGTCTGTAACTGTTACCACAACTGAATCACTCACAGCACAATTTTCAACATCACCAACAGTTAAGAAATATACTGTAGTTTCTTCTGCCGAAGTTACTGGGTTGGCAACAGATGTTGCAGTCAACCCAGTTTCTGGAGTCCAAGAAATAAAAGCTCCTTCTGGTGCACTTGGACTACCTCCTAACTCAACTGTTTGCCCAGCACTTATAGTTACATCTTCACCGGCGTTAGCAAATAAACTATCCGCTTGGTCAATAACAATAGTGTCCGACTTGATACAAATGTCCTGACGAACTTCAACAATGTAATTCTTCTTGCCCACAGTAGGAATTATAGAAACGGTGTCTTGTTTGCCGATTACAGCACCATTCTCATCATACCAGAAAGTGGTATAAAAATCGTTTGTTTCCACAGTTACTTGCAGTCTTTCCGGAGTAGTTCCTTTGCATAAAGTTCGATCTTCACCAACACTAATTTCAAATTGGAATGTAGTATCTATTGTAATCGAATCTGTCGCCACACAATTGTTCTCATCCGTAACATTTATGGTATAAGTTCCGCCTAATAAATTATCGACCTTCAATTTGTTCGAGGCAAATTCTTGAGGCCCATCCCAACTAATTTTCAGTTGTTGGGTACTTGCCACTAACGCCGTTATGCTACCGTCATTAGTATTTTCACAAGTTGCATTTTCGGTTCGTGAGAAAACTAAGTTCAATGGATCTGGTCCATTCACATTAAAGGATTGTAGCGTTTTACATTTGCTTGTATCCGTAACAATTGCGGTGTAAGTTCCGGCACACACGGCAGTAATATTCGAAGTAGTTTGAGCATCAGGAATCCACTCGTAAGTTCCAGGACTAGTACCAGATATACTTGTAAAAATTGCTCCATCACATTCAGAAGCACAAGTAACATGCTTAATAGAATCTAAACCGATGGCAACCTTACCACCTTTGTTATCCAAAGAAATGGCTGTAGTATCAGCGCAACCAATATCATCGGTTACAACAATGTAATAAAGACCGGCACTTGCATTAAGTAATCTATTGGTAGTTTGTGCTGGTACTATTGGAGATACAGCTTGATCATACCACTCAAATGAGTATCCATTTGTATTTGGTGTTCCTCCTTTAGCCGACACTTGAAGCACACCATTTCCCGCACCACAATTTGCGAGTTGTTTCGAAACTTCAACCTCAATTTCTTTAGGCTCGCCGATAGTAACTTGATTGGTGGCAATACAACCTACATTGTCTTTTACCTCAACAATATAGCTTCCAGCGCAAAGACCTGTAACGTTAGAACCCGATTTCCCGATTGAAGGCCAAATAAATGTATAAGGAGCTAATGTTCCAGTTGCAAAAGCAGTAGCGGAACCTGAACAATCATCAAAACAGCGAGAATTAACACTATTGACAGATACTCTAGGTGCAAGACTATTATTCAATCCAACGCTAAATATTTCTGAGTAATTCTTACTATCCGTAACCGTTACGAATAAAACACCTGCACAACGTAATGTTGTGCTATCTTTTGCATCGCCATTATCCCAATTGTAGGTATATGGTGGAATTCCGCCAGCAATAGTAATGGTTACTTTACCATTACATACATTACATTCTGGGTCAACGGTTTCCTTCTTAACCAAAATCATTCTTTGAGGCTGATTCACTACAATAGAATCGATGTACTGACAGCCTTTGTCATTTGTAATGGTTACATAATTAACTCCTGCACAAAGCATACGGGCTGTGTCTCCAGCATCACCGCTACTCCAAGCGTACTTATATACACCTGGTTTCTGAACGCTTATTGCTGCCGAACCATCGCATTTTCCATATTGAGTTGCATCGCTGATTAAAGTAATTGTAGTTCCCAAGTTATCAGGCGATTTCACGGTGTCAGTCACAATAGTTACACAACCTGCAGCATCGCTAACTTCAACAGTATAAACTCCACCACAAAGGTTCGATACATCTTCGCTTGAAAGATTACCCGGAGACCATTTAAATTGATATGGGCCAGGTGTTCCTGAAGGTGAAATAAATATAGACCCGTCACAAGAGTTAATACAAGTTTCATCAATTACGGTATCAACTACAACAGTTGGACCTGCTGGATTGCTTATTGTAAATGGAATAACCTTATTGCAACCACTCGCATCTTCAACGGTAACGTCATACGAACCTGCGGCTAAACCAGTAATTGAAGTAACATTAGTAGGCCCTGTTGACCATTTGTAAGTCAACAGTCCCGAACCACCTACTGCAGAAACTCTAGCCTCACCATTGCTTAGCCCGCAATCTGCACTATCAGTTTGTACATTCACAAGTAATTCTGCAGGCTCATTAATATCTGCTGAGTCAACAGCAATACAGCCTTTACTGTCTCGAACTTCTACCAGATAAATACCCTTGCACAATGATGCAACGGAAGAATCTGTTTTTCCTAAAGTTGGCCATAAATACGTGTAAGGCATTGCACCACCCGTTGGCATAACCGCTGCATTTCCATCACAAATTCCAAAGCAACTAACGTCATTTGAATTCATAACAAGAGTTGGAGCATCTTTACTACTTAAAGCAATTTGGAATGTTGCAGAAACCAAATTGGCATCAGTTACCGTTACATTCTTTGCTCCTGCACACCGATTAATTGTACTATCAGCTACGTCACCATTGTCCCACTTGTAAGTATATGGTGCAAGACCACCTGCAACGGTAATTTTTATTTTACCATCACATTTCCCACACTCAGGCGCAACTGTGTCCACCTGGGTAAGAATGATGGTAATAGGTTCGAATATCTCAACCGAATCAATTGCCGAACAATTGTTTCCATCGGTTACTGTTACGTAATTCATTCCAGCACAAAGCGCTGTTGCAATATCTATCGTTTCTGAACTTGTCCATGAATAATTAATTGGATTTACAGCCCCAGTAACAACAACCGTAGCACTACCATCACAAATACCTTGAGCACTTGCATCTGAATTTTTAGTTACCGAAGTGTTAAGGGCTTTACCCGGGTCCACGGTTTCTTGGAATACACTTTTACATCCAGCAGCATCCGTTACTTCTAGTGAGTACGCACCTGCACCTACTCCTGTCAAATCTTCGTTTGCCGAGCCACCAGGTGTCCAAGCATACACATTGTTTCCAGCACCACCAGTTACATCTACAGAAATACCTCCGTCTGGTTTACCTAAACAAGATTCATGTTTCACGCTATCAAGTGTAACAACTGGTGCATTTTTATCATTTAATGTAATAGGTTGAATTAGCCTACATCCGTTGTCATCAGTTATGCTTAAATGGTACAATCCAGAGGCAATACCGGTAATACTGGTTCCTGTCTGAGCAGGTGTAAATGATGCCTGAACTGCATCAAGCCATTCCAAATTGTAATTAGGTGTTCCGCCACTAACACTGCTCAAAATTTGACCATTGCTGGTATTACAATCTGGTAAAGTAGGTGTGAACGTGTTTTTTAAAGAATCTGGCTCCGTAATAACAACCGTTCGAACCGTAACACAACCCGTTGCAGGCAGAGTAGCGTGAACTTCGTATGATCCTGGTGCAAGTCCTGTGGCAGAATCGTTTGCTACACCTAGAGCTGGCCAAGACCACAGAAGTGGCGCTTGCATCAAATTGATTCCAATTGCAATTCCATCGTCGGCTCCTTTGCAGCTAACATCAACTTTAGAGGTAGAGATCAGCGGCCCATTTGGATTGCTTAGATTGAAACTATAAACTGATGATGAAGTGTTAGCATCTGTAATGGTTACTCTAATTATTCCAGCGCATCTATTTGAAGTAACTTTTGTTGTATCGCCATTATCCCATAGATACTTGTATGGAGCCAATCCTCCAGTTACACTAATGATATCAATTGACCCATCACAAGGTACACCACATGAAGGGTTTGTGATAACGGTATCAATAGTAAAGTCATTTGGTTCTGTAATTTCTATGGTATCTAAACCGATACATCCTGTAATGGTATCTGTAACCGTTAAGTAATGAAACCCCGCGCATAGCCCTGAGTTTAATTGACCTGATGCACCTGTAGGCATCCAGTTATAGGTATATTGACCACTTCCTCCGGTTGGAGAAGCACTAGCACTTCCGTTACAAGCTCCTTTTACAACGTTCTGAGTCAAGACTGACGCATTTGGAACCAATGGAGTTGCAGGATCAATAGTTACAGACTCTAATTGAATACAATTTTGCTGATCGGTTACCCGGAGTGTATATGTTCCAGGACATAAGTTTAAGGTATCATCTGAAGAACCATCACCCAATGACCAATCGTAAATATAAAGTGGGTTTCCGCCAGTTGTAGTGGTGTAAATATTTCCATCACATGCTCCTACACACGATTCATTATCGACACTATCTACGGTAATAACTGGTCCGTTTAAGTTTCCTACATTGAATGGTTTACTGTAGGTACAGCCTCTACCATCTCTTATTAGTACACTGTAACTACCAGATGCATATCCATTATCTGAGTTTGATGCCGTTGCACCACCTACAGGCCATGTATAGAAATATGGGGTACGTCCATTTGAAGGCGTAACCGTAACCTGACCATTGCTCAAACCGCAATCTGCATCAACAATTACAAACGCAACACCAATGGTATCTGGTTGACCTACAATTACAGTATCAACCAATGAACAACCACCCGCTTCAGAAACTGTTACGAAATAAGAACCAGCACCTAATCCTGCAACAGCAAATAAGGTATCATTTACGTCTGTACTCCATTGATACGATGTTGGCAATGCACCACCAGTTACACTGGTAACACGCACTTGACCATCGACAGCACCATTACATGAAGCACTATCAGAGGCTGTAGTAATTGTAATTGACGTAGGTGTTAAGATTTCTGCAGTATCTAATGAAATACAACCGATACTATCGGTAACCGTAACGAAATACTGTCCTACACATTGGTTGGTAATACTATCCAACGTATCATTAACATTGGTACTCCATTGATAAGTATATGGAGTTGCTCCATTAGAACCTACCACTTTGGCGCCTCCATCACAAATTGTAGCAGGGCCACAACTCATTGGAGTAACTGAGGTAGAAGAAAGAATATTAGTTGTGTTTTTGATGTCAAAATTGAAAAACCGACTACACCCCTGTGGATCTGTTGCCTGAAGGTTGTAGTTACCGTGGCACAAAGAATCCACATCTTGGGTAGTGTCTCCGTTAGACCATGAGTATGTGACAGGGCCATTTGAATTTATTAGAGTAAGGTTTATTTCTCCGTCACACACCCCATCACAAGTCGGATCAACTATTCCATTTGCACCCGAAACCACAAGAATTGGAGCTCCACGATCACTTACTGAAGAAGTATCTTGAATTACGCAACCATTTGCATCAGTTCCGGTAAAATTATACACTCCGCTATACAGGTTATTAATAAAAGGACCGTTACCGATAACGGTTCCGTTACTATCCCAAACTATGGTGTATGGAGGAGGAGGAGTAATTTGTGTGCCGCCAAAAATCCGAATTCGAATACTACCATTATTGTTTCCACAAGTTGCATTGCCTCTCGCTTGAATAGCTGCTCTTAGCTGAGCAGGTTCATTTAATGTTTGAGTTGCCTGCGCACTACAACCACCAACGACATCAGTCACCGTAACAGTATAAGCAACATTTCCCTTTAAATTAATTGCAACACTATCTGAAGACGTTGATTTAGCAACAGGATCTCCATTTGCTGCTGACCATGCGTACGTGTATATCCCGCTTCCACCAGATGTTGAAACAGTTAACTCACCATTAGAAAAATTAAAGCAAGATACTATTGAAGAAACCGATAAATTTAAATTTAAGGGTAGAGGTTCCGAAAGGGTAATACTGTCAACCGTTGTACATGTATTATCATCAGTGATAGTGACTTTGTATTTGGTATTTCCACTCAAACCTATTGCCACGCTATCAGACCCAACTTGAGTTGACACACCCGCTGTCCAGTTAAACATGTATGGAGCAACACCGTTAATTGGTGTCACAGTTGCGCTACCGTTTACACCGCCAGCACATAAAATTGAAGTAGAATCTGTAAACTGACTTCTAAATTCCGCAGGATTTGCCAATTGAATGGTATCCTTAGACTCACATCCACCCGCATCACGAATAGTTACTATGATATCAACACCAGACGGTAAATCTATTCTATCACTGTCCGAAATTCCTATATTACCCAAATTCCAAGTAAATTGATATGGGGCGGTTCCTCCGGTAGGGGTAGAAACCAATCTACCTGTTGTTTCATTGAAACATAACGGGTTTTGAATTACTGTAAATGAGGGATTAATATTTCCTGGAGGCGTAAGTAATTGTGAGATGGTATCTGAATTACACCCATTAGCATCAGCAATCACAACTGAAATTGTTCCCGGACTTAATGCTGTTCTTATACTGTCTGTTGAACCTGGGTTTCCTCCACCAATCCATGTGTAGGTATAATTAGGTGTTCCTCCAGTTGGGGTAACAGTTACTTCTCCAAGGCCAGTTCCACCGCAACCAGGATTTAGGATATCAGTAAAGGTTCCTTTAAGCGAATCCGGTGCACCAATAGAATCGGTGATCTCCAAAGTACAATTGTTGTTATCTGTAATGGTAACTGTAAATGGACCTGAAGGCACAAAATGACTAGTATCGTCATTGGTTCCGCCATCACCCGCGCTCCAATTAAACGTGTAACCCGGAGAGCCTCCTGAGGGCATAACGAATGCTGTACCGTTGGTGTCTCCTGCGCAGTTAACAGTATCAACTACTATGGCCGCTATTAAAGGATTAACTGGCCCAGTCATAGTATAAGTATTCGAATCTTTACAGCCGTTAGCATCAGTAATGTTTAATTGAAATGTTCCAACTGGAATACTATCTCTTAAACTGTCTGCGGCAGCAACTGCTCCAATGCTGTTCCAGTTGTACATATAATTTCTTGTTCCTCCTGTAACTACTGCCCTCACAGTTCCGGTAGAATCACTGGCACAATTTACACCTTGAGTGACAGCCACATTAATAATCATGGAATCGGGCTGTGTCAACACAGTAGTCGCAGAAGCTTTACATCCTAAAGCATCTTCAACATTCACTGTAATGGTGTCGGCAGTTGTCATAGTCCAAATGCTATCCGAACTTCCAACCACTCCTGTTTTGGCTACAAAAGAATAAGTCTTAGTTCCAGTTCCTCCTGTAATGGTAGCGTAAACTGTTCCGTTACTGTCACCATAGCAAGTTGGTTCTTCTTCTAGCGTAAAGCTTACACTAATATTTCCTGGGCTAACCAGTGTATCTCTCAATGTGGTTTCACAACCGTTTGCATCACGCACTGTTACTTCAATAGGCCCTGCAGGCATGTTGGTGTAAAGACTATCTCCTGGTCCATTGTTAGAACCAGCACCTACCCATACAAACGTGTATGGCTTGGCACCTCCATTAACAGTGGCTTGAATCTGCCCGTTAGTTCCAGTACCAACACAAGTTGGATTTACCTTATTAATAAGAGAAGCAGTTATGCCGTTTGCAGGTTCACTTATAACAAATGTGGTATCGTAATCACATCCACTTCCATCTTCTACCGTTACCGTGTAGCTTCCATCAACTAATGCCTTGGCTGTGTCAATCGTGCTTCCGCCTGCCGACCAACGATAATTCGTATAAGGTGCCGTTCCGCCTGATGGTACTACTACTATCTGTCCTGTTGCTGAGTCTTTACATAATACATCGGTTTGAAAACTTCCTCCGAATGTTACTCCGGTAGCTGGTTCGGTAATTACAAAGGTAGTATCACCCTCACAACCGTTTGCATCTTCTGCGGTTACTCGGTAAGTTCCTGCGGCTAGGTTGGTAACGTTAGCCGT
>CAKZKD010000036.1 GCA_937121175.1 uncultured Flavobacteriales bacterium
GTGAAGAGTGAAGAGTGAAGAGTGAAGAGTGAAGAGTGAAGAGTGAAGAGTGAAGAGTGAAGAGTGAAGAGTGAAGAGTGAAGATAAAAATTAAATTAGGTTTGACTGGTGTAAATAGCTAGTTCTTACTTGAAAAATCAATACATATTGTTAGCAATAAACAATCTTGAATCCTGAATCTTGAATCCTGAATCCTGAATCTTGAACTCTATACCTATTAACGTTACTAAATAAAAAATATGGAAGAAGAAAACGCATTTGTACGATTAATCTGGGACTTTAGAGGAGCCGATGGACAGAAAACAGCTGAACACCACGCTGTGCATCTTAATGAGTTCTTTGAGCGAGAAAATGAACCGAACATAAAAATTGGCACCATCGAACTAGCTGATAACCATGTAATTGCTTTTGCAGAAGTTCCTATGGAAAAAATGATTTTGTACAGAGACGCCTTAAAACCAAATCGTGGCGAATACGTTGACTAGTCGTCTATCGCTCTTGAAACTCGATACTTCCAGTTTCAATAAAAACACCGATGGGTGTATTGCTATTTAAGTCATATTTCCATCGCATTTCTTTGGACTTTAACATGTCCAAATTGTAAACGCGTCCGTTAACTTGGCCATCCCAAGTCTTTACATCTACTTCTGCAAAACCCTCTACCCGTCGCTCCCAGCGATCTGGAAGCAATAACAGCTGCTCTTTATTCTTTACTTCACCATAACCACCAGCAAAACTCCAAGTTCCAGTTTCGAGCGTGTTAATTGTTTGAGAGCCAATTGCTGTATCTAAATATCCCGCTGGAAAGGTCTGCGTTATATCAATGGTAAATCGACCATCGCGTTCAAACGTGTATTTTTTTTCTGAGGGAATGCTAGCCAATTCAACTTCACCAATTTTTATTGATTCAGTTTCACCATCAAACGCAAATAAGGTATCTCCTTTTGTAGTTTCGGAAAATGAAACCTTCCATTCGTTAGTAAGTCTTGCTTTTCGAGTTTGTAAGGAGAATAAAGGGTCGTTCTCCCCTTTTTGGCAACCTGTAAGGCAAATTCCAATCAATGCTATTGCAAAATACTTACGAATGAAAAACGCCATCAGTTCCTAATATTAAAGAAGTAACTCAAGGTAAGATTGAGATTGGAAGATAACCCGACCGTAGTTGCAGCAGAACGTTCTGCACCTACTTCACGACTACTGGTTGATGAACCACTAACTGGCGTATTTACGGTAACACGTTCCCAATCACCCCCTTCTCTTGTATGGTAAATACCCAATTGATACTCAGCACCTAGAGACAAGTTTCTTGCTATATAATAGTTGAATCCAACTAAAGCTGTTGCACCAAATACAAACCCTCCGTCTTTCTGATACGTAATTTCATTCTTATTCGTTCCAGTTGTATCAATAAACTCAGATGTAGTACTGTATTTTGATTTACCAATAAATCCTAGCGACATTGCTCCACCAACATACGGATCAAGACGTTTGTCATCCAAAAAATGAAATTCAAAGCCAGGGCTAATATATGCTCCAGCTTGACTAAATGTAGAGTCCATATTTATTTGACCAGAACCTAAAGAATCAGTAAAGGTAGAGGTATAAGATACAGTGTTTATGCCAAGTCCTACACGGTAAACAATCCGATTTGTTCCGTAATATTTCCCTAAAATTAAATCCGAACCAACTGGATCTTTAACTGCCGTTAAACCGATATTATTTATAATTCCAGATACATTCATGGTAACACCAAAGTATCCTGCAGTTGGAATGTATTGTTTTTCTTGTTTTTCAGCATCTGTTTGGGCGCTCGAACTAAAGGATAATATCGTTAATAAAGCAACAAATAGGTTTTTCATTTCAGCGTTTTTTTTGTCGAACGTTTTTTTTTTCAGATTAGTATCCGGCTATTCTTTTTCTTGGAGCATCGGCACAAAACTAAATTCGCCGTAAGACTCTTCCAAAACAGTTCCATCTTCGTTTTTTATCAAACGTTTCATTTCTTGTACGGCTCCGTCACCGACAGGAATCACCAATTTTCCACCGGGTTTTAGTTGTTTTATTAATGCTTCAGGGATAAACGGTGCTCCACAAGTAACAATTATACTATCGAAAGGTGCAAAAGCTTCTTTGCCAATGTATCCATCACCATAAAACAACTTTGGCTTATACCCTATTTTCGGCAGGAATACTTTGGTTTTATCGTACAAATACCGCTGTCGCTCAATGCTAAACATCTTCGCGCCCATTATCATAAGAATCGCCGTTTGATAACCACAACCTGTTCCAATTTCCAAAATCTTGTCGCCTTTCTTTACTTCAAGTAAACTCGACTGAAATGCAACAGTATAAGGATGAGAAATGGTTTGTCCTGCACCAATTTGAAAAGCCATATTAGAATACGCCTGTTTTAGAAACGTATCGTCCAAAAAATAATGTCTTGGAAGGGTATCGATTGCGTTTAATACAGCCTCATCAGTTATACCCTTTTCTTTAAGAGTATTTACCAATTTGCGACGCATTCCTTGGTGCTTAAAATTGTCTTCCAACTTTTGCATGTTGCAAATGTAATCTAAGGCTATTATTACCAAGCGGGGAATTATTAACCTATTTGTATTTATAACTAGTATTCCTTCTTGTGAAGGCAGATAGAACCACCGATACTTTTGATGTTAACTTTAGAAGACTTTTTTATGTTGAAAATTGGAGTACTTGGTGCCGGACATTTAGGTAAAATTCATTTGAATTGCCTTCAAGGAATTGAAGAGTATGAACTCGTAGGATTCTTTGACCCTTACCTGAAAAACGCCCTTGAAACAGAAAAGAATTTCAACATTAAAAGCTTTGATAGTATCGATTCTCTGATTGAAGCTGTTGATGTCGTTGACGTGGTTACTCCAACTTTAAGCCATTTCGAATGTGCCTCGAAAGCAATCAAAAACTCGAAACACGTTTTTATTGAAAAGCCGCTAACCAATACCATTGAAGAAGCAAAAGCACTCATCAACCTGTCGGAAGAGGCAAATGTAAAAGTGCAGGTAGGCCATGTTGAACGCTTCAATCCAGCATTTTTATCGGCACGTGATTTTATCAATAAACCTATGTTTATCGAGACACATCGCTTGGCCCAATTTAACCCAAGGGGCACAGATGTTCCTGTGATATTAGATTTAATGATTCACGATATCGACATTGTAATGAGTTTGGTGAATTCTAACATTAAGAACATTAATGCTAGTGGCGTTGCGGTAATAAGCGATTCGCCAGATATTGCCAACGCTAGAATTGAATTTGATAATGGCTGTGTTGCTAATTTAACAGCAAGCAGAATCTCCTTAAAAAACATGCGTAAATCAAGGTTTTCGCAGCGAGACGCCTATGTTTCTGTTGATTTCTTAGATAAAGAAGTTGAAGTAGTTCGTATTAAGGAAATTGAAGGTGACCCTGACCCACTAAGCATAACAGTGGACCCAGGAAATGGTAAAGCATTGAAAGAAATCTACTTTGACAGACCTACAGTTCCAACTACAAATGCCATACAAGAAGAATTGAGGTCGTTTGCAAAAGTTATTGCAAACAACGGAACTCCGGCAGTAACTATTCACGATGGATATAAGGCCATGGACGTTGCACACCAAATTCTAGAAAAACTACGCCTATCCCCTAGTTTATATACCGATTAATTTTAATCAGGAGTTGAACAATAATATATTCGCGGCATCGTTCAAAACGAACTGAATGCAAAGCACCCTAAGAATATTCTGCACAACATATTTAGCGTTGTTTTTGTTGCTTATGGCCACCAGCTGTAAGCGCAACGATACCTCAGGTTTTACAGAGGTTCCGTCTTATATTATCATAAAAGATATTACAGTACAATCAGATGAGCAGTTACATGGTGCAGGCACTGACCAAATTACAGATGCCTGGGTATTTGTTGATGATGATCAAATTGGAGTCTTTGAATTGCCTTGTGAAATTCCTGTTTTAAAAGATGGAGACCGAAATATTAAAATATTTGGAGGCATTAAACGAGGCGGAATAAACTCGCAACGAGCAAGTTACGAGTTTTACGACCCTTATGAAATTGACACCATATTGACATCTGAAGAGGCGATTGAATTATCACCTGTAGTTACCTACAATTCGAACAATGCATTTGAGTGGAAGGAAAATTTTGAAGACATATCCATTCTGGTTGATTCCACTACTGCTTCTGACGTTGCTATTCGACGTATCAGTAATCCCGACATTGTGCGTTCAGGTTTGTATTGTGGTGGAATGTTGCTCGATGCTGAGAATAGCACGGGAATTTTTTACACGGTAGATAAAATTACAATTCCAAAATTTGCCCCTTCGTACATTGAATTTGACTACAAAACCAACGTCGAATTAAAAATTTCGATGCAGATTTTTCTGCTAACCGGAACCATTATCCCTTCCGAAATAATAACTGTTACTGCCAGTGATGATGCAGAGGAGTCAGGATGGAAAAAAATGTACGTGTATATAGCTCCAGGAATAAGTGCAAATAATGACGCAGACCAGTTCCAATTTTATTTTACTGCAGAATTACCAAGCGCACAGCAATCTGGTTACGTTTATGTAGATAACCTAAAAGTAGTTTTCTAGCGAATGAACACCAGAATCCAAATTCTTAAGTATGTGATTGCCGATTGGCTTACGGCTGGAATTACTTGGATTTTATTCTTTTCATTCCGTAAAATTTACTTAGAAAATTCCGCCACTGGACTAGAAACTATAGACTTTAATGAACGATTTTTTTTCGGCCTGTTTGTTATTCCATTAGGATGGTTGTTTTTCTACGCCATTACAGGTACCTACTATAACATTTACCGAAAATCGCGTTTGAAAGAAATGGGCCAAACGCTACTCCAAACTACCATAGGAGTTATTATCGTCTTTTTTGTTTTACTGCTTGATGACCAATTGGCTGATTATAAAAATTATTATGTTTCCGTCGCTGTTCTTTTTGGAGTTCATTTTGTTACAACTTTCTCCTTCCGATTTGTTCTATCCTCCCAAACCGCTTATAAAATTCACAATAGAATATTAGGATTCAATACTTTGCTCTTAGGCAGTAATGAAAAAGCCTATGAACTATTTAAAGAACTAGAAGCTCAAAAAAATTCGAGCGGATTTAAGTTTACCGGCTACTTACATATCAACGGAAAAGATGGGCATATAATGAAGCCCTATCTGCCTCATCTAGGTCATGTAAATAATCTAAATCAGATATTAGAGGAAAACAATATTGAAGAAGTGATTATTGCCGCTGAAAGCTCTGAACATGGCAAGTTAGGTCGTGTTTTGAATGCTTTAAAAGACCGAAATGTAAACGTTAATATCATTCCTGACGTTTACGATATTTTGAGCGGATCTGTAAAAATGACTTCTATTTTCGGAGCACCGCTTATTCAGATCAATCATGAAATTATGCCAGCCTGGCAAAAGTCCGTTAAACGAATATTAGACATTAGCGTGAGCGTGATGGCAATTCTTTTACTGTTACCTATTTATTTGATTTCTGCAATACTCGTGGCATTTTCTTCAAGGGGTTCTATATTCTATTCTCATGAGCGTATTGGCATCCACGGAAAACCTTTTACGATGTACAAGTTTCGTTCTATGTACTCCGATGCCGAAAAAGATGGCCCGCAACTAAGCAGTAAACAAGACCCTAGAATTACCCCGTTTGGACGTTTTATGCGGAAGACTAGAATTGACGAAACTCCACAATTCTTTAATGTTATTAAAGGAGATATGAGTTTGGTTGGACCAAGGCCAGAACGCCAATATTTTATTGACCAAATTGTGGAGCGTGCACCGCACTACTCTCACCTACAACGCATTAAACCCGGAATAACATCTTGGGGCCAAGTAAAATACGGGTACGCAGAAAATGTAGATGAAATGATTGACCGCATGAAATACGACATACTCTACTTAGAGAATATGTCGCTTTTCGTGGATTTTAAAATTTTGATTTACACTGTCCTGATTGTACTTCAAGGACGAGGAAAGTAAGCTGCTAGATGTGCTTAACGCGAACAGCGTTTAGTCCTTTCATACCTTTTTCAAGCTCATAAGTAACCTTATCCCCTTCTTGAATTGGCTCTTCAAGACCACTTACGTGAACAAAGTGCTTTTCATTGCTAGCTGCATCGATAATGAATCCAAATCCTTTGTCATCGTTATAAAAGTCAACTTTTCCTTTACGGATTGGGTCTTCTTCGATATGCTCTTTCTTTGGAACTCCAAGGACTATTGACTCAGCGTCAATTTCTTCTTTCTTTACCGTTGGATCTGGCGGAGTGTCCGTAACGTTTCCATATTCGTCAACATAAGCAATCATGCTGTCCAAACCGTCACCTTTCAGGTTGTGTTCTTTACGCTCAGCTTTTTTCTTAAGCTTCTCTTCGCGCTTTTTTTGTTTTTTCTTCTCTTTTTCTTTTTTGCTAAAGCTTTCTTGCGATCTACCCATTAATAGAATTACTTGTAATAATTAATTATCCCGTTGTGCAGGAAGTGAAATAAAATTCGGAAATCAGCAGGGTTCATCTAAAGAATACTCCCTTAACTCCGAAGGCGCAAAGGTAGTTTTAATTTTTAGGCTATGCTAATCACAGTTGAATTTCAGTTTGAATAGATCAACTCCACTTTTGAAAAAACGGGAATTAGAATTAAATACGCTAAACGATAAATTTGACTGGCATAAACTAACTTTGAAATAAGAAACAATTACAATGCAATTAGAATACAACAGAGCGTTTGAAGGCCATACAGGGCCAGTTTATGCGCTAGCTCATTCCCATTCTGCACATTGCTTCTACTCCGCCGGCTCGGATGGTTTGATAGCGAAATGGAACTTACAAAAAGAAAACGCAATTGGAGTAGCCAAATTACCACACAAGGTTTTTTGTATGCAATTGCTTACAAACTCACTGCTAGTGGCTGGAACTTCCTCTGGCGGTATCTACCTATTAGATTTAAC
Source organism: uncultured Flavobacteriales bacterium (assembly GCA_937121175.1). Lineage (GTDB taxonomy): Bacteria > Bacteroidota > Bacteroidia > Flavobacteriales_G > Salibacteraceae > UBA6770. Next base: position 7,016 of record CAKZKD010000036.1, read on the forward strand.
AAAAACCAGCGGACCGCGCAACATTCAATTCGACACTTCTATTTGCTATAACATCTGTAAAATCAATGCGAAACTATTCGCCACGACCCATGAAAGCGGAAAAGTTGTTTTTTGGACTCCAGAAAGTGGTTCAGTTGTAAAGTCGATTCAATTAACCGACAAAAAAGTAAGAGGAATTGCAAGTAATGAAAGCCATGTATATATTGGATGCGGAGATGGAAGTATTTCTGTCATTGAAATTGAAACGTTAGACGTAGCTCACTCCTTTCAAGCTCACCAAATTGGATTCGGGGTAAATTGTCTGATGATTGATGCTACCTCTAATCAACTCATTTCTGGAGGAAAAGATGGGCACCTAAATTTTTGGGATTTGAAAACGTTAGCATCCTTGGCCAAGATTCCTGCACATAATTATGCACTTTACGACTTACAGTTGAAAGGTACATCTTTGTTTACATCAAGTAGAGACAAGAGTATAAAAGCATGGGATATTGAAACGAGGCAATTTTCTTGTAAACGAATCCGTGAAAAAACCGAAGGTCATTTACATTCTGTAAACCGAATTCTCTTGTTGGACAATCAATATCTGATTTCGGCAGGAGATGATAAAAAAGTAATAGCTTGGAAGCTGAGTTTATAACTATTTTTAAACCGACTTAAAGCTATAATGAATCGTCTCCTACTCGTTTTTGTTCTATCCGCACTGGTTGTAGCAAATTGCAATTTAAAAGCACAGCGCTTCTTGGATTGGGGCAAAACCTTTGGCCAACAAAACTGGGAACAGGCAAATGCCCTTGCAAGCGACGATAGCGGAAACGTATTTGTGTCCGGTGATTTCTGGATTCAGACCGATCTTGACCCTTCTCATGATTCTTTAATTGTACAAATACAAGGATTTGGTTCGGATGGATATATTCAAAAGCTAGACAAAGATGGTCAGCTGGTTTGGGGAAAGCGCATTGGAGGTAACCGAAACGACGACTGCACTGCTCTATGTGTTGATAATGCTGGAGCTGGGCATGTTTATGTTGCGGGTGTATTCAGTGATTCCATCGATTTTGATTTGGGGCCTAGCACCAATATCGTAAAAACACTAGTTGGCGGCAACGCTTTTCTCTTAAAACTAAAGTCCAACAGCGACTTCGAGTGGGTGCGAACGTTTGGTGGATTCGGCAATGAATCCATTACCGCCATTGAGGTTGACGCAAGCTCAAATGTTTACACTTGTGGATTATTCTCAGATACATTTGACATTGACCCTGTAGGAACAGGAATGATTGTGCAATCGGCTGGGGATCATGATGCATTTATCCAAAAATTAGACAGCAACGGAAACCATCAATGGACTTTAACATTTGGCGGAACAGGATTCGATAATGCGAATAAAATATCTTTTGACCAACATGGTAATATTCTCGTTATTGGTTTGTTTAGCGATACTTTAAGTATTAGCAATAAAAACCTGATTTCCAACGGAAAACAAGATGTGTATTTTGCTAAAATTCGACCAACTGGTACTGTTGTTTGGGCCTATTCAATTGGTGGAACGGGTGCTGACCGTGGCACTGATATAGTAAGCACACTTGACAATAACCTTTTGGTGTGTGGTGATTTTGAAAACCGACTTTCCCTAAGACCCAATTCTGCCCAACCTTTGGTGAATAGTAATGGGCTAAAAGATGCCTTTTTAATCAGTGTTGACAGCAATGGCGTATTTCAATGGGGACAAACTTGGGGAGGCGCAAATAATGATTTACCATCTGCTGTACTCATGGACTCCTCGGAAATGATTATGTGTCTGGGTAACTTTTTTGGTCAAGTAGATTTTGATCCAGGAACTGGCAGTTCGGTTGGAGATTCAAAGTCGGGAGAAGATGGCTTTATTTCCTACTTTGACAAACGTGGAAATTTCATAGACTTCCAGCAATTTGGTGATAACACTAAAACCAATATCAACAAGGCCATTCTCACTAAAAACGATAAAATAGTTACTTGCGGAAATTTCGAGAACACATTGGACATTGACCCAACGTATCGAATAAACAATCAGAACTTTAATGGATACATCGATGTATTTGTGCAGCAACTAAAATCACTTTGCATTACTGAACGAGATACTGTAGATGCAAAAAACTGCTACAGCTACCCTGCTCCAAGCGGCAAGACAACTTGGTTCTCATCAGGTCAGTACATCGATACGGTATATTCATCAACACATTGCGACAGTATTTTGGTAATTAATCTACAAATTTCAAATGGAGTAAACCCAGACACGGCCAAGGTGCAAGCCTGCGACACCTACAGTCCATTGGGTAGTCAGAAACAGTTTACTTCCTCTGGTTTATTCACAGACACGGTTTCCAGTTTTTCGGGCTGCGATAGTATTGTAAACTTTGAACTCACGATGAGCTATTCTAGTCATTTCCGGTTTAGCTCCACCAACTGTGGCCCTTATCGGTTGCCGAGTGGAAAAATGGCCACAAGCACAAAAATCTATTTGGATACCATTAGCAATAATGCGGGCTGTGATAGCGTAATAACAGCCGATTTAATCATTCATCCAACCTATAACCAATCAAAAAAAGTGACAACCTATTGTGATTACGCATCTCCAAGCACACGGAATTTTTGGACAAAAAGTGGTTCGTACATCGACACGCTAACCACAGCGTTTGGCTGTGATAGTATTATTAATATCGACCTGACTATAAATCGGCTAAGCGCGCTCGTTATATCCAGAGGTGAAGAATTAATTGCTCAGAACACCGATGCAAACTTCCGATGGATAGATTGTGATAATGAATTACAAGCCATTCCCAATGCCACTAAGCGAAGCTTTACACCTGCCAAAGGAGGAAACTATGCTGTGGTCTTAAAAAAGGGCAATTGCACAGATACATCACTTTGCAAATCTGTGGTGAAAGCTAATATTGAAGAGTATATTCACTATCCAATTACCGTCCACCCCAACCCATTTACCGAACAATTTTCGATTCGATTGCCGAAAACCGATATAGCGACTGTAACCGTTTACAATGCAGTCGGCATGCCTATTTTGAGAATAGAAAACTATACATCAAACAAAAATGTTGAGTTTACTGAACCAGCCGGATTGTATTTTATTGTCGTACATCCTGAACAATATGAAACCGCAACCCTACGCTTAATAAAGCAGTGATGTTTACTTTTGACACATGTTGAAATACCTTTTGTATCTATTCGTTACGTTAGTTGTGCTGTCAGGTTGCTCGGGCGATTCTGAGGGTAAAAACATCAAAATAAAATCGCCCGCTAAGAAAACCACAGTTCCCAAAAAAAAGCGTGTTAAGATTAAAAAGAAACCAGTCATTAAACCTATGATTACCAAAGATTCGGTTGCTGTAAAACTAACTGAATATGGCAAAAATCATAAGGAAACCATTGTTGACATTTACACAACAAAAGGAAAAGTTAGAATTCGATTGTACAAAGACACTCCCCTACACCGAGCTAGTTTTTTACTTATGGCAAACGAAGGGTATTTTACACACAGTGTATTTACGCGAGTAGCGCCTTGTTTTATTGCTCAAGGCGGTGGAACTTATACCAAAGAGCAAACTGCGGTTTCCAGAAAAACAGGAGTTTATACTATTCCTGCCGAGTTTAAACGACATAGAACTCATAAACAAGGAGCAGTTGCAGCAGCCCGCGAATACAAAAAAAACCCAGACAAACGCTCTGATCCATTTGCATTTTACTTCGTGGAGGGTACACTTTACAATGACCCTACATTGGACCGATACGAAAATGAAAATGGTTATAAATTCACTAAAAAACAGCGAGAGTATTACGTTTCCAAACCCGGTGCAGCACACCTAGATGGTCAGCATACTGTATTTGGCGAAATTATTAGCGGTTATTCAGTAATTCCAAAAATCACGCAAGTAGAACGCGACTCAAAAGACTGGCCGATTCACGATATTTTTATTGATAGTGTTGTGGTTGTGAAATGATTTTCAATGGTTTAATTACCAATTTTCAATTTATATTGAGTTTAAGTACTTGAAGGCTTACAAAATTTCGAACCTAATCTGCATTGTAAAATGGATTCCTAATTATCCTGTAAATACAAATCGTTGAACATTGGCAATTGATTACATCAAAAAACTTCAATTGACTCATTGGAAATTGACCCATTGAAAATGGAAAAATTAAATCAAGCTTCCTCTAAATCGTGAAATTGATGCTGGCGCACAGTAGTCTTTAATTTACGAACGTACTCCTCTTCAAGCCATTGTACGAAGTTTTCGGAGTTGCTGGTAATGCAATACGAATACGCTTTGATGCGGTATTTGATTTCATCGTTCAAAAATTCAATCAATTCCAATGCGTCGCCTAAATCCTCACTGTTGTCTATGATTACTTTAGCGTGTTTGTCATGCGAACGATTTAGTACTTCTTTTGCTCGAAGAGCTTCTGCGACTACTTTTTTGTATTCAGCTTTTACGTCGAACTCCATTTCCTCTGGAGTTGAATTTTTAAAGTGTTTTCGAATAACTTCAGGCATTTCGTATTTAAAATTGCGCTGTAAATCATCGTCGCTCGAAAGATTGTTGATGTAAGAAAGCGGGGCTCTAAAAATTTCTTTCCAGTCGATGTAGGAATTCCACAATCCAAAACGCAGCGCATTGTTTCCCAAATCTAATACTGTAAACTCAGGCTTAGAAGGTAAGAATCGACTTCCTCTACCAATCATTTGGTGATAAAGTGTCAATGATTTTGTTGCTCTGTTTAGGATAATCGTTTCTACTGTAGGCTCATCAAAACCAGTAGTAAGAATACTTACCGAAGTTAAAATTGCTTTTGGGGTCACTTTGAACCAATCGAGAATTTCTTTCCGTTCTTTTTCAGTGTTGGTATTGTCTAAGTGGCGAATATCATAGCCGGCGTTCTCAAAGGTAATGGCAACGTTTCTTGAAGTTTGAATACCATTATTGAAGATAAGCGTCTTTTTATCCTTAGAGCGCTCTTCGTAGGCCTGCAAGAGCTTTTCTTGCATTTCAAAGTTAGAATACAATCGTTCTGAAGAGGCTACTGTATAATCACCATTTACCCCTACCGACAACGACTTTAGGTTTACGTTGTAGCTGTATGTTTTTGCTTTTGCCAAAAAGTTGTTCTTCACCAATTCAGATATCGACTGACCCACAATAAGACTATCGTAGTTATCTTTCATAGGTAACTTTAGGTTAGAACTAAGTGGCGTTGCAGTAACTCCTAGGATATTACAATGTGCAAAATAGCGGAATAGCTTTCTGAAGCTATTATAATGCGCTTCATCAATAATTACCAAACCCAATTGACGAAGGTTAATTCGTGAATCTTGAATTCTATTGCTAAGGGTTTCCACCATGGCCACGAAACAAGCGAATTCGTCTTGGTCTGGTAATTCCTTAACCTTACTGTCAATGATTTTGCTCGGCACACCAAATTCTTCAAGCATACGAGAAGTTTGCGCACACAGCTCAACACGGTGCGTAAGAATCAGTACTTTTTTCTTGGTGTCGTTTATGTACCGTCTGGCAAATTCTGAGAAGATGACCGTTTTACCACCACCTGTAGGTAATTGGTACAGTAGGTTTACTTTTTCGTCTGGTTTTTCGATTTGTTCGAAAATTTGGTCAATGGCATCGTGCTGATAATCATAGAGCTTTTTTCCAGTTTTACGTTCAAATTTCTCTATAGAATTAAATACCATATCTCGCTTTCTCCACTTTTTCGATTTGCAAAAGTAACGAGATCAAAAGGTTTTAAAAAACCTATTTTATAAATGTTTTGAAATAGTAGGATATTCCTAAGTGAATCTACTGAGATTAAAGCATGCAGTTGAGTAATTGATGCGTGTAAGCGGCCCTAAGTACTTTTCCATAAAATGCTATGGCTTGAGGTACATAAGCAAAAGAAGAACTTTCTTCTACTCTTTCTCTTTCTTGGGTTTCTGAAATATGATTGCACACAAGGAGATAAGTGCAGCAACCGCTAAAGCGCCTAAACCGATTCCTACTGCTACGAATGCTACGTACAACGGAAGAAATAGAAGCCCTAAACCTTCAAGTTCCATTATTGCCAGAATAGAAAACACAGAAATGGCAGTACCAAAAGCCCCGGCACCAATACTAAATCCAGTTAATAGAGGAACTAACCATATTTTCTCCGAGTGTATTTTCCACAAGCTTTGCTCCTCGGCTAATTTACTCTTGTATTTTCTTCTTAACATCAAACCAGACAGCAGCAAAATCGCCCCAAGAACAGCCAACGGAATACCAATCCACAAAAACAAAGCGCTAAAAGTTGGTAGGGCTAATGAAGTCAATAGGATATGAGTTGAAACAGATATTGAAGCGAGAACAACACTAAACAAGCCAATATTCCCTCTGCGTTGAGCTTTTTTCTTGAGTTTCGTTAATTCTTCCGATTCCCTGACCTCTTTCGCAGCGCTATCGGCAGCAAATTCTTGTGGAAAAGTTTCCTTTCCTGCCTGAATAGTTTTAAACCCATTATCAGCTCTTACAAAAAATGTGGTATGCTGTGATTCTACAGTAACAATTCTCGCAGAATTGAGCACGGAGCTGTTTATTGTAGGTTCGGTATTAATTTTAGCAAATCTGTTGCTTGTATTTGACCCTTCTCTTCGATTGAAATTTAAATTGTCATGAACATTCTCTGCTGGTTGAATTCGCCTATCTGCCTTATAAAACCCTCTGAAATGATAACCTCTTGAATATTGTCGTTTGCTAAATACTTTTTTTGAGTTTGACGCCGTTTTATTTACGGAATTGCAGCCAATGGTTAATATCGTAATCGCTACAAACCAAGAATATAGTGTACTGAAACGAAATAGGAAAGGAACTTTATTTGTACGGCTCATTGGTGACTAAGTTAACTATTATTCAGCTGCTGCTCAGCTGATTGGACCACCCCCGCTCGTGCGCGATTGTATCGCGTTCGACCATTAGTATTTTTACACAACAACCACATTTTCTAATAACCCTTTTTCACCAGCATAATCCCCCGCTCGTGCGCGATTGTATCGCGTTCGACCATTAGTATTTTCACACAACAACCACATTTTCTAGTAACCCTTTTTCACCAGCATAATCTTTTGCACTGCTGTAAAGGTAATCTTCTGTATAATCAACCATTCCAGCTTTTACCGGATTTTGATGGACGTATTCTATCTTTTCATCAATGACATGATTTGACCAAAGTTCTATTGGTCGATTGTCATGTCTCCAAAACTGGTATTGTGAAACATTAGAAGAATTTTGTGCTGCATTTTTAAATTGCTCCAGCATCCACTCTCTCCTACTCTCCGAAGAATTTTCTTGGATTGCTTCTACTATCTTCTTACTCGTAAACCGTTTAAAATCGCCAAGTACTTGTTCTGGTTTTCCTTCATTGGTAATCCTAAATACCAAATGAATATGATTGGTCATAATTACCCAAGCAAATATTTCCATGCCCTTTTTCTTTTGACAATAAGTCAAGCTGTCAACAACTATGTTCTTGTATTCAACTCTTGTAAAAACATCTATCCATTCTACAACCGCAAAGCTCACAAAGTAGATTCCTTCAGGATTATGAAATTTATAGTTGCGGCTCACAGAAACTAAAGTATATATTTTCAGCTGCTGCTCAGCTGATTCGACCACACGATGCAATCGTGCGGGAGCGGGGGGGGGTAAACTAGCAACCACATTGTTGCCAACAACCATACTCCCCCCACACTCAATATCTCTATCTTTATCAAAAGTTCGGTTTTGGAGGTAGTAGTCGGTTACCATGAGTTCTTGAATTATCTTAGAACTAATGTGTAATATGTGGTATCTGAAATTACGTCTAATTCAATTTCCTCAAAAATATCTGGTTCAATTGAGTTATTATCCCAGCCGTCTTTACAATCGTAATATACTTTGATGGTCGCTGGTTCGGGAGATTGAACCATGAAATAAGTTAAGTAATCCTTACTTCTATCCCACCCTACCTTGCCTGGAATGTCAAGGTAGTTTTCATACCTTTCAAAGTATTGATGAAACTCTCCAGAGCATTCAGGTAAATCATCAAGAATAAAACAACCTAATCGTGATTCAGTTCCACTTGCAATATCAATCTTAATCTTTAATACTTTAGATACGGATACGGGAATTGGTACTGTTTCGCTTTGTATTACATGTTTATTGTTCAATTCACAATTTTTATAGAATCCTGGATTAAAATGCTCCTTTAAACCAAAATTAGTATGCACTTCTTGACCCCTATAATTCCATTTTTTTGAGAGAAACACCTTACCATTAGCATCACTTTGATATTCAGCATCGTTATGATATACCATTACTCCTTCAACCCCTTGCTTAGTTTGAATATCGAAAACGTTTATTTCAACTTCTTTGATTCTTTTTTTACAGGAGAGAATGAAAAAAGTAAGTGATAACGTTAAGCAAATTACTTTAATGTTGTACAACCAGCTTTTTCGAACCCAAGTATTCATCTTTTGATTTTATTTCTATAAAGTAAGTTCCAGAAGCAAAGTCAGATATTTCAATTGAAAATTCCTTTTTCCCAGTTTCTATTTCCTGTTCAAATAATACATTCCCTAATACATTTGAAATTTTAACTTTTGTAAATAGAACTTCCGAATCTATTTTAACCAATGTATTTGCCGGGTTCGGCTTCAAGGTAAATTCAATTGTATTTATCGACTCCTCCTCCTTCCAATCATTATCGTTTAATTCAGATATTTTTTCCTGCACAACTACAATACTAGATGGTACACAGCCATCAACTTTAGCAGTAAGAGAATATTGTCCTTTTTCTATATAATCTGGAATTGTGAACTCATTGGAACCGATTGATATGTTAGTCTTATACCCTTTTAGGTTCCAATTTAGTACATCCAGTTCACCCGAAACGGAATAAACTATTTCATTTTGAATATTGGAAGTAATAATTCTACCACAGCCTTGGTTACCTGAATTATCAGACCTTTTATTTGGGTCTGTTCCATCAACTCGTGCTTTAAAACTAGAGCCTTTAGTTGCTTTAAAACCAGCTTTAAGTTCAATTGAATCTTTTGCTTCAAGGAAAAGAGAATTACCCTGATTAACAACAACATTTCCGTTTGATTCGCTTTTTTTTGTTTCAGTAGTCGTTAACGAAGAATAAAAGTCATCATCATATAAATATTTGTCTGGTGGCAACACATCACTCCCCACCACCATTTTACCCCCACACTCAATATCTCTATCTTTATCAAAGGTGCGGTTTTGAAGGTAGTAGTCTTGAATCATAAGTTCTTGGCAATATGACTAAAATATTATTTCTATAAAATTTGTATCTCCGAATTGTACCGGAAAATCAAATGATGTATCCGGAATATCATTGAAATTACATTCAGAACCGTAATAAACTCTGACCCCTTGTAAATCAGAATCTGGATATATAGGATGACTAAACGAGTTTCCTTGATTAAACCCTGGTAATTCTAATTTTCCATCACTGTTTATCTCAATTTCAGAACCCACTTCTCCAACACACTCTATGTTACTAAAAATTATACAACCCTCAGATAATGAACGATTATTATTAATTACTCTGACTGTATAAACAGTTTTTTTTCGAAATGGAATCATTAATAAAGATGATTCAATTTTATAAGCGGTTGTTGGTTCACAATTATCCTTTAAACCTGCATCTCCATACTCTTCTAGAAAACTCGGTATTCCGATAAAATTTCCAGTTAAATCTCTACGGCTTGTTAATATTGCTGCACCGTTTTGGTCGGTTATTAAAGTTTCTCCGGATTCTAAATAGAGCGTTATTCCGGGAATTCCTTTAGCTTCGATTAAATCAAAGGCAATTATTTTAACCTCCTTTATTTTCTTAGTACATGAATATAAAGTGAATAGAACTATAAGAAATAGAATTACTTTAGTGCGATACAACAAATCTTTTTGTTTCATAATCTCGATTTTTAAAATGTGCTCTGACTAAATAAGTGCCATTACCATAGTTACTAATGTTCATTGCACATTTATTTAGCTTTGGCTTATATGCTTCAATTTCCTTTCCGTACATATCAAATACTTCAACAACCTCAATAATTTCACTTGATTGCAAAACAATTTCTTTATCAGCTGGGTTCGGTGATAATATTAAATTACTTTCTACAATATTATCATAGATTATTTCATCATTTTTCGTCTCTATTTTTGCTTGAGCAACTGATATAACAATTGTTGGAATTGAACACCCTATAGTATTAACTTCAATTGAATACTGACCTTTACTTGTACCCTTTGGAATCGTGAAAGAATTACCCGATGACTGAACCATTGAATTATAACCGACCATTTGCCATTGAATTGCTTCTTCGGCATTTGATACCGTGAAAGTCCTTTCGCCGCCAACAATGTTTGTGTTAATTTGGCCACAGGAAGTCTGGCTGTTATCAGAACGAGTATTAGGATTTGTTCCATCTACTTTTGCATTAAATTCTGCACCATTCTCAACTTTAAAACCAGTTTTAAACGTTATTTTATCTTTAGCTTCAAGTAATAACTCAATGCCTGATTTCACGGTTATAATTCCAATATTTTGGCTTTTTTCTGTTTCAGTAGTGTTTAAGCCACTTGCTATATATTTCCCATAATTGTATAAATAATTTTTACCTACATATGGCGGTACACTTATACTTGGCAACACATCACTTCCCACCACCATTTTACCCCCACACTCAATATCTCTGTCTTTATCAAAAGTTCGGTTTTGGAGGTAGTAGTCTTGAATCATAAGTTCTTGAAAACAAATAATGTCTCTGATTATGGTTTCTTGAAAAATAAAGGGGTGCTGCATATTTTCTTTTCCTGGAACATTTACCGAATATACTTCATCAAATGGGGTCAGGTTGTTATTTATAAAGTACGATTTCCCTTTTCCTGAATTTCGGTCGTAATTATAAAAATTAGCACCTGTAAAATAACTGTCCGAGACATCCATAGCAGATAAGGTTGAGACCATCATAGGTATATTCATTACTTTTTGTCCCCTAGAATAAATATCAGCTACTAACATACTTCCAGGAGCATTCTCCCACGGTTTGTCTCCAAAATCTTTTTTTCCTCTTCTGTATTTAGGTAGGCGCTTTTTGCTTAATCTTACAAATTCCCAATATTTAAAATTCGTTTTGTTCAATGGAGAGCATTTACCCCAAAAATGGAAGTACGTTATTGGCGGTAGAGGTACGATTTTCTGAATCATTTTTGTACCTGAACCAAACCCATGATCATTTCCTCGGTTACTGCCGCAAACCAAGGACACCTTTCGGCAGTTTTGCGGCCAGCCTACCGTATTTAGCCAATTTCTGAGCTGTGTATGTTTTATCTGACCAACTGGATTATTGTGTTGGACCACCATCTGCAATGCCGCAGGTGAGTTAATGGCATCGTAAACATCCTTAACTTTGGGGATATACTTATTAGTATTGAAAATACTTAAAATGGGTGCCCAATTTTGTTTACGAACTATCCAAGAAGGTACTTCCTGTAAAATGTCCCGATATAGCGTCTGTAAAAATGGCGCAACACTAGCCCCTTTGTGTGGTGTGTCGCTGGTAATTAAAGTGCCAATTTGGTGATCATACCCCGCACTCTCCAAGCCTGCTAGAGCTCCGCGACTTATAATACCACCCATACTCAAGCAAAGCATTGCCCCCTCATGTTTTTCAACGAAATTTTGTCCGGCCGAATTCTGTTTATGGACAACAAACTGAATAAAATGCTGAATATAATTAATGTTATCAAATATATTTCCTCTACCGTCTTTAAAATTAGTAATGTAAACATCATAACCCGCACTTCTGAGAAGCGGTATGTAGTCTATCATTCGCGAGTAGGATTTTCGTGCATCGGTAGTATTCAATACATCAAACCCTTCAACGAAAATAAATGGCTTATTTGATTTGTTGTCTAGCCCTTTATAAAACAAATAATCTAAACCACCATTTGCGTTGGTCGATCTAGACCCAAAAGATTCACCAGAAGTGTCTGTGGTATCCGTAACTTCTCCAAATATAGCATCGGTTAGAAAAGAGACTACAGATAGCACGTCTATGTAACTGTAGCACAGAGTAGTATCACCAATACTATCAACAACCCTGTAAATAAGATTTTTTTCTCCTGAAGTGAGGTAACTAATTGGTACAATGGTTTCTGAGTTTAAACTAATACTCTGAAATCCATTATTATCGTCGAAGTCAACAGATAAGTTTACAATATTGTCCTGGGTAAAAATTAATTGTGGGTGGAATTTAAAATTTACCTGACCCTGAGAAATAAACTTGGCTAATGGAGCAGCGCATAAAAAATTAAATTCTTTAAAAACAAGAGCTTGGCCACTGTCATAATGCAATTCAATGACCGTATCCTTAACATATTCGCCCTTCAAAAAAATAAGAGGGTTAGCAATCGTGCTCACTTGCTCATCCAAATAATATATGTCGTTATATTCGTTTTCCAACTCTTGTCTGCTGGGAATGCTCAGCAAACTATTCGTGCGCATTACCGGGGTTCTATAATCGTCAAAATCTTCGTAGTTGAAAATCATTGCCTCATGTTCATCCCAAGTTTCAAAATGATAGCCTGTTAAAAACCCTCGATTGAACAAAAAATCAGTTTGCATTGCCGATGTATCTAGCGTGTCGTAAAACGCCTCAATATCTTGAATTAGGGTATCAATCTCTGGCGTTTGTGATTTTCCGTGATAGCTAAAAGCTAGGCTGAGCATCAACAAAAAGAATGGTAAACATCTCATTTCGCCTCTATTTTCTCATTCAACTCAATCATATAAAGCGTAAGTTCCTCAACTTTCTCCATGAGTAGTAAGTTCATCTCCTTAAGTTTCATGTTTTCTTGAATTACCTCTTCCGCAGTCGGCGCGCCGGGTAAATGTCCGTTTTCTTCAATGTATTTTTTAAGTTCATCAATCGGCATAAGGTTATAGTCTTCCTCAAAAACATAATCCGGAAATGAGCCGGTTTTTACTTCAATTTCACGAGCATATAAATACCCGTCATGGGTAACTGTAAAGTTTTCAGTACTGTTTTGCTGAATACTCAATACTTTTTGTTTGGATGAGCTACTTGTTGAGTATAGAGTCAATACGCCGTTGTGAACTTCTACATCTGCTCCATCAACAAAAACATCGTCATCAACAAATAGTTTACCGTCTAGATACGTATCCCCATCTTCTACTCTCAATTCACCTTGTTTAAGCTTTAATCCTCCTGCTTGAGGATTTATTTCCACATTTCCTTGGTTACCTATGGTAACTCCATACGTTACTCCACCCACTATATATTCAGATTTGAAGGCATAACCAGAAGTACTTGCACTGGTGGTATAAAAACCACTTGGGCTGTTGGGGTGTGAGTAGCTCGTGAAATTATACCCCAAAGATGGAGAAGTAATACTACCAGTAATCACATTACCTAAGGTTTGAATCTCTCCACTACCACGGATAAAAAACATCTCACTTGGTGGGTTTTGGTCGTATAGTTTTCCTACAAAAAAATTAGCGTTGCTACTGGTAACTGCCGAGCAAAACGCAGTACCTTCAGTATTGTTTGTTCCTCCAGAGATAGCCACCAAAGTAGGCGTAAACACATTTAATTTACTACCATCGAGACTTCCAATATAATTTGGATCCATAATTTCTATAGAACTCATACTATGACCGCCCACATATACTTTGTTTACTGAACTTGAATAAGCCAGAACTATATCTTCGTTATACATTCCTGGATTTGCATTCAACATCAATGGTCCGTGGGTAGTCCAAATAGCATTCTCGCCTCCTTCTTCCCCAATCCAAACAGAGCTATCTCCAACTTTAACCGTTTTTGCAACCATCATCGAATCGCAAAATGCCGTGCGCAATGGCCTTAATCTGCCACTTGGAGTAATAGTTAGTATGCGGTCGTTAGTTAATGAAGTGTCTTTGTAAAAATTGTATTTCAGCACTCCTTCAAAAGTGGCTTTATCTCTAAAGATGGATTTACCGTTAACGTCTAGGAGTTTGTTTGGGCTTATAGTACCAATACCAACGTTACCAGAAGTTGGCAATGTGTTTTGGGCACAAACTATTCCTGAAATCAGAATAGCGCAAGGAATTAAAAGTAGTTTTTTCATGTTCTTGAGATTTAGATTGGTTTCAAAGGTTAGTCCCAATAGAGTGTTTTCCTTATGCTCATTTAGCATAAAATGAAGCGCTAATTCTATTAACTTAGCCTTCGAAACTGAACTAAATGAAATTAATTAACCACGACTGGGGTTTCCACCTCAGACTTTTACGACAACACAAAGGGAAAACCCAAGAAGATATAGAGCATTCTTCTGAAATTAGCCAAACATGTATCACAAAACTTGAGAATGGAAAAACGCGCTTTCAAGACTACCACTTACTTAAAATTGCGATTGGTTTTGACATTCCTGTGAGCCATTTAGTGTATTACCTCGAGAATGGGAAATTTGACACTTCTGCTGCTGAAATTGAAGCTAAACAAGCAGCTAACCTAATTGAATTAAAAAATGTGCTCAGTCATTCTCAAGGTTTAATTGCACAACTAGAAGAAAATTATGAAAGACTTATTAAAGCAGGCGAAAAAGACAAACTGAGCGAATTCAATGACCTATTGAAGCACCTGCCATAAAAAAATGAGCATATTCTGTTTGCTTCAACTCTGTTAATCGTGAGATTAACTGTGCAGCAATTCTACTCCACAGTTAATTGCCTTAAAAAAAGGACTTGATTATATTTGCAGCCCCAAAATCAGGTAGTTTATGCGTTTAGGTCAATTGTCACGTCAAGTAAATGTCTCTCAGAAAGAAATTGTTTCTTTTTTGAAGAAGGAACGCGGCATCGAGCTGAAGGTTCATCCGAACGTAAAAGTGGAAGACGAATTTGTAGAACTCATCGCCAATCAGTTTGAAGTTAAACCTTCTGCAGAAGCTACCACAGAAGAACCGGAAGCTGCTGAAACTAAATCTGAAACCAAGGAAGAGGTACTAACTGAAGTTATTGACGCAGATGAACAAGAAGAATCCACCGAAGAAAAGGTTGTCGAAATAAAAGAATATTTGCCTGGTGAAGAGTTTATTCGCCCTTCTGGGCCAATAGAAAAAATAGAAACTGAAATTCCTCAATTGGATGGAATTAAGGTCGTTGGTAAAATTGATCTGCCTGAGTTTCACAAACAAGAACCAGCTCCAGACAAAGCCCCTGAGGACGAAAACGGAGAATCAACTGTTTCTGAAACTGGAGAAAATGAGGCGGCAACTGCAGAATTACCCAATGCTACTCCCCTATTCAAACGGCCTAATCGCAGAAAAAAGAAAGAAACTGAAAAACCAAAACGCACAAAAAAGGTAGTTAGCGAAGACGAGAAAAAGAAAAAAGAATTAGCCAAGGAAGAAGCTAAACGAAAGGCCATTAAAAAAGCTAAGAAAGAGGAAGCTCGGAAAAAGCATCTGGAGCTGGTAAAGAGTTATCAAAAACCCCAAAACCCAAAAGCAAAGTCAGCTAAGACTAAATCGAAGTCAGTGCAACATGCAACACCAAAACCTACTCCACCTAAAAAACAACCCAAAACCATATTTGGAAAAATATGGCGTTGGATGAATACTGAGTAATGGTTGGTTAGTTATTAGCGACGTAGTTTTCAGTAACTAGTGGCTATGAGCTCCTTGACTTCCTTCTGCCTCTTTTTCAACTGGCCTCAATTCCATTTCGCAAACAGGGCAAATTCCTTCTTTGTCATACGTCTTTCCATCCTCACAATCCATTGGACATTGATAAATAGCTGCTTCTGCTGTTTCGGTTTTAGTTTCTCCTCCACAAGAGGTTATGGTTAAAGCACCCAAGGTTAGTGCTGAGAAAATTCCTAAGGTGATAAATCCTTTTTTCATGTTTTTGTTCTTTTTTGCAAAAGTAAAACGTAATTGTTTTTCAGCCATATCGTAACGCAACTAAAGATTGTCATTAATTGTCCAAAAAGCCCCACTGTTAAACCACTCCTGCTCTTCTGACATTTTTGCAATGAGCTCCATTCTGCGTTTAAACTCAAATTCGATGCCTTGTGTTTCGCAGTATTTTACAGCTTCCGCAAAAGATTTTAGCATACTGACGTAAAACGACTCTTGAATTACATATTTCTCGGACCGATAAGCCATGGCAATTTCTACATTAAAAAACATGAGGTCGGCCACTTGCAGTGGGTCCACTCCTATTTGTATAAAATGTTTGATAAATTTATGCGCAACCGACCTACGCATTTTTGCCCGTCTCCTTTTTCCGGTCGGGAAATATTCGAGCCCAATTTTGGCTTTAGCGTCTTCTATTAATTTCTTTTCGTTCGGATTAAAAACAAAATTGTAGTAGGTTTTTACTTCCTTAAAACGGTCGTATAAATCGATGCACTGCTCCTCCAATTGCTCTTTGGTAAGCTCTTGTAAATATTTCTTTAATGCCCGTTTGCTCATTCTAGTCTATTCAATTTTAATTTGAAAGCTATGCAATAATCCACTTATTTCCGAAGCGCTGAATTTAGCTTGCTTAATTCGATTTTGAACTGGGTCAATTGCATAATCTAAACAATATCTAAAATCACAATCAGCTAAATTGGTATTCAGGAATACCGCTCCAGAAAAAATACTTTCCTGAAAATTGGAACCACTGAAATTGCCATCAGAAAACTCACATTCTGAGAAATTCGATTTCAGCAAGGAGCATTCTTTTAGCGTTAGGCCATAAAATGATGACAGGTTAACTGCGCAATCTTTAAAGTGAATTTCTAATAAAAAAGGTTTAGCGCCCTCAAACGAATTTCCAATCATTTTGCAATTCGAAAACCTCACGTTTTGCAGTTGTGCGTCGTTCCATTTGCAATTTGAAAGGTTACAAGAATCAAAAATGCAATCTTCAAACTTGGCAGTATTGAAAATAGAATTGCTCGCATCTATTGACAAGAAGGTGCAATTCACAAATTCTGCTTCTTGGAATACAACTTCATCTTCTGATTTAAAGGTCTGATTTTCAATAAAACTCATATTGCTTTAATCCTGTTTTAATGAGAGTAAAAATGCAAAAAAGTAGGTCATTATAACACATTCGTTGGCCAAAAGAACTTGTTTCAGCATATACGTTGAGAGTGAAAATGCATATTTGAACTCATCACTTTTTCTCGAATAACCACTTAAGTCCAATAACGGTTTAATATTGCACCAGTGTTAGCTTTTATACATATCGACTTTCTGGATATACTGGATATTTTTCTGGTGGCTTGGTTACTTTACCAATTGTACCACATTGTAAGAGGTACGCTGGCCATCCGAATTTTCATGGGGCTTTTTGCTATCTATCTTTTCTGGAAGATTGTAGAAGCGCTAAATATGGAACTGTTATCCGAAATTCTCGGTCAATTCATTGGTGTTGGAGTCATACTACTCATCATTGTATTCCAGCAAGAATTACGAAAATTCCTGCTCATGATAGGAAATACCGACTTTATTAATAATCGGATTTTCAAACAAAACTTGTTTCACTTTGGAGGTAAGGAGGAGCCTGAACTTTCCGTAAACACAGAGATAATTGCAAAAGCCTGTATTCGAATGTCAAAGACTAAAACTGGTGCATTAATCGTAATTTCAAATACTCCTGACATTGACTTTTACATAGGTAGCGGTGAAATACTAAATGCTAGATTAAGTAGTAATATATTGGAGAATATCTTCTTTAAAAATGCGCCTATGCACGATGGTGCGGTACTAATTCGAAACAACACGGTATTGGCTGCGAGTTGTGTTTTACCAGTTTCTGACAAAAAAGACCTACCCTCTGATTTAGGAACGCGTCATCGCGCTGCGTTAGGAGTTTCGGAAGAAACGTCCGCAATTGCCATTACCGTATCGGAAGAAACGGGGAAAATTGCGACAACAAAAAGTGGTGAATTGAAGCAAAATATTACCCCTGCCAATTTGAATGCGCACCTTCAGCTGCTATTAAAATAATTAGCCTACTCTGACTTGCAATATTTGTCGATGAACTGGAAGGCATCTTCGTTGCCAAGTTCTTTGGCTTTGTTAAAACTTTTACACGCAGAAGATGTTTTACCAAGTTTCAGTTTACAAATGGCCATCTGTAGATGGTAATTATGATTAGTTGGCTCACCCCTATATAGCTCTTTGAGCCTTTTTAATGCTTTTTCAAAATCTCCACTTTTAATTAAGTCTTCACTTTCTTGGTCAGCTTGGTTTGGAGGAGGTGCTTTTTTTGGAGGCATTGCATTTCTGCTCCTAACATAGCCCTCTTGGTGAGCAGAGCTTCTTGGGTTAACCGAGAATTTTAATGGTAAATAATAAATCATTGAGGTTGGCTTTCCATTAATTGTCCCTGGTTTCCAATTTGGCATTTTATCGAGTAGCTCAAAAGCGACCGTATCACAACTAGGAGAAATGCTTTTTACGATTTTATAGTCTTTTAAACTACCGTCTTTATCGACTATAAACGAAACGAACATTATTCCTTCAAAATAATTCTTCTTTCTTATTTCTTCTGGCATTCTCAAGTACCGATAAAGAAATGAATAAAGATTTTCCTCACCACCTGAGAACACAGGTCTAATCGTATCATTCTGGGCGTTACCTGTTATGAATATCAGGAAGCTCAAGGCAATTATCGCGATGGTTTTCATTTGTTCTTTCATGGGTTTATTACTTAAATTTTTCTTCAATGTACTTATACTCCTTAAAACGTTTCATACTGAACTCCTAGTTACAGGTTTCAAGGATGTATTTGTCAACCTCTGTACTTCCCAATTCTTTTGCTTTCATAAAGCTCATACACGCCGATTCAGGCTTTCCCAATCCATTTTTTGCCAATCCCATTTGTAAGTGATAATGGTGATTTAGGGGCTGACCACGGTATAATTCCTTGAGCCGTTGCAATGCTTCTTTGAATTTCTCTTTTTTTATTAGCTCTTCACTTTTTGCATCTGGATAATAAGTTGTGTAAACGTCCATTCGTGCCTTCTCATGCATATTTCTCATACTATCCAATTCTTTATGGGTAAGCTGCGAAAACCAAAGTTGCGCCTGTTTTATTCTTTCTTCCTTATTTGAATCAGAGGTTTGAGTATAATCAACTGTGCTTATTCTTATTGGCAATACTTGGGCACTATTCACAGGCCTCCCTGCTTGAGTGGCAGAATTCCAATCTGGCATAGCGCTGATTAGGTCTAAGACCGCTTCATCGCATCCATAGCCTAGTCCCAACATTATTTTCGGGCTTTTTACTCTTCCTGCAGAATCAATAACGAACATCACCTTCACATAACCACTGATATTATTTTCTTTGGCTCTTATTGGAACACGCAAATGCTTTCCGATAAATTCGTACAATTCTTCTTCACCGCCTACAAATGTGGCAGGTACAACAGTGTCAATTTGAGCAACAGATGGGTAGGCACATACTAAAAGATAAAGTAAAGACCAACAGCTACTTAACCTTGCCAATTTGAAAAAAGAGATTTGAATTTGTTCATTCTGATTACTTACTTGCATTTTTCAGCTATGTACTTTTTAGCTTCGTTACTCCCTAATTCCAATGCCTTTTCAAAACTCTTACAAGCCGCTTCCGTCTTGCCAAGCCCAAGCTTTGCTACACCCATTTGTAAATGAATAGAGTGGTTTGTTGGATTGCCTCTATACGCAGTTTTTAATTGTTGGAGTGCTTCCTTATATTGTTCAGCTTCTAGTAGCCCATCCGCTTCCGCATCTCTTGTATTTGGTTTAGGTTTTGGCTTGGAAGGGTTGTAACTGTTACTTTGAAATCTGACGGGTAATGTGTATTTAATTTCAACTGGTTTACCATTTTTTTTCCCTGGAGTCCACTTAGGCATTGACTTTATCGCTGCAATTGCAGCTTCATCACAGCCATAACCCAGTCCTTCTAGAACTTTAACATCTTTAATATTTCCAAGAGAATCAACTGTGAATTCAGTTTTAACGGCACCATTTACGTGGTTATCCTTTGCCTCCTGAGGAAAATTTAAGTTTTTTTGTAAGTGCATAAACAATGCACCTGCTCCACCTACAAATTCGGGCATGTCCAAATTTTCAAAATCACCAGACGAACTCTTCTTCCCGTCAAGCACTATTGCCGAGTCGGTTTGCGCATAACCTAAAAATGCTACAGATATTAAGACTAGGAAGATGATTGATTTCATATTCAAGAATTTATGACAAACTTAATTGAACTGCTAAAACTCAGTTTCTATTTCCAGTTCTTCTTTTTCCTTGAATGCGCTAAAAGGCACCATAATACCAACATGCCAGGCAAAATAATCGCCGCTGCTCAGTAATTGATTGGTTTTAATAACACCATTGTTCACTTGGTAAGTCAAGTCAATGGTTCCAGTGGTCTTAAATCCGGAAAAATAATTTACACCAAAAGAAACTCCTACTTTATTATTCGTGAAAAGCTCCATACCTATTCCGGCCTCAAGTAGTCCAAAAACCTTAGCGTAATTATTGTTACTTACCTCCCAAATTGTAATGGAATCGGTTGCCGAACTTACTGTAGAAAAGCCTGACCCACCGGTTCCAAATTCTGTATTAAAGCATAAGTGGTAACCCAGTTGCCCGTAGAATGCAAACTTTTCTTTTTTAGCAAATATCCGAGCCTTTATTCTCAGTGGAATTTGAATAGTTGTTATCGAATTAGAGGAAGTACCAAAGTTTCCAAAATCGTCGTTAATTTCTACGGCATAGCCTTCATAATAATATTTGCGGATAATACCTGTTTCAACCGAAAAGTAATTATTGAATTGCCTACCAATTTCTAATCCAAATGAACTAGAAATTATAGCCGATTCTTTGATGGTATTGCTAGCCGATTGCAACTCCCATTGGTCGAAATCCATTCCCCCGTGAATACTTGCATAAAATCCTTTTTGGGAATAAGAAATGCTGTAATTCAATGAGAGTATTAAGAAAAGAAAAACATTACGTTTCATCTATTCAAAACTAGCCATTTGGGCTGTCTTTACGAATTTGGCTTTTCATTCTTTTTAAAAGGCTTTAAAGGAATACGAGTTGATAAATGCCAAGCAAGATAACTACCGTTGCTAACTAATTTGGCTGTGCGTAAACTTTCGCTGTTTATCTGATACGCTAAATCGAAATACCCAATGGACTTAAAGCCTGCAAAATAGCTGCATTCAGCAGCCAAAAGAATATTGTGAAATAACTTCCATTCTACTCCTATACCTGTCTCCAACAACCCAAAGGACGAATGAAAACCATAATTGTAAGATTCGAACAGAAGAAGCGTTTCGTTCCTGTTTTTCAGAACTGAAACTTGAGGCTGATTGCGGTTTACATCAGTTGTATTGATTGGAATGCACCATCGATACCCAACTTTTGTTGTAAATGCCCATTTTTCAGCTTTATTGAAAATTTTGCTGCGAAACACAATAGGAATTTGAATAACACCAATACTCCTGCTTTTCGATTGAAAATTCCCGAATCTTTCGCCCGTAAAAACACCGTAACCCTTGTTGTACGTCTTGTGGGATATGCCAGATTCAAAAGAGAAATTTTTAGCTATTTCGTAGCTAATAATTACACCACCCGAATAGGATGTAATGGGAGTTTGTCCAATTAATTCATTGGGTTCAAGCATTGTGTGATTGTCAACATCTAAACCTCCGTGAGCTCCCAGGAGCCATTGGTGTTGACTTGAAACATTACTCGCTACAAAAATGCAGCAGATTATGATGGACAATTTTGGAAGCATATTTTCGGTTTCGTACCTGAACGAAACCATGCTTCCAATATTGTTCTAAAAACTAAACCGCGGCTTTGTCAATCTGAACGGATAATGCATCCGCTTCGGCGTACTTTTTATCGCTTGCCGAACGATCTATTTTACTCAATTTAAACGCTTCGTTCAATAACTTTTTTCGTTTGTCAACTAACTTTTCACGTTCCGATTTTCCTTTGAATAAGTTCCCAAACATATTATTTAGTTTATAAATTTCTCATAGTTATTTACCTGAATATCAGACGCCTTTAGGTCGTGCAATAAATTGTATAACCCGAAGAATGTTCTGTTTATGTAGATAAAGTGTTTCGAACCGCGATTACCATTCATTTTGCGCAATTCTGTGTCTTTAGAATAACGCTCTCCGAGCTCGGTCATCTTACCAAAGAATTTTTCGTCTGAAAAATCAAACGTTTCAGTATTGAATGGTCTAGTAAAAACACTTAACAATTCGTGAAACATTTGAGTGAAAAATTCGGTTTCTTCTTTACTGTCCTCGCTTTTGAGAATTTCCAGTTCTTCCATTTTCGTTTTGAAAAACGCTGGCTTATTCAAGTTCTCTTGTTTAGCCAATTCAAAATATGGAATATAAAAATCGTCTGGAATAGCTTTCATGCAACCAAAATCCAAAACGATCAATTCCTTATTTTCATTCACCAAAAAATTACCCGGATGTGGGTCAGCATGCACCTTTTTGAGCACATGCATTTGGTACATAAAAAAATCCCACAGCGTTTGTCCTATTTTGTTTCCATCTTCTGGTGTGAAATTAGAAGCAGTAAACTCAGATAGATGAACTCCCGTCATCCAATCCATGGTAATGATGCGCTCAGAAGAAAGCTCTTCGTAGTAGTTTGGAAATCTTAGATTGGGAATGTGCTTGCAGGAATTAAGCACTTCAAGACTCTGCTCCAACTCTAAGTTGTAGTTGGTTTCATCAATAAGCTTGTTTTCAACTTCTTTAAAATACTTATCGGAATCTTTTCCTTTGATGTTGAACATTTGAATAGCGATGGGTTTCACCAAAGCCAAATCGCTAGAAATGCTATCTGCAACACCGGGATATTGAATTTTGACTGCTAATTTTTTACCGTCTTTCTCTGCTCTGTGCACTTGACCAATACTTGCAGCGTTTTCCGATTTAAGATTAAACTCGTCAAACAATTCGTTTGGCGCTTTTCCGAAGTATTTTTTAAAAGTTTTGAGAACTAATGCAGGCGAAAGTGGCGGTACCGAAAATTGCGAAAGGCTAAACTTATCAATGTAAGCTTGGGGCATTATGTTTTTGTCCATGCTCAGCATTTGAGCGACTTTGAGCGCACTCCCTTTCAGATTCTTAAGGCCATCATAAATATCCTCGGCGTTGTTTTCATTTAATCTGGACTTTGCCTCAACCTCAGTTTTGGTAATTTTATCGCCGTAGTACTTGAGGTAATTCACACCCACTTTGGCACCCGTTTTTACAATTTTGGTTGCCCGTTGAATTTTCGATACTGGTATGCTGTCTATAGTTTCCATAGGCTTATTTCGCCATTTTTTCTTTAAAAAGGAATTTTCCTAAATCAATTAAACCTTCAAAGGGTTTGCTGGCCACCAAATCCACCGTTGTGTTGATGGATTTTTCAATGAACACATCCGTTTTCTCAAAACCTGGAGAAGTGTCTTCCATCCAAAACTTTAAAGTGAACATAAACTGCGCCCACGCTATTTCCGCCAAACTTTTTGCCTTTATTCGGTTTAAGTTTTCTTTGACCAAATCGACACTTTCTATGTCCAGGTCGTCTATGTATGCTTTAAAATGCGTTCGCAACGGCGCTAGTGTTTTCAGAGCATCTAAATTCTTACTTCCAAGCGCATGTAGCACGTAGCTTCTGTTTCGGTTAAGCAATTCAAAAAAGGTAAAGTAGAAACTCAGTAATTTGTTTTTCGCATCAAAGTCTGCATAATCGTCGTTTTTATGCAGCAATTCCAATGTTTTCACAAAAAACTCATTGAACACTTCTTGCTCCAATACTTGGAATGATGCGTAATGCTGATAAAATTCTTGTTCCGATATTTTTAATTCCTTAGCGAATACAAATACGTTTTTTGGTTTTTCTCCATTTTCTAGGAGAAAATTCATGTACGCTGATAGAATATCTTTTGAGGTAATTTTTTTCTTTGTCATAATAACTGTACAACGAATTGTAGATAATAAGGTTTAGGTAACGGAACTTTTTAACAACGCCTATTTATAGGTCAATCAATATCGTACTTAAGCAACTTCGAATTAATGCGCTTACATTGCACCGATACAATTTTAAGATAAAGTTGTATTTTTAACCTGATTAATATGAACCGTTCATTTTAAATAATTATGAATAAAATCAACCCGTTTATCACTCTCCTTTTTGTTGCAGTATTCAGCTTTACGTCTCAATCTCAAATTGAAACCATAGATTTTGAAACTATTTCTAAACATATTGACATAGACTCTTCCAATGCAAATAATATTTGGGTTGTAACTGAACCAAACAAGGTTATTCTTAACGCTCCTCACTCTGGTTCAAAAGCTATTTTGACAGACTCTGGAATGGCTTACCCAGCAAAAAACACCTCCTCTTTCACCCTGGGATTTAACATAAGTGGTTCAAGCCCTTCTGTCACATTTAGGCACAAGTTTGATACTGAAAAAAATAAGGACGGAGGGTACATAGAGTTCAGAACCGACGGAGATACCATCTGGACGTTACTTCATGACACAATTCAATTAAATGAACATGAAAGTTTTGCACCCTACTACTTTGGTTCCATGAACTTATATTCACCTTCAGATACTTTATTTAATGGAAAAAGTGGTTTTTCAGGGAAACAAGACAATTGGAAAATTTCATCGATCAACTTCATTTGTATGGCAGTAAAAAAGAGCTTTCCATTTTATTTGCGCTTTACTTTTATTTCTGACTCGACGCAAAATACCCACGAAGGATGGCTTATAGATGATATTATTATTCGAACAGATGGGGAGTGTACAAGTATCGAAGAGAATCAGCAGGAAGTAAAACTAAACATTTGGCCAAATCCAGTGAAAACTAAAACCAAAATAATCCTTGATAATTTAAACAAACAGCAATATCAGTTTGAAATTTATAATTTAGAAGGCAAAAGAGTACTCCTAAAACACATAGAACAGTCTACGTTTGAAATTAATCGTTCAAACATGTCTTCAGGAATTCATTTTTACAGACTAATTGACAATACTGGGCTGCCTGTTGCAACTGGAAAGTTGATTTTTAATTAACTTTTTTACAGAACTGTTGTATTTTCATTAATGACATGTCTTAATCATTATGTGTACCCGAATCAAGAAGAACAAAAATGGGTAGTGTTTATTCACGGTGCTGGGGGAAGTAGCAGCACATGGGATCGCCAAATAGGTTCGTTTAAACTGCACTACAACGTGTTGACCATGGACTTGAGAGATCATGGAGGTTCTAAAAACATGGAGCCATCCTACCCTTCATATAATTTGCAGATTGTAGTGGACGACATTCTTCATTTAATTGACCACCTAAAAATCAGCAAAGCCTCTTTTGTAACTTTATCTATGGGTTCATTTCTCATGCAGCGACTAGCCATTCAGAAACCTGAGCTTATTGAAAAATGCGTTCTGGCAGGCGCCGTTTTCTCTGGCACATGGCAATTGCGCTGGTTTACAAGACTTGCATTAGTTTTTAATAGTCTATTCACCTACAAGCAGATGTACACCATTTTCAGCTGGATTTTAATGCCCAGAAAAAATCACCAGTTAGCGAGACGGCTTTATAAGATTCAAGCGCACAAACTAACACCGCAAGAATATCTAAAATGGGTAGCGCTTTACGATGACTTTTTTAGTACCTTGGATGAATTCAGAAACTGGAAAGTAGGTTTCCCTACTCTTGTGCTAATGGGCGAGCAAGACTATGTTTTTATGTCTGGCGCACATCGCTTCGTAAAAAGACAGCCGAATGCTCAATTAGAGTTGGTTTCGAAAGCGGGTCATGTTTGTAACATTGATAATTCGATGGAGTTTAATGAAAGGTGTATAGAGTTCCTTTGATGAATCTATATTGAGGAAATATATATCATGAAACCAGCAAAAAACTAATCCTAAATTTGCATCTCAAAATAATTCCTTACTTCAACTGGTTTGTAACATGAAATTGCACAACAAGGTCGATAAAAGGGTTCTAAGAGAGCAATTGCTTGCTAGCGACGAGGAGCGTACCACTATCTCCTTTTACAAATATGCGTCGGTAAAGAACCCACAGATTTTCAGAGATCATTTATTCATCAATTGGGACGAACTGGGCGTTTATGGTCGTGTTCACGTTGCTACAGAAGGCATTAATGCGCAAATTTCTGTGCCAACGCAAAACCTAGATGGTTTTGTAAAAACCGTAAATGAGATTGAATTCCTTGAAAACATTCGATTAAATTTTGCCGTTGAAGACGATGGAAAATCGTTTTACAAGTTGGTAATAAAGGTTCGAGATAAAATCTTAGCGGACGGACTTAACGACAAAACGTTTGACTCATCAAACAAAGGCCAGCACTTGCACGCTAAAGAATGGAATCAATTGATGGAAGACCCCAACTCTATCCTAATTGACATGCGAAACCATTACGAAAGTGAAGTTGGTCATTTTGACGGAGCAGTTGCTCCTGACGTTGACACGTTTGCATCTTCATTGGACGTCATTGACAAAATGATGGAAGAGCACAAAGACAAAAACATAATGATGTATTGTACTGGAGGCATCCGTTGCGAAAAGGCCAGTGCTTGGTACAAGCACAAAGGCTATAAAAATGTATATCAACTCGAAGGAGGAATAATTAAATACGCCCACGAGATTAAAGATGAAAAACTAGACAATAAATTCAAGGGCAAAAACTTTGTGTTTGATGAACGTTTGGGCGAAACCGTTGGCCAAGAGGTAATAGCGCAATGTCATCAATGCGGAAAACCGTGCGATACACATACTAATTGTAAAAACGTTGCTTGTAACCTACTATTTATTCAATGCGAAGAATGCGCAAAATCTCACGTTGGAACGTGTTCTTCGGAGTGTCATGACATTATTCAACTTCCAGAAGAAGAGCAAGCTGCTTTGCGAAAAGGTAAAAAAGTAGGTCAGAACATTTTTAAGAAAGGCCGCTCCCCTCACCTAAAGTTCAAACACGAAGGAGACAAAGCCATTCCTGAAATGCCTGGACTTAGGAAATTGTAAATCTTACTGTTTAAATTTTGCTTTTAAGCCAAGTGTGAATACATCAGCTGTCAAGCCGTCAGAGCGATTATAGTGAGCAAATCGTAAGCTAATTTGATTGACAACTGCTAGCTTGTGCTTCTTCTTTCCGTATTTAAATCTGAACAAGCCAAATAATGGAGAATAAGAAATTCCTACACCATATTTATTACTGGTAAAGGTAGAAAGGTCGTAATCAGACGTATACCATTCCTGCGTACTTTGATGCACTCTATAATCGGCAAAATACTTAGCGCCCTGTTGAACATGAAATCGATAAAACGGGTAAACTCTAAATGTTTGTGATAGCTTAATTGGCACTTCCAGCTCAAACGTACTTCCCGATAAGCCCCAGCTATCGCTGTAATAACGATAGAACAACTTGGAAATTAGGAATTCGTTAATATGATAATTTAATTTTAAACCTACAGGGTATTTGAGTCGTTGACTCGGTAACATTTCAATTTCAGGCATCGTTTGGTCCACAAAATAAACCCTGTGAAATGGAGTTGATAAAAGCCCAGATTGAACAACAAAATCAAAAGTCAAAGAGGCTGCTAACTTTCTCGTCAAATTCATGTAACCGTTTAGAGATGTGTTGACTGAATGCCTCTTATCAGTATTTAAATATTCAAGGGTGCCAAATCGTAGTTCAGAAGGATAGATCAACTTCCAATTATCATAAAAATATTTAGACTTAATGCTAATTCCTTTATTCTTATCCTTGGCATCAATACTGTATGAAAACCCGCCAGAAAATGAAAAGACATCCCATTCCAATGATGTTCCAGCGCTTATTCCAAACTCATTTTTTTTCTTCTTAACTTTATAGTCAGCTGTTAAATAACTCCTTTCATCCTTAGCCGATGCTCCAGAAACATGACTTGGGTCTAGGTATGGGTTGTTGATGTTATCGGAAGATGCCGAACTGTAGAAATCAATTCCACCATCTAGGTTAAGCGTTTTATTACTATCAATTGGGATATTTATATTTATTGCCGGAGCTATATTATTTAGTTCCTCTGTGCCTCTGCCTCCTGTTACAGGTGAATGAACTCCCGATTGCCAATAATAACTTGATAAGAAGTTGACTTCAATATCTTCTTTTTTAATTTTTGTGGAGTCATCCTGAGAAAATACTCTCACCATTGAAATGCTAAGTACAATTCCAAGGACAAGTGATTTAAAATTTAATTGCATCCACACCCTCCTCCTGACTTTCCACTGTTCGCTCCAGAAGCTCCTTCCCTATATGTCTGGAAAGAGTTTTCAAAGCTTTTGATTTTATCTTCTGACAGCTGCATGTCCTTATCATTTAAGTACATTTTTTGGTATTCCTTAATGGAAACACAGCCAACTAAACAGCATCCTACTAATCCCCCAATAAATATTTGAATTATATACTTCTTCATTTTACATTTATAAAGTTCTTATTCATATTGCGCGAAACAAACATTTCATTCTTTGTGTCAATAACAACGCACTCTACACCGTCAAGTTTATCAATTAACTGAATACCCTTTTCTCTTCCAAGAATAAAAACCGAAGTAGCAAGTGCATCTGCAATCTCAGCATCGATGCAGACAATAGTTACACTAGCCAAATGCTTTACTGGCCATCCCGTTTTTGGATTGATGATATGACAGTATTTTTCTCCATTGATAGAAAAGTACTTTTCATAATTACCTGAGGTCACAACTGCCATATCGGAGGTATTAATCCAAGATAATACTTTGCTTTTATCAACAGGGTTTTTGATACCAATTGACCAATCGTTACCGCTGGTCTTTTTCCCCCAACACAGCAAATCGCCGCCTGCATTGACCACACCACTTTGAATTCCCATTTCAAGTAAAAGTTTTTTTACTCGATTAGCGGCATAACCTTTTCCTATCCCCCCAAAGCCTATTTTCATCAAGGAGTCCGATAGAAAAACTGTTTTATTGGCTTCATTCAATATTATTTTTGAATAATCAATATGCTTTACTGACTCTACTAAGGCAGTTTTATTTGGTATCCTATTTTCATTAAAATTTTCAAAATTCCATACCTTATCTATGCTTGCAAAAGAAATATCAAATAAACCTTCCGTTAGTCTCGATACTTTTTTTGCTCTTCTTATCAGAAAAAACAGCTCCTCATTTACCTGAACTGGAGTCTTTCCGGCATTATTGTTTATAAGAGTTGTTTGACTACCCGAATCCCAAGACGAAATCAATCTTTCAATACGAACAACTTCATTTATACCTGCTTCAACGCCAGCAATTGCAACATGCTCGTTATCATGTACTGCTGTAAAAGAAAATGACACCCCCATAAGAATCGTGTCTTTGGTAGAAGAAACCAAGGCTTGGCTTTGGCTGTAAACAACCAGGAATAGAATAAATAGTGATGTTTTCAACTATTTTGTAAATGCAGTTAGCTGAGCGATATACTCTTGCGCAGACTGTTTAGGGTGTTGTAATTCACCAATCATTTTTCCCTGCGCATTAAGTACTACTACGGTAGGAAATGCTCCTGACTTATTGTATTTCTCCGCCAACCCTTCATTATGAGTGGTTTGCTCGGCAGAAAGCTTGTTTTTCTTCTTCATGGGAAAATCTGCCTGAAGAAGTACTAGGTTCTTACTAGCAAATTCAGAAAACTCTGAAGACTCAAACAACGTTTTTTCAAGACGAATACAGTTAGAGCACCAATCTGAACCAGAAAAGCTTAACAAAATAAATTTTGATTCTTCTTGCGCGATTTTTTTGGAAGATTCAAAGTCCTTATTCCATATCATTTCGGATGGAACATAACTTACTAATGCTAATGTCATTACGAACATGCAAGTTGATAAAAGTTTTTTATTCATTCTCATTAATCTAAGTTTATATCTTCTTCAATCCCTGTTCCATGACAAGAATTACATTGACCTGTGTAGATTTTATCATCCATGAATTCTATTGCACCATTTCCGTCCCTAACACCAACCTTCAGGCCTTTTCCAAAGTTAATATCCTCGGTTGTATAACCATTGCCTTTTTTATCAACTTCTATACTCCGCACCAAGGCTCCAGTTTCAGAGTTGTACAATTCAATATTTGAGTTCTTAGTGTTTCCGTAGATTGTACCTGCTGCAGTAAAAATGCCTTCTGCACCACCGCCTTCTGTGTAATGGCAATCCATGCAGTTTTGTCCATTTCTGTGACTTTCATCCTCATCATGAGCACTAATTAGGGTCTTAATCTCAACTTTTTGAAACTTCTTACATGCATAGAATATAGATAAGAAGAACAGTGCTAATATTAACTTTTTCATCGTTGTAAGTTTGATAGTATAAAAATATCCCAAATTCTATGGGAAGAAAAACAATATCGTTGTAAACGTTTGTTTCATAGATATATTTCACAAATCATTTTCACTCGCATTGTATCAGATCAACGGAATAAATCTAAATTATTAGCTTGAAAATATTGTAGATTATTTAAGTAAAGTTCTTAAGAAAACATTCAATTCTAATCCTCTTTCCAAACTGCTAATTCATTCCCGCTTGGGTCAGTAAACTGAAACCGGCTCCCGCCTGGAAAAGAAAAAATGTCTTTTACAATAACTCCTCCAGCTTGCTTTACCTCGCTTTTAGCAGTCAAGAGGTCATCATGAACAAGAACAACCAAAACGCCATTTTCAATAGGTTCTTGGGTGTATTCAAATCCACCGGCCAGTCCCCGAGTTTCAAATGCTGTATAATTTGGCCCATAATCGGTAAATGACCAATCAAATGCTTTTGTATAAAACGCTTTTGTTGCTGCTAGGTCGTTGGATTTGAATTCTACGTAATTTAAATCTCCATTTTTCATTCACCTAAAGTAAGCAGTTATCGTTTGCTTAAACAATCTTGGCACGGCAAATAAGCATCGAATGAGATTCAATCCAGATTTATGGAGCGAAAATCATAATCTATACAGCAGAAAATTACCTTTGCGCTGAAGCACAATAACTCAAAAAACAATTTAAGAGATGAAAAAACTAGTACTTGGTGCATTTACTGTTGGCTTACTTGCTATAGGATGTGGCAATGCAGAAGCAGAAAAAGCTGCACAAGAAAATGCAAAAGCAGAAAAAGAAATGAAATCCCTAGATTCAGCGACTGCTGTGATTGAAGGGGTAAATGCAGAAATAGAAGCTTCTTCTGAAGAAGTAGATAATTTACTAAACGACTTATAAGCGGAATTATGAAAACGATAAAACTATCTATTGCCCTTGCAGGAATGTTCTTGCTAATTGGAAACACAACTTTCGCTCAATTCAACAAGGATGATTTAAAGAAAGAAGCAGCAAAACTTGAAATAGAGGCTAAAAAAGCCATTGATGCAGAAGTAAAAAAAGCTGAAGATGACCCTGATGCAATTAAAGCTAAAGCTGAAGAAGTGCTGAATCAGGTTCAAGAAAATAGAGCTGCTAAAAAGGAAGCAAAGGCTGAGGCGAAAGTTGAAACTGAAATGACCGAGGAAGAAGTTACTTCTGCAAAAGAAGAGATTATTGAAGAATCTGACGAAAGTTCAGTAGAATCTGTTGAAGAGTCTGAAGCTGAAGCTAGTACTGAAGGAGCTGAAACTTCTGGTGAAAGTACAGAAACCGATGCCTCTGCTGATGATGCACCTGCTAAGTTGACTATGAAGGAGCGCGCTATGCAAGCCATGAAAAAGAACGAGGAAAAAACGAAAGAGTTAACTAAAAACATTGACTCTGGTGATGCCAAGGTAACAGAAGGAAAATCTAAAATTGCTGAAGCAAAGGCAAAACTAGAAGCTGATGTAGCAGCTGGAAACTTGTCTGACCAAGAAGCAGAAATTCAAAAAGGCAAAATTGAAGCTGCCGAAAAAGCGATTGAAGAATTGGAAAAACGATTAAACGCTGCTAAAGGAATCAAATAGATTCTATTTCAATATTGATTTTAAAAAGGGGCTAATAGCCCCTTTTTTTTATGCCGAAAAAAAATTTATCGAATTACCAATTATCTAAAACCCATTTGTTTTTTTCCAAATAGTTATCTGGTATGGCGTTTAAATTCGCTCGAATTTGATTTCTATACTCCAACAATTTCGGATATTGGTAAAAGAACCGAACCTTCTCATATTTCACGAGGTTCTTGGATGGTTTATCGCATAGAACAAAAAACGTCCAAGATTCCGCAATGTCTTCCTCAGGGCTTTCGGCTGCGTAGTCCGTCATAAAGTTCTCTTCATTATCAAGGTAAAACTTGTACAGTTTATTCAACCGAATTGGCTCAACTCTTATCTTATCAATTTTATCCCAATTTTCTAGTAAACCATCGTTCCAAAATTGCTTTACAAATTCACCCAAATAACTTCCGTCGATTGCATAACCCTCTGAAGTTAAGTAGCCTATTGAATCGTTTTGATATTCATCATCGGTTACCAAAACCTGTTCTGGGTTAAGTGTAACAAGATGCCCAAATTCATGAATAGCAGTATGTATAAAATCAAGAATGTAAATAGAATCTGTACTGTTTAAATTAAAATCGATGGTATCTAAGTCAACCTCCCAAGCCGTGTTCTGGTCATTTAAAGGAGACATCCCTCCCAAATCTTCTTGTTCGCCATCTGTAAACAAACGCAGGCTTGTGATATATTTTTCAAGTGGTTCGGGCGGTAAAAGATTAAGTAAATAAGCCCAATATTTTTGCCCGGTGTTGTCCTCTACTCTATTTTTTAGAACTAGCTCATTCTGTTTAACATCCCATTGCACACCACTAGCGAACTGATTGGACTGGGCAATGGATACTCTGCAAATTAGGACGGTAATCCAGAGCAACGAAAATTTCATAGTAAAACTCAATACTTTACTTTTTAGCTGAAGGCAAACGACTCTTTATAAACTTGAATTGTCCATTATGATTGGACTCATGTTCGCAAACATGAAACCATTTGCAATAATTGTTAGTAGGTCCCCAAACAAATTTCTCATCGACCTTCAATAACCAGTCGTCATCACGTTTAGCAAATTCTTTCAAGGTATTTTCTCGTACAAGGCTTAATTTGTCCAAATAGAATTGAAGTTCATTTCCTCTAATTTCTTTTCTGGCTCTATCACCAAGCCCCGAAGCAATATCCCACTCTTCTTTTTCTTTTTTATCCCATTCGCCCCAGGGAATCCCCTCAAAAGTGTGTAATTGATAATAGCGTTCCGTAGCCGCCAAGTGCATTAACATTGCTCCTATAGAATTTGCTTTTTCATCTACCAAATGATCCAAATCTTCCACAGTGAAACCCTCAACAGGATAAAGCACAACTGTTCTCATCCAATTCATCATAGAGACAAGGGTTCCAATTTGGGGTGTAAAACCCTCTTTGGGGCCAACAATATTCATTTCATCCAATGAGGATCTTTCAGTTGCCACGCTCGATAACGGAAATGTGAGCAACCCTCCAACTCCTAACGTTGTAATAGAGGACTTTTTCAGAAATTCTCTTCGGTTTAATGTGTTCTTTTTCATATTTGATTTTTTTTGACTTACAGCACTAATCAACGGTATTATTTCTTGCAATGGGTAAGAAGATGAATACGCATTTAAAATAACCAAGCCTATAAACACACTAAAGCAGAATCAAGCTACTTTGGGATGTCGATTTAAAGGGATTTAAAAAATACCGTTAACGGCTAAAAATAAAAAAAGCGACTGAATTACTCCAGTCGCTGTTCCAAAATGATAAATACTATAACTAATTACTGCACATCGAAACGATCTAAATTCATAACCTTATGCCATGCGGCTGCGAAATCGGTTGTAAATTTTTCTTTTGCATCATCGCTTGCATATACTTCGGCAATTGCTCTCAGCTCTGAATTCGAACCAAAAATCAAATCGGCTCTAGATGCATTCCAAACCACCATATTCGATTTTCTATCTCTTCCTTCAAAGCTCAGTTTGTCTTCTGAAATAGGTTTCCACGATACATTCATTGTCATTAAATTCACGAAAAAATCGTTACTTAATACACCAGTATTCTGGGTAAACACTCCCATATTCGAACCATTATAGTTTGCGCCAAGCACCCGCATTCCGCCTACCAAAACCGTCATTTCCGGAACAGTTAGAGTCAGCAGTTGAGCTTTATCCACCAATAACTCTTCTGTTGATAACGTGTACTCTTTGGTTTGATAATTTCGAAAACCATCGGCCATTGGTTCTAAAACAGCCATACCTTCAATATCGGTCTGTTCTTGAGTAGCGTCGGTTCTACCTGCGGTAAAAGGAATATTTAAATCGAATCCTCCTTTTTGAGCAGCCTGTTCTATTGCCGCGTTTCCACCCAAAACGATTAAATCGGCCATAGACACTTTTTTACTATCCGATTTCAGATTGAAGCTATTTTGGATTCCCTCGTAAACCTTCAACACCTTCTGCAACTGAGCTGGATTATTACTTTCCCAATTTACTTGAGGTTCTAAACGAATTCTTGCACCATTTGCACCTCCTCTTCTATCCGAACCACGGTACGTTGAAGCTGAAGCCCATGCAGTTGAAACTAGTTCTCCAGTGGTTAAACTTGAATTTAATATTTGTTCTTTTAGACTTTGAATATCCGCGTCATTCACCAAATCGTGGTTTACAGCCGGAATTGGATCTTGCCAAACAAAATCTTCTTTTGGAATTTCTGGACCAGTATAAGTTGATTTTGGCCCCATGTCTCTATGCGTGAGCTTAAACCAAGCTTTCGCGAATGCAGTATTGAATTCCTTTGGGTTTTGCATGAATCTTCTAGAAATTTTTTCGTAGGTAGAATCAAATCGTAAAGACAAGTCTGTAGTAAGCATGGTCGGCTTGTGCTTTTTGTCTTTATCAAAAGCATCAGGAAAAACTGCTTCAGCATCCTTTGCCACCCACTGGTGAGCGCCTGCTGGACTTTTTGTTAATTCCCATTCGTAAGCAAAAAGTGTAGCTAAAAACGCCTGACTCCATATGGTAGGTGTTGGAGTCCAAATTACTTCTAAACCAGATGTAATGGCGTCTTTTCCAACTCCAGTTCTATGTTCATTCTTCCATCCAAAGCCTTGTTCTTCTATTGAAGCACCTTCTGGAGAAGCACCCAAATTATCTCCACTAGCAGCTCCGTGTGCCTTACCTAACGTGTGTCCACCAGCAATAAGTGCCACAGTTTCTTCATCGTTCATACCCATTCGGCCGAAGGTTTCTCGAATATCAATAGCCGCCAAAACTGGGTCAGGGTTTCCGTTAGGCCCTTCGGGGTTTACATAAATTAATCCCATTTGAACTGCAGCCAAAGGCTCCTCCAAGTCGCGCTCTTCAGAATAGCGCTTATCGTCCAACCATTTGCTTTCTGAACCCCAATAAACATTGTTTGCAGGCTCCCAAACATCTTCTCTACCCGCTGCAAAGCCAATCGTTTCAAAACCACTGGTTTCCAGCGCCACATTTCCTGCTAAAATCATTAAATCGGCCCAAGAAATCTTAGCTCCATACTTTTGTTTTACTGGCCAAAGTAAACGTCTAGCCTTATCTAGGTTTCCGTTATCGGGCCAACTGTTGAGCGGCGCAAAACGTTGTTGCCCTTCTCTACTACCACCTCTTCCATCTCCAGTTCGGTACGTTCCGGCACTGTGCCACGCCATGCGAATAAACAAACCACTATAATCTCCATAATCGGCAGGCCACCAATCCTGTGAATCAGTTAACGTCGCTGCAATATCTTTTTTCAACTCGTCGTAGTCTATAGAATTGAAAGCATCTTTGTAATTAAAATCATCCCCCATCGGGTTCGATTTCATGCTGTGCATTCTAAGCACCGATAAGTCCAATTTGTTTGGCCACCAATCTTTATTGGTTGTTCCTTCTCCTTTCAATACTTGACCTGAGGATTTCATTTTATCAAATCCGAATGGGCAACTGCCCTTTTTTTCTTCCATAGTTTCTTTTTTTTCTCCAGAGCAAGCCATGAGCAGTGCAACACAGCTTCCTAGTAATAATTTTGATTTTATCATTTTCATCGTTTTAAGAACTCTACAAAAATGGAATTAAGTTATTATTTATAAAAACTATATTATCAATCCTAATATTGACCTTGTAGATGTTACATATTTGCAACTATGAATATTCAACAGTTTCAGTACGTACTTGCCGTAGTAGATTCAAAAAATTTTGAAGATGCCGCAGAACGTTGTTTTATCACGCAATCTACCTTAAGTACTATGATAGGCCGATTTGAAAATGAAATAGGGATTAAGATATTTAATCGAAAAACCAAGCCTGTATCAATAACCGTCGAAGGGAAGAAAATAATAGAACGCCTGCGTATAATTACTCATGAAGTTGGGGCGCTACAGAACGTTATTCAAGAAATAAAAGGAGAAATGGTCGGTGAACTCCGCATTGGAATTATTCCTACAGTGGCGCCTTACCTTCTACCCTTATTTTTGCCGGATTTTGCTGGTAAGTTCCCCAACGTAAAGATTATCGTAAAGGAAATGCCTACCGCTCAAATAAGGGAACAACTAAAAAACCGTACGTTGGATGTTGGTATGTTAGCCATACCAATTGAAGACAGTGAATTGACTGAATACCCACTATTTTCTGAGCCTTTTATGGTGTATGACTGCAGTGGAAAAGAACTACCTAAAACGGTCGCTATTGAAGATTTAGATTATTCAAACCTATGGCTATTGCACGAAGGGCATTGTTTACGTACTCAAGTGTTTCAGATTTGTGAGCAATCACACTTAAACCCCAAAGCGAATAGCAATTTCGAATTTGAATCGGGTTCAATGGGCAGTTTGCTCAACTTTACAAAGGCCAGTGGCGGAATGACAATTGTGCCACAGCTTGCCATAAATCATTTGCCAATAAGCGAACATCAATGTTTAGTCCCATTTACCCAGCCAGTGCCAGTGCGCTCAATTGGTTTGCTTACGCACAAACATTTTGTTAAAAAACGATTGATTGATGAACTGCAAAAAACCGTAAAAAATTCGGTTGATGGTTTGATACCGAAAATAGGTAGGGAGCAAATAATCAATCCAATTTAGAACAAAAAACAACTAGTTATTTCCTGATTCTAAAAACTCTATTCTTTCCATAGCGGCACTATGACCATAATCCGCAGCTTTATAATACCATTTTAACGCTTCTGATTTGTTTAATTCTTCAATTTCATAAACAAAGCCAAGTAAATTCATAGCGTCCACATGCCCGTTTTGCGCTGCTTCGAATAATTTGAGTTTTGCTTTCGTTAGATTTTTTTTAGTGCCTATGCCATTAAGGTATATTTCTCCGAGATAGTATTTTGCCTCAAGGTTTCCAGATTTCGAAGCGTTTTCGTACTTAGCAATCACATCATCGGCTGGTTCATAAATGCTCGTGAACTTGTTTACAATATTTACAGTATCTACATTTTCAAATTCATTGAAATGCTCAAACTCCATCACCTCCATGTCACTAATAATTTCCAACTTATCTGCAATTGCATGATTCTCTAAAACAAACACACGCATAAATTCCAACGAATTACTGTTTCCAGTTAGGCGAAATGTATCGCTTATTTGATCAATGTTTACAACCGAAGCCTTCGTCGTAAATGTGATGGTATTGTTATCTCCATCGATGATATATACAACATGACTAGCATTCGAGGTGAACATAGAGTTTATATGCTCGAAAATCAACTCGTTATTTTCACCATTAAAAATAATCTCCTGCGTTTGCGAACCGACGTAATTTGTATTCTGCGAATTGTGTTCTACTTTATTGCTTCCGGATTTGGTTACAGTTGTGGTCTTTGTAGTTGTTTTATTACTGATAACTCTCTTTTTCTGAGTATAAGAATGATTGCCATGACTGCCTCCGCAAGAGGCAAAAAGGACAATTAACATGAAATAAAAGGCGTTCTTCATACAATTGGACAACGATAATCGATTCAGGTTATTGCTATTGAACTCATTGACAATATTTATCAAAGTACATTTTAGATTCCTTCGATTCATTAGCAATACCCGTTGCCCAATCGGCGCAAGCGGCATTTTTGTTTTTAAGCTGATAATAGGTAATTCCTCTGTTCGTTAGCCCGGCGTTAGAAAATGGATTGAGTTTTAGAAGTTCATTATAATCCAACAATGCTAGATTTAATTGCTGCGTTTTAAGATAAGAATTTCCTCTGTTCTGATAATAATATGGAATCAAGAAAAAGCCCTCGTCCCTAGCTTTCGATGCGTTAATTGCTTTTGTATAAGATACAATTGAACCCTTTACATCTTTTAGATTACGCTGTAATTCGCCGGTGTAGAAATACAGCTCATCGTTAGCCTCAAAAACTCTATTCCCTTGCTGCATCAGGATTAGTATTTCTTGAGTTTGAGTTTTTTCAATTAACCATGCCTGATACAATTGTAGATAAGCTTTTTCATATTCATTGTGCGCAGAAATAGCAGCTGTTAAATTTTTGATTGCTTCTTTACTGTTTCCAACTTCTATGTTTTCGATTCCAGTATTGGTGAATTGAATTGCCATGCCTAAGTTACCGGCATTGGTAGTGTCCTGAGCAACGCCAATTACGTAAAAAAGAGAAAGACAAAAGACTAGAAATGATGGCTTAATTGACGAGTAATTCATTTGGGTAAATATAAAAATGTATGGTACAATTGCTATTGCTCATTAATCCAGCGAATTGCTTCCTGTACTACTTGTTCATTTTCAATCAACACATCGGGCTTAATTGGTCCATTGTACGATTTTCCATTTCGGTCTGCATAAACCGCAACGGTAAGTAACAATTGCGCTCCATCCGATAATGGAAACAGGTCGTTGCATGTTGTTGAACCCCATGATGGTTGTCCGAATGTTTTAGCGTTTTTTTCTCCTATGAAGGAAACCAGAACCGTTTCACCTGAACTTGCCGTACTGCGATCTATCAGAACTGCAATCGGTAAATTTTTATTCTTGAGCGTATAAGCTTCGCTCGTTCTCCCAATAATGCTGTCGTTGTCGTAAACCGCATTCTCTCGAACAGTCCAATTTTTAGTTTCTCCATTCGGATAAACATAAGCACCTATAATATCATTTGTATAAAGGGGGCTAATACCGGCGTGCATTGGCCAATTATTTCCACCTAAATTTCCACGAAGGTCCACTATCCAACCTTTCAGTTTACCTTTATCTAAGGTGCGAATCACGCTTAACAATGTATCGGCAAAAAGTTGGCAACTCCGCTCGTTACCACTGTGAAACCAGGGTAAATTAATGTAACCGACCCCATCAATCAACTTACCATAAGGTACTGGGCCAGGAATTGTATCTTTTATTTCTTCTGAGTTTTCAGGTCTTTTCCATTCATCAGTTTCTTGTGCAGTCATTAAGAAGGAATGTCCATCTTCCAGCAGTTTCAAACTCTTTTTTATTGCGGGATAGGTTTCCTCCACGGTTTGGGCATTTTTTGCCGCATCGAATAGCACAGTTTCAAATTCTTCCCAATCGATTGAACCTCGATTTATGGAACGCTTTTGCACAATATCTAAATACTCAAATAAGTATGTTTTGGCTACAGCGCTTGTTGTTTCCTGTGCGAATACAAGGCAACAAAAGGCATTGAAGATGATGACTAGACCGATTTTTGGAAGAATTATCCTTATTACATTCACCATAAGAATCAAATTTACACGCTAATACTATTCGATTTTTGATTTGAGCGGTCAACATATTCACTAAACCTGAATGATTAATTTAGCGGTTTAATGTGCGCTAAAACAAACAAAACCCGCCCAAAATAAATGAATAGAATCAACAACAACCAAGGATTAGTAGGCAATACAGCTTTAGTCTTAGTTTTCATTTCAATTTTCGCTTACACACCACTACTAGGAGACCCTACGCAGAATATTAGGTTCTTTTTAGGTGCTCTATTCTGTTTAGTAACCTTTCTATTATTATGGACGCAAGAAGTTAGGATTGGCTTTATAACCGTAAGCTTCTTCGTATTTATTCTCTTCTTAGCTTCTACCCTATCATTCTCGGATTTCTTTGCTACTTCCTTTAGTGAACTAATTCGTTGGTTTACTCTATTTCTCATTTTTTTAGCGTCTAAAATCTTATGGCCAAAAATTCGAGTAATCCATGGATTCTACTTTGTTTTGGCAAGTATTAACTTGCTTTCGTTAACAACACTCCTTGGAGGTATTTTTGATAGTGCAGCACCAACTTTTGAGGTTTACCTTGCTGGAATTCAGGGAAATAAAAACATGAATGCGCAGTTATTTACCCTTGTCAGTTTAGCTTCGTTAAGCCTGTTTTTTGATAAAAAAGTACTTTCTGCTCTACAACGAAAATTGTCTCTCGTTATGTTTTTTATCGGCGCGTGTTTTGTTTTTATCTGTGCATCAAAGTCCGCCCTATTACTGATGCTAATTGTTACATCTTACTATTTATTCGAGAACGTTTTTAAGGATAAACTTTCTCGCCTTATTAGGTTGACACTTACGGTAAGCATATTGCTATTACCGTTTATTCTGCCCTTTTTTTATTTTGGGTTAAATGGTAATTACGTTGGAGCCAAAGACCGACTAATACTTTGGGATAAGGCTATGCAAATGCTTGCAGACCGTCCCATTTTTGGACATGGTTTAGGCAGTTTTAAAATATTACATCCATTTTATGGCGATAACTCCATTTTTCTACAAACAGGAGATGTTATTTATGTGCGGGTTCACAACGACTTTCTTCAGCTTTTAGCCGAAACAGGCATTGCTGGATTTCTAATGTTCAGTTTGCTGATAGGTATGGTCTTGAAGGGGATTTGGACGGTTCGAAATCAAAGCAATTCGAGGCAAGACTCAACATTCGTCTTTCTGGCTTTATATTCTATTCTAGTTTTTTCTCTTTTTTCATTTCCACTAGAAAGATACGCTACTGCAGTAATTTTTACTCTTGTCATTTCGTGGGTCGCGTACAAAACTGAATTGCATCAAAACAGTTTTTCTCTTCCAATTCGAAAAATTTCGTTTCTAATTCTTCCGCTTAGTTTGGGGCTTGTAATTGTTTGGGGTTCTATTCTAACAAGTGAAGGCATTGATTATAAATTTTCTAAAAATCAGCGGAATCTCTCAATGTCCAAAATTAATTTGGCTGTAGAGAAATCTAACACTGCTTTTTATTCATTGAACCATCTGGCAACTCCTATTGAGCTATTTGCAGGTAATAAACTATTAAACAAAGACCCCAAGCAAGCACTCAACTATTTTGAACAGGGATTACAAAAGGCACCATACCACCTTTCACTCAATTTATACGCTATTAAAGCCCATCAAAAATTAAAAACACCAGAGAAAGCCCAACCATATGTGCACTTCTTAATGAACCGTTTTCCACACTTTGAACAAGGCCTTGTAGCGAGCTCAAATAACTACCTATTTTTAGATCAATTGGATAGCGCTCTCTTTGTATTGGAAAAAAGTGAAAGCGTAAGCCTAAAGTATTCAGGTCAACGTTGGAATCTTATTAAAAACCTATTTTATTACAAAAAAATGAAGGTTCCGACCGATTCTATCCATTGGTTAAAACAAAGTACGGCGAACGCGAAAATCGGTGTACTCTTTGATCCAGAAAGGAAAGATTTTGAATAGATTTAGAATCCCTCAAACTGTTATCACATCAATAAAATATCCAGTAGAAGCCAACAGGCAAATTAGCTACCAGTAACCTCGATTGCTACTTGAAGTTTTTGGTTTCTACGAGTGTTCCTTTTGGGTCGAAAAACTGCCATATCCCCTTTTTCGTAGAGGCTTCAAAATTTAACTCCTTATAATGTGATGGAAAGCTTTTGTACTGACCTTCAAAATTTAGTTTTCCATTTTTATGATAGCCTCTTGTCCTATTCCAGTATGCTCCGCTATAATAATTCGCCTCCAATTTAATTTGTCCATTTTCCCAATATTCCGTGTACGGAAATAATGAATCAGGAGTTAAAACTAAACTTTTCCATTTTTGACCATTTTCGTAATAGTATTCCTTATACAACCAAGCCATAGTTGTTTTGTGTGAGATATTATAAGCCCTTATTTTACCGTTATAATAAAAATATTTTTTATAAATCGAATCACCTTTGATTTGAAATTCTGAAACTTTTAACTCGTTCTTGCTCACTATAAATGATATGTCACTTTTGCAGAAATTGCATGTGTGTGGTCTAAGAACTGACCAAGGAACATAAAGTGTGTCTTTCCATTCGTCATCAAAATATTTAAAAACAACAACTGAGTCATGTTTTAAATGGATGACCTGCTGAGATTTGAGATTGTAGGAAAGCACAATTAGAAATATACCCAAATACAGTTTCATATTAATTTGTACTAAGACTTTTTAAGAAAGGGTTCGTAGCCATTTAGAATTTAATTAATTGCTTATTAAGATATATTGTACCTAGCGTTTCTGTATAAACAAGAGTAGCAAAAGTTTTTTTTGCCTTCGATTGTTCCAGGCCTTTCGATTCGAATTTAAACTATCGCTAGCAATTGCCTTTTGGCGCCTGTTATATGCTATTAATTTTCCAAATAATCTATTGGTCGGTTTAAATTACTTCTACTCCATTAAAAATTGAAAGATTCTATTGCTTATACAGTTTGTCATGTGTTTTAATTCCATTCTTATGAGATATTTCAATTAATAATATTCCTGAAGGGAAATTTGAAATATCAATATTTATATTTTTAGTAGTTGTTAATAGAAGCTTTCCTTCGATTGAATAAAAATTGATTTTGTTTATTGAAATAGTTGATTCAATCGAAATTTGATGAATAGCCGGGTTTGGAAATATCCTATTCACTTCGTTAGCTGTTTCTTCAACCCTAACAATTGAATTATCGCACAACCTGTGTTTCCTAAAAAAATCCCAAATTTCAACAGAAGCATCAATATCCATATTATTTTGGCCTAGTTCTGAACGATGTTTAAAAGTTGCCCCTGGCCAACCGTGACCACCTCCATTTACCTTGTAATGAACCACTTCTTTATCTGAACTTAATGGTGCGTAGTAATACTTAGTAATTGTAGAACTATCTGTTGTTGAAATATTCGGTAATGTTGTTATGATCGGTTTATGGTTGCAATTGTTATAGTTATACCAAATTCTTAAAACCGTAGCAACGGAATCTAAGTTCTGCGATACATATCCATAATAGAGAGCGTCCACATCTTGGTCACCATGAATATGAAAAACGGGAACTGGAGCTATGGGATTGCAATTGTATGAATGGCTTTTTTGTCCGCTTACAGGTGCAATTGCTGCTAATCTATCACCCGAAGTACAGGCCATTGAATAAGAAATATAAGCACCCGTAGAGAAACCAGTCATGTAGATTCTGCAAGTATCTATATTATAATCTTGGATAATTGAATCAAGCATCTGGTTTAAAAATCCTATGTCATTCCACCCAAATGCATTATCGTGATCCCATAATGCCCAATCAGGATGTCTAATGCTGGTATCTTTTCTAGAATTGGGATAACAAATTAGAAAGCCTGCAGTATCCGCAACTAGGTCAAAATGAGTGTATCGTTCTATTTGTAAGTTCATGGTGTCACCACCATAAAATTCCCCTGGATGAAGAACTAATACAAGAGGTGTCTTGGTCAGACCGGTATAAGAGCTTGGCTTATATATGTTGTAATTTCTTTTGACACTATCGTGAACAAAAAAATGAATATCCTTCGTTCCCGTGCCAAATTGCGCCATCCCCATAAAAGAGAAATGCAACCCTATTATTAAAAGAATAAATTTATTCATTTTGTGGAGGATTAGTCTATTACTCAGAACGCCCATGGCCAAGTTAGGTACAGGGTTTAAATGTACCACTTTGGTTTTTATATGAAGGTTTGTTCTAAG
The DNA here is from genome assembly GCA_937121175.1 of uncultured Flavobacteriales bacterium. GTDB lineage: Bacteria > Bacteroidota > Bacteroidia > Flavobacteriales_G > Salibacteraceae > UBA6770. The sequence goes on from CAKZKD010000036.1 coordinate 51,084, forward strand.
CATTTGGTTTAAAATTTACCCTATAGCTAGCATTTGCCTTTTAAGTGGCTGTTAGTAGCTGGCAATAGTTGAGATTTACGCTTATTCTTGAGTTCTAAAATACTTAACTTTTCTATTGTTGTTAGTCTATTTGTCTAAAAAGTTATTTTATTATCTGATTGGAACTGGTTTGTGGCAATTGCAAACTGTTACCGAATTTCTTTAGCCTAAAGATTATTATCTCAGATTTCCTTGATTAAGGATCCTATCTAATATCAAATTACCTTTAGTGAAAGACCATAATTTTACTCAACTCCGAAGGTCTTCCATCTAATTCTAACTGCACAAGATAAACACCATTTTCCATTTCGCTTGCATCGATTAAGTACTCCTTTTCGTTTAATATTTCATCTTCAAATATTAATCTGCCATCAATGTTGAAAATCAAAATTTTAGCCAATGTTGCATTGTCTTCAAATCCTATTTTACAATAATTTGAACATGGATTTGGGCTTAAATTTAGTGCTTCGAACTTTGAATGAGTCTCTATACCTGTCGTGTTGCTCAATTGAAAATTATCAATGCCGGCATTTCCTGCACCCGCAGCCGTGTCGGCCCTAAACAACTTAAAACCAATAGTATAAGCTGTAGAAGAGAAATCACTATAAAAAGTGTGTGAAAAGGTTGACCATGTGTTTTTCGATGAAGAAAACACAGGTGTTTGTGCCACATCTTCGCCATCAATAAATAAATGCCATTGTACATCGGCAGAACCTGCACGCGCATCAGAACCGCTGTAATCAAAAGAAATTGTATAGTCGGCTTCAATTGCAAAACCCGTCAGATTCATATAATACCCGTCACCTCTGGTAGAAGATTCGGACTTACCGCTTGCGTAAACTAGACCATCTGCCGCCTTAGATGGAATATTCGTCGGACACACATCCGTTTTGACTTCTTTCATTGGGTAAATACCGTCCCCCCAGGTTATCCAACTTTGTGGCGAACCTATAGGTTCACATAAATGGCTCAATCCCCAAATCTCAAATGAACTATTACGGAATTCTTGAGCGCTAATAAACTGGAAAATAAAAATTGTAAGTGCTAATAATGTCAATCTCATGGTCTCAATTTTATTTACTAAAATTTAACCCAAATATAGAATTCCAATTTAGAAGAGAATCTTCTTCTTCATAGAGATTAACTGGTCATATTTACTTGCTGACATTTCGTTGCTTGTCCTTCTATCCAGGTGAATTGCTTGCTAGTAAAGTTCCGCTGCCAAGGCTATTTCTTATTTGGCCGCTGTTAGGCTATGTTATTTTAAATCTGAAAATATTTCTTTAGCATGGTTGAATACAATCAAGTGTCCTTCCTCAGGGAATTTTTGAAGACTAGAATTCCCAATTTTGCTTTGCATAAAATCTGCCCATTCAAAAGGAACGTTATTGTCTTTTTCTCCTTGCCAAAATTGTACAGGGACTTGAATTTTATCTAATGAAAACTCCCAATCTTTAACCAGTATATTGGAAATTTCGTAGGCAATTCCCGTGCTATCATTTCTAAAAGCTTCCTTAAACATGTTTTCAATAACTTTCATCACTGAATCATTTTTTAGAATTTCTTGATCTGGTTTGCTCATAATTTTTAAGAATCCCTGTAAGGCCTTTTTAGGATTCTTAGCTAATTGCCTTTTTTGAAATTTCAGCATTATTTTTAAGAGAAAAGGAAAGAATTTAGCAAGCCCCAACATTGCTTTCACTTCTTTGGATAGATACTTTTTGCTGTCTTTGTTATAAGGCGCAAACCCACTAATAATTGCAGTCTTATAAACTTTATCAGGGAACAAATAAGATAGTCCAAGCGCAAAAGGTGAACCCGCTGACATTCCCGCAACAGAGAATCTGTTAATCTTTAAATGCTCTGCTAAACACACTACGTCTCTAGCAAAACTGAGTATAGAACCTTTTGAGTTGAAATCCGACATTCCATGTCCAGGTCTATCAATTGTAATTATCCTTAAATTATTCTCAATAGCAAATGACATATCATAATGCATTTCTAACCTGGAACTCTGAGAACCATGACAGTATATAATGGGATGCCCCTCAGTCTTTCCGTATTCTGCAAACCCTAATTTTCTATTGTCTTTTAGAATTATATATTGCTCAATTTTACTCAAATTTTGTGCTTCTTTATATTGCCTAACGCCCCGCGGCCAAGGCAAGTAGGGCCTCAGGGAGAGCAAGTTGCACGTTGGCCAAATATCCATTCCTATTGCGTTCTGATTGTCGAGCGCTGGAACCAACACGCTTGCTGAATATTGTACTTACTTCGGTTCTCGGGTTCATGTTTCTTAGATTTCTATCCTTTCAAATTTACAACAAGCCGCCTACTTGCCTTTTGGCTGCTGTTACCTGTTAGTGCGGTTAAGCTACTTTAATATTGCCTTCGTTTATTTCCACACTGAATTTGACTTGCGCTTTCAATGCTCGAAATACTTTCAAAACAGTTTCGATTGTAACGTTTTTTGTACTTTTCTCAATCTTTGAAATTTGAGCCTTTTGAACACCAACAAGTTTTCCAAGTTGTTCTTGAGTCAAGTTCCTTTCCTTGCGTACTAACTTAATCATTTCTCCAAGCACTTCGAGTCTCAAGTCAAATTCGTATTTCTCGCGGTCTGATGAACCAACCTCACCAATATGCTTGTCCTTTATTTGGTCAAGCGTCATCATTTTCATTTTTTTCTGCGTTGCTTTCATAATCCAAATTTTTATTGTTCAAAGTATTCGTCTCTAATTATCTCAGCCTTCTCGATTTCCTTTTTTGGAACTTTGTCGACCTTTTTTACGTTTCCGTGAGTCGAAACCACAAGAGTTTCCGTTTCTCCTGATTTATCCCAGAATGCAAAAAGTCGATATTGAAGACCTCGATACTTTGTTCTAAACTCCCAAATTTCAGCCGTCAGCTTCTTGAATAGTTTCGGGTCATTTTCAAAACGAGCTTTGTCAATGTTATAAATGACCTTAGCTTTTGATTTCGATTCTAAAGATTCGATAAACTCAATTGCTTGTTCAAGAAATACAACTTCAAACTTGGGATTCATTCAATTTCTCTGTTTGTTACAACGCGAAGATAATTAAAATGTTTCCTTATTTGGAAACTTGGTAAAAGTTAAGCATTACATACAGCGCCCCGCGGCCAAGGTAAGTGCGGGGTAGCAGTTTTGGGTGCGCAGGCAAAAATATTCATTGCTATTGTTTTGTGATTGAGCGCGTTGGCAAGCAACCACCAAAATTGCAGAATGGTGAAACTTAGGGTTAATTCTATCGTTTGTTCGAGGCATTTCGTTTCAAATTTACACCATCGCTAGCATTTGCCTTTTGGCCGCTGTTATAGTGCGTGATTAATCTGGTAACCAACCTTCTTCAAATCGCCGAATGTATCCGCGCAATTCTTCGGTTCTGTTGATTCCATCAAGGTCAGTGCATAAAATAGAAATATTATCGAGGTCTGCAATTTCCGGCAAACAAGTAGCTCCGAAACATTGCCAAAATATGTCAGCAACAGATTCATCGTTATGCGATGTAGTCATTACAGAATATAACTTGTTTTCAGCGAGTTCCTTATCGACCATAGTTTCATCAAACAAATCATGAAGAAGCTCACCTTTTTCTCCACCAGCTTTAAATTCCAAAATGTTCTTGTCAATTGCAGTTCTTACGAAGACATCAAACTTGTCAAAATCGGGTTTGCTATCACTAAGCATAAATACTAACCAATCTCTATTAGGTATATTTTCGGTGAAGAGTTCATCGAATTCACTCCACACAACTTTTCTACCCCAATATGTTCCGACTTGCACCATGCTTATGCACTAACGCCCCGCCGCTAAGGCAAGTGCGGAGTTAAAAGGTTGAACTTCGGGATTCAATATGTGCTTCGTTCGCGGCATTTCGTTTCAAATTTAAACAACTGCTAGCATTTGCCTTTTAGCGGCTGTTAGCATATTGTACTTCTCTTAAAATTGAAACCATTCTTTTGGAGGATTCATTTGGGTCCCGATATATATTTTCTTCTTAATTACCGCTCCTAGAAATGTAACCTCAAAATCTACAGGCTTTTCTTTAAAGATAGCGGAACTCCAACCTTTGGTTTTTCTCATAACTTCTAAAAACTGTAAATCAAACACCTCTTGTCCTGTAGATTTAAAAACCCGGACATCGGTTATTTTTCCATTACAATCTAATAAGGCTTTAAACACAATCTGACCATCATCGACTTTAATCTTGCCTACTTTATCTCTAAAAATCTCCTGAATTGATTTATCACCATTGTAAACAGGAGGAGTTCCATTTTCATTAAAGGTTGGTGAATTCATATAAATACTGTCAGGAATACACGCTTTTAGGTTTGATTCTCCAAAAGGCTGACCTACAACTTGAAAAGCAGCTAATGTCATTGTAAATAAAAGAATGTGCTTCATATAGTTCAGATTTCGATTTGTGGTGCGGTATATATGCTAACGCCCCGCGGCCATGCCACTAAATTAAGGAGAAACAGGAAAAGTAGCATGTGCCATTCGGCCGCTGTTACCAGCTTTTGGAGCAACACAAGAGTATATCATCCGAGTAAATATGCAGCTATTCACGACTGAGTGTAAAAGCTTCGGACTTGCAGAATGTTTCAGAGCCAATTTGCCCACCAACCACAAATTGGCGACTTCACTAAAGTTTCAAACTTGCTTTTTGATTGTTGTTTTCGTAAAGATTGGGTCATTGGTTCCGATTTGCAACCGAGTAAATATTCTGTTTTCAGAACCGAGTAAATTCCCTGACATTCATGTTGGATTGATTCATAATTTTCGATTCGGAACTGAGTAAATATGCTGCTTTTCAGAGCTGAGTAAATACGCTGAATTTCACAGCCGAGTGATTTACACCCGAGTGAGCGGAAATTGCTGGTAACGCCCCGCGGCCATGAGAAGTAGGCTGTTCGAGGCAGAAACTTCGGAACTCGGGATTGGGTTATTAAATTTCAT
>CAKZKD010000037.1 GCA_937121175.1 uncultured Flavobacteriales bacterium
TTTCAAATCTCTTTTCTTTTGCCTAAGCATATACAAGTATAGACTTTCCACTTTCTCTCTTGCCCATGGTGTTTTTCTTAAAAATTTGAGACTAGATTTTACTGTAGGATTACTCTTAAAGCAATTTAGATTGATCTGAACAGCAAGTTCTTCCCAGCCAAAGTATTCCACAAGTTCCTCTACAATAGTTGCCAATTTAATACCGTGAAGTGGATTGTTGCGCTGTTTAATATGTTGTTCTGTGTTGTCTGTCAAAATGAGTTCAATTTGCTTAAAGTATATAATTAGTTGAGTTTACTTTTCAAATTTAAACTATCTTGAGCAGCTGATTTTTCACTGCTCTGATGTATGAACTATTTTAATTCATTTAAAAAGTGTTCTTAGGTTAAATAGCTAACCCCTCAACTCCAACCAACTCGCTCTCAACATGACCCAAAAATTCCCGTATCCTAAGCTGAATCGACTGCAAGGTTGTTGAAGTTAACTTCAGATTTTCGAATGCGATGTAATCGTGCGCTAAAGGGGTTATTGAAATATTTAATTGAAGGTCGAAATCGATTCAACCTAGCACAATCGGGGATGATTAAACTTTATAATTGACAGTTAATTCTTATTGAACTTTGTAGCGACAAACCCCGTCCACCTCTTCCAATTGCTTTCGGAATTGGCACGTTCCCAGTTGGGAAGGACACCCTATAAGAGTATTTATGACTACAGGTTTCAATTTATCGGTTTAGGTCCTTCCCAATTGGGGAAGGTGGTTACAGCTTGGCTGAAATCGGAAGGGGTCTTTCCCAGAGAAAAATAGTCAATAGTCGAATGCGATGCTATCGGACAAGAGCTTGGGGAAATGAAACATTTAATAACCGAAGCAAAGAAAAAGGAATTAAGTGTGCAACAAGAATATCTACAATATTGAGATAAGTATTTTTTTAAATAATTATTTAGGCTATTTTGGTTGCCAGAACCAGGGTATGCTAACTGATGAATTAGGAGGTACTTCCACCTAATATAGCATGTGTTAAATTATTTTTATGAAGGCAATCAATGTAGAAATAAGTAATTACAAGAGTATTGGACAGGAATGTAACTTTAATCTATACAATAAGTCCACAGTTATCGTAGGAAAAAGTAATGTAGGTAAGACTAACATTCTTAAGGCGATTCAGGCAGCTTTCAATGACAATAGAATTGTCAAGAAAAATAGATGTTCTTGGAAAAATGATACTGATGATGATGTAAGTTCTAAGATTTGGTTTGAAATGGATTCAAATGATAGAAAAAGACTTAAGGATGTTTCTAGTGTACTTTCAGACAGACAAAGAATTATTTTAACTAAATATCTCGGCGGTAAGCGCAGTGTTTCATTTGAACCTCCATTTGAAATAAAAAGCACCCAAATTCCGACAACCACGTTAATTGAGTATTTAAGTAAAATTCGTTTAAAGACCAGAAAGATTCTTCGCAATTGGGAAAAGGTCAAGTCGATACATTCAATGGGAGAATCGGATGTTATTGTCAAACATTTTGAAATGCTAGATAAGTGGGTTAATGAAGAAAAAATACTTAATCCTCAGAAAGGGCAAAAGGAACAAAACCAATTTTTTACCAAATTTTCGAAGAAAATTTCAACTATTAGACAACAAATTAATTCAAAAAAATACCGAAGTGTAAAGGCGCAAAATATACGAACAGGACTTCATTATTTAGAGCAAAGTATAGATGAACACGCAGGTAAACTAAAGTTTCGAGTTCAACGAGTAAAGCCATTCGAGGAAAAAGATATCATAGAATTACTTCCAAACATTGTTTACATCGAAAGTGATGAAAGTTATAGAGTTGAAGATAGGTTGCAGTTTGATAAAATAGATGTTGATTCGAATGAGTTTATCAATTTACTATTGGCTATTTCTAAGGTTGATATCGAACCTTTGTTAAATGGAGATCGAAGAGAACGAAAGGAAACTATTGAAAAAATAAATTACCGTTTAAAGTCAAATTTAGCCAAGTACTGGAATCAAGAGAAAATTATCATTGAATTGAGTGATGATGTTGAGGAAACAGAAGGTAGGGACGGAGATGTATTTATTGATAAATATTTAGAAGTAGATATAAAGGGAGCTGAAGGTCATCGAGGGAGTATATCTGATCAAGGACCTGGTTTTCAGTGGTTTCTTTGGTTTGTGGTTAATCATATGATAAATAAGAAAAGTTCGAGAAACTATATTCTCATCATGGATGAACCTGGTCTACATTTACATGCTTCTGCCCAATATGATTTGCTTGATCGATTTGAAAACACTAGTGATAATATCCAGATAATATACACTACCCACTCGCCTTATTTGATAGATAAAAATTATCCTCATAGAGTTTTGAGTGTAAACAAGGATAGCGGGAACAAAGAAAATATTGTGAGAGGATCCTACATCAATAATAAACCGTACCATTCGTCTAACGGTGTTGCATGGGAGCCAATTAGAAGTGCTATCGGATTGCCGATCGGTGCTTCCTTATTTGTAGGCGGTCACAACTTAATTGTTGAAGGTATTACCGATCAAATGTTCATATGTGCAATTATAAGATCATTCATAAGAACTGGTGTTAATTGTAAATATGACTTGAACAAGGTAAGTGTGAATTTTGGAGGAGATGAGGCCAATACAATCGCATTAGCAACTTTTTGTAATCAAGAATCTTCATCGGTTAAAATACTAATGGACTCGGATACTTCAACTAAAAAAATAAATAAGCTGAAAAAAGCAAAATTTCCCGCAGACCGAATTTATGTAATAGGAGAGGTGATGAAAGACAATAAGAAATTCATTGATATTGAACACTTATTTTCAGATGAGTACTATCATGAATCTTTCAAGAAGACATATGAAGAGTTAAAACTTGAAACAGTCTCAAATAATAATATGCCAAAAACTTGGTATAAAGTATTCAAAGAATTTGAGAAAAAAGATAATTGGGGTAGGACTAAATACTACGAACAATATTTTAAGAATAATATGCAAACAAGTTTTAGTAAAATTTCTGTGGCTAGAACAATATGCGAAGAAATTGCTACGATGAGTAAAGAAGATGTTGAAAAGGAATTGTCAGAATTTAAAACTTTACTTGATAAGCTGTGGTTTAGTGCGCCTGTCTGGTAGTCTTTGGAGTCATTTTATGATAAATAGGAGTAGGGTCAGATGAATTACAAACCAACTAACAGATTCGTCAAGACTCTTATTTGCTTATGATAGCTACCGTTGTTGGATTCCTCAGTGGATACTCGTTAATTTGTTTATGAAAGAATTTTTTTTTCAGATTTGCTTATCATCACGAAACCGAAAATTATCTGTAAAAACTTATCTCATCATTGCCGAACTTAAAATTTTTGGCAATAAGCAAATCAGTTAACTTCTTAACGTCAAAACCACCACATTCTCAACATGATGCGTATGCGGAAACATATCAACGGGTTGCACATGACTCACTTTGTATTTAGGGTCAAGCAATTGTAAATCCCGAGCTTGAGTTGACGCATTACAACTTACATAAACAATTCTTGGAGCTTCTAATTCTAACATTACTTCTACCACGTTAGTATGCATGCCTGCTCTGGGAGGATCGGTAATAATGATATCCGGTTTTCCGTTTTCGTTAATAAAACCTTCGGTAAAAATGTCCTTCATATCACCTGCATAAAAGCTGGTGTTCTCTATGCCGTTATTTTCTGAGTTGAGTTTGGCGTCTTCAATTGCCTCTGGAACCGACTCTATACCCACCACATGTTTGGCATATTTTGCCACAAAGTTGGCAATCGTTCCTGTGCCAGTGTACAAATCGTAAACCACTTGCTCTTCTTGAATGTTGGCTAGTTTTCTTGTGATTTCGTACAACTTAAGGGCTTGTGTACTGTTGGTTTGGAAAAAGGATTTTGGGCCTATTTTAAACTTTAACCCTTCCATTTCTTCGACAATATGGTCTTTGCCATGAAAAAGTTGCACATCCAAATCGTAAATGGTATCGTTTTGTTTGGTATTCACCACATACATAAGGCTGGTAATTTCTGGAAATTTCGACTTTAAATGTTCCATAACCAGCTGGATGTTATCTTCCTGGTCTGCGCCAAAAGACATCAATACCATTAGTTCACCCAAATTGGTGGTGCGAATAATTAGGTTTCGCAGTAGGCCTTCATGCTCACGTACGTTGTAAAACGAAAGGTCGTTTTCGAAGGCAACTTCTTTTACTGCCAACCGAATGGCATTGGAAGGGTCAGCTTGCAAAAAGCAACGATCAACGTCTAAGATTTTATCGAATCGTCCCGGAATGTGAAAACCAACACCACGTCGTTCTTCAATCTCGTCGTTGTTCGCAATTTCTTCTTCTGTCACCCAGCGGCTATGCGCAAAAGTAAATTCGAGTTTGTTTCGGTAATATTCCGTTTCAGGAGAACCTACAATAGGTTGAATTTCAGGTAAATCGATTTTGCCAATGCGAGTGAGGTGATCTGTAACCTGTTTTTGTTTGTACATCAACTGGTCATCGTAACCTAAGTTTTGCCATTTGCAACCACCGCAAATTCCAAAATGAGAACAAACTGGCTCAACACGCTTTTCACTTTTCTTATGGATTTTGGTCACACGACCTTCTAGGTAGCTTTTTCGTTTTTTAATTACCTGAACGTCAACAATATCTCCCGGAACTACGTAAGGCACAAAAACTACCTTTTCGTTGTACTTACCAATGGCCTTTCCTTCTGCGCCTGCGTCTATTATTTCTAGCTCCTCAATGTGAGGGTGTCTGCCTTTCTTTCTTCCCATAAATCGCGGCAAAAGTAGCATCATTTGGTTAGGAGTCATGCTGAATTTATTTCAGCATCTCAGCCTAATTATCAAATTAGCACAGGGTATAACTTACAGAAAGCATTCTTGGAGACCCTGAAACGAGTTCAGGGTGACTAGTGAGAAGAAAACTTCTTATCTACCCGAAATGCTGAGTCCTCAAACGATATTATATTTGCAGCCCATTTACGGACTTCAAAACAGTACAATTATGACACAAGTTTCAGACAAAATAAGCTCAGCAAAAGCAATAGAATTAGAAGATAAATATGGTGCACATAATTATCATCCGCTCCCGGTTGTTTTGGAAAGAGGAAGTGGTGTACACGTTTGGGACGTAGAAGGAAAACGTTATTTCGATTTCTTGAGTGCTTATAGCGCGGTGAATCAAGGACACTGTCATCCCGATATCAATTTTGCGTTAACGGAACAGTCTAGAAATTTGACCTTAACTTCAAGAGCATTTTACAACAGTGCTTTAGGGCCTTTTGAGAAATTTATGCACGATGTGTTTGGCTACGATAAAGTATTGCCAATGAACACAGGAGCAGAGGCTGTTGAAACGGCTTTGAAATTGGCGCGTCGTTGGGGTTACGTAAAAAAAGGAATTGCTGAAAATCAAGCCAAAATTGTGGTAGTAAACGGCAACTTTCACGGAAGAACCACGACCATTATTTCATTTAGCTCTGACCCAGATTCGTATGCGGGTTTTGGGCCATACACACCAGGGTTTATCGAAATTCCATACAACGATGCTGATGCTTTGGCCAAAGTGTTGAAGGACGATGATTCGATTTGTGCTTTTATGGTTGAGCCTATTCAAGGTGAAGCTGGAGTTTTTGTACCAGACGAAGGTTATTTGGCTGCTTGTAAAAAGCACTGTGAAGAAAACAACGTGCTATTTATTGCTGATGAAGTTCAAACTGGAATTGCCAGAACGGGTAAAATGTTGGCTTCTGATTATGAAGACTGCCGCCCGAATGTTGTAATTCTTGGGAAAGCAATCAGCGGTGGAGTTTTACCTATATCTGCTGTGTTAGCTGATGACCATATTATGTTGACTATCAAACCCGGAGAACACGGGTCTACATTCGGTGGAAACCCATTAGCATGTAAAGTTGCTGAAGCCGCTCTACAGGTAGTGTTTGATGAAAATTTAGCAGATAACGCCATGGAGTTAGGTAAGGTTTTTAGAGACGAGCTAACCAAGTTTGCCGAGTCTTGCGAATTAGTAACCAAGGTTCGAGGTAAAGGCTTGTTGAACGCCATTATTGTGAACGACACTCCGGATAGTAAAACCGCTTGGAATCTGTGTATGAAGTTAAGAGACAATGGTTTATTGGCTAAACCAACTCACGGCAATATTATTCGATTTGCGCCACCATTGGTTATAACTAAAGCTCAGTTAATGGAGTGTTTAGAGGTCATCAAAAAGACGTTTTCTGCATACGAGAAGTAGTCTATTCATTATTTGCCTCTGGCATATTTCGTAGGGTCGTTTTCAAATTTCTATTAGTCTAGGAAGGTCAAAATACTTTCAACGCGATTAGCTGGTTGTATATATCCAATTCATAAACTACGTTGAACGCAATTACGAGCCAATAGTAACTTGCTACATTACTTTGGGATTTAGATCTTGACTGCATTAAATTAGGTCCCGGTAACAAAACATAATTAATAAATATGATACGTCAAATTCTTGCGATTTTTATTCTGGTTACTTCGATTGCTGTGTATGCACAAGAACCTCAATTGATTCCATACCGAAAAGGAAAACTTTGGGGTTATTCTACTCCAGATAAGAAAATGGTGATTCAACCAAAGTGGCAAGAAACCACCTTTTTTGTGGATGGAGTCGCTGCAGTAAAGCAAGACAACAAATGGGGACTAATTAACGAAGAAGGAAAAGAAATTATCCCAATTCAATACGAATACATCTCAAACTTCGTGAACGGATATGCTGTGGCTCGACTGCCTGTACCGAATAGTTTACAGCTCATTAACGTAAAAGGTGAAATAAAGGAATACGGCATTCAAGCCTCTGGTGGGCTAGATACAGAATTGGATGGCGGATATAGCAGCTTGTCATTATACAAAAGTGGCTTAATGGCCTTGCGAAATAAAGACCGGAAATACGGACTCACAACTATTGATGGAAAAGAAGTTTTACCCTTTCAGTACGAATCAATTCGAGAAATGGAAAATGGGTATTTGCTGACTGAAAGTGAGGTCGTTTACGCATACAAAACCAAAATAATAAAGCTTGACCCTAAAATGCATTACGCCCGTCACAGACAACCTGAAAAATTAATAGATACTAAAAACAAAACCATAACTGTAATGATAACTAAAGAGGAGCAAAAACTCCTTGAGGCATACGGTTACAGTACGGAAGCTAGTCAAAAAGGTGTTAAATACGAAGGGCTTGTCTCTCCAAATGGTGAAGTGATTCTTCCAGCTATTTATGACCGAATAAATAAGCTTAACGAAAATTTGATGACAATAGAAAAAGACCGGAAAATAGGTTTAGTTACTGTCAAAGGAGAGCAAATTACTCTTTTAAAATACTCATCTATAGGTGAGTTTAGTGAAGGTCTAGCAACTTTTTCTATTGGAGATAAATACGGTTATATGAACGAAAAAGGTGAAGAGGTGATTCCAGCAAAATATCTCAGAACAGGCCGTTTGGTTAATGGATATGGATTTGCCGAAAAGGAAACAGGTTGGGGATTTCTATCTAAAGAAGGTGAGGAGATTGGCTCATTTGAATATTCCTCGGTCCGACCATTTTCTGAGGGACTGGCTGCGGTGGAAAAAAGGTATTTAGTAGGTTATATCAACGAACAAGGCGAGGAGGTAATACCGTTGATTTACAAACAAGAAATCCAACCCTTTACTAGTGGAGCGGCTATAATGGCTAAAGACGCGGTCATCGGTCGCGGTCAGGTGTATGGAATTATCGATAAAAAAGGTAATACCATTGTGCCTTTTCGAATGAATGAAATAAAGGAATTTCACGAAGGAATGGCAAGAGTGATGCTCCGCACTCCTCAGGGCAATAAGAAATTTTATGGTTTTGTAGATTCAACAGGAAACAAGGTAATCCCGATAAAGTACGAACAAGCTGGACAATTTGAAAATGGTCAGATTTACGTGAAAGAAAATAGAAATTCGAGCGCTGTTTTTTTGAATAAAGAAGGTAAAGAAGTAGAGCCATTACCAGAAAAGCGCAAAACACTTTATGAAACTGGAGAAGATATGGGTAATGGTTACGTAAAAATCTACAAAAGAGCAGGTTACGGGTATATGAATCATCAAAAAGTAAGATACTACGAGGATTAATTATGAAATTAACTTCAACACTATTCGCTGTATTTGTTTTCGGTTCTTGTGCTTTTGCTCAACTACCAGAACTCATTCCCTTCAGGAAAGATGGGAAATTTGGTTTTTCGGATAGCCTAAAGAATATCGTTGTTGAACCAGAATACGAAAAGGTATATCGGTTTTACGATGGTTTGGCCAGAGTTCGAAAGGCTTCTCAGTTTGGCTTTATTGACAATACCGGAAAGATTATTATTCCTATCAAGTACAATTATGCTGAAGATTTTTGTCTTGGAAAAACGAAAGTTGGTGCTTCTAAAAGAGAGGCGAAAGGAATTGATACTAAAGGTAAATCCATAGAATTGAGCAAACATTTTGATTTGGTTAGAAGAAATAGAGACCAATTTCATGTTGAAGTATTGAGTATTTCTAATGGGCTCTCTCAGTATGGGCTTATGGCTAAAAACGGTGAAATTTTGCTGGATTATACCTATAAGAAAATAACGAAAACAGAAAATGGCTACTGGAAAGCCTACACCTGGGAGGGCGAATTCACTTTTTTGAATCCTCTGGGAAAACAGCTTTTTCCACCAAGAAAAGGTAAGTTCGGAAACGATTTTCACGAAGGACTTTGCAGTTTTGGAAGCGCAGATGGTCAGCAGAGAGGATATATGGACACTTTGGGAAAGCCAGTTTTTTATTTAGACAATGTTCTCAAATACAATCTTGAATTTGCTGAGTACGGGATGTTTGACCCTATCGACAAACAAGGGCTTCACTTTTCGGAAGGAAAAATGGGGCTAGGTCATGAAGGACTGTTTGGATTTATCGATAAAACTGGAAAGGTGTTAATACCTTACAAATACGACAGAGTTTGGAATTTTAAAGACGGTTTTGCAAAAGTAAAACTCAACGGAAAGTATGGTTTTGTGAACCACGAAGGAGTGGAGGTAGTGGAGATTAAATACGATGTAGTTAATCACTTTTATGAAGGGTTGGCGTTTGTGAAAATTGCGGAAAAATGCGGATATGTCGATGCTGCGGGAAGTGAAGTTATTCCATTGCAATTTGACCATTGGCAGTTCGAGCAATTCTACAATTTTGAAAATGGAAAGGCGCTGATTAAGAATCAGGAGTTTTATGGATTGATTGATAAAACTGGAAAAGTACTTATTGAGCCTAAATACGATTACATTGAACAGGTTTCAGAAGACAGAGCAATTGTAAAATTGAATGCTAAATCTGGATTGGTTGACTATTCAGGTAACATGTACATCCCTCTTGAATACCGTTATGTTGGCGAAATATCGAAAGATACTTACCGAATCATCAAAGAAGACGTAGAAGGGCTTTACAGTAAGGATGGAAAAGAAATTTTTCCGATTAAATTTTCGAGGATTGAATTGGGTTTGTTTGGTCCGGAATTGTTTACTGGCGCTGTCCCAGGTCATTATTCTGGTAGGTATTATATTGACAAATATGGTACAGAATATAGAGAATAGCCCAAATTCTTCGATCTAATTTCTGAGATTTGCGAATAGCAATCCACTGACCATTTGTATAGGCAGAATCAGCGTACATTTGATTTATGAAATTATTCAGCACGAGAACATTTGCTCATCTATCCATACTATCCTTTTTAATAATTGCCTACGCATGTAAAAAGGAAGTACTCGACCTAACGGTTCCTACTCCGGAAACGACTGTTCAAATTACAGATGCAGAACTCTTTGAATTAATTGAATCAAACAACGGATATACCTATTTCGAAGAAGGAAATACTATTAAGGGTGTACCGCCAAGTCCTCATGGTGATTTTAAGTTAAGGTTCAATAGTGAAGCAGCGTCTGTCTTAAACGCTGAAGGCATTGCACCTGCCGGAACTGTGTTTCCTGAAAACTCGATAATTGTGAAAGAAATTCTTTCTGGAGGCTCCATTGCCCTTTATGCAGTAATGCAAAAACAACCAGCTGATGTTAATACTGCATCAGGATGGATTTGGGGAGAATATGAAGCTGACGGAAAAGTCTTGTATGGAGTTGATACAAAGGGTTCGTCTTGTACAGGTTGTCATTCCGAAAACCCAAACAGAGACTTAACTCGAGTTTTTGACCTGCACTAGTTCGAATTAATCTTTCTTAAAAAGCGTGTTGTGACTTGAACGAACAAGTCCTTGCTATTGTCTTTTTATAACTTCGATTCTCAATGGCAACACATAACTCAAAGCGCAATAAATCTGGATTTGAATTCAAACTATTTGAAGCAGAAGACCAATCCCTATTCGATAAATTACTCGATATTTTCAAAGAATTAATCACACATACTTCGGGAGATTATGATGAAGCAATGGATTGGATGCGAGAGCTTGACCGTGAATACAAACTCACCAATGAAGATTACACCTTAGAGGATTTTGAAGAAGATTTAAAAAAGAAAGGATATATTCAAGAACGAATAGATCCTGATGGAACTCCTAATCTAGGTATTACGGCCAAGACGGAACGAGCCATTCGTAAAGGCGCTTTAAATCAACTCTTTGGTAAAATCCGAAAGAAAGGAGCTGGAAACCACAAAACCAAAAACACCGGTCAAGGCGATGAACATACAGGTGACTTACGAGAATTCCAATTTGGTGATAGTATTGAGCAAATCTCGATTACCGAAAGCCTTAAAAATGCTCAAGTAAATCACGGGATTGGCAATTTCAATTTGACCGAAAAAGATTTGGTGGTAGAAGAGACACACCATAAATCTCAAATGAGTACGGTGCTAATGATTGATATTAGCCATAGTATGATTTTGTACGGTGAAGATAGAATAACACCTGCCAAAAAGGTGGCCATGGCTTTAGCAGAACTCATTACAACACAGTATCCAAAAGATACGTTGGATATACTTGTGTTTGGGAACGATGCTTGGCCCATTAAAATCAAGGAATTGCCGTACCTACAAGTCGGTCCATACCACACCAATACAGTTGCTGGTTTAGAATTGGCCATGGACTTATTGAGAAGAAAAAGAAACAACAACAAACAAATATTTATGATTACCGATGGCAAGCCTAGCTGTTTAAGAATGCCAGACGGAACTTATTACAAAAACAGCAACGGGCTTGATCCGTTTATTACCGAAAAGTGCTATACCATGGCTGCACAGGCCAGAAAAAGGCATATCCCGATAACCACCTTTATGATTGCTCAAGACCCGTATTTAATGTCGTTTATTGACAAATTCACGCTTTCGAACAAGGGTAAGGCCTTCTTTACTGGGTTAAAAGGATTAGGAGAAATGATATTTCACGATTACGAAAACAACAGAAAAAAAAGAATCAAATAATGGCAAAATTACCAAGTACTCTAGGCGCACTGAAAAAATCAGGACACAAGTCCAAATCGATTAAAGAAGAACTGCGACAAAACTTGATTAACAATTTGAGTGATGGTGTTAATTCATTCGAAGGAATTCATGGTTATGACTCCACTGTAATTCCTCAATTGGAACGCGCCATACTTTCAAAACACAACATTAATTTGTTAGGCCTAAGAGGTCAAGCTAAAACACGCTTAGCCAGATTAATGATTGGCCTTTTGGACGAATACATGCCAGTTGTTGAAGGCTCTGAGATTAATGATGACCCTTTGAGTCCGTTGAGTACATATGCTAAAGAGCAGATTGCTATTCATGGTGATAAAACTCCAATTGCTTGGGTACATAGAGATGATAGGTTCTACGAAAAATTAGCAACGCCAGATGTCACCATTTCGGATTTGATTGGCGACATTGACCCGATAAAGGCTGCGAACCTAAAATTGAGTTATGCTGACGAACGCGTAATTCATTTTGGAATGATTCCACGGGCCAATCGAAGCATTTTTGTTATTAATGAATTACCGGATTTACAAGCTAGAATCCAAGTAGCATTGTTCAACATTTTGGAAGAAGGTGATATTCAAATCCGTGGATTTAAATTGCGATTACCCTTAGACCTGCAATTTGTCTTTACAGCAAACCCAGAAGATTATACCAATCGAGGCAGTATTGTTACACCTCTTAAAGATAGAATTGGTTCACAAATTCTAACGCATTATCCAAAAGATTTAGAAACGGCCAAGACCATAACGAGTCAAGAAGCAACAGGTCAAGAAGACAGAAAAGTAAAAATTCACATTCCAGAATTAGCTAAAACCTTGGTGGAGCAAATTGGATTTGAAGCGAGAACAAGCGAATATGTAGATGTAAAAAGTGGTATTAGTGCCAGAATGAGCATAACAGCATATGAAAATCTGTTGAGCACTGCAGAACATCGTTGTTTAATGAACGGCGATAAGGAAACCATTGTTCGTTTCTCGGATATCGTAGGTATGATTCCTTCTATTACCGGAAAGGTAGAATTGGTCTATGAAGGAGAGCAGGAGGGAGCCAATTTTGTTGCAGAAAAACTGATAGGGGCTGCGGCGAAGACCTTATTCTTGAATCAGTTTCCTAAGATTGAAAAACTAAAGCACGAAGACGAATCCGACCCGTACGAGACTTTACTGGCTTGGTTTTTTGAAGAATCTAATTTTGAGCTGTACGATGACTTTACCAATAAAGAATATGCAGATGCACTGAATAAAGTGAGTCCGTTAGAGGACATTATCGGGCAACATGCCAGTAACACAGAACCTCAAGATGTTTTATTCATGAAAGAGTTCATTCTTTGGGCACTGGTTGAATTCGAAAAATTGGACAAAAATCGAATCGAAAACGGATTGAACTTTTCAGATAAATACAACGCTTATTTAAGTGGGTTGAATTAGGTTTTACTTGGCAAACTTGTACATTTGACAAAACGAATCTGAGATGAAATCATTTTTATTGTTCTTTGTCAATATCACCTTTTTGGTTGTTTCTGTAACTGGTCAAACAGCTAAGTTTATTAATTCCATAACCCACGATAAGACAAACTTAGGCACACCAGTTTCCTTTATGGACATGAATAGTAATGTTTATACTGTTGGCTACAGTTCCAGAGGAGATTCTGCTAGAGTAGAAACCACGAATGAGACTACAAGTTTTCGAGTGGATGATGAACCAACCTCTTATATTCTCAAGTCTGATTCGAATGGAGCTAAATTGTGGTTGAAGACATTTGGGCCGAATCAACATTCTTTTTTTAAAGTAGAATCGGGTGCAGTTGACATTGACGGAAATATTTATTTAATAGGTTCAGCGAAGGGGAGAGTGGATTTTCAACCTGGGCAAGGGTCAAAGTTTGATTCCATAGTAGGTCTTCAATTCGCGTTAGTTAAACTGAACCAAAATGGTGTTTACTTAAATCATGTTGCAGGTAGTCCTATCAGCACTAACTCCGGAAGCAACGGGACGTTAATAGATATTTCTGAAAATGGCGATATATATGCCGGTGGTGCGGTCTTTGGCGAAGTTGCAATTGGAGACTCTACAAAAAACACTCTAACATCTGGCTCAAGCACTACCGGAAAAGCAATTATAGCTTGTTATGGAAATAACTTGAATTTAAATTGGTCATTTGAAGTGGGAGATAGCTTGGCTTTAATCAAAGAATTAAAATCTCACCATGATAATTCCGTAACAATTGCAGGGAGAGACGCTGGAAGTTTTGATGCAGATCCTTCAACTAGTGTTAAGAATGTAGGAGTAAACTCTAATTATGTTTTCGTTCTTAGGTATTCAAATTTGGGTAAGCTTATGCACGCAAAGCAAATAGGACAAGAAGAAACTCCTACTACTGCTCATCAATTTATGATGTTTAAGAATGGGAAAATGATGATTTTAGGCAACCTCTATGGTACGACTGATTTAGATCCAGGAGTAGGAACTAAAGTTTATACAGGTCGAGTTCCTTTTTCTGTGTTACTGGATGAAAATTTAGATTTTGTCTCAAGTGATACCGGAATTACACATTCGATGAGACCTTATTTAGTTGAGAATGTAAAAAATGATGGTTATACTGGGTTTTACACTATTGGAACATTTCCAGTATTTCTAGACTTTAAAAATAAAACCCAAATGCGTAGCTCGAGTAATAATTTTTCGCAACTCTATCAAGTTGAATACGATGAAGAATTCAATTATATCTCAGAAGTGGTGTTTCCAAATGGAAGTGATTTTATTTGGATGCATTCGATAACAATGAATGATAATTTCATCTTAGTAGGTGGGAAAAATTCAGGTGAAATAATTCTTTCACCAACCTTGGTGAAGGAACGCAGTAGAAGAGGTCAGGAATATGCCTTTAGTTTTCTGCTCTCAAATAATGGATTGAAATTATCGAATGAACGTGAATTACCTAATAGAAAGCTAATTACAATATTTCCTAACCCAGCTATGAATACAATCAACTTTTCAGGGGATTTAAGGTTTAAAAAAGGATTAGTGAAGGCTTTGAGTGGCAAAGTAGTTATGGAGGTGAATTCGGTTAATCAATCCTATGATATTAGTTCTCTTGAACCAAGCATTTATCTCGTTGAACTTATAAATGATGAATCAAGAACTCTAATTAAATTCATAAAACAATAATCACAATTAGCTGCGTTACCGAGCAAACAAAGAACCTTTTTATTCTGTTTTCTTATAATTTGAATATAGGTTGTATTTGAGAACTTGGACAAGTACAGCGCTTATTTGAGAGGATTGAATTAAGCTAAATTTAGTTTCTTTGCACTGATTTCTAATCTGTTTCTATGAATCTCCTTCGTTATTTTATTCTTGGTTTTCTTCTTCCATTAACGATTATTTCAGGTGCTCAAGATGACGCCGAATTTCTTATCAGTGTTTACAGTAAAACTGAGACGGGTTACAACCAGAAGGCACTAATTAACTCCAACAACGAGATATATCTAACCGGTTCAATACTAGGAAACGATACAATTTACATTGACGGCCCGTTTGAAAAGAAAATAATTGAACCAAACAGAAGGAATACGGTTTCTTACATAATTAAGGCCAATATTTCTGGTAATATTTTATGGGTGAGACATTTTAATGGTTCAGAGTCTATGTCAATTGCAGATGCAGCCTTGCTTTCAGATGGTAATCTTATCTTAACTGGAACTGCTGATGGATCGGTTGATTATCAACCAGGAGATGGTGTGAAAAATGCGACGGTAAGAGGTACCCAATTATATTTGATGAAACTGGATAATGCTGGCTTTGTAACTGACTTTAAAGTGACAGAACAAGTGGCATTGAGAGGGAGAGTTCTACCTAATAAGCTCGAAATTTCAGATAACGGAACTATTTATGTTTTTGGGGGGACAGAATCGGGTGCTGATTTTGACTTTGATTCTGGTGTAGTGCAAGCTTCCAACGAGCGCGGAAACGATGGTGAATTTGTTGTTGCCTATGATGCGAATTTTGCTGTAAAATGGGTAAAATTGTTCAATATTGATAACATGCAAAATTTCGGTTTTGCTTCTAATAAAGACAATGGAGTAACACTAATAGGAGAACACAGGAAAACAATTGACGGAGACCCTGGGTCTGACACAACTGCACTTGGGTTTGATAACTCGTTTGTACAAAGCCATATAATCGCTTTAAAGGAAAGTGGTGAGGTGAGAGCACTTGGCTTTTTTGGTACGCCCTTTCATGAAACGAGAATTCAGTCCGTATCTATAGTTGACGAAGGACTTTTGGTGAATTGCAGGTATCAGGGTTTCTCGGATGCCTCACCTTTGATCTCAGATTCCATTGTATATGGTTCTTATTCAGCAGAATACGCGGTCTTTGTGGATAATGATTTGAGGGTGCAATGGTCCGATACAAATCGCGTTGCCACTGCAATATTTAATAACCCTTTATCAGAGAGCTATTCTTCGGTTGTTGCAGGCAAATATGGGGATCTGGATTTTAAGAATAACTTAGAGCTATTTCCATATACTCGCCCTCCGAGTATTGGCCCAACAGTAATAGACTACGATAAGGACCTGAATTACTACAATCTTAAAACGCATACAGGAGGAGGAAATGGATTTGAAGTAATGAACGCATCTGCTAATAGTGCTTACATAGCCTTTTCTGGCAGAGCCTACAAAACTTTAAATTGGGGGCCAAATGCAGTTAAAACACACAGCAATCTCAGTTCAAGAGATCCAATTTTTGGTTTAGTAAAGAATACGTCTGAAGAAGCACCAAATACAGTTTCTGAGATAAACGGACTAACGAAAAGTATAATAATTTATCCTAACCCAGCAAAAGATGTAATCAATATCAATATTGAAAATGTGCCAGAGTTAAAGAATTTGTCTATTCACGATGTTTTAGGTAGAATGGTATTATACCTTGATCAGGCGAATTACAATACTCCAATACCAGTTGATTTTCTAGAAAAGGGAGTATTTATATTAAGAGTTGAAACAACCGAATCTGATTTTAGCTCAAAGTTTATAATAGAATAACCACCTAAACTTATTACTTCTGATTCAACTTTGGTCTGAAGTTTCGTTTAACCAGTTTTTAACCCCGTTTACAAATCGTCGTATAGGATTGGTTCAGAATCTCTGTAGGTTAGATTCATGAAAAAGCTAATCTATATTCTAGTCTTAGGACTTTCGGTTCAAATTTCAACTGCCCAAGAGGCGGATTTTTTAATTTCTGTATCAAGTTCAGAAGGACCAGTTTATGGTGCAAAAGGACTTTTAAATGAGCAGGGCGAATCCTTTTTAATTGGAAATGTGTTTTTTAAGGATTCCATCATTATTAAAGGCCCAAGTGAAACTAGGGTTGAATATGCCAGCAATGGCTCTGGCTCTTATATCATAAAAAGCGATTATCTGGGCTCAATTCAGTGGGTTAAGTGGTTAGATAAAAGTATTGTAGTGTCAGAAAGCACCTTAGATGCTAACGGAAATGTATTGTTAGTTGGTACATGTGCTGATAGTACGGATTTTGACCCAGGACCTAATGAATTCAAAATTGTTGGTAATGCAGAAAGCTTTCTTTTAAAATTAAATGCAAATGGCGATTTTTTGAAGGCCGTTGCTCCAAAGAAAATAAATAACAGTCGGGTTCAACCTCATTTTGTGCGTTTGTCCCCAAATGGAAATATTATAGTTTCTGGTGTTGCCAGTGGTGGTGCTGATTTTGACCCAAGTAGCAGAATTCGGCAAGCAATAGGTGAGTCTGGTGATAGAGGGCACTTTATTGCCTCTTACAAATCAAATTTTGAGTTGAACTGGATAAAGTTGATTTCATCTTCGGCTAGAGAGGTTCGGACCCTAAATACGGATGATAATAATCGGATTTTTGTCCATGGAAGAGCTACCCAAACCTTCGATGCGAATCCCCAAAGTGCCGAATTTATGGTTGGTAACAACCCTAGTTTTGATTTTTTTACTTGGTACGACGAAAAAGGTGAACTAGTAAGTGGTGGATCTTACCTTACTTATGGGTTTAACGCATCAATTTGGAGGGTTCATGTTTTTAAGGATGGTAATACATTAGTTCGAGGCACTTGCAGCGGAACGGTTGATATCGCCCCAAGAAAAGATGAGAATGTACAAATTACAACCGGCGCCACTGATTTTTTTGTGGTTCTTGATAAAGACTTAAAACAACTCTGGTACGATACAAGTACTGTCGTTCCAGTTCTCTTTCATAACCCTTTAACTAAAGGTTATTCTGGCATGTTTCGCTCAATAAATGGGTTTAATGCCGACATTAAAAATAATTCGGTGCCTTTCGGGTCAAACAACGATGCATATCTTCCTGCCGTAGTAAATTATAATAGTTCTCTAGATTATTCAGGCTCTGTAAAGTATAAAGGTGGCAGCAATTTTTATGACATAAAAAGAGTTGAGGCTTCAATGAGTTCAATTTTGGTAAGTGGTAATTCTTCTCAATCACTAGACTTTGGAGTAAACGCAAAAAAAGATTTGTATTCGGGGAAGTCTGACGCAATTTACTTTTCACTTCCAAATCAAAGAGTTTTAGCAATTAATGAAGATGTACCAGCAAATACTTCGTTTCAGATTTACCCTAATCCTGTCACAAACCAAATTCACCTAGAACCCGAAGAAATTATTGAGCATATTTTCTTAAAGGATATTCAAGGAAAAATTGTTTTGGAATTTGAATTTGAAAAAGATGGTTACGATGTAAGCTCCTTGAATACAGGTGTTTACTTTTTAGAATTGCACTCAACGACCAGCGTTTCGACACAAAAATTTGTAAAGCAATAATCTTGTTCATTTGCGTTCCTAGCAAGTGAAAAAAACACTTGTCATACTGTCTATTATCTTTTGCCTTGGAGGTTTTGCTCAACACTTAACAGTTCCGAAAAATGAATTTCAACTAGAAATAGGAGTAGGGCATTCCTTTCCTTCATTCGAAGAGAAACAAGACGTGTGGAAAGGCACTTTTTATCCAGCTGGGCATTTATCAGTAGGGGTAGGACATTCGTTTTCACCTCAATTTCAGGTTTTTATGGCTTATGGAATTTCTGGTTATGCGCTGGTCAACAAAAGCGAATTCGGTCGATATGTTCTCGACTTTGCTAGTCCAATGGTACTGTTGGGAGTACGTTATTATCAGCAGCATACTAAACGAAGAGGCTATTTTTATCGTCTTTCCGGAGGCGCACAATTAGGATATAGAGGAACATATGCTGAGCAATTTCAGACCTACTCAGTATTTTCTGAAAGTTCTGACAATTTTTATTCGTTTGTAAGACCGGAAATTGGTATGAGATTTACAGCCAAGAATAAGTTACAAGGTCATAAGTATAAGTACTCATTTGAGGTGGCAACATTCTTCCGTTATAATTTCAATCGATTGGGAACAGCAACGTTTCAATCAAGAAATTCTGTTGCTATTGCAAATCCAAAGGGAGACGTTATTGGTCTAGTATTTCGATACGTAATACCATACGGAACCAAGAGAATTAAGCAAAAATCAACCAGTGACGAACCACCAATCAAAAAGAGAGAGAATAATACACTCAAGCCTTATTAAATTTGTTAAGTGCAAGTGCGTGAAAAACTCAAAAAAATATTTCACCAGAAATATGAACCAAAGCATTGGTTAGTCGCTTTGCTCTTATTTGGTGTTGAATGTTGCTTTATACCTTACAGCTTTTTCGAAGCTATTTATGTGGCTATCATTGGAATTTGGACAGCATACTTTTTATTGATTTTTATTGTTCCCCTTAGTATTGCGGCCGTTATATCATTGGTACTTTTTGCAACGCTAAGCAATTTGTTTATGCCTAGGATTGCACAGTATATTAACTTGATTTCTCTAATTAATATTTGTGGAATAATACTTCTGAATTTTGCGATTTGGGTAGGCATTTTAGTGCTTCTAGGCTATATAGCTGTTGGTGTTTGGTGGTAATATTTGTACAAAGAAGGGATGAACTGTATCAAACTTTTATCATTTTGAAATTTATTTTTTCTAGATGTCCTATTTTCGAAAACGCATTCGTCATAGAGGTATAAACAATAAAAAAAACAGAAGATTATGAAAGAATTTATGATGATTTTTAGAAGAGAAAATGAAGCTATGCCTGAAATGTCTCCAGAACAAATGCAAGCATCTTACAATCAATGGCAAGATTGGATAGGGGGGATTGCAGCTCAGGGAAAATTTGTTTCTACCAATGCTTTAGGAAACGAAGGTAAGCTGGTAAATGCTGGTGGATTGATTTCAGATGGACCTTATGCAGAGGTCAAAGAACTAGTGGGTGGATACTTAATTTGTAAAACAGAGACAATTGATGAGGCAGTAAAACTTGCTGAAGGATGTCCAATGTTCGACATGGGTGGAACAGTGGAAGTTCGAGATGTAATGGTTTTCGAATTTTAATTAAAGGGGCATTTGCCCCTTTTTTCTTTTCCCACTCAATTGCCCAATAAGGAACTTATACCCAATTTATTCCGGCAGGAATTTTCGAAGATTGTTGCTGTGTTGTGCAAAAATTATGGGGTTTCGAATCTTCAATTAGCGGAAGACGCTGTAAGCGATGCTTTTCTTAAAGCATCTGAAACTTGGGCTTTTAAAGGTTTACCAGAAAATCCTAAAGCCTGGTTATATGCTGCATCTAAAAACCGATTATTGGATCAATTCAAACACGAAAAAATATTCGAACAAAAAATTGCTCCTGAACTAAAACAAGAAGAATTTGCTGAGCCTCCGTCAGAATTTTCTAACGCGCTGATTAAAGACAACTTGCTTCAAATGCTATTTGCGGTTTGCCACCCCCATTTACCCGCTGAAGGTAAAGTAGCTTTGGCGCTCAGGATTTTGTGTGGATTTGGCGTAGAAGAAATTGCAACGGCATTATTAACCACAAAACCTACTATTAATAAGCGTCTTCTGAGAACCAAGGAGAAAATTAGAAATCTTGATATAAAAATGGAATTGCCGCCTGAAAACGAACTACACGAGCGGCTAGGGGGTGTGTTAACCGTTTTGTATTTATTGTTCAATGAAGGGTATTATTCCAGTGGAAATACGAAGGCCATTCGAAAAGAACTCTGTTTTGAATCTATGCGATTGACCTATTCGCTAACTGAACTGAGCTTAACAAATCAACCAGAGGTTCAGGCCCTGTTGAGTTTATTCTGTTTTCAAAGTTCTCGTTTCGATGCACGAATCGATAATGAAGGACAGAATGTGTTGTATCAGGACCAAAATCCAAAGGATTGGAATCAAGAATTAATCGAACGAGGACGCTATTATTTAAATCTTTCCGCGAGGGGAAATGGATTGACTAAATATCATATCGAAGCTACTATTGCTGAGCAGCATACTCATTCGGATGATGAATTGCCAAACAAATGGAAAACCATATTGATGTTATACAATCAACTCTTACAAATCCAATATTCACCGATTGTTGCTTTGAATAGAACCTACGCTTTTGCCAAAGTTTATGGAAATGAAAAGGCGATTCTTGAAGCTGAAAAAATTGATTTGAAAGAGTATCATTTTTATCATGCGCTGTTGGGCGAGTTGTACACTGCTGTTGATTCCGAAATATCCAAACGGCATTGGAACTTGGCTGTTGAAAAAGCGAAAAATAATAGAGAAAAGGAATTTTATTTGAGTAGGCTTTAAGCGCTTAATCTATTTCCCCAGCACGTTTCAACTTCCCCAAATCCATTATTCGAATTGTTCCTTTGCTATCTGTAGTGCAAATCACATTTTCTTCTTTCAAATCGTGCAAAACCCGAACAAGAGTTTCTTTAACCGTACCGGATAAATCTGCCAAATCGTTTCTCGAAAGGGGTATAAATACTTCCTCTCCTTCTTGGTAATGTGGAATAAGCCCATGCAACACCGAACAAACTCGTTCTCGTACTGTTTTTTGAGCCAACATAGTTTCTTGACCCAATAAGCTTTCAAACTCATTGCTCAGGGCACGCAGTAAACAAATACAGAGGTCATTATTCGATTTTAGTAACCGAAAAAACAGGGTAGAGGGAATAAATTGTAAGGTTGAATCTTCCAACAACTCAGCGCTGTCCGGGTATTTATGTTCGTTCAAAATAGGATGAAAACCAAACATATCGCCAGGCGTTCCAATTTGGAAAATTTGCTTTTTTCCCAACACCCCTGTTTTATACAGTTTTACCCTTCCCTCCAATAAGAGGTAACATCCGAATGCGATGCCGTCCTCCGAGAAAACCAGCTGTCCTTTTTTCATTTTAACAACAGTAGATTCAGCGGTTAGCAGTTGCTTTTCCTGAGGAGTTAAACTGCTCAAAAACAGTTCTTCATTAATCTTGGGTCGAAACACAGTTCAAAGAAAATTAAATCAACGATACCGTTGACTTTTATCAACGGCTTTTACCAAATGTATTTTCAATTTTGCTTTTGAAATGAAAACAAGGTTTCAATCACCACGTGAAGAATTAAAGGCCACTGCACTAGCGGCATTTATGGTGTTGTTTTCGGTTTTTATTTCAATCGTGGTTCCTATCGTTCAGAATTATGATGACCAAGATGCCTTTTCCGTGTATGAATTGGAAGACGAAAAAAGGTCGGAATCTAATGAAAATGAAGAATCTGAATTTAAACTGAAGGAAGCCAAGCAGACTTTTGAGTTTACATCTCATGTACACAGTTCCGATGTTACTTTTAGAGACTATTCGGTTGTTCAAAAATCCAATGAGAATCGCTTTCTCAACACCAAAGCTTCTGCCACACCAAAGTATGTGCTGTTTTGCGATATGAAAATTGATTACTAGGTTCCAATTAACCTAGACCAACTGCTTTGCTAACCAAAGCAAATCATTTTCATAACACCATAAAAACGTACATCATGTTTTCACAACGACTTAACGAATCATTTCAATATTTAAAACGCGATGCTTTGGCAGGCAGCGTTGCCGGAATAATGGCCGTCCCACTTACAGTTGGAATTTGTCTCATGTCTGATTACCCAGTAATGACGGGCATTTATACCGTCATATTCGCCACCATTATTAGTTTCATTACCTCTTTATTTCGTCCAGGAAATTATGTCGGAACTCCAGGTGTAGCCGCGGGATTAGCTCCAGCTTTAGCTCTAGGTGTAAGTGTATTTGGAATGGAAAACATGCCCTTCGTAATATTCCTTACCGCTAGCTTCCAAATGATAGTTTGGAGGTTTAAATTGGAGAAGTACATCCTTAAACTGGTTCCACACTATTTAGTGGAAGGATTGCTAGCAGGAGTGGGGCTAAAAATTGCATTTAAGTTCTTGCCATTTTTATATGACATTCAACACGAAACTGATGAGTGGCTGAATTTTGAACGCGAAATGGTCATGCTACTTTCCGCAGTTTCATTTGCGCTATTCGTGCTACTCTATAAATATTATCAGAAAAAAATGCCAGCCTTGCCCTATGTTATCATAATGGCAACTGGCTTTGGATTGACTTTTTTCATGCCTTTGCCACTGTTGAGCATTGACCCAGTTCCGTTCGAACTGGCATTACCTATTCCGCATTTTGGTTCCTTGTCTAATTCCGAAACGGGTTGGCTTATTCTAAAAATGGTTGGGTATGCATTAATGCTTGGAACCATTGATGTGATAGAACAAGTAATGAGCAACGTAGCTATTGAAAAACTCGACCCGTTAGACCGAAAATGCGATACTAACAATAGCCTTTTTGCTATCTGGATTGCGAATATGGGCGCAACGTTTTTTGGCGGCATGACCAACCTTGATGGTTTAGCAAAAAGTACTACAAATGCAGTTGCAGGCGCAGTTACCAAAACCTCAAACCTGTTTACGGCCTTGGTACTCATTCTGGTGGTTTTATTTCCAGAAATCTTAGCCTACACACCAGAATATGCCCTTGGAATTATCATGGTATATTCCGGATGGAAAATGATAGCCAATATTGCACAAGTTAGGGCAGAAGGGCGTTACGCATTAATTTTAGCTGGAGTGTGTGGGTTTTTGGTTTTTGAATTCGGAATTTTTGAAGGGTTATTATTAGTGCTGTTTGGTCACGCAATTATCCAGTACATTTTTATGCGCCGATTGGGTAAAAGTAATAAACAGGTTTGGGGTATTTTTCGAGTGGCATTGCGAGAGAAAAAAGTTGCGCAACTGATGGATGTAGAGGATGTACTTACCGAAGCGCAGATTCCTGTGCTCACCAAATGGTTAGCGGCAGTGAACAAACACGATATTAATCTGCTCCGAGAACTGTACACTTCAGATGCAGTGCTCACGCCAGCATTCAGCACCAATATTCATTACAATATTGAGCAGATAATAGATTATTACAAGTACTTGTTTACTCACGAAGGAGTTTATCTAAAAAAGTTGGATTTACACATGCAAAAGCACGGTAACATGCGCATAAACAGTGGCCATTATGGCATTGGTTGGAAACAAGACGGAAAGGACGAAAGTCACGTAATGCGCTTTAGTATGATAGTTGAAAAAAACAAGATTGTAACTCATCATACCAGTACTTTACCCACTGGAGATATTCCACTAAATAAGTGGGAGGGAGTGCATGACCCAGAACACCCCGAGTTTATTATTTAGATTATCGATACAATAATCCTTCATATGGAAATACTCGAAATGACTGTGAAATAACTTTGTTAGTTCGGGAGCTTTTAGGAAGACTATGCAATAAAAATGAACTGAAAAGTCTTTGTGTCTAACCTTTCATCTTATCAATATCCCGCCTATTTTTTTTCGTAGGTCTGCCGTGCCAACCAAAGTGCTTTTGTTGTTGGTTTATTAGTTTTTGTTCTTCTAGGATTTTTAATTCAGCATCGGGGGTGGTTTCAGTACAATAATCTTTAACCAGTTTGGCGCTGACTCTTGATTTTGGTATTGCAATTACCTCAAAACTTCTCCAAATGGGGTTTTCTTTTATCGATAAAATATCACCAGAACAAACAGTTTTTGAAGGTTTCGAGAAATTGTCGTTGAGTTTAACTTTGTCCTTGCTACACGCGTTTGCTGCGATAGTACGTGTTTTAAATAGCCGAATTGCCCAAATGAATTTGTCTAATCGCATAGCACTAAATTACACAGGATTTACACTAATTTACATGGATTAAATCGTTGTCCTGAAAACTCAATCTACATTTACCAACAGATTTTAAAACGATATACTATGAAGTCTAGAACACTTTCTTTAATTACCATTTTCTGCTTTACATTAAGTACGGCTTGCTCGCAAAAAAAAATGGAGAACTCTAAGGTAGAGGCTTCAGGTACAGATGAAATTAGTAAACCCAAAAAGAGCAAGCCTCATCAATATGGAGGTTGGTATTGCCCGGACAATTTGAATGGTTTTCCTCCGGTACATATTGCCGATTGGAAAAACGTACCTGTAATAGATGGAAGGTTACCTTCTAAAGCTGAAACTCAGACAGAGGCGTCTCTAATTTTTGTGGATTTAAAGAAATATCCGAACGCAAAGACATTGGATATGGAATTACCTCAAATGGCTAGGTTTTACAATCATTCTACTCAACGAAATGAAGACATCATCGTAATTCAGGCGCTGAACATTCAGAATGACTCCATTGTTGGGTTTAGATATTTGAATGGTGGAAATGGTAGTGCAAGGCTAGAGGAGATAGAGTTTTTGTCCAACAATGAAATAGAAATGATCCCTGAGTCTAGGTTTGTTACCCATTCGGTCACCATAAATGCACCGCAAGAAGAAATCTGGCAGATAATAACGAATTCTACAAACACAAAAAAAATACAGCCAGCATTTGATAAGCATTTTAAGTTGAATTCAGATTGGCGGGAAAAGAAAAACGTGAATTACCATTACCCTAATGCTGGAATACCAACGGCAATGTTTGCTAATAAGCTATTTGGATGTTATTACGTTCAGAACGATTACGAAAGATTAAACTATACTGAAAAGTTTCTGCTTTTAGAAGATGAAAAAACAAAAGTTACAGAGTTAAAAATCGTTTGTGGGCCTTACTTGGATGATTTCACTGCCCAAGAAACCGTGCTTTTGAATTGGGCAATAAAAGTCAAAGAATTGGCTGAATTGTAACCTGCGCTGACTTACGAATACCTTCACGTTAGCCTCCGTAAGATTAATACGAATGAGATGAAACCCTTTCCGACTCTACGCGCGACCTTCCCCGTTGGAACTACTTAACCAGAATAAATTGGATTTTAATTTAACCAAAGCAACTACCTTCATAGCTTTAATCAAACCTCTCTAAATAACCTCATTTAAGAAACCTAATAACTGCTAACAAATAAGATACAACCAGCTACTAGATTACTTTTGCAATCGCGATAGTTTTTGCATTCCAAAATCAGTTATTATGAGTAAAAGTAAGGTTACCATTGGTAGCGTATTTAAAACCATTATTTGGCCACGAAAAAATCTACTCTTTCTAGGTCTTTTACTAATCATAATTAGCCGTTTGGCGAGCTTAGTTTTGCCAGGCGCGTCCAAATATTTAATGGACGACGTGATTGTAAATAACGATTACGACAAACTTCAATTGATAATAATTGCAGTTGCATCAGCAATTGTGGTTCAGGCGATTACATCGTTTTTATTAACGCGATTGTTGAGCGTGGAAGCGCAACATTTAATTGCTGAATTAAGAGTGCAAGTTCAGAAGAAGGTAATAGGCCTCCCGGTCAACTTTTTCGACAATGCTAAGTCAGGGGAATTGGTTTCAAGAATCATGACAGATGTCGAAGGAGTGCGTAATCTAGTTGGAACAGGTTTAGTTCAATTAGTAGGTGGAACAATCACCGCTGTTATCTCTCTTTTTCTGTTGATTAAAATTAGCCCAATGATGACAGCTTTGGTTTTGATTCCAGTGGCAATATTTGGTTTCATAGCCATGAAGGCCTTTGCGTTTATTCGACCGATTTTTAAAGAACGCAGGGTAATCAACGCTGAAGTTACTGGTCGTTTGACCGAAACCTTAAACGGGGTGCGCGTAATAAAAGGTTTTAATGCCGAGCAGCAGGAGATTGTAACTTTTGAAAACGGAGTGGACAAGTTGTTTCTGAACATCAAAAAAAGCTTAACTTCTACTGCATTTGTTACGAGTTCTGCAACATTTTTACTAGGCTTGGCTTCGGCAGGTATTATGGGAATTGGTGGCTACATGATTATGCAGGGTGATTTAACTTTTGGAGATTTTCTGGCCTTTACATTATATTTGGGATTTATGATTGCGCCTATAGTACAGATGAGTAATATCGGCACTCAACTTACAGACGGCTTCGCTGGGCTAGACAGAACCGAAGAATTAATGAACATGGAGTCTGAGCACGAATCCCCAGATCGGGTGGATGAGTTGCCAGAAAGTATTCACGGAGATATTAAATTCAACAACGTTTCTTTTGGTTACGAAGAAGATAAAGAGGTATTGCACAACATCTCTATCAACGCACCAAGCGGCACGGTTACCGCACTCGTAGGTTCGTCGGGTTCTGGTAAAAGTACCATTGCAGGACTCGTTTCTTCGTTTTTAAACCCACAAGAAGGTACAATAACCATCGATGGGCACGATTTATCGAAAGCAACCTTAAAAAGCTATAGAAGGCATTTAGGAGTGGTTTTGCAAGACGATTTTTTGTTTGAAGGAACAATTAGAGAAAATATCGTTTTCCCGAGGCCCAATTCTACCGATGAAGAGGTGCAAGCAGCTGTTAAGGCAGCTTATGTAAATGAATTTAGCGATCGTTTCGAAAAAGGATTGGATACCTTGATTGGCGAACGTGGAGTAAAGCTGTCCGGTGGTCAAAGGCAACGTATTGCTATTGCTCGTGCGGTTTTAGCTGACCCTAAAATCTTGATTTTGGACGAAGCAACTTCTAATTTGGATACAGAAAGTGAGGCGTTGATTCAAGAGTCGTTAGGGGAGTTAATGAAAGGAAGAACGACCTTTGTAATCGCCCACCGTTTGAGTACAATTCGCAAAGCGGATCAGATTTTAGTTATTGAGGACGGGCATATTGCAGAGCAAGGTAATCATGACGAACTTATTGCGAAAGAAGGACGGTACCACCAGTTATTTACCTACCAAGCAAGGATTTAAATATTAAATGCAACATTGTTGCATTTAATATTACATTCGCGGCATAAATTTTAAAAAACAAAATATTATGCGTTGGATACCTATTGTACTTATTGTTGGATTGTTTTCATGTAAAAAGGACGCACCAGAACCTATTGTAATACCTAATGAAGAGGAAGTAATAACAACCTTGAACTATACGCTAACGGCGACTAACGGGGATGTGGTAACTTTTACATTTCGTGACTTGGATGGTGATGGTGGAACAGAACCGGTTATTACCAATGGAGCGTTGGATACCAATACCACATATTCCGGAGTATTAGAATTATTGAACGAAACCGAAAGTCCTGCCGAGAACATTACTGAAGAAGTAGAAGAAGAGGGAGCCGAACACCAGTTTTTCTTTTCAGAAAGTTTGGCCGATTTGAACATTGAGTATGGAGACACCGATAGCGATGGAAATCCAATTGGAATCAAAACGACTTTAAAAACTGGAAAAGCAGGTAAAACGGATTTAACAATCACCTTGCGGCACCAACCAAACAAAAGCGGAGCAGCCGTTGCTGGTGGTGATATAACTAATGCAGGGGGAGAAACGGATATTAGTGTCGTTTTTTCAGTAGATGTTAAATAGATACATTACCATTTTATTTTTTTTTGGCTATAGTTCTGCTGTAACTGGGCAGATCTGTAGTCAAACTATTAAAGGAAATATTACCGACCTTGGCTCGGGCGGAGCCATTCAATACGGCAACGTTTTTATTGAAGAACTGAAAACGGGTGCTGTTACGGACAGTCTCGGAGATTTTTTCATTCAAAATATATGTAAAGGAAATTACCACCTAGTTTTTAGTCATATAGGATGTGAAAGCAAGGAGTTATATCTTGAGTTGACATCCGATACTGTTCTAAAAATTATACTCGACCACAATCACCATGAATTGCATGAATTCTCGGTTTCCACCCATAAAGAAACCGTAGAAATTCAAGAGTCAACAGCATTGGAAATTGAAACCATCAGAGAGAATGCTAATGCTTCGCTATCATGTTTAATAGAACAGATTTCGGGAGTTAGTTCTATCAAAAATGGTAGTGGAATTGATAAGCCTGTTGTACATGGAATGTATGGTAATCGCCTAGCAATTATTAATAATGGAGTGGCGCAAAGTGGCCAACAATGGGGCTCTGACCATAGCCCAGAGATTGACCCTTTAGTGGCCAATGAGATTACGGTTGTTAAGGGAGTTGGCGCATTAAAATTTCAGAGTAATTCGCTAGGAAGTGTGATTTTGGTAGAACCAAATAACATACAACGAGAACCGCATTTACATGGCTCGGCTAACTACTTTTTTGAGTCTAATGGATTGGGGAATGGATTCAATTTTTCCGTTCAGCAATACAAAAATATTGGATGGAGAGCCACCGCAACAGTGAAGAAAAGCGGAGATAAGCACACTCCGAACTACTACTTGAGAAATACTGGAAATGAGGAAGCGAACGTAGCTTTGCAATTTGAAAAGTCAATCACAAAACATTGGAATGCCTCTGCCTATTTCAGTTCGTTTAACGCTCGATTAGGAGTTTTGCGTGGTTCGCACATTGGCAACCTTACCGATTTAGAGGAGGCATTTGAAAGAACAGAACCCTTTTTTACTCAAGAAGAGTTTTCGTATGATATTTCCGCACCCTTCCAAGAAGTAAATCATCATTTCGGAAAACTGCAAACCAGTTACTATTTTACGGATAATCAGTCCATTGAATTGACTTATGCGGTACAAATTAATCAACGTAAGGAATTTGACGTTAGGAGAGGCGGCCGTACCGGAAAACCTGCATTAAGCCTTGAGCAAGTTTCAAATTTTACAGAATTGAACTATAAAAACCAGTTTGGGAAAGAATGGGAATTGAAAACAGGATTGCAATCCAATTTTACAGATAATGTAAACCTGCCTGAAACTGGAATTCTGCCGTTGATTCCGAATTACGTTTCGGCCGAATACGGTGGTTTCATTACACTTGAAAAAAGTTGGAAGAAAGCTGCTGTGGAACTAGGAGGACGTTACGATTATGAAAATCGCAAAGTGGCAGATATTTCAACTGACCTTCCACGGAGAGTTGTTAAATACGATAATGTTTATGAGAATTTGTCTGCCCTTTTGGGTGCTAACT
Organism: uncultured Flavobacteriales bacterium; assembly: GCA_937121175.1. GTDB lineage: Bacteria > Bacteroidota > Bacteroidia > Flavobacteriales_G > Salibacteraceae > UBA6770. Next base: position 29,832 of record CAKZKD010000037.1, read on the forward strand.
ATGCAGTTACTAAAAGTTGGAAAATAACTGGAAACATTGGTCTAGCTCAACGAAACCCAGAAGTCAATGAATTGTATAGCAATGGTCTGCACCAAGGAGTTAGTGGTATAGAGTTAGGAGATATAAACCTACAGCCTGAAACTTCAATTAAAGCTACTCTTTCTGTTAAAGGAAAGGTGAAACAAAAGCTATTTATTGAAGCTCTTGGCTATCATCAGCAAATACAAGATTACATATTTCTAAACCCAACTAACCTGGTAAGGCTTACGATTCGAGGTGCTTTCCCGTTGTTTGAATACCAACAAACCAATGCAACAATTTCAGGATTAGACCTTTCGGCTATTTATCAGATTAATAATCGCCTAGCGACTAAAGTGCAATACAGTTATTTGTTCGGGCGAGATACCGAGGCTGGAATTCCGCTAGTTTTTATGCCTGCAAATAACCTTTTCGGAAACCTGACCTACGATTTTAAACAGTGGAAGAAATTAGAGAACATTGAATTAGAAATCAATAATCGATATGTTTTTGAGCAAACCAACCTACTACCTGAACAAGATTTTATTGCACCTCCTGAATCCTACTATCTGCTAGGAGCGAAGCTATCGGCAAAACGGCAAGTAAACAAGTTACGTTTCCACTTTTACGTAAAAGGAGAAAATTTATTGAATCAAGCCTACAGAGATTATTTGAACAGACAACGTTATTTTGCGGACGATTTAGGCATTAATTTCATTGTAGGTATTAATGCAAAATTTTAGAAATTATGGCAGCTGATTGGTCAAACGAATTGCGAACTAAAAATTTAAAGGCTACGCCTAACAGAGTAGTGGTTTTGGAAACTATAGCAGGAAACAATGCAGCAATGGCTTATTCAAAAATTCAAAGCGATTTGTCCCAACTGGATCGCGTAACGCTTTACCGAACTTTAAACTCTTTAGTTGATAATGGATTGATTCATAAAGTACTGGTTGAAGAAAATGAGGCCTTTTATGCCACTTGTAGTTCTAATTGTAGCTCAGAGGAGCATCATCATCAACATGTTCATTTTAGATGTACAAATTGTAAGGAGGTAACCTGTGTGTCTAGCCAGCCAATTAATCAACTTGAAATCCCAGGTTATTTGGTGCAAAACTTTGAAATTCAGGCCACTGGGGTTTGTAATTTGTGTTTATAACGATAGATAAGTTTCAACATACATTTAATTCAGGAACTAGCTACTATTGTTGACGTATAGAGAGTTTTTGTTTTTTGTAAATTAACGTAAATTCAATAAAATAGGTGCTTTTCACCTGTACTTTAAGATAGATTTACAAAATGAATAGTTCCGTGCTCAATAGCATATTGTTCATTGTTGTTTTTGTTGCCTATATCAATTCAATTAGCGCTCAACTACCTGTTTTTGAAGATTGGCAGACCAGACTTTCTATGCGTAAAATTGGTCATGAATTATTACTCAGTTGGGCCGATTCTACAAGTCGAGTTGCGGCCATAGAAGGAAATAATGAAACCTACTTAATTCAATTTGAGCCAGCATTAGATGTCGAGCCCAAGGGTTTTGTTTCAGTAATTAACCGCAATGCATTCCAAGAACCTTTTGCTAAAGAATTTTTGGTAGAAGTACTTGCATGCAATACATCAAAATTAGAATACAGCTATTACTTAATATTAGATGCCGAAAACCAGGATAGCTTAGTTCCGTGCATGAATCGTCCATTGCCAAAGGGCTGTTATGATTTTAGGATAACCATTATTGCACCGCTGGAACCTCCAACTTCTGATGCAGTGGAACAAGGGAGAATAACTGAACCAACCGTTGAAGAAGAGACTGGAAGTTCGCCGTTTTGGTTGCTGATTTTTGTTTCGTTCATCATCATTTTTGGTTGGCTATACCATCGCAAACGAAATCCGGACAATACAAAAGGCATCCAATTAGGCACTTACTTATTCAATCCAAAACATAGAACGTTAGTTTTTGAAAAACAAACACTTGAACTCACAGAAAAGGAGTATGAACTACTTCAGTTGTTGTACAATAACCTGAATGAAACCGTAAAGCGAGAAGTTTTGTTGAATCAAATTTGGGGAGATGAAGGCGCGTATGTTGGCCGAACTTTGGATGTATTTGTTTCTAAACTCAGAAAAAAATTAGACCAGGATGAATCTATTAGAATTCTTAATTCTCGTGGTGTTGGCTATAAGTTGGTGTTAAGCGAATAAAGCCTTAATTCCGGTCCTATAGTTTGCTTTTAAGAACTACCAAAATTCATTTTTAAAATTCGTTTTAAAGTCTTTAAATGCCCAATTGTGAAGGTTCTTGTTAGCTTTAGTTTGAAGAATTTAATTTTAGCCTAGAAGCTTCACTATTTCTACATTTGCCGAATGCAGAGATTATTGAATTGAGAAGGTGAAGAGTGCTGAAAACACCAAATTTATTGGTCGAGTTGATAGGGCAGATTTTTCTGAGTTGGAATTGGAAGACATTTCAATTAAAATAGATACAGGTGCATATACTTCTTCTATTCATAGCCACCACATTGCGGAAATAATAGAGAGTGAAGGCAAATACCTTGAATTTGAAATATTAGACCCTGAACACGAACAATACGTTTCTAAAAAAATCCGTACTAAAAACTACGAAGTAAAAGCAGTGAAAAGCTCTAATGGACTAACTGAAGAACGATTTTTTATAGAAACAACCATTACCTTATTTGAACAAGAATACCCTATAAAACTATCCCTAACGGATAGAGGGCAAATGAAACACCCAATACTTATTGGAAGACGTTTTTTAAGTTCCAAATTTGTGGTGAACACAGACTTGAAAAATCTTTCCTATAAACAAAAGCAAAAAAATCACTAACACTATATCAGTACATGAAAATTGCCATTTTATCCCGAAACCCTAATCTTTACTCTACTCAGCGTCTTTATGAAGCTGCAAAAAAAAGAAAACATGAAGTGATTGTTCTCGACCACTTAAAATGCGTAATTGAATTGGAAAAAAAGAAACCGCGTATTTTTTATAATGGAACCTATATTGATGGAATTGATGCAATTATTCCAAGAATTGGGGCTTCGGTTACGTTTTATGGAACGGCTGTGGTTCGTCAGTTTGAAATGATGGGTGTTTTTTCTTCCGTAAAATCACAATCCTTAGTAAACTCCAGAGATAAGCTGAGAAGTTTACAGATTATGGCAAGAGCGGGAGTGGGGTTACCTAAAACGGTTTTTACCAATTATACCAAAGATGTAAACCATGTAATTGATTCGGTTGGTGGGGCACCTTTGATAATCAAATTACTTGAAGGAACCCAAGGATTAGGTGTGGTTTTGGCAGAAACGCAGAATGCTGCGAGTTCTGTTATTGAGGCATTTAATGGATTAAAAGCTAGAGTAATTGCGCAAGAATTTGTGAAGGAAGCTGGTGGTGCTGATATTCGTGCATTTGTGGTTGATGGTCACGTAGTTGGCGCCATGAAAAGACAGGGTAAAAAAGGGGAGTTTCGATCTAATTTGCACCGCGGAGGAAGCGCCGAGGTTATTGAATTAACTGACGAAGAGGAACTTACTGCAATTAAAGCCGCGAAGGCAATTGGACTAGGAGTTGCTGGAGTAGATATGTTGCAATCATCCAAAGGACCTTTGGTTCTGGAGGTAAATTCATCTCCAGGATTAGAAGGCATTGAAGGAGCCACAAAAAAGGACATAGCACGAGAAATAATAAAGTTTATTGAGCGCAATGTATAGTTCTGAATTGGTAATTCTTGGCAATGAAATAAAACCCGGCCAAAGTGTGAGCTTGGAAATGGAAGTTGCCAAATTACATACGCGCAACAGCCTTAGAATTCCTGTTATTGTTGAACGTTCAAAGATTAGCGGTCCAACTTTGTTGTGCATGGGAGGAGTACACGGTGATGAAATGAACGGTGTTGCTATAGTCCGCGATATTATTCGGAAGAAGTATAACAAGCCTCTTATTGGTACTATTATTTGTATTCCTGTATTTAATGTATTTGGCTACTTAAATCAACAACGGGAATTCCCTGACGGAAGAGATTTAAATCGAATGTTTCCTGGGTCAAAAGATGGATCCCTGGCGAGTCAGTTTGCACATGCTTTTACTAAGGAAATTGCTCCAAAAGTTGATTACGTAATGGATTTTCATACTGGTGGTGCAGAACGGTTCAATTACCCTAATGCACGTTGCGACCTCAAAGATCCTAAACTGGTGAAATTAGCTATGGTTTTTGGTGCTCCATTCATAGTTAACTCAACGTATATTCCTAAATCTGTTCGAGATTTGTTTCATAAAATGGGAACACCTATCTTATTGTTTGAAGGTGGTAAATCTCTTGAATTGGATCCAGAAGTGGTGGAGTGTGGAGTGCAAGGTGCGTATAACGTAATGAAGCATTTGGGAATGCAACAAGGAGAACCTGATGGTGATTCAAATCCAATTGTAATCAAAAAAAGCAAATGGATAAGAGCGCAATATTCTGGAATATTTGAAACGAGAGTGAAAAACGGAACTTGTGTTAAGAAAAAATCTGTTATTGCGAGAATATCAGATCCTTTTGGTGATTTTGAAAAGCGAATTTTAGCCCCTTTCGATTGCTATATTTTTGGTCTAAATACCACCTCAATTGTAAATAAAGGTGATGCAATTTTTCACGTTAGCGTAGAAACCGAAAATGATTGATAATAAAGGTGGAGGCTGAAATTATTTCTAGTTTCCAGCCGAACCATAGTTATTGTGGAACGCATTGGAAATCATTCCGAAGCCAATAGCTGTTATCATTTGTGTGCGCACTGCTTTACCGTCTTGCTGTCCAGGTATCCAGTCTACATTTTTAATCAATCGCAATGCCTCTTGCGTGCAACCGCCATTCATTGCTTTTCGAACGTCAATGTTGCTAATTTTTCCGCTAGGTTCAATTACGAAGGCAACGACCACTTCGCCTTTTAAATTCAGTTTTAGGGCCGCTTCTGGATATCGCATTTTCTTAGATATGTAGTGATTGAAGCTGTTGTAATTGCCATCTTTAAACACAGGTTCAGGTTTCACTTCCACCATTTTAATAAAATAAACTTTTGCCGTAGAGTCAATTGGAATTACAGGGTAGGCAATGGATTGATATCCGCGTTTTTTGTAAAGCTTTACCCACTTTTTTAAATTGAATTCAACGGTGAACTCATCACGAACGTTCATGTGGGTAGGGCGGTTGTCGTTTTTTGACCATTGAATTTTTTTGAAAACCCGCGTTGCTTCCTCATTGAAAATGGGGGAGCTGCTCGATTTGATTTTTAGGTCAGAAATTTCACCATTAGGATGTAAAATGAACGCAAATGTTACGCTTCCTTCGGTATGACTCTTTATTGCTTTAGAAGGATATTGAAACTCATTAAAAAACAAACGTTCTACATCTTTTTCACCGCCAACTGGTTGATTGGTTACTTTGCTGTAAGGTTTGTAATAAAAGGTTTGTGCATTCGCCGAAAAGGCCGAAAACAGAAATACGGTAAGAATAAAAGTTAACAACCTAATCATAACAACTGCTGAATTAATTAATGGGTTAAAACTAGTGCAAAGCTACATTTGTGACAAGAAAAGGTCAACTTCATGATTAAAAGGAAGCACGAATTAATATTGATGAATAAGGGAAACCTAATTCTAGCTCTGTTCACCGCTATGGTCTCAATTATTTCCTGTGCTGAAAATGAAACGAATCCAACGAAAAAAGAAAAAAAACCACCTACTCAAGAAGAGTTGTTCGATATGAATCGAAGGCTTATGAACGAAGAAAAAACTCGGATTGGACATTTCATTAAACGCAAGCGTTGGCCGGTACAAAATTCTGGCACTGGATTAAAATATTGGATTTACGAAGAAACTAGTGGAGACACCATTTCACAAAAAGATTTGGTTAAAGTTCGATACGTTATCACCTTAATGACGGGTGATACCTGCTACAATCGCTGGAATAATCCGGAAGAGTTTACCGTTGATTATGATCAAGTAGAATCAGGACTGCACGAAGGAATAAAATACATGAGAAAAGGGGAGAGAGCCAAATTGATTTTACCACCGCATTTAGCACATGGACTAGTTGGTGATATGAATAAAATACCGATGAACGCAACACTTATTTACGATATTCAAGTACTTGACGAATGAGAGTCTGGTTAATCATTTGTTGTTTTTTTCTCGTTTCATGCGATCAAAAATTGATGGATGGCTGGTCAGAATTGGAGGACAATGTGTATTTCAAAATTCACACCTTGGGCGATGGAGAGCAAAAGGCAGGTGATGGAGATAAGATTTTTGCTCAATTAGACATTTACGGTGCTTCTGGTAAATTGATTTACCGGAATAATCTTTCGAGTGGTGCTTTGCACAGATTCAACGTTTCTAGTTCTAATAGCATTTGGAACAAAATGTTTATGGTGATGCATGAAGGTGACTCTGCAACGTTTTCAATGAATGGCAATAAATTAGATTTGGCAAAACTTACGCAAGATAAGGTGGTGTCTTATCCGGAAGAACTTACCCTAGCTGTAAAAATATGGCGTTTGGAAACACATCGAGATCAATTGGCTAACAATATGAAGGAGGCTCCCGCAGATTTGGAGTTATTGGAACTGAACAACTTAAAAACCTATTTAGATTCCAATAATTTGACTGATAAATTCCATTTTGTGGATGGTATTTTCGTTCAATATATAAAACGTGGAAATGGCGCTAAAGTCCAGTCTGGACAGAGCATTTGGATAAATTATAAAGGTCAATTTCTGAATGGAAAAGAGTTTGATAACACGTACAAGAGAGGGCAAATGCTCGATTTTCAGTTGGGTAAACCCGATCAAGTCATACGGGGTTTTGAGATTGCCTTGAGCAAAATGAATGAAGGTGATAAGGTTAGGTTGTACCTCCCTTCTAGTTATGCCTTTGGGGGACAAGGGTCATCGAACGGACAAGTTCCTCCGTTTACTTCCGTGATGTACGAATTAGAATTATATAAGATTAGTTCCTAATTACTAGCTTTCCGCCTAGGATTGCCATGGGAATGTAGGCTACAATTATGTCCAGTGCGGTAAACCAAACGGGTCCAGGTAACATCATGTTTACCATAATTCCACCCAAAAGAAACAAACCGCCAATTGCATAAGCAAATTTCATTTTATGAGAGGCTGCAATAACCGCTGCCAAACTTGCTCCAACCAAGGTTCCTAAAGCGTGCGCTAAAAAAGGAAAAACAAAAGATTCCGGACCTAACGTAGGCATTACTTCCGCAAGTGCCTTCATGTCGTTAGGGTCAATACCTTCGAGTGGAAAAATAGAATATCCAACCTGAATAAGGCCCATGTTTACAATTGAACCTCCTAGCCAACCACCAACAACGGCGAGTACATTTCTTAAAATAGGGTGCATAATTTTTGTTTTAGAATTGCAATGAATAGAAGAATCTAAAGTACTGAGATTTTAATAAGCTACAAATTTGAATACAAACGCATTGGTTTGTGTTGGTTTATAAGGCAGCAATCTCTTCACTCAAACCGTCAATCCCACCTGTAACTGAAAAAGCCTTTCGATTTAAACCCACAGAAAACAATTGCGCAGCCTTTAAACTCCTCCCGCCTTTTTGGCAAATAAAAATTGGAGTGGAGCCCTCATGTATTTGATTAGTTTCAAAAGTGCTTAGTGGTAAATTTTTTCCGCCAACATTGTGGTTTTTAAATTCATCCGCCTCACGAACATCAATCAATTGGGAGTTTTCTTTATTCAAGAGTATTTGGGCTTCCTTGAAAGAAATCTCTTTAACCAATGGATTGAACCCACAGAAAATCTCATAACTTTCTAGTAATTCAGAAATCGAGGCATGCGTTTCGTTTCGGTCGAACTCCAATATTTGCTGAGTGTTATTCAGAGTATTTATGCACAGTAGCTTTCCAGTTAAAGGTTCACCGATTCCGGTTATCACTTTAATGGTTTCCATGGCTTGGTAGTTTCCAATAATTCCAGGTAAGACACCAATCACACCAATTTCACTGCAAGAAGGCACGCTGCCCAGCGCGGGAGGTTCTGGGAACAGACAACGATAAGTCGATCCATTTTTGTAATTAAACACACTTACTTGCCCTTCAAACTTGAAGATACTTCCATGAATCAATGGTTTGTTGCAAATAACCGCCGCATCGTTGCACAAATAGCGTGTGGCAAAATTATCTGTGCCGTCAAGGATTACATCGTATTCAGAAAAGAGTACAATTGCATTTGCTGTAGTTAGAAACTCAGGAATTGCATCAATGGAAACAAAAGGATTTTGTTTGGAAAGCTTTTCAGCGGCAACTTCAGCCTTACTTTTTCCAATGTCTTCAGAACCAAATAATACTTGTCGTTGAAGGTTTGACTCTTCAATGTTATCTCCGTCAACTATACCAATAGTTCCAACGCCAGCAGCAGCTAAATAGAGTAGTGCCGGACAACCAAGACCGCCGGCACCAATTACCAACACCTTGGCATTCTTTAATTTAAGTTGTGCTGCTTCACCAAATTCAGGCAAAATGAGGTGGCGGTCGTAACGCGTTCTTTCTTCTGCGCTAAGCATGTTCTTTTTCGCTAGTCTTTATAGTATTCCAAAGCGATGCATCCCAATCCTTCCAAACGGGTTCGTAACCAGCATTAGAAATCATTTCAGCTATTTCTTTTGGGCTTCGGTCGTCGTCTATTTCGAATTGTTCTAAAGATTGTGGTTCTACGGCATAGCCGCCAGGGTTCGTTTTAGAGCCTGCGCTAGTACTTGTTATTCCTAGTTTGATAACATGGTCTCGGAACTTGGGCGCTTCTCGTGTAGAAAGGCTCAATTCGACTTCTTCATTAAAAATTCTGTACGCACAAATGAGTTGTACCAATTCACGGTCACTTATTTCCACTTTGGGTTGCAGTTCGCCTTCGTGCGGTCGGAGTCTTGGGAATGAAATGGAATATTTCGTTTGCCAATAGTTACGCTCCAAATAATCGAGGTGAAGGGCAGTAAAGAAGCTATCTACTCGCCAGTCTTCTAAACCTATTAAACAACCCACCCCAATTTTGTGGATTCCTGCTTTGCCCAATCGGTCTGGGGTATCCAGTCTATAATCAAAATTCGATTTCTTTCCTTTTGGATGATGTTTTTTATAATCTGCTCGGTGATACGTTTCTTGATAAACCAAAACGGTGTTCAACCCTGAAGGAATCAGTTTTTCGTAATCATTTTGGTCTAAGGGCTGAACCTCAATGGCTATGTGAGAGAAATGTTCTTGCACTAATTTTATCGCATTATTGATGTAGTCAACACCTACAGTGGTATTGGCTTCTCCCGTTACCAATAACAAATGGTCAAAACCCAATTCTTTTATTGCTTTTACTTCGTCTAGAATCTCTTTATCGGTAAGTGTTCTACGAGCTATTTTATTCGTGAAACTAAAACCACAGTAAGTACAAATGTTTTGGCATTCGTTCGAGAGGTACATTGGTACATACATCTGAATCGTTTTTCCAAAACGCTTTTGGGTGAGTTCGTGACTCAACTTTGCCATTTGCTCCAAGTAAGGCGCGGCGGCAGGGGAGATTAACGCCTTGAAATCTTCAATATCTCGGGTTGGTTTATTTAAAGTACGTTCAACATCAGCCGAAGTCTTCGAGTAAATCGAAGTCTTGGTGGTTTCCCAATCGTAAGTATCAAAAAGCGCTTTGAAACTCATGTTACAATTCGTCTAAAAATGAAGTAAGCGGACTACTAGCATTTGCGCCAGAGCTTACCGCTCCCAATTTTGCTTCATAAGCCATTCTACCGGCTTGTGTCGCCAATTTGAATGCCTTTGCCATTTCAATCGGATTGTCAGCGACGGCAATTGCGGTGTTTACCAATACAGCATCTGCGCCCAATTCCATGGCTTTTGCCGCGTCAGAAGGTGCGCCAATTCCAGCATCCACCACAACGGGAACGTTGGATTGCTCAATGATAATTTCTAAAAAGTCAATGGTTTTAATGCCTTTATTACTGCCAATTGGAGCGCCCAAGGGCATTACAGCAGCCGTACCGACTTCTTCCAGTCGTTTGCACAAAACTGGGTCTGCGTGAATGTATGGTAAGACAACAAAGCCCAACTTTACCAATTCCTCAGCTGCGGCTAAGGTTTCAATGGGGTCAGGCAATAAATACTTTGGGTCGGGGTGAATTTCTAGTTTTAACCAATTGGTTTCTAGGGCCTCACGAGCTAATTCAGCTGCAAAGACAGCCTCTTTGGCGTTTCGGACACCAGAAGTGTTGGGCAGCAGCGAAATGTGATTAGCAGAAAGGTGTTGAAGCATTTTGTCCTGCTCGTCGTTTAAATCAACGCGTTTCAATGCTACGGTTACCAATTCAGAGCCTGATGCTACAATGGCTTCGCCCATATTCTCAGACGAACGGAACTTGCCCGTACCCGTGAATAAGCGACTTTCGAATTGTTTATCAGCTATTTGTAACATCTACTTTTTGCTTTGAAATTGTCAATTCGTTTTGAAAAGCCGAAACCTTTTCGTGCCAGTTTTCTGAGTTGATTATTGCTCCAGAAATAGCTATTCCAAACACTCCAGTATCGGTAAGTGATTTTACGTCCTCGGTTTCAATTCCACCAATGGCAATGATAGGAGTGGTGATGTTTTTAGTGCGCATTTGGTCAAGAATTGACCGATAACCCTTAACGCCCAATTCTGGACTCAGCTTTTCTTTTGTTGTCGTAAAACGATAAGGGCCTAGTCCAATGTAATCCGCGCCAGCTTCATAAGCTTTGTAGATATCTTCAATGGTATTGCAAGTGGCACCAATCAATAATTTGCCTTCAGTGAGTGCTTTTGCAGATAGAATAGGCATATCGTCTTTACCCAAATGACAAGCGTCGGCTTTGCATTGAATGGCAACGTCTAAATGGTCATTGATACACAGCTTTACGTTGTGTTCGGAAGTTATTGCACGAGCTTCTTTTGCTAGTTCTTTAATCTCTTCCTTGCTTTTTGCTTTAATACGCACTTGAATCCATTCAACGCCTGCTTCGCAAGCCTTACGAACCTGTTCGAGTTGTTCCTCGGGTTCATTTGAATGGGTAATAAAATGTAGGTTCTTAATCATGGTATTTTATTGATAGTGATAGGCTAGGAGCGACTTATTGCTCTTTAAAGCCCGTTCTATATAGCGTTTACTTTTTAATAGTGACTGATGCATCGGATATCCCAATGCCAAATGGCAAGCTAGGGCAGTTGACAAAATGCAACCCGAGCCGTGTTTTTCGGAGTAAGTTCCTGGCTTAGGATTTAGTTTTTTGATTCCGCTGGAATCGGCAAAATAATCGACCCCAATTTTATCATCCTGACGACTCCCGAAAGCTATCGGGACAGGATGCCCTCCAGTTAAGTAAACGTTTGTTTTAGTTCTTAATATTTCTAGTGATTTTTTTGAGTTTTCAATTTTAGATAAAACACTCAATTCATTTGAGTTAGGTGTGATTACCGAAACTTTTGATAGAATTGAATCGTAATCTGTTTTTGAATCGAAATTGAAGAAAGTAGTACTGTCACTTGCTTTTAAAACGGGGTCCCAAATAAGTAATGCATTCGGCCATAATTTTCCAGCAGTTTCAACAATAATTTCCAGCATTTCCACGCTTTGAACGATACCGATTTTAATCGCTTTAAAATCAACATGAGCCAACGCTTCGCATTGTTCTACTATGTATTCGTTCGAAAGCCAATTTACATTCAGTACTTTGTCTTCGCGTTGAACAGTATTAGCCGTTAATACAGACATACCGTAACACCGCAAGCGTTCCGTTGTTTTGATATCTGCCAATACACCAGCTCCGCCAGTGGGGTCAAAGCCACCAATAGTCAAAACGTATGGACGTGCAGGTTTTAGCATGCTTCAGCTTTCTCTTGAATTGCTCTTTGAATTTCCTTAAAACTCTCCAATGGACTCTTCTTGGAATGCCAAATAGCACCCAATGCGGCCGCACCATTGAAGTTTAAGTCTTTCGCCTTGATAATGGTTTGCACATCAACACCTCCGAGAGCAAGTACTCTGGTTGTTCGTTCTCTAGGAATACGGTCTAATTCTGGATTAGCAGCGTAATTCTCTTTCGAGATACTTTCGAAAATAGGGCTGAGGGTGCAAGAGTCAATATGTCCGTCAATTTGCTCGAACTCCTCCAAACTATGTACAGAAACAGAATCACAAGGTTGAACTTCACCTTGAATTACGGAGAACTTAAATTGCAAATGCAATTTGCAACCGAATTGTTCCGCTAATTTTCTGTGGTAATGCACGTAAATACGACTCCGATATTTTTCTGGAATAGAGGAGAGGTACACCTTCAACTCTGCTACGCTAGCGTCAGGCTTTCGTAGATGAAAACGCTGTAAGCCAGCGTCTAATAATCCTACAACGTGCTCTGTTTCATTCGGATAAGTCCCTTCGTGGGAGAATACAGCTACTTCGAACGACATACTATAAATACAATTCGCTTCCTTTTTTCTTGAAGGTATCGCTCATTTCAGCCATTCCTTCTTCCAATGCTTTTGCTTCGTCTTGAACGCCTTTATCTTCAGCGTATTTTCTCACGTCTTGCGTAATTTTCATACTACAGAAATGCGGACCACACATAGAGCAGAAGTGAGCAATTTTAGCACCTTCAGCAGGCAAGGTCTCATCGTGATACTCTCTTGCTGTGTCTGGGTCAAGCGATAAGTTGAACTGGTCTGCCCAACGGAATTCAAAACGTGCTTTACTCAATGCATTATCTCGGTGCTGTGCTCCTGGGTGTCCTTTAGCTAAATCTGCAGCATGAGCTGCTAATTTGTAAGTGATTACACCGTCTTTAACGTCTTTTTTGTTTGGTAGTCCCAAGTGTTCTTTTGGAGTTACGTAACACAACATTGCGGTTCCAAACCAGCCAATCATGGCTGCTCCAATAGCAGACGTAATGTGGTCATAACCTGGCGCAATATCAGTAGTCAAAGGCCCTAAGGTGTAAAAAGGAGCTTCACCACAAACTTCCAACTGCTTGTCCATGTTTTCTTTAATCATATGCATTGGCACGTGACCTGGACCTTCAATCATAGTTTGAACATCATGCTTCCAAGCAATTTTAGTAAGCTCACCTAAAGTTTCTAGTTCACCGAATTGGGCCGCATCGTTTGCGTCTGCAATACTTCCTGGACGAAGACCGTCTCCTAAAGAAAAGGCAACATCATACGCTTTCATGATTTCGCAGATTTCTTCGAAATGCGTATATAAGAAATTCTCTTTGTGATGTGCTAAGCACCATTTAGCCATAATGGAACCACCGCGAGAAACGATACCGGTAACACGTTTAGCAGTTAACGGAACGTATCTCAACAATACACCAGCGTGAATCGTAAAGTAATCTACGCCTTGCTCAGCTTGTTCAATCAAAGTATCTCGGTACAATTCCCAAGTAAGGTCTTCCGCTTTTCCGTTTACTTTTTCAAGTGCCTGATAAATTGGAACAGTTCCAATCGGAACTGGAGAGTTACGGATAATCCACTCACGAGTTTCGTGAATATTGGCACCTGTACTCAAATCCATAATGTTGTCCGCACCCCAACGGCAAGCCCAAACTGCTTTTTCAACTTCCTCTTCAATACTTGAAGAAACTGCTGAATTACCAATGTTTGCGTTGATTTTCACCAAGAAATTACGACCAATAATCATCGGTTCGCTTTCTGGGTGATTGATATTATTTGGAATAATTGCACGTCCAGCTGCGATTTCGTCTCGCACAAACTCAGGAGTAATTCTCCCTTTTGGAGTATTAGCGCCAAAGCTTTGGCCCGGGTGCTGCATGTCCATTTCCTTTACTTCTTCAATACGCTGATTTTCACGAATAGCAATGTATTCCATTTCAGCAGTAATGATTCCTTTTCGAGCATAATGCAATTGCGATACGTTTTTGCCTTTTTTCGCTTTCCATGGATTCTTAATATGCTCGAAACGCAAATGGTCTAGAGAAGCATCGTTAAAACGTTCATTACCATATTCAGAAGATTGTCCACTCAATTCCTCTACATCTCCACGCTTTTTTATCCATTCTTCACGTAAACGAGGTAACCCTTTTTTAATGTCTATATCGGCAGTTGGGTCAGTGTACGGACCGCTTGTGTCGTAAATGGTAACAGGGGCGTTCGCTTCTTTCGTATTATTGAATTTATCGTGTGTGTCATCTAGAGAAACTTCTCTCATGGCCACTTTTACATCGTGTAATTCGCCACGAACGAATACTTTTTTCGAGCATGGAAAAGGCTCACGGCTGATTACGTGTTCTTCTGGTGCATTGTCTTTCTTCATAATTTATCCTCCTTGAGTAGCTTTTATTATCGTGATTTTATCGTTGTTCGAAAGGGTAGTAGCCGCCCACTTGGATTTGGTAACTACCTTGTTGTTTAGGGCAATCGCAATACCTTTTTGTTCTGTCATATTCAAATCGTTAAGCAAGTCAAATAATGGACTGTTCTCCTCGATTTCTTTTGCAGTATTGTTTACGATTACCTCCATATTTATTCTTCTAAAGTTGTTTTGGAGGAAAAGCTACGAATTGTAGCTCAATGAATGACTTTTCCCTCCGCCGGTACTAACCGAATCAAGTTATAAGGGTATTTCTCAGTCGCAAAATGGACACCCCTAAAGTCTGGTTTCAAATGTAGGGTAAAGGTTTGGGATAGTTAGGGTGAAGGGTTGTTAAAATGTTTATCCTTTCGTTAAGTAATGAACTTTCTGGTTAGTCATGCTGAACATATTGATGAACTCGTTTCAGTATCTTAGCATTTCAGCATCTCAACCAGGTTTTATGGTAGTACTATTTTTTGCTATTGGATAATGTAGGTAGAGACCCTGAAACGAGTTCAGGGTAACTAATTATATAGATTGGTACAGTATGGTACTACATGTTATGCTGAATTTATTTCAGCATCTCAACCTGTACTTTCTTGTAGTTAATGATGTGACTATTTGAGCATTTTGGACGAGACCCTGAAACGATACTGAATCAAGTTCAGCACATGTTTCGGGTAAGAGGGAATGTTAGAAAAATATTTGCTAGTGTTTGTTGATTCGGAATCCGGTTAAATCTCCTCAAACAAATCTCTCATCTCAGGATTAAATTCTCGAATCAAATTCAACTTCCAATCGCGATGCCAGTTCTTGAGTTGTTTTTCTCTGGCGAGTGCTTGCGCTCTAGTTTGAAAACCATCATAATAAAGCAGTCTATTAACATTATATTTCGTGGTGAATCGAGCTCCAGCACCTTCCTTGTGCTCAGAAATTCTTCTACGTAGATTATTGGTCATTCCTACATAAAGTACCGAATTGTCCTTGTTTCCAAGAATGTATGCCCAGAATTCTTCCATGCAATTCAAAGTTAATAAATACGCACAGTGAGATTTGGAATCAGTATGGTCCTCATTTTAGTAATAGATTTTATTTTAGCTCCGATGCAAAAGTTCATTTTCTCGGTAATCAGTTTGCTATATGCTTTTACTTCTATCGGTCAGGGAGATACTTCAACAGTTTTGCCAACCTACACAGAAGGTGAGAAAGCAATTTACGGGCATTTAGGCCAAAAAGTCAGGAATTTAGCCAAGGAAAAGAATATTAGAAACGCTGAAGTTTATTTGGCTATTCACCTATCTAAGTTCGGAGCAATTGATTCTATTGAAACGGTTCATAATCCAAAAAAGTTAAATGTGTCCAAATTGAAACCCGTAATAGAGGAATTGGCTGATTGGAATCCTGGGATTATTAATGGAACACCCCAATCGTCTGTAATTGGAATGTGTTTCGGGTTTTATACTGGCGAGGAATATGCTGGGTATCGTGGAAAAGTAGATTCTACCCTTTTTAAAAGGTTCGAGAACAACGTGCTTCGAATTATGGAAATGTACACGGTCACCAGTTATAAAATGGGATTGGGTAGTACTTCTCCTAGTTTGTATTTGTCTGGAAGTGCAGGCCCAAGTCACGAGGAACGATACAAAACAGCAGTTACACATTTGGATAATGAGGAATATGAATCGGCCGAAAAACTTCTGTCAGAATTGTATCGTGGTGATCCTTCCAATGGTCGGACAGTTTATTTGCGTGGACTTTGTAAATACAAACAAGGAAATCAAAAAGGGGCTTGTAAGGATTGGGTTAAAGCAACTAAGCTTGGTTCGAAGCAGAGTCAGGAAATGCTGAATCAATTTTGCAACTAAAAAGGAGAGAAAATGACAGATGAATTCAAAATAAACCTTGAGCATTATGACAAGGCTGTAGTTAAACTAGATCACATTCAGCGTAAAGGAAAAACGAGTCCATATACCTCGCATAATGGACATATGTTTTCAATTCTAAGGAAAGATGCCGTTTTAGGAATTCGGATATCGGATGAAGAACGGGTTGATTTTGAAGCGAAATTTGGCAAAGCAGAGTTTAAAAATAGTGGCGCGGTGCTAAAGAATTACGTAACTATCCCTCAGGAGTTACTAGAGGAAACTGAGGCATTAGCTGGTTACATCCAAAAAGGGTTTGAGTATGTTTCAACATTTAAACCTAAGTAGTGTATTGTGTTATTTACAAATTCATTGTTCATTCATCTAAAGCTGAGGACTTCATTGCCGGTTGGAAAGGTCTAACCCAAGAAACCTATAAAAATGAAAGAAGCTTAGGCTCTCGATTGCATAAAGTAAGTGAAATGGAATATTTGGCTTATGCTCAATGGCCTTCTAAAGAAGTTTATGAAAACGCGAACAATATGAGCGAAGCTGCTCATCGGTATAGAAATCAAATGCGTGAGAGCTGTGTTTCAATTGAAGTGTTGAATGAAATGCAAGTTGTAGAAGATTTATTGGATAACAACCCCCAAAGAAAAACCCCAACATCAGAACTGCATTTTGTGATTTATGGCGCTCACATTAAGTCAGAAAAGCAAAAAGAATACATTGAGGGTTGGAAAGGGTTAACCGAATTAATTCGTGAGTTTGAGAATGGGCTTGGTTCAAGATTGCATAAAGTGTCAAATGAACTGTATATCGCCTACGCGCAATGGCCTTCTACAAGTGTGTTTAAAAACGCTGGAGGAAACATGCCTACAGAGGCCGATAATTATCGAAACCTTATGAATGTGGGTTGCACAAAGTTTGAAACTTTGTATGAAATGGAGTTGATTTCCGATGTATTGAAAACTAGCCCTTATAAGCCTCAATAGCCTTCCGAACAGAACCATGCTTTTCTAAAAGCGATTTCGCTGCTTCGTAATCAACTCCTGTTCCTTCCAATACCATTTTCGTTCCACGGTCCACCAGTTTATCATTACTCAATTGCATATCTACCATTCGATTGCCTTTTACTTTTCCTAGTTGAATCATACAGGCAGTGGAAATCATATTGAGTACCAATTTTTGCGCAGTACCAGATTTCATGCGTGTACTCCCAGTAACGAATTCTGGCCCTACAATGACCGAGATTGGGAAGTCCGAGACTTTGCTCAGTAGTGAGTTAGGGTTGCAGGTAATACAACCTGTTGGAATGTTATTCTCTTGGCAAGTTTTTAATGCACCAATCACATAAGGAGTAGTGCCGCTGGCTGCTATTCCAATTATAAAATCCTTTGAATTAATATCGTATTCCATTAAGTCTTTCCAACCTTGTTCGGTATCGTCCTCGGCAAATTCAACAGCTTTTCGGATTGCGGAATCACCACCTGCAATAAGTCCGACTACCAAATCATGGTCAACTCCAAAGGTTGGAGGACACTCAGAAGCGTCAACAATTCCCAAACGACCACTTGTACCAGCACCCATGTAAAACAAACGACCTCCGGATTTAAGTTGCTCGCTTGCTTTTTGGATTAATGTTTCAATCGAGTTTAGTTCTTTTTCAATTGCTTTAGGCACACTGTGGTCTTCATCGTTAATTCCTTGAATCAATTGTTTAATCGAAAGTTGTTCTAGATTGTTGTGGTTAGAAGATGATTCAGTAATTCTGTCGTTTGCCATAAGTGTCCAATTTCTATCAAAATCAAAGTTAGAATACGCTTACTTTTAGCTTTCGATTCTAAAAAATCTTTATGCAATACATAATGTTAAGAGTACTTGGTTTTATAGGCGGGTTAGTGCTTATGGTAAATGTCTGTGCGCAGGAAACTATGAGTACGAAGCTCAATAATTGGGCAAGAGGAGCTGAAAGAAATGCCACAGAACAAGTTTGGTTGCAGTTCGAAGCTCAGTTGGATTATGAAGCGCTGGATTTGGAGTTTCGTAGAAAAAAGTATTCGAACGAACAGCGAGCTCAGGCGGTGATTCAGGCTTCGCAAAATATGCATAACAGGTCTATAGAGGAATTGCACAAAACGTTTGGTAAGGTTTCTATTCAAGAAGATTTCTGGTTGGGCAATTCTGTAATTATTGAATTGGATAAAAAACAGGCACTCGAACTAGCTAATAATTCATTGGTGCGTTGGATGGAACTTACCAGTGAAAATCAAATTGGGGTAGAAGATACCGAAATAGAGCAGTCGGATGAGGGTAAAGAATCAATTAACGGCGCAGAACCTGGATTGAAAGCCATTAACGCGCATAAAATGTGGGCGCGAGGCTACACTGGAAAAGGTAGAAAGGCGTTGATAATTGATACAGGCGTTTGGCCAAACCACCCTTCAATTGCCGATGCATGGGTGGGTAATAGAGAGCCAGCAAGTCACAGTTGGTTTGGGTTTGATAGTCCTGTACCAATTGATAAAACAGGTTCGCACGGAACACATGTTACTGGAACTGTATTGGGATTGGACCCTGCTAACAATGATACCGTTGGAGTTGCTTTTGATGCAACTTTTATGGCTGCTGACCCTGTAGCTACTCAAACAGGTGAACGAAAAGGACTCTATTCAACGATTCGTGCCTTTCAATGGGTTTTAGACCAAGATAACTTTTCTCCTGGTTTGCCCTACGTGAGACCAGATGTAATCAATAATTCTTGGGGGCGTTCCATTGAAGATTCTCCGGATATTTGTACGAGTCCGTTTGGTGATGCAGTTGCTGCTTGCCAACTAGCTGGAATTGCTGTGGTTTGGAGTGCGGGAAACAATGGACCGGGTCAAAGAACAATTGGTGCCCCAGCAACCATTACCAGAAATCCATATTTGGTGTTTACGGTTGGTGCTATTAATGGAAACACACCAAGTTACCCTATCGCCAGTTTTAGCAGCCGAGGCCCGAGTTATTGCGCACAAGCTGGAATTGATAGCATTAAGCCAGAGGTTGTTGCTCCCGGTGTTGCAGTGCGTTCAGCGGTTGGACATGACGGTTACGAAAACAAACAAGGAACGTCGATGGCTGGTCCACATGTTGCGGGAGCCTTGTTGCTGCTTAAAGAAGCTTTTCCGAATTTGCCGGGTCAAGATATCCTTGAGGCCTTGTATTTAACTGCTACCGATGTAGGCCCGTCAGGAGAGGATATTGCATACGGAAATGGGTTGATAGATGTGGATAGTGCTTTTTTGTGGTTATCGACTCAGCATACCGCAAGCTTACCACAGGATTACTCACAAGATGTAAGTATTGAATTGGTTTCTATTTCTGATAATGGGATAAGTTGTTTGGATGAAGTTGAAGCCGAGTTTAAAATCATAAATCACAGTGATTCGATTATTGATATGGATTCGCTCGTTATTGTCCCTTTTGTAGATTATGGGCAAGGTGCAAGCGTTGATGGGACGAAAAGCTTATCTCAGAATTTAAATCCAGGTGACTCGGTTTTGATAAAAATGAAATGTTTCAATGCGAATAAGCAGAACACAGAATTTGGAATGCAAATTCGTTTGGGTTTACCTAAAAGCAATAATCCCTTCAATGATAAAGCGTACGCAAAATGGAAGAATATTGGAGAGGAGAATATTCCTTTCTCTGATGATTTTTTCTTTCACAAAACCGAGAAATGGATAGTCGATAATCCAGACAATGATCATACTTGGAGTGTACGGGTTTGGGAGGATAATGGGATTCGAAATGAAGCGCTCCAATTGGATTTTTACAACATGAGGGTGCGTAATAATCAACAAGATTTCCTTGTTTCTTCAAAGCTTATGGTCAACGGGAATCAATTACTTCAAATGAGTTTCGATTATTCTTACACTTCTAAAAAGTCTGATTTGTTTGCAGATTCATTGTCTGTAGAGGTAACAACAAGTTGTAATACGAACTGGAAGTCAGTTTGGTCTAAAAGTGGAGCTGATTTGGCAACGACTGGCGATTCAGTTGTATTGTTTGTTCCCAAACAGAATCAATGGGAAAGTGCAATTATCGATTTGTCGGATTATGATGATTCCGAGTACATCCAAGTCCGACTCGTGGGCACGAATGCTTTCGGAAACAATTTGTATGTGGATAATATTGCCATTACATCCTTGCAACCAGCTGGTGTTGAAGATATAATTGATAACGATGTACTTCAGTTTTTTCCAAATCCAAATACAGGATTGCTGAATATTTCTGGCGATTTGAATTCTTACACCACTTTAAGAGTGATAGATATTACTGGTAAAACCATAATTGAATCACCCATCAGTGGAGTTGTCGATATTTCTGAATTGGAGAATGGAGTTTACATTATAGAAGCCAAAGGTTCTGCAGGAATCTCAAACGCAAAAATCGTAAAGGAATAATGGAGCCACTTAAAAATTTAGTCAATAAAGATGTTGTTAAAGCTTATTCTAATGAGCTAGAGAAACACATTGTAAATTTTGATTCTGAACAGTTCATTAAGATTATCTTAAATGAAGATTGGGAACAACGTGAGCTTATGGATAGAATCCACCATATAGCTGCTGTAATCAATGAATCCACTGAATGTTCTTTTGATGAAGTTGTTTCTGGTTTAGAAAAAGCAGCCCCCAATTTACCTTCAGGGTTTGAGCAAATCATCTTCCCCGCCTACGTTAAACTTTTTGGGTTAAATCATTTTGAGCGTTCAATGAAGTCCTTGGAGCAGCTTACTCAATATTCAACAGGTGAATTTGCTATTCGACCTTTTATTAAAAAGTATCCTGAGAAAACAATGGAGCAAATGTTGCTATGGGCAAATCATGAAAATGAACATGTTCGTAGATTATCGAGCGAAGGTTGCAGGCCTAGATTACCATGGGGAGGTAACTTACCAGAGTTCATAAAAGACCCGGAACCAATTTTTTCAATTTTAAAGAAATTGAGAAATGACAATAGCCTATACGTCAGGAAAAGTGTAGCCAATAACCTGAACGATATTTCAAAAGACCACCCAGAAACGGTGTTACGTATTGCAAAATGCTGGTTGGATGAAAACAAACAACACAGTTCTTGGATTGTAAAACATGCGCTTCGAACATTACTAAAACAGCCACACCCTAAAGCATTGGAATTGTTTGGCTATGGTGACCCTGAATCGGTCAATCTGAACAATCTAACTATTTCTGTGGATGAACTTTGTATTGGAGAATCATTACAATTTGAGTTTGATTTGACCAACAAAAGCGAGCAATCGCAAAAATTGCGGTTGGAGTACTTAGTAGATTTTAAAAAGAAAAAGGGTTCGGCCAAAAAAGTCTTTCAGATTTCAGAGTTTGAGATAGAGCCAAAAGAATTAAAAAGCTTTTCCAAAAAGCATTCGTTCAAAGAATTAACCACAAGAAAGCATTATCCGGGTGAGCATTCTATAATTATTCGAATAAACGGAGTGGAGAAGGAGTCTCTTAGTTTTCTATTATTGGAAGCGTAGTTTAGTAAATTACCTTTATTCTGTCGATAGAGTCTTCATTGCTATCCAGTAATTCAAGAATATAGGTTCCTCTTTCCAATTCAGATATTATCTGTTTAGAAGTTTCATTTTCGATATGCATAGCTTCAACGAGCTGACCACTTGTACTGAAAATCTTCAGTTGACTTGCATTTTTATGGCTAGTCCAATAAATGACTCCTTCAGCTAACCAAAATTCAGTTACTTCTTGATTTTCTGAGCTAAGTGCAGTAGCATTATCAGGCGGGCCTACGGTGAATTCAGTTTTATATACATTTTTACAGTCTCCATTTACAGCTTCCAAGGACAATTCATAAGTACCTTCTTTTTCGAGCTTAAAAGTTGGAAAGGCTTCATTGGAAAACGCAACTTCATCAATCAACCAGTTATAACTTGTTGCTCCTGTAGTAATGTTATTCGGGCTTAGCTCGTCACCACTTTTAAGAATGGAGCTAATCTCGTATTTGGGCTTGATTTCTTGTGGTTGCGAAATTATTACGTTCTCACTGAAACTTCCGCAGTGAGTGGCAGACCAATTGATAGCATATAATCCTGCTGCTAACCCTTTCACACTTACAAATTCATCGTTTCCAGCAGAAACGACTTCTTTGTGGAAGTTTGTTAATGTCCAGTTACCCGTAAAATTTAAAAATTCAGCTTCTAATTTTCCATTGTCATATTCAAAACAGGATTCATTGGTAGTTTCCATAACATCAATTCCATTTAATACTTCAATTTCAAATCTACTTTGAAGTGTGTCGTTGGCATTTACTGTTACGATAAAACTGGAACTATCTTCAACCGGATAGTAAGCTCCAGTTTTTAAATCATGAATCATTAAACAACCTTTAATTTCTGGAGTTTCTTCAATCCAAATTCTCATTTGAGTTGTTTGAGTACTGGTCAGGTTTAGTAAAATTGGAGAATTTAAATCTTGTTCAGAAATCGTATTGATTTGAAATTCTTTTTGGTTCTCACTAATATAAAAGTTCGGAAAGTTATAAGGGTTATCAATCTTGTAAGCATCATACGCGGGGTCAAAGTTTCTAGTTGCATACTGAGAAAAATCAAGGGCTACCAATGCCTTTTTATCTGAAGTTAGATTATAAGCACTTAGTTTAAGTCGATTTTGCTTTTGCTGAGAACGTACAAAATCAACGTCAATATCAGATTTGTCACTTTCTCTAAAGGTGATTGAATTGCTGGAATTGTTTACATGAACAAAGAACCCTTGGTAGCTGCTGATAATATTTGGATTGGGTAGGAGGGAAGTTGCTATGTAACCGCCTTCAGTTTGTTCGAAAACATAAGCAACAGCATCTACACCGCTTTTTGATACCGAACTCCAGTTTATAGGAGAGGCATACGGGTTTCCTATTAAATGCCAACCAGCATTGACATTTGAACCGCCGTATGTCAGATTAGAAATCGGTTGATTTCCAACATTTGGAATTCCCGAACAATTTAAAAGATATGAAGGATACGAAACACCACCTGAATAAAATGTATACGCATTATCATACGAAATTGATTCTGATGTGCTTGCAGCTGCTACCCAACCTAGGTTGAAATCACTGCTACTAGCAGCGGCACTCTCAGAAAAGGCGTATGTTGAATTTAAACCTCCAGCAGAAACCTTGTTCGAGCCAGTAAAGCCATACGTATATACCCCGCCTGGATTGGAACTTGGATTGTACTGGAAAGTGGCCAAAGTAGAGTTGGAGAAAGGTGTTGTGAAATGTCGGTAACCAATATCATTGCCCATTCCTGAAATATGTCGTTGAATAGTCATGGTTCCAGATATATTACCAAAAACTTCAGCTATACGAGCAGTTCTTGAAGCCGTTGATAGTAAAGTCGTTTTATTGTTTGGTTGGAAAATTCCATCATTTACTTGCAATTCGTTTTCAATAGAAAGTCTCCCCGCTTGGACAAGTAATAAACCACTTTCTGTCTTATTCACTTCTAAGTTATAAACGCTGTATGAACCAGTAGAATAAGATGGTTGATTTCCGATAAAAGAAATTCTTCCTGCACGTTCGTTTAACGTTCCTTGAATATTAAAATGTTCTGAAATACTCATTGTGAAATTACTGGAAGACAAGTCTAAACTTCCACCAGAACTTACATTCAAATCTCTTGCTCCCGAATTTCCAGCAAGGGTCACAGTATGGCTGGAATTAATACTAATATCATAAGTATCCAACGGTACGCAATTGCAATCCCATGTTGTAGGATCATTCCACATTCCTGTTTTAACAGATTGTATCGACGAAATTTGACTAGCCACCTGTTGAATGGTATCTGCACTGTATTTTTTATTGTAGAAAATAACTTCGCCAATTAAACCGTCCCAACCAGAACCACCACCAAGTCCACCACCAGAGTCTTTTGGTCCTTTTCCAATAATAATTTTATTTATCCCAGCAAGTGGTGCAGCAATAGTAGCATTTGATGAATCGTTCAATACTCCATTTATGTACACTAGTAATCGCTCACCATCTTTCCAAACCAGAGTTAATGTTTGGACAGTAGTGGTTTGAGTATTAGATTGTGTCTCAACCTGATTGACGGAGCTATTTCCGTTCAATCCAGTTTTGAGAAGGTTTGATCTTCCAGTATTCGCACCCCTTCGGTCATAACGGAGGCAGAGCTTGTTATCAGAGCCGTTTGGATTCTCAGAATCCATAAACCCCTTGTCGGTATTGATTCGGTCCGATTTAATAGTCATGAATATTGAGAACTCATCCAACCCATTGATTGAGTCTCGAATTGCTGTATTTTCAAAGAAGTCACCTGAAGTAAAATCTAAAAATCGTTTTGAGTTATAAGTAGTAAGAACTGGTCGCCTGTTGGTGAATGAATTGGTGAAATTAAAGCCATTCCCAGAAATATCTCGCCATTCAGCCACGTCTTGTCCAATTGATGCAGCACCTCCAAACGAATTAACAACTCCAGAATCGGGGTGTAACCACAAAATGATGTTGGCATCGCTTCCCACAGCTGATGGAGGGTTAATAGCAAAAACGTTTTGGGTTAACCATAACAATATTGCAATTGAAAGTAGGTGTTGAACTGGATTTCTTGACATTGTTAAATTCAGATTGTGCGAGCAAATTTACTGTCTCTTACTTTGCAACGGCACAATAAGTTACACGCTAATTCAAGAAATCGATAAGTTGCGAATCTATCTGTCTAGTGGTTGAAATTACTACAAGTAAAAAACCGTTGGTTTTTTAGCTAAGTCTGGCTTTCGGTTTTTTAATTTTTCGATAGGTAGGTTTATGATTTTTTGCTTCGAGGTTTGCAAATTTGTAGCGATGGTAAGAACGGATTGATTAGACAAAACCGCGATTAGGTCGTCCAATAATCCATTGTTGCGAAATGGTGTTTCCATAAAGATTTGAGTCTGACCCTTTCTCGAATCCGATTCCATTCGCTTGATTTTGTGCATTCGGTCCGATTTGTCTTTAGGAAGATAGCCATGAAACACAAACGATTGTCCCGATTTGCCAGAGGCCATTAAGCCCAATAAAATAGAGGAGGGGCCAACTAAAGGAATTACTTCAATGTTTTTTTTGTGAGCTAACTCAACAACTACAGCTCCTGGGTCAGCTACAGCTGGGCATCCTGCTTCAGATATCAATCCAATATTTCGACCTTCAAGGGCATTGTTCAAGTACAAAGGCGTTGCGGCTTCGTCGGAGTGTTTGTTCAGTGGATGTAAAATCAAGTCATTTAAAGGGTGGGGATAGCCAATTCGTTTTAGGAAATGGCGTGCCGTTTTTTCCTTTTCTACAATGAATTCAGTTAGGGAGTGAGCTGCTTCTATTGTTTCACGTGGTAAAATTTCCGATTCGTTATCTCCACCTAATCCACAAGGAATAAGGAATAGTTTTCCGTTAGCCATTTTTGATGTTTTTCGCTACCTTAGCGCAGGCTTCGTTTATCATTTGATACACATTTTCAAAACCTTGCTCACCGCCGTAATAGGGGTCGGGTACTTCCAAAAATTGGTCTGGATTTGAAACATTCAGCAACAATTCAACCTTGGCTTTATCGTCTTCGCCTCGGGCCAATTCCAAAACGTTTCGGTAATTGCTTTTATCCATGACATAAATAAGGTCGAAGTTGTCGAAATCGGCTACTCCAAATTGTCGGCCACGCAAACCAGATATGTCAATATTGTGTCTTGCTCCGGACTCAACACTGCGAGGGTCAGGAGATTGGCCAATGTGAAAATGAGCCGTTCCAGCGCTGTCAACCATTGCATCGAGATTATACTCTTCGATATTTTTACGCATGATTCCTTCTGCTAGAGGCGAACGACAAATGTTGCCCAAACACACCATTAGAATTTTAGTCATCTATTTCTTCTTAAAAGCATTAATGGCATTTCTTGTAAAATCGCTCAAGACCAATTTTCCGCTCATGGCTGCTCGCTCACTCAGTAAAGTGTCCCAGTGCTCGGTGCCTTCCCAAAATACCTTTTTGAGTAACTGCATAGCTTCAGGATTTGATTTCGCTAGTTTATTGGCTAAAGTTTCAATTCCTGCATCCAAGTGTTCAATCGAATCAAATATTTCGGCATACAAACCTTGTTGTTTTGCCCATTCAGCAGAGTAGAATTCTGATGCGTTAATAGCCATCATACTCATAGCGCTGGTTCCAACTTTGCGTTCTACAGCTGGGCCAACTACAAATGGTCCAATACCAACAGCTAATTCGCTTAACTTGACTGATGCAAACTTGGTCGCATAGCAGAAGTCAACAGCACTGGCCATACCAACGCCACCGCCAACTGCCTTTCCTTGAACACGTCCGATAATGAATTTCGGGCATTTCCGCGCTGCATTTATCACATTCGCAAATCCAGAGAAAAAGACTTTTCCTGTCTCTAAATTGTCAATGGAAATTAATTCATCGAATGACGCTCCAGCACAAAATGCACGGTCACCAGCCGATTTTAGAATGATTACGGAAATATCGTTATTGTTTCCTGCATCGGTTATGGTATCTGCTAATTTCGTCAATATCTTACCGGGTAAGCTGTTGCTCAATGGGTGAAAAAATTCTATTGTTCCTATTCCGTCTTTAACGGTAAGTTCTACTGAACCTTGATGTATTGCTTCGTTCATTTTTTGTTATTCATTAAGTACCAAACCGTCATTCCCGCGAAGGCGGGAATCTGTTTAGCGATATAATAGTTTATTAATCTTTCTCGGTTATTGCGTCAACAAGATTAATATTCATTCCATCATTTTTAAAACCAAGTTGCATTGAAATTGCTTCGAGTGAACTCGGGTGTTTGCCGGAAGGGCTAATTTTTAATCCTTTAATTAATATTTCATTTCGTTGCTTTTCAACTGCTCTTGATAAAAGTTCATAATGCGTCAATTTAGGATAATCTAATTTCAAACCTTCTACAATTGCAGCAATACTA
Organism: uncultured Flavobacteriales bacterium; assembly: GCA_937121175.1. Taxonomy (GTDB): domain Bacteria; phylum Bacteroidota; class Bacteroidia; order Flavobacteriales_G; family Salibacteraceae; genus UBA6770. The sequence goes on from CAKZKD010000037.1 coordinate 57,114, forward strand.
CTAACTGCTTCGTTCATTGCCTTTTTTTTCTGTTCATCTATTCCGTCATTCCTGCGAAGGCAGGAATCTATTCCGTAATTGTTTTAGATTCCATATAGAAGCTTCTCTAAAACTCCTTCGTCGTTATGCTCAGCTAATCTTACGGAATGACGTTAATTAAAAGAATTTTTATTTATTTACTCTGGTCAATTTTCTTAACCATGGTCAAAATTGTAGCTATTGCTACCGTTTCACCAGTTTCATCATAAACATCCACTAAGAACTTTACGATGCCTTTTGCAATATCGTCATCGCTACGTTTTTCTTGATCTATTTTTTCTTTAACTGTGAATTTTACTCCAATTGTAGCGCCAGCATAAACGGGTTTTACAAATCGACATTCTTCTAATCCGTAATTCAACAATACAGGTCCTTTTGCAGGATCGACAAACAATCCAGCAGCGGCAGACAGAATAAAGTATCCGTGTGCAACGCGATCTTCGAAGATTGTTTCGTCTAATGAAGTAACATCAGTATGCGCATAGAAGTGATCCCAACTTACGTTAGCAAAGTTCACAATATCGCCTTCTGTAATGGTTCTTTTGGCCGTGATTACAGTTTCTCCCACTAATAGTTCTTCAAAATGCTTTCTGAAAACATGTTTTCCTGGATCCAAGAATTTACCACCAACTTGATATTGTTGCGTAATATTCGTTAGGGTGGTAGGGGAGCCTTGAATTGCAGTACGTTGCATATAATGCAAAACGCCTCGTTTACCGCCCATTTCTTCACCGCCACCAGCTCTTCCTGGTCCGCCGTGAGTTAAAAGTGGCATTGGTGAGCCGTGGCCTGTGCTTTCAGCGGCGCAATCGTTGTTCAATACTAAAATACGTCCGTGCATATTTGCTGCACCAACCACATATTCTCTAGCTAGGTCGTCATTTGCCGTTATAATAGATGAGACGAGTGAACCTTTACCCATTTGTGCAAGGCGAATTGCTTCGTCCATATTCTTGTAAGGAAGTATAGAGGAAACCGGTCCAAATGCCTCCGTTTCATGGACGTCAGTTTTATTGAATGGGTCGTCGTTTCTGAAAAGAATAGGACCCATGAATGCACCTTTATCTTTATCCGCGCCCATAACGTCAAATTGGTTTAAGTCACCGTAAACAATATATTGACTATCAGATAATTGTAAAACCTTTTCCTTAACCTCGGTTACTTGAGTTTCGCCAGCTAATGCGCCCATTCGAACACCTTCCACTTGAGGGTCGCCAATTGTAGTTTTTGCTAATGCTTTACCCAGTTCAATTTGAACATCTTCTACCAAGTTTTCTGGAACAATTATTCTTCGAATAGCGGTACATTTTTGACCCGCTTTCACAGTCATTTCTTTTCGAACTTCCTTGATAAACAAATCGAACTCTGGAGTACCTGGTTTTGCGTCTTCTCCAAGAACTGAGCAGTTCAATGAATCTGCCTCCATATTAAACGGAACAGCTTCTTCAATTAGCCTTGGGTGAGCTTTAAGCATTTTTCCTGTGCTTGCAGAGCCGGTGAAGGTAATAACGTCTTCAGATTCTGCATAATCTAGAATTCCGTTGGCAGAACCACAGATTAACTGCAAAGAACCTTCAGGAAGTATTCCAGAAGCCACAATGTCTTTAACTACCAATTCTGTCAAGAATGAAGTGATGGTCGCAGGCTTAACAACCGCGGGCATTCCTGCCATCAGGTTAACTGCAATTTTCTCCAACATTCCCCAAACTGGAAAGTTGAATGCATTGATATGTACGGCCACTCCTTGTTTTGGTACCATAATGTGGTGACCAATAAAAGAACCGCCTTTACTTAGTGGAGCGGCTTCTCCATCGACGTAATAGGGTAAATCTGGAAATTGTTTTCTGAGACTTGCATTGGCAAACAAGTTCCCGATTCCGCCTTCAATATCTATCCAAGAATCGACCTTAGTTGCGCCAGTCGCCCAACTCAATTCATAGTAGGATTTCTTTTTTGTCATTAGGTGGAGTGCTAATGCCTTGAGCATTAGTCCACGTTCTTGGAAAGTCATTTTTCTTAAGGCTTGACCGCCTTTGGTTCTTCCGTAATGGAGAATATCGCCAAAGTTTAATCCCGCACTAGTCGCCGTAGCCACTTTTTCTCCTGTAATAGCGTGGAAAAGTGGTTTGCCTTCATCTGTGCCTTCATGCCAACTGCCTAAAACATAGTTTCCTAACTTCATATGTTCGTTTTGTTTCTGTTTTGAATAATTGACGTCTAAATTAGTAAATAGCTTGTAGTTATTAGGTGTCAGGGACCAGTAACTAGTTATTAGTTTGTTAAGTGCTGTATTATTATTCGCGGCGGTAGTTTAAAGTGTAGAATGAGGTTTTCTTATTCCGTCATTCGGGAAGATAGATGAAAAGCTTGAAGAATGAGAGCAATTTGAATCATCTATCTGGAATCTATATATCAGTGATTGAACAGATTCCTTACAGAAGGTTCTCTAAACTCCTGTGTCGTTAGGTTCACCTAATCGTAAGGAATGACGGTAGTAAAGCTATAAATGCAATAGAATTCTTTGTTCATTCTTATAACTATCAGAACAAATACTAATTTCAAGAAAGAAGGTTTTTCAGAGTTAGTGTGTATTGTTCGTAATCGCATCCGTGTAACGGAAAAAGCGTGAAGAACAAAAGACACACGTTGCTTGCAAACTCCTTAAAACCTTCAAAAGCATTTTGGTTCACCTTTGCGGCTTTGGGCAAAGGTGAAAGCCTAGCCGGCTTGAGGCGAAGAAAACATGACTAGAGCGAGAAATAGTTCTAAAGGAGATTCCGTACAGAAGGTTCTCTAAACTCCTGCGTCGTTAAGTTCACCTAATCTTACGGAATGACGGTAGAGTTGGGTTGATATTCGCAGGTAAAAATCTAAACGGGTACTAGTTGGCATTCAACGCGTCCTTCCCTTTCGGGAAGGTGCTGAGGCACAAAGCGGAAGGGGTTTATATGCTCTCTAGGTCAAATACGCTTTGTCTGTAATGCTGAAACCCCTTCCGTCGCTGCGCGCTACCTTCTCAAAATAGGGAAGGACTGGCTGAGTGCTTGCTTCCAAATGTGTGCTGAAAAGACTGATTACCTATGACAATTACCAGTGATCGAATTTTTTAATGAAAAGAGTTTCTAAAAAAAATCACCATAACTACAAAAGGAGGTTATGTTGAGAGGTGTTCGTCCCTTTCGGGAAGGTGGGCTTTTCCTTAGAAAAGGTCGGAAGGGGTTTGTATGCCCTCTAGGTCAATTACGTTTTGTTTGTAATGCTGAAACCACGCGCCCCACGCACATACCCGCTCCAACCTCCAAAGGAGGTTTGCGGTCAGTAGGGAAGGACCTAATGAGACTAGTTGGTGTAGTGATGAGAATTAGATATTGAAAACTATGTCACTCGTTACTAATCAATACTAACTTAGACTTAAAACTCCTATATTTCGCCTTTCATTTTAAAGCAGATTATGGCTTCAGCAGAAAGTAAACTTTGGTACCTAGAACAGATAAATATTTTTCGGGATTTAGAGCCAGAAGATATGCAACGTATAGACGACCATACTAGCATGCGTTCTATGGAAAAAGGGAAATATATCTATTTCCCAGACGACCCTTCAAAGGTTGTTTTCTTACTCAAAAAAGGAAAGGTAAAGATTGGAACTTTTAGTGATGATGGAAAGGAAATCATAAAGGCAATTCTTGAGCCTGGAGAAATTTTTGGGGAACTGTCTATTATGGGTCAGGATAAACGAAAAGATTTTGCGCAGGCGTTGACCACCGATGTGCGCTTTTGCGCAATTGGTGTAGAGGAGATGAAAGAGATTTTGATGTCTAGCCCAAAGTTGAATTTTGAAGTAATAAAAACTATTGGGGACCGCCTGCAAAAGGTTGAGCGGAGGTTAGAGTCTCTAGTTTTTAAAGATGCAAGACAACGTATTTTGGAATTTATTCACACCAATGCAACCGAAAGAGGAACAAAAGTAGGTTATGGTCTAAAGTTTAAACACGATCTTACCCATCAGGATATTGCAAATCTGACTGCTACATCAAGGCAAACTGTTACAATTGTCCTCAATGAACTGAGAGAAATGGAACTTATAAACTTTGATAGAAAGAGCGTTTTGGTGCATGACATTACTGATTTTGATAAAGAAATCAGCAAATACAACCAGTAGTATGAAGTATCAATTATTTGTAGGTGAAAATTGCCACGATTGTCAAAAAGTTCAGAAAACCATTATTGAGTTAGGATTGAAGATGGACATTAAGAATTTGGATAAAGGAGATGTGGCTCCAATGGACTTGTTTATTCTACCAGCACTGTTAACGGAGTCTGGTGAATTGAAAGCTTATGGAATCGACATCGTCGAATACCTTAAGGAACAAGAAAACGAGAAACCCAATAAATCCTGGTGGCAGAGGTTGTTTGGCTAGTTGATGTCAGCTCCAAGAGACTAGCGGCATAGCTATTAGTTGGAGCGGCTATTTTCTAAAGTTGAAACTTCTAATTTGAAAGCTTGTGTTTCCAATCAATCTCTAATTTTGCCCTATGCTCGAACAATTGCGAATGGCTTATGGGAAGCGTGTTCTAAAAAACGCGGTGACAAGACCTAAAAAGGTGCAATCCATATCGCTTGAAAGCATTCGTAAATGTGTTGTAGTTATTGACGAGCAGGCAATAAAGCAAAAGCGATTGCAGAATGCTCATTTGATATTGGAAAACGCCAACCCAGCGTTGAACATTCATTTTATTAGTTACTCTAAAAAACCGAACGATAAAACCACAACACCTTTCGAGAAACTTGAAATACTTTACCGGAAAGACCTCAATTGGTATTACCGACCAAAAAACATGTCTGTTGGAGTTTGTGATTTATTGATTGACTTAACGCTAAAACCAGTCTTGCCATTGCAGTTTTTGACTGCAATGTCAAACTCAACTTTTAAGGTAGGGATAGACCAGATGTGGAATAAAGAAGTGTTGAGTTTAATGATTCAGTCTAAAGAACCAGAAAAACTTGACGACACGATTGAGCAATTGGTGAAGTATATAAATATGATTAATAAAGAAAAAGATGCAGCATAAATTCGGTGGTTTAGGAATAGCAATGGTTACTCCTTTTTTAATTAGTGGTAACGTTGACTTTGATGGATTAACTGCATTAACGAATCATTTGATTGATGGAGAAGTAGATTTTTTGGTAGTACAAGGTACTACTGGAGAACCAGCAACAATGAGTTTATCCGAAAAGCAAGCGGTTCTTGAGCATGTGAAGAAAGTAAATGCTGGCAGATTGCCTTTGGTTTTTGGTCAAGGAGGAAACAATACCCAAGCTATTATTGATGGCTATCAAGATTTTGATTTTACGGGAGTTGACGCCATTTTATCAGCAAGTCCATACTATAATAAACCAACACAAGAAGGAATATACCAGCATTACAAAGCTTTGGCTGAAAATAGCCCTGCAGATATTATTTTATACAATGTACCTGGCAGAACGGCTTCGAATATGTCTGCCGAAACAACACTTAGGTTAGCTCATGAATTCGATAATATTATTGCTGTAAAAGAGGCGAGTGGTGATTTAGGCCAAGTTGGGCAAATTATTAAATCTAAACCAGCTGGTTTTGCGGTTATATCTGGTGATGACCCACTAGTTACACCACATATTTCTATTGGTGGTGACGGAGTCATTTCAGTAATTGGAAATGCCATTCCAAAGGATTTTGGAACGTTGACCCATAATGCGATGAACGGAGATTATAAGTCAGCATCTGCAATGCACTTGAGATTACTGGATTTGATTGATTTGCTGTTTGTGGAAGGAAATCCTGCTGGAATAAAATCTGCACTTAAAACCAAAGGTGTTTGTGGTGATTATGTGCGCTTGCCTTTAGTTCGAGTATCTGATGCTACAAAAGAAGCAATCAGAAGTGAGCTTGAAGGACTACAATAAATACGAAAAGATTTTCTATGAAACATTTTATCATTCTTTTATTAATTCTCCCACTAGGTTTATGGTCGCAGAACGGGTCATTTAAATGGGCAAAATCATTTGGTGGTATAGCTGATGGAAATACAGCAAGATGCATAAAAACGGATAAGGCGGGAAATGTTTATACAGTAGGGGATTATACGCACACTGTTGATTTTAATCCAGGAATTGGCTTGTTTAACCTTACCGCTAACCATGTGCCTAATCGTCCAAAGAAAGATGTGTTCATTCAAAAATTAGACAGTAATGGAAACTTTCTATGGGCAAAATCTTTTGGAGGACCAGATCATGATAATTCGAGTTCATTAGCAATCGATACAGCTGGAAACATTTATATTACTGGAAACTTTAAAGCAATTGCGGATTTTGACCCAGGAGCAGGCACAGCAAATTTCACTTCAATTGACGGTACCGATCTCTACATACTAAAATTAAATTCGAATGGTCAGTATATCTGGGCTAAAACTGTTGGAGCAAGGAATAACAATGTAGCTGGTAATGCTATTGATATCGACCCTAATGGAAATGTACTTGTTACAGGTCGATTTAACCCATTTAGTAACGGCGGAAGTGTGGATTTTGACCCAGGTCCAGCAACAAACAACATAGTAAACTCTAAAGCTAGTGACGCCTTTGTCTTAAAATTAAACGCTAACGGTCAATATGTTTGGGCAAAATCTTTTGGTGGTGACTTTTCAGTTATTGGATTCGGAATAGCCACTGATGAATTTGGAAATTGTTATACTACTGGCACTTTTTCTGATCGAGTAGATTTCGATCCAGGTGCAGGAATATTTTCAAGAAAATCAAAGGGAGGTGATGATTTCTTTGTCCAGAAATTGGACTCGAACGGAAATTTTGAATGGACGGCACTTATGGGTGGAACAAGCTATGAAAAAAGTAATGACATAGCTATAGATGATTCTGGAAACGTATTGGTAACTGGATATTTTCAATTAACAGTAGATTTTGATCCTTCGATTTCCACCCTTAATTTGACTTCAAATGGACTTCATGATGCGTTCGTTCAAAAAATTTCTCCAACCGGAAGTTTGTTGTGGGCGAAATCTTTCGGAAGTACCAGTTATGATGGAGGGACTTCTATTACCACTGATACTACAGGAAATATATATGTGGCGGGTGACTATTGGTATAGTGTAGATTTCGATCCTAATTCTGGGGTTTATAATTTAACGTCTAATGGTAGGTCCGATGTTTTTGTGCAAAAATTAAGTGGCGGTGGTAATTTTATTTGGGCCAAATCCGTTGGAGGAAAATTTGATGATGGAGGGGGTCCATCCATTGCAAATAATGGTCCTTCAGTTCATATTTCTGGTAGCTTTACAGATACAGCTGATTTCAATCCTGAGACCGGCATATTTAATCTCATAGATTCTGGACGCTCAGACCTTTTTATTCTAAAACTTGGTGCTTGTATTCCTGTTGCGTATGATGATACGATTATTGCTTGCGATTCTCTCACCTGGATCAACGGCATAACTTATAAGAGTGACACAACTGCAAACGATACTAATTTAACTTCCGGAGGTTGCAGCTCCATTGTTACGCTTCGACTAACTGTTTTAAACTCAAACCATTTTATTGATACGGTTGTGGCGTGTGATTCATTTACATGGATAAACGGAATTACTTATACAGCTAGTAATACGATAGCTACAGATACATTTAAAAATGTAGTAGGTTGTGATTCAATAGTGAGACTTCAATTAACTATTCATGGTTCGTCATCAGCGGTTGATACTGTATTGGCATGTGATTCTTATACATGGATTGACGGAAAAACATATACTTCCAATAACAATACTGCTAAAGACACTTTAAAAAATAGTCTCGGTTGTGATTCAATTTTAACTTTGAATCTAGTAATACTTCAACCTAGTTCTAGTGTAGATTCGGTTAAGGCATGTTCTTCATATACATGGATAAATGGAACTACTTATACCACTAGCAATAATACTGCTCAGTTTACTCTCAAAAATACTTTGGGTTGCGATTCTGTTGTATCCCTGCGTCTTACGATAGTTGATGTAACTTTCGGGATAGATTCTATAACAGCTTGTGGTTTTTACAACTGGAATGGTGTTAAGTTCACAGCCAGTAATTTCATTGCTACAGATACCCTAACAAATTCAAAGGGTTGCGATTCTATTGTCACATTGAACTTAACCATAAATTCTGTCGATACCTCTGCAACAGTATCAAATGGAAGCATTTCTTCTAATGCAACTTCAAGCTCTTATACTTGGATAGATTGTTCTGATGGGAAAATCATTTCTAACGCTAATTCGAAAAGCTATACTCCTGAAGTTGATGGAAGTTACGCAGTGATAATTACTACCAATGGTTGTGTTGATACTTCAAAATGTTTTGATATTTCAACACTTAGTTCGGTTGTACCTCACTTTTTTAGTAAAGTACTAGTTTACCCTAACCCGAGTACAGGAGTAGTAAATGTCAATCTTGGGGACTTAACTGCCGATATAAGGATTTATAATACTCTTGGTGCTGAGGTCTATTCTGAAAAATCCAATTCGGGAATTGTTCAAATCGAGTTGCCAAATGCACCTGGGGAATATTTTATAGAGGTAACATCTAATTCCGAAACAGCTAGTTATAAGATAATTAGGCAGTACTAAAATCTAATTTGACAACATAGTTTTTAAAATTCAAAAATTCCTTCCAAATTGATGAAGAAATTTATTCTGATTCATACAATTGTATCTATTGAGAAAACGAAATGTCCTTTGAAGTTTCTATGGCCACACTTTCTTCTGAATACTAGCAATAATCAACATTGTACAAAGCCTATTCCTGTTACCTTTCTTTCTAAAAAAGAAGGATAGAACCGTAGAGTTAACAAATTGGTTAAAGAAAGTGCTTCGGCCATGCATTTGAGGTTGCTGGATTTTATTGATTTATTGTTTGTTGTAGGCCATCCTGCTGGAATTAAGTTAGCACTGAAAACAAGAGGTATTTGTGGTGATAATGTTCGCTTAACTTCTGTTACGGTATAAGAAAAACGGCAAATGCTATTGTTGAGGAGTTGGAAGGATTGAGCTATTTTGTACAAAAAAATTATCTCTTAGCACCCTACCTCGGTAGATTCGCATAATCTAACGTTATTTCTGTTGTGTCATTTTTTGAAAGTGTATAGTTGAACGAGGTATCTGAAGTGGAGTTGGAATTATCTACTTCTCCTTCACAGCTGTTCAGTCTAACGTCAAGTCGAAAGGTGGATTGTGTGCTCGGTATCTGATAATATATACTGCTTGAATCTTGTGAGAAAAGTGTCCAATCCGAAAAGGACTCACATGATTTTTCTCCAAAATATCCGTTCATGCAATACTTTTTATCTAAAGGTTTATTTACTTGATTGATTTTTAATGTTTTTCTCTTAGAGCAGTTGACAATCTCAATGGGTTGTTGGACATATATATAAATTTCATTTGTTCCAGCACAATAAATATCCCCATCAACAGCCATGTAAGGCCTGTCGTAAAAGGTTACTGTTACTGTCTTTTCATCAAGGTTTCTACCTGAAAAAGTAATTTGGCCATTTTTATCCGAAACCTCATAAATAGTGCTGGGGTTGGCGGGTATTAAAATACCATTAGCTTCTAAATAATGTGCTTGTATTCCTTCTATACCTTCACCAGTTGCTACATCAATAAATTGAATTGTAAGTGGATTGATTTGTTTTTTACAACTAACCGTGAGTATTGCAAGAATTGCAAGTACCAGCGGATATTTTAGAACGATATTCATTTTATTGATTTCTAATCGATGAATCATTCAACAGCAAAAAACATTCACATTTTTCATCTAATAAACCACCTTTATGGGTGAGGTTAAAATACCAATAATCGGAATTTCTAATATCGAATGAAATTTCAAAATCCTTTGAGTTTAGCGTAATAGATTCAAATAACATTGGGCAATTTTGATATCGTTGATATCCACCTCTCTCATGTCTTCTTCCAATAATAAAGCTGCTATTTGGCTCAAGTATGACCATTTGCTTATCTAACTCTTCTGGGTATGTGATTTTCAATTTGTGTGTAGAGTTGTTGTTGATGATTTGTTTGTATTCTGTTTTAGAACTGCAAGCACATAAGATTATCAAATAGGAAATAATGATTGGGATTTTGGAAGTCATTCGAATTTATTTTTCAATACTCAACGCCCCAGAAGGGCATTTGTTAACTTGGTCAATTATTGCTTGTTTGCTGGCTCCATCCGGTTGAATCCATGGTTTTTCTTTGGGTTTAAAAACCGATGAAAGTCCTTTTGCACAGTTTGCAGAATGGATACATTTTTCGTTTTGCCAAACAATTTTCACGTCTTCTTTTTCGTATTTCTTAATAGCCATAGGAGTAGATTTTACATTCTAAAAATACTATTTTCATTGCTCAATTATATTTTAATAAATGGCAAACATTCAAGCTGAAATTCAAACCCTTACAGAAGAACTAAAGGAGGCAAATCACCAGTATTACGTATTGGATAATTCGGTTCTATCGGATTATGATTTTGATATGAAACTGAAACAGCTTCAAAAATTGGAAGAGGCTCACCCAGAATTTGCTTCAGATAATTCGCCAACTAAACGAGTTGGAGGTGCCGTTACCAAAAAATTTAATACTGTAAAACACGACATTCCGATGTTGAGTTTGGCCAATACCTATTCTAAAGATGAATTGGAAGAATGGGAAGCACGAAACCAAAAATTAACTGAACAAAAAATAACCTACGTCTGCGAACTGAAATACGATGGTGTAGCAATCGGTATTAAATACAAAAACGGAGAATTAGTTCAGGCAGTTACCCGTGGAGACGGCGCTCAAGGTGAAGAAGTGACATGCAATGTAAAAACCATTCGTTCCATTCCTTTATCCCTTAGAGGTGATTTTCCTGAAGATTTGGAAATAAGAGGAGAGATATTTTATCCACTTCAAAACTTTCAGAAGCTAAATGAGCAGCGTGAAGAGTTAGGAGAACCAACCTTTGCAAATCCAAGAAATACAGCATCAGGAACGTTGAAAATGCAAGACTCTGCCGTTGTGGCTACACGGGGTTTAGATTGCATGTTATACAGTGTTCACTCAAATAGCAAAGATTATCCTGGTCATTACGAAAGTGTTGAAGCAGCCGCCTCTTGGGGCATTAAAACACCGATTGCACGACCTCGATATATTGAAACTTGTGACACTATTGAACAAATTATGGGTTTTGTGGAATATTGGGACAAACAACGTTCAAAACTTCCATTCGAGATTGATGGGGTTGTGGTTAAAGTGAACAACTATAGAATTCAAGAAGAACTTGGGTTTACCGCAAAGTCTCCGCGATGGGCTATCAGCTTTAAGTTTAAAGCAGAAGCGGCATTGACTCGGCTGAATGAAATAACCTATCAAGTAGGTAGAACTGGAGCCATCACTCCGGTAGCAAACTTAGAACCAGTGCTATTGGCTGGAACGACTGTTAAGCGTGCATCCTTGCACAATGCCGACCAAATTGAGAAATTGGATATCCGCGTTGGAGATTATGTTTACGTCGAAAAAGGAGGGGAGATAATCCCTAAAATAACGGGTGTTGAACTCTCCAAACGTGATTTACTGGTCATGCCAGTCGATTACATTGCCAATTGCCCAGAGTGCGACACAGAGTTGATTCGAAAAGAGGGAGAGGCACAGCATTATTGTCCAAACGATTTGGGCTGTCCGCCACAAATAACGGGTAGAATGCAGCATTTCATTAGTCGAAAAGCCATGGATATTGATGGTTTGGGTTCTGAAACCATTGAGTTGCTGTTTCAAGAAAAACTAGTTGGGTCACCGGCTGATTTGTACGAACTCACTTTCGAACAATTGATTCAACTAGAGCGCTTTGCCGAAAAATCGGTGAATAATCTAATTGCTGGAGTTGCGGAGTCTAAAGCGATTCCGTTTGAAAGAGTATTGTATGGAATTGGAATTCGGTATGTTGGAGAAACGGTTGCCAAAAAGCTAGCGAAGCATTATAGAACCATTGATGGAATTGTAAATGCAACTCTTGAGGAGTTGGTTAATGTTGACGAAATAGGAGAGAAGATAGCCGAAAGTCTGGTTCAGTTTTTTGCCGATGAAAGAAATGTGGAAGAAGTTCGTCGATTAAAAGCTCATGGGTTACAATTTGAGCTAAGTGAAGCGCAATTAGCGAATACAACAACTAAGCTAAAGGGCTTGACTTTTGTGCTTTCGGGTGTGTTTGAGCATCATTCAAGAAATGAACTCAAGGCCATGATAGAAAACAATGGAGGTAAAAACTCAGGATCCATTTCCAAAAAGACGAGTTATTTGATTCGAGGTGAAAATATGGGACCTTCAAAATTGGCCAAGGCGGAAAAATTGGAAGTGAAAATGATATCGGAAACAGAATTTGTTGAGTTGCTGAATGGATAATAGTTGGTTTTAAATTGCCAACTTAAGAAACCCATTACTTTTGCAGCTTGAAAAAAATATAATCATGAAAAATACGATTCTAACATTCTGTTTATTAGTTGTTTGTATGCTTTGCGCAGCACAAACTAAAACCTACCAAAGCTGGAATAAAGTGGCTAGTCAACGGGCTGGAGTGCTGAATATAAACTACTTCGAAAATTTCCCTTATGCGTTTGCAGATCCGAACGGAAATCATATGGGAATTGAAATCGATATTATCAAAGAATTTCAACATTGGTTAGCCACCTATAAAGGTGTGGAAATAACATTGAATTATCAGAAGTACGATAACTTCAACACTTTTTATACAGGAATAAAAGATGGAGGAAATGGTCAAATTGGTCTAGGTTCAGTCACTATTCATGAAGAACGCGAAAAATGGGCGAAGTTTTCTGAACCCTACCTCAAAAATGTAGCAGTTTTAGTTTCTGCTTTGGAAGTAAATAACTTGAGAAGTATGTCGGAATTTGCGGAGGTGTTTCAAGACCGAGTTGCGTTGGTGGTAAAAGGTTCTTCGCATGAAGAACAGTTATTGGACATAAAGAAAAAGTACTTTCCAGAAATGACAGTTAGTTATGCAGAGAACCCGAAGGAAATGCTAATGCGTATGAAGGAAGACCCGCATTACTTCGGTTATGTAGATATTATAACGTACATGGCATTCACCGAAGAACAAGGTGGGTTGTTACGTGTGCACAGAACTGCCGATATTGATGGAGAGCGTTTTGGATTTGTATTTCCTCCCAATAGCGATTGGAACACGATTTTCAATGAATTTATGGTAGGCGGATTTGGGTTTTCTGCAACCGCGGAGTACCATGCTATTTTGGACAAATACCTCGAGCTAAATGTTATCCAAGAAGTTCAAATGCAATAATTGCAATTGAATTTATCGGACAATACATACAAAGGCGTAGCCGAATATGTTACGAAAAAACTGACGAATGACTTTTCGTTTTCGGAAATTCAAAGTCTTACTAATGTAATATTCACGGAGCTGCTCAAAGTTTCAAAGGAAGAACGATTTCTAAATCCTGTTTCGCTGATTACTGAAGGTGATTTGCTTTTGGTTATTCGAGCGGTAAATCGGTTACTTAAATCAGAACCTATTGAGTACATCATTGGTAATGCGGAGTTTTATGGCCGTACTTTTAAAACAAATTCTAATGTACTTATTCCAAGACCTGAAACAGAAGAGCTATGTGAATGGATAATTGCTGATTTTAAAACTGCAAATAGTTTGTCAATTTTAGATATTGGAACAGGTTCAGGTTGTATTCCAATTACTCTGGCCCACGAATTACCCCAAAGTTCGGTTTTGGCATGTGATGTGTCTTTGGATGCTTTAGAAATTGCAAAGCAAAATGCTGAATTGAATGGAGTATCGGTTGAGTTTTTCCAATGCGATATTCTGAAGGAACTTCCAGTTACAATAAAGTTAGATGTAATTATTTCGAATCCACCGTATGTGTTGCAAAGCGATAAAGCCGAAATGGAAAGTAATGTGTTGGATTACGAACCGCACATAGCCTTATTTGTTGATGACAATGATCCACTTATTTTTTATAAAAAAATTGCCAAACACGCACTAGATACTCTTACCGAAAATGGCAAGTTGTATTTTGAAATTCATGAACGATACTCGAATGAGGTTCTGCAATTGTTAGAATCCATGAATTTCGTAAATATTGAAGTTCGGAAAGATGCGCAAGGAAAGGAAAGAATGGTGAAGGCTAGCATTCAAAAATGAGCAGGCAATACTTTCGAATAATAATTCAGAATTAGGTTGCTGTAGAGATTTGTTTAATTTTAGAATTAATTTCAAATCAAGTGAAATAACCTCATTGTAATTTCCCTATTGCCGTTTTTATAACCTTTCTGATTGTGTATTCGTGCAAAAAATCAGAACCTCAAATTGTGGAAATTCGGACAGAAGGCTTTGAGCCAATCGAAACACGGTTTCCATTTGAAGATATAGTACCTGCCCAGGGAGTTACTTATTGGGAACTAGGGTACATTCAACCAGAGTATTACGATAGTAGGAAAGATACAATAATTGATACCACCCAAATCGTGTTATTTGGAGGGGATTTATGTCGAAATAGTTCGAATAAAGATTCTTGTATCGGAGTGTTCAATGCTCATAAAGTTCCAGGAACTGGATTTGCGCCAGGTTGTTTTCCAGATTATTGCTATCACTTAATTAAATATCGGCAAAACGATGAAATACGTATTGCGAATGATTCGGAGAGTATTGTTGTTTTTTTAGCAGATATTGACTCTGAAAGTGACGCCATATTGTTAGCCCTGGTTTCGGGATACAATTATCAGATAAATAATGTTGAATTAGGCGGAATAAAGCCATCTAAAAATGGTTATTTCCTAATTGTAAATCAAGCCACTGGTGGTTGTGGAGAGCCATACTTTACATGGCAAATTCTAATTCATATTTCCACAGAAGGTAATATTGAAGAACTCAGGAGAGTAGTCCATTCTAGGGAAGAGGTTTCACCTTGTGTCTGATTAAAACTTGGGAATTTGTTAGTTCATTTCGTGGACCATTCAATTCTCAATGTTTCTTATTTAGATACAGTTTATATCAACAAGAAGGTTATTTTCGGTAACTCTAAAATATTAGTATGCAAGAACAAACTATTCTAGGTCACCCGAAGGGTTTATTTATATTGTTTTTTACCGAAATGTGGGAGCGTTTCTCATTTTATGGAATGCGGGCCATGTTGGTTCTGTACTTAACTAGGGCAACAAGCGAAACCTTTAACCCTGGTATGGGGTGGACAAGTGCAGAGGCACTATCGCTTTACGGAACTTATGGAATGATGGTTTATTTTATGGGGATTTTTGGCGGAATTGCAGCCGATAAATGGCTGGGGCAAAAGAAGGCCGTTATTGTTGGTGGAGTACTTATTATTCTTGGACAATTTGCCTTAGCTATCGATTCGTTAACCATGTTTTATTCCGGATTAACGTTATTAGTTTGCGGAGTTGGCCTGTTAAAGCCAAACATTAGCACCATGGTAGGTGGGTTGTATAAAAAAGGAGATGCCAAACGAGATGCAGGTTTTACCTTGTTTTATATAGGAATAAATATCGGTGCGCTTGCTGCACCATTCATTATTGGTACAGTAGGCGAAACTATTGATTGGCATCTCGGGTTTTCATTAGCCGGTTTTGGGATGATTTTAGGCCAGGTAGTTTTTGTGTTTGGAGGGAAGCACCTAAAGCACGTAGGAAATCTGTTGAAACATTCAGAAACTGAAAGTCATTTGGCTACTCAACCCTTGTCTAAGGTTGAAAAAGACAGAGTTATTGTTCTTTTACTTTCGTTTCTAATTGTAATTGTGTTCTGGGCTGCTTATGAGCAGGCAGGTGGTCTAATGAGTTTATACGCTAGAGATAGTGTTGACAGATTTGTGTTTGGTTATGAAATACCAACCAGCTGGTTTCAATCGTTGCATGCTTTCTATGTAGTACTAATTGGCGCTCCTATGGCGTGGTTGTGGCTCAAGTGGGGTAAAATGGGTAGAGAATCCTCTGCAATTTTCAAAATGGCCGCAGGTATGATTATCATGTGTATTAGTTTTTTGGCCTTAATGGGCGCAGTGTATGATGCATCAGTAAATATGTTGGGAAAAGCACCAATCTATTGGTTGTTGTTCTCCTATTTCTTGCACGTTGTTGCGGAGTTAAGTATATCTCCGGTTGCGCTTTCATTTATTACAAAATTGGCTCCAGTTAAGTACGCTAGTTTGATGATGGGAGCCTATTTTGCCATTACGGGGCTAGGAAATAAAGCAGCAGGAATGTTGGGCGAGTATGCACAAGAAGCTGGAGAAATGGCCGCATTTTCCATTATTGCTGTAGCTTGTTTACTAGTTGGCATTCTATTATTCTTCTTGGTGAAAAAGCTAAAAGAATTGTCTCATGGGGCGGAAGATTTAGTATAAAAAAAAGCCGCTTTTAGCGGCTTTTTTTATTTATTTCGAATTCAACTTACTTCAAAGAGCAAGTTGTAACTGCAGACTCAGTATAGGTTACCACAACTTCTCTATCTTTCTCATAATCATACTCAGTAGAGGTATAGCTTGATGAAGCTTCCGTTTCGTAAGATTTACACCAATCTTCGCTTTCTTTTTTCTTTTTTGACGAAGTGAATGAATATGTTTCGGTGTAACCTGGCCATGTATATTCTTCAAAAGCAGGGTCAGATGCAGTTTGATCGTACTTCTCTACACAGTCGCATGTGTAACTTTTGGAACAAGAACTTAAGCCTGCCATCATTAATCCTGCAGCAGCAATTGATAATAATTTTTTCATTGTATTGTAGTTTTTAAGTTGTGACAATAATACAGATTATATGGATTAATTTCAAAATGAACTTCTGGATTTGGGAATTAATTGTTTGCTATCAAATGGAAAGTATTAATTCAAGAAGAAAAGTATTTTCAACACCGTTATGCATTAAACGAAAAAAGCCGCTAAAAAGCGGCTTTTCAATTAATACTTTAGCGAAGTTATTTCAACTCACACGTAGTTTTGTCGGTTACTGTATAGTTGAAAAATCCACCACCTGAATTGTATGTAGATTCAGATTCAAATCCTTTACACCAATCTTCACTTTCTTTTTTCTTCATGCTTTTTGAGAGAGAAGAAGTTGTAGTACTCGGAGCTGGGAGAATGCTTTGCAAGTCTGGATCTGTTGAAGAGCTTGTTGAAGTTGAAGTACACTCACATGTATAATCTTTTTTACAAGAAGTGAATCCGAAAGTTAAAAGAGCACCGGTTGCAATAATTAATACCTTTTTCATTTTTACTGTTTTTTTAAGTTGTTGCAATGATAATACTTTATTGCGAAGTGATATTCCTTAATCTAGTGCTCCCCAAAAAAAACAGACGTGGTTCTAATAATAAAAACCATAAAAAGCCCCAAGCAATTCCTTGCTTAGGGCTTTCCAATTTTATTGTGAAAAACGGCTATCTATTCTCCATTTTTTCCATTTCCTTATCAAATGTTTCTTTGAATTTTTCGTAATTGTAATCGATTTTCAAGTTTTCGTCTTTCTTCAGAGTTTCATTGTACTTACCAACTAACTCGTCACCAGACAATTCAATAGCCACGTAGTATTTAAATTTCCCTTCTGAGGTCTTAGTAACTTTTTCGCAGATGGTTTTAGTTCCACTTAAGGATTGGTTTACCACAGTTCTGGCGTTAGATTCGAATCGCTCTAAAACTTCTTCTTTATTATTGAACTCGGAAGATTTTACGTAGTTATCTCCAACAACTTTCATGGTTGTATTAATGTCACCTGCTAATTGTTCCTTTGCTGCAGACATTGCTTTTTTTCGAGCAGTCATTTGATCTAAGCTTTCGCCAATAGCATTTGCTCTGAAATATTTTTTGTTCGAGAAATAATCTGGACCTGAGCAGTATTGAGTTAATAGAACTTCTCCTTCCTTCTTTGGGGTAGATTTCTTGTTTTTACAAGAAGTTACCGAAATAGTCATTGCTAATAATGCTAATGATGCAATTGAAAATACTCGTTTCATAATGTATGCTTTAGTGTTAAATTTTTTTTACTAGGTTACCAATTTCAATGCCAAAGTTAGGCAGAAATACTTTTTTTGCCGAAAAGCTTACGTTTCTTTTTTGGTTCTTGAAAGAATAATAATATTAGGACAGGTAAAAAGAACAAATCACTCAGTACAGCAAACAACAATGTTAGACTTACTAATAGTCCAATGTAAAATGTACTCGAAATAGCTGAACCTACTAAAATTAAGAAGCCACTGCATAGGATTAGGCTAGTAACAACTATTGCCTTTCCTGTCGAAAGGTAGGTCCGTTTTAGGGCGTAAATTATTGACTTTCCTTTGTTCAATTCAATTCTAAGTTTACTCATAAAGTGAATCGTATCATCAACGGCAATACCAAACGCAATCGCAAAAATTATTGAAGTGGAAATCTTAATATTTATGCCTGATAGCCCCATAAACCCTGCAATTACCAACAATGGAAGTAAATTGGGTAATACGGCAATAATTATCATTCTAAAGGACTGAAACAAAATACCCATAATAATAGCAATAATTATAAAAGCAATAGTGAGACTATAGACAATATTACTCGCAAGAAATTCATTGGTTTTATCTACTAAAAATGGCATTCCGGTTATTCTGTATTCAATAAGGTCATGGTTCAAATTTGAACGCATGTAATCTTTAAACTCTTGATTGAGTACACGCATCTGTTTTCCACCTACGTCTTTTACCTTGGCGTTAATTCTACCTTGATAGCCGTTATCGGTAACAAAACTTCTTACATTAACTTTGGGCAATCGACGTAAATTGCGCTTTACCTTTTTTAGTTCTTTTTCGTCTTTTGGCAACACGTACTCTTCGTTTTTGCCACCTTTTAGAGCTCTTCTAGTTCCTTTAATGAATGTGTTCGGAGAAACCATGAATCCTGCCCCAAAAACTTTTTCAATGCCTTTTTCAATTTTATCAACCTCTTGCATGACCTCAAAATCGTAAAATGATTTTGTTGTGTCTTTTAAAGTAAGTGACATTTCAAATGGTCTGAACCCAGAAAAGTTATCCTCAAAGAACCTATAGTCATTCCGCATTTCCTCGCCGCTAGCATAGTCCTCCAAGAATTTATTATTGAATTCTAATTCGTGAATTCCAATGAAAGAAATACACATGGTTACCAAAACTGTCAAGAAAATTTTTTGCCGTTTTGGAATAAGCCACAGAAACAAACGATGTAGTTTTAATGTCCAAAACGAATCATCTCCATGTGCTCCCTTTACCTTAGGCTCTTTGAGTAAGTATAGTAGTGCAGGCAATAAAGAAAAGGACAAAAAGAAAGCTACATAAACTCCAATTGCAGTTACCCAACCAAACTCCTTTATAGGAACTATCATGGCGGTGTATAGAGACAAAAAGCCAACCGCAGTTGTAAAGGCAGTGAAGAATGTTGCTAATCCAATTTCTTTAAAGGCAGTTGTGAGTGCTTCTATTTTTGACTTTTTCTTTCGAAGTTCATCAAGGTATTTTTCAACAATATGAACAACATTGGAAATACAAACCACAAACAGAATGGTAGGCAATAGGGTGGTCATAAAGTTGATTGGCTTACCAATAAGAGTCATAAAGGCAATCATCCATAAAATGGTAATACCAACAACTGCCATAGGAACCCATACACCCCAAAATGAACGAAACGAAACATAGAGAAACGAAATAAGCAAGAGGCAAGTAATGGACATAAATAGAATCAGCTCAAATTCCATTTTTTTAATGAAGTAGAATGCTCCTTTGATTTTTCCAGCAACGTGTGCCTCATCAAAACTAAAACCTTCGATTACTGCTTCAATATCTTGAATGGTTTTATCATTCGCTTTTCGGTCGTCAGATGGTTTTATTTTTAAGAATAAACTCACCTTTTTACCATCCTCAGAAAACAAAGACCCTACTAACCCAGGGGCACCAAAAATTCTTACCGAATCTTTTTCATAAAGTTCAGGGCTGTCAATATGTATATAAGCACTTTTAATGACTCCAAATGGGCCAATTATTGGGTTGTTAATATTGGTTGGTGAAGCAACTTTTTCAACATAATCTTTTGCTTCAAAGACCTTAGTTAGACTATCAATTTGGGTTAAAAACTCTTGATTAAATATACCCGTTTTATTTTCAAGTCCGACCAGTAAAAAATCGTTGTCGGACTCAAACCTATTCGTATGCTCCCAGTAAAATCGTAAATCCTCGTCGGAAGGAGGAAGGAATTTCTCGAATTTATAGTCGAATTTTACCTGAGGTAAAATGGTAAGCGCTGCCATTGTAATTAATCCTACACAGAAAATAATTACTATGGAAAATGTCTTTCTTAACTTGTGATTAAACATATAATTCGTTGGCGACAAAATTAATCGAATTCAAATTTTGACCCCTGTAAGATTTAAAAATTGTGTTGTAATTCGATGTTGACATTTTAGCATTAATCGAACCAAATCTATTCCGATTGAAAGCTTAGCTTTTTAGAATATGGCTATTTTTGATAATCTAAAATCGAAGTCTATGAAGATGCTAAAACACACCCTAATTATTTTTATTTGTTCGTTGTCTTTTTCTATTGCGGCTCAGGAATCTGATTATGTGGTAGTTAAAATCTATGAGCCAATAAATAAAAGTGGAGAAATCGTCATTGCCTACGGAAATGATAAGTCGGAAAGTATTCCAATTGAAAAACTAAATTCAGACCATCATGAGCATAACTCCAATAAATTAGTTGATGTTTTTAATCGATTAAAGGAGGAAGGCTACGAATTAAAAACTTCAGCATCTTCTGCTCATGGTAATCCAGCATCAATATTACATGTAGATACTTTTGTTTTTGGTCGTAAGGACTAATGGGGAAATTCACGAATAAAATTTGTTGGATTACAGGAGCTTCCTCTGGAATTGGTGAAGCTTTGTGTTATGAATTATCGAAGCAAGGTGCCGAGCTGGTGCTATCTGCCAGAAATGAAAAAAACCTGATTAAAGTAGCTGGTAATTGTATTAAAATCGGTGCAAAAAAAACTACCGTAGTCCCAATGGATTTAGGCAAAGAAGAAAGTATTGATAATGCTTTTTCTGCATTTTCTTCGCACTATTCAACCATAGATTTATTGGTGAACAATGGCGGATTGAGTCAGCGAGCAGTTGCATTGGAAACTAGTTATGAAGTCGAGCGAAACTTGATGCAGATTAACTTTTTTGGAACTATTTACCTGACAAAAAAAGTACTTTCAATAATGACCGCGCAAAAAGATGGAATGATTGCCGTGACTTCTAGCATCGCCGGTAAATTCGGCTTTCCTCTAAGAACTACCTATTCCGCTACAAAGCACGCTGTGCAGGGGTATTTCGAATCGTTAAGAGTAGAGTTGCTCCCGTACAATATCAAAATAAATATTATTATTCCGGGTAGAGTGCGAACTGAAATATCAAAGCACGCATTGAATGGTTCTGGAACAGCAACCGATTCTATGGACAAAGGGCTAGATGAAGGAATTTCACCTGAAAAAGCTGCAAAGGATATTGTAAAAGGATTTGAGAAAGAAAAAAAAGAAACTTTAGTTGGAGGCAAAGAGCTACTGATGGTTTATTTCAGACGCTATGCACCCTGGTTATATTATAGAATAGTAAGTAAAATTAGTCCGACGTAAATTATGGGAGTTGTAATAAGTGGAATCCAACAAATTGGAATAGGCATTCCAAACGTTCAGGAAGCGTTTGATTGGTATAGAAAGCATTTTGGTATGGATATTAAGGTGTTTGAGGAAGCTGCCGATGCCGCTTTAATGTTGCCTTATACCCAAAATGAAGTGAGAAGCCGACACGCCATTCTTTCCTTAAACAATCAAAGTGGAGGTGGATTTGAAATTTGGCAATACACAAGTAGAACTCCAGTGATGCCAGATTTTAAAATCGCAATGGGCGATTTAGGTCTAAATGCTTGTAAAATAAGAACATACAACGTTAAAAAAACTTTTGAGAAATTTAAGGCTTTAGATGTTCGCGTACTAACTGAGGTGGTAACAGATCTAAAAGGCAACCCAACGTTTTATATAATGGACCCTTATGAAAATATGTTTCAAATGGTCCAAGACGATTACGTTTTTCGAGATACCGGTGACGATACTGCGGGACCAATGGGTTGTACCATAGGAGTAGCGGATATTGATAAGGCACTAACACTTTATCGCGATATTTTAGGTTATGATAAGGTTTTAGCCGATAAAGAGGGTGGTTGCGAGGAGTACAAAGGATTGAACGGTTCTGGAAACGGCTATAGAAGAGTACTGCTCACTCACAATGAGCCTCGTAATGGTTCTTTCAGCAGAATGATGGGGCCTTCAGAAATTGAATTGATTAAAGTAATCGACAGAAAACCTCGAAAGATATTTGACGGGAGAGATTGGGGAGATAGGGGATATATTCACCTTTGTTTCGATATTAACGGAATGGATGAACTGAAAGAACTGTGCGCATCCAAAGGATATCCGTTCACGGTAGATAGTGCCAATAGTTTTGATATGGGTGAGGCAGCAGGACGGTTTAGCTATATTGAAGACCCAGATGGTACATTAATTGAATTTGTAGAAACGCACAAATTACCAATCATGAAAAAACTGGGTTGGTATAAAAACCTGAAAAACAGAGACCCCAAAAAACCATTACCGGATTGGATGTTAAAAGCAATGTGGTACACAAGAGTAAAAAATTAATGTAGCCTAACCTTATTGGAGTTTGACCGTTAATATTTAATAATAAGGTGATTTTAGCGACACATACTTCGCGTAGAATAGCCTTATTCTTAACCTCGATACAATAAACTTAATGAACGTTTTGCGCAAGCTGTTTATTTCCTTTCTGTTTTTGCTTTTTCAGGCAACAGTATTTGCGCAGTGCCTTCAAATTATTGATGGAAATGGAATAGCCAGCAACAACCCTAGGTGGGTGCATTGTAATGGCACAGCATACACCTTATTTATTCAAACTAGCCGAGCAACTGGACCTTATACGATTGATTGGGGTGATGGCACAACAACGAATGGAGCATCCTTTATTCCACCCGCGACTATATCACATAATTATCCGGCTACCCTTCAAAATTATACCGTAACTTTTACCGAACCGGGTGTCAATTGTATTGTTACGGGTCAATTAGTTGTTGAGCGACCAGTGAATGCCAGTATTACCAGACCTGTGGGTTCTGGTGGAGCAACAACCATTTGTGCTCCAGGTTCATTAGACTTCATAAACTCCAGCACGGATGCATCAGTGAATACTGTGTTTCGGTGGGATTTTGGCGATGGTTCACCAATTGTAATAAAAGCAAGCAACGATTCCGGAGTTACTACTTCGCACACCTACCAACGGAATACTGTGAACTGTAATACTGTCGTAACATTAGAGGCGGAGAATTTTTGTACCACGGTTCCATCATTTGCATCTGTAGGACCAATCAATATATACGATTTGGATGATGCTGCAATTACTCCTACTGCAACGTTGTTGTGCTATCCTGATACGTTAGTAGGATTTTTAAACACTTCAGATTTGAATTGTCGTCCAGAGGGAAACACGACACAGCGCTTTGAGTATTGGAACTTTGGAAATTATTGGGGCGGGGGAGACTCTTTGTTGGGATGGATTCCGTTTGCAAATCCACCTTCGCAAACGTACCCACTGAGTTTTCCTGGAAAAGGAAGCTATACTATAACCATGGTAGATAGTAACTTGTGTGGAAGAGACACAACTACAACCACCATTGTTATTGGCGATCCGCCAGTTGCACTTTTTACAACCGACAAAGACACGGTATGCGCAGGAAATCGCATTCGATTTTTCAATAATACTACGGGTGTTGCCAATCAGTCAAGATGGAATTTTGGAGACGGTGTATGGCGAACACGAGGAATGGGCACCCAAAATAGAACTTTTAATACTCCAGGAACTTTTACCATTCAGCTGGCTGTGTTTAATACAAATGGAAGTGGAGCATGTACCGATACGGTAAGTCGTCAAATTCATGTTTTGGCAGGACCAACTTCTTCTTTTACTGTAACCCCAGACCAAGGTTGTGACAGTTTACTTGTAAACATTACAGAAAACAGTGCTGATGCAGCTAAATGGTTATGGGATTATGATGATGGGACAACCGATACTATTTCAAATCCGCTTACACATTTTTATGATACCACTGGAAATTTTGATTTAACATTAACTGTAACTCATGCGAATGGTTGTACCGACGCATCAACTGAAACGATAGAAGTATTTAGCTCTCCAATTGTTGGTTTTACGCCAAAAAATGTGTGCGAAGGTATATTGGCTTCTTTCACCGATAACACAGTAGTTCCTTCGGGTCAGGCATTAACAACTTGGTCGTGGAACTTTGGAGATGGCGGAACGAGTACCGCTCAAAATCCAAATTACACTTATATAGCCTCAGGAACTTACAAAGTTACCTTAACAGCAAGCACTGCTAATTGTAGTTCTTTAGATTCATTTAATGTGGTGGTTGAGCCAAAACCAACAGCAGATTTTACCATGTCTGATACCATTGGTTGTTCACCTTTAGGTGTAGTATTTACTAATAACTCGCTGGTTTCATCAAATTACGTTTGGGATTTCGGGGATGGAGATACTTCGCACCAAACTTCACCCTCTCACACTTTCACCAACACAACCTCTGCAACGGTAAGCTACGATGTAATTCTTTACGCAAATACTGCATTTGGTTGTAGTGACACTCTTCAAAAACGAGTACAAGTTTATGATGTTCCTAATGCTACATTTACCAGTAGTGCTGTGCCAGAGTGTGGCCCTTATAATGTTGATTTCACTAATACAAGTACCGGGGGAGTTTCTAATATTTGGGATTTTGATGATGGTGACACCAGTCACGCTTCTAACCCAAGTCACACCTTTGAGAATAAAACCCTTTTTATTGAAGTTTTTGAAGTGAAGCTAATAGTGACTTCAACAAATGGTTGTACCGACACCGCTTTTCAAAATGTAGTTATCTATCCAGAACCAATATTTACTTTTCAAACATTACCTGATACAGGTTGTAGCCCGCTTAACGTACAATTTCCGTCCATAACTGGTGCTGTAGCTTACAAATGGTATTTCGGAGATGGAGACAGTACTTTTGGTCCCTCACCTTCGCATGTTTATACCAATTCGACAACCAACAATGTTCTATACACTGCAACGTTAATCGCCACTTCAAGTTTTGGTTGTAGCGATACTAATTTGGCTACAATTCTTGTTCACCCGAATCCTTCTGCAGATTTTACCGTTAGCGATTCTGTAAGTTGTCAACCGCACAATGTTGTATTTACTAATAATTCAACGGGTTCAATATCCTACGATTGGGATTTCGGAGATGGAAATACGAGCACTTCACCTTCAGGTACAGTAAACAATCAGTTTAGGCATAATTTGAGTACAACTCAGAATTATCAAGTGCGGCTTATTGCCGAAACGCAAGACGGTTGTTTCGATACGCTTGTAAAACAGGTATCCACATACCCTAAAGTAATAGCCGATTATCAACCAACAGATACTGCGGGTTGCACTCCATTTAGTTTGACGTTTAACGACAATTCTACTGGAGGACAGTTCTACACTTGGTCTTTTGGTGATAACAATACTTCGGCCACTACGTCGCCCACACACACCTACAGAAACAGTACATTGGTTGACCAAATTTACAATCCCAAATTAGTTATTTCATCTCAGTTTGGTTGTATCGATAGTTTACAAGACACCATTATTGTTCACCCATTACCAGTTGCGCAGTTTACTCATCCAGTGGTTCGAGGTTGTCATGAGTTGGTGGTAAATTTCATCAACAGTTCTTCTATTGCAGATACCAATATTTGGACTTTTGGAGACGGGACTATCTTAGGTTCGAACAATAGCAACATTTCCCATACGTATTTAAATACAGGTGCGACCAGTATTTTTAGAGATGTTAAGTTGGATGTAGAAACGCAGCACGGTTGTCAAGATTCAGCGAAATCTGTTGTGGAGGTTTTTCCTGAGATTATATCAAAATTTGAACATACCGATACAGTCGGGTGCACCGATTTGTTTGTTGAGTTTACCGATAGCTCTAAAGGAGCACAATTTTACAATTGGGATTTTGGAGATAACATTAATGCTGGTTCTAAAAGCACGTCCCATGTTTTTGTAAATCCGTTACTTAGAGACACTACTTATACAGTACAGCAAAAGGTTAGAAGTCCTTTTGGATGCGAAGACTCCAGTACCATTGTTGTTCGTGTTCACCCATTACCGATAGCTAGTTTTAATACCAACGTACTCCGTGGGTGCCAACCATTAGACATTACCTTCACCAACAATTCTCAGATAAATGCGAAAAGCTTTTGGGACTTTAACGATGGAGACACTTCGTTGAGTAATGGAGACCCAACACACACTTTTGAGCACAATGATGTGGTGAGCAAAAACTTCGTGACAAGATTGATAGCCGAAACCGATAAAGGCTGTAGAGATACAGTCAGTAGAAGTATTGAGGTGTTTCCGAAAATAACAGCAGACTTTACAATTTCGGACACAAGTGGTTGCTCGGATCATGAGGTTCAGTTTACGAATACGAGCAGTGGAGAAAACCAATATGCGTGGAGTTTTGGCGATGGAAACTCTGATCGAGTAAGTGACCCACGAAACATTTTTACCAATACCGATACGGTAGATCGCCAATTTAGAATTCGACTGTTAGTGACTTCCCTTTACGGTTGTGAAGATTCGGTTTTTAAAACTGTAACTGTGTATCCGCAGCCACAAGCATTATTTACTCCAAATCCAGTAAATCAAAAGTATCCGAATGCAACGGTAGCGTTAACTAACAATAGTTCTTCAGGACCTTGGAATTTTGGCTGGACCTTTGGCGATGGTGCAACATCAACACAAAAGTTCCCAAATTCAAAATTGTACGCAACTTGGGGTGAATACAAGATTCAATTGATTGCATCAACGAGCAATTGTAGCGATACAGCTGCTCAAACCATTAAAATAGAACCTCCGAAAGCAGTCATTGATTTTAACGCCAGTATTGAAGGATGCTCACCATTGACATTGGAAATAAAAAACCAAACGATTTTTGGTAAACAATTTCTATGGAATTTTGGTGACGGAGGAACGAGTAGTGCAGAAATACCAGCACCATACACCTACAATAGACCTGGCATATATACGGTGACCCTTACCGTAATTGGCGAGGATAATGACATTGTGGAAGAAATAAAAAAAGATAGTATCGTAGTTTTTGCAGAAGCACGTTCATTTTTTGATTACAGACCAAATGAAGTAAGCGTGCCGAATGATCCATTGATTTTATTCAACCTTTCGGACGATGCTGATACCTATTTGTGGGATATGGGAGATGGAACCATTTCGACCGAATTAAACCCAGAGCATACCTATCAAGAAGAAGGCGTTTATACCATTTCTTTAATTGCAAATAATGAATTTGGTTGTGCTGATACCTTTGAAATAGAGAATGCAGTCACTGCTATTTCTAGTGGTTCACTTGTTTTTCCTACTGCGTTTACTCCAAACTCAGGGGGACGTACCGATGGCAGTTACGACCCACGCACGTTAGATAATTCTGTGTTTTTTCCAATTTTTGAGGGAGTTGTAGATTATCAACTGCTTATTTTTAACCGCTGGGGCGAAATTGTTTTTGAAACAGATGATGTAAATACAGGTTGGGATGGATATTATCGAGACCGAGATGAAATGTGTGCACAGGACGTATATGTTTGGAAGGCTACTGGAAAATTTGCAAATGGAAAAACCTTTGAAGAAGCAGGGGAAATTACGCTCTTGAAATAGTGAAGTTTTTTTCTACCATATTAATCGGTTTTGCACTCTTCATAGTTGGAGGTGGTAAGGCGCAAGATGCTCAGTTTTCGCAGTTTTATGCCGCTCCGTTAATAATAAACCCTGCACTTACCGGCAATACCGTGCAAAGCAGGTTTAGTCTAAACTACAGAAATCAATGGCCTGCGGTGCCAAACTCTAAAGCGTTTTCTACTTACGCATTTTCTTACGAACACAATTTTGAAGATTACAATAGTGCAATTGGTGGAATGGTTTATCACGATAGAGCAGGATTGGCGGGCCTACGAACAACAAATGTTTTGTTCAGTTACGCCTATCGTGTGCGAGTAACTAGGAAATTTTCCTGGAAACCAGCATTACAAATTGGTGTTGCAAACCGTCACTTAGATTTTGGTGAACTTATTTTTAATGACCAGTTGCAAACAGGGGCAACTACATCTGCGTCACAGCAAGATTATATTGCACGTTCTAAGTACACCATGGATATTAATGCCGGTGCTATTGGGTTTTCATCCAATTATTGGTTTGGCGTGTCAGTGCATCATCTCAATAGACCAGACGTTTCATTAGTTGGGAATGGAGCAAGGGTTGAGCCTAAGTTAGCCCTTCAAGGGGGTTGGAATATTCCCGTTAAAAAAGATATTAAAAAAAGAGTAGTTTCTCAGGTAATGCTGGCTGCTAACTACAAACATCAAGGTACACGCGACCAATTGGACATAGGTGGATATTTCAACTATGTTCCTTTTTTTATGGGTGTTTGGTACCGTGGAATTCCACTAAAAAAGTCGGACGTGGAACTGAATAATCACGATGCAATCATTTTTGTGCTTGGTTACAAAAAAGATGGAATGTCTATAGGCTATTCGTATGATGTAACGATTTCAAAACTAACTGCTGGAACCTCTGGCGGCGCACATGAAATTAGTACGACTGTAGAATTTGCTTCACGAAAAAACTTAAGAAAGAGGAGAAGACGAAGTCGATTTATGATTCCTTGTCCAAAGTTTTAAGCGCTTTTGTTGCACGATTTTTTTCTCCGGCACTGCCATTTTCTATTACTGCTTTTAATGAAATTTCCAATTCACGTTTAATTTCGGGGTAACGGACTAAAAATTTACATAGAATATCGATGCACCAAGCGCGCACGGCTATTGCGCTTTGAGGATTATTCAATAAAGAAAAACACTCATCCATTAAAACTCCTTCGTTCTCAGGCGGCAATGAGTACTGACCGATAATCTTGAGGTACGTTCTGCGTAAAGAGTCATTTTGAGTTTTGGGAAGAAACGTAATAATGCGGTTGAGGAATGGCTCTACTTTATCAGAATTAAGTTGATTTAAATGGTCCAGTACCCAAGCGGCTCTCCAATTGAATTTATTGGTTTCCAATTCAATAAGTTCAAAAATGAAGTCGAGGCTAATTTTGTTTTGGTTGGCAAGGGTTGCAATTCGGATGACATTTTCTTTGGAACGGTCGGTAATCAACTCATTCTCCAACCAGTCTTTGGAATACGTACTCATGGGGGAGGGAATCCTGCGTTTGTAATGCATGGCACTGGGCCTTCCCAACCACATTTTGGTTTGTATATGAAAGAAACCAGTGCGTTTTTGTCATTGGTAACTGAAAATTCGTGATTACACGTGGCGTTCCATTCCGATATGCATTCTTTATCAAATTCCCAATTACTGTCCTCCAATTCTTTTTTCATTTCAGGATCGGCTTTATACCCCTCCTTTACGCAATATTCGCCAGGTTCAAGTTCAATAGAAACCACACCCACTTCATTGGTAATAACCCTCTTCGAAACTCCATTGTTGTTCTCGATGTAAAAAACAAATTTATTAGCCATCTCACCTTTCATTCTCATTTGTTCCATTTCCTCTGATGGGGCCGCTCCACCACAATAAGGTCTAATAACCCGAACAGAGAAATCTACTTTTCTGGCAGTTGGTTGGCTGTTTTCAACCACATCAGTGGCCGTTTTAATTGGCTTCTCTGTTTCTGTAGAAGTGCTTTTTTCCTTGTTTTTGCATGCAAATAAGGCTATAACTAAAAATAATAATAAGACTTTATTCATGCAACAAATCTAGCATTTCAACTTATATCTTTGGCTTTATTCATTGAATACTAAGAGAAAGAGTATATGGTTAATTATGGACTCACAATTTTTTTCGGACTGACGGTTTTATTATCCAATGCTCAGATTAAATACCCTCATTTGAAAGGGGAGAGTTTTACCTACGAACAAAGTATAGATGTACTTAATAAGTTGGCAAAAGGTAGTCCGTATATATCTATTGCCGAACAGGGTAAAACTGATGTAGGAAGACCTTTGCATACTGTTGTTTTTAATATCGATAAAGAATTTAATCCTGATAGTATCAACAGAGAAGAAAAGGCAATTCTCTTTATCAATAATGCTATTCATCCTGGAGAATCTTGTGGTGTTGATGCTACCGTAAAGTTGTTCGAGTACCTTTCGATGCACCGAAAGGAGTTTTCAAACTTAATTGTAGTAGCTATTCCGGTGTATAATATTGGAGGAATGCTTAATAGGTCGAAATACAACCGGTCTGGGCAAGCTGGACCTGCCGAATGTGGCTTTCGAGGTAACTATCAACACCTCGACTTGAATCGCGACTTTATTAAGTCTGATGCATTGAATACGGTATCCTTTCAGGCAATTTTCCATGCTTGGAAACCACATTTATTTATGGATACGCACACCACTAATGGTAGCGACCACCAATATCCGCTTACTTTAATAGTATCTCAACAAAATAAAATGAATCCCATTCTTGCCGATTTTACCTACACTAAACTAGAAGGTTATCTGTACCGAAAAATGGCGGAAAAAGGAAAGGAGATAACTCCTTATGTCCACTTAGTGAAGAATACACCACAGGAAGGAATTAAAGATTTTTTGGAAACTCCCAGGTATTCAAGTGGTTATGTGAATTTATTTAACACGATTGGGCTAATTAGCGAAGCACACAAATATGCCACCTATTTTGACCGAGTTGAATACACATACGAATTGTTGCGCACGCTTTGCTTGTTTTCCAATGGTAACAACAATGAGCTGGTTCGAATAAAAAAATTAGCCGATGAATCCGATAGAAACCAGTCGCAGTTTGCGTTGAATTGGACTTTGGATACCAATACTGCCGAAACTTTGAATTTTATGGGATTCGAGTTTTCTATGATTGAAAGTGAAGTCACTGGCTTACCAATGCGAAAATTCAATAGAGTAAAAAAGCAAACTTTTCAAATTCCCTTTTACAGAAATTACATTGCAACTCAAGGAGTAAGCGTACCTAAGTTTTACGTTATTCCACAGTGCTACCCTAAAGTTATTTCAATGCTGAAAAGGCAAGGAACCGAATTCATTCCGTTATCAAAAGACTCTACGATTCTAGGAGCAATGTACTACGTAGATGTTGTAGAAACGTCTAAAACTCCTTACGAAAAGCACTTTTTACACAAAATTGTACAAGTTTCGGAGCAATATCAGCAAGTGCGTTTTTACAAAGGAGATTACCTAGTTGCTTTGGACCAACCTGTAAGGCGTTTTTTAGTAGAAACACTAGAACCTACTGCGGCTGATGCGTTTTTTAGATGGAATTTTTTCGACAATGTCCTGCAACAGAAAGAATGGTTTTCAGATTTCGCTTTTGAACCTATTGCTAAAGAACTACTCGGGAGTAACCCTCAATTGAAAAGTGAATTTGAGGAAGCCAAAGAAAATGATAGTGCACTGCGCAATAATCACATGGCTCAACTATTTTGGGTTTTCAAACGTTCACAATTTTATGAACCCGAGCACAAACGGTATCCAATAATGCGTGTATTTTAGTTGGAAGATGTTGAATAAATTTTACCTATTTGTTTTTACGCTTTTGGCTTCTAGTACAGTCTTAGGCCAGTACGGAAAAGTGGATCACTGGGAAACGGCAATTTTTGCATCGGAAGAATGGAGATACCACGTTGGTACAACTGAACCCGATACCAATTGGAGAGAGCGAACTTTTGATCATAGTGCTTGGTCGGTTGGTAAAGGAGGTTTAGGTTTCGGCTATAGTAATTTGAAGACTGTTATTCCAACAAGTCGTTCCCTATTTCTGAGAAAAACGTTTACCATTTCTGACATCTCTAAAATTGAAGCTGCGATTTTGCTGTTTGATTATGATGCTTCGTTTGTAGCATACATAAATGGTTACGAATTCAGAAGAGTTAACATAGGTAAGGCATGGGATAAAACGCGACATAGCGAGGTAGCAGATTTGGAACGTAAGGCTCAGTTGGTCGATAATGGATCATACGAGGAGTATATTCTTAAAGATTTCCAACTCAATAATCGTATTATAAATGGCGACAATGTTCTAGCCATCCAAGTTCATGGTAACTCTACAATGCCAATTCGACTTGCAGCCTTTTTCAATTTACTATTTGGTATGGAGGACGATTCTACTCAATTTTCTCCAGCTCCGTCTTGGTATTCACCTCCGCCAATGTATGCAGAGTACTCTACACTGCCTATTGTTCGAATTACTTCACCTAGATTAAACGATTCGTTAAAGATTCCAGGTGCCATGGAAATTACGTGGCATGGAAAAGGTGAGAAGCATTACTTTGACGAAGCACCTAACCATTATAATGGCCCAATAACAATTAAAAATAGAGGAAATAGTACGCTTGAGTTTCCAAAAAAATCAATGCGCATCGAAACTCAGGATAGTTCTGGCGAAAACCTTAACATGCGTCTTTTAGGATTACCTTCTGAAAACGATTGGGTCCTATATGCTCCTTATACGGACAAAAGTTTGTTGCGGAATTATGTCATGTACGACATTGCTCGAAATATGCTGGAATGGGCACCAAGAACGCAGCTGTGTGAAGTGTTTCATAATGGATATTACTTAGGGGTTTATGTATTTACAGAGAAAATAAAGCGAGATAGAAACCGTGTGAATATTAGAGAACTTAGGAAAAAGGACACTACAGGTAATTTTATTTCTGGAGGATACATGACTAAAGTAGATTGGCAATACGGTGCAAATCCGGCTGCCTTCACATTGTCTCACAATACCAGTTACCAATATTATTCGGATATAACTTTTGAGCATGTTTACCCAGAAGTTGACTCGCTTCACCCCAAGCAAAAACAATACATAGAAGACTTTTACTTCAAATTTCAAGAGAATTTATTAAGTGATAGCTATACAGATTTAAATGTTGGTTATCGACAATTTGTTAGCACCGCAAGTTTTGCAGACTACATGATTCTTAATGAATTATCAAAAGATATTGACTCGTATCGATACAGCACATATTTCTACAAAAATCATGTAATCGATGATGGTTTAATTCATTTGGGACCAGCTTGGGACTATAACTTAGGATTTGGAAATGTGGATTTTGGAACAGAAGGGGCGCAGTTTCCCATTAAATGGATGTATAACAAGGAGGGGAGTCGTATTTGGTGGTTTGCGCGGTTGTTAGAAGACCCAAATTTTGCTGAAATATTAAACTGCAGATGGAACTATTATCGGTCTAGTCGAGGCACAATTTCTAAGAATTATCAATTTAGTCTAATAGATGATGCTATTGCTGAAATGGGTGAGGCTGTAACTCGAAATCATTATCACTGGAAAACATTAGGCCGATATGTATGGCCCAATAATTTTGTTGGAGAAACGTATCAAGAAGAAATTGATTTCCTCAAAAAATGGATCGAAGAACGCATAGCTTGGATTGATATAAATGTTCCGGGGGATTGTAATACGCCCGTTAACGTTAATG
Organism: uncultured Flavobacteriales bacterium; assembly: GCA_937121175.1. GTDB lineage: Bacteria > Bacteroidota > Bacteroidia > Flavobacteriales_G > Salibacteraceae > UBA6770. Next base: position 90,883 of record CAKZKD010000037.1, read on the forward strand.
AAATTAAGGAGTTTGAAGAAGATGGACTTTTAGTTTTTCCAAACCCTGCAACTTCACAAGTACAAATAGTTTCTGAGGAAAGAATGAGTAATTTGGAGTTATTTGATATTTCGGGTCAGAGCGTTTTTGAAATGGAATTGAACGACGAATTTCAAGTATTTATTAGCGCAGATGAATTGAATACAGGCCTGTATTTTCTTCAAATAACAACGGAAACGGGAAACTTGAAAAATTCCAAATTAATAAAACAATAACAGCATGAATAAATTACTAATAACAATATTCTGTGCTGCGATTTGTGCACAGATACAAGCACAAGAGTTAGATTCTGCTTCGTATTTTGATTCTGAAATGAAGCTTGAGAAGCGAAAAATTGTTGAATTGGCTATGCAGCTCAATGAGTTTGAAAGTCCGAACTTTTGGCCCTTATATATTGAATTCAATAGTAAATTAGACAAGTTGGATGAAAACTGGCTTTTTCTTTTGAGTGAAGCTGAGAAACAAACTGGTTCTTTAAACGACGAGAGAGCTAATCTGATTTGGAGAGAGTTCAACAAGTATATGACAGAAAGACAAAGACTTTTTAATACCTACTATTCAGAGTTCTCCAAAGTAATTCCTTCTTCAAAAACCTTCAGGTATTTTATGATAGAAAATAAAACCGATGCGGTTGTGAATGCTGAATTGGTTAAGGAATTAGAAGTAAAAGAATTAAATTCTCCAGCTGAGCACTAGTCTATCTTCAACGAATAACCGATTCCAAAAATATACTCTTGGCCAGGCCTAGCTTGGTTTATTTCACCTTGATAACGATAGAAAATATCAAAACTGTTGTTTTTAGTAAACTCGAATTCTAAACCACCCGTATAGCGCTGTCTGCTCCAATTTCTAAAACCCTCTGCATATTCCCAAGTGTACCAATATTCGGCCGCAGCATAGGATTTTAGTTTTTTTGAAAACTTATGCTGAAACTGAAACTTGAATCTTAAGTTATCTTCAGACAATTCGCCTCTATCAAACTCCCTCTGAGCTCTAGCTCTGAAATCTATACGATTGTTGTCCATTTTTATTCGAAAAGTATTGTCTAGGTCAACGCGCTGTTCTGCACCAAGACCATCTCCCCATCTGCTTAATCGGTAATTGATGCCTGGCCTATACCACTTCGTTATTTCGTATTTTCCAGAGAGTTCTGTGAAGTAATTGTTGAGCTGAGAAACGTTGTTTTCAAAACGAGATTGCAGTTCCGCACCTAAAGTAAATTTCTTGTTGTATTCTTTGCTCACAGCTGCACTTGTCCATATTTGAAAGTCTTTTTGTTGACTTTTTAGTGCAACAGGAAGCCAAATTAGACACGAAATAATTAATATGTTAATCGCTTTGTTCAACTCAGTCTTATTTTTTGAAATAGACTCTGATTCTTGCTGCATCCTTCAAATAATCGGCCTCCAATAATTCAACTTTTTCTATCGGACGGCCAGTTCGTTCCTCTAAATCAGCAATTAATATTGGCTCGTTTTGCGGTTTAATATTTTCAATTCTTTCATACATGATGGTTTGAATCTCAATTCCCGAGTTTAGAATGTACCGTTCTAGAATGTACATGAGTCCAAGCACAAATAGATTGGTGAACATTAGCTCTACGTAACTCACTTTTTTTGTACTAATGGCATTGATTACCGAGACCCCAATAATAACAAACATATAGGTCATTTCTTTTACAGGGATAGTAGTGGTGCGGTACCTGAGAATTGAGAAAACAGCAAAAAGGCCAAAAGCAAAACCAATACTGAGCTTGGTTGATGCAAATAAATGACAGATGAAAAATACCATTGGACTGAACACCAAATAGCTAAATAGGTACTCGCTGTCTTTTCTAGTTGCCTTATATACCTTAAGGATAATTGTGTATGAAATAACCAAGTTCAATCCTAATCGAAAGAGTAGCTCAAATAAATCTTCGTTGAATAGTTTAATTCCAAAAAGTCGTAACGGTTCGGATTTTAATAAAATGACGTCGAATAGTAATTCCATGCTTTTAACTAAAGGAGTGAATGTTTTTTAAAAACGGTTTAAAATTATTGTGTTTAATGTCCGGTCTATGAACTAGTACTGCGGCGCAATATTTAGAAAAGCTACTTGGATAAGCATTTATACCTCGTAACGCACTTACAAACATGCTTTTATTCGAGAATCGTTTTTGCTTTATTTCAGCAATTGCAATATTTTTAAATGCGTGAGATTTTCCATTGTAGGTGGCCTCAAGGTCTATATCCATGGTAAACTTCTCGGTCATCTGCACATCAGAGATAGTTATTCTGCTGTAGTTAATTCCAATTGTTTCTACCAAATCGTTGAATCCGATGCCTAATTGCTCGTTAAGGTATTTTTCTGTCAAATCACTTTTGCTATCTGCAAAGGAAGGAAGTGATATTCTTTTTTTCTCGGTTTTCGATTTGTTGTTCTTTTTTTTGATTTCGAAAACAAAAGGTCCGTTTTCGCTGTATTGTCTCGAGCGAACTTTTATTCTATTCAGGTAGCCGGCATGGTGTTTTCTGAAAAATTCAAAATTTGAATAATCGAAATACAGATTTTTATAGTGAAATTGGCGTTTTTTACCTAGTTCTAAAACACAAACCTGACCTTTAAGAGCCTCTAAAAATAAAGGCAATTTATCGACTGAAAACATGAATTTTGTATCCACACGAGCGTCAAAATCAACTTTTGAAAGTTCCTTTAAATCAATTCCTTGGTAAGAATTTACGATATTTTCAATGGTTGAATTCAAGGGTTTCTGAAATCAAGAATTTTTATTTCTGTGGAAACATTAGTGTCCTCATCGTCAAGCGTAATCGAATTAATGACCGCCTTTTCACCAGAAGGACAGTTTAAGGTTCTACACTCAGACATTGCGTAAACTTGGTATGAGCCTGCTGTAAGACCCTTGAATTGAAAGGAACCGTCTGCACTAGAGCGCACATTGTCGTTTTGTTGATTCCCATCACCATAGATAATATACACACGAGCATCTGCATGTCCTCTAGTGTCTATAGTATCGTAATCGTTTTCATTGATATAGATACCTACTAAATTCCCGCTTATTGTCTTGTTTCCACCTTCGCCTGGGCCACCAGAGTTTTCGCATCCTCTGCCAGTTATTTGGGTAATTGGAATATCCTCAAGAATAACCTCATCCTCTTTCTTCGCAATTTCCACATTAGTAACTACTTCTTCTAAACCTGTTGCGCACGAGAGACATTCGGAGTAAGTAATAATGGAATAAGCACCCGGTTGTAGAAATTCGAATTTAAATTCTCCGTCAGCGTTCGTTCGTGTATCGTCGTCAATTTCTCCGGTTGCGTCGTAACTTATATACACTCGTTGGTCTGGAATTCCGATGTTTTCCTCGAGTACATTGCCGTTATCCTCGCATAAGTAGGTGCCTAATAACTTTCCTTTTAATGTTGTTTTTCCACCTTCTCCAGGTACTTTTTTGCAAGAAGAAACTAAGCCTATTATAGCAATGAATAAAATGAGTTTTGAAATGCGCATAATCTATTTTTTAAGAATTCTGTAACGGTCTTTTCCAATAATGAGATTGTATTTTCCGGCTGGGTAGGTTGCAAAGTGTATGGTCGCAGAAGTGTTTTCCAATTTGGTTCGATAAAGAATTTTATCGGTTTTATTGTCTTCTATTTTTACCAAGTATGTTTTGCTGTCAGGATTTTTTAGAAGAACAGAAAAACTATTTTTATTTAATGTAATAGAAACCTCATTGGTTGTTTTTCCCTTTAAATCACCTGCGAATATCCGACCTGTTTTATTCGCGGAATTTGGTGTTGGAATTTGATAGTCATTCGAAGTACTGCCATCTGGTAGAAGGCCAAACGCAACATTAGTAAATTGTCTTTTGTATTTCAGTTTGTGGCATAAAGTGCCGTTCGGAAAGCTCAAATAAATGGACTCGCCTTTTTGATTGAGTTTGAAATTGGTATTTAATTCCTTAGAGTTTCCATTTCCATTTGCCCAAAATAGAAGATGATTTTTCGGCCCAATTGCAGTTCCACTTGGAATCGGGTACATTTTTAGCGTGTCTTTATCGTCTGATAAAAAGAATCCTGACAAATCCACCGTTTTGCTTGAAGCATTATACAACTCAATGTAGTCGTACGATTTTCCATCTTCACTTTTAAGAAGGCCTTTATTTTGAGTAAGCACCTCGTTTATAAAGACATCTTGTGCAGATGAAAAGCCAAGAAAAAGAGTGAACAATATGGTGATGAATCCTTTCATAATTAGCAGTGCGCTAAATTAATTCTTTGGACGATTAATAATTCGCTTTCCTTTTCCGAACCCGAAAAATCTTTTAATCTTACCAAAGCTTTTAATTTTAGTGAATATGAATAGTGCCGAATCTATAATTGAGTTTTTTAATAAATTAAACTCCCCAGTAGTTCAAACAAAAGGAGTAGAGGTACTAAACCCTTTACTACTTGACGAAACAAGAAATATTATCTCCACTTTTTACTATAAATATTACAACGACAACCGCAAGAGAATAGCATTTATTGGTATCAATCCTGGACGTTTAGGTTCTGGTCTTACTGGAATTGGATTTACAGACCCGGTAAACTTGAAAGAGAAATGTGGAATCGATAATTCTTTTCAACAAAAGCACGAACTGTCTTCTCGTTTTGTTTACGATGTCATTGAAGCTTATGGGGGAGTAGAAGCTTTTTATCAAGACGTATTTATTTCCAGTACTGTGCCACTTGGATTTGTAAAAGATGGAATAAATCTGAATTACTACGACATTAAAGAATTAGAAAAAGAATTAACTCCGTACATAAAAACGCAATTTGAGCGTCAATTGAAATTTCTGCGCCGAGACGTGGCTTTTGTTGTCGGAAAAGGTAAAAACTTAAAGTTTTTGGAGAAATTGAATAAATCGGAAGGCTATTTTGAGAAATTAGAAGTTTTGCCACACCCTAGATGGGTTATGCAATATCGACTGAAACAAAAACAAGAGTTTATTGCTGAGTTTGTACAAAAGATATCTAGTTGGGTCAAATAGCAAATTTTCCATTCTTTACGAACTCGCGTGAGAAATGTGACTCAATCAAGTAAGGAACAATAGGGTAGAACTCACTATTCTCATTTCTCAACCCGTTGTTTGAGAAATGTATCAGAAAATAGGAGGTTGAAGAATATCTTTTTTGGACTGAAATCTCGAACGCGTAGCAATTACATATAATAAGTTGAGTGTATTGTGCTGATTAATAGTCGGTTGTCATTATAGTTTCTTTTTGGAATTCGTCGAAACTCATCTCATTATACATTTTCAGAATCATCGGTTTCATTTTTTTAATTAACAAGTAGGGGTATTAAAATTGGAAGTTGTCATTTGGGTATAAAACAAAAATTCAATTATGAAAACGATAAAAATCACAACAATTTTAATAGCTGCTATTGCAATTTTAGGTATTTCGTGTAAAAATAAATTGAGAGGTAAAGGGCCTATAGAAAGTCAGACATTTACGGTAGGTTCTTTTTCTAAAGTTGATTTGAGCTACAGCGCCAATGTAAATTATGCTTATGGCGAAAAACAATCTGTTATCATTCAGGCACAACAAAACGTACTGGACAGAATGGAAATAAAAACAAGTGGCAATACACTTCAGCTGGATTTTAAAAATAGAACACGTTTATTGACTTATGATGAAATAACGGTAACGATTACCAGTCCGGCCTTCAATGGTGCCAGTATTAGCGGTGCTGGAAATGTGAATGTATTTGGTGAATTTACTACCGGAGATGTGAACATAGACGTAAGTGGAGCAGGTAAAATTGAAATTCAGTCCATTTTTGCAAACAGAATGTACACGGATGTTTCTGGTAGTGGAGATGTTCGAATCTTTAATGGAAAAGTAGATTATTTTGAAACAAACATAAGTGGTGCCGGAAGTGTAGATGCGTTCAACTTGGAATCAAAAGCGGCTAGTGTAAGCACAAGTGGAGCAGGTACAACTAAAGTTTGGGCAACAGAAAAATTGACTGTTGATATAAGCGGAAGCGGCAGTACGACATATAAAGGAACTCCTGCAGTTGAAGTGGATATTTCTGGCTCTGGTTCGTTGAATGCTCTGTAGTTAACCCCATTTCGTATTGGACGAATACTAAAAGCTCCTACTGACCAACAGTAGGAGCTTTTTTTAATGAATTAAATAGGGGTTTTAATGCTCAACCACCAATCGTTGTATTTCCACACCAGATTCGAATTGAACGGAAACAAGGTACAACCCACTTTCAAATTCTGAGGTGTTTAGGGTAAACTCATTATTGGTAACCTCATTTTTATAAACTACTGTTCCGGTCATGCCCATAATAGACAACATACCGTTTTTCGCAGAATTAATACTTAGTGAAGAATTTGCTGGGTTCGGGTACAGATGAATAGAATTCGTTTCTGTACCAGAAGCAATTCCAGTATTTGATGAATCATTTGCAGGCACATCTACAGAAATTTCATTTGAATTGGCAGAGTTTCCAGCTGCATTTGTTGCATAAACTCGGTACTTATAAGTAGTGCCTTCTTCAAGATTAGTAGTGTCTTTGTATGTAGTAACATCTGCCGCAAGCGTTGCGTGAACAGCAAAAGCACCAGTACTTGCTCGCTCCAACACGATGCCAGTTTCATCGGTGCTATTGTCCAACCAAGTTAAGTCTACCGCTTTTGTACTCGCTGCTCTACTTCCTATTACCGCCGCAAGCGTTGTAGGAGCAGCTGGTGGAGTAGGACCGGCGGTAGAACCTGTGTCTCCATAAATCCATTCTCCAAATGTTATTGTTTGCGGGCCGAATTTTCGAGTTTCAGTAACCTTTACTAAGGTGTCAGAATCGTAGGTTGTGGTTCGCTTCGCTGCCTCTTCCCACATACCACTTTGGTATTCATAGTAAGTAATTGATTCAATTTTACCGGAACTGTTGTAAGCAACTTCTGCCTTTTCTTCCATATCAAAACTTCCAGAGCCGTTGTCTTCAAGTAGCATCGTCGAAGTGATTTTACCATTGGCATCATAAGCAAATCGATATAAATCATCTCCATAATTCGCGGAGTCAAGTAAGTTATTTCCGTTGTAAAATAGGCTCACCTGTTCAATATCGTATTGATTAGTTTGCTTATTCCATTCCTCATGAACATGAAGTTTTACCTTTCCACCACTAATCGTGTATACATCCTTTTCTTGGACGATTTTGTTTTTCCCATTATCTACTGTCATATAGCGGGATATTAAGTTACCCGAGCCATCGTAGTTAAACGAATCTACAGCAGAGCTTGCTACTGCCGTACCTGAACTAAAGGCTGTGTCGAGTGATGTTACGCGAGTCACATTCCCAGCATTGTATGTTGCGGATGCATGTCTAATTCCATTGTAATTGTTACTGTTCCATGTTTTAATTACATAGTTTGTAGGATTTGTGCCACTGTAGGTGTAATTTAAGGTGTGTAAAATAGTTGTATCTAATTTTCCACTATTTATGTTCCCCCAAAAAACCGAAGTGTAATTTCCATTAGCGTCTTTTGGGTATTTGTCGTAACCTGAATACTCAAGCATGAAGGTTCCAGTATTTATTGCTTTTTTATGCACTAAAGGATACCCTTCGAGCAAAGAATCTTCCATAATAGAAGGGATTGAATACGGATGAACTAAGGCAGGGTTCCCGGCTGCATTAATTGCATTAGTTAAATTGGATTTCTTACCAATTATTTGTGCATTCAAGGCTAAACCTAATGCAACTGAGCTTAAAAGTGTAATTGTTTTTTTCATAGCGTTTTTGATTGCTAAAGTATTGGGGATTAGTGAGTTTTGTAATCAGTAGATACCCGTATTTGAGCGTTGAATATCCGGATTTTACAGATTTTGAGTCCAACCGACTTGCAAGAATCAGTTTGCCAACTGAGGATTTAATTAATAGTACCTTCGCGCCAAATTAAGAATACAGTGACTACATTTTCAGAATTAGGACTTTCAGCAGAAATTAATAAAGTCTTTCCAGAGCTTGGCTACGAATCTCCAACTCCTATACAAGAAGAATCGATTCCAAAATTATTAACTGGTAAAACCGATTTTATTGGATTAGCCCAAACAGGTACAGGTAAAACTGCGGCCTTTGGTTTGCCTTTGCTTCATCTTATTGATGCATCACAGGCTAAAACTCAAGCATTGATTGTAGCTCCAACTCGTGAGCTTGCCAATCAAATTGCTGAGCAAATTGAGAAATTTTCTAAATACATCGACGGATTGCGTTCTGTTGTAGTGTATGGTGGAGGTGCAAATATTGTTGGACAAATAAGAGACCTTAAAAAGAAGCCGCAAATCATTATAGCTACTCCGGGTCGTTTGTTGGATTTGGTAGGTAGAAAAGCAATTAATCTTTCAACGGTTGATTATGTGATTTTGGATGAAGCAGACGAAATGCTGAACATGGGCTTCAAAGAAGACATTGACCAAATTTTGGATTACACTCCTGATACCAAACTTACTTGGTTGTTTTCGGCAACTATGCCAAAGGAAATCCGCAGAATTGTAAAAGAATACATGACTGACCCAGTGGAAGTGCAAGTTAGTACAGGTACTGAGGTCAATAAAAATATTGAACACCAATACGCGCAAGTAAAGTCATCAGACAAAATGGACGCGTTGAAACGTTTTTTGGACAGAGATCCAGATATGCGTGGTGTAATTTTTTGCCGAACCAAAATTGATACGCAAAAAGTAGCCGAGCGATTGGCCAAAGACGATTACCGTGTTGAGCCTTTACATGGAGATATGACTCAAACGATGCGTGAGCGTGTTATGAGACGTTTTAAAGATCATGAACTGCAAGTTTTGGTTGCTACTGATGTAGCAGCACGAGGCATTGACGTTGATAATTTAACCCACGTAATTCATTACGCACTTCCAGACTCAAGAGAGTACTATACCCATCGTTCAGGAAGAACAGCAAGAGCTGGTAAGAAAGGAATCTCCTTGGCGATTGTAAACAGTAGAGAGGCTGGTAAGCTGAAAGAATATACCGACCGCTTGAAGATTCAATTCGAAAAAATATCGGTTCCGAGTGTAAAGGATGTTCAAATGAACCGGATGCGCGGTTGGTTTAAATCGATTGGAGATACCGAAAGTTCTATTCACCTTTCTGAAGAAATGTTGGACGCAGCATATGAAGTATGGGAAGGATTGGACATTGATACGCTTATTGAGAAATTAGTGAGCCATGAATTGAATAAATTGAATTATTCAACAGATCATTCAGATTTAAACGATACCTCCAGACCAGGTAGAGGCGATAGAGATCGCGGACGAGGAAGAGATAGAGACCGCGACAGAGGTAGAGGTGATAGAAGAGACCGTGCTCCACGTGGTGATAGACGTGAAAGAGGTGATCGAGGAGATAGAAGAGACCGCGACCAAGGAAGGGAAGCACGTAAACCTAAAAGCAAAAAGGAAGGCGATGTTACTTTTTTTGTGAATTTGGGACGTAAAGATGGAATGAACGAATCTGAATTACGCAAGTTTATTAGCGAAAAATCGGGCGTTAGTTCTCAGGATATCGGTGATATTAGATTACGAAATTTGAATGCATATTTCGACGTCAATAAAAAACACTCAGGAACGTTAAGCTCTTCATTTACCGACCAAGAATATAACGGACGTGAATTGAGAGTGAATAGAGATGCGAGTGGAAATTAGAGAATTGTTCAATGCGGCAATTGTCAATTTTCAATGCGGCAATTTTCAATTGTTTGCTGATCATTAGTTTGGTTAGCAGTAGATTGATTTTGAAAGGTTCGATTTAAGTACGTATTGTTTTCAATAAATAAGGTGATTCTATAAATTGACAATTTATTTAAGAAACAAAATTGGAAAGCCCCTTCTCAATGTTTGAGAGGGGGCTTTTTTAGTGTGTGCGATTGATTATTGCGGGAGTTGTCGTTTCTCGATACATTTTGCTCATTCTTACAAAACACTCGAAATGTAAGGCCAATTCTCACCCTGTATTTCCCTAGAACAAGTCGTTTTTTTATGTCATAAATGAGGAAGAATTTCGATAAAATCTTTTGTAGTTTAGCAACATAAAACTAACAGATATGAAAAAACTAATTAGTTCAGCACTTTCATTTGCATTTGCAATTGGCGTTTTTGCTCAAGGAAGCATTATAGCTGTAAACCCAAATAACAGTCAGCAAGGAAAAAGTCTTATAGTTACCGTTACGGGTTCAGGCACTCAATGGAATACAGGTTCGGGAACTCAAATTTCAAGCATTAGATTAGAACAGGGGTCATCGGTTATTTTTGGTGCTAATGCCAATGCTTTTACAAACACACTTTGTGGAGCATCTTTCAACATTCCTCAAAATGCGAACACGGGTAAATACGACGTTAGTGTTAGCCAGGGTTCAGGTACGATTATGATGAGAGGTGGATTCACTATTACTAGTGGAAGTGGACAAGGAACCCCTAAATTAACCTCAGTTTCGCCGAAAAGCGGACAAGTAGGAACAAACAATTTGAAGGTGACCATTACTGGATTAAATACGAATTTGAATTCGAGAGGGCAATATGTGGCATTGGTTCAAAACGGGTCTTCTACAGCAACCATCATCCCGCAATCATTTGGGGCAAGTAGTACAACAATGTTAGAAGCCTATTTTAATTTGGCATCCAACGCGGTATTGGGACAATATGATGTAGTTGTTCAAAATGCCACTGATGGGTTAATGAGAATGACTAAAGGGTTTACTGTAACCGGTAGTGGTGGGCCGGGGTCGTCAAGTATAACCTCTATTGCTCCAAATAAAGGACAAGCAGGAACAAGCAATTTAAAAGTAACTATTACGGGGTCAAACACAGTTTTGAATACCAAAGGAACTTATGTTGCATTAGTAAATCAAGGATCATCAACAACTTCAAGAATTCTACCCCATTCCTTTGGAGCAAGTTCGACAACTATGTTAGATGTGTATTTTAATATTGGAGCAAACGCAATTATTGGAAAATACGATGTAATCGTTCGTAACGTTATTGACGGATTTATGAGTGTGGTGAATGGTTTTACAGTTGAATCAGCAACTACTGGTGGAGGTGGAGGTGCGGGCTCGCCAGCTACAGTTAATGGTGCAGAGCTCGAATTTGACGTAAATGTATATCCAGTGCCTGTGGACGATTACTTAAATGTTAGTGTAAATTCCGTTATTGCTTCAGAACTAACCTTTACAGTGCATGATTTAAGAGGGGCAGAAGTTCTTAGACCAATTACCCAAGAGGTTGTGGTTGGAAAAAATACGTTTCAGATTGATTTATCGGAAGTTTCGAGTGGGTCTTACTACGTTGTTCTCAAAAACGAGGGCCAACAATGGACCCAGCATGTAATAGTTGACTAGTTCTCAGTTACTTCAAAATAAATAAAAAGCCGATGTTCGTTTCTAAAAGTGAGTTTCGGCTTTTGTTTCTATGATTCGAAGTCTAAATATTGGAATTGGAATTCTACTTTCAATGGTTTTTATTCCTCTGATATTAGATCCCGTTTTATGGCCAAGGACAGTGTTTTTATCACTCTTGTCTTTATATATTCTCTTAATTCGATTCAATCAAAAACTTGCGCTTGGTAAGTTTTCAGCCATTTTATTTGGTTTTGTTGCCTTGCACTTTTTTAGTCTCCTTTGGACTTTTAATGGAACCGAAACCTTGAGCGAACTGTCCAAATACCTGAGCATTATTGGAATTGTGTTCGTTTTAGAATCCTTACTTCTTACTGATAAAATTAAAACAGAATTCGTTCTGCGTTTATTTTTTAAAGCCAGTTTGGTGCTTATGATTCTTGGAGCAATAAGTGCGATATTATTCACGAATTGGAGCGGAGAAGGGTTTTCAGGAATGCCGCTTGAAAGCACAATGGCAAATAAAAACTTGTTGGGGGCGGCTCTGTGGTTTGGTTTGTTCTCCTCAATTCAATTATATTTAAATCACTCCATTCGACCAACTCGATTCGGCAGTTACTTTACAGCCATAGGTATTTGTCTTTACTTCATTGACTCAAGGTCTGCACTTATTGCTTCTGCCGTCGTTTTGATTCATTTTGCCTATGTACTGATAAGGCAAAAAAAATGGAATTCTATCCTAGGAGTTTTGACTGGTTTGTTTGCAGTATCATTTCTATTAAGCTCAGTTTTTAGTTTAAAGGCAGAAGTTAATTATCAAAGTGTGAAAGCCGGAAACATGGCATCTACGATGATTAATTTTAATTCAAATGAAATTGCAGCTCCTAAGAAAATAACAGATGTATATCGTCCAAATGTGGATGATCCTTCCAGTGTATTCTCTAGGTTATATCTATGGAAAAACTCCATTAAACTGTGGTCAGATAACCCTGTTATAGGAACTGGTCCTGGAACATGGAAGATACTATTTCCTGCTTTGGGGTTGAAAGATTATTTGTACAAAGTTGAAAATGGATGGATTTTTTACAATCGTCCGCATAATGAGTTTGTCAGAGTTTTAGTAGAACTGGGTTTAATTGGATTAATTTATTTTATTGGATTCATCTGTTTTTCTGTGTATTGGATGCTGAGCTTAATAAGGAAAAATTTTAAGTCATTTATTGAAAGTTCAGATTCATTGTATTTGTCAGGAGTTGTAGCTTTTTCATTTATACTCTTTGTGGATTTTTCTTTGGAAAGACCTTTAACATTTTTGTTCTTTAATTTGTTGTTGCTGAGTGCATTCTACTCCAGAGGGTCAAGAAACCGAATGGCTAATTTGCATAAATCATGGTTAATTATTTTTCCTCTTTTTTCACTGCTGGTTTCAACATTAAAGGTAAAAGGAGAATACAATTTAAAAGAATCAATGCTATTGAGAGCTCAGCAAAATTGGCCTGCCTATAGTTTGAAAACCTTGAAAATTGAAAACGTATTTTATACTATAGATCCTTTTTCTTTCCCTGTACTCTGGCATAGAGCAATAGCACTATTTAATAATGAACAATATGAGGAATCAAACAAAATGTTTCGACAATGTGCTGAGATTACTCCGTACAATTTGAACGTATTAAATGATTTAGCATCCTCGTTTTACGTTATTGGTAATTCAGACTCTGCATTATATTATTACAACAAGGCGCTAGAAATTTCTCCACGATTTGAAGAAGCTTTGATTAATAAGGCGGCAATTTTACTCAATAATGGACGTGTAGAAGACTCTTATGAAACCATTACGAAGGTTTATGTTTTTTCGGGTCATGTAAACTACAGATCATACCTACAGGCAATTTGCCTAACTAAAATTGAACAATCTAATTTAGTGGAGGATTCAGAAATGTTAAAAAGAATAAGAGAAATGCAACCAGACCAATTTTTGAAGATGTATATCGAGTCTGATATGGATTTGTTGGCATTGGTTGCTAAACGAGAGTAGGTGTTGTATTCATTCTCAAAAGTTACCTAGAAATTTAAATACCTTCATTTTCAGAAGATGAAAAAAAAGAATTAAAAGCAAAGCCCATCTCAAAAATTGCGAAGGGGCTTTGTTTATTATAAATAGAGTAGAGGAGGACTTATGCTTTTGGTCCTCTAAGCATGTGCATTTCGTGCATCACTATTTCAGTAACATACTGTTTAACTCCTTCCTTGTTTTCGTAATTTCTGTAGTTGAGTTTACCTTCAATGCATACTTCACTTCCTTTTTTGAGGTAGTTTGTAGCTAGGTCGGCTAGTTTGCCCCAAGCAATAACACTGTGCCATTGAGTTTGGTCTGTATAGTTGCCTTCTTTGTCTTTTGTACGTTCGCTAGTGGCGATGCTCATTCTAGCCATTTTACTATCGTTTCCGAAGGTTTTAACTTCTGGGTCCATGCCTAATCTTCCTATTAACTGTACTCGGTTGTTCATGCTTTTCATAACTAATACTATTAAATGTTTAACTAATAAATGCCAGTTGAGTAATCGCGATTTCAAATTGACAGGACAAATGTGTGGCGATTAAAAAGGGCAACCCGCTGTTTAAGGGTTTGTAGTCGTAAATAAGTGTTTGTAAACGTTTACAAACTAATAAAGTCAATAAGGTATTTGCCCTCTTATCATGGAACTGAATGTGTTATTGCGTACGTTTGGTGTACCTTAAAACGAGTTACCCACAATCTCCGCTCACTCAGACGTAAATCACTCGGTCGTGAATTTCAGGATATTTACTCGGTCGTGAATCTGAAACGTGTGAAATTATCAGCCGTGAAAAACAGTGGAATTACTCAGTTCTGAAAAACTGAATATTCACTCGGCCTCGAATCGAAACGTGTGAATCAATCCGCTCGAAAATCTGTACGAAAACAACTCCAAAAAAGCTAGTTTGAAACTTTAGTGAAGTCGCCATTTTTTGGTTGGTAGGAAAAATGGCTCTGAAACATTCTGCAAGTCCGAAACTTTTACACTCGAATCTGGAAAGCTGAGTATTTACTCGGTTGATAGACTCAGATGTTGCTCCGTCAGTGGGTAACAGCAGCCAAAAGGCACATGGTTGTTTAGCTGTTTTT
>CAKZKD010000038.1 GCA_937121175.1 uncultured Flavobacteriales bacterium
TAAATACGCTGAAAATCACAGCCGAGTGATTTACGACCGAGTGAGCGGAAATTGCTGGTAACGCCCCGCAGCCAAGGTAAGTAGGGCATAGGAAGTATGTTGTGAGCGGGAAGCACCGGAGGTTCTCGTCGCTTTGATTGAGCGCGTGGGAAAAAACATACTGACCATTTTACTCACTTCGGTTCTAGGATTAAAGGTTATTAAATTTCTATCGTTTCAAATTTACAACAAGCCGCCCTATTTGCCTTGTGGCTGCTGTTATGTGCAGTTCTAGTTAAATTTCAGTCTTTCAGTAAGCCCCTCAAGTTCCTTTTCAATGTGTTTTTCCTCAAGGACAATTTTTAATTCGCCTGAAATATCATCTACAGTTTTTATTAAAAATTTAATTCCGTCTTCCCTTTTAAACAGGATTGCCGAGTCAAAGTTGACAGTTTCCGATTCACCAATGAAGTTTTTTTCAAATACTAGTATCTCAGAAACAAGCGAAGAAGCGCCAAAGGATATAGAACTATGTGGAGAAGTAATCACATCCCAACCCCATTCTTCATCGTATTCAGTTCTAATATTAACAGGTTTCTTTTCAATTCTAACTTTCAAGAAATAATAATTGGTGTATTCAATTGGCGTATCTGCCCAATCATTAGAAATAGTCAAATACTTTTCACAATCTAAATTTATAGAAATCGTTGAGGATTGAATGAAGTCATTTTCGAGTCTGATTTCAAACCCTCCAGATTTGATATGTTGGATGTACTCTCCTATGGATTTTCGTAGAGCTTTTTCTCCAATTTTCCCAATGTTTTCAGTGAATATTTCCATTTCTTTTCTTTAACTGGTTTTTACTTTTTAAGTTAACCCGTTTAGTTGTTTAAATTCAGCTACATCTTTAATGTCGTTGAATTCGGAATCATTCAAGAATGTTTCAAATCGGTTGAAATCAAAGTCAATTTCCGCTCCTGTGGCTTCAGAATGTTCATTCGAACCAATAAATGTAAGATTACAGTAGTTGTTTTCCAGCGATGCCTTTTGGAACCATCTATCAACGAACTCAAGTCTATATTTTTCAAGGTCAGTAAAACTCGTTTCAGTTCCATCCCAGAAAGTCAAGGTTAAATTTGATATTTCGAAAAAGTTGAGTGTGGCTTGAAATTTCTGTTCTTTTTCATTTTCAACTTCAAGAATGAGAGATAGGTTTCCATCTAACTTGAAATCCTCAATAACCCAATCGTGAAAACTGTTTAATAGAACCTCGTTCATACTATCTGGCAAATTGCACATAACGCCCCGCGGCCATGCCACGTGCGGAATTAAAAGTTTGACTTCGAGGACAGGGCTTCAGTTGATTCATTCCACTAAATTAAGGAAAAACAGCAAAAGCAGCATGTGCCATTCGGCCGCTGTTACCCACTGACGGAGCAACATCAGAGTTAATCATCCGAGTAAATATGCAGCTTTCCACATTCGAGTGTAAAAGCTTCGGGCTTGCAGAATGTTTCAGAGCCATTTTTCCTACCAACCAAAAAATGGCGATTTCACTATAGTTTCAACCTTGCTTTTTGAGTGTCGTTTTCGTACAATTTGATTCACACGTTTCCATTCGAGGTCGATTGAATATTCAGCTTTTCAGAACTGAGTAATTCCGCTGTCTTTCACGGCTGAAATTTCACACAAGTTTCGATTCGGGACTGAGTAGATATTTTGCTTTTCACAACCGAGTAAATACTCAGTTTTTCACACCAGATTGATTTACACCCGAGTGAGCGGAGTTTGTGGGTAACGTCCCACGGCCAAGGCAAGTGCGGGGAAGCAATTTTGGGTGCGGCTGGAAAAATCGTCGTAGCTATTGCGTTCTGATTGAGCGCGTTGGCAACCAACCACCAAAATTGCAGAATGGTGAAACTTAGGGATAATTCTATCGTTTGTTCGAGGCATTTCGTTTCAAATTTACACTATCGCTAGCATTTGCCTTTTGGCTGTTGTTAGCCAAAGTGCTTATTGATTTCCATGTGGATTGATTTTATATCCTGTCGATTATCAATAAGGTTCAATATGAAAATATGGTCTTCATGTATTTCATACAATAAGCTTGAGTGTTTAGTAACAACACATTTTCGCAATTTTTGGTCTATTAGGCTAGCAGGATATAGTTCAGGATTTTTCTGAAGTGTGGTAATTCTAGAGTTTAATTTCTTAATAAACTTATTTTTTGAATTTACAGAAAACTCTTCAACTAGATATTTACTCAATTTTTCCAGCTTAAAAACTGCTAGATTCGAGAATATGATTTTCATGCAAGTCTTTTGTAAACAGATTCCCATGATTCCGTCTCACCATTTTTAATCTGCTTGCGACTGATTTCAATTTCAGCTTTTTGTTCTTCGGACAATTCAAGCCAAAAGTCTGGTTGTTCTCTTTTGATTGTACTCAAAATTTTGTCAAGAAGCTCTTGACTTTCGGTTTCTAAAATGTGTTTAACCAGTTCTATTTTTAAAGATTGAATGTTCATGTTTTCAAATTTACAAAATTCTAGGCTCCGATTGCATCAGAGTGACACGGCATGTTGGCTAACGCCCCGTGGCCAAGGAAAGTGCGAAGCTAAAAAGGTTAAACTTCGGGTTTATTCTATCGTTTGTTCGAGGCATTTCGTTTCAAATTTACACTATCGTTAGCATTTGCCTTTTGGCCACTGTTAGCCAACGTGTTAATTTCCATTTTTAGATTAAAGTGAATA
Organism: uncultured Flavobacteriales bacterium; assembly: GCA_937121175.1. Lineage (GTDB taxonomy): Bacteria > Bacteroidota > Bacteroidia > Flavobacteriales_G > Salibacteraceae > UBA6770. The sequence continues at coordinate 2,732 of CAKZKD010000038.1, forward strand.
TATTCAAGTTGATTATTGATAGGCCCAAACGTAACACCAGAAATTAGAAATGAGCTATTATCTATCCATTCGAGAGCATTCGGTCCCCAAGCAGTAAGGTTGTATTCTCCTAGTAAGTTCAGTATTCCACTTTGATTTTCAAAAACTTGAAATCCATTGGGACTATATGCTGCTTCAAGGTCTTGCATAATGGTGATAACATATTTACCATTTGGCGAAAAATAAGCTTTACCCCAAGTCGGGTAGGTTTCACCATCATTAGCGCAAATAAGTTTTCCGGCTGAGCCTTCATACCATTGAACGTAAATAGAGTAAAATCCATGTTTTTCATAATATTTATGCAATAAACAGTCTGCCTCGTCCAATTCTACATTTGGTATAACCTTAAACCAACTACTATCCTTTAGTTTTAAATTCAGTAGGTCAGCGGAATCCCGAAATACACAAAATTGATTTTTTTTAATTTGCCTTTGTTCAATTGCTCTTGCCACATTATGCCCATTGTTAATATGCTTTCTTAATGAATCCTCTTCAACATCTAAAATTAATTCGGAATTTGAAAACTTCATGTTTATTGTACAGGAGTCATTTAAAACAAATTGGGTATCAATCGATTCAGGTACAATCCAATACTGAAGATTATCAGTCACCAACCTCTCAACAGGGTTCAATTCAGACTCAATCTTTGTACTTTCTTCATTATTCGAACAGGATGCAGTTACGAATAGAATTACTGAAATTAGGGTTATGCTTTTCACGTAATGTTGGCTAACGCCCCACAGCTAAGGCAAGTGCGGGGTAAATGCTTTTGGGAGCGTGGGCAAAATATTCATTCCAATTGCGTTCTGATTGGGTGCGGCTGGAACCAACACCAAAAGCATTAGAGAGATGAACTTGGACTTTATTTCTTTCGTTTGTTCGTGGCATTTCGTTTCAAATTTACACTATCGCTAGCATTTGCCTTTTAGCTGTTGTTATATGCAGTTTATTGATCTTCTTTCGAGGTAATAAGCTCAAAATTCACTTTGTTGTTTTCGTCCATTTCAAAAGAGTACAATGCTCGACCCATAATGTGTCCATCATCATATTCAGCAACTAACCAATTTGAGGATAACAGTTGGATTTGTCCAAATGACATTGTACCTCCAAGAATTGCATCAATTGGAATAAGTTCAGGTTTTGCTCTCAATGAAGAGTCTATTAAAGATTCAATATTTGTAATTCCAGAGTTCTCAAATGATTGTTTTTCGTAATCACCAAACCAGTATTGGTTCATCTTCGTTAATGAGTCAAGTTTCGATTCAAGTGAGCTTATTCTTATGTTCAATTTATGAACTTGATTAATCAAACTTGTGTTTTCCGATTTTAGTTCATTTTCTGCTTCAACAGAACAACCGACCAGAACAGCGAAAACTAGGATAACCAACCAATATTTCGTCTGGAGAAATTGCATATAACGCCCCGCAGCCATGAGTAGTAGGCCTTTCGTGGCACACTCTTCGGTTCTCGGGTATCGGTTCTTAAATATCATTTGTTTCAAATTAACACCATATGGCCTATTACTCATTTGGGTGCTGTTAGCGATAGTTGATTGGCTCTTCATATTTATTCCATGAAGTCATTCAAATTTACTTCTTGACCAAGTTGTTTTGATAAAGATCTCATCATTCTTGTCAGAATTTCTTTTTGAATTTCTATGTTTTTTTCTTTGGAATCTGGACTATTGAATTCAGTTAATAGATTTTTGAACTCTTTATCTATATCTAACCTCTTACTAAAAACTTCTATAAGGTCAATAAAATATTCGTCCAATAATTCTGAAACAGCATAAATATGAGCACGTTGAAACATCAATTTCGATTTCAACGAATTGGGATCTTCTACGTTAATTGGTATCATAGAACCAATTAATTCAAAACGACTTAATAAGTCTAGTAGCTCATGAATAAGTAAAGATAATTCAGGTATAATCTCTGTTTCCTTATCAACAACATTTCGAAATTTATTTACTTCATTTTGAAAATTATCTATTAAATCAACCGACTTAATAAGTATATCATCATGAAGTATTTCAACACCTTCATCATCGAATAAAAATTTATGTTTTACATAAGAATGGTATAAGTTTAGAAAACGACCAAAAACATGATTATACGCTTTTTTTCTTTCCCATTCTTCTTTATTTTGTTGTAATCTAAGAGAATTGGAATTGTGTCTTGATGTAAAGAAAATGGTTGCAATTGCAGTTATAAATCCGAGTAAACCGAATAGTAAGGATAAAAATTCTGTCGTGCTTAAAGCCATACTCTTTGAGTTTCAATTTTTTAATGGCTTAATACCAAATTCAAACAAATTTTTTCCATCTTCTGTAAGAGCAAAACCACTGAACCAATCTGACGGTTCAATTGCAAAACCACTGTTTGTAACAAATGCCTCCATTTCAAAATCTCTTCTTCCAATAGAATCGTGATTCGTGGAGTTAATTTCAAAGTTTATTTTTTCAAGTTCAAACAAGGCATCATAAGCTTTTGGATTTAAATTGTCGTGTGTAATCACAATATCATTAAATTGTGCGTAGGTGATTAGACCATTCACATATGCAGAAAACAAGTTTGAAACTACTTTAGTTTGAATAATATCTATATTCCTATCAATAATAACCATTAGCTTTTCTGCAATTTTTTTTCCGAATTTAGGTTCTTCTTTTATTTTTTCACTAAAAGCATCTACCTTAGAATCCTCCATTTGACCCTTGTTAAATTCACGAATAAAAGTCATGAGTTTTTTAGCAAACCAAAACTGATTTATTCCAATCCCACCTTTTATTAGACCAAGTACACTCTTTACAATTGGAATTTCTTTTAAGGCTTCGTTTTCAATAAAATCGTCGATAAATAATTCGGAGTAATCAACAGATAAATCAATGGTTGGACTAATTAATTCGTTGAGGAGGTTCTGTGAAATAGATTTATTACTAAGGTTGTTTTTTACTGACTTATCTATTTTATTGTTCATATATCCTATCTATTTTAAGTCAACTTTAAATTTCTATTATTCTTAGGTTCCAGAATTGAAAGTTAAAATTAGCTTCCAGTTTTTAGGGAATTTTTTTTCTTTCCAACTTTCCATTATCCTCTGAGGCGTTGCGATAGAACTGTTTTTAAAATAGACAACGGCAATAAAATTTTCATATCTAGAATCTCCTTCGTAATTAACTGAATCTATTTTTATTTGATCAAGATATTCATCAATATCATTTTCTTTTTTGGAACGAATGTATTTGTATTCAATTGCCGTTTTTAATTCAGGGACTAAGATGTCTGGGTGGTAACTTTTAAATCCTCTTATAAAACTAGCTTTGTTTCTTGACCGTACTTTGGGAAAATATAGTTCCATAACCCATTTAACCGCTTTATAAATATCTGCTTCGCCAGTTATAGTATTGCCCGATTTTTTCAATATAAAATCTGTATTCCCGAGTAGCTGATGTAGTTTGATACTATCATTAGTTAAATTCTCATTATAATCAAATTCTGGAAATGGGTTTAGAAATCGTCTAAACTTTCGCAGAATCACTAACTCAGCATAATCCTGTTCGTAATCAAACTTTTCTTTAAGAAGACTTGACTCTGTTTTTATTGCCTCCTCAAAAAGGGCTAGAAAGTTATTGTAAGTCAAATGAAGCTGTCTGGATTCAAAAAAGGATAAAATCAAATAGAATAAATCAGCAATATTTTCATTAAACCAATCATCAGACGTTCCAGATTGTTCATCATAATTTGGATTATAATTACTATTCATAAATTCTTGATAAAATTGATGCTCAATTATTGAGAATTTATTCTTCACCTTTTTTATTAGATATTCTTCATGCTGCTTATTCATCGTAAATTATCGCTAACGCCCCGCAGCCATGAGTAGTAGGCCTCTCGTGGCAGACTCTTCGGGTCTCGGGTTTGGGTTATTAAATTTCATTCATTTCAAATTTACACAACTCGGCCTATTACTCATTTGGGTGCTGTTAGCAACAGGTGGTTAAGTTTTTCCAAACCGTCTAAAAGCCTGTATGAATTGATAATAAGCAAACCCGATGAATAGCCTACCTACGAACAACAGTGCATAACTTAATCCGTAATTTGAAATTCCAAATGGATTAAAATTCCAGTTTGTAATGTTTAGAAATTCGATGAAGTGTAGCAATGTATTTTTAATGGCACTTGAAGTCCATTCAAAATTTAACTGATTTAAGATTGACCATAAGAATAATAAATAGAAGAATGACGAAACTATAATCGTAAAAAAAAGTGACCAAATCCAGCTAGTGCCATAGTTGTTAGATACTTTATAAAACCATAATGCCAACTTATCTTCAACTTTTGACTTAGAATCATGTTTTAATTCACGCCTCAATAAACTTAGTTCACTTTTCTGGGCTAGAAGTGAATCCGTTTGATTTGATTCTTTTCGAAACTCGTTTTTTATGATTCGAAACGATTCTCTGAGTCTTTTGTAGGCAGCCGAATTGTAATCTGACTTATTATCTTCAAATAAATCAGTTCCGTACAACCAAAGCCAATCCGGATTATCGTTGATAGTTGCATTCCAAAAGTGAATTTTACACCAAAAATTTGACCTCGAAATATCTATTCCTTGCTCAAAAGTTGTGCTTTCAAAACTGATTATGGTATCACTACTTGTCTTGTTATATAGGAATTGAACCTGATTGAAAAATGTAGCATTTGAAAAAATGGTGACTCCAAGAAAATCAGTTAATAAGAATTGTTGAATTGCTCGAAATTTTGCAAAATAGAAATCTACTAAATCATTAAATGTAGTATTGTCGAAAGACGCCCCCATCTCAAAAACAGATTCATGAAACCTCACTTTTTTCTTGAACTCACAATCAAGGACATTAAATTTTGAGAGAAAACTGCAATCTTTAAAGTCAACATTTTGAAAGAAAGTACAATTGATAAACTCTACTTTATTATGAAATGAGCAATGGGAAAGATTCAATTCGCCTTGTATTTGCTCATCATTTTTAAAGAGCTCTACTTCCACAATTATTGTTACAGTTCTCGAAAAGTTAATTCGTACGTATTCAATTGCTTCAATTGCTTTGGGTGTTCCAGCGTATTTAATTGAAATTTTAAAATCTTCGAATTCTCCATGGATAAATATTGCATTAGAATATATGCTTTGGGAGAGAGAATGCTTAAATGCTTCGAAGTGCTTTTTGGTCATTGGAACTTGTTGCTAACGCCCTGCCGCTAAGGTAAGTGCGGGGTACATGCTTTTGGGTGCGTAGGCAAAATATTCATTCCAATTGTACTCTGATTGAGTGCGGCTGGAACCAACCACCAAAAGCATGCGAGCCGAGGACTTGGGTTTAACAATATGGTTTATTCGAGGCATTTCGTTTCAAATTTAAACAACTGCTAGCATTTGCCTTTTAGCGGCTGTTATGCTACGTTATTCTATGGTTAGCGAATTTATAATCTTAGTAATGACTGATTGTGCTTTAATTCTGTCTGCTTCAGGGTATCTAATCAAACATTGATAAAGGTTTTCACCATTATTACAATAAAACTTTACCCACGTCTCTTTTTTTGCAGATTCATTCCAATATCCGATTTGTTCGAAAATGTAAACAGATTTACCATTAATAAGCGTGGTTTCATTTCTTATTATTTCTCCTTTGTACGTGCTACCAGCCATTGATTCATGTACTTTCTTCAATAAGGAAAAATCAACAGCGTCTTTTACTCGAATACTTATTGAAACAAGCTTGTTTTCACTTTCTAAAGAGGCCATTCCATATTCGTTTTCGATTGAGATTTTTCCTAATCGTTTGAATCTGCTGGGAAGAAGAAGTGTCATTTTATTGAAAAAAGTATATGAGGATAATTCCTCTGAACTTTGAATTCCGGATTCATTACTACTGTTGTATTCAGTAGAGTTTTGGCTATATCCTAGAACCATAAATAGGCTCATAAATAATGTAATTATTGTATTCTTCATACTCAGTTTAATGTAGCATAACGCCCCGTGGCCATGAGTAGTAGGCCTTTCGTGGCACACTCTTCGGTTCTCGGGTTTGGGTTACTAAATATCATTCGTTTCAAATTTACACAACTCGGCCTATTACTCATTTGGGTGCTGTTACCTGCTGTTCGCGAGCTATTTGGCTAAGCACAAAATCAAACACTAATACTTGTTTTCTCGTGCTATTAAGTTCTTTATTTCCCACAATTTCAGTTAGATATGAGGAAAAGAGTCCACACTGTATATGGCTGTTTGATTCAGATACAATATCATAAATATTCGAGCCCGAGTGCCATTCATTCAAGAAAATGGATTCAGATTGAAGGCATTTGTAATAGTGTCCCCAAGGCCTTACGCGAAGGTTATTAGATTCATTTATATGCCAAATTACAGTGTCTAACCTTAAACTTTTAATTTCAGTCATAAGAGCAAGGAGAACGGATTTCGGCAAGAAAAGTCTTGTGCATTCATTTTCAGAAGCGGTTTTTTCAATTAACGTCAAATACGCTTTTGAAAGATTAGAACTTGTCTTTTTAGTTTGTTCAAGCACAAAAGAGTCATACTTATCGTTCACGTTTTGGATAAGGTCAGATTCAGTTTTGGTTAAACACTCAGGCAGGCTTTCACTTTCACCCGAAGATTGGCAGCCAAATAATGTACAAATAGTTAATATGATAATAGCAGTTTTCAAGCGAATAGCTGGTAACGCCCCACAGCCAAGGCAAGTGCGGGGAAGCAATTTTGGGTGCGAAGGCAAAAATATTCATTGCTATTGCGTTCTGATTGAGCGCGTTGGCAACCAACCACCAAAATTGCAGAATGATTAAACTTTGGGTTATTTCTATCGTTTGTTCGAGGCATTTCGTTTCAAATTTACACTATCGCTAGCATTTGCCTTTTAGTGGCTGTTAGGCTACGTTCCTTCTTCCCAATTTGGCAATAATTTCAAGTTCACTCTTCTTGTGTTCGAGTTCTTCCTCAATATCAAAGTCGTCTTGAAGTCCAAGCCAAAACTTTGCTGAATTTCCAAAGTATCTACTTAGTCGAACTGCGGTATCCGCTGTTATCCTTCGTTTTCCCTTTACAATTTCCGAGATTCTTGTTTGAGGAATTTTACAGTCTTTAGAAAGTCTGTACGCGGAAACTTCCATCGGTTCTAAGAACTCATGAAGTAAAACCTCTCCTGGGTGAATATTTGGTAACTTTTCCATCTCTCTACTTATTAATGATAATCAATTATTTCAACTTCTTTGGAGTTCCCACTTTCCCAAATGAAAATGATTCTCCATTGTTTATTTATTCTAATGCTGTAAAATCCTTCCCGGTTTCCACCAAGTTTTTCTAATCGATTTGAAGGAGGGATTCTCAAATCTTTAATGCCAGTCGAGTTGTTTAACATTCTCAACTTTCGTCTGCCGATTGTTTGAATTTCAAGTGGCAATTTCTTCACTCGAATACCTTCCCAAATTTTTTCAGTCTCTTTAGAGCCAAAGGATAATATCATACACTTCTACGTTACTAACGTCAAAAGTAAGTAAAAAGTTTGATTCTCGGGTGGAATGGAGCCTAACGCCCCGCAGCCAAGACATGTAGGGCATAGGAAGTAAGTTTTGTACTGGCCAAACTATTCACAGCTATTGCGTTTTGCTTGGGCGCGTGGGAAAAAAACTTACTGACCATTGTACTCACTTAGGTTCTAGGATTAAAGGTTATCAAATTTCTATCGTTTCAAATTTACAACAAGCCGCCCTATTTGCCTTTTGGCTGCTGTTATACCCAGTACATTATTTTAAAAGTTCAATCGTCTCTTCTATTTGTGATATTAATTTTTCTTGATTTCGATTTGTAAACCCAATTTTCGAGGTTAAAATTATTTCATTACAAACTGATACCAACGAACTCAAAGCTCCATTGCTAGGAGACCATGTTTCACCTGAAATTAGGGAATCTGAGAATTGGGAAAAATAATAGGTAGTTCCGTCAGTTCCTCTCAATTTTTGTTTCGGCTCCTTTATATCGGCTAGATAAATTTCAAATAGATTTTTGACCGCAATAAACAAATGTGAATTGATATTGATTTCTTTGGTGTACACTTCCACTTGATTTCGATTCTTTGCAAACCAATAATTTTCACTTAACCGATTAATCAAAATGAAATATTCATTATTTCTAGTTTCAACAGAAAATGCGTTTTGCTCTGTAAATGAAGGAAATTGAGAGAACCTTGCTACTGGCTGAATTGAAAATCCTTGATGCAAAACATCAAATACCGATTCGTAGAATACTTTAAGAGAGCCTTCATAAGAGTCAAAATCTCTAATCGGAATTAAATGACTTTCACCTGTAATGAAATTGGGGTCAATTCTAACTTTTTCTACTACGCTCTGCTGTCCTTTAACCTTCAGAAACAGAAGTCCAGCAATAACCGCAGTTATGAGTTTTATCTTCACAGGTATTGGGTATAACGCCCCGCAGCCAAGGCAAGTAGGGCTTCAGGGAAAGCAAGTGGCGCGCTGGCCAAATATCCATTCCTATTGCGTTCTGATTGTCGCGCGCAGGAACCAACACACTTGCTGACCATTGTACTTACTTCGGGTCTCGGGTTCATGTTTATTAGATTTCTATCGTTTCAAATTTACAACAAGCCGCCCTATTTGCCTTGTGGCTGCTGTTACCAGCTTTTTATTTTCACATTAGGCTAAACGAACTAAGTCTAAATTCATTCTGACTAACAACTTTCGAGCGTTTTATATATTTTTCATATTCTTCTGCTTCTAATTCTTCTAATCGAAAGCTCAGGCAGACCTGACTTTTCAATTCAAGTTTCACCATTGCTTCACCAAAATATGTAGTGTTCTTTTGAAAATCAATGTGATTGTTATTCAGCTTGGACATTATATCAGATAGTCTGAACTCTTTTGTATTGCTCAAAATGTGCTTCTCAAGTATTAAGGAATCTCCTCCATTCAATTCGTCAACATAATCTGAGAATATTAAGAATAATTCATTCTTGTTAAAATGAAGTTCAATTACTCCATATCTCCAAATATCATCGTGAATCATATTTGGGTATTTATCAAAACCATCAGGGTTCGGAAAGTTTCCTAAAACCCATTCTTTAGATTGACCGAGTTTTAGGCAGTCGAATTTCCCTTCTTTCAGGAATTTCTCAAAGTCTATGACTATAGCACTATTTATTTTCATGCAGAAATTGCTGGTAACGCCCCGCGGCCAAGGCACGTGGGTTTTTAAAAGTTGAAATTCGAGGACTGGCATTCAGTTGATTCATGCCACTAAACTACGGAAAAACAGCTAAACAACTATGTGCCTTTTGGCTGCTGTTACCCACTGGCTGAGCAACATCAGAGTCTATCAACCGAGTAAATATGCAGCTTTCCACATTCGAGTGTAAAAGCTTCGGGCTTGCAGAATGTTTCAGAGCCAATTTGCCTACCAACCACAAATTGGCGACTTCACTAAAGTTTCAAACTAGCTTTTTGAATGTTGTTTTCGTTCAGATTTTCGAGCGGATTGATTCGCACGTTTCGATTCGAAGCCGAGTGAATATTCAGCTTTTCAGTACTAAGTAATTCCGCAGTTTTTCACGGCCGATATTTTCACACGTTTCAGATTCACGGCTGAGTAAATATTCAACTTTTCAGAACCGAGTAAATACGCTGAAATTCACAGCCGAGTGATTTACGCCCGAGTGAGCGGAGATAGTGGGTAACGCCCCGCGGCCAAGACAAGTAGTGGTTGGGAAGAAGCGACAGACATTTTCTCAAAAAATGGCAAAGCGACTGACCCTTTCACAGACTTGCAGGTTAAACAGCTGGGTTTGTTCATGGTACTAAATTAAGATAATCAGCTTAATAACTATTTGCCTTTTGGCCGCTGTTAGTAGCTGCCGATTATTTAATTTAGTAACATAACTAATTATATGCCAGATAAAAGAGAACTTGAGTTTCATTATGCAACCTTCAAAACTCAGCCGTATAAAGATGAGTCTATTAGCAGTGCGAGAGCATTAAAGAACATTATTCAGAAATTGAGTGATAGTTCTATTCCAAGTAATAAAAAAATACTTGACAGATTTAAAAAAAGAAAAGGCCCGGAAAAAAGGAGATTGGTTCACATATCAAGTTCCTTTACTGATAAAGGAATTCGGTGCTACGGAAGAATTGCTTTAATAAAAAATAAAGCTCCGTTATTTTGGGGAGGAAAAGATGTTGTTGAGGAAATTGATAATCCAAAGAATAGAGAGTTTATTGAAGTGACTAATTATTTGATAAATTTTCATTCAGGTGGAGACGCAACTGTGATGGTTGAGTGGAACAGCTCTGGGGCAAGGATGAGTGATATTCTTTGGTATCTGAGAAGCATTGGAAAAGAATACCACATTGCCAAATACATGAACTATACTCAACATTTTGATGTCGAATTTGATGACTTAGAAAAATCGATAAAAAATATTTTCGATTTATCACTTAAAGTAAAAAGTAGTAAAAAGTCTAAACTTAGAGGTACTTGGCTTGGGCGTTTAGTTAGTTTGGAAGAAAAGACAGGCTATCGAGATATTCGGATGAAGTTCTATTATGAGAGAGAAAAAAATAAGGACGGTGGTTTTATAAAGAACATTATTGGGATGGATACAGTTAGTCATATGTTCAGCTGGTTAAAGGAGAAAAATAGTAATCTCGACCATCTCGATGATTTGAAAATTTCCTATCTCGATTTAGATGACAGAGAAGTAAAGGATTTTTCATTCTTATCCAATAAACAAACCAGTGAAATTGAAGTCCCTTTGTTTGATGGCAAGCGGTACAAAAGGCAGGACTTAAAGGACGCAATGAAAAATGAATTTAATTTTTATCTAAAAACCGGAAATACGAATCGCCTTGAAAGTTGATAAATTACAATGGTATTTTGATTACCCGATACTTTGTGATATTCTTATAGTATGTCTTGGTGTTATTTTGACTTTTATATTTAAAAATCAAATAGGCCAAATTTTCGATTATCCTTCATCCGTTGAGTTGGATGGTTTCGGTACATTAATTTTAACAGTCAGCGCAACTTTAATTGGTTTTCTCTTAACGATTATCACTGTAATAGTGACCTTTAGAAATGGATTTTCGCAGCAAGTTTTGCAAGATAAAAGTGAGGAAGTAATTGATGAAAATGAAGGAATCCCTATCGATACCGTTTTCGATAAATCTTTAAGTAAGGAGGAACAATTTTATGATTCAGACTTGTACAAGTATGTGGTGCACGTCTTAATAAGTTCAGTAATTGAACTTGGAGTTTTATCCTTTGGTGTTTTGGTAGTTAAATTTGGAATAATTGATTTAAGCATTTTTGTCCTGTCATATTTCTACTTATCCATTTTCATGATTCTTTCATTGGCTGTTTTCAGAAGTTTTATTTTATTCAAATATTACTTAAAAGTTCACACACCAGATGTCTAATGAGATTATAGACAATAAGGGATTTTGGTTAATGTTCTAACTACTACCGTAAGGTTGCTACTAACGCCCCGCAGCCAAGGCACGTGGTTTATTAAAAATTGAACTTCGAGGACTAGAATTCAGTTGATTCATGCCACTAAACTAGGGAAAAACAGCTAAATGACCATGTACCTTTTGGCTGCTGTTATAGCTCGTTTTTTATTTCTTCAGCTGACTTAAACAGCTTACCTTTTCCAAAATCCCCAAGTTCAAACTCAGTTATAGTCTCCATGTCACTTGTTACAAAAAGCTCGTCAGAAGGAGAAATGTAAGGCTTGTCATCCATTATTTCCAAAGAAGAAAAGACTAATAGACCTTTGACTGTTTTAACTACCAAATCCTGGGGATACCAATTTTCGTTATTCTCCCAAAATGATTTTTGCCAATAAAGTGAAGCTTCAAGTATTTCATTGTTTTCACTTTCAAATGACACCGAAATAGGCTTTTTATCAGAGTTTAAAAGTTCAATGTTTTTAGTTGAGCCAATTTTGATATCTAGACCTTCATTTATTTTAAATCGGTTTCCGATTGAATAAATTCCAGAATTAGTTACTAAATCCACTCCATCATAAAGTGTATCGCCAATCTTGCTTCTAGTTTCTTTAAGGTCGACGTATTCAGGTTCCAAGTAATAAATCACCTCTTTGATTACTTGACCTTTAAGCTGGTCAGTTATATCTAATATTTGTTTTTCGGTCTTGGGCATACGGTTGCCTTAAAATGAGCTATAACGCCCCGCAGCCAAGGCACGTGGGTTTTTAAAAGTTGAACTTCGAGGACTGGGATTCAGTTGATTCATGCCACTAAACTACGCAAAAACAGCTAAACAACCATGTGCCTTTTGGCTGCTGTTACCCACTGACGGAGCAACATCTGAGTCTATCAACCGAG
>CAKZKD010000039.1 GCA_937121175.1 uncultured Flavobacteriales bacterium
CGAACTTTGCGAAGCAATGGGAGACTTTGATCAGTTTAAAAAATTAGAACCCGAGGATTACTACAAACATCCTGACGGCTTCATTATTTTTACCGAAAAGTATCACCTAAAACGTGGATACTGCTGTAAAAACGCTTGTAAACACTGCCCATACGGTTTCAATAAAAAACGAAAACAAAATAAGAATGACGTTTAAAGAAGAAGTACTTCAAGGAATTCCAGACACTTTACCAAACACAAAACCTTACGATCCAGAAATTAATCACGCACCAAAGCGTAAAGAAATTCTTAGCCCAAAGGAAGAAAAGTTGGCCCTAAAAAATGCGCTGCGTTATTTTCCAGCAAAACATCATTCAACACTACTACCTGAATTTAAGCAAGAGCTGAAAGACTTTGGTAGAATATACATGTATCGCTTTCGCCCTGACTATAAAATTACTTCTAGGTCAATTGAAGAGTTTCCGCACCAATCCAAGCAAGCAGCAGGCATTATGCTCATGCTTAGCAATAATTTAGACTATGCGGTAGCTCAACACCCCCATGAACTAATTACCTATGGTGGAAACGGTGCTGTTTTTCAAAACTGGGCCCAATATCTATTGACCATGCAGTATTTAGCTCAAATGACCGATGAGCAAACCCTTGCCATGTACTCTGGCCACCCAATGGGATTGTTTCCATCACATAAGGACGCACCAAGAGTAGTGGTTACCAACGGAATGATGATTCCTAATTATTCGAAGCCAGATGACTGGGAAAAATTTAATGCTCTAGGAGTAACACAATACGGTCAAATGACCGCGGGTTCTTTTATGTACATCGGCCCTCAAGGTATTGTGCATGGAACCACCATAACCGTGCTCAACGCAGGACGTATGATTTCTGAAAACGGCGAAGGTCTTGAAGGAAAAATTTTCTTGACCGCCGGATTAGGTGGAATGAGCGGAGCCCAACCAAAAGCCGGTAATATTGCGGGCTGTATTACCATTTGTGCAGAGGTTAACGAAAAAGCTACGCATACCAGACATTCTCAAGGCTGGGTTGATGAAGTAATTGATAACCTAGATGACTTAATGAGTCGAGTAAGATTGGCCAAAGCAAATAAAGAAGTAGTTTCTATTGCTTACCAAGGTAACGTCGTTGAAGTATGGGAACGATTTGCTGAAGAAGGAATTAAAGTGGACTTAGGCTCAGACCAAACATCGCTGCACAACCCTTGGGCTGGGGGATATTATCCAGTTGGTTTAAGCTTTGAAGAATCAAACAATATGATGGCAAACCATCCAGAGCAGTTTAAAGAACACATTCAAGAGTCTCTTCGAAGACATGTTGCTGCCGTAAATAAATGTGTGTCAAATGGCACCTATTTCTTCGATTACGGAAATGCGTTCTTATTGGAAGCGAGCCGTGCTAAAGCTGATATTTTGAAAGAAGATGGTGATTTTAAATATCCGTCTTATGTGCAAGATATTATGGGTCCTATGTGTTTCGATTACGGATTTGGCCCCTTTCGTTGGGTTTGCTCGAGTAATGACCCGAAAGATTTGGCAACGACAGACCGAATTGCTGCTGACGTTCTTACTGAAATTAAAGCACACTCGCCCGAAGAAATTCAACAGCAAATGGAAGACAATATCCGTTGGATAAAGGCCGCAGGAGAAAACAAAATGGTGGTCGGTTCGCAAGCGCGAATTTTATACGCCGATGCCGAAGGACGAATGAAAATTGCAGAAGCATTCAACAAGGCAATTGCCTCTGGAGAAATTTCTGCTCCGATAATTTTAGGTCGTGATCATCACGATGTATCTGGTACAGATTCTCCGTATCGTGAGACGAGCAACATATACGACGGCTCCCAGTTTACGGCCGACATGGCTGTCCAAAACTTTGTGGGTGACGGCTTTCGAGGTGCTACATGGATTTCGTTACACAACGGTGGCGGCGTAGGCTGGGGTGAAGTGATGAACGGTGGTTTTGGTATGTTACTGGATGGTTCGGACGACTCTGACAGAAGACTAAAAATGATGTTGCATTGGGACGTAAACAATGGAATAGCGAGAAGAAGCTGGGCTAGAAACGAACCTGCAATTTTTGCCATTAAACGTGCAATGGAGCAAGAACCAAGGCTAAAGGTTACGTTACCGAATATTGTAGATGAAGGGTTACTGGATTAGTGAAACTTTCAATAGTTATAAAAGCTCTCGTTTTAGTATGTACCTACTACACCTTTGGTATGCTCCAGAGTTGCTGTAAAAAAATAAGACATCCGTTTTTTGACTATTCAGGAATCCTTATTATCAATCAATCGGAACAAATTCAACATTCTGCATATGCTTCATTTTTAATAGGAATGTTGGAAGAAAAGCATACTGCAGAAGCTTCTATTAATATAAACTCCTATGAGTTTTTCACCCCTCTTTTAGCTCTAAAATGTGAACAAGAAGGGCAATACCCAAAGTATCCGATAATAGAATTAAACATTTATCCAGATTCAATTTTTCATCAAGATTACAAACAAGGTGAATCAATAACTCCGCTGTTTGGAGTTTCTGTAGAATGGGATAAAGACCAGAATATTATTAAAACGAAATCTTTAGATTCTGCTCACGTAGAATTCTATGGTGGTGGTAATATTGAATTAGTCATTGCCGAGCGACCTGTATCGTTAAATAGGGCATATACATTTACTATTGAGATTGTAAAGGAAAATGGAGTTAGGCATGTTACAGAAACAGCTAAAGTGAAATGGATTCAATAGCGCAACTCTCTTGAAACGTCTCTTTATTTCGGACCTTGACGGAACACTGCTCAACTCAAAATGTAAGCTGACCGAATTCAGTAAAAATTCAATTAATGAACTCATTGAAAACGGATTGAACTTTACGATTGCAACAGCTCGTTCTCTAAATTCTGCTGCGCCTATTTTGGAAGGATTGAATTTGAAGCTACCCATGGTGCTTTACAACGGTGTTTTGGTCTATGACCCTGTGTCCAAGACTAATTTACAAGAGAATTTCATTTCAACTTCGAACACAGCGCTCATTTTAGAGGAAATGGAAGCACAGAATGTCGAGCCAATTGTTTTTTCGCTATCCGACCAATATGGAGCTTCAGCGTATTATCGAAACAAACAAAACACTCACATGGCAACCTATATAAATACTAGATTGTCGCAAAATGACCAACGATTTAAGCAAATAAAAACGTTTGAGGGCATTTCAAACGAGAATATCCTTACGGTAATTTGTATTGGAA
Source organism: uncultured Flavobacteriales bacterium (assembly GCA_937121175.1). Taxonomy (GTDB): domain Bacteria; phylum Bacteroidota; class Bacteroidia; order Flavobacteriales_G; family Salibacteraceae; genus UBA6770. The sequence continues at coordinate 3,256 of CAKZKD010000039.1, forward strand.
ATGCCCGTGAACTAGAGTCTCTAAAACACCAAATTGAATTGAAAGTAGATGTTGAAATTCATTTTGCAAAGGACGTGTATTACCCAGATGCGCATTGGTTAGAATTCACAGCTAAAAATTCAACAAAAAAATCTGGCGTACAGTTTTTGAAACAGCACCTAAAGGCCGAAAAAACAATTGTTTTTGGAGATAACCTGAACGACATTCCCATGTTTGAAGTTGCTGATGAAAAATACGCTACGGAAAATGGTCGAGAAGAGCTAAAGGCAGTTGCAACGGCAGTAATTGATAAAAATGACAACGATGCTGTTGCCAATTTTCTGCTCCAATGGAATACCAATAAGTTGACGAACACGTGACAAATTAGCCGTCTAAAAAAGTCCATTTTTGCTTTTATGAAAATGCACTTAAACTTATTTGTCTGCGCCGCAATACTTGCTTCTTTAATTGGCTGTTCGGACGAGCAAAAAGCTCCCGTTTCTGAAGAAAAATCACTTGAAATAGTTCAATCCTCTGATGATAGAGCTAAAATTGAAAAAGCACATAATAAAGAAAACTTTACTGCATCTAAAGCTATTGAGTTTGAAATCGTTTTGTCCTTCGGGGGCAAAGAGCGGTTGAATGGAAAAATGACATTGGCGACCAATTCTTCTGCTGGTAAAATTGAATACGCAACCGGCAAAACTTTACTGTACAACTCGAGTGGAATATTCCATTCGGATAGTATGGGAACAGATGGCAAATTGAAATTTGCTGCCTATACTTGGTCCTATTTCTTTTTGTTTCCTTACAAGCTTAGCGACCCTGGTACCAATTGGAAAAAAAAAACGCTACCTGTTTTAAGAGAGGGTCAACACAACGGTTACCAGCTCACCTTTGATTCCGGAATTGGTGAAGCACCAGACGATTGGTACAAAATTTACGCAAACTCAAAAAACAACTTAATCGATGTTGCGGCTTACATCGTTACTGAAAACAAGTCAAAAGCGAAAGCGGAGGAAGACCCTCATGCCATTAAATACAGTGATTATAGAACTATTAATGATGTTCCAATTGCTCATAATTGGTCATTTTGGGGCTGGACGCAAGACAGCGCTTTAACGGAGCAATTGGGTGAGGCTACTTTAAGTAATGTACAATTTGTTGATGTCGATAAAAGCTTCTTCGAACCCAGTAATGATTTAATCCAAATTCCGTAAGCAATTATGCCCCTAAACATTGTTCTTTTAGAGCCTGAAATCCCAAATAACACAGGGAACATAGGACGTCTAAGTTTAGCATCAGGAAGTAAACTACACCTCATTAAACCATTTGGTTTTGAATTGAGCGATTCACGCGTAAAGCGTTCTGGATTGGATTACTGGAAGCAAGTTGATTTGCACATTTATGAATCGTGGGAAGACTTTAATGCTAAAAACAGGAAAGCCCAACTTGTATTAATGAGCAGCCATGGTAAAAAAGATTTTTATTCTATCGAATTTACTGAAGACCTATTCGTCGTATTCGGCAAAGAATCCGTTGGTTTACCAAAAGAATTGATTGCAAATCATGAAGACAAATGCTACAAAATCCCACTGTTTAGCGAGCATGTTCGAAGCCTAAACTTGGCAAACTCTGTTGGAATTGTGATTTATGAAGGAATTCGTCAGCTGAAAAAACAAGAACTATTATAGAGCATGACTTTTATGTTGTACTCGTGTATCTAAAATAATGGACATTTAAATACCTCGTGATTATCTAACATACTTAAGATGCTGAAATAAATTCAGCATAAAAAATAGCATGATTACAAAAGAGACTAAGGCATTCTCAGCTCTAAATTTCTCCAGCCCGCAACTTAGCTCCTACTTGTTTTTGAAGCTGGTCGTAGATTTTCTTAATCGACTTATCTACTACTTTGTCGGTCAGGGTTTTTTCTGGGTCTAAGAACTCAAACCCCAAAGCATAACTTTTGGTATTTGGCTCTAAGCCTTTGCCTTGATATACGTCGAAAATGGAAACTTCTTTCAAAAGATGGCGGTCTGCTTGCAAGGCCACATTTCTAATTTCTTGAAAATCAATTTTTTCGTCCACCACCAAAGCCAGGTCTCTTCTTGTACCCGGAAACTTAGGAATGGACTTGTATTTCACTTCTTTAGTAGCAAGAACTTTTACCGCATTTTCCCAGTTCAATTCAAAATAAAACACTGCCTGTTTTACTCCAAATTCAGTACATAATTTATTTTTCACTAAACCTACTGAACCAAGATTCAATTTACCTGAAAACAAATCAATTCCATAACTGAAGTGATCTTTTTTAGTGGGTTTTGATTTTAAGGCCAACGGAGAAACCCCGAGCTTCAGTAGCAGGTTTTCGGCAATACCTTTGAGTTCGAAAAACTCTGCTTTTTGTTCATTGCTCTCCCAAGACGATTGGGTTTGGTTGCCCGTAAGGTAGGCAACTAGCCATTCTTTTTCCTCTCTTTTGTCCGTGTATTGATGGTACGTTTTCCCAAATTCATACACCTTCAGGTCAGCTTGACCCCTATTCTGGTTATAAGCAATTGTTTCTAACCCTTGAAATAACATATTGGCTCGTAAAACCGATAAATCGCTACTCAACGGATTCAAAATATTGATAACATCAGCATCTTCGCTGTAAAACTCTTTAGAAGTAAGGCTATTGTGAATCATTTCTGAGTAACCTAACGAGGTCAGATGATCGTACAATTTTCGGCGTAAAACTTCAACATTCACAGCTGGTGAGGCTTCAATGGAAATACCCATTCTCTCCGGAAAAGGAACGGCATTGTAGCCGTAAATTCTAAGTATTTCCTCTACAATATCTGCAGGGCGTAGTACATCATTTCTGTAAGGAGGAACGTGCAATGTCATACCATTTACGTCCTGTTTCAAAACATTTATTTCCAGACTTTCAAGAATAGATTTGATGGTTTCGCGGTTGATTTTTGTTCCAATAAGCCTATCGCAATATTCGAAATCGAATTCAATTTTTGCCCCTTCAATCTTGTTAGGATAAATATCCACCAATTCGGACGCTACTTCTCCTCCTGCTAATTCTTGAATCAATAAGGCTGCTCGCTTTGCTGCCAAAACGGTGATGTCTGGGTCTATTCCTCTTTCAAATCGAAAAGACGCATCAGTATTCAATCCGTGACGCTTTGCTGTTTTACGCACCGAAACTGGATTAAAATAGGCCGATTCTAAAAATATTTCGGTCGTTGCAGCAGTTACTCCAGATTCAATTCCACCAAAAACTCCTGCGATACACATTCCTTCTACTTCATTACAAATCATGAGGTCTTTGTCGGAAAGTTTGCGTTCTACTCCATCTAATGTTTCGAATTGGGTTCCTTCTGGCAATTGCCGAACAATTACTTTGTCACCTTTAATTTTTGCAGCATCGAAAGCATGTAAAGGCTGACCCAATTCATGCAATACATAATTGGTTACATCAACTACATTATTTATCGGACTTAGCCCAATTGCCTTCAATCGGTATTGCAGCCACTTGGGAGAATCATTAACTTTTAGATTACTGATTTTGACGCCAACATATCTTGGGCATGCCTCTGAATCTTTTACATCAATGGTTAGTTTAGAATTTCCCGTTTGAAAGGAATCCGTATTAGGTAACTTAAGGTCTCCGGAATCGATGTTTTTATGTTTCAAAACAGCAGCTAAATCCCGTGCCACACCATAATGACTCATCCCATCGGCTCTATTCGGGGTAAGGCCAATTTCAATCGTATAATCCGATGAAAGGTTGAAAAAATCAGCTGCTAGAGTTCCCACTTTTGCAGAATCATCTAGAACCACAATTCCATCATGACCTTTTCCAAGTCCAATTTCATCCTCAGCGCAAATCATACCCTCGGATACTTCTCCGCGTATTTTTGATTTTTTGATTTCAAAAGACTCACCCTCAGTAGGAAATAGTTCTGCACCAACAGTGGCTACAACTACCTTTTGACCTTGGGCAACATTAGGGGCTCCACATACAATTGGCAAGTTGGATGCCTCACCAATATTTACCTCGGTTACTTTTAATCGGTCGGCATTTGTATGCTGAACACATGAAACAACCTCACCAATAACCAATCCTTGAAGCCCACCTTTTACTTGGTCAAACTGCTCTACTCCCTCTACTTCTAATCCAGTATCGGTAAGCAATTCAGAAACACGTTCTGGTGTTAAGTCAAATTTGAGATAGTCCTTTAGCCAATTGTACGAAACCTTCATAATATTCTTTGCTTTCTGAGGCGGCAAAAGTAATGAAATGACTGAGGATTAAGCGCGTTTTAATCCTTGCGGAGCCAAGAAATCCTTTAATTTAGTGCGCTCATCAAATTTCATAATATGAACGCGAAAAGAGTATCATTTTCACTGGTTTTATTAGTCGTTTTTTCATTGTTTAGTTGTACTGAAGAAAAAACTGCGAAAAAAATAAAATTAGGTAATGAGCAATGGGCCGTAAGCCGTGCAATGAATTATCTGGGAAAAGTTGTACTCGAAAAAAATGGATTTGATGCAGAAATTGTGGACGCTGACATTGAGAGTATTTACAACAACCTAAATTCAGGAAAAATTGATTTGTTCTTAGACACTTGGGTAGAAGGACACAGCGTTTATTTGTACGATTTTAAAGATGTTGAAGACATAGGCGCCATTTACAAGGGCTGTAAATTAGGTATTGCAGTTCCTTCATACTTTGATGTAGATTCTATCAGTGATTTACTAGCGGATTCTGCTAGCTACAACAATTTATTTTATGGCGAAGACAAAGATGCTGGGGTTATGATTAGTGCTAGAACAGCAATGGGAATTTATGGCCTCAATCCCGAGATTGTGTATATGCCTGAAGACCAGCTAGTAACGCAAATGGAACTCATGGTGAACCAAAAACAAAACTTCGTAGCTGCTGCCTGGATTCCACACTGGAAAAACCTAAAATTTAATTTGAAATTTTTGGTGGATACAACGCATTCATTTATTGAAAACGACGAGATTCATAAATACGCACGCGCTGGTTTCCAAAAAGATTATCCTGAAGCATCAGCTCTATTGTCTAAAATTACTTTTTCTGAAGACGAGATGTCAGCGTATCTTCTTGCTCTTGAGGGTGCTAATAAGCCTGCTGATATTGAAGCTCGAATAACCAAATGGATGGATGAAAACAAAGAGAAAACCGCTGCTTGGGTTAAGTAGTTTCTGCTTTTCTTTTCTTTCTTTTCTGTATTGATTTAAGTACCGCATTTCCTATTACGGTAGAAAAAATAATCAGAGCACCCAAGTAAAACCCAGGGGTCATTTGTTCGCTATCACCAAAGAATATTAATGCCAAAATAATGGCATAAATGGGCTCCATGTTAATGCTAATGCTAACCGTAAAAGGAGACAATTCTTTCATTACCTGTACGCTAACTACAAAAGCAACAGCTGTGCATATAACGCCCAATACAAGTAAATAAAAAACATCCAAAAGTTCTGGTGAGAAATCCGCAATTGTAGGGTTTTCATTTACCAGGGTGTATATTGAAATGCCAAGTACACCGCCAATCATTTCGTAAAATGTAATAACTCTGGCTTTATCATTTCGGATCAATAAACCGTTAATCGTACTGAAAAGTGCGGCTAAAAAAGCAGAGCACAGTGCCAATATAATTCCAAGAGAATATTGACTTTCAAAATTGAAAATCAAGGAGAGCCCAATGATTACAGCTAGGCCGAAAAGTAGTTCGTAAAGAATAATTTTTCGCTTAAAGAAAAGGGGTTCAAGCAATGCAACAAACAAAGACGCTGACGCCAATGTGGTTAAAACCACGGACACATTCGAAACTTTTAAGGCTTGAAAAAAGGTACTCCAATGCGCCCCAACAATAAATCCTACAAGAATAAAAAGCGCCATTTTTTTGAAGCCAATTCTCAACGTAGTCTTGGTAATGAAGGCATAGACCAATAAACCAAAGGCCGCAATCAACATTCTGTACCAAACAATGGAATAATAGGGAACCTCAATCAGTTTACCCAAAATTCCTGTAAAGCCCCAAACAAATACTGTAATGTGTAACGCTATTTGGTAACGATAGGCTCGAATAAAGTTAAGCATTTCTACTCTTTGTCGGATTGAGATTCGGCTACACCACCGCTGAGAATGGTTTTCATCATTTCTGCGGACTTTACTTTTAAAGGTACAACATTCTTTTTAGGAACGATAAATATGTTGCCCGTAAATCCGTAACTGTGTGGTAAATACACCATAACTTTTTCCCCTTCAATTCCCCACGAATACAAATCGGATTGTGTAATAAACCCTGGCTTTTCTACATCTGGACTCAATTTTACTAGAACTGGTTGCGAGAATTTTTTCTTTTTTCCTCCAACAATGGCTTCAGTAAAATCCATAATAGAGGTATAAATACTCTTAATTACCGGAGCTTTATCAAGGAGTCTTTTGAACCAATAATTTATTGGACGGGCAATTACCGTATTTCCTAAAAAGCCAATTAGAGTTATGGTTATAACCAAAATCAATAATCCAAGACCCGGTATTTTAATATCGAAAGGAAACAAAGTCGGAAGTATGTCATCAATAAAGCCTAGTAAAGCAAAAATCACATAAAGGGTTACCGCTAATGGCACAGTGAATAAGACACCTTGAAGAAAATAAGTACCTAGTTTTTTAAACATTCAATTCTAATTTTTCTCTATCTGATTTTTTAAGGCTTTTTGCCACTAGGTTGTATGAATGGTCTATTAATTCAAAAGCTAGCCGATCTGGCACATCAGCATAAGTGCGCACGGTATTCCAATGCTTTTTACTCATGTGGTAACCTGGAATAATTCCTTGGTAGGATTCCCTAAGTTCAATAGCTCGTTCGGGGTCGCATTTTAAATTAAACCCAGAATATTCTTCGACATTACACAAGGCAAACATTTTCCCAAGTACTTTAAACACTAGAACTTTGTCATCAAACGGAAAACTTTCGGTTACTCCTTTTTTAGCAATACAATATTCTCTGTAGGTTTCTATATCCACGCTGAAAAGTAAAATGTAAAAGTAGGCAAAGGGCTTCCAATAAAACCAGAATCTAAGACGAATAGAGGCATAAACATTGCTGGCAATTGCAATCTTAAACTTCTCTGTTTGATAAACTACTTTTGTAAACGCACATGATACTCGATAAACTTAGTCTTAGAAATCGTATTTACATTTCGTTAATTCTTGTGGTGGTTATTAGCTTTTTGATAATAGGAGCCGTAACCATTTGGTACACTCATATTGAAAATGAACGCTACCACAACCAAAGATTAACACGTAAAGAGAAAGCAATAACCGCAGCACTCAATTATTATTTGGAAGACAAAGACGAGGATATTTACACTTTATACACTCGAGGTTTTCATCAAAAAATTGTTGAATTGGCAGATATTCATGGCTTAGAAGTAAACCTCTATGACCTAGAAGGGAAATGGATTGCCTCCTCGAACTTCGACTATTTTGACCAAGGCATTTTACCCGAAGTATTAAATGACCAACTACTAAAAACCATTCGAGATAATGGTGGCCACTTTGTATTGGATGAATATGTAAATGGGGAGGATTTGCTTTCTGCGTTTACCTTTTTAAAAGGCGCAGATGAGGAGCCAATGGCACTTGTTAGTGTACCCTATTTTACCAGCAACGAAATTCAGAAAGAAGAAACCGCGGAACTTCTTTACACCTTGCTCAATATATACTTGGTACTCATGATTGGGGCTCTTGCTGTGGCATTTTTCCTTTCAAATTACATCACCCGCGGGCTTCAATCAATAACCCAAAAATTACGTACCTTAAGTCTAACTGAAGCTAATGAAGAAATTCAATGGGATAAGAATGATGAGATTGGAGAATTAATCCAGGAATACAATAGAAAAGTACGGGAATTAAAAAACAGTGCTGAATTATTGGCTAAAAGTGAACGTGAGGATGCTTGGCGAGAAATGGCTAGACAAGTAGCACACGAGATTAAGAACCCTCTGACACCAATGAAATTATCAGTTCAGCAATTGGAGCGCAGTTGGAATGATGGAAAAGAAGATTTTGCGGTTCGAATGCAGCGGTTTCAGCATACCATGACGCAACAAATTGACACGCTATCTGACATTGCAACTGAATTCTCGAACTTTGCTAAACTCAATAAATCTACTCCTGAAAATTTAGATTTAGTGCAGGGTTTAATAAACTGTGTTGAGCTTTTTGATGGTGAAAAAATTGATATTGATATTGATTATCCACAAGAATCCGTTGTTGTTTATCTAGACAAATCACACTTGAATCGAATATTTAACAACCTGATTACTAATGCCGTTGAAGCCGTTCCAGAAGATACAGAAGGGGCACTATTGATTAGTATTCAGAAAAATGAGAGTTCTGTAAAAGTATGCCTTAAAGACAATGGTACTGGAATAGAACCTGAGAAATTGGAGCGCATATTTGAGCCCAATTTTTCTACAAAATCTAGAGGAACCGGACTTGGGTTAGCCATGGTAAAAGGCATGGTTGAGGCCGCCAATGGAACTATTAAGGTTCAATCTGAGGTCAATATAGGTAGTGAGTTTATTGTTAACCTCCCAATCACTTCAACTTAGCGTAATTCTACTTTGGTAATTTCAATGTCTGCATCGTATTCGTAATACATCATGCACACAATTTCTTCATCTGCCTTGCAAATTTTGGGCTCCTTATAGCTTGCTTTTACCAAAGACCCATCAGGTAGGTCTGCTACCAATTTAGAATTACAAATACGCAAATTAGTGTCTTCAATTTTAAGATAAGACCCCGTACAATTTTTTACGATTTCACCTTTTACGCCAGAAACGCGTTCACAACTTGATAATATCGCTAAAGATATTAGTAGAGCAGTTGCTATGTAGAATGATGTTTTCATTACTGTAATTTTTTGATTTTCAACATAACAAAGAGAACGAAAATTTATTGCATAAAAAAGCCCTTCAAAAAAATTGAAGGGCTTTAGTTTTAAAAGTTATCTAAATCAATCGGTCTCATGACGGCCATCCATTTAAGTACGGTTTCTCCGATATCAGGAGCATCTACGTGAATAATGTACATGCCTGAAGCAATTGGCACTCGGGACTGATTTTTCAAATTCCACTCTAAGAAAGTAATGGTATCGTCATCTTTTTCAAGAGTTCGTACCAAAGTACCGTTAATGGTGTAAATTCTTACCGTAACCGTTTTTGGTAAATTGGTAATAATCATTCTATTATCCAGCTTACCCGTTTCGTACTTACTGTACGCATAATAAGGATTCGGTACTGCTTTGATGTTCTCCAAAGCATCTTTGGCCACATCTGCATTGTTGAATGTAGGCTCCATTCCTTTGGTTGAAAACTCGTAGAGGGGTAATCCACCATTTTCTTGCTCCACAAACAAACCATTGACATCACTACCCAAATCCCCATTCTTGTATTCGAAAGTGAAATCGAGATCCTCTTTCGATCTTGGGCTGTAGGTCATTCCTCTATAATACATGGTTGTATCTGGAACTGTATCATTCAAGGTTCCTTCCTTTATTAGACGAATTGGACCTGCGGTCACATAGTAATCTTTACCCACTTCTACTTTGTTATTTACAACCGGTGAACCAATTCCGAATGCTTTGTACTCTTGGTTAACCCGAAGGCGAATTGTAACATCAGTTGCTAGAAGCTCTTGATCTTCAACAAGTAGTGGATTCATAACCCACATACCCGCTCTAAAAACATGAGTCGCTTGATTATGCAAATCAACATGTTCAGGATTGAACTGTGACAAATAACCCCTAACATCCCTGAGTTTTTCTTCCATCCATTTTCCTGCATCATACTTTGGCATTCTATTTTCCACATCATTGAAATCCAAATTATTTAGGGGGTCTAAAGGATTTGTAACGGTAAAATCGTCTGGTGTAATTACCTCATCCTCCACGGCATTATTTCTAAATACATAAATCAAGTGCTTTCCACCACCTCTATATTGTCGAAGGGGACCTTCGGTTTCTCTGCTAGTGGGGTTCCATAACATATCCCTTCCATTTTCTTCAATCAAATATGAATCTTCACCAAACGCCATGTTCAATCGCTCACCTGTTTCTACATCAATGGCGTATCCTGGAAACCAGCCCATTCCTTTTGAGGCAATATAATTTGGCGAATTGGAATCGTCTGAAGGAGCCGCATTCGTATCGGCAGGATTTCCATTTTTATCTACCGAAGGGGCATCTCTAAGCTGACCTCTTATAGCGTTGCCATCCGATTCTTCAATACTATCACGCATTTCTAGGACTGGGCATCTTGTCCAGTGTTCCTTGTTGTCTGTAATTACAATGTTCACCCCATGTAAATAGTTTAATTGGTTAACCGAGTCTATCGGAATATGCATTGTACGAACAACCGTTGGTGTATCCCTATCCGTAAACCCTTCATCGTATAACCAAAGGTGTTGGAAATTAGGAGCAACTACCTGGTACTGAACACCAGCCTTTAAATATCCCGGAATAGGACCTGATGGTGATTTCCATGCAGTTAACCTAAATGGTGCAATAATTCCGGCTTCAATTTGTTCAAATTTTTGTAAATCATCTAAGCCTTCTCCTTTCTTAACAGTTCCGTTTTCTCCTCTATCCTGTTGAAAATAATTCCAATCATCATAATGATTTTCTTTCAACGCTGTTCTTGGCTCATCGGCTTGAGCACTGGTACCACTTAATATCCAATTCAACTCGGTTAAACCATCAACATCCGAAACACCAGTTAACCATTGTTTACTGTTATCTGAAAAAGATATTGAAGAAGAAACGAAGCCATTATTCAAATCTCGCTCTTCCATTGTTCCAGCATTTCCAACCTGACCTATGGTAATTGAAATTCCTAGTTCTGCAACAACTTTCTCTGAACCTACTTTAATATTTGAAGAGGAGAACACTGTATCGCTCAAATCAGCACTCGTAATCATCCAATAAGCATCTGTTAGGTCGCCTCTAGTTTGTGAGTTGGTATCTTGTAACCAAATTCGATAATCATCACCCTTAATAGCCAATGGGTCAACTACTTTTACCGAAATTGGACCCGATCCCTTTTCGTATGTAAGGTTTTTCACAAAATGTTCTTTAGAAGCAAGAATTTCGTTAATGCTTTCTTGGGTAATTCGAACATCATTTCCTCCATTTCCAATGCCTTCAACTCTAGTAATTTCAACGCCATCTCCATATTTAGCATTCAATACCGTACCACCATTTTGATTATCTATTTTGTGTGGAATTCCCTTAACGGCCACAATAGCTCCTGTAGCAGATTTTCTACTACCGATAAACTTACGGTTTTGTGAATTAGGGTTAAAGCCATAGGCAATTGCTAAATAGTAGTACGCTCTATTGTTTACTAGTTCAGTTACTCCATCTGCGAATGCATCCTGCTTTATTTGAAATGATGTCTCTATTCCTCTGTTCGCACCTTCCACTTTTATAGTGGGTACGTATGCTTCAATGTCATTATCAAAAGGGGTGTTGACAATTGTTGAAACCGTATCTCTAACATCAACTTGTGCAACCAACCTTGCTTTCGAAGGATCTTCTAAATCTCCAGTAGAAACCGAATTGTTCTTCAATTGATAAACCATATATCCCTGAAAGGTATAAGTCTTAAAGTCTTCAATCTCTTTTGCAGTTATTGGTCTGCCATCAATGGTGTCTGGAGCAATAATCGTTGGGTCTGACTCCATATACGCCTGATTAAAATTATTTGATAACAATGAGTTGTCTAGGTATATAATCAATTCGTTTTCTAACTCACGTATCGCTAGAGTTGGAGCATCTGGCCCACTAAGAATTCGAAAACAATTATCAAATAGCGCTTGTGTTTTATCGTCAGCTTTTTTCAATGCATTTATTGAGCTCAAGTTATTCCCATTGGTAGCTCTTGCCCAAACTACTCCAACCGTGATGTTGTTTACTGCTCCAGGCTCTAAGGTAAACGGACCCGCAGATTGCATAAACCGTCTGTCGTTCGCCGTATTTCCCGCAGTTACTTCAGTCCATGGTTCTTGAGGATTACCACCCGTTCCCCAACCCAATGGGTCGGTATCGTTTGGAAACATATAATCTGCCTCGACGGTCTGGTCAGCCTTAGCATCTCCTTGATGGCCTGTGCCCCCATAGAACATTCTACTTCCATCTCTCCAAACGCTTCTTAGGTAATTATAATACTCAACGCCAGTAGTAGGATCTCCTCTTACGGTAACATCATTATTGTGGTATAAAAATTTCCGCATCCCAAAACGTTCATTGTCAATTACTCCATCGCTATACCCAATTCCGATTCCTTCATAGGGAATACCTAGATTTCGTTTCGCTTCTTCAATTTTTTTGGTAAGAGGATTGTCAACTCCATCATTGTCTTGGAAAGGACCTTGAAAAAAATCTACACCAATTGCTGGCGGCAACGTTCCGTATCCAATTACTCCATTGCAATCCTCATCTACGTTATCGCCATTATAGCAATAACCTAAACCTCTTTGCACATCACAACCCACGAAATCATCTGTGCTACATCCTAAATCGGCATCTACCCATTGCCCAAAATAGGTGTCGGTTAATGTGAATGTACTTCTATTGACTAGTTCATAATTATAGAAAGTCATGTTGTTAATCTCATCATTGGTTGCAAAAGCAAATGCCTGCGCTCTGATTTCCATGCCAATGGATGCCGCGCCCGTTTCGGTATGTACGTTTCCTTTATCGTTGAACACCCACCAAAGGTTTTGGTCACCAAATAGGTTCACAATACGCTCTTTACAATCACTCGAATTATTTAAGTCATACGCCGGATAATCTCCTTGCGATGGATCGTAATCACCATCACCATCTCGGTCAACATAAGGTGCTAAATCATCTGCTTCGTTATAGGGCGCAAATGCTCTTCCTTTTGCTGGATAGTTTAATATGCTCGCAGGAATCGAGTACCCAGGATATTGTTCTGATTGAGAAGATGTACCGTTGGCAGCATCATCTATTCCAGCCTCAAACCAACCCACAAATTCGCTTACTTCGGCACGAGTGGTAACAAAGTGCTTGTCATAAGCCACGCATGTGGCAGAAGTTATTTCTGCATCTACCAAACTTAGTGGGCCTGTCCAAAAGTCTTGACCACTCGACCTAAAACGCTGTGCAGCAACTTTTAATTGACCGGAAATATCTCTTCCTCCTAACCACAAAGATCCAGCATACAATGCTGTGTGTCCGCTGTTTTTAGGGATTTCATACTGCGAATTAGAAAAATCCCACCACATGTCTCCACCTGTCTGAATTAGGGCTCTTGTGTTATTGATATTTAATTCATCACTGTTGGTTGCAGGAGAACAACCTGCTGCAAGGCTGCCATTTGGCTTCTTTCCGCCCCTGCTTCCACCTTTCTTATCAACATATGCTGACAGCATTACGGTTGAAAGCAGCATAGCAATTAATACGTTATATTTTTTCATCACAATTAGTTTTAGACTGTAAATGTCCTTATAAATTTAAGTCTCTAATCGCTGAAAATGGCGTACGTAACGGTTTAGGAGGTAAACGGAGGCAGGTACTTATTAAACGGTCTAGCCTTTATTTTCGGTAAGCGCTTCCATAAAAGCCGTCTTTTTTCTTCGTGAAACATCAACATGAGTTCCGTCGCTCATTTCGATAGTTCCCCCATCGGTTTTCAAAAACTTATGAATGTGATTTAGGTTCACCAAATGACCGCGATGGACTCTAAAAAAGCCATCACCATCTAACATATTTTCATATTCGCCAAGTGTTTTAGAGGCAAGGATTTTCTTACCCGTGTTGAGGAATATTCGAGTGTAGTTTCCATCGGATTCACAGCGAATAATATCGTTGATCGCAATAAATGTGATGCCGTTACTATCTGGTATAGCGATTTTCTTATCCTGAGAATCTGATTTTAAATTCTCGATAAGGTTATCGTAATTTTCTGTTGGCGGCGTTTTCTGTGTGTGTACGTGCTTTTTGATTGCCTTTTTTAAGTCTTCAATATCAACTGGTTTCAGTAAATAGTCCAATGCAGAAAATTTTATGGCCTTGAGCGCATAATGGTCATAAGCAGTTACAAAAACGATATTAAAGTTAATTGGTTTCATTCGCTCAAGTAATTCAAAACCAGAGCCAAACGGCATTTCAATGTCAAGGAAGACCAATTCTGGAGTGTATTTTTTAATCTTTTCCATTGCGGAAGCAATAGAATCGGATTTGGCGACAATTTTTACACCATCAACATACTTTTCTAAAAGGTTACTCAACGATTCTCTTGCACCTTCTTCGTCATCTACAATCATTACTCTTACATCACTCATATCTAATCTCGGTTTAGTGGTACATAAATTTTAACTCTGGTTCCTGTTTCACCTTCTTTATCCGGATATATATCCTCGATTGAAACACTTAAATCACTGTCATTTACTTTATTTATAATTTGCAGGCGGTCTTCTGTAATAGACATGCCTTGTGACTTGTGATACTTGGTTTGTGTGCTTCTGATTTCTGTAGCTTTCTTCCTTCCAACTCCATTATCCTCAACACAACACACCAAAAACTCATTCTCTTCAAATAGGTTAATGATAATTTGACCTTTCTCCTGTTTGTGCGCAATACCATGTAAGACAGCGTTCTCCAAATAAGGTTGAACCAGCATGCTTGGCATCTCGTCATACTCTGGGTCAATACTAGGGTCTATTACTATTTCGTATTCAAACTTGTCTTTGAATCTAAGTTTCTCTAAATCGAGATACAGGCTAATGGCTTTTATTTCGTCTGAAATACTGATGAATTTCTTTTTGCTATTATCTAAAATTACACGCATCAGTTTGGCAAATTTGCTCAAGTATTTAAGTGCTTCTTCAGAATTATTGCCTGAAATAAAATGTTGGATTGAGCTTAGGGTATTGAATATAAAATGAGGGTTCATTTGAGCCCTAAGCGCCATTAGTTCCAGGTTAGCAATTCGTTTACTTATTTCCGATTTCTCGCGCTCTTTACTTCTAATTGATCGAGAGTACAACCACAAAATTGTCACTCCAATTATTACAATTAAAAGTCCCACTACAAATTGAAACCAAAACGTTTGATAAAAATGGGGCAGAATTTCGATTTGCATTTGTGCTGGCTCGGCACTCCAAATTCCTGATTTACTCATAGCTTCTACCGAGAATAAATAATTTCCAGGAGGTAACATGGTGTATTGAATAAAACTAGAACTGGTATAAACCCATTCTTTATCAACTCCATCTAACTTGTAACGATATTGAAAAAGTCCCGGGTTTCCAGGCAAGGAACCGGCAAAGGATAAACGAATAAAATTCTTTTCCGCCTCTAATTGATAGCCATCTAAAAGAGTAGTATCTCGATTATTAATCTTAATGCTCGAAATGTAAATTTTAGGTGCTATTGTATCAACTTGGGCAAATGTGTTCAAGTTATTTTCTGGTGAAATGTTATCTATTCTAATGGCTTGAACAGATCGATTAGAATCCTTTGTGTGGGTATTTATTACAGGCGAAACATACGTTATATTCGAGTTTAGGCTGTATTGATACAGTCCAGAATTTGCGGTTGCCAGCCAAAGATTATTATCCGAATCTTCGAACATCGCTGTCACGCTTTTGTTGGATAAGTACTCAATCCTATTTCTTGAAGAAATATCGCCAGTTGGGAAACATATAACCCCTCCCTGATTCAGCCCAATCCAGATTTTTTGTTCACTATCTTCGAACAAACATTCCACTTTTTTTTCTGTAAAAAGTCGCGCAATTATCCCTTTCTTATCAAAGTTAACTACCTCAGCTCCAGCACTAAACAGATATGAACTATTGATGAGCTTCGAGAATTTACTTTTATTAAATTCAGAATTTCCGCTTAAGGATATTTCTAATTCTAAATCTGAAAAATACACCCGCAATTGGTTCGACTTTCCTGTTACCGGACTCACACTTCCTGCAATAAACTGATTTTCAGCTAATTGTTTTACAAAATAGTTGAAATCTCCACGAATATTGTGTTTTATGATTTGCCTAGAATCGGTTTGAACTTCAATTAAACCACCGCCTATCACATTCGAAATCCAAATATTATTACTTTCATCCGGCCTAGCCTGATTCACAATTTTTCCCAACATGGTTTCCTGCAATTGCGCATTTAGCGCCACGGGTGTCAGCTTGTAATCATCAAGCAGAAATAATTTACCATCAGTTGAATAACAGCCCAGGATGTTTTCAGATTTAAAAAAACCAACTATCACAGATTGCTTTAAGACATCATTCATCGGGTGAAGCTGAAAACTCAACCCTTCCAAAGTCACTAGTCCTTTTGTCGTTGCCACCCAAATTCTGCCACTTTTATCTTGGTTGAGGTCAAAAACTTCGGAGCTTGATAAGCCTTCTGATTTTCCATAATGATTAAACAAAGCCTCTTGCCCAATTACGGGAATTACGATGATCGAAATCAATAAAATGGAAAGTAGATTTTTCATTCAGAATTTGAAAGTATTACAAAACGAATCGCTAGTCGGATGATAAGCGGTCTTTTTTCGTTTTGAATAAATAATCGGTTCGTAAATGGAAATAAGTGGGAAACTACTTCGACCGTTTAAACACGGGCACAGTGCTACAGGGCTCTACGTACATGGATGACTTAACTACTGGAGCTGTAAATTCTCAAGTGTTGAGTCTGAAGAAAACCAAATCTTGTCGTTCCTGCAAACAAATTCATTGAGGTATAAATAGCTCTGCATAACGTCTTTGGCCTTTTTACTTGCCGCTTCTTTACATAATTCGAGCTTCATACAGGAGTCTAATTGATAAACTTCACCACCCCAAATAACCTGGTTTTCGTATATAAAATTTGGGTATTGCATGGAGTAAAGGTTTAACGGGGTAAATGATTTCGTTTCAAAAGACTTTCCTGTGTCCAACCCACTTCCAATCCATGGTTTTTCAACCGGAAGTTTAATATTAAAGTTTCCTTGCAATAGCGCAAGAAGGGTTGGCAAAACATCCAACTGAGAATTGAGGCTTTTAAATTCTGATGATGCAGTAAACAATTCAGAATATATTAGTAAAGGTATTCTATAAACATCCAATGGATTTTTATTTACCCCAACATCTAATGCATGATCGCCAAGGATTATGAAAATTGTATTATCAAAATCATCACGCTTTTGATATTTTTCAAAGAATCCTTTCAAAGCATCATCTGCGTAAAAGATTGTGGCTAATATTTTAGAATAAATATCTTGGGCTTTTTGCCGCTCTGAATTTCCAAGTAATTCAAGCCTACCTTTTTGATAATCCGAACTATAATACACACTATCGGCTAGGTTATATGGACTATGAATACTAAGGGTTTGATATAAACTCAAATATGGAGAATTATCCCCAAGGGAATCTAATTTAGAAAGTGAAAAATTAAAAAGGTCAACATCACTGTAACCCCAAACCATTGCGTCGTTTGTACTTTTCTTTCTGGTGAATATTTTGCTTTGATGAATGCTTTTTTCCCCATAAATATTATCTACCCCCAACTGCTCAAGGTACAATGCCGTATTATCAAAATCCTTCCATCCACCATAGAAATAGTTCGTCAAATATCCATTAGACTTTAATAATTCAATAAGAGAGAGTTGATGAGGATATCGATTTTTACTTGGTAAATTTAAGTCCATATTTAAAAATCCCCTCTTACCAACCCCTGCTGGAGAGGAGGCTAACAAGCTCGGAATCACTCCATAAGATTTTTCGGCAATCGAAATAAAGTTTGACCAGTACAAACTTTTTTCTATTAGGCTATCTGTGAATGGCATAAGACCTTTCACTGATGATTCTGATCCAGTGAAGGAAGACGAAAGACTTTCCGTTATGACAATTACTACATTAGGCTTATCTTCTTGCTTATTACAATATTTTCCTAGGACATTTTTATATGGTTCGCTATGAACCAGAGGGAAATTAATGTCGAAAAAGGAAAACCCTTTTTGGGATTGTTGAATTTTTATTAAATGTTGTGCCTTTTCAAAACTTGACAATGCATCATTAGGTTGGAACCCTGTTTTTATACTTTTAATATAGAATACTGGCTTAGAGTTTCCAAGTTGAAAATCAAATATGGAATCAAAATATTTAAGCTCCTTAAATTGGTTAGAGAAATTACCCCACGCAATTATCAGAATAAGAAAATACGGTGTCCCAACATAATTAACGAATTTAATTGGCAATTTACATTTTCTAAGAATGGTCCAAATACCAGCACTCAATAACGTTAGAAATAGTATCAATTCGAGAACACGATTAGATGAAATCTCAGCCATTACAACAAAAACAAGCTCGTCAATACCCAATTCGAAGACACTTTGTACTAGCAACACTTTTGTAATTAAAAAATAAATCGTATCAACTAGTAAGAAAAGGTAAAAAACAAGGCCCGTTAACTGAAGTAAAATTTGGCTGCCCTTTCTGGATACCAGAGAAACCAATAGGTATGGAAATAATACAATTGAGGAGGATAGACATAACCACAAACTATCATAATTAACACTGCGTTCAATGAAATGGGTCCATTTGACATCCTCTGCCTGAAGAGAGAAATAGCTATACTCCACGAATCGAAGCAGAATCTGTAACAGTAGAATTCGAGAAACGAATAGGATGAAAAATTCCAAATCCGGTTTAAATCGAGCTAAAGTCTTTGAAAGATACACCACTGATTTACGTTAATTATGGTTAGTTACGAATTCCGTAATGAATTTGGCATTCAGTTCATCTGTTTGAATGAAATCCGGATTCATTTTAAATGCCTTAATAAGAGTACCGGAGTCGTTAGGTGTCCACAATTGTATTTGAAGGCCTTGTGTGCGTGCAGCCCGGATGGTTACCTCTGATAGCTCTGGGTCAGAAATGTTGTGTGAAACTCCGTCATATCCCTTGTCTATCGTTTTTTTAATTCGTTTTGAGAATTGATCATATCCTAGAAGAAAGCATTTAATCCTTTTGTCTCGAAACTTTATTTGATCTAATACATTTTGGTAGTCGGTTTCGACGAGTACATAATTCTGTAAGCCATATTTTTGAGTGAGCGAAACAATAGAATCTGCCAGGTTAGTCAAATAAGTATGATTGGCATTTTTCATTGGAAAACAAGTCTTATCAAAATAGCCCTTCACATCAATTGATATGGTCTTATCCAACCTGTTTGCCTGTAGATACTCAAATATTTGTTCTAGTTTGGTTAAAGGATGAAACTTCGAGTTGAAAGTACTTTTTTCAATAAAGGAATCGGTAGCTGTAGGAATGCAAAAAGTGTCTCCAAGGTATTGGTACATTCCATCATGAAATAGCCAAACGGTTCCCTCTGCACTTTGCTGTACATCTACTTCTACTCCATCGAAATGTTCAAATCCTTGAATAATTGTTGGTAAGGTATTTTCACGAAGAGGAAAAACACTTTTAGTTTCAAAACTTCCACCTCGATGACCAAGAAATTTAGTTATCACTGCCGAATCAGTAGAATCTGAAGGAATATCACATTGGACCATTAATAATGAAACCAAGATAAAACCAATCACTGCCGAATTCAACTTCATTCTGATACAATACATATATAGCCAACCGTCATGACCAGCAAATAAACATAATAGAATTGATTCAGGAAAAGGAAAATAATTTCCAATAATTTAGTTCGGTTTTTTGTAAACAGGCACAGTACTGCAGGGCTCTCCGTACATAATTGATTTAGCCACGGGTTGTAATTTATTAGTCATTGCCACCCACGCAGATTCGGAAACGGGCTTATCACCGCAGCCTTTAATGACAATTCTTTTGTCAGTGTAATCCTCTTGGTTTAGTACTTCGATTGACTTGACAAGTAAAGCTTGTTCAACTTCGTTTTTTGTACCAAAATGAATGGAAACTGCAAATTCTTGCAAGGCTGAAGTTAACAGCATGTATGCCCAACTTGGTACTATGGCATCTGCTGAACAAATAAGTCCAACGTGCTTGCCTTCATACTCAGTCCAATCGTTTCCTTTTATAAAGTCACGAAAATCTTTTTCCTTAAGTGCGATTCCTTGCCATAAATTTTGAGCAATATCGTATTCTACAATTTCTTCTGAAGGGAAAAAATCAGCCATATCTAGCTGAATAAGACCTGACTTAGCAACTCGATTTATTATTTCTCCTTCAGCCGCCATTACATAAAACCCAATTCCAATTGTGCCTCTTCCGACATCATATCTTTTTCCCAAGCTGGTTCAAAGGTGATGGTAACCTTAGCATCGCTGACGATTTGAATGCCTTTGATTTTTTCTTCCACCTCGGCTGGTAAACTCTCCGCAACCGGACAACTTGGAGAAGTAAGGGTCATTAAAACATCAACCTGTGAAGTATCGCTCACCGCAATGTCATATATCAAACCTAGCTCATATATATCGACTGGAATCTCTGGGTCGTAAACGGTTTTTAGAACCTCGATAACTGTATTTTCAATTATTTTTTTGTCCATCTTAAATTGCTTTTGCCAAGTAAGCTAAGGCGTATGTTTTTATTTTTTTAATCATCGAAACTAGTCCATTTGAACGGGTTGGTGATAAGTGTTCTTTCAATCCAATTTTTTCAACGAAGTAAAGGTCTGCTTTTAGTATTTCATCTGCAGTTGCGTTACTGAGCACTCGAACCACCATTCCAACAATACCTTTGGTAATGATGGCGTCTGAATCGGCTTGAAAGTGTAACTGCTCACCTTCTTTTGACGGTATTAGCCAAACTCTACTTTGACAGCCTTGAACTATGTAATCATCTGATTTCAAGTCATCGGAAATGCCTTCAACATCTTTCCCCAGGTCTATGATGTACTCGTACTTTTCCATCCAGTCGTCGAACATGGAGAATTCCTCAATCAGCTCATCTTGTCTTTCTTTTATAGTCATTTTGTTTCTCCCGCAGATTACACAAATTTCGCAGATTTAACCACAGATTTTTATTCTATGAGACCATTAACATTTCTGTAAATCCCTTCTTTGATGTTGTCTTCATTAAAATTCACAAGTATTCCAAGTTTCAAGTCGGTTAGTTTTAAATAGGTCAATAATTGCTTGTGGTGAACTTTCATTAATTTTTCGACTGATTTTAATTCAATAATTACTTTATTTTCTACCAGCAAGTCTAATCTAAAGCCTAAATCCACCCGTGTTTCTTTGTAATCGACAGGTAAGTTTACTTCCTTTCTGACATCTAATCCTCGGTCAATTAGCTCAATCATTAAAGCAACTTGATAAACCGATTCAAACAGTCCTGGACCCAGTTCATTATACACGTCGAAGATTGCTCCTCTTATTTCGTATGATATTTCGTTCTCTGTCATAGATACCTCTGGCAGATTATACTGATTTCGCTGATTTTTTACTCGCAAGTTCAAACCAACTTATGACATGAATTACGTATGACCAAAAAAATCTGCGGTTATTTGCGTTATTAGCGGGCATAACTATCCAAACATCTTTTTAACTCGTAAAATCCCATCGTACAACTTATCAATTTCTTCTTTCGTATTGTAAAAAGCAAAGGATGCTCTCACTGTTCCAGGAATTCCAAATCGAGTCATAATTGGTTCCGTACAGTGATGTCCAGTTCGCACAGCTATACCCAATTTATCTAATATTGTTCCTGTATCATATGGGTGAATTCCCTCTAGTAGAAAAGATATTACTGATGCTTTGTTCTTGGCAGTACCATAGATTTTCGAACCTTCAATTTGACTCAGTTTTTCAGTTCCGTATTCCAATAATTCTTGCTCGTATTCGGCAATTACATCCAAACCAATTGCGGTTACGTAATCGATTGCAGATTTAAGGCCTAAAACACCTGCAATATTTGGAGTGCCAGCTTCAAACTTGAAGGGCAATTCATTATAGGTTGTTTTTTCGAAAGAGACCGACTTTATCATGTCTCCACCACCTTGGTATGGAGGCAATTTATTCAACCAATCTTCTTTTCCGTACAAAACACCTATGCCCGTTGGACCAAATAATTTATGACCTGACAATGCATAAAACTCACAATCTAAATCTTGGACGTTTACACCCATATGCGGTGTAGCTTGCGCTCCATCTAATAACACAGGGATATTTTTACTGTGGGCAGCGTGAATTACTTCTTCTACAGGGTTTATGGTTCCCAATGCATTGGATACGTGATTAACTGCAACCAATTTTGTCCTATCCGAAAGTAGATTGTGGAATTCTTCCATTATCCACTCACCTTGGTCATTGATTGGAATAACTTTTAGTTTAGCACCTGTACCTTCACAAGCCATTTGCCATGGAACAATGTTCGAATGGTGTTCTAATTCGGAAATTAGTACCTCATCGCCTTCTTTAAGTATTGACCTAAATCCATTTGCTACCAAGTTTATTCCGTCGGTTGTCCCTTTGGTAAAAATAATTTCGTGGTCGTGGGTTGCGTTTAAATGTGCTTGAACGGTTTTTCTTGCTGCCTCATATTCTTCAGTAGCTGCAGCAGACAACGAATGTACACCTCGGTGAATATTGGAGTGTTCGTTTGCGTAATAATTCGCAATTCTGTCTATTACTACTTTGGGCTTTTGGGTTGAAGCAGCATTGTCGAAATAAACCAAAGGCTTGCCGTTTACTTCTTGGTGAAGAACGGGGAAATCTTTTCTTATTTTTTCTATGTTAATTTTCATTTTCTATCGTCATTCCCGCGTAGGCGGGAATCTGTTTATTTATGGCTTTAGATTCCCAACTCGCTCTGCTCTTGGGAATGACGGGTAGCACTACACCTTAAATTTTTCGTCAACCAAATCTTCAACGTGCGTTCTAAAAGCGTCCAGCTTAATTTCGTCCAACACGTCAAAAACAAATGCACGAATCAACATTTTTCGAGCGCTCGATTCGCTAACTCCACGAGTTTGTAAATAGAACATTGCTTCTTCGTCTAGCTGCCCAGTTGTAGAACCGTGCGAGCATAAAACGTCATCAGCATATATCTCCAATTCGGGTTTAGAGTTTACTGTAGCTTCATCGCTCAACAATATATTTTGATTACTCTGAAAACCATTAATCTTCTGAGCATCAGGCTGAACCATAACCTTACCGTTAAAAACCGCAGTGGCTTTGTCGTCAATAATTCCCTTGTAGTTTTCACTTGAACTACAATTCGGAGCAATATGGTCAACGTAGGTGTGGTTATCAAAATGTTCGGTTCCCGAAGCTAGATAAACACCGTTCAATTTCGTTTCGCAATTCTGACCTTGTACAGCAATGTTCAGGTTGTTTCTAAGAATCTTTCCTTCTAAACAAATGGTATGAATTGCAAAACGGCTGTCTCTTTTTTGTTGAACAGCAGTCGTATTAATCAAGTAATTCTGGTCACCACCTTGTTGTAATTGGTGTACATTCAATTCGGCATTTTCGCCCACCTTCATTTCAGAAACTACGTTCCAAAAGTTGTTTTCATTTCCAATATTCTGAAAATTGAAAATAAACTGAGCTGAAGCACTTTGTGCCACATCAATTTTAATTCTTGGTTGTGCTTGCAAGCCATTATTTGAGTTTACAAAATTCAACTGAATCGGTTTGTCGATAATGGTACCTTCAGCAATTTTGATTTTTACACCAGATGTAAAATAAGCGGTATTCAAAGCTGCAAAAAACTCATGTTGGTATTCAACCATGGAACCTCTTACTTCCTCAATCGGTTTTATTTCAATTCCTTTTGGCAAATCACCAATCAAGTCGCCAAAAAATCCATTAACGCAATTGATTACCAATGAGTTTTCATCTATCGAGGGAACAGAAACATCTGAATTAGCTTCTTCAATAGAAAACTCGCCGTTCTGGATTTTCGTTAATCGGGTGTACTTCCAGTACTCGTCTCGAGTAGAAGGAAAATCAAGATTCTGCAAAGCAATTTGAGCCGCAATACTTTCGCCAGATAGTCCTTCTGAAACCCTGAATTGCTCCAAGAACAATTCTTTTTTATCGTTTACAGCTACAGACATTACGCAAGTTCTTTATCTCCTTTAGTCAACCAATCGTAACCTTTTTCTTCTAACTCCAGCGCTAGTTCCTTACCTCCAGTTTTTACAATTTTTCCTTGATACAAAACATGCACATAATCTGGAACTATGTAATCTAGTAATCGCTGGTAGTGCGTTATTACCACAGTTGCATTTTCTTTAGTCTTTAGACGATTTACACCGTTGGCAACAATTCTTAGGGCATCAATATCCAATCCTGAATCGGTTTCATCAAGAATGGCCAATTTAGGCTCAAGCATGGCCATCTGGAATATCTCATTACGTTTCTTTTCACCGCCGGAGAACCCTTCGTTTACAGAACGGCTAGCCAGGTTGTCTTTTAACTCTACCAACTCTTTTTTCTCTTTTACCCTTTTCAAGAATTCTTTAGCAGCCATTTTCTCTTCGCCCTTGTAAGCTCTGACTTCGTTGATTGCTGTTTTCAAGAAATTGATATTGCTAACTCCCGGGATTTCAATTGGATATTGAAACGCAAGAAACAAACCTTCAGCTGCTCTTTCTTCCGGAGCAAGGTCTAACATATCTTTTCCATCAAAATCGACAGTGCCACCATCGACTTGATAATCTTCTCGTCCAGCTAAAACTGAAGCTAATGTACTTTTCCCTGAACCATTTGGTCCCATAATAGCGTGCACTTCTCCGGCTTTTACTTCTAGATTTAAGCCTTTAAGGATTTCTTTTCCTTCTACGCTTGCTTTAAGGTCTTTTATTGATAGCATTTGTTTCTTTTTAACTCCCGCGGATTGCGCAAATAGCGCTGATTTTACCGCAGATTTTTTATTGTCTTTTTCCCTGTAATACCTACTTACTTGAGAATTGTTCGTCTTTGTTTTTAAATAAAATATTGAAGGTAGTTAAGCTGCCGTAACTTCTTGTAATGTACTGCTGCAAATGCACTTTGTCTTCGTCTGATAATTTATCGTGACTGTTTATGTTTTGTTCTAAAACTCTTAATCTATCGCGCACCATCACAATTTTGTGAAAGAACTGCTCAATGGGTATTTCTTTAGATTGCAAATCTGAGTTACCTGGGTTTAAAACCATAGTGCCGCCTTCCCATTTATCTCCCAATTCAACTACTTCTGATAGTCCGTTGAATTCTTCCAACACGTTTTTTAGCAATCCAACAATATCGTCTACTGATTTGCCATCAACTGTTGGTGCTTCTCCGTCGCCTTCTTCAAGGATTTCAAACTCATCATTTAGACGGGAGAAATCCATTTTGCCTGAGCGTTCGAATATTACCGTAAACCCTGAGATTCCACTTTCAGTGATAACTCCTTCGCCATATCGCTCGTGGTCTATTTTTGTTCCTGTTTTAATATCCATAATTTACTTCCCGCAGATATCGCTGATTACGCAGATTAAATCCGCAGATTGTGTTAGGTATATGGTGAAAATTCAACATTCAAAACTTAAATTTATAATTCGAGCGCAGCGACATTATCCTACTGAACCTTCTAATGAAATATCCAATAATTTCTGAGCTTCAACCGCAAATTCCATTGGCAATTGATTCAACACATCTTTACAATATCCATTTACAATTAACCCTATTGCTTTTTCAGTATCAATTCCTCTTTGATT
Source organism: uncultured Flavobacteriales bacterium (assembly GCA_937121175.1). GTDB lineage: Bacteria > Bacteroidota > Bacteroidia > Flavobacteriales_G > Salibacteraceae > UBA6770. The sequence goes on from CAKZKD010000039.1 coordinate 28,977, forward strand.
ACAGTAAAAAATTTGGTCTTCTCCAATTTTAGAGGTTGTTGCTTCGTGCTCAACTTTCGCCGATTTATTTGACGCTTCAATATATGGGAACGTATGTGCCCCACATGTATCTCCCAATAACAGAGAATCGCATTGCGAGAAATTACGTGCATTCGTAGCCGACTTATTAATCTTCACCAAACCACGATACGAGTTATTGCTTTTTCCAGCAGAAATTCCTTTCGAAATGATTGTCGATTTGGTGTTTTTACCAATGTGAATCATTTTAGTACCCGTGTCGGCTTGCTGATAATTGTTTGTTACCGCAACACTGTAGAATTCACCAACAGAATTATCGCCTTTAAGCACGCAACTTGGGTATTTCCAGGTAACGGCAGAACCTGTTTCTACTTGGGTCCAAGAAATTTTTGAGTGGGCGCCTTCGCACAAACCACGCTTAGTAACAAAGTTGTAAATACCTCCAACACCTTCAGCGTTTCCTGGATACCAGTTCTGAACGGTTGAGTATTTAACTTCAGCACCTTTATGAGCCACAATTTCCACAACTGCTGCATGCAACTGATTTTCATCGCGCATAGGTGCTGTGCAACCTTCAAGGTAACTTACGTAACTATCTTCATCAGCAATAATCAAAGTTCTTTCGAATTGCCCTGTATTTGCTTCGTTAATTCTGAAGTAGGTTGAAAGTTCCATCGGGCAACGCACTCCTTTTGGAATGTAACAAAACGAACCGTCCGTAAATACCGCAGAATTTAAGGCAGCGTAGTAGTTGTCATTTAGCGGAACTACTGAGGCCATATACTCCTGTACCAAGCCTGGGTGATTTTTAACCGCCTCAGAAAACGAACAGAAAATGATTCCTTTTTCAGCCAAGGTTTCTTTGAAGGTAGTAGCCACAGAAACGGAGTCCATTACTATGTCAACTGCAACGTTAGACAGTCGCTTTTGCTCTTCTATAGAAATTCCAAGTTTGTTGAAGGTATCCAACAACTCTGGGTCAACTTCGTCAAGACTATCTAGTTTTTTCTTTGGTTTTGGTGCTGCGTAAAAATGCAGGTCTTGCAAATCGGGCTTTGGGTATTCTACATGAGCCCAGTCAGGCTCTTCAAGAGAGAAAAACTTTTCTAAAGCTTTCAGTCTAAAGTCTAACAACCATTGTGGTTCGTTCTTTTTTGCTGAGATAAAACGAATGATATCCTCGTTCAGGCCTTTTGGAGCCATGTCAGATTCAATGTTCGTTGTAAAACCGTATTTGTATTCTGACTTTATGTGTTCGTCAAGCGCTACGTCTTGCTGTGCTAGCTTATCTGCCATAACTAGTATTTAGTATTGGTTATTAAACCCTCCCCGTTCGCCGTGCGAACACCCCTCCCAAAGGAGGGGACTTCCTTCCCTTTCGGGAAGGTGTCACGCAAAAGCGTGACGGAAGGGGTAATTGTATTTAAAATCATTTTATATCGAGAAACTTTCACCACAACCGCAAGTACGCGAAGCATTCGGATTATTAAAAGCAAAACCTTTTCCATTTAAGCCTCCGCTGTACTCTAATACAGTTCCTGCTAAATACAAAAAGCTTTTTTTGCTAACAGCAATCTTAATCCCTTGGTCTTCAAAGATTTTATCGTCTTCTTTGGTTTCAGTTTCAAAGTCCATTTGGTAAGTAAGGCCAGAGCAACCTCCGCCTTCTACGCCAACGCGAATAACGGCATCTTGAGGTATTTTATCCTCTGACATTAACCGTTGTACTTCTTCTTTTGCTTCCGCTGATACTTTTATCATAGTTCTAAAACAATTAGGCAAACCCCTTGGTTCGCGAGAGTGCAAAGTTATTTAGATTAGTTCTAAATAAAAAGAAAATAGGTTAATTATATACCTACTATTAGGTAGATGACAAATAGCGAATAGTAAACATCCAACATCGGAGTCCAACATTTTTACCTCGATATAAATGATTCTTTATTTTCGAAACCACAAAACCCAAAGTCATGAAAAAAATAATACTCCTAGTTGTAATCATTACAGGCTTTTCTACTATTTCAATAAGCCAGCCAATAAATTTAGATAGTTTAAACCAAATTTGGAATGACCAGGCTCAACCTGATTCTAATCGGTTTAGTTCTATGAGATTGCTTATTGGTTATGGATTTTTAAAGTCAGACCCTGATACTGCTGTTCAACTTTCTAAAAAATTTTTTGAAGAAACAAAAAAGGTACAGAATAAAAAATATATGGGCGCTGCATTAAATTTTCAAGCACTAGCGTTTGGAAGCCTCGGCAAGCACAACGAGTCGCTAGAATCCTACTCATTAAGTCTGGCTTTATACAAAGAGCTTGATTTAAAAATTGGTATTGCCAACGTGCTCGGAAATATGGGAAATGTATACTTAAGGCTAGGTAATTCCGAAGAAGCGATTAATCATCAGGCCCAAAGTTTGAAAATCAAAAAAGAAATTGGTTCCCTCTCTGGTGTCGCTGCAACGCTGTTAAATATTGGAAACATATATGATTCTCAAGGTGACACCTCAAAAGCATTGAGTTATTACTTACAAAGCAAGGAACAGTATAAAAGTATTGGAGATTCATCAGGTGTAGCAAGGGCCCTTAGCAATGTTGGTAGTATCTACGACAAACAGGCTCATCCATTAAAAGCCCTGACAGTATACGCTAGAAGTTTGAACATATATAACCGCAATAACCAATTATACAACAAGGCCAAACTGCTTAATAACATTGGTGCTTCGTACCTTCAACTAAACCAATATTCTGAATCATTAAATTTTTTCAATCAAGCTTTAAAAATGAATCAAGAACTTGGAAATCAAGTAGCTGCCGCACAAAATATGGTGAGCATTGGTTGGCTTTATCAATACCAAAATAAATATCCGCTGGCTATTGAATTTGGTGAACAAAGTTTAACCATAGCCCTGAGAAGCGGAGATAAGGATATCACATACAAGGCTGCTAATCTTTTAGCAAGAGTTTTAAAGGATTTGAATAAGGGTATGAAGGCTCTAGAAATGTACGAATTAGAAATTCAAATGAGGGATAGTATAAAAAGTGAAGAAGCTAAGAAGGGAATTTTAAAAATGGAAGTGGAGCATGAGTTTGAAAAACAACAAATCATTGCAAAACAAGAAGCCGAAGAACTGGTAAGAATAGAAGCCGAAAAAGTATCTCGTAGAAACACGCTTCAATACTCTGGAATTGGCCTTGGCATTTTTGCTTTGTTTGGATTGGTGTTTTTGTTTGGAAGAATCCAACTCCCAAACTGGGCAGTTGAACTTTCGGTGTTTTTGCCTTTCTTGATTTTATTTGAGTTCCTGCTGGTAATCACCGACCCTTATTTGGATGGGTGGAGCGGCGGAGAGCCGCTAATAAAATTGGGGTTAAATGTGCTTATGGCTGGAGCAATATTTCCGCTGCATAGTTTCTTTGAAAGATATTTGAAGAGACGACTATTTAAGGATATTGGAACTTGAGAAACGAACTACTTTTAATAGTTAAGACTTAAAGCTTAGCCTGTTATATTCGGGCAAAATTTCACAAATGAAGCGTGCTATAATTCTACTTCTTATCATCTCAACTGGAGCCGTGTATGGTCAAAAATGTAAGTACAAGGTCAATCAAGAAGATCCAATGACTGGAGTAAAAAAACTTATGACGGAGTTTATTATTGATAACTGTAGATTTAATATGCTGCGATCTGGTGATAAATTTGAGTTTAAAGCAACCTACTATCTTGATAATGAGCGTAATGTTATTATTCCAAAGGGTAGAGAGCTTTCACTTAGATTGAGTGATGGAACTCTTATAAAACTCCTTTCATCAAAGGACGCTCCTCCAGTTTCTAAAGCTGTTGGTGGTAGTGTTAGCACCCATTACATAGTTATGTATAATGTTGACAAAGCAACCATGGAAAAAATCAAAGAACAAGGAATAGTTGCAGCGAGTACTCAGTTGGATTCGGAATGGGTAAGAAAAGTAAAAGAGAAGCAAACAGAAAAATCAAAGAACGCCGCTCGTTGTCTCTTGCTCTGATTATAGCCCAAAAATCCATTATTTGCCTTTCTTGATTTTATCTGAGTTTGTGTTAGTTTTATTCGACCTTATGTAGATGGTTGGGGTGGCTCAGCCACTAATTAAACTTGGAATAAATGTGCTTATGGCAGCCTTAATCTTCCCTGCTCATTCGTTTCTCGAAAGATTTTAAAGGGTCGTTTATTCAAAAGGACAGATTAGGTCTTTGGCATAGTCCCGCTCATAGCTCCGCAGGAGCTACGCCGTAATTGCACAGTCTCTTTGAACGCTTCCTAAAACAGCGCCTTTTTAAAAGCGCCTAGCATTTTCTACCTTGCATGACTTAAACCCAAAGTCATGAAAAAGCTCTTTTCTCTTTTCGCACTGTTGCTTAATATGAGCTCATTTGCTTCTACCAAGTCAGATAGTCTTAATCGAGTTTGGAACGACGAAAATCAAATAGATTCGATTCGTTGCGCAGCGCTATACGATTTGATATGGGAGGATTTTTTGTACAATGACCCCGATACTGCTTTTAAATTATCGAGGGAACTCTATTTTTTTTCTCAAAAGAAAAGACTTCCAGAATGGGAGTATGAAGCCGTGCATGCTCAAGGGCTATGTTGCTTCTATACAGACCAATATAGGAAAGCGCTAAACTATTATCGTCGGTATTTAGATTATCATCTTGAAAATCGTAATGCGGCCAAAGTCGCAGGGGCATTCCATAGCATAGCACTTACGTATGTTAATATTGGTGATCTGGTCTTGGGATTAGAGAATTATAGGAAAAGCCTTAAATTAAAGCAAGAATTAAATGATTTTTCTGGGCAGAGCAAAACCTTAAATAATATTGGAAATATCTATTATGAATTAGAAGATTTTGATAAGGCCCTTGATTACTACAAACGTGCTTATGAACTCAAAAAGAAAACAAATAATAAAAGAGCAATTGGTAATTCACTAAATAACATTGGACTAATGTTACATGAATTAGGAAACCTGGATAGTGCCCTTTTTTATTATAAAAAGAGCCTAGAATTCTATAACGAAGTCGATTATGTCTCTGGCCAAATAATCATTTACACTAATGTGGGGGCACTCTACGAAGAAACGGGAAGGCTAGATAGCGCCCTCCTTAATTTTAAAATCTGTTTACATCAGTCATTGGAAATAAACAGTTTATTGGATGCTGCGAACTCCTCTTCAAATATTGCAGGTGTTCTTTTGGCCAAAAATCAATTGGATTCGGCATTATTCTATTCTTTGCAAGGTTTGAGATTCGCAAGAGAAATACAGTCAATTAATTATATGGAACAGGCCACTAAGGTCAGCTATGAAATTTACAAGCAGAAGGGAGACGGGTTAAAGGCATTGGAAATGCACGAAGAGTACATACTTATGCGAGATAGCATTAAGTCTGCTGAAGCAAAACGAGGTATTGTAGAAATGGAAATTAAACATGAAATAGAAAAAGAAGATTTGGAAGATGAGCAACATGAAAAAGAAGCTGAGTTAGCTGCTTTAGAAAAAGAAGAAAGGCGTAATTCTTTGGAATATTCGGCAATTACGATGGGTCTTTTCTTGCTTTTTGCATTGGTGTTTTTGTTTGGTCGTTTCAAACTTCCAAATTGGGCAGTAGAATTTTCGGTTTTCCTCCCATTTCTTATTCTATTTGAATTTGTTCTAGTTCTTACCGATCCTTATATTGAGGCCTTTGCTAATAATGACCCAATAATAAAACTGGTTGTCAATGCCTGTATCGCCGGATTAATTTTTCCAGCGCATAGTTTTTTTGAACGCATATTAAAGCGAGAGGTTTTTCATCGTTAGTTGATTTGTTTTGTTAGTTGGATTTGCACCAGCTAATCAAACATTGTTAAATCATTACACCAATTACACAAACGTCATCGACTTGCTCTAGGTCGTCTCGCCATTTTTCAAAAACCTCATCCAAGATTTTTTGTTGGTTTGTATTCGGTTCATTGAGCACTCCGGATAGTAATTTTTTAAATGGGCCGTATTTGAATTTTCTGCAATCGTCTCCACCAAACTGGTCAGCAAATCCATCAGAAAAAATAAAAATATGTTCCCCCTTTTGTGTTTGAACAGTTGTGCTTGAAAAAGGATGTTCGCTTACATATTTACCGACCGGTTGGCGGTCACCTTTGTACTCCTGCAAAATGTGAGTTTTGGTGTATATGTCTTTTGATCCAGTAACCTCCCCCTCCTTTAAATACCTAAAATGATACATTGGACTTTTGGCTCCAGAGAACTGAACCTCCTTTGTCTCGTTATTTAATCGGCAAAGTGCTATGTCCATGCCGTCTTGGACCTCACCATCACCTTTTGACAACGTGGAAACTACTATCTCCCTTACTAAATCCAAAATTTTATTGGTTTCAGTTATTTTAAGTTCAACAATAGCTCTATTAATTGCCGCGGAACAAACCATGCTAACCATTGCTCCAGGAACTCCGTGTCCTGTGCAATCTGCCGCCGCAAAATAGGTGTACTTATTTGAATTATGCACCCAATAAAAATCACCGGCGACTATGTCTTTTGGCTTGTATAAAATGACTGGGTTTCCTAAATATTCTGCAAAGCTTTTTTGTGATGGTAAAATGGCTGTCTGAATTCTCTTGGCATAAGTAATCGAGTCCAGAATTTCCTTATTTTTTTCTTCGACAATCTGCTTCTGTCTAGCAATTTGTTTGTTAGAACGCTCTAATTTTAATCGCGAAATGATATTCGATTTGGTAAGTCGGTATCGCACGTCAACCAAAAAAATAAAGATGATGGAAACCATAAATGTAAGGAAGCCTCCGTTGGACAAAATTTCCTCCAGAGAAAGCTCGCTAAACAAGTAAAAAAAGAGGATGTTGATTGGTAAACTCAGATAGATAACCTTGAATGACCAATGCCTTCTCCACAATAACATCATCCCACCTCCAATAAGCAATGCGATGTACGAAAATGTATGCTTTTGAAGTTCCGCAGCATCCATAATACTCCACATGTACGCATTCTGAATGCTAATGAGCATAAATGGAATAAAAGCCAACAACTCAGCTATCATATTCCACCTTGGTCGCATGAATATGAGAAAGGCGGTAATAACAGAAATGGAAAGTCGAATCACGAAATACTGAAACCATGTTTCTGGATTATTCACATAGTCAACTCCGCTAAAAAGCAAATTGAACACAACAGCTACCCAACAAATAATGAGATGATAGCGCAAGACATCTTTGTCCATTGCTTCTTCCCATTTTACCGATATTTCTTTTTTAGCCATTTATTTCGCTCTTTCAAAGCAATTCCTTTCACAATGATACAATCCCTAATACAATAAGTTGAAGAAACTTTTGTATTAAGAATGAAAGCTATTTTCCACAAATAATAATTGGATGAAATGACTAGTCTATTACTTCGCAGTAATAATTTTGGTCGCATTAGCAGCTAATTTCTGAAGCTCTTTAATCGTGACTTTTTTTGCCTCTTTTTCAATAGCTAAAATCGCTCCCACAGCAACTGATAACTTGGTAACTTTAGGCTTGTAAGTCCTTAACGGATAAGTCAGGTTTACCTGGTACGATTCTAAATCAAAAGCCATTAAGGCCCAATTCATTTTTTTATCCGACCAAACAATATTCAATACCATTTCAGTAGCCGAACCGAGTTCAATTTTTGTGTGAATTTCTTCGCGCGAAACCAATTTAAAGGGATTTGGATACGCTGCTTTTATTTCACTTTCACTTATCAAAACTTGGTCTTTGGGGAGTAGTAAAACTTTCTCCGTTCCTGCCGTCGCAGAAGCAACAGATTCGTTGAATTTCTTCATACTTTTTGAACTCATTTCTTGCGGTGCCATTTCTTTTATTTGGCTTTGAGCATTTTTTAAAAACAACATCAATTCCACATCACTATTGACACAACTTGGAAATCCCATTTTGTACAAGAACCGTTTATCAACGTCTTTCCCAGACCTAAAATTCGCATCTTCAGATAAATGCAAACTCACCACGTACGATTTTATCGAAACCATTTTTCCTTGAACCGTCTTTACCTCATTTCTAAATCCCGCACTTAAAATCACCCATTTTCCGTTTGGGTTTGCAGCTATCGTTTGGTCGATTTCTGATGCAGATTTTACTTTAACATCCGTGTTGAATTTCCAATTTTCTGCCACAGCTTCTTGCAGGTTATCGAAACACAAAAAACCATCAGACTCTACCAGTACCGGCCGAGATGTAGCCTCAAAAGCCTTAGCGCAAAGTGGTTTATAAAATTGAGCTTGCGAATTTGCTTGAATTGTAATAAAAAATATCGACAAAAATAAATGTAGGTTTCTCATAATCTGAAAGTTAACGGTTACTTAGAACAAAACGCATCCAAAACGGAATTGGTTACATGAAAGTACGACAAGAACTCCAATTTCAACGTCATAAAACCTTGAATTACTAAGCGGTTTTGTTGACTCATTTAATGAAAGCTTCTACTACTTTTGCACCGCGAAATTGAACAATATGCTAGAAGAAAACACGGAAAGAACAGAGCTTGAAAAGTTAGGTGAATTTGGACTTATTGAACACTTAACTTCAGGAATTGAAACTAAGCAGCCTACCACCAAAATTGGAATTGGCGATGATGCCGCCGTTTTGGATATTGGCGACAAATACCTGCTAATATCAACGGACATGTTAATGGAAGGCGTTCATTTTGATTTAAGTTATGCTCCTTTAAAACACTTGGGGTATAAATCTGTAGTGGTAAATCTTTCGGATATATATGCAATGAATGGAACAGCTACTCAAATCACAATTTCGATGGCGGTAAGCAACCGTTTTTCGGTAGAAGCCGTTGATGCCTTTTACGAAGGAGCGAAACTAGCTGCTGATATCTACGGAGTTGATATTATTGGAGGTGATACTACCTCGTCTTTATCAGGCTTTGGAATTTCGGTTACGGCAATTGGTGAAGTTGAAAAAGACAAATTGGCCACCCGAAGCGGTGCTAAAGAAAACGACTTGATTTGCGTTACTGGCGACCTTGGTTCTGCTTATATCGGATTGCAATTGTTAGAGCGCGAAAAAGCAATTTTTAAGGAAGATGACAAAATCCAACCCGATTTTTCGGGAAAGGACTACCTGCTGGAAAAACAATTAAAACCAGAAGCAAAAAAAGGACTACGAAGAATGTTGGACAATGCAGGTATTACTCCCACCGCAATGATTGATGTTTCAGATGGTTTAGCTTCCGAACTCATGCACTTGGGTAAAATGTCGGATGCTGGAATGGCCATTTACGAAGATAAACTCCCTATTGACCCACTAACGATTTCTACTGCCGAAGAATTAGGATTAGACTCTTCTATCTCGGCACTTAACGGCGGAGAAGATTACGAGATTCTTTTTACGGTAAGTCAAGCTGATTTTGAAAAAGTAAAAGCTATTGAAGGTGTTTCCATAATTGGACATGTTACCGACAAGGCTGCTGGCTATGTTATGGTCAGCAAGGGTGAAAACGTAATACAACTTTCTGCCCAGGGGTGGAATGCTTTTAAATAATAAATCAATTCTCAATGTGTCAATTTTCAATGTTCAATTGGAAACTGATCAATTGAAAATTAGAAATTGATAAAAATGAACATTCAAGAAATTTTATCCGTTACGCTAATCTTATTTTCCGTGATTGACATTGTTGGTTCGATTCCCATCGTAATCGATTTACGCAAAAAAGAAGGACATATCGAATCGTTGAAAGCCACCGTAGTTTCAGGAGTATTAATGATTGTATTCCTTTACGTTGGGGCTAGTATCCTTAGCCTTTTTGGACTCGACCAACACTCGTTTGCCATTGCTGGAGCTATTATCATGTTTTTTATTGCAGTTGAAATGATTTTAGGCATCACCCTTTTTCGTTCAGACCCTACCTCGAAGGGAATTGGTTCTATTGTTCCTCTTGCTTTTCCGTTAATCGCTGGCGCAGGAACACTTACCACGATTTTATCGTTGCGAGCTGTGTATTTACCTACCAATATTCTCATTGGAATTATTGTTAACCTGGTAATCATTTACATCGTACTTAAGTCAACCAATTTCTTAGAACGTAAGCTAGGCCCGGGTGGTTTTTTGGTACTTCGAAGAGTTTTTGGGATCATACTTTTAGCAATTTCAGTAAAGATTTTTAAAGAAAATATTCTGCTTACCTTCCAAGAATTTGTTAAAGGACTAACCTTGTAACCTACTAGATTTAATTACTTTAGAGGCCTAAAACAAATTAAATCTAATTATGAAAGTACTTAAAATTATTATCGGAATTGTGGTGGTCGTTGCAGTTCTAGGCGTTGGCTATTTAGCCATGCTGCCTGCAAACTACAAAGTGGAACGAAGCACAGAAATCAATGCTCCACAAGAATTGGTTGCTGAACATTTGGCAAAATTCTCTGAATGGGAAAACTGGAGTCCATGGAAAGCCAAAGATCCAGATGCTGCGTACACCTACGAAGGTGAAGACGGTGCAGTTGGTTCAAAAATGAGTTGGGTAACCAGTTTAGAACCAGACAATGAAAACCAAATTGGCGAAGGTGGAATGGAAATTACGGAATCGTCTGCAACATCGGTAAAATACAAACTGTGGTTTGTAAAACCTTGGGAAATGACTTCTATGGGTGGTTTTAACTTGTCTGAAGAAGGTGGAGTTACGAAAATTACTTGGTATGATACTGGCGATTTACCATTTATGGCAAGGCCAATGGGAAAAATGATGGATGAAATGATTGGTCCAGATTTCGATGAAGGTTTAGCAAAATTAAAAGCCCATGTTGAAGAGCATGCCGCCAACATGAAAACCGATTACATAGTTGAAGAAGTAGAGGTGGAATCCGCTCCTTATTATTCCATTACTGATAGTGTAATTGTGGAAGAAATTGGAAATTCTACCCGAAAAATGATGACTACACTTATGACATTTGCCGGTTCAAACGGAATCGAAATTGCTGGAGCACCTTTTACTATGTATCATTCTTGGGATGGAAAATCTACCAAAATGCAGTGTGCAATTGCGGTAGCAGACAATTCGAAAGAAGGTTCTGATGGAATTTCTTCGGGAACTACTTATGCTGGAAAAACACTTAGAACTGTTAAAGTTGGTAGCTACAAAAATGGAGAAGAGCCTCATAATGCAATTGCAGATTTCGCAGAAAAAAACGGAATTGAAATCGCAGGAATGCCTTGGGAGGTTTATATCGCTGGTCCAGCAAATGAGCCAGACACAACCAAATGGGTAACCGAAATTTATTACCCTATTAACTAATTAATTTTTTTTAAAAGAAAGCCCGTATTTTGAGTAATACGGGCTTTTTTTGTGCCGTGAATATTCCGTCGCCCATACAAAAACTAGAAAGTGATTTACTTTCCGAAAAGCAAATTGACCTGTGGGTTAAGCGAGACGACCTTATCCACGAAACTATTTCTGGAAATAAATGGCGGAAACTAAAATGGAACATTGAAAAAGCCAAAAACAATAAAAAATCAATCCTCCTCACCTTTGGGGGTGCATTTTCTAATCACATTGCCGCAACTGCTCATGCTTGCAAACAAGCTGGAATAAAATCTATTGGAGTTATTCGCGGAGAGCGAATTGAGCCATTAAACCCTACTCTACTAAAAGCACAAGAAGACGGAATGCAACTACATTTCGTTTCTCGGGAGGATTATGGCCGCAAAAAAGACGACGATTTCGTGCTTGGCCTCCGAAATAAATTTGGAAACTTTCATTTGGTACCTGAAGGAGGTGCTAATTACTATGGGGTAATGGGTTGTATGGAAATACTGAAGGAAGTTGACCTTAATCTTGATTTCATTGCAACTTCTGCCGGAACTGGAACTACTGCCGCCGGGTTACTTATGACAGCCAAAGCAAATCAACAGGTTCTGGTGTTTTCTGGACTCAAAGGAGGTGATTTTTTGAGCACTGATATTAAACACCTTATCAATTACACCACCTTTAGTGCTGAACATACAGAAGAAGTTCTGGAACACCTAAGTTTAAATTCCGACTTTCATTTTGGTGGTTTTGCCAAAATAACTCCTGAACTGGTATCCTTTGCCAATGCGTTTTATACTCAATTCAAGATACCGCTTGACCTTATTTACACGGCTAAACTATTTTTCGGCTTGTTCGATTTAATTCGCAAAGACAAATTCAATCCCAACACCAAAATTATGGCACTGCACACCGGTGGGCTACAAGGCAATTCTGGTTTCGAAAAGAAGCTAAAGAAATTAGGAATTCAGTTGAACTATTGAGCCGTATTGATTTTCTTTGGCTAAAAGATAAATAGTGGCCATCAACAAGTCAAAAATTTTAAAATTAGCACTCTTCGCAACCGGACTTTCTGGTATTGTAGCAGAGTACATCCAATCTACCTTGGCTACTTATTTTTTGGGCGATTCCATTTTTCAATGGACTATGATTCTCTCTTCTATGCTCTTTGCAATGGGAGTTGGCAGTAGAATTAGTGCCCGTTTTAAAGACCAAATCCTCGAAAAATTTCTGTGGGCCGAATTCTCTTTGTCCTTACTAACTTCTTGCGCTGCTCTGACCACCTATGTAGCTATGGGCTATTCGGCTTATGTAGCGGTTTTTATTTATGCTTTTGCCTTGCTCATCGGACTATTGATTGGTATGGAAATACCACTGGTTACCCGCGTAAATGAAGAAAATGAAGAACTGAGAACCAACATTGCCGGTGTAATGGAAAACGACTACTACGGCAGTTTACTGGGTGGTATTTTCTTCGTTTTTGTGGGCTTGCCTTACTTGGGCTTAACCTATACGCCCTTTGTTCTAGGTGCAACTAACCTGAGTGTTGCACTTTTTTTACTCTGGAAAACCAAAAAATCCATTACGCCCAATCACTTAAAAGCATTTTACGTAGTTATTCCTAGCCTCATTGTTTTGCTCTCGTTTTTGGCCATTAATGCAGAACAAATTGTGTTACATGGAGAACAAAAACGATACGGCGATAAAGTGATTTTTTCGGAGCAAACGCGCTATCAAAAAATAACGATTACACAGTACAAAGAACACTATTGGCTCTATCTGAACGGTAGCAAACAACTGAGCACCTTCGACGAATGGCTTTACCACGAACCATTGGTTCATCCTGCAATGCAACTCACCAAAACACCAAAAAATGTATTGATATTAGGTGCAGGAGACGGCTGTGCAATTCGCGAAGTGGTAAAATATCCAGAAGTAGAAAAGGTGACACTAGTAGATATTGACCCAGAAATGACCAACATTGGAAAAACCAATTCCATATTTATTTCCATGAACGACAGCGCATATTATCACCAAAAAGTAGAGGTAATTAATCAAGACGCTTTTCAATATCTAGAAGAAGAACAGCAATTTTTTGACGTGGTAATATTGGATTTCCCAGACCCAAAAAGCATTGATTTGAACCGTGTTTATACTAAAGAATTTTATCAATTGTGCTACAATGCGCTTCGGCCAAATGGTGTAATTGTAACCCAAGCAGTGAGTCCGTACTACACTGCGGCTGCCTACAAATCAATTGAAAAAACAGTTCAAGCAGCTGGTTTTAATGTATTGCCCATTCACAATCATGTGTATTCGTTTGGCGAATGGGGCTGGGTAATTGGTTCAAAAAAATTGAGTACCGAAGAAATGAAAAGCATTTTGACGAAATCTCCTTTCAGAAACGATATTGAGGTTCAATGGATAAACCAAGAGAGCATGCAACTCATGACATCTTTTGGCAAAGAGCTATTTATAAAAGATTCTGTTGAAGTAAATACCGTGCACAACCCGGTTCTGTATCGTTATTACTTAGACGGTGCGTGGGCAAAATATCTGTAGCATGTGGTTGTTTGGTAAACACACGGATATTGCGTTTTTATTTGTTCCAGTCTGGCTCACATGGATTATTGCATTTCTGATTCCAACGGAAACCCTCAATGCTGAAATCCCGCTTTGGTTTTGGGTAGTTTTCGTTCTTCTAATTGATGTCGGCCATGTTTGGAGTACCTTATTCAGAACCTACCTCGAAAAACAAGAAAATAGATTGCACCAACGCATTTTAGGCCTCGCCCCAATTGTAAGTTTTGTAATGCTTTTTTTATTCGCTTTCGAGTCTATCACTTGGTTTTGGCGCATAATGGCCTACCTGGCGTTATTTCATTTTGTAAAACAGCAATACGGTTTTTTTGCGCTATACAGTTACAAGGCGTGCATACCCAAATTAAAACGGATATTGAACGACAAATTCATATTGTACCTCAGCATGCTTTTTCCGATTCTATATTGGCACTTCCACCAACGGGAATTTGCTTGGTTTATGCAAGGCGATTTTTTCAATTTCCAATTGTTTCCTGATTTAGTTTGGAATCTTATGGTAGCAGTTTATTGGCTACTCATCTTAGCTTGGGTTGTGGAAGATATTTGGCTTGCGAAGAAGCACGAATATGCGATTTCCGTTGGACGGATATTGTGGTTGCTAAGTACAGCAGTTAATTGGTATTTGGGCATTGTGTTTTTTAATTCTGACCTAGTTTTTACCATGACTAATGTGGTTGCGCATGGCATTCCTTACGTAGTTTTAGTGGTAATGTATCAGCAGACCAAACGTAAGCAAAGTAAAAAAGCAGCCTACACTCAGCTAGCTAGTGTAATTGTAGGTGGAGCGATTTTGCTTGGTTTTGTAGAGGAATATTTATGGGATTTTTTGATTAATCACGATAAAATTGCATTATTTATATCTGCATTTGAATATCCAGAATTAAGCCCTGCCGTACAAGCGTTTTGTATAGCATTACTAGCTTTACCGCAGGTAGTACATTATGTTCTAGACGGTTTTATTTGGAAAATGAACGCTAAAAATCCGCATTTAAAAACATTATTTAAAACCAATGGATAGGCGGACATTTCTAAAAATTGGAGGAGCGTTTTTTGTACTTAGCTCTAGCTGCGATTTTAAAGACAAAACGCCTCAGAATAAACTATTGAGCTACGGAATTACGCTGGATTCGAACCGAAAAATTGGCCACATTGCTCGAAAAGCAATACTAAAACCGGTAGTAAAACAACTAAAGACTGACATGCTAATTGTTGGTGGAGGAATTGCTGGACTTGCCGCTGCTTGTTCGCTAAAAGGAAGAGCTTTTACCTTGTGCGAAATGAATGAAACTCTTGGCGGAACTTCAGGAGCAGTTAACATAAACGGAACGCTATTTGGCCAAGGCGCTCATTACGATTTATCTTATCCAGAATATTATGGAAAAGAGGCTTTAGAGCTACTCAAAAAACTAAACGTAATTGAGTGGAGCGCGTCAAATAAGCGTTGGGATTTTGTAGATAAACAATACCTTATTAACCCAAATAAAGAAGAGCAATGCTATGCTGGAGGCAGCTTTTTACCTTCGGTTCTGCCTCCTGGCGAACTCAAAACGAATATGTTGGATTTGTTGCGGCCATACATTGGTAAAACCAAACTTCCTACCACTGAAGTTTCACCAGAATTGCATCACTTGGATAAAATATCGTTCTACGATTATCTTAAGAAATACCTGCCAATTACCGACGAGTTTATTGCCTCTATTGACTACCAAATGTTAGACGATTATGGTGGAACGAGCATGGAGGTTTCGGCACTTGCAGGAATTCACTATTACACTTCACGCCCTTATTTTAGTCAACCCGAACCAGAGCTTTTTTCACCTCCAGAAGGCAACTATTATTTTATCCGTAAAATGGAAAAGACGCTTACTGCCCAATCCATAAAAACGGGGCATTTAATTACGGGAATCGAGAATAAAGGAGACCATTGGGTCACCCAAGCATGGGATGTAAAGGCAGAAAAGAAAATTGAATTTAAAAGCAATAACATCATTTATGCAGGCCAAAAGCACTTGTTGAAATACTTGTATCCTGCAGCTCATGAACAGTTTGAAGACACCAACTATGCTCCTTGGGTAGTTGTGAATATTGAGCTAACGGAGTCGTTAGGCAACAATCATTATTGGCAGAACGATTACTTATCTGCAAATAGTCAGTTTTTGGGTTTTGTAGATTCAGGCGCTCAGAAAAACGCGAATGGAAATGTGCTCACCGCCTATTATTGTTACCCGGGTATATATCACCACATGGTAGAGGAAATTGAAAATAACCCGAGACAAATTGTACAAGAAACCATTGGTTATTTATCGAAATATTACCAAACTGAAATTGAATCTAAAGTAAAGCACGCTTATGTGAAATTACTTGGACATGCAATGCCAGTTCCCACACCGGGGTTTATTACCAAACCAAAACCTACAGAAAAAAGTACCCTAACTTTTGCCGGAGTTGATACCGGTAGATTGCCATTAATGTTGGATGCCTTAGACTCTGGCATTCAAGCAGCAAAGCTGTCTATTTAGTCTCTTGGATTAGTTAGTGTCTAGAAATTATTCCAATCGCCATTCAATTGATACTGGTATAAAACGGGATTATTTAACGTGTTGATTTCTATTCTTGAAGTATCGCTCGTAGGCTTTCCAAAATGCAACATCATGTGCATAGCTTCTTGGTTTAGCCACCGGGTTCTTATTGAATTAAAATCTTGTTTTTTTAGATACTTTTTAAGCTGCTGTACACTTCCTTTTTTCGTGCCGATTACCCAAGACCATTCTCCCATTGAGAGCACATGGTTGTGCAACGGCAATACATTAAAACCTGAGCTTTGCATGGTTTTTTTAATACACTCAAAAGCCTTTGTAGCCAAATACGGATTTCCAGATTGGG
This sequence comes from uncultured Flavobacteriales bacterium, assembly GCA_937121175.1. Classification (GTDB taxonomy): domain Bacteria; phylum Bacteroidota; class Bacteroidia; order Flavobacteriales_G; family Salibacteraceae; genus UBA6770. The sequence continues at coordinate 45,807 of CAKZKD010000039.1, forward strand.
TAATCATAGCCCCATTGGGTCGCAAATGCAAGCGCACCATTTGATAGAATTCTTGGGTGTATAATTTATTCAAATCAACACCTTTTGCGTCAGGCAAATCGACAACAATGAGGTCATACAATTGCTCCGATTTTTGCAAAAAGGTAAACCCATCTGCGTTTATTACTTGTACTTTTTCATTGCTTAGTGAACTACCATTTGCTTTTACAAATGGAGGATATTTAGCGCCTAAATTGGTCATTTCTGGGTCTAAATCCACCAAAGTAATGGACTCTACATCAGGATATTTGAGTAGCTCCTTTACGTTAAAACCATCGCCACCACCAATTACCAAAACTTGTTTTGGGTGCTTTACCAAAGCAACTACTGGGTGTATCATTGGTTCGTGATAGAGGTACTCGTCCAACGTGGTCATTTGTAAATTACCGTTGATGTACAACCAATGCTCATTTAGCCAAGTTGTAACTACCAATTTTTGATACTTAGATTCTACAACATGCACAATCTTATCCTTAAACCGGCTTTGCTCTCCATACAGTTTTATGTTATCCGACTGAATAAATCCAACAGAAAGTAATACTATGACCGCAGCCACAACGCCGAAAAATTGTGTCTTAATGGCTTTGATTTGCTTCCAAAAGACAAATACAACCGCAAACGCAGCCAATAAATTGAAGGCGCCAAATACAAAAGCAGCATTTTTAATTCCTAATACCGGCAAGGCAAAAAACGCAAAAGCAAGTCCTCCAATCAAACTACCGATATAGTCATAGGACATGATACTGCTGATGTTTCTGCTCAGCTTTTCGTAGGGCTCATTTAGTCGAGTAACCAATGGTATTTCGAATCCTATTGCACAACCAACTGCTGCCGAACAGCCATAAACCAACAAATGAATGTATTGTGTTTGACCAGCTAATCCGTAAATGATTAATGGTGCTAAGCATATCATAAGACTTAGCGCTATTTCTACCGATAGAAATACAAATAATAGATTTTTGTTGACGCGAGCGCTCAATCGACTTCCAACGCCCATGGAAAATAGCATGATAGAAAGCACCAATGTCCATTGAACAATAGTATCTCCAATAAAATAAGAAGCTAAAGTTGAGAATATGAATTCGGCCACAAGACCCGAAACACCTGTAGCAAAAATGGCTGCCTTAAGAAATACCGAGTGCTTGTTGGTCACCTATCCAAAACTGAGACAAATGAGCACAGAGCCGCCAATATAGCCGAAAGCTTCAATAATTGCCGCGCCAACATTTGGAGTTTCTTGGTTTACAATTTCGTCTGTAAGATTTCTTCCTGGCAATAAAATTTTGTCGGTCATGAAACGCGCTGCCGGCAATAGCAACAGACCCAAGCCTGTTTCAATTCCAAGGTTTTCGGCAACACCAATCCAGTTTTCCGCATGCATTTCGGTTCCATGACGCACCAAATTCGCTAGGGCTATAATGGCGCCAGCATAGCCGATTCCAGCAGCGACATTGTTCTTTACTATCTCTTCGTGAATATTATAAGAAGTCATTTTATTGTAAACGAATTCTACCAATAACAACACTACTTGAGCTACTAACCACAGAACAATTATCTCTAAAAACCCATCCGGATTTTCTACCAAAACACCGTGAATTATTAACCCGTTAGCAATGCAAATTGCAGCTTCAATAACTCCCGTTCCAACGTTTTGGTCTTGAATAATTTCCTTACGCAAATCAAAAGACCTCAGAACCAATTTATCCGATATAAATATGGACAGATTGAGTAGCAAAATGGACAGCAAACCGTAAATAAAAATGGAAATTAGGTTGTCTAAAATGTGTCCAAAATCGTCACCAACATACAAAGACCAAATGGCAATAAGCAAACCTACATAGTAACCTGTATTGGCTATTGCAAAGGCTAGGTTATCTTTCTCCACCAGCTCGTGGTCAACGTTTATTCCTCGGTTTATGAGTTTGTAAATGTATCTGCCGATAAAGAACAAGGCAAAACTGGCCACCAAATAAATTATGGAGGTTATAATACTATCTAAAGTTGCGAGCATATTCATAATCAACACTATTTATTTACCAAATCCTGAGCCTCTACTTCCAAATCCTGAACGTCCTCTACTAGACGACCACCCTGACTTTGAAGCGCGTCTTTTAAAGAAATCTGGACGTGACTTTCGGGTCGCAGCGGAGTTTGTACCATACTTAGAAGAGCCATTGGTTCTAGGGCCATAATATCCCGACCTACCGTAGTGGTTGTCTCTATAAGTTCTGTAATCGCTTCGGTAAACAGGCCTATTCATAAAACCAAACATGTGCGACATAAACATGTACTGGCCATAAAATGCCCAGAAAGACGACCCATTGTGCGTGCGCCATTCCCCGTATTTCTTGTCTCCCACATATTGATAACCAGCAGGAGCTGCATTTTTTTCGAGCTTACCGTCTTTTTTGTACACCAAGATCATTCCCAGGTTATTCTCGTTTTTTGTAAAGAAATCTTCACCCACCTCAAACCATTCACTGGTCGATTCTTCTGGTTTCCCTTCTTCATCTTCCAAAATGACTTTATACTTGTGTTTGTAGGTCTTAAAGAAGTTTCCTTCTAGATCCATATCCTCAAGAATTATGGCAAAATTTTGTTTGCTCGAAAACTCAACAATGTAATTGTCAACAGGAGATTTTTTGAATTCTTTTCCTCCACAGCTCGAAAGCAAAAGGCCAAAAACAAACAAAGACAGCCAAGCAAATGGTGTCTTTGAAAAATTGATATTTAGTACTGATTTCATAAGTTTACTTTGGCAGGATATTGGAAAATTCGAACTCTTTTACATAAGACCCTTTCGCTGCGGAAAACTCCTCTTCGCCCCATCGGTCTATCGAAATAAAATCTTGTTCGTTCTCATATACCCAATTCACAAATTTGGACCAATTTTCTTCATCATCATCATTTTCGCCACAATATCCTTGACCCGAACTTTTTCTGTGATAGGTTTTGTTCTCAAAAACCAATTGCTGAGGAGCATCATCTGCGCTTACAATTTGAGAGGCCAGTTTTGGGTCTATCGCATTCATCTCGAGTTTTTTCGAAACCATACAAATCAATTCATCGTTATCTTCAACAGACAAATAGCATTTTTCGTCTCCCGAATCCAGTAAGTATTCAATCGACTCAAAGTTATTTCCCCAGTCGTAGTGATATACCTTTTTTACTTCCCAAGTTTTCAAAAAATACTCTACCATAAACCCTAGGTTCATTTCGGCAACTGTATAATCGACTTTGGACTCTTTCTTCTTTCCAAAGAAATCGAATAATCCCATTTCTTAATTGTTTTTAGTTTCAATATTCACTTCCGTTCCACGGCTAACTTTCCTCGAACTTACACGCTGAGCATTCAATCCATTTTTCAATACCTCATGAGCAGCGCTGTAGTCCATTTTTTCGTTACATGTAAAAAAATCTACCGCCGCATAATTGTGTTCTGGCCAAGTATGAATGGCCAAATGACTTTCGGCAACTACCACCACACCAGTAACCCCTTGAGGAGAAAATTTATGAAAAACCGATTTAATAATTGTTGCGGAGGCTTTATTTGCCGCTTCTAGCATCAAATTCTCCAGTTTAGTTTTATCGTCAAGTATAACTGAAGAACAGTCGTAAAGCTCGATAATAATGTGTAAGCCAAGTCCTTCCAAGATTAAATACTCCCCTTCTGAAATTTCCGGTACAACCAGAAGCCTACTAAAAATAGTATGATTGGAGTGCTAAAGTACCAAACCAGTTTGACTACCGAAATCAGAACGGTAATCAAACCGATTAGGAAAATAATCTCAATTATTGTAGCAATAGAAATTCTCATCGCTTATGCGTTTCCACCTTTAGCAGCCGCCATTTTAGCTTTTAATGCAGCTAGTTTATCATCAGCACCAACACTAGTATCGCCAATTGCGCTATCAATTTCATCGTCTAATGAACGGCTTTCGTTTGCAATGTCTCCATACGCTTCGGCGAGTGCTTCTTCTTGATTCACCTTATCTTTCATACGCTCAAGCATGGAAATGGTATCCGATGAATCGATTGCAGCCATCTGCTTATTCAAGTTTTTGGTAGAACTAGCTACTTTTACTCGAGCCTTTAGCGTTTTCAATTCATTTTCCCAAGAGCTAATTTTAGAGCGAATTTTTTTAATGTTAGCATCCAATTTGGCAACGTCGCTATCGAATTTAGCCTGCTCTTTTTTCGAACGCTCCACATGACTGTCGCATTCCGCTTTTTTAGTTAATGCTTCACCAGCTAACCTGTCCGCTTCGCCAGCATCCATTTGACCAGCTTCTGCTCTTTGCAAAAGCATCATTGCTTTTTTCTCATAATCAGCAGCACGGTCTTCTTGTTCTTTAATTTCATTTTTTGCCCGAATAGCCATAGCCTTTACTTCAGCCAATGCTTTTAAGGATTTTTCAAGGTCAGACTTCATGTCTCTAATACCTTGTTCGGTCATTTTTATTGGGTCTTCCAATTTATCGATTACCGAATTTGTTTCTGCTTTACCTAGCGTAAATAATCTTTTGAATAAGCTCATAATGTGTTGTTTTTAAAGTTTAGAAAATTTGATTAATTCGTCAGAATATTCTGACAGCAACAGACTCAAAGAATTCAATGAACCCTCTAGTTCGTTTAAGTCTAAATTGGCGATTTGTAAGGTGTCTCTGAAAATTACTTTTTTACCCGACTCATCTAACACAAATGCTCCGTGTATAATGTCTCGGTTTTTTTGAAGCAAACTTTGAAATACCTCTGAAGAACCATTGTCTATTTGAATGAGGTATTGTTCAATAATTAATATGGGGTCTGCACAACCTACCACGCAATTTTTAATTCCTGAAGATTCGTCTTCGATTACCAATAACTGGTCTTCTTCGTTTGTACCTGTAATGGTATAACCCAGGTCTAAAACGTAATCTTTGATTTTATTAAAATGATTTTCCATAACTGACACTATTTAAGGAGCTTTAAATTATTCCATTCAAAATTAAAATTCTGCTCCGTTTGCGCCTTAGGAAATGCCAGTTCTTTAGCCATTTTTAAGGTCCTCCTTTTTATTATTCATTTTTTGTGTTTTTAATTTCATGAAGCTAAAGTACTAATATTTTTAGCAATGCTATATTTTTTAGCAAATATTTTGAAAAGTGATAATTTTTTTAGTAATTCGCCTTTGAACTAAAAGATAGTGAAATGTCCAAAATAGGCTCAAACATTAGGAAGATTCGAACTGTAAAGGGAATTAGTCAAAGCCAGTTTGCTGAATTGTTTTCTCTTAACCGAGCTCGAATAGGTGCGTATGAGGAAGGAAGAGCAGAACCGAAGATTGATGTTGTTATAGAAATTGCTAAATATTTTAGCATACCGTTAAACGATATTTTCGTGAAAGACCTCACCGTAAACCAATTGGCACATTTTGATTTGATTCAATCTTCGCCAAACGATGAAGGAAAAAAGCAACCTAATTTCAATCAACTCTACTTTTTGAGCGCGGCTCAAGTGCTAAATAAAAACTTATTGGAAAAGGCAATGGAAACGCCAGAAGACTTATACCGGTTTTCTTTTCCGGGCGCAACCAACGGAGGAAACCTATGGATTGAGTTATCAGGAGTAAAATTAATTTGTGGTGAGCAATTGCATCCCTTCGGTGTAATTGTATCAAACAAAGAGGCGCTTAAATCAAACTCTACTGTTTTGGCAATAACCAAAGACCAAATTTATTTGGGAAATTATATCAGTGGAAAGAGTAACCTACGCATGAATATTGGTGGAACAGAACAAGAAATCACCAAAGTCAACTATTCGTTTTCGGTGAAGTTATTGGTACAAAAATCGGTTGCTTCTAGTTTGTCTTTAGACCAACGATTGGCCCAAATTGAAGCTAGAATCTCGAAAATAGAAGGTTAGGTTTTCGCTATCCGATTAAATTGGTCAGTTTCGGTGGATAAATTACCACTACTGGCAAAATACTTTATTTTCGATACACTCCGCCAAGAGCGGAGCACCCAATCTGACAGTATTTTTTCTCCCATTATTAAGATCAGGTTAAGTTACGCTTCATAAAACCAAATGCGCCTCCACATAGCCCACCGCAAATGTGACCAAACTGAGATATGTTATCCGCAGTAAAACTATTAACAACCTCATTTCCAATGAAAACAATGCTAACTAAGATGAACGTCAGCGGTATTTCTTTTCGTTTCATATTCACTAATGAGGAAAGCACTATGAACATAAACACAATTCCACTTGCGCCAACGATAACATTCTGAAAAAGTAAGTTGTTTAGCAAGCCAGTGACCAACGCAGTGCAGCCTGTCATGAAAAGTAATTCTTTGGCTCCATATTTTTCTTCTAAAAGAGGGCCAAGCATGAGTAAATAGATGGAATTTGCCGCCAAATGTGACCAATCAGCGTGGCAAAATATGTACGTAAAAAATCGGTAACTGTCTAGTAACGAAAAATTTGGGTACAGCGCAAACGCTTGATTAATCCAACCGGCAGTGATGTAATTGAACACAACAAACCCTAATGAAATGAATGTAAAAGTTAGCGTAAGCGGAGCATTGTAAGTCACTTTCCACTTTCCGCTTTTGCTCGTCAACAGTTGTTCTTTTCCGATGCCCTCCATACAATTACAAAAGTAGTGCTAACCAACACTTTAGTGTTTGCAATACGATTGGGGAATTCAAATGCCCAAATACCACGTTTTTACATTTGTGCGTTAGGCACGAAATTGGTCTGATTGCAATTGTTTTGAAATTACTTAAACTTATAGTCTTATTGTTCTGCACTAGTTTTTTGATAGTGCCAATAACTGCTCAAACCCGCCAAACTCCAAAACAATACAAGGAAAAATTTGACCAAGACGCCGTTGCTGAAATGATTAAAAGTGGTGTTCCGGCCAGTATTACCCTTGCACAAGGAATGCTCGAAAGCGATTACGGAAATTCTGCACTTGCCAAAAAAGCACGCAATCATTTTGGCATCAAATGCCACTCTAGCTGGACTGGGGGTAAATATTATATGGACGATGACGCAAAAGACGAATGCTTTCGGGTGTATCCTTCGGTGTATGATTCGTATGTTGACCACTCTGATTTTCTGCACCGGAATCGTCGCTACGCTTTTCTATTTGACCTCAAACAAACCGACTACAAAGGCTGGGCAAAAGGCCTCAAAAAAGCCGGTTACGCCACGAACCCAAAGTACCCCGACTTACTGATTCGAATCATTGAAGAAAACGAATTGTACCGCTACGATAAAATGAGCAAAGGAGACCTAAAATCGCTTGGAGCCAGCTCAAAAGGTACTGTTGGAAATCCAACTAACCCATTAACTACTCCTCCTAAAAAAGGAATGCAAACCTCTGCCCCTGCTGCTTCGTCGAATTCGGGAACGACTATTACGCTCTCTAAAAACAACATCAAATTTGTAAAAAGTCAGGCGGGAGATACGCCTGATAAAATTGCTAAACGGTACAATTTGGGAAGATGGCAAATCTGCAAATACAACAACCTAAAACGTCGAACTAAACTTTCGACAGGTACCATAATTTATCTTCAACCTAAACGAAGTAAGTTTCGAGGAAAGCAAAAATTTCATTCCGTAAAAAAAGGAGACACCCTTTGGAAAATCAGTCAGATGTACGGTGTAAAATTGACTGCCTTGAGGCGGAAAAACAACTTAGAAAAAGGACAAGTGATTAAGGTAGGGCAAAAGATTAAGTTGAAATAAAAGAGTAGAAGTTAGCTCTTATTTTCTCCAACAAAAACAACGACAACTTCTCGTAACTTTCAACTGTCCAACCTGCTACATGAGGTGATAAAATAACGTTAGTTGACTTCACCAAATATTGCATAGTCGAAGACATGTTGTTCTGAAAATCGTTTTCGAAGGCACTGCTTTCATATTCCAACACATCCAAACAAGCTCCAGAAAGTTGGTCGGATTTAAGACCCTTAATCAATGCTTCCGTTTCCACCACGTTGCCTCTTGCGGTGTTGATGATATATGGTTTTACATGGCACACTTCCACAAAATCGGCGTTCAAATAATAGTGTGTTTCTTCGGTTAACGGAACATGAAAACTAATCACATTGGCCTTAGCTTGGATTTCCTCCAAGCTTACTTCTTTTACCCATTCGTTTCCAAATCCAGATGTGTATTTATCGTAGGCCAATACTGTGCATTCAAACCCTCTTAGTCTTTGTGCAAAAGCTTGTCCCATGTTCCCAAAACCGATAATTCCGACGGTTTTTCCTTTCAGTTCAATTCCACGATTGCCTTCTCTGTCCCAAATACCTTTGCGTACTTGGGCATCTGCCTGATTCAGTTTTTGAAATAAGCTCAATAGCATGCCTAAAGCTTGCTCACCCACCGCGTCTCGGTTACCTTCTGGTGAATTGAAGACTTTTATGCCTTTAGACTCGGCATAATCGACATCAATGTTTTCTAGTCCAGCACCAGAGCGAGCTATGAATTTGAGGTTAGTTGATAAGTCAATGACTCCCCTGTTCATAGGGAATTTTGAACGGATAACTACTCCGTGATATTCTCCAATTTTGGATTTAATTTGATCCACAGTATCCTCAACACACCAGTCGCAATGCCAGCTGTCTTTTTCCAATCCATTCTTCAGAGCAGAATGAACGGAATCGATGAATAAGACTTTTCCTTTTTGGGACATGTAGCAAAGATAAGGAAGGGTAAAGTTGAGAAGGGCTTTGTTCTCGATACAATTTTATTCCGATCGGTATCAAAAGAAAACCACTGTCCAATGCTTTGCACGACAACCAAACTGTCATTCCACAACAATAGATGAGACGCTTGAAGTATGAAAGCGATTACTTTAAAACGAGATTCTGAATAGCTGTTTCACACCAAATCCTGAAGTATCAGGATTTGGGTTCAGCTACGCTTCCAGAATGACGTGTAAATAGAAAGTGTATAAAGAATAAATAACCTAAGATATCCTGCTCCAATTTGGGCGCTCTTTCAAAAATCTTCGGAACTGAAGGTTTATTCCACTGTGTTCTGGCAAGGCTAAATTAGGGTCAGTATTCAACACCTTTATCGCCTCTTCGCGAGCGGCTACCAGTATTTGATTGTCCTTAGCCAAGTCTGCAATCTTTAAATCTAAAAGACCGCTTTGCTGAGTTCCCATTAAATCTCCTGGACCGCGCAATCGCAAATCCTCTTCTGCGATTTCGAAACCATCATTAGTCCGCACCATAATTTCCATACGCTTTTTGCCTTCATTAGACAGTTTGTTGCCTGTCATGAGAATGCAATAACTCTGCTCGGCTCCACGACCAACTCTACCCCGCAATTGATGCAATTGAGATAGTCCAAAACGCTCGGCACTTTCAATTATCATAACGCTGGCATTTGGCACGTTCACTCCTACTTCAATAACCGTGGTAGCTACCAAAATTTGTGCTTCGCCTTTTACAAATCGGTTCATCTCGTAATCCTTATCTGCTGGTTTCATTTTACCATGGACAATGGCAACTTGGTATTCCGGATTTGGAAAAGCGCGTACAATGGACTCGTAACCATCCATTAGGTCCTTATAATCCAATTGTTCCGATTCATTAATAAGCGGATACACCAAATAAATTTGTCGTCCTTTAGCTATTTCCTTTTTCATGGAACCAAATACCGCCAAACGACCGGCATCCGTCTTATGAATGGTTTTAATGGCTTTTCGTCCCGGCGGCAATTCGTCAATTACAGAAACGTCCAAATCACCATACAGAGTCATGGCCAATGTTCTAGGAATAGGAGTTGCAGTCATTACCAACATGTGGGGGGGACTCGTGTTCTTTGCCCATAATTTTGCGCGCTGAGCTACTCCAAATCGGTGCTGTTCATCAATTATTGCCAATCCCATATTTTTGAATACCACACGGTCTTCTAAAATAGCATGAGTACCTACAATTATTTCCAATTCGCCTTCGACCAAATCCTGCAAAAGCTCCTTTCTTTCTTTAGTTTTCGTGTTGCCGGTCAATAACTTGACACGCACTGGCATTCCAACCAGAAGTTCTTTGAGTCCTTCGTAATGCTGTTGTGAAAGTATGGCGGTGGGTGCCAATAAAGCCACCTGAAAGCCATTGTCAATGGCCATGAGCGCGGACATCAGAGCCACTATAGTTTTGCCACTGCCCACATCACCCTGAAGCAATCGATTCATTTGAGAACCCGAGCGCAAGTCGCTTCTAATTTCCTTTAGCACTCTTTTCTGAGCTCCCGTGAGTTCAAAAGGTAAATTGTGCTTGAAAAAACCATTGAACTTCTCTCCTATTTGGTCAAATACAAAACCTTTAGCCTTGGCCTTGTTGGCCATTTGTGTGCGAATCAGTTGCAGTTGAATAAAGAAAAACTCTTCAAACTTTAGGCGAAATCTCGCCTTTTGCAACAACTCTGGACTCTCTGGAAAATGAACTTCTTTGAATGCTTTTCTTCGCGAAATAAGGTGCCACCTTTTCAGTTGTTCTTCCGATAATATTTCTGGAATTTCCTTAAAAACATCAATGAGTAAGGTCTTTTGCAAACGTTCAATTCCCTTGCTGTTCATACCCCGTCCACTGAGCTTTTCTGTAGTAGAATAAACCGGTTGGAGTTTTGCGTTGAGCATTTGCTCTTCGGCATTAAACTCCGCCAAGTCGGGGTGCGGCATGTTTATTCTTCCGTTAAAGAAGTTGGGCTTTCCAAAAACAACGTATTCGGTGTTGGGTTTTAAGGTTGGTTTAATGAATCGAATGCCCTTGAACCAAATTAAATCTATGGTTCCGCTATTGTCAATAAACTCTGCCACCATGCGTTGTTTGGGTGAACGGCCAGCAATTTCAACTTTACCTAGCTTTCCTTTTACCTGAATCAGCGCATCTTCTGGGGTAATTTCATTGCACTTGTGGTACTTGGTTTTGTCAACGTAGCGGAATGGAAAATACTCCAACAGCCCCCGATAGTTTGAAATACCCAATTCTTTATTGAGCAGCTCGGCCCTTTTTGGGCCAACTCCTTTAAGAAATTCAACGGATGTATCGAGTAGGGACAAGTACTTCTTTTGCTACAAATTTAATGGAGCAATGGACGGAAAATAAAAAGGGCGGCTAAAGAAATTAACCGCTCTTTATTAAGCTATTAGCATAAGGTAATTTACTTTATTACTACTCTATAAGTTGCTATTTCCTGAGTATTATCTAATTTAAATAGGTAAATACCAGCGGGAAATTGACTGACATTTATTTGCGCCTCAATTTTCCCAGTAATATTCTCAAAATAAAAATGTTCCAGCATTTGACCACTTAACGAGTGAATTTCCAGGTCTAAAGAATTTACTTTTAAGTCTGACACAATGAGGTTAAGTATATCTGAAGTAGGATTGGGAAACAAACTGGCGTTTAATAAATTCGTTTGCTCAAAAACACCCGCACAAATTCCAGGAGTAAAGGTTGCAGTTGAAGTGCAATAAGATTTGAATGCCTTTACGGTGTATGTCCCTTTTTTGTTTGGGGTTATTTTAGTTGAAATTTCTCCTGTGCTCCATAAATAGGAGACCCTATTTGAAGAAGAAGAAACTTCCAATTCAACTTTTTCATCATTACAAAAATCTCCATTGCTGGTAATATTTGCAGAAACGCCTTGTTCAACCTCAACTAGTGTATCAAAATAAGAATAACAGATTGTTGAGTCTGTAGATGGGAACCCTGGCACAGCTTCTCGAAAACCAATCCCTAATTGGTAACTAAGTGGATAAACTCCAGGATTTAAACTGCACATTTCTTTTTCAAATTTAGTTTTAAATGGCATCCAAGTTCCGCCATCCCATCCGGTACTTCCATTTCTTGTTACTACATTCCTCCAACCTGTATTTGACTGATTTATCGTTATGTCATCTGTGTAGGTTGAAGGGTCAGTATCGCTGATTTTATAACTAGGGTACTTTGCGGCTCTTACACGGAATTTTTGTGTACGTTCCGATTGAGGTACGTTTGAAGAATCGCAGATTCCTGCAACATTAAAACAAAAATCTTCTGATAAAATTTTCACTTCTGGGCTAGAGTGAACACGAATGGATATAAATTCTCTTGCTCCACAAAAACCATCATTCTTAACCTCTAACTGCAACAATACTGAGCCTGCAGTGCCTACAGTTGAGTCAATATTGATAAGTCTTGGGTCAAAAATTCCTTTTGATGAATCTAACATAGCTAATCGATTTTTTGGATATGCAGAACTTAAAATTCTCCAAGTGGGATTGGCGCCTGCAACCATTAGCGTATCCGGCCCGGAATTAGCACAGAAATTTCTTTTATAATAATTAGCACCATTACTCCTGATACCGAGATATGTGTAATTCCACGATTCAATTACTGGGATTTTAATAATTGTGTCCGTTATACAATTTGAGCCCACCCTGTGCCTTACTCTTACCGTATCTGGAATTTGAAGTGTTGGCGAAAACCGTGTTCCATCCACATAATATTTTGTAGTTGTACCAACTGTTTTGCTAGTTACGCCAAATCCTGAAAAAATACCATTAGGACTTAACCCAACTAGCTCGTGTTTACCTATATCTGCATGTTTTCCGCAAATAAATTCAAGGGGTTGAATACCACCAATTGGTTTGGGAAGTACGTCAATCGAAATCGAATCAGCGGATGCACAAGAATTACCTGTTATCTCATACTTCACTTTAAAGTTTCCGGAGCCAGACTTATTTCTATCCCAAAGGCCAAGCTTATTATCTACAATACCAGCTCCACTCCATTTACCTCCTGGTGTTGCAACGCTGTACGGTGTGGCAGCAGTCAATTGAACAGGAGCACCAGGATTACAAATTGCTGGTATTGGTGATATTGTCGTATTATATTTTTGAATCAGGTTTATGGTTTGAAAAAGCTCTCGATAACATTTTCCGGCTGTATCCCTAACTTCAACTTTATACGTTCTTGCAGATGATGACGCAACCACTAAATCAACGGAATCGACGTTTGTTGGTGAAATGAATCCTGAGGCTTTTGAAGAAGGAATCTGTGACCAGTTAAAAATAAAATTTTCGTTTTTTACACTTGAACAGAAACCGATTTTTGTTGTGGGATGTACACTATACGCTGTTCCCAAGTTTATATCAGAGCACGCAGTTTTTCCATTAAAGTTTACCCATCGCCTGTGAAAAGCACTTCTGTAGTCATAAAATATTTTTGGTGATACACCGTCCACACTATCAACAGAAAAACAGACCTGAACAATTAAATTTGAATCTCCGGTCCACGCATAGTTCGAATCAAAATGATGCACATTCCAACCATTCACAAGTTTATATTGCGAAGCATAATAAACTACTTGTGTTGGAATCTGAAAGGAAGAGCTACTTGCACATCCTATTTTGATTGTAAAATCCTTGTAGGTATTGTTCGCAGGTGGAATCCACCCCACTTTGAAACCCAATGAGTTTATCAAACCGGGTTCTACCCCAATTGATTTCAAATCCGCTACAGTATATATAAATGTATGTTTTGAGCTTTTGTTTCTTGAATCATACATAGTACCGAAAGTTGGAATACTGTCCGATAATAAACTTCCAGAACCTAGTTCTTTTGTAGCTGACACCCCAAAACATTGTGTAGTTGATGTACCACAATTGCCATAATCAACTTGCCCCTTATCTAACTTTAAGGTAACGGTATCTCCTAAACATATGTTCGTATCTAAATCAAGAAGTTTCATATTAGTTGGAAAGGGCTGGGACATGAGCACACTTACATAACCTTCTTCCACGCATCCTCCATTTGAAGTCACAGTGACATCAAACCGCTGACTATCGTTGAGAGAAAGTAATCTGGGTGCTCGAGCAGTATCGGAGCTTAAGTACTGCGATGCCGACCATTGGTAAGAATATGGACCATGATTTTGCGAAGTTTGAACTGAAATTTGATTCGTTGCCGGGTTACAAATGACACTATCAACTACATTAAGTACAGTAAAACTATCGGTTGCGAACACAGTCAAAGTATCAACAGATTTACACCCATTAATACTATTTCCGCAAACATCTTTTAATGCTTGGCCCGTTACTTCGAGCCGTGTTGTCTGAGATGGAACAAACCTTACAAACTTATTCGTATCGAATCCTGTGTTGGTATCTGGAAACCAGTTTGCCCCAGCGACAATAGGGTCGCCAGAAATACTTCTCCAAGAGAATTGGGTGCCACCTGCAGCAGATATGGAAACAGTATCACCTATACAAGAGTATAGGTCTTTTCCAGCATCCATAGCCGATAATATCCTTAAACGGGTAACTCTGGCGCCTGACCCAACATATTCATTGGTTGAATTAGGGCAGCGGTCGTCTGTAAATCGTGTTGTGAAATTTTTGTATTCCGAATTAAGCACAACAGAACGCCAAGTATAACGGACAATAATTCGATTTTTTTGTCCAGCGTTTACTATTTGATACGTGGCTCCAGGAAGCACATCAGAAATATTCGTTTTTATATGAATTGAATCTATCGTGTTGGTATCTGCGATTGTTTCATCCCACGATATTGTCTCTCCAGCACAAACGGTTATTCTGTTGTTCAGATCAACTGAGGCGTTTCCTTGAATGTTGCTTACTCCCCCAATAATTCGTGGTGCAGTATTGATACAGGTCTTAGAATTAAACTGAATTTCTCTTTGCGTTTTAGCTTTTAGAACACCTGTACATCTATCGTACTCTTCTACCCAAAATGCTACAGCTTTGACACCTGTTGTTGCCGGCGTTCCAGTAATTAGCCCTGTTTCAGCATCTATTGCAATTCCGGCCAACGGCTGTTGAGCGCTATAACCGGTATTGTATGTTACACAATTGGAGGTATCTGACATTGCACAGGTCAATTTAAAAGATAGGCTATCACCATCATGATCATGAGCACCTGCCGCATAACTAAATTGTTGACCAATACATACATTTGAAACGGGCTTTACTTCATCAAAAAATTCTGGACTTGAATTTCGTGGAAAACTAGCCGTGTTTACTAATGTATGCACATACATGCCAGCTGAGCTTACATTACTACCACTGGTGTTTCTGCAGCAATTTGGCGAAAAGCCAATTCGATACAAGGCGCAAGGCGGTAACGTAACAACTCCAGAATACTTAATTCTAATGTACGCCTTGTTTCTTGCGAAAGGAAATTGTCCTCTACAAGCGGAGTTTTGTCCGTTCTTTGGGTCTAAAACATGGTTGCATAGGTCTGATACCTCTTCAGAAACTAATGACGTTCCACTGACAATATTTTCAATACCAGAATACGGCCCACCATATTTAGTTGGAGTTGGCGCTAAATAAGGTTGATGATTTAATACAGCATATTGCCAAATGTTGCTGCCACCCGATAAACATAAGTATGAAATGGTCGCTGTAACCTGATTGAAACTTGCTCCGGAACAATCGCTTACGGCCATAACTTCAATTAAGTATTTGTTATTCCCTAGCGACTCGTATTTAATTCCTGCTCCAGCTAAATGAGAGGCAACAGAATTAGATGCTATACAACCGATTGCAAGTAGGAGCAGAGCAAGCTTTCTAATCTGCAGTTTTGAACTATTTTTCATCTGTTTGTAGTTTTATTGGTTCGAACTTCTAGTTTGATTTATTGACTACAATATTAACTAGAATAAAATTACTTTTTGGTTATTCTATAACTACTCTGTAAGAATTCACCTGTTTCTCACTCTCCAACCTGAATAAATAGACCCCAGGCTTCAATCGCGAAACATCAACCTGATTCGTCTTCGAAGTTTGGAGCTCAACTTTATCCATTAGTTGACCACTCACTGTATGTATGGTCAACGATACTTCTGAAACAATTGAATTTAAATCTATGGTAATTTTATTGCGAGCGGGGTTGGGATACACTGATGCGCTAAATTGGAGATTCTCTTCTTCTAAGTTAGCACAATTTGAAATAGATATGGAATCTGTGGCGCTGCAGGACACATCTTGCATAGTCACAGAATAAACCCCTGCCACATTTACACTTATACTATCTCCAAAAGCACCAGTACTCCATAAATAGGTGTAGTCAGGGTTTACTGGAGCACTTTGAATATTTACGGAGCTACCATTGCACAAATCACCAATTGACGAAAGACTTAAACCAAGTTGATCAGTGATGTTAATTTCGGCCACTGCATGCGAGTAACAAAGCGTATCTGAAATCTGATTTCTTCCTCTATACTGGAGTGCCAATTGATACTCTAGGGGGTACTTCCCTTTCTGCAAAGTACAAAATGGATATTCACATTTGTAAGGAGTTATCATCCACGGATTTCCATCCCACTTCGTAAAAACGTCAGACTCAACAAGTGTATTCCACCCTGTTTGAGATTTATCCGCGGTAATCACATCAACAAAGGTTGACGAATCACTATTATCAATGATTTGATTTGGAAACTTAGCTATGCGAACCTTTATCAGTCGTTTCCTTTGAGCGGGCGCAATTCCAGAAGCAGGGCAATCACCGGGATTCGAAAAACAAAAATCTTCCGCCAAAATTTGCACTTCTGGTGGTTTAATAACAGCAATAAAATGAGTGCCCTTTGCACCACAAAACCCATTGTTTTCAACTACCAATTTTACGATTCCACCCTGACCACCATTTATTAGTCTTGGGTCAAATACACCTATGGTTGAATCTAGAATAGCAATGTTATTTCCTAAAGTATCATCAATACTCCAAACCCCATTTGCGCCTTCAACTACCAGTGTATCTGGAACATTTGAGGTTGCACAAAAATTACGGGTGTTGTAGATTGCACCATTTGCTTTTATTCCTCGATAACTTGTATCCCATTGTGCAATTATGGGTACCATGAAAGTAGTATCTCCAAAACAACCATTGAATACGGAATGTCTGATATGAGCCGTATCCGGAACATTTAATTGAGGATTAAATTTAGTTCCGTCGATGAAGTAGTTTACCATTGAGCCGTTGAGAACCGAATCAACTCCATAGCCAGAAAAAACACCGGTGTTAACCCCACTCACCAATTCATGTTCTGGCACATTAGTTAGTGCAACGCATGCTTCGCTGATTGTTTGTACGCTGAGATCAGGCTTTCCAATTATTTTTATTGTAATCGAATCTTTCGAAGCACATGAATTTCCAGTAATTTCATAGACAATTACATGATTCCCAGGCCCAGAAACCTTAGGGTTAAACCAACCTAGTGAATCGTTGATAATTCCATTTCCTGTCCATTTTCCTCCGGGTCGGATAATATTATAACGAGTGCCCGATTTCAAATACAAAATACCGCTATCAACACACAGAGGTGATACAGAGTCTATCGTGGTATTATATTTCGAAACTAGATTTATTTTTTGGCTAAGTTCTTGGCGGCATAATCCTGAAGTATCGGTAATGCTTACTATAAATTCCTGTGCTGATGCAGTATCAACATACAAATCTATTGTTTGGCTTGTATCATCTCCAAATAAACGCATTGGAGCTGATGCAGGAACAGCAGACCACTTGTACTTAAAATTGGCTTCATCTAATCCATAGCACTGAGTAAATACGGTTTTGGGTAGCATATAAAACACTGGTGAATTAGCGCTTTTTTCGGTGCACGCCGGTTTAGGTAAAGAGTTATTCTTATATTGCAGCGCCGCTCCGTAAGATTTTGAATCAAAGGACATTACACTGTTGAACGGTGTTGAATTTCTTCCATTATCAAAACAAACATCTATAATTAAATTCGACACCCCATCCCAGATGTATGGCTTGTGAAAAACGAATGAATTGATACCAGTACTTGTAAACGTCCTTGTGGAACTATAAACTGGAATCAATCCTTCGACAAAAACTCCGTTTGAAAGCGAATTAGTATTTGTACAGGTCATACTAATATTGAAGTTATCGTATGGTACATTACCACGGTTTGCAACGACCTCAAACCCTATTGAGTTAATAGGCCCTCCTGTCATTCCAAGAGATTTCAGGTCAACGGCTCGATAAAGGAACTGGAGCTTTTTTGCCCTATCCCTGCTACCAAAAATTACAGGTTCAGAAGTTGAATTGGCCGTATTCTGAATGTTACCATTCCCAATAAAAAACGAACTATCTACACTCCTACAAGTATCTTCAATAAGTCCACATGCATTATAGGTTATTTGACCTAAATCAATCTCCATTTGCACTCTTCCAGAATAACAAATATCCGTGTCAGAGGCTAAAATAGACATGTTTTTCGGAAATGGATTTGAAACCTTCACCAAGAAAGAATCCACTCTTGAACAACCGGAGTCTGAGGTTACCTTTAGGTAAAATCGCTTCTTAATCCCCAAATCTAACAAAGCGGTAGAGCTATCAGTTGGGTTTGTAAAATAGCTTGAAGGTGACCAAGAATACGAGTAGCTCTGATTGGTATTGGAAGTGGTGTGATTCAGTTGAAGAGAGTCTTGGAAACAAATAGTTGTATCAACCGGTGGTACTATACTAAACGACGATGCAACATTAATAATTACAGTGTCCTTTGTTTTACACCCCACAATTGTATCGCCGCACAAATTTTGTATGGCCGATACGGTTGTCTCCAAAACGGTAGTGCTACCCGGCGAGAATTTTACCAGACTATTTAATGTATCCTCCGGAAACCAGTTAATGCCTGGTCGAATTGTGTCACCTGACAACACTCTCCAAGAATAAGAAAAACCACCCCCACTTCTTAAGTTAGCCGTATCACCAAAACAAATAATTGTGTCTTCGCCT
The DNA here is from genome assembly GCA_937121175.1 of uncultured Flavobacteriales bacterium. Classification (GTDB taxonomy): domain Bacteria; phylum Bacteroidota; class Bacteroidia; order Flavobacteriales_G; family Salibacteraceae; genus UBA6770. Next base: position 64,613 of record CAKZKD010000039.1, read on the forward strand.
GCTACAGCACCCTGATTTACTTTTATATCGTAATACCTGTAAATAGAGGCTGGAAGATCACAATTATCATCCGCATATCGCAGAAAGAACCTTTTTATATGGCCAACTCCTATTTGTGCACGCCAACTATAGCGCGCTACTACAGTATTGCTTTGCGCTGATCTGATTTCGGTAATGGTGGCTCCGGGCAATACATCCGCAATATTTGTCAATAGTATTAGTGAATCATTGACATCAGGATCAGACAAAGTGTCTTCCCAAACAAGTAAATCCCCTTCGCATACTTCTAGTTGGTTGCTTGTGTTTACAAATGCACCAGGAGACAGATTACCTATTCTTGAAGAATCTACTGGAGTTTGATTGGTGCAACTGCCAATACTAATTTGTATCTCGCCGTAAGTTCGCCCTTTCAGCGCTCCTGTACATCGTTCATATTCATTTATATAATATGGCACAAGAAAGTTGCCTTGTGTTTGAGCGGTAAAAGATAAAAGCCCTGAATTTCTATCGAATATTAACCCGGGTATAAGTGTATCACAGCTGTAACCGACATTCGGTGTCATTTTAAACAATCTAGGGCGATTAACAGTGCCTCTAGTATCCCAGGGGCAACTAGGCTCATAAGTTAAACTATCTCCATCTTTGTCGTGAGCAACAATTGCATAGTTCACATGTTGACCGATACAGGCTGAAATAAATGGTTTCAATTTTGCATTCAAGACTGGGGAGCTATTGTCAGGCTCCCCTTGTGCATTATTATAGGCTCTCCAATCTGTGTTGACAAAGGTTTCCATTCCCATGTTAATCCCGCCAGTAAAATTCTGAACTACATTTCTGGCTACGGCACAGGTTTGATAAGTAAGCTTCCAACTATCACAACGAGGTAGGTCAATATACCCCACTAAAGTTTGCATTTCATAACCAATTGATACCTGACCATTACCTTGACATTGTGATTGTAAAGAAGTACATAAATCACTTATATCTTTTGCGCCTCGGGTATTAACCCTCCCACCGAGTTTAGACACGTAAGGAATTGAGTCTAAACTATAAGGTCCTAATTGAGTTCCTGTTGCGGTACATTCCGCATAAAACTCTGCATTTCTATTTATACAATTGTACAAGATACCAGTGCAATCGCGAACTATTTTTACAGTAATCTTATATCGCCAAGAATTTGTAATTCCAGGTGTGGGGCCTATGTATTCGTAGGACATATTGCCACCGGATAAATGAGAAGCGCTGGCACTGATTACAAACAGAATTAAAAGACAACCTAAGGATAAACTCTTAATATTATTCAATTGATATGAAGACATACAGGTCAATTTTAGATTATTACTTTCCAAAAATGATCATAATTTATAATGCTTGTACATCTACGCCCGTATTTAAGAGCGCTTTTGCGGATGATCATTCAATCACCACCCGATACGTATTCGATTCCTGACCAGAAAGCAGCTCAAATATGTAAACGCCTTTTGGTAATTCGCGCACGTCTATTTGTACTTCTAATTTTCCTTGTACGGTATTGAATTCATTTTGCGAAATGAGCTGTCCTGCAGTATTAGTCACATTTAACGTGATTTTTGAAAAGGTATTCGATGAAGAAACAAAGACTTTATCTCTCGCCGGGTTTGGATAAACATTTGCCTCAAATGAAGTATTAAGCTCCTCCAAACTTGTGCAATGCAAAACAGATATGGAATCTACCGAAGCGCAATACGGATCTGAAACAGTTACTACAAACGTTCCTTGCTGGCTTCTAGTAATTGTGCCCGATGTTGATCCATCATTCCAAAGGTAAGTGTACTTGCTTCCCTTTGGAAATGCATTAATGTCAACCGTTGAATTAGCGCATAAATCTCCATCAGCTATCACTAAACTCTGAATCTTATCACTCACTTGAATGGACGTGTCGGTTCTGAAATAGCAAATAGAATCCGGTGCTTGAGCCTGTAGCCTATACTTTAGAGCAATTTGATAGCTCAATGGGTACTTACCCTTTACTAAGCTACAAAAGGGAAATTCGGCTTTGTATGGGAAAATCATCCACGGATTGCCATCCCATTTAGTGTGTAAATCGGACTCCACCAAATCCTGCCAACCAGTTTGAGAGATGTCTGCCGTAATAACGTCAACATAAGTGTTAGGGTCTGAATCAACAATAAGTTTGTTTGGAAATTTTGCAACTCTTACCCTAATAATGTTTTTACGTTTCGCCGCAGGTACCTGAGAACTTGCGCAGTCTCCTGGGTCTGAAAAACAAAAATCTTCTGCCAATATTCTGGCTTCAGGAGCTCTTATAACATCTAACCTATACGTCCCTTTGGTGCCACAGAAATCTTTGTTTTCAACTTCAATTTGAACTGGACCTCCATTTCCATTATTAACTGCGGCAGGGTTAAATATCCCTAGGATTGAGTCGGTAATTGCCCCATTATTTGAGGGTTGTCCAATAATCCGCCAAACACCATTAGCTCCAGCTACCGAAAGCGTATCTGACCTTCCATTTACACAAAACTGAGTTGTATTATACACCACGCCGTTAATAAATACTCCTTGGTAAGTAGAGTCCCAAGACGCTACAACAGGTATTTTAATCAATGTATCGTTTATACAGCCATATTCAACAATATGACGCACATAAGCAGTATCAGGAATTGTTACTGTTGGACTGAACTTTGTCCCATCTAGAAAATAATTCACGTTTGTTCCATTAACCACTGAATCGACACCAAAGCCATAAAATTTTCCAGTATTCACAGCTCCCTTCAGTTCGTGCTCGGCAATCGAACTAAAGGAATTACAGGCAGCATCTATTCTTGAAATTGAAGCATTTGGTTTGTCCACAATTTCTATTGTACTAGAATCTTTTGAAGCACAGTTGTTTCCAGTAATTTCGTAATAAATCGTTCTATTTCCTGGCCCGGCTATCGTTGGATCGAACCAGCCTAAAGAATCGTTTATTATTCCTGCACCTGACCAACGTCCTCCTGGAGAAGTAATGTTGTATGGAGTAGGTGCTTTTAAAAAGACTATACCATTCGTGACGCAAGTTAAACCAACAGAATCAGGCTTAGTATTGTACTTGGTAGTCACTTTTACATCTTGATGGAGTTCTCTAAAACAAAGTCCAGCAGTATCAGTTATGTGAACTACATAGCGAAAAGCCGTTAAGGGAGTCGAAACAGACTTAAGCTTTTTGTTTACCGTACTCCCTAAAATAATAGAGGGCGAGGAATTAGGTAATGTTGACCAGCTAAAGTTAAAATTGGAAGAATCAACTCCAGAGCATTGTGTAAATGTCGTTTTAGGTAATAAAAACATTGAGGTACCGGCAATGGCTACACTTGAGCATAAAGGCTGGGTATTGCTAAAATTATGCGCAGCAGATGCATAGAGCATGCGATCAAATAACATGATATCATTTGAATTTTGCCTGTTCGTACCATTATCGTAGCAAATTTCTACCACCAAATTTGAGCTTCCGTCCCATACGAATTCGCTATCGAGGACATGCGTATTAATTCCAGCAGCAGTAAATATTGGTTTTGGATTAAAGACTGTGGTGTTCCCAGCAATTAGACTCGTTCCGATAACCGAATCTTGTGTACATCCCATTTTGATAGTAAAACCGTCAATTGGTGCTCCTGCATTGTTGAGCTGAGCTATTTCGAAACCTATGGATTTAATTGCACCCGAAGTCATTCCCAAAGCCCTCAGGTAATTAGCCCTATAGAGAAATTGTGTTTTTTTCTTCGAAAACCTGTGTTCGTACACTGAAGGAGTATTTTGAGAAGTAACGGTGTTCCTAATACCCCCGCTGCCAAGTACAAAATCCTTATTATATCCGACGCATTTTTGTGGCTTAACACCACATGAACTATATGAGATGGACCCTAAGTTCACGTCAAAATTCAACGTATCTGACTGACAAATAATAGAATCAGAAACTGTTATTCTCATATTATTTGGAAACGGGTTAGAAACCGAAACTTCAAACGTTCCTTCACGAGTACACCCAGAGCTAGCCTCTACTTTATAGGATAATCGCTGTTTGTCTTGTAGCCCATTAAGGTTTGAAATACTATCCATTGGGCTTTGGAAAAAAGATGCTGGTGACCAAGAATAGGAGTAGGTTAAGTTAGGGTTGGAAACATACAACCCTAGTTCGACATCAGTATCAAAACAAATTGTTGTGTCGGAAGGTGCCGATAAGGTAAATGGAGTACCAACCTTTACTTCAATCGTATCTTTACGGCTGCAACCCATAGAATTGGCTCCACAAATATTGGTAATTGAAGGAATGGTTACTTCTAGCAACGTGGTTTGGCTTGGTACAAAACGGACTTCAGTATTATTGGCATTGACCGGGAACCAATTTATTCCGGGTTGTATTGCATCACCCGAAATCGAATTCCAGCTATAAACATTACCACCAGTTGGTAATAAAGTCGCGGTGTCCCCTGCACATAAAGAAATATCTTCACCAGCAGAGGCTCCTTTTTTTACCAATATATTGTACATGTGGTATGATGTTCCGGGAACAGGGCAGTTATCGTCGGTATATGCCAAAAAGAAATTTTTATTTGGATTTCCGCTATAAACGGCTTTCCAACTATAGCGGGCTATTACGGTATTGTTCTGAGAGTTACGGATTTCGTTTAGTGTTGCACCTGGTAATACAGAAGTAACGTTACTAGAAAGCTGCAGAACATCATTTACGTCAGGGTCTGATAAGGTATCATTCCAACTCAAAATCTTGCCTTCACATATTTCCAAGGCACCGTTGGAATTAATAAATCCGTCGCTTGAGGTTATGCCTAGTCTGCTGGCGATCGCAGGTTTGTTATTTGCATTTGGACAGGATTCAACCCTAAATTGAATTTCACGATAGGTTTTTCCTTTGAGTATTCCTGAGCATTTTTCATACTCCGAAACATAAAAAGCAACAATCCAAGCTCCTTGAGTTGTTGCCTTAAAAGAGATTAGACCCGTTTGACTATCCATTGTTAATCCTGGAATTGGGACAGCACATGTTGCTCCATTTCTTGGAGTCATAGGCACTAAATTTGGTGTTCCCGTACTTGAACCTGTGGCCCAAGGACAAGTGGTTTCATAAACCAAACTATCACCTTCATCATCATGGGCACCAATGGAGTAATTTACGTCTTGACCTACACATGCCGAAGGAAACGGTTTGTCATTGGCAAATTTTGGTGCACTGTTCGCTGGTGCACCGGAGGGTTTAGCTCTTGGAGACCAACCAGTGTTTATAAAAGTTTCGAGCGCAACATTGTATCCTCCCGTGAAATTGGTGACAGCATTTCTTGCATTAGTACATGTTTGGTAGGTAATTCTCCACGAATTACAGCGTGGTAAATCGATAGTAGCCTCATGAAAATACAACTCGTAACCTGATAAAGCTTGATTGTTTCCTTGACACCTCGACTGTACGGAACTACACAAATCTGAAACGTCTTTTGCCCCTCGAGGATTCGATCTTTCTCCTGGTTTTGGAACATAAGGTACTGGGGTTAAGGAAACCGGCCCAATTGTAGAGCCACTAGTTGTGCAAGTTGCATAAAAAACGTGAGGAGTAGAACCACAAGTAAGACTAATTCCTCTACAATCTCGTGCCATAGACACTGTAATCTTGTAACGCCATAATGATGTTGAACCAGGGGTTGGACCAACGTAATCGTATCTAATTGTGCCTCCAGCCAAATGGGAAGCCTTAACTTCAGAAGTAAAAACTAACGCGACCATAATTGCGATTGTTGCAAAAATTGTTGAGTTGATTTTATCTTGATTAAAAATGTTCCTTGCGTCGATTAATCTTATCATGGCAGTGTTCTTAATGATTATTACTAAAAATATTAGAAGAATTTATTTCCCTTACTGTATTTGAATTAGACTGGTATAAATCAATTTGGTTGCCTCTTTTGGAGTTTCCAGATACAAATATGAAGATAATACTCAAACGCTAAGCAAGTTAAATTGAGCAAACACTTAAGTACTTGAGCATCAATCGACAATTACCTTAAATGTTTCTACTTTAGCTCCTGAAATGAGCTTAAAAAAATAGACCCCTTGGCTCCATTCTCGCACATCTAATTCAACAATTAAACCTTCATGTTTGGAGATTAAATCATAGTCAGCAACCTGCTGAGCAGAAGCGTTGGTGACATTCAACCTGGCTTGGCTAAATGGCTCCTCTATAGAAACAAAAATTCTGTCTCGCGCAGGATTAGGATAAACCTTCGCCTTGAAACCAGACTCAATTTCTACTAGGCTGGAACAAAATGAAACGGATATCGAATCCATTGATTCACAATAGGATTGTTTAATTGTAACCGCATAAACACCTTGGTCGGTTACATCTATATTATCAGTGGTTTCACCAGTACTCCACTCAAATCCGTAGCCGCTACCTGTTGGCTGTGCTTGTATATTGACCAAACTATTTTTACACAAGTCTCCCTCCGCAGTCAATTGTAGATTTATTTTATCTGAAATATTTAGAGCAGAGGTATCATAAGAATAACAAATCGTATCACTATTTTGTAAGCCACTGCGATATCCCATGCCTAATTGATACCTGACTGGATATTTTCCAACTGGTAATGAACAAAAAGAGGCCTCACACTTATTTGAAAATCCCATCCATGGACTTCCATCCCATTTGGTGAAGCTATTCGATTCAATAAGGTTTGGCCATTGGGTTTGAGGTTTAGTAGCAGTTACTACATCCACATAACTAGAAGGGTTAGCATCATTGATATCTCGAAAAGGAAACTTGGCCACTCTTACCAGAATTTTCTTGGTTTGTTCATTTGCTGGCACCCCTGATGCCGCACAATCTCCTGGTTTATTAAAACAAAAATCTTCGGTTAATATTTTCACTTCGGGTGGTGCTGTTATTGACGCTTGTATCGTTTTTATACCTCCACAAAAGCCTTTCTTTTCGGCTATAATGGCGACTTGTCCACCTCTTCCGCTATTAACCAATCTAAAGTCAATAATGCCAGCGGATGTATCAAGCATTCCTTCTTGATTAAACGGACCTCCATCCAGTCGCCATGCAGCATCAGCGCCTGCAACTACTAGAGTATCAGGCCCGGTTGTTGCGCAGAATTCATTTGTAAATATTGGGGTTCCATTGCTCAATACTCCCAAATAAGTGGAGTCCCAGGGCGCACGCACCGGAATTTTTAAGAGTGTGTCATTTGTGCATGAATTAACCCTCACAACGTGTCTTATTAGTGCAGTATCAGGTGTTAATACAGTTGGATTGTATCTTGTTCCATCTATCCAAAACTGACCGTTTTGGTCAATATTGATTCCAACTCCTGCAAAATAACCACCAGGGGTAATGCCAATAAGTCTGTGCTCGGGAACATTACCTTCATTTCCACACAAATAATCTATTGGGTGAATTCCTCCAAACGGCAAGTTGTGGATTGTAATTTCAATGGAATCCTTTGATGCACATGAATTACCTGTTATTTCGTAATACACCATAAAGGTTCCGGCTCCAGATTGAGAAACATCCCACCTTCCTTGTTGGCTGTTGGTGATACCTGCTCCTGACCAACTTCCCCCCGGACTAGTTACATTAGCAGGCGTTGGGGCGGTAAGGTTTACAAATCCGTCGTTAGCACAAATTGGTGCTAAAGAATCGGGTTTAGTATTGTACTTAGCAATTATCGAAATGGTAGTGTCTATCGTTTCTGAGCATGCCAAAAGCGTGTCCGAAATGGTTACCGAATAGCGCGCACTTGAGTTATTTGCAATTACTTGCACAGAATCAACATTTGCAGCCGAAATAATACCACCTGTTGAAGGTGGATTTACACTCCATTGATAACTATAATTTGAAGGGTCGGTGGCACAACTCCCAAACTGAACATAGGGTAACAGAGAGCTTGTAGAACCGTTGACTTGAGAGCAGACAGATGATTGTGTAGTACTCGTGAAATATTTTGATGCGATATATTGAGGGTCGAAAAGTTGCAAAACAGGATGACTATTGCGCACTGTGTCATTTGTCCAGCATATTTCAACTACAATATTTGATTGACCATCCCAAGCAAAATCATTATTAAATTGGTGGACATTCCAGCCCAACACAGGAGTGAAACTTTGAGTCGAATACACTTCATAGAGCGTATCGAGCGCATAGTTCACCAAATCATTGGTACCCGAGCAACCCATCCTGATGGTAAAATCCGTAAAGGTTGTATTTACACTGGGTAATTGGTCAATAGAAAATGCAATAGAGGTTAATAAGCCTTTAGTTAAATTGAAATTAGCTAGAGTCGATTTTTTGTACAACAACTGAATTTTTCCACTTTTTTGGGTCGCAGAATAAACAATGGGTTGATTTAGCCCAGTACTGTTGCTATTTAGTAAACTAGAGCCAACATTAACATGTTGCGGAATACCACTGCAAGGCACACTGGATATCTCGCAATTACCGTAATCAATTTCACCGCTGTTGAGGTTTAAATTAACGGTATCGCCTGCACAAATAAAGTTTCCAGCCTGATGAATTGACCATCCCCTAGGAAATAATGGTGCAGCTTTTACTTCTACTTTTCCAATTCGAGCACATCCAGAATCTGAAGTTACTGTAACGTAAAAATCTTGGTCAGTTTTTAAACCAATTAGATTCGGATTGACCACGTTATTTGAATCTAAATAAAACGATGGCGACCACTTGTATGAGTAGTTTCCAGCGGGTTTCGAGATTGGAACTTCCAACCAATTATTTTCCGATAAACAGAAGGCACTGTCTAAAATATTAGAAACCGAAAAACTATCGTTGGCCCAAATAACAATAGTATCTTTTAGCAGATTTATTGGCGCGAGGCCACCACAAAACCTATCGTAATTTCCTAAAGTAAGTTCTATAACGGTGGTCTGCGAAACCACAAACTTACCTGTTCCATTGGTATCAATACCAGGGTTTGTATCTGGAAACCAATTCGAACCCGTTTGCAATACTGCACCACTTATGCTCTGCCAACTGTAATTTGTAGCACCAACAGCCGTTAGTTCAACCGTATCACCAATGCAATACCAAAGCGTATCGTTTGTGCCGCTTCTTGTGTTTTTACGTGTGGTTATTCCTCCGCGCTGCCCAATAACTTTAACCTGTGCAGCAGATGCTGATTGACCAATATTTTGACAATAGTTGTCGTGAAATATGGTAGCGTAGTTATAGTTCTTTACCGAGAGATTTGTGGGTTTCCAATTGTATCTGACGATTACTGAATCGTTGTTAACAGTTGGGACAATAGTATATGTTGCGCCCGGAAGTGCAGCAGCAATGTTAGAATTCACAACTAAAGAGTCCGATGCGTTGATGTCAACAATGGTTTCCTCCCAAGAAACGGCAGAACCCTTTTCAATACAAACTACTCCATTCGTATCACGAGTTACTTTTCCGGTTGGATTAGTGAATGCAGATACTACTCTTGGAAGGGTATTGTTGCAGACACCAACTTCAATGCGTACCTCTCTTTGAGTTTTTGCTTTAAGGATACCGCAACGATCAAATTCCTTAACCCAGTATGCGATATAATAGGTACCCGAAGCAGTAGGTAAGCACGAAAATAATCCCGTTGCCGAATCGAGAACTGCTCCTGGAATTGGCGATTGTGCTGAATAATTAACGGCATAATTCGCACAAGTATTGGTATCGACCTTTGCACATGTCAATTCAAACCTCAAACTGTCTAAGTCAGGGTCTATGGCTCCGTACGACAAGGAGATTTTCTGACCAATACACGCCGAAACTGTCGTTTTGTATTCATCATTAAAAAGAGGCCCACTATTATTCGGAAAATCCAAGGAATTGATAAACATTTCAGTGTAAAACTGCGCCGAGGTTAGGTTTGTATAACCTCCACGAATAGCGACATACATACCAATTTCCCATGAATCACAAGGTGATAAAGTAATGATTTTTGAATACTTCAACTTTATATTACTTAATGCTCCTGCACCGTTTCCTCTACATCTAGAGTTTGGCAAAACTGACGGGTTCAATATCTGACTACACAATGCCGCAAGCTCAACTCCAACCTCATTATTGTGTGCTAAAATTGTATGTAGCTCATTATCAAAAGGATGTAAACCCGCCACGTAAGGAGTAGCCAAGAGCGTATCAACACCAACTCCCAAAGTGGTATTTGAAGTACAACTCGAGTGTATGGTTTTTACAGGATTGTTAAAATGAACACCTTGACAAGACTCCATAATAGACATCTCTACATAATACTGATTGTTGCCAAGCGACTTGTAGGTAAGGCCACCTAGTGTATGAGTAGCTGCAGCATTGAAGCTTACACAAATACTACATACAGCAAGAAGTAGCTTTAAATTCCCAATGTTATTCCGGTTAATTCTGTTCATCGTTAATTGTTTAATTGTCAGTTCTACTCAATAACAAAGCTATAAGTACCGGACTGTTGTTCCGAAAATACTTTCACCAAATACACCCCTGCTGGAACTGCTGAAATATCCAGATTTAGTTCCAACTTACCGTGGTTTGTACCTACTTCAAATTGCTCTACTTCTGCTCCAGTTACTGTTAGTAATTGCACCGTAACTTCTGCTCCTAATCCTTGTGCATATATGTTCACTTTGTCCTTCGCTGGGTTCGGGAATATGCTTGCATTCAGGTTTGAGGCTACTTCTTCAATACCTACACAGTTGCTTACTACTACTTTAGCCGAGTCTCTACAATATTTGTACGAAGCTGCCACAGAATATTTTCCTACTGTGGTTGCACTCGTTGCAGTTCCTGCCGTTCCGTCACTCCACAAAAATCCTGTGGTAAATGGACTACTCGTAGCATTCATCTGTACCGTTCCATCGTTGCACAATGAACCTGTTTGGGTGGCACTCACCTTAAAGTTTTTGTCCATAAACACGGCAGTGTCCATTCGTGAATAACATAAACTGTCTCCATTTCTGCCGCCTACGGCTAATGCCAGTTGGTAACCTATTGGGTATCTGCCTGCTGGCAGGCTACAAAAATCGTGTGAACCTCTATCTGCATGGTTCATCCAGAAGTAGCCGTCCCATTTGGTGTGCGATAGGCTTATATTTAAATTGGCCCAACCTGTATTTGCGGGTGTGGCTTGCACTACATCTACATAAGTTGCTGGGTCGTTCACGTCTATTTTTATATTCGGATATTTGGCTACGCGCACTAAAAGTGTATCCGTTCTTTTGTTTGCTGGTACATTAGAACCTACACAGTTCCCCGGAACTCCAAAGCAGTAATCTTCGGTGAGTATGTGTACTTCGGGGGCTATAAATAGTTCTAGCTCATACCGACCGGTGTCTCCACAAAATCCTCCGTTTCTGGCTTCTACTGGTACTTTTCCGCCTTGTCCGTTATTGTACAGGTTTGGATGGAATACGCCTAATGTGGTGTCTATCATCGCTGCTCGATTATTTGGGTCAGTGTCGATGATTTTCCAAATGGCATTTCCTCCTGCTACTACTAAGGTATCGGTACCGCCTGTTGCACAAAACTGTTTGGTTAGTATTGGTTGGCCATTATTCAGTACGCCTAAGTAAGTTGTATCCCATGACGCTTGTACTGGTATTTTAAGAATGGTATCGTTAGTACATTTTCCATTGCTTACTACTCGCCTGAGTACTGCGGTATCGGGTTGTGTTCGCGTTGGAGCGTACTTTCTACCGTCTATCCAGTATTGGGTGTTTCCTGCTACGGTATGGGTATCTACTCCGGTTCCGATAAAAATACCGCCTGGGGTTAGTCCTACCAATTGATGCTCGGGTACATTCCCTGCTTTGCCACACAAATAGCTTATGGGTTGTATGCCGCCCAGTGGAAGAGGGTTAATGGTAAGTTCTGTCGAGTCTTTTGAAGCACAGTTGTTTCCGGTTATTTCATAGTAAACCATAAAGGTGCCGGATCCGGACTGAGCTACATCCCATCTGCCTTGTTGACTATTGGTAATACCTGCTCCTGACCAACTTCCGCCTGGAGTGGTAACATTGGCTGGTGTGGGTGCTGTGAGGTTGATAGGTCCGCCATTGGCACATATTGGTGCTAAGGAGTCGGGTTTGGTGTTGTACTTCGTAAGTACTGTAATAGTAGTGTCTATGCTTTGAGAACATGCGCCTAATGTATCGGAGATAGTGAGTGCATACGTCACTGGTCCTGCGCTGGCTATAAACTGAACGGAGGTGTCGTTCGTGGGTGACAACAGACCACCTGTACTGCTTGGAACAGTGTTCCACTGATAATTGTAGTCTGCAAAACTTGTTGTACAAAAACCAAATTGGGTTTGGGGTAAGACGCTTGTGCTAAGACCAATAAAGGTCTCTGAACAGGAATTATTTGAAACTGGATTTACATAAGTCTTTGAGCTTACATAAGCGGTTCGGTCAAACTTCATCTTCGGAAGTGAACCTCTATGGCTGTTGTTTACCCAGCAAATTTCTACTATGATATTGGTGTTACCATCCCATACAAATCCTGAATCGAATACATGGGTATTCCATCCTATTGTGGGGGTATAACCAGTGTCAAAATAAACTTGGTATAACGTGTCTGTTGCGTAGGTGTTCAGAAAGCTTTTGTTCGTACAGTTAATTTTAATGGTGAAATCGCTATAAGTTGTATTTACTGCAGGCAAGGCATCTACGTTAAATCCTATTGAGGTTATTAGGCCTTTGCTTACATTGTTTGCGGTTAGATAGTTCCTCTCGTAAAGCAACTGCATTTTTCCACTCTTACGGGAGGAATAGTAAACTACAGGGAGGTTAGTTGTTGCCAACGTATCGTTTAGCAACGTGCCTGCACCTATCGTTTTATTCGTTAGGGTCGTTCTACATTGTACGTTCGATAATCCGCATGACCCATAATCTATCTCACCTAAATTCAATTCTATTTTTCCGGTATCGCCTGCACATAAAAATGCTTTTGGACCAGAGATAAAGGAACCAACAGGTAGTTCTGGCGCAGCCAAAACACCAAACTTCCCTTCTCGTACACACCCTCCTGAAGACGTAACCGTTACATCAAAATCTTGGTCGGTGGTCAGTCCGACTAGTCTTGGGTTGGCAATTGTATCGTAGTCTAAATAGTTTTTAGGTGACCACTGATAGCTGTAGCTTAAACTGGAGTTGCTGACTGGTAACGATAAAATATTGGTGTCGGACAAGCATAAATTACTGTCTAATACGCTGGGTAATCTAAAACTGTCCGTGGCTACTACCACAACCGTATCTACATTACCAACTCCAGTTATTCGTCTTCCGCAGAAGTCAACATAACCAGCCCCGGTTAACTCAATCATTGTGGTTTGGGTAACTACAAATTTTCCTGTTTTGGCAGTGTCAACTCCAATGTTAGTATCAGGAAACCAGTTGATGCCTTCTCTTAATGTATCACCAGATATAGTCCTCCATGAAAACCGAGTGGAGCCTGTTGCTTGCAACGACACCGAGTCTCCGGTGCAAGCGAAAATTGTATCTGCCAAAGTTGTTCCTGTAGTAATGCCAATGAAATTCCCAAGTCTAATTTTCATTGAAACGGCTGATTGGCCAACATGACTGCAGAAATCATCGTTGAAAATTGTGGTAAATACCAGTGGCCAGCCATAAATATTGGGGTTGGCTGTAAAAGTGTATCTTACTTTGACTTCATTTCTAATACCTGTGTTTAAAACCTGAAAACTAGCGCCAGGATGACTATCAAAATTACTTTGTATTTTGATGGTATCCGTCACGTTGGAATCTGCGAATACTTGTTCCCATGAAATCGTATTCCCAGGATTAACCCATATTGTGCCCGTTGTATCCCTTAAGGCAGTTCCTTGTAGGTTGTTAAACTCATTCTTCACATATGGGATAGAATTGGTGCAAACTGCAACATCTACCATTGCAATTCTAGAAGTTTGGGCTAGTAGAACTCCCGTACAGGGATCATACTCTTTGACTAAATAACCAACAATTTTTTTTCCTGATGTAGCAGGGGTAAAGGTCAATAGGCCAGTAATTGAGTCTAAAACAGCTCCGTTAATAGGGCTACTAGCAGAATATCCGCTACCAAAAGTCATACATCTGGTACTATCCACTTGTGGGCAAGATAATTCATATCGTAGTTTAGAGTTGGACTTATATGCTCCTAGCGAAAACGAGGATTGTTGGCCAACACATCCAATAACTACAGTTTTGTGCTCATCGTTGAAATCCGGTGATGAATAGGTAGTAGTTCCTGAATATACCTCAACTTCCGAGTAAGCCGTGCCTGATGAAGAAATGTTAGAGCCTGGAGGAGTAAATAAATCTGGAACAATTCCAACTCGCATAGGTTGGCATGAAGCAATAGATACAATTGCAGAGTATCTAAATTTAACATAAGATTGAGGGCCACTTGTATTATTGCAATTTGATTTAGTTCCAGTTGGATTAAGTACACTATCGCAAATAACTATAATCTCTTCTCCTAGCAATGTATTGGTACCATTGGTGACCGATACTGGTGGATAATTAGTTTCAAAGCCCTTGGGTGTACCAGTGCCTGGAGGTGCTACATACGCAAGATTATTTAACGTTCTAGTACTGACCATGCCAGAATTATTACATCTAACTGTTATTAATTCGGTGAGGCTCGGTGTCCAAGAACCACATCGTACCATTTTAAAGCTTTCTATGTAATACTGATTATTTCCGAGTGACTTTACCTTTATGCCAGGATAATATGTATGTGCAGCAAACCCAAGATTAGAAAACAACGCAACAATTACTATTGCTAATAAACCTTTAAAATCAATTGTAAAACGTCCTTTCATAATCAGTAGTTATTTGGTTTTGTTGTAGGCTTTAATTTTTCCCACTAACGATTAATACTATCTCTCCTTTGGGAGGATGTTCTCCGTAGTGCTTTGCAACTTCAGAACACAATCCTCTTCTATTTTCTTCGTAAACTTTTGTCAATTCTCTGGAAACACAAACCAGTCGGTCTTCTTCAAAAAACTCAATAAGTTGGTTTAATGTTTTCACCAATCGGTGTGGCGATTCGTAAAAAACTATAGTTCGTTCCTCTTGAGCTAAGTTTTTAAGTTTGGTTTGCCTGCCTTTTTTGTGTGGTAAAAAACCTTCGAATACAAACCGGTCGCAAGGCAAGCCGCTGTTTACCAAAGCTGGAACAAAAGCTGTTGCTCCGGGTAAAGTTTCGACTTCTATTTCATGTTTAATACACTCACGAACCAATAAAAATCCCGGGTCAGAAATCCCTGGCGTACCTGCATCGCTTACTAAAGCCAATGTCTCGCCGTTTTTCATACGTTCAATTACTCGACTTAATGCCTTGTGTTCGTTGTGCTGGTGAAAAGCTGCCACTGGTTTCGAAATTTCGTAATGCTTTAACAGCTTTGCAGTTTGTCTTGTGTCTTCTGCCAGAATACCATCGACTTCTTCCAATACACGCACACATCTGTATGTCATGTCATCCAAATTTCCGATAGGTGTAGGTACTAATTTCAACATTTTAATTTTATTTCTGGCAAACCTAGAGAAAGCTACCTGCTCGCTCAATGATTACTCTAAACTAAATCAGATGTTTCTGAAATAGGTGGTGTAGTTTGCAAAGGTGAATTCTCGATTTGTGCGAATAGGCAACCCATAAATTGTATAAGGAGGTTGGTAAAAAGCAGATGAATTACCGACTCCAAACGCTACATTTTATATCAATTCAATTGTTGCGTTCAAAATCAGCAGTGGTCGCACTCTACTCGATAACCACTCTGTAAGTACCGCACTGTTGTTCCGATAATACTTTCACTAAATACACCCCTGCTGGAACTGCTGAAATATCCAGATTTAGTTCCAACTTACCGTGGTTTGTACCTACTTCAAATTGCTCTACTTCTGCTCCAGTTACTGTTAGTAATTGCACCGTAACTTCTGCTCCTAATCCTTGTGCATATATGTTCACTTTGTCCTTCGCTGGGTTCGGGAATATGCTTGCATTCAGGTTTGAGGCTACTTCTTCAATACCTACACAGTTGCTTACTACTACTTTAGCCGAGTCTCTACAATATTTGTACGAAGCTGCCACAGAATATTTTCCTACTGTGGTTGCACTCGTTGCAGTTCCTGCCGTTCCGTCACTCCACAAAAATCCTGTGGTAAATGGACTACTCGTAGCATTCATCTGTACCGTTCCATCGTTGCACAATGAACCTGTTTGGGTGGCACTCACCTTAAAGTTTTTGTCCATAAACACGGCAGTGTCCATTCGTGAATAACATAAACTGTCTCCATTTCTGCCGCCTACGGCTAATGCCAGTTGGTAACCTATTGGGTATCTGCCTGCTGGCAGGCTACAAAAATCGTGTGAACCTCTATCTGCATGGTTCATCCAGAAGTAGCCGTCCCATTTGGTGTGCGATAGGCTTATATTTAAATTGGCCCAACCTGTATTTGCGGGTGTGGCTTGCACTACATCTACATAAGTTGCTGGGTCGTTCACGTCTATTTTTATATTCGGATATTTGGCTACGCGCACTAAAAGTGTATCCGTTCTTTTGTTTGCTGGTACATTAGAACCTACACAGTTCCCCGGAACTCCAAAGCAGTAATCTTCGGTGAGTATGTGTACTTCGGGGGCTATAAATAGTTCTAGCTCATACCGACCGGTGTCTCCACAAAATCCTCCGTTTCTGGCTTCTACTGGTACTTTTCCGCCTTGTCCGTTATTGTACAGGTTTGGATGGAATACGCCTAATGTGGTGTCTATCATCGCTGCTCGATTATTTGGGTCAGTGTCGATGATTTTCCAAATGGCATTTCCTCCTGCTACTACTAAGGTATCGGTACCGCCTGTTGCACAAAACTGTTTGGTTAGTATTGGTTGGCCATTATTCAGTACGCCTAAGTAAGTTGTATCCCATGACGCTTGTACTGGTATTTTAAGAATGGTATCGTTAGTACATTTTCCATTGCTTACTACTCGCCTGAGTACTGCGGTATCGGGTTGTGTTCGCGTTGGAGCGTACTTTCTACCGTCTATCCAGTATTGGGTGTTTCCTGCTACGGTATGGGTATCTACTCCGGTTCCGATAAAAATACCGCCTGGGGTTAGTCCTACCAATTGATGCTCGGGTACATTCCCTGCTTTGCCACACAAATAGCTTATGGGTTGTATGCCGCCCAGTGGAAGAGGGTTAATGGTAAGTTCTGTCGAGTCTTTTGAAGCACAGTTGTTTCCGGTTATTTCATAGTAAACCATAAAGGTGCCGGATCCGGACTGAGCTACATCCCATCTGCCTTGTTGACTATTGGTAATACCTGCTCCTGACCAACTTCCGCCTGGAGTGGTAACATTGGCTGGTGTGGGTGCTGTGAGGTTGATAGGTCCGCCATTGGCACATATTGGTGCTAAGGAGTCGGGTTTGGTGTTGTACTTCGTAAGTACTGTAATAGTAGTGTCTATGCTTTGAGAACATGCGCCTAATGTATCGGAGATAGTGAGTGCATACGTCACTGGTCCTGCGCTGGCTATAAACTGAACGGAGGTGTCGTTCGTGGGTGACAACAGACCACCTGTACTGCTTGGAACAGTGTTCCACTGATAATTGTAGTCTGCAAAACTTGTTGTACAAAAACCAAATTGGGTTTGGGGTAAGACGCTTGTGCTAAGACCAATAAAGGTCTCTGAACAGGAATTATTTGAAACTGGATTTACATAAGTCTTTGAGCTTACATAAGCGGTTCGGTCAAACTTCATCTTCGGAAGTGAACCTCTATGGCTGTTGTTTACCCAGCAAATTTCTACTATGATATTGGTGTTACCATCCCATACAAATCCTGAATCGAATACATGGGTATTCCATCCTATTGTGGGGGTATAACCAGTGTCAAAATAAACTTGGTATAACGTGTCTGTTGCGTAGGTGTTCAGAAAGCTTTTGTTCGTACAGTTAATTTTAATGGTGAAATCGCTATAAGTTGTATTTACTGCAGGCAAGGCATCTACGTTAAATCCTATTGAGGTTATTAGGCCTTTGCTTACATTGTTTGCGGTTAGATAGTTCCTCTCGTAAAGCAACTGCATTTTTCCACTCTTACGGGAGGAATAGTAAACTACAGGGAGGTTAGTTGTTGCCAACGTATCGTTTAGCAACGTGCCTGCACCTATCGTTTTATTCGTTAGGGTCGTTCTACATTGTACGTTCGATAATCCGCATGACCCATAATCTATCTCACCTAAATTCAATTCTATTTTTCCGGTATCGCCTGCACATAAAAATGCTTTTGGACCAGAGATAAAGGAACCAACAGGTAGTTCTGGCGCAGCCAAAACACCAAACTTCCCTTCTCGTACACACCCTCCTGAAGACGTAACCGTTACATCAAAATCTTGGTCGGTGGTCAGTCCGACTAGTCTTGGGTTGGCAATTGTATCGTAGTCTAAATAGTTTTTAGGTGACCACTGATAGCTGTAGCTTAAACTGGAGTTGCTGACTGGTAACGATAAAATATTGGTGTCGGACAAGCATAAATTACTGTCTAATACGCTGGGTAATCTAAAACTGTCCGTGGCTACTACCACAACCGTATCTACATTACCAACTCCAGTTATTCGTCTTCCGCAGAAGTCAACATAACCAGCCCCGGTTAACTCAATCATTGTGGTTTGGGTAACTACAAATTTTCCTGTTTTGGCAGTGTCAACTCCAATGTTAGTATCAGGAAACCAGTTGATGCCTTCTTTTAACGTATCGCCAATAACCGTGGTTCTCCAAGTAAATCGTGATGAACCCGTTGCTCTTAAAGGGACGGTATCTCCAATACATGCCCAGATTGAATCTTTGGAAGTGTTTCCAGTCGTTATGCCAACGTACTTCCCTAATTTTATCTTGGTGGAAGTTGCAGATTGGCCTATAAAATTGCAAACATCATCATTGAATAGGGTCGAGAAAACTCGCTCGTCAGTATTGCGTTGGACAGCCGTCCAAGTATATCTCACTCTTGTCTCGTTTCTTATTCCTGTTGGTATTATCGAAAAGCTTGCGCCAGGCAACGCTTGGGCAATGTTGCATTGGATTTTAACAGAATCGGTAAAGTTAGAGTCTGCGAAAACCTGCTCCCATGATATTGTCGCGCCCTCGTTTACGCGTATGGTTCCGTCTGGGTCTCTTGTGGCCGAACCTTGAAGGTTTGTAAAATCGTTTTTTACATAAGGAATGCGGTTGGAACAAACACTTGAGGTAATACAAACATCACGTCTAGTCTGAGCAATTAGCCTTCCTGTACAACGTTCATATTCCTTTACCCAATAGCCTATAAACCTTTTACCAGATGTTGCAGGAGTAAATGTGAGTAACCCTGTTAAAGAATCCATTACCGCTCCACCAATAGGGTTTGCTGGCGAAAACCCAATATTATAATTGGCACACACTCCAGTGAATCCAGCATTCGCATTAATACAAGTTAACTCATACCTCAAGCTATCACCATCCATATCGGTTGCACCGGCAGAAAATGTTGATGTCTGGCCCACACATGCATTAGAATAAATTTTGTGTTCATCATTAAAACTTGGTGAGCTGTTTAGGGGAAAATCTTGATTGTTTAAAAAGCGTTCTACAGTTAAATTAGACGAGCTAATGTTTGAAGATCCAGTATTTCTGGGCCCTGGCATACCGAAACTTAGTCTAAGCCACGCACAAGTAGGCAAGGTCACTATACCTGAATAATTGAATTTCATATAGCCTTGTGCGCCAGCAGGATTGGTTCTACACCTTGATGAAGGGAAAATATTAGGATTAAGAATGCTATCGCACAAACCTCCAATCTCTTCTGCCTCCAATGTATTTTGGCCCGAGGTAACTGTTATTCCTGCGTAAGGACTGGCAAATGGTTCACTAACCGATGAAATATAAGGTGTATGTGTAATGGTTCGTTGTGAAACTGTTCCCGATCCACATCGCAACGAAAAGATGTCAGTAAATGCACTATGCTGTGCACCTGAACAATCTCTCATGACGAATGTTTCAACATAATATTGATTACTCCCAAGGGATTTCACTTTAATTCCTGCTCCTGCATGGTGAGCAGGAAATGCGCAAACTGAAATCAATAACATAAATACTGTTGCTAATAACCCTTTTAAATCAATGGTAAAACGTTCTTTCATAATCTTAGTTATTTGGTTTTATTGTGGGCTTTTACGTTCACCTACATAAAATTTATTTTAATAAAACGTGACTAGATAAAGCTAGCTGCTCGCTCAATGATTACTCTAAACTAAATCAGATGTTACTGAAATAGGTGGTGTAGTTTATAGATGTTAATTTTCGATTTGTGTGCCGAGGCAACCTACAAATTGTAATGTCGGATTTGCAAAAAGAAGGGGCTCAGATTGCTTCTAACTAACTGTACCGCCTTTTTATCATTGTAACGAATTCAATAACGACCTCATTGTCTTCTTTCCAACCGAACTGAGGAATGTATTTAGCCTCAATAAGTCGAGTGGCGTCTTCAAATGAACCTAAGTGATTAAACTCGTTTACGGCACGGATAAACTCTTGGCCGTCACCTTTAAACAATTCGTTGGTAAAGTAAAATCGTTCGTTTAAGCCAAAAGCACTTTTCAAATCGCTAATCGCATGGTTAGCCAACATTTCTGCTACCTCCAAATCACCTTCGGCTGAAGGTTGAGCTGAAGAAGACTGTTTTTGAGTTGGTTTTGTAGATTCAACCTTTTGAACTATTATTTCTGGTTCCTCAGGTGCTTCAATAGGTTGCTGAATAGCACTTTCTAGAATCCCGAATTCGGGCTTAGTTTTAGGTTCGTCAATTGGCTCCATCTTTTGCTCGATCGGTTCACTTGGTTTGTCTAAATCCGACGATGCCTCCTCAACATTCTGAATAACCTGCAAACCAGCTACCGCTTTCATGAGCTCAGTAGAAATTTTTAGATACAACTGCAAATCTTCGATTCCAGACTTTTCTTCAACCGACGGCAAGGCAATTAATTCTTGCTTTAACGCCTCTATCTGTTGTTTTAATTCTTCGATTTTCTGTTGCATAGCTTTATCAACGCTGAGTGTAACAAATTTATTTTAATTATTAAGATAGTTAATGCTTTCTGTGGTCAAAAATGCGGGCAGTTTTGATAGTTGATTAGCTTTGTGTCGGTCTATGTTTTTAGAGAATAAAATAGAGCGGGAAAACAAAGTTGGGTGGATAGAAGTTGTCTGTGGATCTATGTTTTCGGGCAAAACAGAGGAACTAATTCGTCGAATGAAGCGTGCCCAGTTTGCGAAACAGCGCGTCGAGATTTTTAAGCCTCAAATAGATACACGTTACTCAGATGAGGAAGTCGTTTCTCATGATTCGAACGCTATTCACAGCACCCCTGTTCCAAGTTCGAACAACATTTTATTGCTTGCAGACAATGTGGAAGTAGTTGGGATTGATGAAGCGCAATTTTTTGACGATAACCTACCCAACGTTTGTAATCAATTGGCAAACTCAGGAATTCGAGTAATTGTTGCTGGTTTAGATATGGACTTTCAGGGAAAACCATTTGGCCCAATGCCTCACCTTATGGCAATTGCAGAATACGTAACCAAGGTACACGCCATTTGCGTAAAAACTGGAACATTAGCTAATTATTCTCACCGCCTCACCAATAATGATGGACTGGTGGAATTAGGTGCGACAGAAAACTATCAGCCCTTGTCTCGAGAGGCTTATTTTGGTGCTATTCGGAAAGACGAAGAACAAACCAAGAAAGAAAATTAAATGGGTGGTTTTAGAAACTCCATTTTAGAAATCAACACTTCTGCACTTATCCACAATTTGAGCTGTTTTCTGAATAAAATTGATGCACGTGACAACCTTATTTTAGTTCTTAAAGCAAACGCGTACGGCGCAGGCGCAATTGAAGTAGCACGGTTATTCGAAAATGAACCGCGGGTTGAGTATTATGCTGTAGCCAGTATTTCTGAAGGCGCAGAACTTCGGGAAGCTGGAATTCTAAAGCGAATTATTGTTCTTTCCCCGTCTTTTGACGAACTCAACCTACTAACAAAACACCAACTTGAACCTGTAATATTTAATCCCAATTTGTTGTCTCAGATTGCTTTGGAAAGCCAGAATTCAAAACCAACAAACATTCACCTCAACCTTGATACGGGCATGCATCGTGTTGGCTTTTCGAAGAATGAATTGGGAGAACTCATTAGGGTATTAAAATCGAACTCAAGTATCAAGGTCGCAACAGCATTTTCCCATTATTCGGCGTCGGGACGTGAATCCTTCGATGAATTTTCAAACCTACAATCCAACGCTTTTAGTGAGATGGTTACAGAACTAACATCAGCACTTTCGTATCCAATAAAAACGCACTTAAACAACAGTGGAGGTATAGAGCGTTTTGGAAACGATGGCCAACCACTGCATCGCCTCGGAATTGGCTTATATGGCATTTCATCAATTGCAGAAAACTTAAAAAGTGTATTTACTTGGAAAGTTACTGTAAGCCATATTCAATGGGTGAAAAAGGGAGAATCTGTTAGTTACAATCGCTCTTGGGTTGCTCCTGAAAAACGTAAAATAGCAACCGTATTTGTTGGTTATGCCGATGGACTTAATCGCAGACTATCGAATGGTAAATGGGCGTTGAAATTCGAAAATAACAACCTACCCATAGTTGGTAATATTTGTATGGACTTATGTATGGTTGATGCCACAAATTGTGACATTCAACTAGGAGATATATTAACTATTCTGAATTCTATTGAAGATGTCAATACGCTGGCTGCCAAATTGGAAACCATCAGTTACGAAGTGTTTACTTCATTT
This sequence comes from uncultured Flavobacteriales bacterium, assembly GCA_937121175.1. GTDB lineage: Bacteria > Bacteroidota > Bacteroidia > Flavobacteriales_G > Salibacteraceae > UBA6770. The sequence continues at coordinate 87,488 of CAKZKD010000039.1, forward strand.
TCTCGAAGCACAAAAAGAGTTTATACTTAGCCTTGCGCTATCTCCAAGTCAAACTCACTCTCCAATTGCTCTTGTTGTTTGTCCGTTAGAATTGGTGAAACATCTTCCAGTACAGATTGCACGAGTTCATTTTGATTCATTTCAATAAGTTCAATGGCACAAGCTCGGATTAGGTAAAAAATCATTTCCAATTCTTTTTCCAAAAGCTCTTCGTCCTTGTCGGCAGGCTCAGCTGACAGGTTATTTAAACCCTCTGTAACATTAGCTTTTCCTTCACGGGTATTTCTTCTGGTTAGCTGCGCCAAACCCAGCAGTAATTGATTTCTTGGGTCTTCTGGAGCTAGTTGGTAAACTTTTTTTGCATAGTACGCGGCTTTTCGGAATTTACTCTCGTGGTAATAATACTCCGCTTCATCTAACCCTTTTAATCTCAGCATTTCGATATCTTCAGCATAATACAAATCGTAATCCTCAGGGTTGTCTGTTTTGTTTTTGTACTTAACGTACTTACTTCCGTACCGAATGGCCTCTTTCAAGGTGAGTGGAAACTCATTTAGATATTCTTGGTTATCCATTAATTTTATGGAAGAACGAGCCGCGTATATATAGGGTTTGGGGCTTTTACGATACTTGTCTTTTTCCATCTTCTTTAAGGATTGGAATAAACAATCTTCGTGTTTGTCCATTATATAGAGGTCAAACAACTTTTGAAAATCAGACTCAACGACCTGAGCGTTTAAGTGAAAAGCCATGCTAAAGGCGACAATACAAGATGTAATAATTCGCATTTGAATAAAATTTAAAATGAAGTAATGAAAGAAAGATTGTACCTGACGTCGTATCAGAAACTACTGTGATAATTCATGTAATGAATATCTGCGGATTGTCTTGGCAACAATCTCAACTCGTTTATAGAAAATTGGTTTCTTCTCACGTTTTACAAAGATAATAGATTGCTTTAGCAAGCAAAATGGAATGCGTTAAAGTCCATTAAAGCAGTATATTTTTACATTTGGCACAGTATTCGATTACGTACACCTGAACATTTTAACTTACAGTTATGAAAGCACTTAAAAAACCTTTATTAGGACTAGCAGTTTTAGCGCTTTTCGCATTTGACAAAAGACTAGTTCTAGAAGAAAAGCCTACAAGTTTTGCACACCAAAAGTTGTCTAAGGTAAAGCCGTTTAAAGAAGGAGAAAAAATTTCTTACCGAGCCCATTACGGATGGTTGGACGCTGGTACTGCGGACTTAACTATTAAAAAACAAGACACAGCGATTGACGGAAAACCTGTTTTTCATGCAGTTGGAGAGGGTAAAACTTTGAGCGTTTTTGAATGGTTTTACAAGGTTAGAGATGTTTACGAAACTTATATGGATGAGCAGACCTTGGCTCCTAGAAAATTTGTAAGAAGAGTAAACGAAGGCGGGTATATCATAAACAGAGATTATCACTTTGAGCCAGAACAAGAACAAGTAAACACTCTTGCAAAAGGAACCATAAAAACACCGAGTGATGTCCAGGATATGTTAAGCAGTTTTTACTACTTAAGAGCATTAGATTTTAGTAACGCTAAACCAGGGCAAATCTTCAGAATCAATGCTTTTATGGATTACGAAATGTGGCCTTTTTATGTTAAGTACAAAGGCATTGAAGAAGTGAAGGTTGATTTAGGAACTTTCAAATGTCACAAGTTTGTACCAGTGGTGCAAGAAGGTAGAGTATTTAGCAGCGAAGAAGACATGAATGTGTGGGTAACTGCAGACGCTAACAAAGTTCCGATATTACTAGAAAGTAAGATTTTGGTAGGAAGCGTTAAGATGGAAATTAGTGGATACAGCAACCTTGTAGCTCCAATTGCCAAGGTAGAAAAGAAAAAAAGAGGCTGGTTCTAAACGACTAATTTTCAAGTGAAAATATAAAGCGGCTCATAGGTGAGCCGCTTTTTTTTATTGCCTTTATTTTCTTATTTTCATGCCATGGAACAAAAAATTCACTGGAGACAAATTTGGAGCTTGGTAGCTTTAAATGCAGCCATAATAATTTCATGGATTGCCTATCACAACTATCAGCCGCAACTACTTGAACAATTTAATTACGAACATTACGAAGGCTTCCTCAAAAAAGCCAAATTGATTATATTATTAATCGTACCTCCTTTAGCGGGTTATGCAGCCGATCGTTTTTTTAAGCCTGGTGATAAACGAGTTCCGTTGGTTACTGCCGGCGTTAGTTTCACGGCTCTAGTATTTATGATTGTGGCCAGTACTCTTGGTCAAAACCCTTTGTTTGACCTCAGTGCATACTTGCCTGTTATGATTGTCATTTGGTTAATTTCCATGAATCTATTTTACGCACCAGCTCTTGCTATGCTTGAAAAATTTGTGCCTGTAGCACAATTTGCTGTAGTAATGGGCATTTACATTTTGGTAAGTGACATGATTTATGCACTTGAGCCTGCTATTGTGATTTTAGTTGAGTTTTTTGGCGCACCTTTTACTTTCATTTTTGGTGGGGCCATAGTGCTTGGGGCCGGAATTTGGTTTAGCAATTCCTACAAAAAATGGTCGGACGAAAAAGAAAAAGAAGCAGCTACCGACACTTCTGAAAAAGAACAAATTAACCCAATAAAAATTTGGGGAATAGCCTTTCTTTTCGGTGTGGCGTTTGCTTATTTAATCAATGTACTTCCTGAGCAAGTAGAAGGCAAACTTATTCGTGCCGACCTTGGAGAATACACGGGCGAAATTATGGTTAGTGGACTGCTCTTTTTAACAGCAATAGCAGCTTGGGCACTTTCAAAAAGAGTAGTTCCTGAAAACATCAAAAACGTATTTACATTTTCTTTTATTGGCGTAATGGCCTTATTTATAATCAGTGCATACATGGGTGAAGTTTCTGCATTATTTCCTCTAATATTGGTTATTCCAACATTGGCGTTACTTTCAATCAGCGCATTTCCGATGGCAATGGCTAAGGCAACATTGAGACACAAAATGCTGGCAGCAGGTTTGTTTATTTCCGGTGCAGAATTCCCAGATAGTTTATTGGAGTTGCTTCTCTAATCTTTAACCCTAGTAAGGCCAAAGGTCATCAATGGATAGTCAATGTCTGTTGACACAACCGCTCCTTTTTTGTACGAATAGGTTGTTTTTCGGCCAGTTTTTTTGTCAATAATATCATAGCTGTTCTTATCAGATTTTACGATTTTATTGAAAAACCCATAAAGCTCTGCATAATTCTGAGCATAATATTCCGATTCGTATGGTTCATTGAAAAACAACATAGAAGAAGTAACAAAGATGGCCGGAACGTCCAAGAATTCATCGCGCACATTTTCATCTTCATCTACCCTATGAATCTTGTAATTCCCACCTGTATAAACAGTTTGGTTTGATTCTCTTAACTTGCCATTTACAATTACATCAACATGGCACAAAATCATAGTGTCGTTATAAAATTTGGAATCGGTAATGAACTGCACCTTGTACTTACTAAAAAGGTACGGAACTACTACATCGCTTACGGCGCTATAAAACGAACTGTCTCCATCTATTTTTTGGGTTACGGTATAGGTTCCAATATCAAAAAAAGCCGCTCCAATTGTATAGTGCAATGTAGTAGTTTGAGCACTTGAATTCCACCCAAATCCTAAAGCCAAGACAATTAATAAAAGACGTGATTTTAGCATAAATCAAAATAAACAGATTTCTGTTTACAAGAAGCCGACCAAAGTAAATTCACCCAAGTATTTATCAGCATTTTTGAAATGATGCTGAAAAACGTAAAATACTTGCTATTACTACTGGTACCAACGCTACTTTACTCTTGTGGTGGCGATGACAATATTGCTGACGTGGCAATTCCAACCGATACTGTACCAGCTCCTAAAGTAAATATGGCTTACGGACTCAACCTCGATTCATTTATTGTGAAAGAAGGAAAAATCAAAAAGAACCAAGTGATTTCTGAAATCCTCTTGCTGAATCATGTGCCGTGGCCTGAAATTGACCACTTATCTAAAAAGGCAAAAGAAGTGTACAGTCTTCGTAAACTTAGAAGTGGCAAGAATTATACGGTGTTATGCAAAAACGATAGCACGGAGAAAGCCCAGTACTTTATTTACGAAGCCAATGCAATTGACTACGTGGTATTTGATTTGCGTGATACCATGACAGTAACCATTGCCCAAAAAGAAGTAACCGAAAAAAGAAGAGAAGTTGCTGGTGTCATCAATTCCTCACTTTACCAAACACTTATCGATATTAATTGTAGTGCTGGTCTGGCCATGGAACTTTCTGAAATTTATGCTTGGAGCATCGATTTCTATCGCATTCAAAAAGGCGATAAATTCAAAGTGATTTTTAATGAAAAATGGGTAGAAGACACCAAAGTTGGCGTTGGTGAAATTGAGTGTGCTCTCTTTGTTCACCACAGCGAGAATTTTTATGCATTTCCATTCGAACAAAACCATGTAATAGACTATTTCGATGAAAACGCGAAAAGCCTGAGAAAGGCTTTCTTAAAATCTCCTTTAAAATTTGGGCGCATTAGTTCTAGCTTTACTATGAGACGATACCATCCTGTACAAAAAAGATGGAAAGCGCACTTAGGCACCGACTATGCTGCTCCGAAAGGAACTCCAATTTTAGCAGTCGGCGACGGAAAAGTTATTGAAGCTCGCTACAAGAAATTCAATGGAAATTATGTGAAAATTAAGCACAACGGAACTTACACAACTCAGTATTTACACATGTCGAAATTTGCATCCGGAATTCGGTCTGGAAAATATGTGAGACAAGGAGATGTTATTGGTTATGTTGGAAGTACTGGATTAGCCACTGGCCCACACGTTTGTTTCCGGTTTTGGAAAAACGGAAAACAGGTAAACCATAGAACTCAAAAATTACCCTCATCCTTACCTGTAAAAAAAGAACTAATGCAAGATTACCAATCGGTTATGGATACGCTGAAAATGCAACTGGATGGCATTCCCTTTTCAGACGGAAACGAGGTAGAAGGTCAAATTAGCTAATTAGACCTTCTGCGGTTTGAAATTGTTTGAGCTGTCATTTCGAGTGAATTTCGAAGAAATTAGCATCGAGCAAGACAAGTTATTTGGCTATTTCTCGAAGCATTTTGTTCATTCTTCACAAAACACTCGAAATGACAGGTCTAATTTTCACCACACATATCCTACAACTCGACGATTATTTTGCCCTATTCAGACTTTAAATGGTCGATAAATAAGATACCATTCAAGTGGTCTATTTCATGCTGAAATATCACTGAGGTAAAACCACTGACTTCCTCGATATGTTTTTTTCCGTCTAGGTCTAGGTATTCAATTGTAATTGAAATTGGCCGGAATACTTCCGCTGTGTAATTAGGAATGGAAAGACAACCTTCTTTTCCTTTTTTCGTCTCCTCTGAGCAACTGGTTATTCTTGGATTAATATAAATTTCGAAGGGTTCATTCTCTTTATCGAAACGCTGAACGGCTATTACCTGTCTTCGCAAACCCACTTGAGGAGCGGCAATTCCGACCCCCATTTGTTTTGGGTCTTGAACCGTTTTCAATAAGCGTTTAGAGAAATATACGATGTCCGTGCCGTTCTTATCAAGGTGAACTTTTTTGGCGGGTTTTCTTAAAAATATGGAGTCCTTTTTGTTGTTAATTGTCCAAACACGCATGGGTTCATTTGGCAATCCGTTTTCAATAAACTGTAGTTCCTTGCGTTTAAGTTTTTTGACTCTTTGCGCATTAGCATCAAGCACACCCACCGAGAACAAACCGGTAAGAAACAATAAGAATAGAATCCGCTTAGTCAAGAACAAACTCCGTAGTGCCAATTTCGTGCTGATCGGCATAGGCATAAACTACATACTTACCGGGTTCGGCTTCTGTTTTTACGTCCCAATACAAACACACATCAATTTCTTTGTTTTCGTAGGTAATTTCTTTCTTTACAGAATATAATCCGCGCACACCATCAAATTCGAACATGTTTGATTGGTCTTCGCTCATGGTGAGCACCTTACCCGATGGCCCAATTATTCGCACATAAACCATCTTTTTTCCTGCCTTGGCTAAGTCGTTTTCACCTACAGTAACGCAGGTTTTAATTTTTTCTACCGAACGTGCTTTATCCGTTTGCTTATGCAGGTTATTGTATTTTACTTTTTGCCCAAAAGACTCGATTGAAACCGCCTGTAATTGCTCTCCTATTTTCACTTTTTCAGCCAGCTTACTTTTTTCAGATTCTAATTGAGAAGCCTTTTCACGTTCTTTTCCGAGCTCACCTTTTATCGATTGATTTTCTGTCATCAATTCAATGTTCGCGGTGTTCAGAGAATCGATGGTATGCACAAATCCTTTCATTATTTTTCTGAGGCTTTCGGTTTCTTTTTTCAACTTGTAAATCGTCCAGTTGCCACTTTTTACCTTTTGAATCAGCTCTTCTACCCTAGCTCGCTCACTAGCCAATTTTTCATTAAGGGTGTCGTTAGTCGATGAAAGTGTGTCGTACTGCGCCAACATATCGTTCAATTCTACAGTAAGGTTTTCTTTCTCTTCCGTTATCTCTGTGTTTTGCCCGGTCAGTTGATTGGTTTTACTCTTTTCATCAAAAAGCATAAACATCAAAATCACATTAGCAACAATAGAAAACGTCAGCAGGCCAATAATGACTTTTTGCGACGTGTTGTTCTTTTCTGGAATGTCAGACATATCGTGAGATTTTGTATTTTTATAGTGTTCAACAAAGCTAGGAAACCACTTACTTGAACTAACCTATGCTCAAAGAAATTATTTCACTATTCTATCCACAAAACTGCGCAGGCTGTAAAAAACCAGTTCACAAGTCGGAATGGGCAATTTGCTTGACATGTCGAATAAAAATGCCACAAACTAAATATCTCAAATCGGAGGAGAACCCGGTAAAACAACTTTTACTCGGAAAATGTGATGTTGAACACGCTTTTTCATTTTACAATTATCAGAAAGGCCAACGAGTTCAAGACTTGATGTATGCGTTAAAGTACCAAGGAGTAACGCAAGTTGGAGATGAGTTTGGTCAAATTATAGGACAGCACATAAAGAAAGAGAAACGATATTCCAATATTGATTTTGTTATTCCTCTTCCTCTACATATTTCTAAACAACGAATAAGAGGGTACAACCAGTGCGATAGCATTGCACGAAACATTGCCGCCATAATTTCAGCTACTTATGCACCAAAGTTCGTAAAACGAATTCGAGCTACAGAAAGTCAGACCAAAAAATCTCATTTCGAAAGACATCAAAACTCCGTGCAAATATTTAAAATTAAAAAGCCTGTAAAGTTCGAAGGAAAATCTGTGTTACTAGTTGATGATGTAATAACCACAGGCTCTACATTGGCTTCATTAGCACAAGAATTCAATTCGGTGGACAAGTGCAAAGTTTTTATTGTAACGGTTGCAATTGCCACGTAGCGATAATTTCATTTTTGTAGCAGCGATTTTAGCGGAGGATTGTAAATTAGCAACCTGTTCATAGACTATGCTTAAAGATTTCGCCAAAACAAGCCCAGTAACATTTTTCGCATTACCGATTATCATTATCGGGATGCTAGTACTGAGCTACTTTTTGTATAGTACTTTAATCACCAACCAAATTGATTCGAGACAGAAATACGTTTCAAAACAACTTGAACTATCTACGCAACAACTTGAAGGTCAGATTGTACGATTTAAAAAGGAATTCCCTTACTTGGCCGACCTCGATGACTTTGGTGCCGTCTTTAATCAAGAAGACCCAAACAGTGGTAAGCTACGATATCGTTTAAAGCGAATTGTGAACCGCTATAATTTGTTTGTTGATACCTTGTTTATTTACACTGCAGACCAATACTATTTTATCAGCTGCGATAAAAAAGGGTTTATTGAAGAGGGTTATGGAGCGCTTGAAACCAAGCAACTGCCCCTACAATTTACCAATAAACCAAAAATGCTTCACCTTGAAGGCAGTAAAATGTTATTGATGAGTCCGTTGCGAATCGGGGGTGAAAACGAAGTATATCTTGGCGCTGTAATGGATATGATTGCTATGATTAGTGACGAAGCCAATCGACAATACACCGGTGAATTCAGTTCGAAGATTGTATTTACAGAGAACCTGGGGTTCTCGTGCTTAAATCGAGGAAAATCGTTTGATTCTGAATTCAATTTATTACCACAAAACAAAAAAACTGTAATCAACAATTTATTAGAAAATCAATCCGGATTTTTACTCCATTCGCTCCCAAAAAGTTCAAAAATTTATCTCTCTTGTTACCAGCCGTTCAAAATATTTAAGGAACGTTTCGGATTAATTTTTGTCCTTTCCGAAGACGATTTTGTTGCACCAATTAAGGTAAAACTGCAAGTTATTTTCATCTCATTTTTTACCATGATTGCAATCATCCTTATTGTGTTTATAATAAGCCTTAAAGATATTTCAAGAAATACTGACGAATTGTATCAGAGTAAAAAGAGCCTATCGCAAACACTCGCCCAACAACGTCTAATTTTAGAGCATGGAGAAACGTTTTCGTTTACCTTAAACAAAAATCGCAAGCCGATTTATGTGACTGATAATTTGGAACTAATAACGGGGTACAGTCATACAGAATGGTTTGAACTATTGCCCGAATTACTCGAAAAAAACAATTTAAACCATAAATTACCGATTCTGCAACAACAGCAAGTAAATCAAAAAGACCCAAGCAATAAGTACATTCTGGAGGTTATTAAGCCGAATGGTAAAACGTCGATTATTGAATTTAAAGAAAGAACTCTAGAAGACAAACGAGGAAAAGTTGAAGCAATAACTTGCACCGGAAAAGATATTACAGAAGCATTTTTTAGACGCTTAGAATTACGGCAAACACTCTCGATACTTGAGGCACAACAAGAGGCTGTAAAAGATGGAATATTTATCACCGATGAGTTCAAGTCAATTATTTCATGCAACACTAGGTTAGTAAATATGTTTGCTCTTGGCCAAAAACCTTCGGCTGATGATACCGCAAGCAGTGTTTTAGAAGAAATAGTTGCCTTTTCCTCAGAAAAAAATGAGCTTAAAAAGCTAATCGATGACGCTATAAAAAACCCCCATAGACAAGTTCAGTACACGTTTTCTACGGTTAATGGCCACTTCTATGATTTTTACTCGGCTCCCATATTAGAACCAGAAAGCCCAGTGGCGGGAAGAATTTGGACATTTAGAAACGTGTCCGAACAAAAAAGACAAATTGAAGAGCTAACACTTGCCAACGAAAGAGCCAAAGAGGGAGCGAGAGAAAAAGAAAACTTCTTGAGCACCATGTCTCATGAAATTAGAACACCACTAAACTCCATTTTAGGATTTACTAACCTTCTCATTCAAGGAAAACCACGCTCGGATCAAGAAGAACTTATTACACCATTAAAGTATTCTGCAGATTCGTTGTTGGGTTTAATCAATGACATTCTGGACCTTACCAAAATCGATGGTGGAAACATTCAGTTTGAAAACATCCCCTTCAATACGAATGAAAAAATGATACGAGCTCGTGAAGTCTTTTTGCAGAAAGCGGAAGAAAAAAACGTGGGTATTCAATTAAGCCTAGATGAAACCATTCCTTCGGTGCTTCTGGGAGATTACAATAGATTAAACCAAATCATTTACAACTTGCTAAGTAATGCGGTGAAATTCACCGAAACGGGCATGATTGAACTTGGAACCAAAGCGAAAGGAAGTAACTCTACAGGAAGTAAAATTCAATTTTGGATTAAAGATTCTGGTATTGGCATCGCTCCAAAAAACCACAAACGGATATTCGAGAGTTTTTCGCAAGCAGACTCAAATACAACTCGAGAATACGGTGGCACTGGACTTGGGCTGGCTATTACCAAAAAGTTGGTGGAACTTCAGGGCGGAGGAATATGGGTTGAAAGTGAATTAGGAAAAGGTGCTACCTTTTTTGTTGAATTATTTTTTGGAAAAACTAGTAAGAAAGCGGAGCAAGAAGCTAATGTGCTTTCTAAAGACGAATTAACTGCATTGTCAGATTATAACGTATTAGTTGTGGAAGACAATCCGTTCAATCAGAAAGTGGTGGAAAAATTTCTATCAAATTGGGAGGTTGACACCACACTTGTCGATAGCGGAGAAGAAGCACTAGAAGTAATCACTTCTCAAAAATTTGACCTTATACTTATGGACCTTCAAATGCCAGGAATGGACGGCTACGAAACCTCACAGTCTATACGGTCTATGAAAGGTGCTTACTACACCAATCTACCTATTATTGCTATGTCTGCTGATGCCTTAGGAGATGTTAAAGAAAAGGTTGCAAATGCTGGTATGAATAGCTACCTATCTAAACCATTTGACCCTGCAGAACTTTACAACCTAATTGCAAGTATTACAAAATAAAAAAAGCCATTCCTAGTATTCGAAATGTCACTACTAAAGGCTTTTCTTAATTGGCAATAATTATTCGTTTAGTTGCCTGAATGTTTCCGTCTTCATCAAGAATCCGCAATTGGTAAGTCCCTGGCACATTTAAATGAAACTGATTCACTTCATTTGTTTTAAACTCTAAGGGTAAATTATAGATAGCTTGTCCCGTTACGTTAAATACTTTTCCGAAATATAATTTTTGTTGTTCACTTGATTGAATCTCGACAAATACTGCACCTGACGAAGGTATAGGATATGCGTTTAGATAGGACTGGCCATCTAACAACTCTACTGAAACATCCGGATTTGGATCTATAATTTCTTCCTCATCCTCGATTACAACAGTAATCGAAGTATCGCTTTCACAATTGCCCTTGGTGACATTTAGGTTCCATAATCCTGCATGACTTTTATCGACAGTTGGAATATTTTGCACCATTCCAAAAAAACCTCTCGAAGGCCCACTCCAAAAATATGACGAGCCACCAGAACCATTAAGAATTAAATCATCCCCAACTTTTATTGGCGAATTACTTGTTGCAATTGGATCTACATAGTTAATAACTGCGGTTGCTGTCCTTGTTGTTTTGCAACCGCCAGCTGATGTACCCACTACAGTGTATGTTCCATTGTCGCTTCTTTGAGCATTGCTTAGTCTCCAAGAAGGAAACGTAAAATTTGATCCGGTGGGGCTTGTCCAAACGTACGAACTAGCTCCAGTTATGCTCATTGTAAGATCATCTCCTTCACAGACGGGGCTATTATTTTGAAGGCTTAGCCGAGGCTCATCCAAAATTCGTGCTTGAACAGATTTTGATGCTATACAGCCAAATTGATTTGTAACAGAAACAGTATACGTTCCAATATTAGCACGAGATGCGTTAAATATACTAGGGTTTTGAATTGTTCTAGTAAAACCTGCAGGTCCAGACCATTTATATGAAACACCACCGTTCGAATTGAAATACATTACCCCTCCCGGGCACGGACTATTTCCAGTACCGACTGTCACTATTGGCTTTGGACGAACCGTGACATGCACACTTGCCGTATCTCGACACCAATTAGAATCAGCATAGTACAAAAAGTATAGCCCACTGTCAGATAGGTTCATCTGTTGAGCAAACATGGTGTCCTGCGAAATAGTTCTAGATTTAGAAACTGAAAACCATTCAAATTTCAACCCATCGATTGGGTTTGCTTTGAAATAGGCGACATCTCCTTCACATAGAATAGGAATAGTATCAATTTCAACGTTCGTATGACTTACAAATACCCTAGTCCAAAGACTGTCTTTACAACCGCTACTATTTTGGACTTTAACACCATAGTACCCGCTATCTGAATGTTGTATAAATGGAAATCTAAGTCGATTATTAGTATCTATTGATCCATTTGGCAAATGCCAAGTTTGTTTTGAGGTATTAAACACCGACAAATTGAAGTTTTGGTTTTTACATCTATTATATGAAGTGGGCAATGATGCGTTAACACTATCTAACCGAACAACTGTTTTATAGCTTTCCTGACATCCATTTACATCTGTTACCGTCACATTGTAAATTCCTCCGTCGGGAGTTTTAAGCGAATCAAAGGATACTGTACCACCTGTATCTGAAAAGTTGTTTGGACCCGACCAAGCATAGGATGTTCCTGAGCCGGAATAAATTTTTAACGATAAAGTATCGTCAATACACCTTTTGTATTGTGTTTGTAAAAATCGAGATGTAAAACGAGGAGGGCATTCCATGTACTTAGATAATCTGGCATAAACACCTCCTGGCGATACGGACCTTTCTCCCCCGACATAAATCTTACCTTGAGAGCTTGATCGCACTCCATGACTTTCCGTTTGCTCACTCAAGTCTGTGGCTATTTTCAATTTCCCTTTTGCGTTAAATTTTAAAATAAAGCCTCTGTCTTCATTTCCTGAATAATTATGGTAAAAGCCAAATGTCAGTTCTCTTATTCCTCCGTCAGCCTCGCCAGACACAAAAATTGAGGTGTCATTTTTCACATAAACATCTAGAGGCGTCACAGCATAACCGTCACCGTGCACGTACGTGGACCAATCTACTATTCCATTTAAACTAAATTTTGTTACAAATCCGTCATATGTACTATTTGTACTTTTTATAGGTCGTCGAGAATTAGGAGTTGAAATGCCAGAACTTGAATTCGTAGTACCAACCATATAAATTGATGTATCACTATCCGCAAAAATCGAGTAGATATAGTCGAATGACGTTCCTCCAAAATAAGATGACCATATTTGAGTTCCAGAGCTATTAAATTTGGCAAATACGCCATCTCTAGTACCTCCTGAATGGGTGGCTTGGTGACTACCAGTAGTGGATATTCCTGTGGTGCTCCTCGATGACCCTACAACGTAAATATTATTTAATTTATCCAAAGTTATCTCTTCCAATTCGTCCAGACTGGTCGAGCCATAATATGTAGACCAAACGCGTCCACCAGAAGTATTAAACTTAGCCACATAACCATCCCACACGCCACCGAAACTTGATTTAAATGCTCCAGCAGAGGCAATAGTATCAGTTGAATTAGTTTTTCCTGTGAAATAAATATTATTACTTGTATCCGTTAAAAGAGCGGTCCCGTAGTCGTCATTTGTACCTCCAAAGTAACTTCCCCATTTACGAGTACCTGAAGAATCAAATTTCACAAGAATAACATCAGTTCCTCCACCAGAATTGGATTGAAATGTACCTGTCGTGGTTAAACCTGCTGTTGTTATTGTATGACCGACAACAACAAGTTGTGTGTCTCCCATCAATGCAACATCATGAAATTCGGTTCCTGAGAGACCTCCTGAGCCATAATAAGTTCCCCATATTTGGTTTCCATTTTTATCCGTTTTAATAGCAAACCCAACTGTTTTAGCACCCAGAAGAGTTGATTCATGTGCTCCAGCGGTCGCTATATTATTGCTAGAATTTGTCCACCCTACCGAGTATACTTCCGAAAGTGAGTTTAGTTCTATCGATTTTGTTTGACTAAGCCTCCAAGGAGAATCCCCAAAAGATTTGTTCCATTCTAATTGAGGATTAGGGTCTATAGTAAGATGTTTCCAATCATTGCTTTGATCAAGCAATTCAAACGAAAGTATATTGCCCTTTATTCTATATTCAACCTGAACATTCTGTTCCTTATTTTCGTTGGTCGTAATAAAACTCAAGGGTATATGCTCCGTAATTTTACCATTTTTAGTTTTAAAATGAAGTTCATTGTCAATTAACCGGACATTATCTGCCCCATAAATTCCAAAAGCTATTTGACTCAATTGGCTTGGAGATTCAACATGAATATTGTATTTGGGCTTATCATCAACCACAACAAATTCAACATTAACTCCATCCCAAACATTAAGATATTCCACCTTCGAGTAAGACTTAACGGCTTTTATACCATCACTTGAAAAGTGCTCTCCATAATAATTGAACTCAGGACCAACTTTATTCCGGGAAGTGATCGAAATATTATTCGATGGATTAATAAAGTTGAAGTCAACCCTTGAAATATTGGTGATACTTTCTAAAGAGTTACTGTTTTCCGTTTTAAAGGTCTCATAGCTCCATCCTTTCATGCGTATTTGAACATTCAAGTCATGGAATACCCCAAGAAAATTCACTTGAGAATTATAATTTCCAAATTGATCTAAAATTTGACCTTTGTTTTCAGTAAAGTAAACTGCTTCACTAGATTTTGATTTGATTTGTTCTACTGCAGTAAACCCATAAAAGGTTGAAAGGGTAAAAAACAATACTGTAATAGCCTGATAGCAAGTTGATTTGAACATAATTAGTTTTGATACAAAGTTAGGAAATAAAAATAGCGTATAAAAAAAAGCCACGATTAACGTGGCTTTTTAATATTCTAAATTCTTTCTTAAGTAGCTAATACTCATCTTCATTGAAGAAGAAGTCTTCCTTTGAGGGGTAGTCTGGCCAAATGTCTTCAATGCTATCGTAAGAATCGCCTTCGTCTTCAATTTCTTGTAGGTTTTCAACCACCTCGAGTGGTGCGCCTCTTCTTAGTGCGTAGTCGATTAGTTCCTCCTTACTTGCTGGCCAAGGAGCGTCTTCCATATACGAAGCTAATTCTAAAGTCCAATACATTTTCCTAGTGGATTAGGGTTTTAATTTTTGCAAATGTAATTTTTTTAGCCACACTTGCAAATCAAATTATTTTAAGCTTTAAACTCTTGGTTTCCACGGGGTTTCGGGCGCGTTTTTATCCAGCATAATTTTACGAGAAAGCACAAACAAATAATCGCTCAATCTATTCAAGTATTGAATCTCGATGGGATTGACTTTACTTTCTTCACTTAGCCGAATAACCATGCGCTCGGCCCTTCTGCAAACACATCGAGCTATGTGACAATAAGATACTACTGTATCTCCACCCGGCAGCACAAACGACTTCATTGGTGGTAACTCAGCATCCATAGTGTCCATGGCTTTTTCTAAATACTCGATATCTGAAATGTCAACAATAGGAATGTTCTTTAGCGGCTTTTCTGGGTCGCTAGCCAACATTGAACCCAAGGTAAATAGTCGGTCTTGAATTTCTAGTAGAATAGAAATGTGGGTTTGTAATATATCTTGGTCTCGAATTAATCCAATCCATGAATTCAATTCATCTACCGTACCGTAGGATTCAATTCTTAAATCGGATTTTGAAATTCGCTTACCTCCAAATAAAGAAGTTTCTCCTTTATCTCCTGTTTTTGTATAAACCTTCATCTAATCTGTAAAAACAAGTCGTTTGTACGAAGGTTGCCCTTCGTTCATAATTTTTAGAATGAAAACACCCGAAAACGGTTTTTGAATAACAACCTCTTCTTGTTCATTGTATGTTTCTTGCATTACCAAACTACCGTTGGGATCAAAGAGTAAAAGTTCTCCGGTAGCCATTTCTGTAAACCGAATCGTTACCACATCTCTTGACGGGTTCGGGTAAATTTGAATGCGCAATTGAGGTGATATATTGGATGTATTTACAACCCCGGCTACTTCCATGGTATCTGTTTGAACGCAGTTGTTTTCATCGGTTACAAACAAAATATACTCTCCTCTTATTCTTAGGTTTTCTAAATTTTGGGTCCGCGGGTCTGCAAAACCATCTGGGCCTTTCCAAGAATAGTTTAATAGACCGCTTCCTCCGGTTGCTTCAATAGTAATAGTAGCTAGATTAGCAGTATCCAGGACCGTTGATGTAATTAAAATCGGTGCCGTCCCTCCAATCGAAGCAGAGTCGTCAATTGAGCATCCATTATCGTCGGTTACGGTAACCTTGTAAATTCCCGATTCCACGCCTGAGACTGCATTGGTTTTAAAGCTGGTATCCGCCCATAAAAAATTGTACTCAGGAACGCCTCCAAGCACGTTTGCTCGAAGTTTTCCATTCTTTTCATTGAAACAAAAATTATCTGTAATGTCGAATGAAACTGATAAAGGCAATCTAGGCCCTTCCACATTAATCCTTTGTACGGTTTTGCAATTCGCATTATCTGACACGGTAATCTTATAAATGCCTGCGGACAACCCAGTAATACTGGAATCCGTAGCAGCATTACTCCAAGTTATAGCATAGGGCAATGTCCCTCCTGATATTCCAACATCAATTAACCCCGCATTATTGCCAAAGCACGTTTCATCTTGTTTGTTTTTTAGGACTACTTGAGGTGCCCCAATATCATTTACCTCACCGTTTAGGTTAATAGTACAACCCAAGGAATCCGATACCACTACGCTATAATTTCCGGCCGAAAGGTTTGAAATCGAACTAGTAGAATCAAATTCTGCTTCTTGACCCCAGCTGTATTTGTACGGGGCAACACCTTGAGTCATTTGAACCGTTGCTACGCCTGTTGAAGCGCCACAATTGGTATTGGTAACCGAAACCGAGCCTTGAATTGAACACGAACGGGGCTGAACGTTTAATCTTACAAACGGCAAATAACTACTTGATGTGTATCCCGTTCCAATATTTACAAACGAAACGCCACTTGCAGCTTCAGTTTCTGAAACGCCTATTATTACTGAGTCTGTTCTCGACTTAATTCCTACATAGTAGTTGCCAATTGCTAATGGTGTATTTGGAATGGTGAACGTTGACCATTTTCCAAGGTGCTCCTGCTTTATTTCAATGTTTTCATTCAACTGCGGAAATGCTTGTGGAATAACTCTGTTTTGGTAAAACTCATTGAGAATAATAACATCGAATGTATCTCCAACCGCGGAGTTTTCATGAATAAAAACAGATATAGATGTAGCAGTATCTGGAGTTCGAATTTCTATTAATGATGATAGATCGTACTGAACCCCTGGCCCGTACCAAAAACCTCGACTTGGTTGCTCGCTGCCAATTCTTGAGAATACAGAATCGGACAAAAACAGTTTTGCTTGCAGCGTATCTCCTTCGGTAACCGATTCTACCGTATCTGAAATTGCCGTAAGTTCAATTTGATATTCACCAATGCCATTTGACGGAACGTAATTTTTATAAACTTCTAAAACCGTATCATCATTCGCTATCTGAGTATAAGGAGCACTGGTATTCGAAATATTTCCGTACCCTCCAACTTGCAACTGAATTCTGGTATTTGAAGCGGCAAATTTTCCAAAATTCACTAGCTCTGTAGCAATGTCAATTGGTAGTAGCGCAGCTTGATGGGTGGGTATGTAATTGTAAAAATTTTCTGGATTCATGCCGTTCAACAGCATTCCGTTTTGCTTTAAGTTAACTCCTTCATCTGGCTCACAAATCGAAACATCATCGATAGCCAAACCGGTTCCCCAACGGCCACCATCCGAATAGGAAAATACAACTTGAACATTTCCACTTAAACCCGTCAGTGGAATACTGTAATCTTGCCAATTGTTTTCGCTTTTTATTGTTGCGAGCAACCTAATTTGACCATTGTTTTTTGCAAGAACCATCGTCTTTTCATTGGGACTAATTCTATTGAAATACAACCGAAAATTCAAGTGAAACACCATTGAAGGTGATAGGTTTTGGACTGGAAGTAAAATACTATCCGCACTTTTGTTGCAATTACAAGCGTCGTCGGAGGTATAAGCAAACTTGGTTCCTGAAGGAACCTTCCACACTTGTCCGGTATTTGACTGACTTGCATTACCTATTTTAAATCCTCCATCGCTGGCTTTGGTTTTCACGGTTATCCCATTCAACGGAAAACTCGTTCCGGTTTCAAAATTCTCTGAAAAAACGGGAGTTCCACTGGCCAAGGTTCCTACTTGCACAGCCGCGGATTTACTTGCCTTGGAAACTATAAATGGACGGTTAACATCTTGCCCGAATCCGAACAAAACCAAAAATGTAATTAGAATGGTTAGCGCAATTTTCATGGAGTGAAATTAAAAAAAGAAAAAGGGAACGACTCGGTTCCCTTTTTATTTCTTAAAGTGACATATTATGTTCTTGCTCTTCGTATTCTTCCATCGGAGGGCATGCACAAATTAGATTCCTATCTCCATAAGCATCATCTATTCGCGCTACCGGAACCCAATACTTCGAATTTCGTACCCATGGCAATGGATATGCTGCATCTTCTCTTGAGTAATTTCTATCCCAGTTGGAATTAATTATCTCTTGAGCCCTGTGAGGAGCATTTTTAACCACATTGTTTTCTTTAGCCACTTCACCGTTTTCGATTGCTGCAATCTCTTTTCGGATTTGAATCATCGCATCGCAAAAACGATCCAATTCAGCTTTGCTTTCACTTTCTGTAGGCTCAATCATTAAGGTTCCAGCAACCGGAAAACTAACCGTTGGCGCATGGAAACCAAAATCAATTAGACGTTTAGCGATGTCAACTACTTCAACACCTGCCGTTTTTTTGAAGTTTCTACAATCCAAAATCATTTCGTGCGCTACTCTGCCATTTTTACCCAAATACAATACTGGATAGTGTTCTTCCAATCTGTTTTTGATATAATTCGCATTGAGAATAGCGTATTGAGTCGATTCTTTAAGACCTGTTTTACCCAACATTTTACAGTAGGCATAAGATATGAGCAAAATAGAAGCAGAACCCCAAGGTGCTGCACTTACCGCAGGTATAGCATCTTCATTTGTATTTAAGCGAACGCTATGTCCAGGCAAAAATTTAGCTAAATGTTCAGCTACACCGATTGGACCAACACCAGGGCCACCACCACCATGAGGAATAGCGAAGGTTTTGTGCAAATTCAAATGACATACATCCGCACCAATGTTACCAGGACTTGTTAATCCAACTTGAGCGTTCATATTGGCACCATCCATATATACTTGACCACCATTCTCATGGAGAATATCCGTCATGGTGATAATCTCTTCCTCGAAAACACCATGGGTAGAAGGGTATGTAACCATTAAACAAGCGAGCGTATCTTTATATTTTTCTGCTTTTTCTCTAAGGTCATCAACATCGATGTTTCCATTTTCAATGCTTTTTACCACTACAACCTGCATTCCAGCCATAACCGCCGAAGCAGGATTAGTACCGTGAGCAGATGAAGGTATTAATGCAATTTTTCGTTCCGGATTTCCATTTGCTCGGTGATAAGCTCTAATCGTTAACAAACCAGCGTATTCACCTTGCGCACCAGAGTTCGGCTGAAATGAAACAGCTGCAAATCCTGTAATTGCACACAACCATTGCTCTAAGTCTTCGATTACCTGATCGTAACCTGAAGTTTGGTCTGCTGGCACAAATGGGTGAATATTAGCAAATTCTGGCAACGAAACCGGATACATCTGAGTAGCTGCATTCAGCTTCATGGTACAAGAACCTAAAGATATCATGGAATGAACCAAAGAAATATCTTTATTCTCCAACGATTTCAAGTAACGCATCATTTCGCTTTCGGAATGATAGCTATTGAAAGTTGGATGAGTTAAAAACTCGGATGTTCTATTTAAGTGCGATGGAATTCCTAAGCTACAATCGTCTAATACAACATCCTTTCCTTTTACTTTTGCGAAACCAGTAACCAAATCAGCTAAGTCTTGGTTCATAACCGTTTCGTCAATACTTACCGTTACAGTTCCTTCTTCGTACCACAGATTAATCTTCTTGTCTTCGAATGTTCTTTTAATCAGGCTTTCTTCTGCTCTAATAGTAATGGTATCAAACCATGTGTCATTTACTATTTCATAACCTAAATTCTTAACTGCACAGGCCAATCTATTGGTATGGTCGTGAATTCTGGACGCAATTTCTTTTAATCCATGTGGACCATGATATACCGCATAAGCACCAGCCATATTTGCAAGCAATGCTTGGGCTGTACAAATGTTAGAAGTTGCACGGTCTCTTTTAATGTGTTGCTCTCGTGTTTGGAGGGCCATTCTTAGCGCTTTATTACCGTTTCGGTCTTGCGAAACACCAATAATTCTACCCGGAATAAATCTTTTGTATTCTTCTTTTGTGGCAAAAAACGCTGCGTGTGGTCCGCCAAATCCCATTGGCACACCAAATCGTTGCGAATTTCCAACAACTACATCTGCTCCCCATTCTCCTGGAGGAGTAAGCTTTACCAATGCCATTAAATCTGACGCTACGGCAACTTTAGCTTCGTTTTGGTGAGCTGCTTCCACAAAGCCAGAGTAATCTTCGATTGAACCAATACTATCTGGATACTGCACTAAAGCACCAAACGATTTTTCGTTGAATTTGTAATTTTTCCAATCTCCAACAACCAATTCAATGTCAAGTGGAATAGAACGGGTTTTGATAACCTCAATGGTTTGGTCAAAACAGTTTTCGTCAACAAAGAATTCCACTTTTCCCGCTTTTACATCTGCACGACTTCTTGCATGAAACAACAAAATCATAGCTTCAGCAGCAGCAGTGGCTTCATCCAAAAGAGACGCGTTTGCTAATTCCATCCCGGTTAGGTCTGAACAAACGGTTTGAAAATTTAGCAAGGCTTCTAATCTTCCTTGAGAAATTTCGGCTTGATAGGGTGTATAGGCCGTGTACCAACCTGGATTCTCAAACATATTTCGTTTGATTACCGAAGGTGTTATTGTACCGTAATATCCTTGACCAATATAAGAACGCAACAATTGATTTCTTGCTGCTACACCGTCAATATGTCTTAGGTATTCAAATTCACTTATTCCTTCTGGGATGTCCAAATCAGACTTTAATCGAATCTGAGCGGGTATTGTTTCATCAACTAATTGTTCTAATGAATCTGCTCCAACAAC
Source organism: uncultured Flavobacteriales bacterium (assembly GCA_937121175.1). Taxonomy (GTDB): domain Bacteria; phylum Bacteroidota; class Bacteroidia; order Flavobacteriales_G; family Salibacteraceae; genus UBA6770. Next base: position 108,203 of record CAKZKD010000039.1, read on the forward strand.
TCGAAGCATTTCAGCAACATTATTACCTCTAGGACCTATATGTCTTCCTTTAAATTTTTCCATTTTACGATAAGCTTTTAACTGCCAAAAAAGAGGGCAAATATACGTTTAAACCTAGTGTTTCAGGTTATCATACAGAGTCATAAAACAGCGATTTGTTTAGCTACTTTTGACAATTATTCTAAAAAACAATTCATGTTAAGAATATTGTGCATTTGCACGTTGTTTGTTGCTTTTTTATCAAGTTTCGCTCAGTCGAAAAAGCAATTTACCCTACTAGGAGGTCAGCAGTTAACGGGCATACAACTAGACGAATCGCCAGTTGAAATTGTAGTGGAAACCACTAAACATAATCGAAAACCTAAAATTGTAATTTTAGATAAATCAAGTATTTTTTCTGTAATGGAGAACGGGCATGATTCTATTTGGTACAACCCAGATAGCAGTGAAACAGGCTATTCAATTGAAGAAATGGGCTTTTATGTGCTCGGACAACGAGAAGGAAGAGAACTACAAAAAACAACCTGGTCATGGGTCGTTTCGATTGCCGTTAGCGGTGGATTATCGGCCTTTTTGGGTAATCGAAAAGCGGCTCTTGTCATATTATCGCCGATTCCAGGAGCATTATTGGGTAGTGTTAGTTCTAAAAATACCCCACCTAAAAAAAGGGGAACAGGTGGTGAACCCGAAAACCAAGCTGCCTATATAGCCGGTTACAAACAGGGTGCGCGCATGAAAAAAATCTTCCATAGCATTGCTGGCTCATTAATTGGAACGGTTGTGGGCGGAGTAATTGGTTTAAGTGCGGCACCCGATTCGTGAAAAAATTTGCAGTCCAACTTTTAGATGTTGCCATTTACAGCAACCTGTACGTAGCGCTTCCTGTTAGTGGAATTAGCGCCGTTGCATATCTTTTAGTTGGTATTCCATTCAATTTTAACTTACTCACATTTATCTATTGTAGCACGTTGTTTATTTATAACATTCATCGCGTAGTAGGTCTGTCTCAAATCAAAAAAGAAAACCTTAGCCCACGACATATTTGGGCAATAAAAAACAAACCTGTACTTCTTGTTCTTATTGCGCTTTCTGGAAGTATTGCAGCTGTATTGGCCATGTTGCTAGACACCGATTTTATTGCTCCAATTTCGGTTCCCGCGCTTATTGCGGTCGGGTATAGTTTACCTCTACTCAAGCGTAACGGAAAACATTGGCGATTGCGTGATATACCATTTGCTAAAGTGTTTTTAATTAGCCTTACGGTGAGTTATGTTAGTGTGTATTTACCACTGTACGAGCAGACAGATTTATTCGCTAAACCCGAATTATTTTACTACTTCGCTAGTCGTTTCTTTTTCATTTTTGCGATTACTATACCGTTTGATATTCGTGATTTGGATTTTGACCAAGGGAGCTCTCTCAATACTATTCCTATGCTTGTTGGATTGGATAAATCAAAGCAAATTTCGCTATTGAGTTTGGCTTGTTTTTCATTCATCGTCCTCATTTTATTTTCTGATAGTGCATATATTACCGTGGCTCATTTGGTTGCCGCTATTTTTGCTGGATGGGTAATTACCCTATGTAAAAAAGATAGTTCGGAGTATTACTATTCGCTGTTGGTTGAAGGAACCATGTTGGTTCTATTTGGGTTGGTTTGTGTTTCTACCTCTTAAGCTCATACATCCATAGCCACGGTTATTAAATTCAAATATTGGATTTATAAAAAGGCCGGTTTTAACGGTTGACTTTTCAAGGATTCTGGAGTCTAAAAATCTGTAATCTGCTTCTTTGAAACGTAAAATTTTACCTCTTACAGCATTTCTTGTTGCTACACTTGTCACGCTTATGCTGTTATTGATAGGTTGGGCTCAGCAATCTATTGAACTAAGACAGTCTTTGTTTATCGATCAATTGAACAAATCTCTAGGTGAAAAAATCAAGCAATATGAGTCGACTTATTATTGCTTCGAATTTGAGGCCAATTCCTATTTTACTGAACCTAATTCATTTGGATTAATCAATCCGTTTCGTAAAAAAAACGACACCGTTGACCTTTCTGAGATTCAAATTCAACACAAGTCTTCAGACGGTGAGAAACGCATGTATGACAAAATTCCGGTGTATTCTGCGGGTAGAATAAATATGAAAATACTTATGGAATTTGAAATGATTCCCGAGGTGAAACACGACTCTGAATTAACTGGGGCAGAGAAATTTATCCGGAATTATTATAAAAATTGTCTTGTAGATTCAAATGGTAAGCGGCTTGCAGACCCAATAATCTTAGACTCTTTGATAAATCAATCTATAATAGAAATTAATCCAGAAGCTGAATACGTTTATACCTTGGCAAAGCAAGGTGAAGCTCAGCCTTTTTTCGAAAGTGCTACAACGAACCAACAAATCGCAAATCTCGATTTCGTACTCTACACTCACGATGAGAAAGTAGATAACCTTGTTCTTTCAGTGTTCATTCCAAATTTGGAAAAATTATTTTCGAACCAATCTTGGAATGTCTATTTAAGCTCTGGAATTCTCATTTTCATTGCCTTACTGCTCATTGGGTATTTGGTTTGGATGCAAATTCAGCAACGCAAAATGATTATTGCACAGCAAAATTTTGTGCACAGTATGACCCATGAGTTTAATACACCCCTGACTAGTATAAAACTAATCGCTCAAAAATTATTGAATTCACCAGAAGAACCTTTTTTCAAGTCGGGTAAGATTTTGAAAGAAGAAGGCAATCGACTGCAGACTGGAATTAATCTAGTATTAACCACTGCCCTAATTGAGAAGGATGAACTTCTGTTGCAAAAAGAGGATATTGATATCAATGCAATTCTGTTAAAACTAGCAGATAGGAACGAAGAATTGTTCAGGCTTAAAAACATTGAACTAGAGTTGATGCTTACTGAAAAAAGTGTGCTGTTTTTTGGTGATGAATTTCATTTAGAAAACGTATTCCAAAATGTATTAAACAACGCCCTAAAGCATAGTGATGGAAGTATGGTTATTATTCGAACCTTGAGGTCTGAAAAAGAAATTATTCTTCAGATAGCTGATGATGGCAAAGGAATTCCCAAACAAAATAGATCAACAATATTCCAAAAATTTGGAGGAAGAACCAGTAAGAGCGGTAAGAATGGATTTGGACTAGGATTATTCTATTCCAAAACCATTATTGATATGCATAAAGGCTCAATTGTATTGTTGAGCCCAGAAAAGGGAACCGAATTCGAAATACGCTTAAAAACATGATTACAGACAAAAAAATATTGTTGGTTGAAGATGACGCGAATTTAGCTTACCTCATTGAAAACGAATTAAACGAGAAAAATGCTAAAACTACAGTTTGCAAAAACGCTACAGAGGGGCTTGACAATTTTAAAACCACAATTTTTGACCTCTGTATTTTTGATATTCAATTGCCTGACTATGATGGTATTCAACTGGCAAGAAAAGTAAAAATGATTGACCAAAAAATTCCATTAATTTTTTTGACATCCAGAAATTTAAAAAGTGATCAACTAAAAGGATATGCGGTTGGAGCAGACGATTATGTGACAAAGCCATTCGATGCTGAGCTTTTATTGGTTAAGATTAAAGCAATATTACAACGCTGTAATCCAGAACTCGACACCAAAATTGAAGAAATAAAGGTGAATGACTTCTCCATAAATTCCATTCGTAAAACGCTAAATACACCTAAGCAAAAAATTGGAATGAGTAAGACTGAAATTGGAATTTTGTTTCTGCTGTTTAGCGAGTTTAAACAACCCGTTTCAAGAGAAAGACTCATGAAAGAAGTTTGGGGCAGAAGTGATTTTTACATTTCAAAATGCCTTGATGTATATATCAATAGAGTGCGTAAAGTATTGCACCAAGAAACGAATTTGGTTCTGCGAACCATACATGCTTTTGGTTTCACCTTAGAGAACAAATAAAAACCAACTTCTTGAAACGAACCAAGACCTTGCAATTAAAATAGATTCTTGAATAGCCTCCTCGATTAATTTTAAATTCACCATCAGCAGTCTTTGATCTACGAACTCTTTTCAATTCTTAAATGTTTCTTAATGAATTGATAATAAGGCAACTATGAGCGCCCTGTACAGTCTTTCAATTATTGATAACTTAAAATTAATAATCATGAAAAAAATGTATTTAGTTGCCATATCGGCATTGGTAGGAACATTTGCACCTAGCCTTCAAGCCCAAGAATATGCAGATCTTCCCAAACTTGGAGATGAATATAAAATGAATGTATTTGATGCCTCTGGTATCACGCTTTCAGGCAAAGGTGAAGACCAAATTTGGGATTATTCTACTTATACAAATTACACCAACACATTTAGTTTAAAGGTGGTCGACCCAAAACTTCAGCCCGAAGGAAATAGTTTTGCAAATGCTGACATTGCTATAGTTAATAATTATTACGGTAGTGATGGCTTTAGCTCAAACGACCACACTATTCATTACTTCAAAGTAGAAACAGGTGGCATAACAAAATTAGGGCGAGTAGATAAAAGCACCGGGCCCAATCCTTCTGTAGTATTAATTAACGCCTTTAGTACTGACACAGAAACCTATCTTAAACTACCCCTAAAATTCGGTGAATCCAACACCGATACATGGACTGGTGATGGGTTCGTTTCTATAGGTATGACAGTAAAGTGGGTTAATGGAAAAAACTCATACGAAGTCGATGGTTCTGGCACATTGAAACTTCCAGGAAAAACAGTAAAAAACGTATTGAGAATAAAGCGAACAAGAGAATACGTTAACGACAACTCCCGTCTGGGGGCAACACAAAGAAAAAGAGTAATGTACGAATGGTATGTAGCTTCTATTGCAGCTCCAATATTGACCATTGTTGAAGAAATCCCAGAAGGGCCTACTCCGACCTCAAGTTTCGAAGGGTTTGTAATGGACGCGGAAGCTCTAAATACCATTGTGGAAAAAGACACGACAAAAGATGACGCTACTGCTGTAAACGAAGAATCATTCACAAACTCCGTAACCACATTTCCTAACCCCACCATCGACTTTTTGAACGTGAGACTTAATGGTGATAATTCTTCGGCCCTAAAAATTTCAATAACCGATATTTTGGGAAAAACTGTGTATCAAGCAAAAATCCCAAGTGGGTCAGGAAATGAAATTAAAACCATAGATGTGAGAAAATTGGATGCTGGGATATATTATTTACAGGTAGAAGATAATGAGAGAATACTGTCAAATGACAAAATAATAGTTGGTTCATAGCGTAGGTTCGCTTCCTCGATGTAAAGCTTCAATGGATTTCCATTGAGGCTTTTTTTTGGCAGTGTTGTAAAATAATGGGGGAATGTCATTATTCCAGCGCAGGCAGGAATCTTATAGATTTCTACAGATTCCCGCTTTCGGAGGAATGACGATACTGTAAAAAAGCCATATTACTCTGCAACTCTGCATTTTTATATTCGTTCTTATTGAGGAATTTAGAAACTCCCGAGTGTCCAATTCTTGCATTCATTCTGAACTAGGTTGAACATCTTAAATAGCTTGTTAAACTCAGTAAAAATTGGAACAATTGCCATTACAATGGTACGCTGTAAAAAGAACTAGAAGAAAATTTAGATTCACAAAAACAAGTTCTTGGAAAACGTCGATATTCTGACCAGAATTTGATCTTAGGTATTCAGAATAACTTTTCTAGATGTATTGTCTCTGGTTCCCCTCCTTATTGATACGCTGCATTTTTAAAATAGGAGACTTATTATCAAACTTTATGGATTAAACCAATTCCGCACTGCACAAAACACCCTACCGAAGAATAACCAAATTACTTAAAGTCAAAAAAAGCCACAACATTTAAATGTTGTGGCTTACCCAAATAATCGAACTCTTCGTTAACCCTACATTGGATTAAGAATAAGTTTTTTAGTGTATTCCATATTATTTTCAGTTATTACTTTCAGGTAATAGAATCCTGGCTGGAATCCATCTAAATTTAATACAAGTTCATTTTCACGTTCCAATTCCAAAGAAGGGTTACGAATCATTTCCTTTCCGCCTACTTCCACTACACTTAGAAGTTTAATTTTCTCATTGTTACCCACCAGAATACGAACGTTATCAGTAGCTGGGTTAGGGTAAATTTCCAAAGAATTATTTCTGGAATGGTATTCCTCAGAACTCGGTTTTTCTTCAGGTTCTTTTTCTACTCCAACTACATCCTTATACTCTTCCTCCGCCATTATATAACCAACAAAATAATTTGCGCCTCCGCCGGAGTTAATATTCTCTTCTATTGCCAAAACTGGAAACGGAATTGTTGGAACATACCATTCGTAAATAACTCGTTCCACTACTCCACTACTAGCTCCTCGGATTCTAATGTATTTTCTTGTCCTTTTTACACGAATAACATTCATTGTTTTGCCAGGAAGTTTCAAAGTACCAGTGGCCTCCACTTCGTACGCATTTTGACCCGCACTCCATGTAATTAAGCCTAGGCCACCAGCGGTGTAAGAGGTGTTCCAGGCATCTGTATTTTTTGACCCAAATTCCAGAGGCAACTTCATATGAACTTCATCATCTGTAAACTTATTGATGTAAATAATGGAACCCCCTGTTGGTTGAACTTTATCTACCCGTCCAAGTTTTGTGAGGGTAGATGATTCCGTTTTGTAGTAGTGCGTATTGTATGCGCTAATTCTGCTTGCACCAATAAAATACTTTACCACAGCAATGTCGGCATCGGTAAAATTATTTCCCTCCGGTTCATTTTTGGGATCTACCACGCTAATATCAAAAGTGTCTGTGTTAATTAGGTTAGAATAATCCCACACCTGATCTTCCCCAACGCTAGAAATGGTTACCCCAGATGCATCGAAATTGTGCATGGTATAAACGTCTCCTATTTTCGGTATATCAGAAAACTTCGTTTGAGCGTCAAGATGAACCGTGCTAATAACGCAAGTAAGAGCTGCTAAATACAGTTTTTTCATAATATCAATTTTAAGTTTAGTAATCTATTATCAATACCTTGACGTAAACTGATTATCATAGATGCCTGATATACAAAATGTTAAGTAAGTTTTAAGATTTGATCGATAAAATTGTAGCTGTATAATGTTCTAAGTAATTCATTCTTTTAGCAACAGGCTACCCATAAGGCAAATGTTCTTGTCACCGAATGAAGTAATCCCAACTAAAATGGAATCTTAAAACTTTATTAAAGTTCTGATTTTCAATAGTTAAAAATCGAATTAGTCCTCATATTTGAATTACTAAAACATGGAGATCGAAACGATTTTCCTCGAAATAGCTCTACTTATGAAGGCAACTGCAATTACGGTTTTAATATGGTTTATATCTCAAGCTCTTTATGCGCAATGTACACCGAATGCATCGTTCAATGCTCCCGGTAATCATACCACAGCTGGAGAAGGAAAAATGAATAGTGCCGAAATTAATTCGGACTATTCTGAAACGATTACAGTGATTCCTCCAGTCTCTTATGATACGTTTGGGCTGCCAATTGCGGTGGATTCTATTAGAATAAACGGGGTACTTAATTTACCGGATGGATTAAGTTTCAGTATTGGAAAAAAACTGATTAAAAGGGGTAAAAAAAGTTGCATTTCAATCGTTGGAAAACCTACCTCCAATAATAACCTAGGAGAGCAAACAATAACTTTGGATCTGACCTACTTTGCCAATCGCGGAAGTAGTATCAAGCATCCAAAAAACATGAGCTTAGAGCTAAAGAAAGAACCTGAAGATACCACTACTGGGATATTACAAAGCCCAGTTTTAAAGCAGGATATCCGTGTTTTTCCAAACCCTAACAATGGAAATTTCATTGTTGATGTTGGTGACCTAAAAGAGGCTACTTCTCTTGAAATACTAGACTTACGGGGGATGATTGTATTTGAATCAACTATTGAAAGCCAAAAAATTGTAGTGAAGTTGGATCAACCAGCCGGTGCATACTTTCTTAGAATGTACTTAAGTCAAAGTTTCATTACACAACGCATACTAATTCAATAAGCGATTATACGATTCTTTTTGAATAACTGGCTAACCGAAAGGTTGGCCATTTTTGTTGGGGTTGAGTGGAGGGTTGTTGGTTATAAAACCCCTTCCGACCAATCCTTCGCACCTCCGGATTGCTCACCTTCACGAAAGGGAAGGACACGAATACTAGGTAAAGTACTTTTAACAATTGTGATTCACGAAGTAAGATTTTGCTAATTAACGTTCTTCAATCCTTTCCTTTGGGGAAGGTGTCACATAGCGACGGAAGGGGTTATTGTGTAATATAATTATGTTTTATATTTGTATTTTATATTTCTATTATGACAACATTCACAAGTACTCTTCCCGATGAGCTTTTGCAACAATTGCAAGAAAAAGCTCAATTGCTTAAGCTTCCTAAAAACAAACTGATAGAAAAAGCATTGAGAATTTATTTGAACCAAATAACCCGAGCAGAATACATCAAATCGTACAAGGCCATGGAAGAAGATACCAACATTGCTGCAATTGCAGAAGAAGGCATGACAGATTATCTGAAACAAACCGATGCCTAACATGCAAAAAGGCGAGATATGGTTGGTTAACCTCAACCCAACAAAGGGCAGCGAGCAGGCAGGAACTCGACCAGTAGTAATTGTTTCTGGTAATTTACTGAACAACTTCGCTCCGGTAGTGTGGATATGTCCCATTACATCTAAGATTAAAAACTACAAGGGAAATCTGGTTCTAAAACCAACTAAAAAGAATGGACTTACCGAAAAATCTGAAGTACTTAACCTTCATTTACGGTCAGTTGCAAAAGAGCGACTGATTAAAAAACTGGGAGTGATTTCAGCTACCGAATTAACTCATACTAGAAGAGGTTTAAGCGAAATTATGCAGTTGGATTAATCCCTTATCCAGATTCGCAAAGTAACATTTTGCTAACTAACTTATTCCAATCCTTCCCAATTGGGCAGGTAGCGCGCAAGGACGGAAGGGGTATTTGCACTTTTGCTTTATGACAGCTACACTGGTCTATAATTAAATTGATTACTAGTTTCCCTAATGAGCGAAAAATGATAATTGATTGTCTTCTTTTTGAGTAACGGCTGACCGAAGGGTTAGCCTTTTAACTTCTTTTATCGTAGAGTAAATCCTTAGCTTTGAGCTTTAATCACAGCTCATGAAAAACTTATTTTACGCCTTCTTTGCTATTTTCATTTTCTTAATTCCATCTTTAAGTTTTGCTCAACTTTCAGGGAATTACACCATTAATTCTTCCGCTCCGACAAGTGGTACAAACTTTATCTCATTTACGTCTGCAATAAATTCCTTAAGTACCTCTGGCGTGTCAGGAAGCGTAAACTTTCAGGTCCAAAACGGCACTTACACCGAACAAATATCAATTCCAAACATTACCGGCGCCAGTGCCACCAACACTATTACGTTCAAAGGAAAAGGTGCGTTAACTAAACTAATCGCCGCACCTTCTACATCTAAATTACCTGTGTTAAGTATAAATGGTGGGAGTCATATTGTGATAGATAGCCTTGATATTTCTGCAACTGGTAGTAGGGGCTGGGCTGTGCACTTTATGGGTGAATCGGATTCGAATACAATTACTAATTGCATTCTTAGTGCTCCGAAAATGTCCAATAGCTACGGAATTATTACTTCAAGTTCCGCAACTTCTACCTCGGTATCGAAAAATGAAGCGGAATTCGTAACTATTTCGAACAACACAATCAACGGTGGAACAGATGGAATTTTAATTAAAGGAGCTACTTCTCCGTTAACTTCTCCTTCCCGAAAAGTAAATTACGGAACTAACATCCACATTGTTGGAAATACAATACAAAATTTTACTTCCAAAGGTATGGATCTAAGCAACAATCACAAAGTTTCGATAATATCGAACACCGTAAAATCTTCTGAATCTACTGCCGCATATTGTGTTCGATACTGGGATGCTGGTGATAGTTCGCAAATTATTGGTAACGATTTTTATATCTCGTCCAACGTAGCACACACCCGAGTTGTTGCCTTATCTATGGCGCCGGCCAATGGAGACCCCGGGTCTGCCTCAAAACCAATCATAATCGCCAATAACTTTATTCAATATCGTGGTTCAAATACAACTACCCCTACTGGTTTATTACTTAAAAACAAAGCTCATATAAAGGTGTACAACAACACAATTAGTATTAAAAATCAAGGTTCATCTGCAAATTGCATTTGGTTTGATGCCAATAACTCAAGGTCATTGAACGGAATTGAGGTAAAAAACAATGTGCTCGTTTTGGAAAATAGCGGTTCTGGACATTTTATATTCAATGCTGCCAATGGAGCGTCTTTTAAAAATATGGCAATAGACCACAACAACTTCTATGCACCGGCCAATTACTTTAGTGTAAGAGTACCTAACGGGACAACCGGAACCGCCAACCTATCATCTTTTGCGGCATACACTGGAAGCGCATATGGTACTGGGGCACTCAACGTTGATCCATTATTTTTGGGAACAACTAAACTGCACGCTACGAGCGCACTCATGAACGATAGCGGGGTAGTTATTTCTTCAATTACCGATGATATTGACGGCGATGTTAGAAGTACCACCTCACCAGACATGGGAGCAGATGAATACACTCCGGGGCAAATAATTTGCCCTGGTTCTCAAACCATTCATTCGTGTAACACGGTAAACGTAACCGTGGGTACTAGTACATACACAATGGCTGGAACTTACACCGATACGCTTATTGGGTCTCGAGGATGTGATTCGGTGGTGACCACAACCATTGCGCTAGGGTCTTCTTCCTCATCAATTGATACTGTTGTAGCTTGTGACACCTACACTTGGATAAACGGATTAACTTATTCTTCCTCTAACAATACGGCAACTGACACGTTGCTAAATGCGGGAGGTTGTGATTCAATAATTACACTATACTTGACTATTCTTAATAGTTCTAGAAGCATTGATACCATTGTAGCATGCGAAAGTCATACATGGATAAATGGACTTACCTATCGAGCTAGTACGTCAACCGTAACTCACAAATTGGTAAACAGGGCTGGATGTGATTCCATTATAACGCTAAATCTGACGATTAATAAAAATAGTATAGGAGTTGACCTTCAGTCTGCATGCGATTCACTAAAGTGGATTGATGGAAATACATATACAAAGGACACTACCAGTGCTACGCATACCATACTGAATTCCGCAGGTTGTGACTCCCTTGTTTTTCTCAACCTGACAATTAATACTGAAACGTTTGGCAGCGATATTCAGACTGCCTGTGGCGCATACAAATGGTTAGATGGAAACACTTACACGAGCAATAATAATTCTGCTACACACCTCTTAACCAATTCAAAAGGTTGTGACTCCACGGTAACGCTAAATCTAACCGTTTTACCGCGCTTAAGCGGAACCGATACACAAGTACACTGTGATAGCTATACGTGGAGAAACGGAACTACCTATACTACCAATAATAATTCAGCAACTGACACGCTAACCGGTTCTAATGGTTGCGATTCTGTGGTAACACTTGATTTGACCATCAATACTGTTGATACTACAATCGTTCAAGCTATTTCGGCTGCAAGCTTAAGTTCAGCAGCTTTAAATGGGACTTACCAGTGGATTGACTGTGATGACAAAAGCCCAATCAAGAGTGAAACTAACATTGGCTTTACACCAACTTCAAATGGAAGCTTTGCTGTGATTGTAACTCAAAACAACTGTACTGATACAAGTTCATGTGTTGAAATAACCGGAGTTGGAGTTGGTAATGTGAAAACATCTGAAAGCATTAGTGTTTTCCCGAACCCAAGTAATGGAAGTTTCACCATTGATTTTGGTAACCTTCATGAAGTAACTTCTTTCGATATTTTGAATTTACAAGGGCAAATTATTTACCAATCAGACATTACAAAGGATAAAATGGATGTAAACCTTAGTCAATCTCAATCTGTTGGCTCTTATGTGCTAAGAATAAAGGGACGTGAATTTTCCTATATCGAACAGATTGTAATTCAATAAGACTCACCATTTAATTCGAAAAACAAAGGATAAATGAAGGATTAGTTGAAATCCGCTGAATCAATACCAAAAACATTGTGACGTGTAATAATCAAGCCTATACTTGCTTCGGTACACTTCCAATGCGACGATTTAACTCATGATTACAACTAGAACTCTGGCCCAAACGCATCTTCGACATGATTGATGTCTGGTTGTTGGTTTTCGTTTAGAATTCCAATAATATCAAATCGGAATTCCTTGTCAATTTCGAACTGTTCAATGTACGCCTCGGCTGCATCAATCAAATTCTGCTGTTGCTTGTTAGAAACAGATTGAATAGGGTCTCCGAAATAACCATTTGAGCGCGTTTTTACCTCTACAAAAACGATTTCTTTTTCGGTTTCGCAAATAATATCTACTTCTAAGTAAGAATGTCTCCAGTTAGTTGCCTTAATGGTATAACCCTTGGAAATCAAAAGTTTCTTCGCTATTGCTTCGCCTTTTTTTCCGGTTGATTTATTGTCCATAATTACATGCCAATAAGCACGAAACTACCCCAATAAACCGGCTTCTGATACTTCTCCTTTATTTTGAGTTTAGCATTCTGAAAGGCCGTTCTTTTGTCGCCTGTTTCAAGCCACTGGGTGTAAAAGTCGTTCATCAATTCTTGAGTTACTTCATCATTTACTTTAAATAGAGTCATTATTACGTTTTGTGCTCCTGCCACAATAAACGAACGTTGTAATCCATAAACACCCTCACCAGATTTAATTTCACCAACACCAGTTTCACAAGCACTTAACACAACCAACTCAGTATGATCTAAGTTTAGATTCATTGCTTCATAAGCGGTTAGAATTCCATCTTTTTTGTTGAAATCGTAAATGTTGTTGTTTGCCAATAATTCCCCAGCGCCAGTGAATAAAAGTCCTGAACGAAGAAGTGGGTTGTCAGCAAAGTCTCCTGTAATCTCATTCTTTTTGTCGCTGTCTTTAGCTTCTTGCATAAAAAACCCGTGCGTTGCAATATGGCAGACTCTTGGTGAGTTCATTTTTTTCAAAGCACTTTCTGTTGCTTCAGCTTGCACCATTACTTGTGTACTCCAATCTTCCTTTTTCAGTAATTCTCCAACTTTTTTTATCTCTTCTTCTGCACCGGGTAACGATTCTATTGAACTCACCTTGTTACTCATGTCTATATTAGCGTCCTGCTCTGCAAAGCTTGGATTACCCATGAGCATCGCTGTGGACTTATCGTACGTTTCTTCATAATCATCGCTACGCGCAATCACCAAATCTTTAGTGTTACTTAGATTATAGATTTCATTTTTCTCAATAACATATTTACCATTTTCATCTTTCAAGGTTTCTATGTTCACCTGATTAAAAACACCATCAGCAGAAACAAACACTTTAGAGCCATCTTCAATCTTTTGATCTATCGCTTTCCAAAAGTTAGGGTAGCTATACTTGTCCTTGTTTACTTTATATTTTATTAGATTTCGGTAACCTTTAAAATACTTTTTTTCAAGTTTATTACCGTTGTTAAGTAACACCAATTCTGGCCCCTTCGATTTTTTATTTAGAATTAATGCAGCGTATAAAACACTGTCAGAAAACTGCTTATCGAAATGTCTGAATCGAATAATTTCTATGGCATATTCGTTTTCATTTAAACTCTTCTTTACGTCTTTCCACGTGTATTGCTTGCTGTCAAATGCATTGGCAAAATCTTCAGATTCTTCACTAAGCTCTTTTTCAATGGCATTTATTTCCTTGCTCAATTTATTCATGTCAATGCCGTTAACCGCTCTTTCCTGCGGCGACATTGCTAGCCCTTTTGTAAGCTGGTCTTTCTTTTCATTATATACATCAAAACGATAAATTAAGTCCCCATCATTTGAATTTACAATTCTCGATTTCAGTTTGGTAGAACTACTCTGTAAAATAGCCTTTGTCGATAATTTGAAATTATAAACACTGCGCAGAGCTTTATTATTTTTCTCGTATGTAGCCAAGGCAAGCGAATTGTAAATTTCGAAATCACGCTTTATGGAGTTCCAGTATTTTCCTTTTTCCGACTCTGACAAAGCAGGAAAATAATCTCGGATATACCCTAAGTAACTCTCGGTAGTTTCATCATAAATAGTTTTAGCCTTAGTTAGGTTTCCATCTGCATAGTGACTTTTTGCCAACTTACTTTTTGCCTCGAGGTAACCCGGGTGTTTTTCATCAAACAAGTTTTTGTAAGACTGAGATGCTCCGCTGTAACTGCCTTGGGCCTCTCGGTATTTTTCTTGGAGATACTTTAGGTCTCCAACCAACATTTCGTTTTTAGCCGTGTGGATATCGTTCCGCCCAAATTTATCAATCCAAATTCTCTGTGCGTCCTTAAGCATTAGATCTGCCTCAGAATATTTACCGAATAGCATAAACACGCGCCCCTGATACTCTAATAACTCTGCATAATCTGGATGTGAAGAACTAAAACTTGTTATTACAATATCTTTTGCCTGACCTAAATAAAGGTTTATAGTTTCAAGATTCGCATCTTCGGAACGAAAATTTGCATCTGCCAGTGCTTTTAGAATACCCGCTTCTCTAATGTTTTCTTCTCCGAATTTTTTTCGAGTAAGTTCGAGTGCATTTTCATAAATCTTTTTAGCATCCTCGTAGTTACCCATAGCAATGTACACTTGACCTAACAACATCAAATTATCCATGTACGAAACAGAAGTATCACCTAAGCTGTTTTCGGCTATTTCAAGGGAACGACTTGCGCTTTTTTCAGCCTCGACATATTCTCCCAATATTAGGTACAATTCTGCGTAGAGACTAAGAGGTTTAACCAATCGATAATGGTCTTCACCAAATTTCTTTTCATTGGCTTCAATAGACTGTTTAATGATGGTTTCAGCTGCCTTGTACCTACCTGTAGTCATATAATACTCAGCCATATCCTCAGAGGATTTGATATCCGTTCCGCCACCTTCTCCCGATTTTTTGAGCAATCGATTGGCTTTTTTATAAGCTTCTTTTGCCTCGCTGTATTTGCCGTTAATCATATACAGGTTACCAAGGTTCCTTAGAGATAATGCGTAATCCTTACTCTTTTTACTGCCTTCATCTTTAATGATTTCCGATGCAACTTCCAATTGAGATTCTGCCTGGTCGAACTGGCCCTTGAGCACATTAATGTCGCTCAACTGAATCATAGCCAGTGCATATTGAACATGACTAGGGCCAAATTTTTCATTGGCAATGGCTAGCCGTTCTCCAGCTAATCTGTATGCTTCATCATATTCATCTGTATAAGCCTTTAGGTTACTGTATGAGCCTAAAAACTCCGTGTAAATGGGGTGATGGGAGTGGTATTGTTTGCGAAATACACCTTCAAAATGTTTTTCAAAAACTGTTTTAGAATCGGAAAATTTATCTTGATTCTGAATGTTAAATTGGGCAAGTTTTATTTTTTCAATAGAGTAGTTTGGCGCATCTTTCCCTAAGTTCAAACCGGCTATCCATTCGTTAGTTTCTCGTTCTATTCTGGCTTCTTCTACGCGATTGTTTTTAGCATAAAAATCATAAAAATGATCGTTAAACTTAAGATGAGCAAGGTTGTCGGTAGGAATTGATTTCTCTATACCTTCTCTTAATTTTATTTCTCTTTTAAGCGCTTTTTTGTAACGTAAACGTTGCGAATAGTATTCGTTTTCAAGCATCATTGCTCTCAAATAGTAAACACTGTTGTTGCCGTATTTGTGCCCATTATCGAGTTTATATTTTAGGTATAAATCTTTTGCTTTGTTGTCTTTATCTTCCTCAATAAAAGATTCTATTTCCTTCTCTACTACCTCGTTATAGAGTTTATGGTAATTTGATATTCTATTACTTTTTACAATTTGCTTCTTCACATCTTGGTATCGCTTGTATGGACGTTCTATTTTACCATCACTTTCGGCCATTAACGTTTTACCAAAACTGTTTTTAACAAAAGGTAAACTCTTCTTGGAAACCCCTTTTTTGAAAACCTCTTCATTGCTGTAATAGAGTGAAGCCGCCTTTTGATAATTACCTGATAGTCTAAAAAAATCTGCCTTTAGTACGTATAAATCTGCAAGGTCAACTTGACGTTTTTCGTAGAGCTTTTTCTTAATTTTTATTTCTTTTTTCTTTGCCGTAGTGTCTCTGTTCGGAAATTTTCGTTGAGTAATACTTGCCTGATATTTCACAAGTTTTTCAGCGTCGCCAGCGGCTTCATTAAACAGCCCCTTTTTTAATTCTACCAGTAATCGCTTTTTAAGAATATGCTGATACAACAACGAATCTGCATTATTTGCTGGGTCGGAAATAAATGCGGCTCTTTTTTTACGCGCTTTCTTTTCCAACGAATCGGGAATAGTGAATGGTGTAGCTTTGTCCAATTGGACTTTAACCAATTCTTCAGCTTGCTTCAGGTAAATATCGGCTTCAACCGTATTGTTGTTTTCTAGGTGAGATTCACCTAATGCTAAAATCGATTTTATGTATAGCGAACTATCCGGTTTTACAAACTGATTAAAATAAAACTCCGCATTTTCCAGACTATCTCTAACTTCTGCCAGCCTTCCTAATCCTTCAATGTATCGACAATTCAGAATGGAAATATAGGTGTAATATTGACTCTGGGCTTGCCCTTTTCGGCTTAGCTTTTTTAGCCAACGTTTTGCTCTTAGGTGTGCCGTTAGGTAGTCTCCGGTTTCAAAGTCTGCTTCATTTTTTTCAATAACATCTTCATTCTTTTTCACCCATTTATCTTGAGCAAATGTTGTATTGAAAACAGAAAGTAAAGCCAACACAGCTGTTACCTTCCAAACTTTAGATATCAATTGCATTTTCATATTTAATTCTGGCTGAAGTTGTTACCGAATGTGAGATTTATTCCGAACCTGAGATGAACGTTTTTACTTTTTTCTGGCAGTAGAAATGCAATAACATTATCTGTAACCGTGTAAAATTGAACAGGACCACCATTTATAGTGAACCCAGCACCAACATTTGCCGCACTATTACCATAAATACTATAGTTGACAGTAGCCATTAAAAAATTACGGACTTTTTGAGTGACCGCTACACGAAGCGATGTTTTAAATCTTCCGTTGTAATATTCATTGTAAGTTAACGCACTTAAATTAGTCTTAGGTAATATTCTGTAATCTCCTCCTAAGTATATTTTAACTGGTAATAGTGTGGTAAATGATTCTTCTTTTTCATCAAACTCAATGTTTGAAACAAGTGTATCCAAAGTTCCAATCAGGTTTTCAGGTTCAGCAGACCCTTCGCTAAAATCAGTGAGCGGCAGACCATCGTACGTATAAGAAATAGGCTTAGATGTTTTGGTTTTTGCAGATGCAGACCAATTTATAAGGCCTACATCTAACACTGAAGCACTTGCAGACAATACTTCGTTGATTTTATAGGTTATTCCTAAATCTATTGCCCCTCCGTGATTGCCGGTTCCTGAAGTAATAATTTGATCACCCAATTCATCAATTCCTAACCCACCAAAACCAAGTAAGGAGTCTATTAAAACACCTGGAATTCCTGCAGCTTGAACCGCCAATTGACCATCCAAGGTTATAGCGTAGTTATCGGCATTGGTTGAAATGCCAAGAGTACTTTCTGTGGTTCTCAAAAAACCTTGACCACTCAAGTACTTTGCTTTTAGTCCTACTGTCCACTTGTCATTAAAATCACGAGCGTAACCAAAAGCAACCTCAGTATATTGCATGTAATCAATGCCTAAGCCGTCGAAACTGGCTCGTTGACCTAAAAATTTAGGATCTCCATTTCCGAGCCATAAAAACTCAAAAAAGGATTTGGGAATTGCAAACCGAACCGAAGTCTTGTTTTCAACTGCAAATGAAGCAAAGCCTGCACCAGCCCTGAAACCAAACCCCAAAACAGTGGTTCTGAAATCAAAATTTACACTGTTTATGTCTTTCATTCTGTCTATTGCCTTATCTAGAGTAACATCCAATTTGCCAGTTGACTCGTTCGGTTGCACTGCATCTGATAGCGTAAATCCTTCGGAGTTAATAGCGGTATATCCACCACTTAAAACCGGCAGCAACACATACCCTTTCGATAGTGGTATTTTAGATGGATTGAGTCCGTGAGATTGTGGCGCTGACCGCAATTCATACAGCGTTAAGTCTTGTTGTGCAAAGACTCCATAACTCGTCAGGGCTATGCAAAAAGTAAGTAGAACTAATTTTTTCATTCTTCTTCGTCTTTAAGTAAGTTTATATTCCCAGTAAGTTTAATTCCTACAGACACTTCAAGTTTATAGTCCGATTGAATTTTAATGATGTCCTTTCCAAAGTTCGAGGTATTCATTGAAGCTCTAAGTTGAACAAACCGTGCTAGCGGCAGGCTAGCCAAAACCTCCTCATCCACCAACTGATGTTCAATGCTACTTTCTGCAGAACTGGTAACGACACCGCTGCCATCAACAGGAGCTGCGGCAGTAAACAATTCATCGAGCAGCACCATCGGTGAACCATCCGCCTTGGTCATAATCTGCTTTTTTTCATTCATAAGAATAAGCGAAATATTCGTTTCAAGTGGAAAGCCATTGTTGGTATAGGTTTTCATAACAAATTCTTTAATTAGGGTAAGGTCAGTGGTAACTTGCATATCAATTGTATCTAACACCTCAAATGCAGAAATTTTCCCTTCTAAAGGCAGTTCGAGTGATATGCTTAAATCGCATTTCGAATCTTTAAAGACCGTCTGTGGGGCTGGTGGATTATTTCCTGCCTGCATACCTAAATTGTAGGTAATTGTTTTAGGAGATATACCAATAAATCGAGATAAATTCGAATTGGTTCCGTTCAATTCTATTCGACTATTGACAAACTCACCTGATTTGGTACTGGCCTTAATTTCACCTATGGCGACATTCGGGTTTTTTACCAGTGGTATAATATCGTTGGAGGCGGGGTTCGTTGCAAATACGCTATCAAATACAGGTAAAATAGAAAATCCAAAACTATTACTCGCTTCTATGGCAAGAATGGGATTGCTAACCTCAATATCTCCTTTAGCCGCAATATTCTTAAATAAATGCAATTGAAAGGACTCTTCTCCAACCCGTTGGACTGCAGTACTAAAATCACCCGTAACACTTTGGTAGTCCAATCCTTTTATTTCGATTTGCCCATCGCAACTGCCTGTATTACTACCTTGAATTTGAATGCGAATTTCACCGTTTGTTGGTTCAATACTGTAATTGTTTAACGACCGTGTTTCGGTCTCGCCAGCTGTAACTTCAACCCTTAGTGCAGTACCTCCTTCATTCTTGATGTCTAAAAATTCAAAAGTTATTTGATCCGTTCCATTGCCATTGCTGGTTGCAATCGTTAATTCCCCCGCGGAAAGCAAAACGGACTGAATTTGAACTGTCCCATTAACATCAAATGGAATTGGAGGCAATAAAGTAGGGTTTGTGGTATATCCAAGCGGACCATTGGGAGTAGATACATCCTGAAAAGCCACTACATTATTCAGTTGAAATGATGCCTTTTTACCACCATAAATTAACTTTATGTCCTTACCATTAATATTTACTGCATTGCTATCTGTAGCACCAAATAGTTGGTAAACCCCAACTTCACCTTTTAAAAGCGGAATAGCCACTTTTGGGTTCCATGAAGTCTCTGAAATTTTATCAAATTCGAAATACTCTTTATTGAGGCATGCCGTAAGCATGAGAGCACTACTGAGAATCAAGAAGGGGAATTTTAGCTTTCTCATTTTAACTAGTTTTCACAAATTTAAGAATTGTAGTGTCTCCAACGGAGATTAGGTATAGAATACTGATACATGGTTTCGAAGCATTGCTCTAGTTCAAAACATAACAGTATAATGAGCCTTCCTTGCTCCCAATTACCATTTCGTACCTATTGTCAATATTTATATCGGAAATTAGTGCTTTTCCTAGGCCATAAAAAGGGCTTCCCTCCATTGAGTTCAATGTTTTATCAAATAAAAAGGCTTGATTCCTATTGTTTGAAATACTTACAAACCCTTGTTCCTGATTTTTGCTTTGGTAGGCTAACAATGTTGGTAAATAATCCCCTTCTGATTGAACTTCCCAAATGAGCTTAAACTCATGGTTGTAAACTTTTACTGATTCTTTGTCGGTAAAACAATAGTCCATTTTTCCATCAAAATTTACATCCAAATAATCGAACGCATCTAAGCCCTCCGTTTGTTTTACTTGGGCTGTTTCTAATTTATCCTTTAAACTCAAACGATACACTACACCGTTGCTGTCTGAGCAAATAATAGTGGTACTTGACAGGTCTTTGCCCACATCCACACTGAAGCTAGAATTCGGGAAAATTTCTATTTTTCTTGACAACTTCATTCTGTTTTCTCCCCGACGGCTAACGACCCTAATCAAACCGTTAGACTGCACTCCAATGAGATAGTCTTTTTTGTTCATTCGAGTATAAATTATGGGTTTAACCAAAGGCTTACCGCGTTTATATTTCCAACCCTTCACAAAGTTTCCTCCTACATCCAAACATTGGACATCGCCATTCTCCTGTGCTATAAAAATTCTGTACTTGCGATTATTGTCATAGTCGAAAAGCGAGAGCGGTTGGGTCATCTTATTCTTCAATTTAACAGGGTATCCTTCTACATTTTTTCCATTTCTATCGAGCATATAAATTTTGGAGGCGGTATTGAAAAGAAGCTGATATTTTTCGTTTTTGTAGCGATCAACTTCTTTTACTTTTCCCAAAATAGGTTCGCCAATTGCTCGTGACCACAACACACGACCTGTATTGGAAATAAGATAAATTTTACCATTCGCATCTTGAACCACAATATCTTTTGCTTTGGTATAATGATTTGTAAACGGCATGGGTTCAGTGGCCAAAATGGTATCGAGTGGCACTTCCCATAAGCTGCTTGATATTTTCTTGTAACTTGGGTTATGTTCCAAGTATAAACTATTGTAATACAGGTTATTAGCCCCCTTTTCGATTTGCAATGACATGCCACCGAACTTCCGAAAAAGTTCAATGTTTTGGTTTACCGTGTCGGCATAATTATCGCCCATAAAGTAATGCAACAGACGCGGACTTCTGGCCACATTGCTGTACAAGGTTATGTTCGATTGGTCCGATAGGTAATCCCTAAAGTTATCGAAATGGTCATCGGAAGCAAGAATTTTATCGCCTTTGTAGGTATTTATGAAATCCCGCATAGATGCCAATTGGTCACCGAATACCACATAGTTTTCAATCATCATAAGGTAATTACAAGCTACCGCTTCGAAAGGACGGCCAAATGCTTGACGCATAAACTTGGGGTATCGCATGGCATATATTTCAATTTCTCTGTAATTTGTCAAAGAATCAGCCTCACCATCAGACCCAAGAAGTGGAGTCATGCTTTCTAAAAATGCGGTTTTATTAATGATTCGAATTAACCCGTAAGTTTTAGATTGAATTGCCCCTATACCTTGTCCTTTTATTTCGGTTGGAATTTCTGAAATGCACATGGCTACTTCCCCAACCATATGCTGACTTAGCAATTCTCCTGTATTTACACCCGCTGATTTTAAAGTTTCTAAGGCCGCATTTCGCTTACCTAACTTGTTGCGCACCATCAAATAGTTTTGGTAGGCAACATCAAAACTTTTGTAATCGCTAATTCCATAATGCAAAAAGAATGCGGTTGAAGCGGGTAAAATATCCACAACGTCAAGGTTTTGTGACTTCTGGTTTTCGAATACCGTTAAATATCCGCCCAATGAATCTATTGCGTGACTGTATCCATTTAATAAAACCCCATTCGATTTCGTGATTATATCCAACTCGGTCCAACCAGCAAAAGTTTCCAGTTGTCGAAAGGCATTTTTTCCGCTTTTATCCAAGAACTTGCTCACGAATTGAGAAAAATACTTTTGGTTTATATACAGGTTGACGTCTTTCGATTTTCCTGCGGTTGCACGAACTTTCTGAAAACCAGCATCGTCAACAGCCAAACTGATTTCACTGTTAAGTTGCCTTATTGCATCCTCGATTCCCATTTGGGTGTTACTTACCAGACAAAATCCCTTGTAAATGCTTACATACCACGTTTCATTAATTGAATTTGAATACTGAGAGATGTCTGCACCATCATATTTGTCCTGCTTTTCAGTCCATTCAGCATTAAATAAAGCGTTTACTTTTTCAGCTGTTTTTTTGTCAGACACCGAATTGGGGATAAGCACAGATAAGAGTAGCGAGTGTTTGTCTTTACCGGCCGGAATTATTGCAGCCACCAAACGGGTTGAATTCCAACGTTCATCAAAGAATTTATCCTTTAAAATAAGGCTGTCCAATTGAGCTATTGTCTGGTCGAAATTTTTGAGCCATCCTACTCGTTCAAACTCATCGTAAATAAGGTTTGTGGATGCTACCGATTGAAAAAACTGAGTAGGTTCCTTAATGTCATAAACCATTGCCACTTGGTAAGGTACGGCAGCAAAATAGTCTTCCGAAATGGGTTTGTTTTCAGTGAATCGTTGGTACATAAAAAACGAAAGTCCCGCAAAGGCAACAAAAACGATTACAAGTAAAATTTTACGCAGCATACTTTTCCTCAGTTGGGGTAAAAGTACTTGTTGAATGGCTGACTTGGTTGGTAATGAAGAGGAGTTATTAAGTCTGAATCGTTGGTTGTTTGTGTAACTTATTTTTCCGCTGCAAGCAGCCTAAAACTCATGCGATGATACTTGCTAGGGCCGTGTTCTTTTATCCCTTCTCGGTGGGCGATAGTAGGATACCCCATGTTGTTTTTCCAATTATACATCGGAAACTCTTTGTCAATTTTTTGCATGTATTCGTCACGGTAGGTTTTGGCTAAGATGGAGGCCGCGGCAATACTTAAAAACTTAGCATCTCCTTTAACTACTGTGGTGTGAGGAATAAAATTGTAGGGTTTAAAGCGGTTTCCATCAACAATAATATGTTCCGGGAATGGCTCTAATTTGTCTAGTGCATGGTGCATGGCCAAAATGGACGCTTGCAGAATGTTTATCTCATCAATTTTTTTGTGATCCAGAAAAGCGACTCCGTATGCCAGTGCTTTTGATTCGATGTACTTGCGCAATTCATTCCGATTTGCTTCGGTTACTTGTTTGGAGTCGTTGAGTAATTTGTGTTTAAACCCTTTAGGAATAATTACCGCGGCTGCAGTTACGGGGCCAGCTAAACAACCGCGTCCCGCTTCATCGCAGCCTGCTTCAATTACTCCTTTGGTAAAATAGCTTTTAAGCAACGTAAACTACGCTTGCGCTTGCTGTACAACAACCCATTCCCCTGTACCCAAAAGCGGTTCGGCTTGCTTGTATTTCATCGACTTTTTCTCACCACTCATAACGTGCTGAATGTCTATACGCTCGTTCCTATTTATTTTCTTTTCAACCTTAACAGGCTCCCTTTTCGGACGTTGTTGTGCAGAAGGGTCATTGTACTCATTCTCTGTTGGCAATTGCTCTTGCCCCCCAGGTACGGTACCTCGTCCAGCTTGCGTTTTTGGCGCTTGCTGACGTTGAACCTCACCTTGTTTAACGGCACTATTATCTGCGGGTAAGGAAGCTTTTGCTAAGAACGAAGTAACTTCATTATTTACTTTGGCTAATACTTTTTTGAATAACTCAAACGACTCGAATTTGTAAATCAAAAGCGGGTCTTTTTGTTCGTAAGTTGCCGATTGAACCGACTGACGCAAATCGTCCATTTCTCGTAAATGCTCTTTCCAATGTTGGTCAATCATGGCTAGAATTACTCCTTTTTCCAGAGCACGAACGGCTTCTACGCCTTCAGTTTTAACTCCACGGTCAATATCAGCAGTAACTTGAATTGACTTTTGTTTATCCGTAAAAGGAATGACAACTCGTTTGAAGTTTGTATCCGCTTCGTCTGCGATACCCTTAATTACCGGGAACGCACTTCTGGCAATCATCTCAGATTTTTCTTCGTACGATTTACGAACAGTTGCGTACAATTTCTTGCCTAATTCATCTGGATTTGTAGCTAAAAATTCTTGTTCAGTGAATGGCGATTCAATACCAAAGATTTTGATAAGCTCCAATCTCAGGCCTTCATGATCTTTCAAGTCTGAATAGGCAAACGCAATGTCAAATGCAACATCTTGCATCATATTAGCAACATCAACCTGGATTCTTTCTCCGTACAATGCGTGACGCCTTCTTGTGTAAATTACCTCACGCTGAGAATTCATTACATCATCGTATTCCAACAGACGTTTACGAACCCCAAAGTTATTTTCTTCCACTTTTTTCTGAGCACGTTCAATAGACTTAGAAATCATGCTGTGTTGAATAACTTCACCTTCTTCAAGACCCATTCGGTCCATCAGTTTTGCGACTCGGTCAGAGCCGAACATACGCATGAGGTTATCTTCCAAAGACACAAAGAACTGAGATGAACCTGGGTCTCCTTGACGACCAGCACGCCCACGCAACTGTCTGTCAACGCGACGCGACTCATGACGTTCCGTACCAATAATTGCTAAACCACCGGCTGCTTTTACTTCGTCCGATAATTTAATATCTGTACCACGACCTGCCATATTGGTTGCAATTGTTACCGTTCCACCCTTACCTGCTTCCGCAACAACGTCTGCTTCTTTTTGGTGTAGCTTGGCATTTAGTACTTGGTGTTTGATGTTTTTTCTTTTGAGCATTCTGCTCAATAGTTCCGAAATTTCAACAGAGGTCGTACCTACTAAAACCGGTCTTCCTTCTTGAACCAATTTCTCGGCTTCATCGATTACCGCATTGAATTTTTCACGTACAGTTTTATAGACAAAATCTTGACGGTCGTCTCTTGCGATTGGGCGATTGGTAGGAATTACGACCACATCCAATTTATAGATTTCGTGGAATTCCCCAGATTCGGTTTCTGCCGTACCCGTCATACCAGCTAATTTGTGGTACATTCTAAAGTAATTCTGCAAGGTTATGGTTGCATAAGTCTGCGTTGCAGCCTCAATTTTTACATTCTCTTTTGCTTCAATGGCTTGGTGTAATCCATCCGAATAACGACGCCCATCCATGATACGGCCAGTCTGTTCATCCACAATTTTTACTTGGTTATCCATTACCACATACTCCACATCTTTTTCAAACATGGCGTACGATTTCAGCAATTGATTTACTGTGTGAATCCGCTGACTTTTAGTAGAATAGTCACTTATTAAAGTGTCTTTTTTGGCGATTTTTTCTTCGTCTGATAAATCTGATTTTTCAACTTTATCAATATCAAAACCGATGTCAGGCATAATGAAGAAGTTCGAATCTTCCATTTCTCCGGTCATTAGCTCAATGCCCTTGTCGGTCATCTCTACCGAATTTTGTTTTTCGTCGATAACGAAGAACAGCTCAGAGTCCACGAAAGGCATTTCCTTGCCTTGGTCCTGAATGTAAAACCCTTCTGTTTTGGTTAACTGAGCTTTTATTCCCGGCTCACTCAAAAACTTAATAAGCGCCTTATTTTTCGGCATAGATCGGTAAGCTCGATAAAGTGCTAGTCCACCTTCTTCACGAGTTTTCTTATCAACTCCGTCAGCCAATTTTTTCTTAGCTTCTGAAATTAGGGAAGTAAGTAATTTCTTCTGGTGATTGACCAATACTTCAATTCTTGGTTTGAGTTCCATGAATTCGTGTTGGTCGCCCTTAGGGGTTGGGCCAGA
Source organism: uncultured Flavobacteriales bacterium (assembly GCA_937121175.1). GTDB lineage: Bacteria > Bacteroidota > Bacteroidia > Flavobacteriales_G > Salibacteraceae > UBA6770. The sequence continues at coordinate 134,015 of CAKZKD010000039.1, forward strand.
GATGATTAGTGGTGTTCTTGCATCGTCAATCAATACCGAATCGACTTCATCAACAATAGCGTAATGGTGCTTGCGTTGAACTAAATCTTCAACCGAAGTAGCCATATTATCACGCAGATAATCGAAGCCAAATTCATTATTTGTTCCGTAGGTTATGTCTGCTAAATACGCTTGCCTTCTATCTTCAGAGTTAGGTTGGTGTTTGTCAATACAATCAGTGGTCAGTCCATGAAATTCGAAAATTGGAGCGTTCCATTCCGCATCACGTTTCGCTAGGTAATCGTTTACTGTTACCAAATGAACTCCTCGGCCAGTAAGAGCATTAAGGAAAACAGGTAAGGTAGCCACAAGGGTTTTACCTTCTCCCGTTGCCATCTCCGCAATTTTTCCTTGATGCAAAACTACACCACCAATCAGTTGCACATCATAGTGCACCATATTCCAAAGAATTTCGGTTCCAGCGGCATCCCAGCTGTTTTTCCAGTTTGCTTTTTCGCCATCAACAACAACGTGTGGTTTCGTAGTTGCCAATCGTTTGTCGTTTTCAGAAGCAGTAACTTCAATGCTTTCGTTTTCGGTGAACCTACGCGCGGTTTCTTTTACAACTGCAAAAGCTTCCGGCAAAATCTCAAGAAGCACCTCTTCAATTTTCTCTAAAACAACCTTGTCCAACTCATCAATACGGGCATAAGCTGCCTCTTTGTCTTCAATAGAAAGACTATCGTCCTCTTGAGTTTTGTTTTTTAGGTCGTCAATTTCTTTTTGTTCGTCCGCATAGTTTGCATGAATTTTTAATCTTAATTCATCAGACTTAGCACGTAATTGGTCGTTGCTTAATGAAGAAAGAGTAGCATATACAGCGTTAGTTTGCTCTACAATTGGCTTAATTTCTTCTATATCTTTTTCCGATTTGTTGCCAAAAAACTTTGCAACTATGTTCGTTATAAAATCCATGATTTGGAGTGTGTTTTTGCTTTAAAAAAGGCTGCAAAAATAGCAGTTTTATGCGGATAGCTGGGTGGCTTTGGCTGTGTAAAAATGGTAAAAAAGGACAAATGTAATTACCTTGTTTTCAGCTATTAAGCAAGATGTTTGACTGCTGTGGTTTCTTGGGATGCATACGAGTTGTAAAAATGATATGGTATTTAATAACTCCTTGTACTTTTGCAGCATGGAAAAGAGAGGTGGCAAAAGAGGTGGATTAAAAGGCAGCGGGAAAATCGGAAGGCGTTCTACAAGTGGTGTAGGTCGTGGTAGAGCTGATGAAAAAAAGTCATTGAGCAATCCTAACTCAAAACGAACTTCACGCCGTGAGAGCGCTGAGGAGGAAGAGAAGAAACCCTTTAAGAAATTTGAAAAAAAGCCTTTTGCCAAAAAACGCTTTGAAGGAAAATCAAAATTTGGCTCTGACGAAGTTACTGAGTCAAGGTCGAGAACAATTAAGGCTAAGTATTCTGAAGATAAAACAGGTGAAGACCGTGTAAGAAGACCTCGATTAAAAGGTAAGTCATCCGCCGGACGTCCTGCACCAATTGCTCAACAAACCGAAGTTCACGAAACCCGCTTAAACAAATACATTGCTTCCAGCGGTATTTGCAGCAGAAGGGAAGCTGATAAGTTAATCTCTGAGGGTATGATTTCGATTAACGGCGAAGTAGTTACCCAATTGGGAACCAAAGTTCAACCTGGTGACGAAGTTCGTTATGCCGGTGAGCTGCTTTCATTCGAGCGATATGTATATATCCTGCTCAACAAACCGAAAGACTTTATTACAACAGTTGATGACCCGCAAGGCCGAAGAACCGTTATGGAATTGGTGAAAAATCACATTCCAGAGCGTATTTACCCAGTGGGTAGGTTAGATAAAAACACAACCGGATTATTACTCTTGACCAACGATGGAGATTTGGCAAAAAAGCTGACGCATCCTTCGCATGGTGTTCGCAAAATTTATCATGTAGTAACCGACAAGCCCGTTAGCAAAACTGAAATGAAGCAATTGGCTGAAGAGGGCATCGAATTGGAAGATGGACTTGCAAAAGTGGATTCAATTGCATTTGTTGGAGATGGAATTAACAAACGCGAATTGGGTGTTGAATTACATTCAGGTAAAAACAGAATTGTAAGAAGAATGTTTGAAGGTCTTGGTTATAAGGTAACCAAACTCGACCGTGTAAGTTTTGCAGGATTGACTAAGAAAAGCATTTTAAGAGGAAAATTCCGACACCTCAATGAAAAAGAGATCGGAATGTTGAAGATGGTAAAATAAAAAAAGGGACTTCGGTCCCATTTTTTTGCTCAAGATATGTAAGTTCCAATTTAAAACCCTCCAATAGTCACTCCGATAGAAAATGGATAAAGCTCAGGAGCCCTACCTGCTTCAAATAATTCGGTGAAGGAGTACTTTGCATAGAACCCAAAGTCATCGACAGAAAGACGAGCAATTGCTTCTAATTTGAAGGGGTTTAAGTTGTAATCATCTCTTATTTTATCTTTTATTTTGCTCCCAGCAACGGTGTACTTCTGCTTAACCGCTGACCCAATTTTATAGCTTCCTACCACGCCAAATTGAACTCCAAACGGGTTATCCAGGTTACCCATTCTGAACCCCATTAGTAAGGGAACTTGAAGATAGGTAGCTCTTAATTTATTTTTAGAAAAATCTCGAATGGTGTCTAGTGTAAATGCTGTAGTATCGCTTCCTGTAGAGATATTTACTGGATTATCGAAATGGTAGTTTGTCCAATTAACACCAAGTCCCGAGCGCACATACCAGCGCTTTTTTATGAGATTAGCTTCCTTGAACATTATAGTAAGCCCTATCGTGTTCGACCGTGCCGTATTTAGTTCCATAAGGCTCTGGTTCGCTGGAAGGCTAGTTGAACCTACTGGAGTTAAGTATCCAGCCATACCAAAGTCAATGGCTAAGTCTGTATTATCATCGTCCTCATTTTTTTTCTTTTTTGCCGCCTTGGTCGAATCAGTTGAGTTAAAATCGTAATAGACATCTGAATCATCATCCCCAATTATTATTACTGTAGATTTTCCGATTCGGATTTTTGTGGTATCCGGCTCTTTTTGCTTTAAGCTATCTTCTTGCGAAAATCCAATTGTGCTAAACAATACCAATCCAATAATTAATGTAACTGTTTTCATAATACTTTTTGTTTGTTGTGATTTGGGGTAAGACGCCCAACTCTTAGAATAGTTACAGCTTAGTTACTTTTTGTTCGAGAAATACTGAACTTCCCAATAATAACAGTGTATGTAGCGTTTTTTTGATTCGAAGATTGCGTAAATGCCAGCGTAGAATTTGTTTTTTCTTGTATCACATTTGATGCTCCGACAAGCAATTCCGTTCCTTGAATTTTTTCATCTGTTGGTTGCTCTTCTTTAAAAATTCGTTTTCGAATATTCTGGTTCAACCATTCACCGATAGACAAAGGTTCATCAGACTGAGCAAGCAACGGCTCAGCAACAGTTGCTGGTATAGTCGGGGTTTTCTCAATTGATGAATTGTCTGGTTTCAACTCGGCTATTTCATCGTTTGAAAAATCAACATGAATATTATTTACCGATTTACGATTCAATTTTTTCATGGAAACTCGTTCTGGAGAAGTTGAGTTATCTAGTTCAATACTTTTTGGAGAACTTGCAGCAACTACGAGGTTAGGTTCACTAGTCCGTTGGACTTCTTTACTGATTTTTTTATTGAACCTTAGCGTGTCATCAGAAATTTCAATCTCAGGAATAGAATCAATTGTTGACTCCTTTTTCAATTTTTCATTATCCGCAACCTGTATTGCTTCTTCTTCATTAAAAAATGGAATCAAAGCCAAAAGAAGTATCGCAACGGCAGCTACTCTGCGCATTGGAGTCATGAAAAGAACAATGCCCGCTTTACGTTTAAGTTTTGCTTTGTACGGAAATTCAATCAGCGTTTTTGGTAAGATTGTCTTTTTATATCGATTAGCTAATTTTTCAACGTGAATGTCAATTGCAATTAAAGCGGCAAGTTCCTTTTCATCTTCTTTGTTTAATTCACCTTCAAGTGAGCCAATAATAAAATCTTCAGCATTGGTTGCTGATATTTGTTGCTTCAACTCTGAAAAATCTGCTTTCTCTGCTGGTGCAGTGTCAAGTGTAATCAACTCAACATCTTCCAACTCAGATTTTAAGGCTGAGTTATTTTCTAGAAATAACAAAAGCTCCGCAATCTCCTCAGCGTCTAAGTTTCCTTCGATATAATCTAGGTAAAACGCCTCATAGTTATGTAGGTCTATTTTACTCATTCTAATACCGTTTCTATACTTTTTAAATACTGTTGTAATGCCTTTCTGCCCCTGAAAATATAGACCTTAACTTGTGATTCGCTAAGGCCAACAATTTCACCAATTTCTTGATAATTGTATCCTTCATAGTCGCGCAGCATAACTACACTTCGTTGCTTTTCTGGTAATATTTTTAAAGCTTCTTCAAGTATTTCTCCGAGGTCAGAGTATTGTTTCGAGTGAGCGTGCAGGTTGGCAGCCGAATCATCCATTTGAGTCATGCGTTTATTTTTTCTAAACACATCAATCATGGTATTGTAACCCGAAGTAAAAATGTATGATTTGGATTTGTTGAATTCTACAGTTTCATGTTTTTCCCAAAGTTTGGTGAAAACATCTTGTACAACATCTTTAGCCGCTTCGCCGTCTTGCATGCTTTTGAGGATGAATCTGTACAATCCATCCGAATGCAAATCAATAGCCTTGTTGTATTCTGTTCGGGTCATTTAAATAACTGAGCTCAGGGGTATGACGCCATACCATCCTAAAAGTTACAGCCAGCTAAAAATAAATTTATTTTTTCCTCAACTTACCATTTAACGGTTCGATGTTAGCAGAATACGAAATCCTTAATTACCAGCGTTAGCCTGTCGGTTAGATTTGTTTTATGCGGTTTTTACGCTTTGTATTTACATCGGTATTTTTTATAGCTGTTGCCTTTTTAGGTGCGGGCTGGTATCTGTCTCAAAAGTATAGCGACGAGATTAAGCAGCTTGTAATTACTGAACTGAACAAAAACTTAAATGCCGAAATAAAAATAGCCTCTGTTGAGTTTTCCTCCGTCCGAAAAATCCCCTACTTAAGTCTTTCGTTTAGCGATGTTTTGGTGTTTGAGAATAAAAATTTCACCAAAACCCCTGATACTTTATTGTATGCCAAGTCCATTGGTTTACAGTTTGATTTGTGGGACATTTATAACAAGCGATACGAACTCAAACACTTGGATATAGCCAATGCCAAATGTTACATGAAGGAAAGTAAAAATGGAATTTCTAATTATGAGGTGTGGAAGCCTGTTGAAGATAATTCTTCTACTGAATTTTCATTGAAACTTGACGCTATAAATCTTGAAGGCATTACCTATTCTTACAAAGACACCAAAAACAAAGTATTTGTAAAAACGTTAGTAAAAAACTTAACTATAAAAGGTGATTTTTCCAGTGAAGAACTGAAGCTTATGTTTCAAGGAAACATGCAGCAATCCACCGTTCTGGCAGCCGGAGTTTATGCCCTGCGTAACCAAGATTTGTCAGTTAACTCTGGAATAATTTACCATAACGACGAGTCCACATTTGAATTGCAAAATGGAACCGTTTTGTTAGACAACTCTGTCGAGTTAATTCTTGGTGGATTTGTGGCCCCGAATTCTTATCAGTTTGAGGCCAATACAGAAGAAGCAGAGTTGGGGACGGTATTGCAATTGCTGCCCAAATCTTGGAACAAATACTGGGTTGATTACGAGCCTTCTGGTAAGGCAATTATCAACTTTAAAATAGCCGCTAAATCCAATCAAACTCCTAAAATCGACCTGGCCTTTCATCTAAAAAAGGGTTCACTATTAACTAAAAGCAAACCTCAAATTGAGTTAAAGGAACTGAACGTTGCTGGAACTTACAGCAATGGAAAAAAACGTAATTCCAAAAGTTCTGTTCTCGATTTGAGTGCATTAAGAGGGAGCTTTCCATCCGGAAAATTTGAGGGTAAACTTAAGGTTTCCGACTTTTCAAACCTCAGGCTAAGAGGCAGCTTAGAGGGTAATCTTGCATTACAGGAACTTGTTCATTTTCTTAAAGTCGAAACGATTGACAGTTGTACTGGTGATGTAATATTTAAGTTGCAAGGAGATATTTATTGGGATAAAATTATTGAGGAATCGGTCGTAATTTCAAAAAGCAAGCTCAATGGCGTTGCCGATTTTAGCAATGTTTCGTTGAAGTTGAAATCTAGTTTAACCGCATTAAGAAAGTATAGAGGAAAAGTATCTTTTGACAAGCAAATGGTTCGGTTTGAGAAAAGTGAAGGGCAACTAAATTCAACCAATTTTATTTTGAATGGAAGTGCGGATAACTTTTTTCAATGGGCATTAGAAGACGATGAGGTTCTTAGGGTTTTGGCGGAAGTAGAAGCTGATAATTTGAAATTGAGTGAGTTTTTAACTTCAAATTCAGCCTCAGAAAGTGGTAAAAGCAGAACACTGGCCTTGCCCGGAATGGAGTTGCAACTCTCCGCTAAAATTGGTGAATTGAACTATGAAGAATTCACGGCCAAAAACATAACTACCAAACTGTTTATTGGTCAAAAGACCTTAAAGGCAAATCCAATAAAGTTGGAAGCAATGAATGGCACTGCTCGTGGAAAACTTGCGGTGATACGTTACCCAAAAGGCGGGTATAATATGAGCTTTATTGGTGATTTTAAATCGGTAAATATTCAAGAGCTATTTCGGCAATTCAAAAATTTTGGGCAAGATGAAATCAAATCTGAAAATATTGAAGGACTTGCAGATGTTGACCTAAACTTGGAAGGTAAATTAAACGACCAATTTGAAATAGTTTCTTCTTCCGTTTTTGCCAATGCAGGTATTGACATTCGAGAAGGGAAATTGGTGAATTATAAAACCTTACAAAGTATTTCCGATTATTTTAAAACAAATGTTGTTCTAAAGAAAGTGTTTCATGCTGATGAACTGTCTAAGCGACTACAAAGTGTTTCTTTTCAGGAATTGCAAAACACCCTGTTTGTTAGAAATAGCAAACTGTATATTCCAAAAATGCAACTAAAATCGAATGTGTTAAATGTGAATATTGCTGGCCAACATAACTTCAACGATAGTGTGGATTACAAAGTTGATTTTGATATCTCTGACCTTTTGGTGCGAGAAAGGAATTATGAAACCGAACATGGCGAGGTAGTAGATGATGGAACTGGGCGGTATAGGGTATTTATGTTACTAACTGGCACCACAGAAAACTTAGAAATAGAATTGGATAAATCAGCGAAAAAAGCACACAAAAAACAGCACCGTTCTCAAGAAGGAAAGGAACTTAAGAAGGTTCTAAACAAAGAATTTGGCTGGTTTGATAAGGATACTACACTTAAGTCAGAAGAACATAAAACAAAATTTGACATTGAATGGGAGGAAGCCGATTCAGACACAACATCTTATTCAAAGGTTGAAGTAGGAACAAAACAAAAAAAGAAGAAAAAAGGCATTCGTGGCTGGCTCGAACCCAACGAAGGTGTAGAGGAATTCTTTGATTTTGAGGATGATGATTTTTAAAGTCAGACCGTAATCCAATATTAGCGATTTAGGCGCAATGGGAAAATCATGGACACAAACTAATCGTTCTGTAGGTTGATCTCTAGTTAAAAAATTTTACCCGCTTTATTATCAAGTACTTAATCAATTAATTTCGTATCTATATAGTTAACACCGAAATCATGCACACACGTATTTATCCATTTTTCATCGTATCTAGAGTTCTATTTATTTTATGCACATGGATTATTTCAACTAATTCTTTAACTGGCCAAATCATAAGTCATGACTTTAATGCTTCGAATGATGGGTGGACTACATCAGACAATTGGATAAGAAACTCGGCTTCATTTGCAGGAAATGCCACCAATGAATGGCATTGCAATCCATACAATAATTATAGCTCTAATCAAAGTGAATATGTTACGAGTGGAAGCATGGACCTTTCAGGCTTTGAGAATATGACCGTGTCGGTTGATATTGCATACAAGACCAACAATAACGACGGGTTTCGACTGGAGTATAATGCAAATGATGGAGGAGGGTGGATTGTTCTCGGAACTAATGCGGACGCAAATTGGTACACTGATGGCGATGTAAACGCCCTCGGAGGAACTCGTGATGGTTGGGGAGATAATAAGCAAACAAGTCCACATTGGTCCGCTTTTACACATACATTACCGGCGGCATGTAACGATAATTCTAATGTCCAATTCAGGTTCTATTTTGCTTCAAATGGTTCTAGCCAAGACGATGGAGTAGCTTTCGACGATTTTATTATCACTGGTACCCCTGTAGCCGTTGCAATTAATCAGCCAGGGAGTGGCTATGCGCTCGATTTTGATGGCTCAAATGATTACGTTTCTTTAGGAACTAGTGCTACCTTGCGACCTGCTAATACGGTTAGTGTAGAAGCATGGGTTTATGCTCATACAGCAGGCACGTGGGTTGCGATTTTTGGTAATTTATTTGATACTGGATCAGATGAAGCTGGATATGGGCTTTTCACTTATGACAATACAGGAAATATGATGTTTTGGGTTCAAACATCAGGTGGTACGACTAATGGGTATGGTAACTACCCTCAAGCAACGTTACCTTTAAATGAATGGACTCATTTCGCAGGGACATATGATGGTTCCAATTTGAGGTTGTATGTAAATGGTGTGTTAGAAGACACTGATGCCAAAACAGGTAGTATCGATTACTCCTCGAGCCCTCTAGACGCACGCATAGGCCAGTACTATGATGACAATGAAAGTGAAGAATTTAACGGTTTAATTGATGAATTAAGGATTTGGAATGATGCAAGAACTCAAACTGAGATTCGGGATAACATGTGCAAAAAACTAGCGGGTAATGAAGCCGGTTTGTTAGCCTACTACCGAATGGACAATGCTTCAGGAACGACAATAGTTGACCGTACATCAAATTCTTTAAACGGCACATTAAACAATATGAACAACTCTGATTGGGTACTATCCGGAGCAGCTATAGGTGATGATAGTGATTATAGATATACTGGCTCTTGGATAGGTCAAACCGTGGATATCACCTCAAACAATAAGGGAACCTTTGAAGTTAGTAATATTCTTGGGAACCCTGATGGTGTTCACACCTATAGAGTAGATGAATCCCCGAACACAACTTCGGGAATTACTGCAGGTGCCGGATCAAATGACACTTATTTTGGAACCTTTGTAGTTAACGGAACTTTACCTACTTATACTGCCGAAGTTGACTACACGGATTACCCAGATGCAATAACAGAAGAAAACAATTTGCTTATGTACAACAGAGCCGACAATTCTGCAAATTCTTGGCTAGATTTAGTAGGCACTTTATCAATAGCTAGTAATTTAATAAACAGGCCGCTTGTTGCCAGCAGAAGAGAATTTATGATTGCAAGTAGTGCAAACCCATTACCTGTAGAGCTAGTTGATTTTAAAGCAACACCTGATGCAGAAGAAAATGAGGTTCATTTATTCTGGGTCACTTCCAGTGAAATTAACAACGACTACTTTACCGTAGAACGTACTGCAGATTTAAACGAATTTGAATTGGTCACTCAAGTCGGTGGACAAGGCACTACGAATGAAACAACTGAATACAGAGAAACTGATTACAATCCTGTTCAAGGCATTAGCTACTATCGTTTAAGTCAGACAGATTATGATGGAAATACTGAATATTTTGACTTAGAAAAAGTATTGATGGAATTGGGCAAGTCTGATGAAAATTTAGAAATTCAATTGTACCCAAACCCGAACAATGGTCACAATTTGTACTTGAAAATTCCTAATTCACAGAATGAGGATTTAAAAGTATTGGTAAACGACTTTTTAGGTAAAGAGTTCTTGATCGATTTTACCGTAATAAATCAAGGGAACTACTCTGTAGTGGCCGTTGAAATGAGCCAAAAACTTGCCGCTGGTAGTTACATAATTAACATTTCCGTTAACGGCGAAAATCACCAACACAAACTAATCGTTCAGTAACTGGCTTTCGAAAAATTAAATTAAACCTTCATCGGTTCAATAATACTCAAGGCTTCTTCCAATGAAGTAATTCCCTCAAACAACGTACAACCGTTCCTTGCGCTCTTTCATTTGGGTCTTGCCCGGCCTTGCATTTACGTATTGAATGATAAGGTTCAAAACTTAATACCCAAACAACCAGCACCCACTCTATTCTTAGGACTTACCGCTGAATACTTTACTTTAGTCAGTCGAATAAATAACCATTATGAAAACTCTTATTAATACACTTATACTTGGTTTGGTGCTACTAACTGGCTCTTTAAATGCACAAAAACTAACGGGACAAGCACTCATAGATTCTTTACGCACCGAACTAGTAAAACTGGATGACGACACCCATAAGGTAAGGGTATTGGGAAAACTCAGTTTTAAGTATTACCGTGTTAACCCCGACTCAGGAATTTTCTTTGGGCAACAAGGTGCAGAGCTGGCACTGGCAATTGACTACCCAAAGGGAGCAAACCGTAACTATAATAGTCTAGGTGTTTGTTATCATGTTAAAGGCAATCATGACAAAGCCTTGGATTATTATCATGCAAGTTTGAAGATGTATGAAGAATTAGGAAATAAAAGAGGACAGGCTGGCTCATGCAACAACATTGGAATTATTTATAATAGTCAATCCAACTACCCTAAGGCCTTGGAATATTATCAAAAAAGTTTGAAGATGTATGAAGATTTGGGCGATAAAAAAGGACAGGCTGCCTCATACAACAACATTGGAGCTATTTATTCCCTCTTACTCGAATACTCTAAAGCCCTGGAATATTATCGGAAAAGCTTGAATATTAGAGTGGAACTGGGAGACAAACTGGGCCAGGCTAGCATGATAAATGGCATAGGAGGCATTCTTTCAATGCAGTCTAGGAACATCAAAGCCTTGGAATATTATCAAAAAGCTTTGAAGATGTATGAAGATTTGGAAGATAAAAGAGGACAGGCACTTTCCAATGATAACATTGGAATTATTTATGAAAAACAATCCAATTACCCCTTGGCCCTTGAATACTTTCAAAAAAGTATGAGGTTGAGTGAAGAATTAGGAGATCCATTTGGTGTAGCGAGCGCTTTCTGTAACATTGGTATGCTGCACTTAGCCTTAGCTGTAGACAGCAACCGAATAAAACAACCCGAAAAGGTTCAGTTTGAGCTCTACGACAAAAAGCAGTACCTGAAAGAAGGAATTTTCTATTTGCAGCAAGGCGTAGCTGCCTTCGATAGCATTGGAGAATTGACTTATCAAGGGGATTTCACAAAAGAACTTGCTTCAGCTTATGCCCAGCAAGGCGACTATAAGCAAGCCTATCAAATGCACATAGCCTATAAAGCGTTAAGCGATTCAATTCATTCAGAAAAAAAAGCCAAAGAGTTGGGGCATCTGGAGGCAGAGAGAGAACAGCTGGAAGCCCAATATGAAGCAGAACATCAAGCCAAAATAACCATAGAAAAACAAACGCAAAGGAATCTACTTCAATATTTAGGTTTGGGAGTAGGTGTAATAATACTCATAATGTTTATGCTTTTTGCTAGGGTCATCAACATGAAAGAATGGGTAGCGCAAGGGTTAGTATTTGTAACCATTATTTTTCTTTTTGAGTTTGTGTTGGTGCTGATAGACCCTATAACTGATAAATACTCAGAGGGCATACCCATTATAAAGTTTGGGATAAATATGGCCTTGGCCCTAGTATTGTTTCCTATGCACCATTATTTTGAGAAGCTGGCACATCACAGAATTGTTAAAAATTAGGGGCTTACGTTTACAGAAATTGATTAGACATTCAATTTATCACACGCGCATCGGCTCAATAATACTCAATGCGTCCTCCAATGAACCAACCCCTTCAAATACAACATACAAACGCTCTTTGCGCTCTTTCATTTGAGTTTTGGCAGGGTTTGCATTTACGTATTGCACAATAAAATGAAATTGGTTGGATTGATAAAATCTTGATTTTGGATTAGATACAAAGTAGCAAAGCAGCTTCTTGTTTTTCAAAACAAGTTTTTCGAAACCCAGTTTTTCCGCCAGCCATTGCAATCGAACACCACTAATTAGCTGATGCGTTTCTTCAGGAATAGGACCGAAGCGGTCTGTCATGTCCTTTTCGAATTTCTCGAGTTGATTTTCTGTTTTTATATCGGATAATTCTCGGTACAACTGCAATCGTTCGTTTACGTTGCGCACGTATTTATTTGGAATCAGTATTTCCAAATCGGTATCCAACTGGCAGTCCATAACAAAGGTTTGCAACTCGGCTTCTTCTTTAAACAGGTCTTTGAATTCGTTTTCTTTCAATTCGTGAATGGCTTCATCCAAGATTTTCTGATAGGTTTCGAAGCCTATGTCTGACATAAATCCGCTTTGCTCACCGCCCAATAAATTTCCCGCTCCGCGGATATCCAAATCGCGCATAGAAATATTGAATCCCGAACCTAAATCGGAGAATTGCTCAATGGCCGTCATCCTTTTTCTGGCCTCTGGAGTCAATGAACTCATTGGTGGAGACAGTAAATAACAAAATGCTTTTCGATTGCTTCTTCCTACTCTGCCACGCATTTGGTGCAAATCGCTTAACCCAAAATTGTGCGCGTTATTTATGACAATGGTATTAGCATTCGAAATATCTAACCCAGACTCGATAATCGTGGTGGCAATCAACACATCAAATTCGTGCTCCATAAAACCGTACATGGTTTTTTCTAATTGGTGGCCATCCATTTGTCCATGTGCAATGCCAATTCGAACCTCTGGAACCAGTCGCTGAATCATTCCAGCAACTTCCTTAATATTCTCGACTCTATTGTGCACTACAAAAGCTTGTCCGCCCCTGCTTACTTCATAATAAATGGCATCACGAATAGTCTCTTCGTTAAATGGTTTTAATATCGTTTCAACTGGTTGACGGTTTGGAGGAGGTGTATTTATTACACTCAAATCTCTCGCTTTCATCAATGAAAATTGCAGCGTTCTAGGAATTGGAGTTGCCGTTAAGGTGAGCGTATCTACATTCTCTTTAATGGTCTTCAACTTGTCTTTTACCCCCACTCCAAACTTCTGTTCTTCATCAATTATCATTAAACCCAAGTCCTTAAACTTAACGTCTTTTCCAACAATACGGTGCGTTCCGATAATGATGTCAATCTTCCCTTCTGCAAGGTTTTTGAGCGTTTCTTTTTGCTCTTTCGGAGTTTTAAAACGATTGATGTAATCAACCGTGCAAGGCAAATCGCCCAAACGGTCTCTGAAAGTTTTCCAATGCTGGTAAGTAAGCACGGTAGTAGGCGCCAAAACCGCAACTTGCTTGCTATCGATGACTGCTTTGAAAGCCGCGCGAATTGCTATTTCTGTTTTCCCAAAACCTACATCACCACAAATTAATCTATCCATTGGATGCGGCTTTTCCATATCCGCCTTTACATCAATCGTTGCTTTTTCTTGATCTGGCGTATCTTCATAAATAAAGGAGCTCTCCAACTCATGCTGCATGTAATTATCTGGTGAGTATGAAAATCCAGGAGCTGCCTTTCTTTTTGCATACAACTTGATTAAATCGTAGGCAATTTCTTTTACTTTTTTCTTGGTCTTTTGCTTGAGTACTTTCCACGTTTGAGTACCCAACTTATTCATAGTTGGCGCAGTACCGTCTTTACCTGTAAAACGCGCAATTCGGTGAAGAGAATGAATGCTCACATACAAAATATCGCCGTCTTTATAGAGCAAACGAATTGCCTCTTGTTCTTTACCGTCGTTTTCAATTTTTTGTAGTCCATCGAATTGCCCAACGCCATAATCTATGTGCGTAACGTAATCGCCTTTTTGAAGACTTGTAAGCTCTTTTAAAGTAATGGCTTGTTTGGCTTTATTAAAACCCTCTTTTAGTCGGAATCGGTGGTAACGTTCAAAGATTTGGTGGTCGGTATAAACCGCAATTTTAAGGTCTTTGTCAATAAACCCTTCGTGAGCCGTTTGCAGAATTGGGGAAAACTCAACTGCGGCATCAACGTCCTCAAAAATCGCATGCAAACGCTCCATTTGTTTGGCTTGGCTTGACAGAATAAAATTGGTCAGTTTTTCAGCCTTATTGGCGTGTAGGTTTTCTGCCAATAAATCAAATTTTTTATTGAAGGTAGGTTGCGGCTTTTGGTTGAATTCGACTGTCAATGAAGCGTTGGTTTCAAACGTTCCACCGTATTCCAAAACTCGGTGCTTTTCCAGTCCCAAATCAAAATGTTCTGGTTTTGTGTAAAGTTCTTCTGGTTTTGATTGTGCAGTGTCTTTCGAAAGCTTATTGTAGGCTTCTTCCGCAATATCAAACGACTTCTCGATTTGCCCTTTCGATACATCCCTTTCTTTTAAATAGACATAAGAATTGGCAGGCAAAAAATCCAAAAATGCCTCACGCGATTCCATTAAATCGTGGTCTTGCACATTAGGCAAAATGTGAATTTTCTTGTAGTTCTTTTTTGACAATTGACTCGCTGGGTCAAAGGTCCGAATGGAATCGATATCGTCACCAAAAAACTCAACCCGATAAGGGTCGTCGTTGGCAAAGGAAAATATATCTACAATACCGCCACGAATAGAAAACTGACCCGGACCAGTTACAAAATCCACACGTTCGAAATGATATTCGTACAACAACTCGTTGATAAAATCAATCGTGATTTCGTCGCCAACTTTTAATTCTAGAATATTCTTTTTGAGCTGTTTTTTTGTAACCACTTTTTCGCTTAGCGCCTCTCCATAAGTCACTACCACCAACCACGACGGTTTTTTGACAATCATGTCCAACGTTTCGGCACGCATAAGCACGTTCGTGTTATCTACCGATTCTTGTTTGTATGGATATTTAAAAGGCGATGGAAAAAAGAGCACTTTATCTTGTCCTAGCTGGTCTTGCAAATCGTTTAGCGCATAAGCAGCGTTTTCCTTGTCATTAAGCACAACTACATGAATACCATGCAGTTGCTTTGCTAGTGCTGCCACAAAAAATTGAGAAGCACTACCCCGCAATCCTTTAAGGTGAATCAGCGGACTGTCTTCTTCTTTTAAATGGTATTCAACTTGCGCAAGCTGCGGCCAAGTGGTAAAACTGGTATTAAATTCTGCTTTTGTTACGGACATTTACACTAATACAATCGAGCGCGGCAAATGTAGTTAAGCGCTGTATTTAATAATGGTAGGAAACGTCAAATTAAACTCTAGCAGCAATCCTGCGCTGCACCACCTTCTGCTACTGAAAAAGGCATTGCACCTCCACAGCCTTCAAAAATCCCGTAATGGGTATCCCAAGTTCCGAAGAACGTAAAGTGCGATTTAAAGCGAGTGTCGTGCAGCATTTTGTAGCTGTTTCCACAAACGGTCATCACCTTTCCTTTTGGGAAATAATGGTGGTCATCTAATTCCATTCCGTGTTCTTCTCCACTAATTCCGCCGTTGTACATTACTGCTTGACCGTAATCTTCACAATCAGATTCGAGACCTTCAACCTTAAACAACCTATAGGTAACTGAGAAGAACTTAAGGTCGCCAACTTTTTCTTCTAGCTTCTTATTTTCAATTGTAATCGGTTTATTCTCAACTGCCCTAGGGTCAGTAAATCCCGCTTTTTTAGCGAAGTTCAGAAAATCATTCCAATACAAAGCTCCACTCAAACATTCTCCCCATAGAATTGGGTCGTTCTGCAATTCCTGCGAAACGCGTCTTTCGCTATACACATCAGAGAAGTACATTTCTCCTCCTGGCTTTAGTAACTTGTATGAATCATCCAAAACCTTTTGTTTGTCCTTTGCCAAGTTCACCACACAATTCGAAATAATTAAATCAAAACTCCCTTCTTCCAAACCCAATTCATCAAGTGCTTCAATATTGCCTTTAATGAACTCGATATTTGGTTTTGAATATCCAAATTTTTCGGTATGATAATCAATGTGTTTATTCGCAACATCCAATTGCTCATCAGTCATATCCACACCAACCACATATCCGTTTGGGCCAACTAACTTGCTAGCTATGTAGCAATCGCGACCGCTACCAGAACCTAAATCCAATATGCGCAAACCCTCTATCTGAAATGGAATAGTAAGTCCGCAACCGTAATACTTGGCTTGAACTTCATCGTGAACCTCGCGCAAAGCATTTAGAATGTACTCTGGCGGAGCCGTTAGCGTACAGCAGGCGTTTGTTTTCAAATCGTCTGTAGATGCAAGTTCTTTTCCGTAATAATCTTGAACTTCTTGATGTAGGGTTTCCATATCGTTTTATTTTGGAAGTGCAAAGGAACTACTTTGAAACCAGAATTTGGTTTCCTTATTGACAATTTAACTTTAGCTAAATGTAAATTCGGATTTCCTCTGCAGCCTATCTTGATACATTTCAAGGCAGAAATGACAGCACAAGGTCAAGCAATTACTTTAACAACACTTCAATATCCGCAACCATATTTTTTGAGCCCACATAATACGCACATCGCTGGTGCAATTCTGTTGGCTTAATTTCCATAGTGCGTTGAAAACCGTCTGAAGCACTTCCACCAGCCTGCTCAGCAATAAATGCTAGTGGACTGCATTCATAAAGTAACCTCAGTTTACCGTTTGGAGCTTTAGTAGTTGAAGGGTACAAATACACTCCACCTTTAATCAGATTCCTGTGAAAATCTGCTACCAATGAACCGATATATCGAGCCGTTTTTTCTTCCTTTTTACAGCTGTCCAAATATGTTTGAATTCCCTGTGGGGACAAGTGATAATTCCCTTCGTTCATGGAATAAATCTTCCCACTTTCCGAGGTTTTCATATTTGGATGTGATAAACAAAATTCACCAATGGAAGGGTCGAGCGTAAATCCGTTAACGCCATTTCCTGTGGTATAAACCAACATTGAAGAGGAGCCATACAACACATAACCTGCAGCTACTTGTTCGGTTCCAGGTTGAAGAAAATCGTCCATAGTCGCTAAAGTTCCCACTTCAGATTTTCTTTTGAAAATTGAAAAAATAGTTCCAATTGAAACGTTTACGTCAATGTTTGAAGAGCCATCCAATGGGTCCATAGCCAAAACATACTTTCCTTGTTTCGATTTTTCGTTCTCAAAAGCAATAAAGTCATCGTTTTCTTCAGAAGCAATTCCACAAACTTCTCCTCCATTTTTGAGTGCCTTAATGAACACCTCATCGGCCAACACATCTAATTTTTGCTGTTCTTCGCCTTGAATATTTTCTGAGCCTATAGCTCCTGCTAAGTCAACTAGACCAGCCATGTTTACTTCTCGGTTTACAATTTTTGATGCAAAACCTATATCTCTCAACAGTCGAGATAAATCTCCAGTTGCAAAAGGAAAATCGTCTTGTCGGTCAATAATAAATTCGTCGAGGGTAGTAACTCCAATCATAGCTTTTATTTGGGTTTGCAAATATAGGAGGGTTCGTTAGTTGAAATTCTTTCAATCGGAGATTTTGAAAAACCAAGAGCGACTCAAAAAAGAAACGTCCTAGTCAACCCCTTGATAGAAATCTTTCAATAGCTTACGGTATTCTGAATACAATCGTGATTTAGAAACGAAACCAACATACCTACCCTCTTGGACAACTGGTAGGTTCCAAGCACCACTGGATTCAAACTTTTCCATTACTGTTTGCATCCCGTCTTTTGTTTCTATATGATCGGGTGCCATGTGCATAAGTTGGTGGACTAGTGTAGTTTCATACTTATCTCTATCAAACATAATTTCACGAATATCGTCCAGCGTTACCACACCCAAAAACAATCCGTCTTTGTCCACAACTGGAAACAGGTTACGCTTACTTTTCGTAACTTCTTTCACCAAATTTCCGAGAGTATTGTATGGTTCAATTGACCTGAAATTAGTTTCAATTTCTTGCTTTAGATCCATTAGGGTCAGTACTGCTTTGTCCTTATCGTGTGTTATCAGTTGACCTTTTTTTGCCAATTGTGCTGTGTAAATTGAGTGTTCGGTAAAATATTTTACCGTCAGAAAACTGATTGAAGTGGCGAGCATTAAAGGAATAAACAACTCGTACCCTCCTGTAATTTCTGCAATAAGGAAAATAGCGGTTAAGGGGGCTTGAAGAATTCCGGCCATTAAAGCAGCCATACCTACTAAAGAAAAATTGGCCTCGGAAAGTTTACTCAATCCGGTTTCATTGATAAACCGAGAAAAAACAAAACCCATAATGCTGCCCATAAATAATGTAGGGGCAAAAATTCCTCCTACACCACCTGCTCCAAAGGTTATTGAGGTTGCGAACGCCTTAAAGAAAATTACGAGGCTCAAGAAGCCTAGAATAATCCAAATGTTGTCTTTGAATCCTTCGAATTGACTATTTTCAAGAACCGCAGATGCACTTCCTGAAATCAGTTGGTTTATTGTAGAATAACCTTCACCATAAAGTGGAGGAAACATGAAAATTAGAAAACCGAGCAGTAGGCCACCCATCAGAATTTTCATGGGTTGCTTTTTCATTTTTCCAAAAACACGCGCAACTAGAAAGTTCACTTTGGTAAAATACACTCCAACAAACCCGCCAATGAGTCCAAGAAGGACATAAAAAGGCATATCGACAAACTGTATGTTTTCATGGATTTGAAATTGGAATAGCAAATCGTCTCCAAAAAACAATCGAGAAAATAACGCCGCAGTAACACTTGCCAATAAAAGTGGAATCAGGCTAAAGGTGGTTATGTCCAGCAGAATAACCTCCATTGCAAATACAATGGCAGCTACTGGGGCTTTAAAAATTGCAGAAAGTGCCGCTGCTGCACCACAGCCAATAAGTAATTTCCTGGTTTTTTGATTTAAGCGTAATGCCTTGCTCAAGTTCGACCCGATGGCAGATGTGGTTCCAACGGCTGGCCCTTCTAACCCACATGAGCCTCCAAAGCCTACAGTAAAAGCCGCCGTGATTACTGAGGAATAGGTTCGTTTTTTAGAAATCATTCCATTGCCCTTACTCAATGCATAAAGCGTATTTGGAATGCCATGTCCTACCTCTTCTTTAATTACATATTTTATAAGCAAACGAGCAATTACAATTCCTATAATTGGCAACAAGAAATAAAGTGCGTATCCACTTTGTTTTATAACAGTATCCACAAAAAAGGATTCTACTAAATGAACCCCTTGTTTTAGACAATATGCGCCAACTGCGCACAAAAAGCCCATTACTACTGAAAGTATAAGCACAAAAGGCTTGTTCTTGATGTTGTGGCTTCGCCATAACAAAAATGCCTTTAAGTATTTATTCCAGTTTTTTAGGTAGCGCAACATTACCTTGCAAAGGTTGGTTTTTTAAACAAATCCATCACCTGTCAATAGGTGAAATAAAAGCGGTTAAATACTCCCCATTCCGCCATCTACTCCCCAAATTTGACCAGTGATATTTTTAGCTTTTTCTGATAAAAGAAAACTTGCCACCGCGGCAACTTCATGCGCTTCTCCAACACGTTTTAATGGGTGATTATTTCCTAGTGCTTCTTTGCGCTCTTCATTCTTCAACAAATGGGCCGCTAGAGGTGTATCCGTAATGCTTGGCGCTATGCAATTCACTCGAATTGTTGGGGCAAATTCTGCAGCCAACGATTTTGTAATTCCTTCAACACCTGCTTTTGCAGCGGCAACTGAAGCATGGAAAGCCATTCCTCTTTTTACAGCTACGGTGCTAAACAACACAATACTTGGGTTATTTCCTTTCTTTACTTTTCTAAAGTAGTGTTGAATTACGCGCACTGCTCCCAATACATTTACCTCAAAATCTTGCTGAAAATCTTCTTGTTTCAAGGAGCCAATTGGCTTCAGGTTTATACTTCCTGGGCAATAAACAATACCATCAATTTCTTCAATTTCAGGTAATTCATCTTTGAGCGCATCTAACTTGTAGTGAGTCAAGTTTGCATGTTGAATATTAGGTTCGGTTCGGCTAATATTTACCACCTTTCTCTTTTCTAATTCCATTTCAAGCAACGCCCTGCCAATTCCTTTGCTTCCTCCTACGATTAATAAAGCTCCCATTTTGTTTCGTTTGATTTTATAACAATTCAATCAAAAAAAGGTGAACCTGATATTAACTTTTGCGAAAATAAACTGTTTAATTGGTGTGCTAAGAAACGTATCATACAATCACAAAAAGATTACTCAGGAGATAAAAAAGGCGGTGGGGCCGTCATTTCCTTTTTGGACTAGACTTAAAATGGGAGGAATTGGCTCGTCAAAAATGTTGATTTCAAACTGCTCGCCCGATATTGCTAAAGAACTAAACAAAGACAAGTACCCAAACAAAGCCTACATTGAACTCCGGCCAAAAGGCATTTGCATTTACTTTAGAAGTTTGCTGGAGACGTTTTCGCTTACGATTCCATACTACCGATTGACGATATACAACAACAGTGGCCGATTTAAGATTTACGGCGGTTCCAGTTGGATTGAATTTGCTCAATCTGAAAACGCAAAACATTTTTTTGATAAACTCATGGTACAACGACTGGCCTACCTAACTAAGTTTAGTGCAGTCGTCGATTTGAACAGTATTTAAGAGCGGAGTTAAATCCTAACTTTGTATCCTCAAATCTTGCGTATGCTAAAGCTTCAGAATTACATTAATGGTGAGTTGGTTGCACCCAAATCAAGCGATTATATTGATAATTATAACCCATCAACCGGAAAGGTATATTCCCTAATCCCAGATTCGGATGCAAGCGATGTAAAAGAAGCTGTAAAGGCGGCTAAAACAGCTTATCCAACATGGTCGGTGACTCCAAAAGAAAAGCGTTCAGCTATTATGCTGAAAATAGTTGAGCTCATCAACAAAAACTATGATAAACTAGCAGAAGCCGAAGCAATCGATAATGGAAAACCACTTTGGTTAGCAAAGAAAGTTGACATTGCAAGAGCAGCCTCAAACTTTGAGTTTTTTGCTACAGCTATCCTTCATTTTGCTTCTGAAGCACACATGATGGAGGATAAAGTGATAAACTACACCCGCCGAGACCCTCTAGGTGTTGTAGGGTGTATTTCGCCATGGAACTTGCCATTGTATTTATTTACCTGGAAAATAGCTCCCGCTGTTGCTGCTGGAAATTGTGTAGTTGCTAAACCCTCAGAAGTTACCCCCATGACAGCCTATTTATTGTCGGAGTTATGTATTGAAGCTGGATTGCCAAAAGGCGTTTTGAATATCGTTCATGGCTTAGGCCCTAAGGTAGGCGCCGAAATTTCTGAAAACGATGATATCTGTGCCGTTTCGTTTACAGGTGGAACTTCAACAGGTGCTCAAATAGCTAAAGTGGCTGCTCCAAAATTCAAAAAACTCTCGTTAGAATTAGGTGGTAAAAATCCAAACATCATTTTTGATGATTGCAATTTTGATAAAATGTTGGCCACCACTATGGCGTCTTCGTTCGCCAACCAAGGTCAAATTTGTCTGTGTGGTTCAAGAATCTTTGTGCAGCGTGGCATTTACGACAGGTTTAAGACTGCTTTTGTAGAAAAAGTGAGCAAGCGAAAAGTGAGTCATTCACTTGACCCTGATGCAAAATTGGGTGCGGTAGTTTCTAAGTCCCACATGGAAAAAGTGTTGTCGTATATTCAGCTAGCAAAAGAAGAAGGTGGAACGGTTTTAACAGGTGGAAATCAGGTGCATTTAGAAGGCGAATACGCCGAAGGATACTACATTGAGCCTACTGTAATTGAAGGCTTGAGCTACGACTGCAGAACCAACCAAGAAGAGATCTTTGGACCTGTTGTCACTATTATGCCTTTTGATACTGAAGAAGAAGTGTTAATGATGGCCAACTCTACCGAATATGGTTTAGCTGCCACCGTTTGGACAGAAAACTTAACTCGGGCTCATCGAATTGCCAATAATTTAGAATCGGGAATTGTCTGGATAAACTGCTGGCTGGTGCGCGATTTAAGAACCCCTTTTGGAGGAACCAAAAACTCTGGCGTAGGCCGAGAAGGTGGTTTTGAAGCACTAAAGTTCTTTACTGAGCCTAAGAATGTTTGTATTTCAATTGGTTAGGTAAACTTCAAATCCTTTATCATTAACTGCAAACTCACCCTTCCTTGCCATTCGTTTTCTTCAATAGTGTAAACAATGTCAAACGGCTCTTTTGCTTTGATTTTATCGATTAAATGCCCTTGGTTAAATGCAATTCCGGCGATTTTTAGTTTCGGGTTACCCTGCTGACAAACGTCTAATTTTAAATGGGTTGAGTCTCCACCAACGGCCTTGCTCCAACCCCCATCAATGCAATTTCGGGTAACAAAAACGGGTTTCATATTGTCAGGTCCAAAGGGAGCAAACTGCTTTATCAAACGCCAAAATTTATCGTCGATTTGGTCCAAGTTAATTTCTTGGTCAATTTCAATGGTTGGGATTAACAAGTCTGGGTCAATAGTGGAAGAAACTACCTCCTCAAAACGTTTTTGGAGTTTCGGCACATTCTCTATTTCTAAAGTCATTCCGGCAGCGAATTGGTGACCACCAAACTGCTCCAAAACATCCGAGCATTGCATGAGCGCTTCGTGAATATCGTAGCCTTTTACAGAACGAGCAGAACCAACTGCTTTCCCATTGGATTCGCACAAAACAATAGTCGGTCGATAATAGCTTTCGGTTAACCTAGAGGCAACAATTCCTACAACACCTTTGTGCCAAGAGGCGTCGTAAACCACCGTTGATTTGGAATTTTCGATTCCGCTTTCTTGGATAACTGAGAGGGCTTCTTCGGTTATGGTTTTGTCCAATTCTCGCCGTTCCAGGTTTCGTTCTTCTAATATTTTACTTGCTTTTTCGGCAATATCACCTGTATCGGAAAGCAGTAACTCAACTGCTTTTTTAGCGTGTTCAATTCTTCCTGCAGCATTAATTCTTGGACCTATGGTAAAAACTACATCCGTAACTGAAAGTTGACCTTTTTTACCCGAGAGTTCAATCATGCTCTCCACTCCACGTCGTGGCGAAGAATTTATTTGCTCCATTCCTAGATGGACCAACACTCTATTTTCACCGGTAATTGGAACTATATCACATGCACTTGAAATAGCCACCAAATCCATTAAGTCTTGCCAAGTGTGGTCTTCCAAATTCAGTTCGTGAGCCAGCGCTTGACATAATTTAAAGCCAATTCCACAACCAGAAAGTTCTTTATAAGGATACTCGCAATCAGGTCGCTTATGGTCTAATACAGCGACTGCTTTTGGCAATTCTCCATGCGGCAAGTGGTGGTCACAAATAATAAAATCAATTCCTTTTTCAGAAGCGTACTCCACTTTATGGTGGGCCCGAATGCCGCAGTCTAAGGCAATAATTAATGCGCAATTATTTTCATTTGCGTAATCCACTCCTTGAAATGAAACTCCATAGCCTTCAGTGTACCGATCTGGAATGTAGTAATCGACATTCTCCGGATAAAAATGCTGAAAGAAGGTAACCATCAGCGCTACGGAAGTTGTCCCGTCAACGTCGTAATCACCATAAATCAAAACCTTTTCACCCTGCTCTACTGCATCCAAAATTCGGCTGACAGCTTTGTCCATATCCTTCAATAGATATGGGTCGTGTAAGTAATCTACAGAAGGTCTAAAAAACTCTTTAGCCTTATCAAAAGTTGTGATGCCGCGGTTCACCAACAAATCCGCTACCGTTTCATTAATACCAAGTTCGTGAATCAGCTTTTGAGTCGTGGTCGTTTCTGGTTTTTCGGCAAGTTCCCATCGGTATTCCATGTTCCGAAAGTAAACAAACCTATTTTTAACCCAAAACTAACAGAGCAATCAATTTTTAAAGAAATTCATACCTTGCATGGACTATTCAATTTGCTACAATGAACTGTTGGTTTTGTATTTTTTTTACAGGTGTATCTGCACTTTTCCTTCTCGATGGGAACGCACAAGTTAAACTTGATAGCGTCTTAATTAAAGTCTCGGATAAGGAAATTCGAATTTCGCCTTTTGTTTCTAATACCACTCTTATCCAGTCCAATAATTTCAATAAAGAACCGGTCTTAAGTGGGGACACTATTTATCTGGACTTATGCTTCAGAATACTAACATTTACAGCAATCGATTATTGGGATACAACCATGGTGCAAAATATCTCTAGCGATTCCTTGACAAAATACTACCTTAAAATTCGTCTATTTGACGGCGATGCAATCGCCTCTAGCTGCGATAACCTGCAAGATACATTTGATACCATTATTGTTAAACCAGTATCCACTAGTTTACCAACTTCTTCAACTCGTTCAATACGTGTTTTTCCTAACCCAGCAAAGGAGACAATTAAACTGGAAATTCCAGATAATAAAACATCTATTTCAGTAACCATTATAAACTCTATCGGAAACGTTATTCGAACTTATAATACTGAAAAAGCAGAATACGAAATATCAGTTGAAAACCTACCTGAAGGTATTTACTATCTACGAGTAAATACCCCTTTTCTCAATGAAATTAAACGGATAATTGTGGCAAATTAATTTTATTCTGGCTTGCTTATATCATCATCAGATTCTTCATCATCTCCCTCCTCACCAGAATTTGGGTCTAGCTTCTGAGCCTCCTCGTCCAAAATTTTGAATAACTGGTCCAAATTAGGGGTAAGAATAATTTCGATTCGCCTATTCTTAGCTTTTGCTTCAGCGGTTTTTGCTGGATCAAGCGGCACAAACTGACCTCTTCCCGCTGCCGTCAATATCGAAGGGTCAATCTTCGAATTTTTAAGCATTAATTTTACTACCGAGGTTGAACGCATAACCGACAAATCCCAATTGTCTTTTATACAACCCGCACCGCTCATGGGGTCAATATCTGTATGGCCTTCAACCAAAATGGTAATATCCGATTGCTTTTCGAGTACTTTGGCTAACTCTACCAAAGCTCCCTTACCTTCTGAATTTACAACCGTACTTCCACTAGGAAACAACAGCTTAGCTTCCATAGAAACGTAAATTCTTCCGTTCTTTTGAGTTACAGTAAGACCTTTGTCTTTGAAGTTTAACAACGCATTTGCTACTTTGTCTTTCAATGCACGAACAGCAGCATCTTTATCTGCAATCATTTGCTCCAATTCGTTTATCCTCTTGCTACGAGCATCCAAATCTTTTTCCAATTTCTGTAAATCCGACTTGTAACCATCCAATTGGGCCGCAACTTTGTTGAGTTCCGCTTCTTTTCGGTTTAACTCATCTTCTTTTTTCTGCAAATCTTCTTGCGCCTTTATCATTTCTTTCAGCAGCTGTTGATTTTCCATTTTAGAAACCGCACTCGATTTTTCCTGATTGGCCAGTAGCTGAGCCTTAAACTCATCCAGTTTTTTGTACTTATCCTTCAGTAAATCATGATCTTGTTTAACATCATTATGTTCCATTGATAGAGCGTCTAAATCTTTGGTTAATTTTTCAACTTGAGCTTTGAGCTCGTTTCGTTCAGTCTCAAGGTCTTTAACTGCTCCAGAAAGGTATTTACGTTCTGCTTCGCTTTTATCGTAATTCTTTTGCAGCTCTGCATATTTCTTCTGAGGAACACAACTACCCAGAAATGCAATGGATAATCCAGCTATTATAACTTTCGAGAATATTGACATAGTATATTGTTTTGCTAACTAACAAAGATGCTGAAAGGCTTAATCAGGGTTTTTGAATGTTTCGGATTTTATAAACAGTGATTAGTTATTTCAAAAGTCGTGATTCAAAGTCTGCACAAGAATGCGCAGATTTGAGTTGTCGTTGTGAAAGATTCCGTTTTTTAATGAATTGTAATGCGTGCGGCGAAATATACTTTGCTAAATCAAATTAGATTTTATGATGTGCTATGCACCCAACAAACCCTCCAAGGCCAACCCTAAACTCGGATATTTAAACTCAAACCCGCTTTTCTTCAGTTTCTCCGAAGAAACATGGGCTCCATTTAATAGCATCTCATTTGCTTTTTCTTTTCCAAGGATTAGATGTAAAACAAAGGCTGGAACATTGGGTGCCCAATATGGACTTTTCATTTTTTTCGCTAAAATTTTAGAGAATTGAGCATTGGTAAGTGGTTCCGGTGCAACTGCGTTGAATGTTCCGTGGTATGCTTCATTTTTGACCGCCTTCAAAATTGCATTCGTTAAATCCTCAATGTGAATCCAGGGTAAGGGTTGTTTTCCCGAACCCATTGGCGAACCTACTCCAAACTTAAACGGCAATTGCAATTGTGGTAATGCGCCCCCTTCCTTACTTAATACCACTCCGATTCGATAAATTACCCGACGCACATTTTCATTTTCGAAAACGGCTGAAGCTTCTTCCCATTTTTTACTTACTTCGGTCAAAAAACCCTCACCAGCAGACTCTTCTTCCGAAAACACTTTCGATGAATTGTCAAAGCCATAAAATGCAGTTCCTGAAGCGGATATCACAGATTTCGGAAAGGAATTTAACTCCTTACATTTCTTGTAAATTAGTTGAATCGAATCTACTCTGCTTCTAACTATTTCCTTTTTATATAATGGTGTCCAAGGTTTATCAGCAACGCCAGCACCCGCTAGATGAATGATACAGTCTATTCCCTTAACCGCATTCTCATCGATTATTTGCTCCTTCACATTCCATTGATAAAATTCTATGTCTTGCTTTTTTTGCTTTTTTGACCGAGAGAATATTCGCACTGTATTTCCGTCAGAAATCAGCTTTTTTGTGAGTTGCTTTCCAACCAAACCAGTTCCGCCAGTAATAAGAATAGTAGCCATAGTTTTATACCTTCGTTTGCCTACGAAACAAATCGTATTTACAAAAGTTGAAAGCTACAACAACAAATAGTATTGACCTGAATGGCTACAAAAATCGCCGAGATATTATTGAAAAGGTGATTCGGCAAACTAGCAAAGATTTAGGTTTAGAGATTGAGTTGAACTTGTCGAATCCAGCAACCGAATTATACAATAACCTTGTGAGTCAATTACGGCCTGTAATTGGTAAACTAATCTATCAAGGAGGTGGAAAAGTTGAACAAATGCTTTACAAGATAGATGTATCAGAACATAAGGTTAAGGAGGCATTAGATACTGCCCAAGATACCGATCCGGCTCTTATTTTCACACATTTAATTCTAGAAAGAGAATTACAAAAGGTGGTTTTTAAAATACTGTACAGTAAAGGTCTAGCTCAATGAGAATTCTACTTACCACACTCTTCTCCGTCTTTTGTCTTAACTTAATAGGTCAGCATTTTTTTACGAATAACCTCAGTGCTGAACAGGGGCTTCCGAGTAATCAAGTTTATGATATACTGCAAGATAAGAAAGGGTTTATTTGGATTGCTACGGACGCCGGTATTTCAAGATATGATGGTAATGAAATAACTTCATTCCAACAATCAGATGGATTAGCAGACAATTCCATTGTACAAATGAATCAATCGAAAGATGGCACACTCTGGTTTCTGGGGTTTAATAAATCTTTCACGATTTACAAAGATTCGTTTCAGCATTTTAGATGGAACAATCGACTCAATGAAGTACTTCAAAAGCAACTGATCACTTCCTTCTATCCATTTAATGATGACTCACTCCTAATAGGACTCAATTCTCCTTGCGGGACTAAGTGGTCCGGTTTATTGGTCTCGAATGGAGAAATTCAATCGTACAAAAACCAACCTGATTCTTGGCTTGAAGAATCATTAGAGGTTTTCAATACGTCGGGGTGCGCCGAAGAATCGCAGAAATATCCAAAACAAATTCAAGCAATTAGTACCCAAGGCGACCGGACTGTAATTACTGGCGGTAAGCAATTATTGGTGCAAGAAGGCGGAGTATTAACCCAGCAGAGTACTACAACAGCTCCAATTACCAAAGCCCTATTGAATGATTCTAAAGGTAACGTTTGGGTAGGAACCTACAGTGGATTACTATACTACCCTAAAGGAGACCTAACTCAAAAACCTTGGGTTATTAAATCTAAACAACCAATTTCATGCATAATGGAGGACCGGGATGGTAGTATTTGGTTCGGTACTTTTTCAAATGGTGTTTTCCATATTCCATCTGCATCTATCCAATATTATTCGAATTTAACAACAAATGGAAATAACGATTTTCAGGGACTAGCTCAAAGTAAAAACAAGCTTTTTGCTTTTAACCGAAACAATAGTTTGGTGCAGCTAGCAGTAGCTGGCAATAAATTAGTATTAGAAAAAACGGAAGCAATTGATGATAATATTAGTGAGCTTTTGGTCAACAATGGCGAACTAACAATCTTGACAGAAAACCAATTTTCAGAGGCTCCAAACGTTGCAAAATTCAAGGGAATAACTGCCATTAAAAGCTCTGAAAAAAACACGTATTGGGTCGGTGGGTTATATTATTTCAGCAAAATTTTTAACAGTAGAGAAGTATTCAATTCTGTTCAAATCGATTTTCAAGAACGCGTGAACTGCCTTGCTGAAATCGATAAAAATCACCTTTGGCTAGGCACCGTTAATGGCGTCTATGAATATGTAGATGGGAAAATTCGGCATGTAGAATCGACTAAAAACCTAAACATCACATGCCTAGCTTACAAAAATGAACAGCTAATATTTGGCACACGCGGACAAGGGCTTGGAATACTCACTGACACCATAAAATGGTACAACAGAGAAAATGGGCTCTCCAACAATTTTGTGAACTGTATTCTGCTTGACGAACAATCTTTTTGGGTTGGAACCAAAGCGGGCATCAACCAAATCAATGAGGATAGAACTACTTCCTTCACCAGAACGAAAGGGTTGCTTTTTGAGGAAACTACCGATATCAAAAAAATGAGCAATCAGTTGGCATTATCTACTTCTAACGGAATCGTTCTTGTTGATGTTGATTATCTTAATTCTAAAATTCCTTTGCTGAATACAATCATTATTTTAAACGGAAAACCCGTTGAAAAATCACAAGAAAGCACTTTTAATTATGATCAACAGAATATATCGCTAGAGTTTATCACCCATGATTACTTTCAGCTTGAAAAAACAACCTTTCGATACCGATTAAATGCTGATAGCACATGGAATACGACCCAACAAAGGCTGGTGAGGTACGAAAGCCTCCCTCCGGGTAAATATTTGTTTGAAGTGCAGGCCAAAAACCGCAACGGAATTTTTAACTCTAAAAGCAGCACATTTAGCATTATTGTGTCTTCGCCATATTACCAAACAACCTGGTTCTACTGTCTCGCCGCTATAATAATAGGTTTTGTTTTCTACGTCGTTCTCAAATGGCAAGTGGATAAAAACAATAAAAGAATGCAGATGGAAAATGAACTTTCTGCTCTTAAAATAAAAGCACTAAGTGCGCAAATGAACCCTCATTTTATTTTTAATAGTCTAAACTCCATTCAGAATTTTTTAATTGACAGCGACCTCCGAAAATCGAATAAGTACTTAACCAAATTTGCCAAGTTGATGCGTTTGGTGCTTAATAATTCCGACAAAACGTTTGTTCCAATCAAGGACGTTCTCTCAAGTCTTGACTTATACTTGGAATTAGAAAAACTGCGCTTTAATGACCGATTTGATTATACATTCAATATTGACCCAAAAATTGAATTAGAAACTACACACATTCCATCGATGCTCATTCAACCTTTTGTAGAAAATGCCATTTTGCACGGTATTTTACCACGAGAAGGAAAAGGAAATATTAAAGTATCAATAGAATACGTAGCTGACCATTCTTTACTCTGTACTATTGTTGATGACGGAGTTGGCCGCGACTTTCATTCCGGAAAATTGGGCAAAAAACATAAGTCTCAGGGCTTGCGAATTACAAAAGAAAGACTAGACGTATTCAAACAGCTATTCAAAAGCGAGTTCGAATTTTCTTTTCACGACCTCAAAGACGATTTTGACAAACCGAAAGGAACCAAAGTTGAATTAACAGTACCTTCAAGGTAGTTGGCACTAGTTTCAAAACTTTATTATTCTCTACATTTGAGAAAAGCATAAAATCAGGGTTATGAGTAGTTCGCAAATTTCATGTGTGTTAGTGGATGATGAAGAAAACGCCACAAAAGTGTTGTCAAAATTCATTGAATCTTATTGTCCAGATGTAAACGTGTTGGCCATTGCAAACAACATGGATAATGGTATTAAGGCTATTGAAGAGAATAACCCCCAATTGGTTTTTTTAGACATTGAAATGCCCATGGGAACTGGTTTCGATTTATTAGAAAAACTAGGAGACAGGAAGTTTCATGTGGTATTTGTAACTGCTTACGATCACTACGCAATTCAAGCGATTAAAAATCATGCGATTGATTACATTCTCAAACCCGTTGACATCGATGATTTGGTTGCAGCGGTAGAGAAGGTTAAAAAGAAAATCAAAGAGCCATCTTCAGTAAAAGAAGTATTGAAGCGAGTTAGAGTCGAAGAAAATGCAAAGTTGGCGGTGCCGACTTTATACGGTCATAAATTTATTGACCCTAAGAACATTGTTCACATAAAAGCTGAAGGGTCCTACAGCATTATTTTTACGGAAACGGATGGACAAATAATGATTTCCAAAAACCTCAAGAGCATAGAAAACGCATTGAAACAAGATAATTTTTTGCGTGTTCACCGATCTCATATCGTAAACCTTGATAAAGTAACCGAATTTCACAAAAATGATGGCGGCTACTTAGTAATGGAAACAGAAGATAGAGTCGAAATTGGTTCCTCTAATAGAGCGCAGATTGTAGAAACGCTCAATTCTAGGCTTAACTTTATTTAGTCTAGTAAGTTACCGATAGTCTTGATTACCGCTTACATCCTTGATGATGAACAGCATGCACACGTTGTATTGCAAACGTTGTTAACGCGTAACTTCCCAGATGTTCGGCTAGTCGGAGAATCACTTCATGCAGCAACGGCACTTAAAGAAATTCAGGAACTAAAACCAGACATTCTTTTTCTAGACATTGAAATGCCAAAAATCAATGGCTTGGAGATGATTACGCATGTTAATACCAGTGATTGCGCAGTAATCTTCGTAACTGCTTATGATAACTATGCAATTGATGCATTTTCTGAAAGAGCAAGAGGATATATTCTTAAACCAGTCGATAAAGAACAATTTATTAAAACAGTTTCGGACGTAGTTAAGCGTGTTGAAATCAAAAAATTGGTGACAAAAAATGATCTTACCTCTGAGCGTGAGAACGAAACAATTTCGGTACCCACTGGCGACGAAAAAAGGTTGGTGCGCAAAAGCGATGTACTTTACCTAAAGGCTGATGGAAGTTATACGAGCATTGTGACCAAGGAAGAGACTTTCTTGATTTCAAAAAACTTGAAGGTTGTTGTGCAACAATATGGATTTGAGCATTTTGTAAAAGTAAATCGATCGTTTGTTGTGAACCTTAAACACGTTTCAAGTCTTGGAAAAGGCACGGGTGGATATGTAAAAATTAGCGATGGTGAAGAAATTTCTATTGGTAAAACGTACAAGAAAGAGGTAAGGAATATTTTAAATTCTCGAGGAATTCGTTTCTAATAGTTCCATTCACAAAGAAAACTAGTCAGTTCACAAAGTATTCTGGATTCTTCATTTTTAAAAAGTTACTTATGTATCTAATTATCGCAACGGATAAGTGTCCCAATCGACCTTAACCTTCCTTTTTTAACCCCTTTTCTTTTTAAAAAACGATTGTAACACAGTTGCACACTCTGTTGACATTACCCCTGAAATTACTTTAGTTTTTTTATGCAGGATAGACTCATCAATCATTGAAAACCCCTTTTTAGTATCCGATGCTCCAAACACAATTGCATCGATTTGTGACCAAGCCAATGCACCAGCGCACATTACACAAGGTTCTAACGTTACATAGAGTGTACAACCTCTAAGGTATTTGCCTCCTAAATAATCCGCCGCCGAAGTAATAGCTTGCATTTCGGCGTGAGCCGTTACATCATTTAACCGTTGAGTGAGGTTGTGCGCACGTGCTATTACTCTCCCTCCGGCAACAACAACTGCCCCAACCGGAACCTCATCCATTTCGGCTGCTTTTTCGGCTTCGATTAAAGCCATTTTCATGTAGCGTTCGTGTTCTTTATTTGGGTCTTCCATCAGGTTGTCAAATATAGACTTAGCGCACTTAAATCGAATAAGAAAAGCTAATTTCGCAGTCACAAAAATTTAGATTTTACCATGTATAGAAGTCATACTTGCGGGCAACTAAGAATTGAAAACAAAGACAATAAAACTACACTTGCTGGATGGGTGCAAAAATCCCGAGATTTAGGTGGAATGACCTTTATTGATTTACGCGACCGCTATGGAATTACGCAATTGGCTTTCAACATGGAAACCAATCAAGAATTGTGTTTAGCTGCAAGAAATTTGGGTCGCGAATTTGTGATTCAAGTTGAAGGAACTGTTGTAGAGCGAGAGAGTAAAAACAAAAATATTCCTACTGGTGAAATTGAAATACATGTTTCTGCGCTTACTATTCTGAACGAAGCAAAAACGCCTCCATTTACAATAGAGAATGAGACCGACGGTGGTGAAGATATTCGCATGAAATATCGCTACTTAGATTTAAGAAGAAACCCCCTTCAAGATAAAATTCGCTTACGTCACCAAGTTGGCATTCAAACCAGAAGTTATTTGAATGATATTGGTTTCTACGAAATTGAAACTCCCTACCTAATAAAATCCACTCCAGAAGGTGCGCGAGATTTCGTGGTTCCTTCTCGGATGAATGAAAACGAATTTTACGCTCTCCCGCAGTCTCCACAAACCTTTAAGCAACTGCTTATGATTAGCGGATTCGACAAATATTTTCAAATTGTAAAATGTTTTAGAGACGAAGATTTAAGAGCGGATAGACAGCCTGAATTTACTCAGATTGACTGTGAAATGAGCTTTGTTGAACGCGACGATGTACTAAACACTTTCGAGGGACTAACCAAACATCTTTTCTCAAAAATTAGAAACGTCGAACTACCCGATTTTCCAAGAATGGACTACGATGATGCTATGGAAAATTACGGTATCGACAAACCAGACGTCCGTTTTGAAATGAAAATTCGTAACCTCAACTCCATTGCTCAAAACAAAGGCTTTAACGTTTTTGATACTGCCGAATTTGTAGGTGGAATTTGCGCTAAAGACTGTGCAACGTATTCAAGAAAGCAGTTAGACGCACTTACGGAATGGGTAAAACGACCACAGATTGGCGCCAAGGGATTGGTTTACGTAAAATGTAATGAAGACGGTAGTTTTAAGTCTTCAGTCGATAAATTTTTCGACCAAGATGCTTTACAAACGTGGGCCAACGAGTTCGATGCTAAAGCTGGCGATTTATTGCTGGTGTTGAGTGGCGGCAAAGAAGCTACTCTAAAACAATTGGGTGAGCTCCGATTAGAAATGGGAAATCGTTTGGAATTAAGAGACCCGAATGTATTTAAGCCATTATGGGTTGTGAATTTCCCGCTAGTTGAAAAAGACGAAGAAACTGGTCATTGGCATGCGATGCACCATCCGTTTACCTCACCAAACCCTGAGGATGAACACTTAATGGAAACCGACCCTGGAGCAGTTCGAGCAAATGCCTACGATATGGTAATCAATGGTGTTGAAGTTGGTGGGGGTTCTATTCGTATTCACGATAAAGAACTTCAGTCCAAAATGTTCGATTTATTAGGATTTACTCCTGAAGAAGCAGCCGCACAATTTGGGTTTTTAATGAATGCCTTTGAATACGGCGCACCTCCTCATGGTGGAGTTGCTTTTGGCTTTGACAGACTCTGTGCTTTAATGGGTGGAACAGATTCTATTCGAGATTACATTGCATTCCCAAAAAACAATTCTGGAAGAGACGTTATGATTGACGCTCCGGCCGAATTGGATAAAAATCAGCTATTAGAACTGGGAATTGATACCATTAACGGATAGTTCAACTTGTTTCAAAAAATCAAACTAAATTCGTAGAGATGCGGTTTGTAGGGTGTATTATTTTCAGTTTATTTTTTTGTCTGCAAACTATTGGACAAAACGTAGATAGCCTAGAACAGGCTCTTGAGACTGTTGTTGATGACACCGTTCAAGTTGATATTTATTATGACCTGTTAAGAGCAAACGAATACTCCAACCCTCAAAAGGCGCTTTATTATTCGAAGCAAATTTTAAATCATCCTCTTAATCAGGAGCCTTACTACAAAGCAAGGAATTACATTAATGTTGGAAAGCTATTTAAGAATGTGGGCCAGTTTGACTCTGCAGTAGCCAATATGCTTACTGGAATAAAAATCGCCGAAAAAGAGAATGATTTTAAGAATAAGGCCATGGGCTACAACAGCTTAGGCATTATTTATAAAGCAAATTCCGATTGGAAAAATGCACTTAAGTTTTATCGGCTGTCATACATTGAGTGCAACAATAACGATTTCGCAAATGGAGTTGCTATGACATTAAATAACCTTGGTACTATTCACGATGCCTTGGAAAATAGAGATAGCGCAATCTATTATTATGAAAAGGCTGCAGGAATTGCAGAAGAAAATGACCTGATTGGAGCAAAAGCAGTCTCTTACAATAATTTAGGCGAGATTTTGGCCAAAGATGGTAAGAACAATGAAGCTCTTGAGTACTTCTACAAAACACTTGCTTGTGATAGTATTACCAAGAATTTTATGGGCATGTCCTACACACTTTACAATATTATCACCTGTCAAAAGCTACTCGGTAACACTAAAGAAGCATTTACAACATTAGAAAAGGCGGAACAAATTTCAAAGGAATTGGGAAGTAAACAGATTGATTTACTGTACCAAAGGAGTCTTTCTGATATGCTTGAAGTAAAAGGCGATTATAAAGGCGCGCTCAAGGCTCATCAGAGATTTAAAGCACTGAACGATTCGGTGTATAATTCTGAAAAAAGTGCGCAGATTGCTGAAATGCAAACCAAGTATGAAACCGAAAAAAAAGAACTTGAAATTGAGAATTTATCTCAAGAAAATGAAATAAATGAACTAGCCATTCAGCGAAAAAATGGAATTATTCTTGGCGGTGTTGCCGTAGTTTTACTAATTCTATTAATGACCTACTTCTTCATATCTCAGTTAAGAGCTAAACAACGCCAAAAAATGGCGGAAGCGGTATTAAATGAACGCGATAAGGGTATTGCAGCAATGATTAAGGGAGTTGAAGAAGAACGTAAAAGAATAGCGCAAGACTTGCACGACGGGGTGGGTCAACAGCTTAGTGGACTGAAATTATCCATGTCTCACCTTCAATCAACCGTTGTAAAAGAAGGAACGGATGAAAGTGATGCTTTTAATTTATTAGTATCTAAACTGGATAACACGTGCAAAGAGGTGCGTGAAATTTCACATCAAATGATGCCAAAAGCATTAATTGAAAATGGGGTGCTAAGCGCAATTGAGGATATGCTGGAAAACACCTTAGTCGGTACTGGAATTAATTACAACTTAGAGCATTATCAACTCAAGGAACGGCTTCCAGAAAACATTGAGCTAACGATGTTCAGAATCTGCCAAGAGTTGATTAACAATACCATAAAACACGCTAAGGCATCAGAGATTGTGGTGCAACTCATTAAGAGTAAAAAGAATGTTGTACTTATTGTTGAAGATAATGGTGAAGGATTTGACCAAAAAAAATCTTCTGATGGTATAGGGTTGTTAAATTTGACTAGTAGATTGAATACCATTAACGGTGAAGTCAGTTATGAAAGTAGTCCGGGAAGTGGTACTTCAGCAACAGTTAGAATTCCATTAGTATGAGTAACATAAAAATATTGCTTGCTGATGACCACCAAATTGTTTTGGATGGACTAAACTCGCTGTTATCTAGCATACCAGATTTTGAAATAATTGGAGCAGTGAATAATGGAAAGGAAGCTGTTGATTTTATTGCCACCAATCAAAAACCAGACATTGTACTGATGGACATAGACATGCCCGTAATGAATGGCATTAATGCTGCCAGAGAGATTAAAAAGAACTTCGAAGGCATACGAATCCTGACGCTGTCTATGCACAACGAAAAAGGGGTTATTCAAACCTTAATGGACGCCGGAGCGGATGGCTACATTCTTAAAAACTCAAGCAAAGAAGAATTAGAAAAGGGAATCAGAACCATTTGTAAGGGTGAAACATTCTTTTCTACCGATGTTACCATGAGTTTGCTCAATCAAAGCAGTGAAATCACACAAGAAAAAGAATTACCTCAAGAAATTAAAGACCTCACCGAAAGAGAAATTGAAATCTTGAAATTGGTTGCAGAGGGTTATTCGAACAAAGAAATTGGCGAACGCCTATTCATCTCACACAGAACTGTTGACACACACCGAACCAACTTGATGAAAAAAATGAACGTGCATAACGTTGCTGGCCTAATTCGATTTGCATTGAAGAGTGGTTTGGTGGAATAAAAAAAGGCCTTTCGGCCTTTTCAAAATTATACAGTAAGTATCTCTTTTTCTTTTTGGTCGAGTAATTCTTCCACGTTTTTGGAATACGTATCGGTCATTTTCTGAACCTCGTCTTCAGCATCTTTGGCCGTATCTTCAGGAAGTCCATCATTTTTTAGTCGTTTTACCTCATCGTTTGCATCTTTTCTACCATTGCGAATAGAAACTTTTGCATGCTCGCCTTCGGCCTTAGTTTGCTTTACTAACTCCAATCTACGCTCTTCAGTCAAAGCTGGAAGGTTGATAATAATAAATTCGCCGTTGTTATGAGGGGTTAATCCCATATTTGAATTAATAATAGCTCGTTCAATAGGTTCTAGCATAGGCTTTTCCCATGGTTGAACAGAAATTGTGCGAGCATCAGGCGTGTTAACGTTAGAAACTTGATTTAAGGGAGTCATGTTTCCGTAATAATCAACAAGAATACCGTCCATCATTTTCGGGGTTGCTTTACCTGCTCTTATCTTACTTAACTCTTTAACTAAATGTGCAATGGCATCATCCATCGATTCCTTTGCCACACCAAATACCATTTCTAATTCTTCTTCCATGACTATCTAGATTATCCTTCTACTATTGTTCCTATTTCTTCTCCAACGACAACTTTTCTCAAATTGCCTGGCTTGTTCATATCAAACACAATAATGGGCAGTTTGTTTTCGTGACACAAGGTAAAAGCTGTCATATCCATAACGTTTAATTCTTTGTCCATTACTTCTTTAAATGTAATTGAATCAAACTTCTCTGCTGTTTCATCTTTTTCAGGATCAGCGGTATAGACACCATCAACACGAGTGCCTTTCAGAATGACTTCTGAATTTATTTCAACTGCTCTAAGCGCTGCAGCAGTATCGGTAGTGAAGTATGGATTTCCCGTTCCAGCCCCAAATATGACAACTCTACCTTTTTCTAAATGGCGAACTGCTCTTCTTTTAATGAATGGCTCAGCTATCTGTTCCATTTTTATTGCAGAAAGCAAACGAGTTTTAACACCAGCACCTTCCAATGCACTTTGCAATGCCATTGAATTAATAACCGTAGCAAGCATTCCCATATAGTCACCTTGCACTCTATCAATAGCGCTATTATCCTCTTGAACACCTCTAAAAATGTTGCCACCGCCGATTACAATAGCGACTTCAACTCCAGCCTGTTGTATTTCTTTTATTTCCTGAGCATAAGTGTAAAGTCGGCTATGGTCAATGCCAAAGTCTTTAGCACCCATTAATGCTTCTCCACTCAGTTTCAGTAAAATTCTTTTGTACTTCATTTGCTCAATTTGATTGCGAAAATTAGGACAAAAAAAAAGAGAATTTTTAAAATTCTCTTTTCTTATTTTTTGTTTTATGAAAGGGTTATCAACTTAAACCCTTTTACCTCAAGGTCACTGTCAACCTCTTTAAGATATTGTTTAACTGACTTCTTAGAAGTCTTAATGAACTCTTGGTTCATCAAGGTTCTTTCTTTTAAGAACTTGCCCAATTTTCCTTGAGCAATTTTTCCAGCCATCTCAGCTGGTTTTCCTTCAGCAATTGCTTGCTCAGTTCCTATTTCGATTTCTTTTGCCTTAACTTCTTCAGAAACTTCAGATTCGTCTAATGCAATAGGGCTCATCGCTGCTACTTGCATTGCAATGTCTCTTCCTACTTCCGCATTGTCTTTAGATAAAGCAACAATTGCAGCCGTTCTGTTTCCTGGGTGATTGTATGCAACCACTTTTTCAGCAGAAAGAATACCGTAGTCAGAAACTTCAAGTTTCTCACCAATTTTTCCCATTTGCTCTTCAATAACGTCTGCTACTTTTCTTCCGTCCCAATCTTTAGTGTAGAAATCATCTTTAGATGAAGCACCTGTAGATAAAGCCAAATCAACTAATCCTTGAACAAAATCAACAAACTGTTGGTTCTTCGCAACGAAATCAGTTTCACAGTTTAAAACTAGATTAACTCCAGTTTTACCATCTTCGGAAGTTTTAGCAATTACAAAACCTTCAGAAGCTTCATTGTCACCTCTTTTAGCGGCAATCTTTTGACCTTTCTTTCTTAATAGTTCAATTGCTTTTTCGAAATCTCCGTCAGTTTCAACTAACGCTTTCTTGCAATCCATCAAACCTAACCCGGTTTGTTTTCTTAATTTATTTACGTCTGCTGCTGTAATAGCCATCTTAGTAATTCTTTTAAGTATTGTTTATGCTTTTGCTTCTTCTTTTTCTTCAGTAGCTGCTTCGGCTTTCGCTTTTGTTTCAGCTCTTCTGTCTTCCTTAGTTGCTTTTCTTTCAGAAAGACCTTCATTGATAGCTCCAGTAACTATTTCCATGATCTTAGCAATAGATTTTGCTGCATCATCATTAGCAGGAATAGGGAAATCAATCAATTTTGGATCTGAATTTGTATCAACGATAGCAAACGTTGGAATATTCAAACGCTTTGCCTCTTTTACCGCAATGTGCTCTTTTTTCACATCTACAATAAATAAAGCAGCCGGAAGACGATTCAATTCAGAGATAGAACCTAAATTCTTCTCTAATTTTTCTTTCTGACGCTTAAGTAATAGTCTTTCTTTTTTGTTAACACCTGTGGCCTCCGGGTCATTAAGAACTTTCTCAATTTGAGTCATCTTACGGATAGCCTTTCGAATAGTAACGAAATTCGTTAACATTCCACCAGTCCATCTTTCAGTTACGAAAGGCATATCTACAGAACCTGCAGCTTCAGAAATAGCTTCACGAGCTTGTTTCTTAGTAGCAACGAACATTACTT
The DNA here is from genome assembly GCA_937121175.1 of uncultured Flavobacteriales bacterium. Classification (GTDB taxonomy): domain Bacteria; phylum Bacteroidota; class Bacteroidia; order Flavobacteriales_G; family Salibacteraceae; genus UBA6770. Next base: position 173,354 of record CAKZKD010000039.1, read on the forward strand.
TTTTGCCAGAAGCAGCAATTTGCTTAAGTCCGTTACAAGCTTCATCAAGCTTAGCAACTGTTTTATGTAAATCGATAACGTGGATACCGTTACGCTCCATAAAAATGTAAGGAGCCATGTTTGGATTCCACTTTCTTTTAAGGTGACCAAAGTGTACACCTGCCTCCAAGAGGTCTTGATAATTAGTTCTCGCCATTTTAAATAATTTACGAATTCCTAGAATCTGCTAGGCCAGGTTATCGCTCACATTCCGCCGACTCCACTAATAAGAGCATCCCGATATCCCGATAACAATCGGAACGAGATTGGATACTGAGCTAAAAAATTTTTAACGCTTGCTAAACTGAAATTTCTTACGAGCTTTCTTCTGTCCTGGCTTCTTACGTTCAACCATTCTAGGGTCACGAGTCATAAGGCCTTCAGCACGTAATACTGGCTTATGTTCTTCGTTCAATTCAACCAAAGCTCTAGAGATAGCCAATGCAACTGCATCTGCTTGTCCAGAAATTCCACCACCGTGTGCGTTTACTTTAACATCGAATTTACCAACATTTTCTGTAGCAACAAATGGTCTGTTTACTACTTGAACAAGCATATCTGATGAAAAATAATCTTTAACATCACGTTTGTTTACAGTAATGTTTCCTTTTCCTTCAGACAAATAAACTCGCGCTACCGCTGTTTTTCTTCTGCCTAATGTATTAATAACAGCCATACAACTTACTTAATAGTATTGATATCAAATTGTGCTGGTTTTTGAGCTTCTTGTTCGTGCTCAGTACCTGCATATACTTTCAAATTTCTAAATAAAGCGCTTCCTAATTTGTTCTTAGGCAACATTCCTTTTATTGATTTTTCAAGAACACGGTGCGGGTGTTTCTCCAACATCACTTTTACCGACATACTTCTTTGACCGCCAGGGTAACCTGTGTGTCTTAAGTATTCTTTAGTGTCCATTTTATTTCCACTCAATACAATTTTCTCTGCGTTGATAACAATTACGTTATCACCACAGTCTGCATGTGGAGAATATGATGGCTTATGTTTTCCTCTTAAAAGTTGTGCAACTTTCGAAGAAAATCTACCTAATGTTTGTCCTTCTGCGTCAACAACCAACCAATTCTTATCAGCTGTTTCTTTGTTAACGTACGTTGTTTTATAGCTTACTGTATCCAATTTGCTTCAGTTTAGCGTAATCAATAAATAATACACCCCCAAAAACGGGGGTGCAAATTTAGAATTTATTTTTTATGAATACCAAACTTTATTTAGGTTAAAATCAACCTTTTACGTTTGGGCGTTTTTAAAGCGGAATTTCCCCACTTTAATTCAGTGATTCAGCTAGTTACAATCCCTACTTAATACGGCAGAAACTGCGATATCAACAGTGGGCCACAGTACCGACTCGCCATTTTCGCCTTTGTGTAACTCTTCGCAAACTTTATTTAACGCTGAAATTGCATCGTTACCGTTCCAGTTTCCAACGTCGATGGTGCCCGTTAAACTAACTTGGCTTCCTTCGATGTTATAATTGAGTTCTTGTTGGTAGGTACTATCATTCATGGAAAGGCTAACCATAGCTGTACCGGAATCATTATTTCCTTTCATGCTCATAACAGTTCCAGAAATTACATCGGTGTTTGCTAAAGTCCCGAAGAACGACTCCCTAATTTTTTTATCCCTGTCCGGATTGTTGGTATTCACAGAGTTAATTGGAATTTCGAAAGAAAGTCCACCTAGAATTTTCTCCGGTGAATCTACCGTTCCCGATGTTTTAACGGTTACTGAATCAAATTGACCACCAACGCCGGCTTTTTCTGTGAACTTAAATGCGGTCCAGGCTGCTTTGACATTCGTAGGGTCGTATGTGTAGGTACATGTTTCTTCAGCAAATTTTAGTTCCTTTTTTTCTTCGGTTTCTTTTGGTTTTTGTTCAGAGTCGCAACTCATAAGTCCCAAAACAGAAAATGCAATTACTAGTGTGTTTAATTTCATGTGATTCAAATTTGAATTTAGGGAGGCAAAAATAAACGACTGCACAACAATGCGTTAAAGAGTTCAAAGTAATTTAATGTCCTTTTGCACAGTTGTTGTTTATTTAGAACTTTGAATTCTTTTAAATTCTAACCCGTATGCGAAAAATGAAGTTTTTGATTGTATGTGCACTACTTGTAAGTATTCAGATGCTTTCAGCGCAAGAAACAAAACATACTTTAATCATATCGTTTTCTAATCTTGAGGAAGATGAAGGTTTTGTAATGCTGAAAGTTGAGGATGAATATCAAAAGGTGGTTGCTAAATTTAAAATACCAGTTGAAAACCAACATGCAAGCGCCTCGGTAAAATTAACTGATGGCAAATACGGTGTTAGTGCGTATCACGATGTAAATGGGAATGAGGAATTAGATTTCAACTTTATTGGCGTTCCAACTGAACCGTATGGCTTTGGTAATGACGCTAGAGGTACATTTGGAAAACCCGATTATTCTAAAACCCTTATCGAGGTCAGAGGCGACACAAAAACTTCATTCAAATTGCTATGAATCTCATTTCTATAACTGACGCGTTACAAGCTGTTGTGAGCAACATTATCCAAGGTGCTGTGGAGAAAGTGTCGCTCAAAAATGCTTCAAATGGTTACTTGGCTCATGACGTTATTGCACCAATTAACTTACCCAGTTTTAATAATTCTGCAATGGACGGCTGGGTGTTTAGATTCGAAGATTACGAAAATGAACAGCGGACTTTTATTCAAACAAAAGAAGTAAAAGCAGGAGACGAAATCCCAGAAAATATTGACGAGGGTTGCTGTTACCGCATTTTTACAGGAGCGCCTGTACCTGAAAATGGCACGTTGGTTATTATGCAAGAAAATATTCAAACTGTCGGAAGCAGTGTTTCAGTTAAAGAGGAAGGTGCTTCGTTTTTTAAAAACATTCGAAAAACTGGTGAGCAAATAATGTCTGGAGAAGTGGCCCTTAAAAAAGGAACACAGCTTTCGCCTGCGGCAATTGGTTATATGGCGTCTCTAGGGGTTTCAAGGTTAAGCGTAACTGAGCAACCTAAAGTTACTATTCTTACTACTGGAAACGAATTAGTAGAACCCGGTAATGCGCTTGAGTCTGGTCAGATATACGAGTCTAACTCTGCTGCTTTAGTTGCTGGGTTTAAGGAAATGGGAATAACCTCGGCAGCTGTGAACAAAATACCAGACGAATACAGTGCGGTTTTTAATCAAATAAATAACCAGATTAAAGAGAATGACTTTTTGGTTTTGACAGGTGGAATATCGGTTGGCGATTATGATTTTGTTAGTAAGGTTTTGAATGAACTTGGAGTGAAAACCATCTTTTATAAGGTAAATCAGAAACCAGGGAAACCTTTCTTCTTCGGCAAAATTGGAAATTGTTCAGTTTTTGCTCTACCAGGAAACCCTGCTGCTGCAATGTCTTGCTTCTACTATTACATTAGGCCTTCTATTCGCAAATTCATGGGTGCACTAAACCCATTCAACGATTGTGTTGAGCTTCCTTTAAAGGAAAATTTTACTGTAAAGGGTTCTCGTGATTTGTTACTAAAATCTCGTATCCATCAAAAGGAAGTTGAAATTCTGGATGGGCAAAGCAGTAATATGATGCACACGTTTGCTTTAGCAAATTCCTTAACTCAAATTGAAGCTAATCAAGTAGCATTGAAAAAAGGAGATTTGGTGAAGGTCTTTCCTTTTTAGGAATTAACTCGAACGAATAGCTTCGACAGGGTCTAATTCGCTGGCAGATTTTGCTGGCCAGATACCAGATATTAATCCGATTGAAGCAGAGATTCCCAACCCAAGAAATACGTTTTTCCAAGAAAGAAACACTTCGAAATCTAGCCCTTTTTGAATTCCAATAACAATTACCCAAAGAAAACCTAAGCCAATTAGGCCACCAATTATGCAAAGAATTATAGCCTCAGAAAGAAACTGAAAAAGGATAAAGGTGTTTTTAGCTCCTAATGATTTTTGAATGCCAATGAGTCGCGTTCGCTCCTTTACTGATACAAACATAATATTGGCAATTCCGAAGCCACCAACCAATATGGAAAACATACCAATGATAATTCCAGCCCAATTAATGACACTAAACAACTGCGCAAATGTGTTGATGAGCATAGAGATTTGATTGAGCGCAAAGTTTTCTTCTGCTTTTGGTTTTAACCGTCGTACACTGCGCATTATTCCGGTCAGCTCATCAATTAACTCTCGATTAGTAACATCAGGCTTTGCTTTTACCATCAAAAATGGGTTGTGTTGCTGGCTTCGAATATCCATAAAATTAGAGGCGAAGTTGGTTGGTATGAATATCTGCAAATCAACACTCTCTCCTAAAAAACTGTCACCCTCTCGCTGAAAAACACCAATCACCAAAACTTTTCTTCCCTCAATTTTTATCTGCCTTCCTACTATTGAGGGATTTCCAAAAAGAACTCCAGCCACATCATATCCAACCAGGCAAACTGCTTTTCCGGTTGCCGCTTCGTTGGCTGAAAAGTAACGACCTGCGTGTAACTCAAAGTCCTTCACACGATTGTACTCGTAAGAAACTGCACTCAACGAGATTGACTCTAATGAATTTTGTTTGTACGTAGCATTAATTGAAGTACTGGCTAAAAAACAAACCGCAGCGGCCTTCTTCGATTTTTTTTCAATGAATTCTTTCTCTCGAACACTTGGCACTGGTCTATTCATGTATTTCCACCAAGGATAATCTGAACCAAAAGTCCATGGCCATTTTTGCACGAAAACTACATTATCGCCCAAGGATTCAATGCTACCCCGAATGTTTCCCTCTAAGGAATCGACCATAGTAAAAACGGAAATGATGGCAAAAATGCCAACTGTGACACCTAATACAGATAAGGCAGTTCGTAATTTGTTTACCCGTAAAGCATGCAATGCAAATCGCAACGATTCGAAAAGAAGTGTGATGGATAATTGAATACCTGTTTTATTCTCTGCCACGATTCAAAGGTATTATTACCTAACCAAATAAAACCGTGTAAGTGAAGAACGGGAATGCATTGGTCTGGGCGGGTAATTAAAATTGGGCGGCTTTGTTTTCGATACAAATTTTTCTCATTGCAATCGTAAAATTCACTCAAACTGACAGCCGTTCACAACTATAAAACTGAATACAATTAAGTTGAATTAATCAATGACAATTTTGAACTCAAGCAAATTTTCGAAGGGCTTTTAATTGCTTTAAAGTGAGCACTTCAAGCAAAGAGTCATCAGTCGCTTCTTTAATTCGCTTGAATGAACGAAATTTTTTGAGCAACTTTTCTTGAGTAATCTTTCCAATTCCTTCTATTTCTGTCAAACCAGATTTAATGGTTCCTTTTGACCGTTGGTTTCGATGATGAGTAATTCCAAAACGATGTGCCTCATTTCTTAAGTGCTGTATTGTCTTAAGGCTTTCTGACCGTTTATCTATGTATAATGGATACGGATCTCCTGGAAAAAAAATTTCTTCAAGGCGCTTTGCAATTCCGACAATGGTGATTTTTCCCATTAAATCCAATTCTCGCAAACTTTCCACGGCTGAACTCAACTGACCTTTTCCACCGTCAATTATAATTAATTGCGGCAAGGGTTGACTTTCGTCCAGCAATCGTTTGTACCTGCGGTAAACAACCTCTTTCATGCTGGCAAAATCATCAGGGCCAACTACGGTTTTAATATTGAAATGTCTGTAATCCTTTTTCGACGGTTTAGCATCCTTAAACACAACGCAAGCCGCTACCGGAAATGCTCCTTGAATGTTTGAGTTGTCAAAACACTCGATATGGGTTGGAAGCACCTTCATTCTCAAGTCCTTTTGGATGGTTCCCAAAATTCGGTTTTTATGTCGGTCAGGGTCAACTTTTTCCTGCTGTTGCTGTCGGTCGCGCATAAAGTATTTCACATTGCGAAGCGACATATCAATAAGTCGTTTTTTATCGCCTCGTTGCGGAGTATGCACGTGAATATCGGGCATTTCCATATCCATAGTAATAGACGTAAAAATCTCTTTTGAAGTGCTATTAAACCGGTTTCGAATTTCAAAAATGACCGACGACAAAATATCTTCTTCGGTCTCCTCTAGTTTCTTTTTCACCTCCACCGTATGTGCTTGAATTATAGCTCCATTCGCCATTTTCATATAGTTGATATAAGCAAACTTATCGTCGCTCAGTATGGAAAACACGTCAACATTGTTGATACTCGGATGCACAACTGTTGACCGCATTTGGTAGTCTTCGAGCAACTGAATTTGCTCCTTTGCTTCTTGCGCTTCCTCAAATTTTAGGTTTTCAGAGAAATCGTTCATTTGGCCCTTCAAATCCTTGATTACATCTTGAATACTCCCCTTCAAAATTTTTCGAATATGAGTAATTCCTTTTTCGTAATCCTCTTCAGATTGCAACCCTTCGCAAGGGCCTTCGCAGTTTTTAATGTGATATTCTAAGCAAAGCCTGAACTTCTTGGCGTCAATATTTTCTTCCGATAGATTGAAATTGCAGGTGCGCAGTTTATAAAGTTTATTGGCAAATTCTAAAACCGTTCGCATGGTTTTGAAGGATGTGTAGGGGCCGTAATATTCAGAACCATCTTTTATCAGTTTTCTTGTATAAAAGACCCTTGGGAAGCGTTCGTTTTTAATACAAATCCAAGGGAAGGTTTTGTCATCGCGGAGCAAAACATTGTAGCGCGGCTTGTACTTTTTTATGAGCGTGTTTTCAAGTATTAAAGCGTCATACTCAGAGTCGGCAATAATAAATTTTATATCCTCAATTTTGCCAACCAGAATTCTAGTCTTCGGGCTATCTTCATGTTTATTTACGAAATAGCTTTTTACTCGGTTACGGAGAACTTTAGCTTTTCCCACGTATAAAATCTCGCCATCTTTATCGAAGTATTGATAGATTCCAGGCGATTTCGGTAATGATTTTAAAATACCTTCTATATGTGAGGATGTTTCGCGCACCAAACAAAGGTACTAATGGTAGGTTATGTACTTGTTGTTGTTTCGGGTAACATATCAATCCTATTTGGAATTCGAATCTCAAAGGCAGACCCTTGTTTCAATATCGATTTCAACTCAATTGTACCACCCAACAAATCAACAGCTTCTTTAACGATATAAAGGCCGATTCCAGCTCCTGTGCTCTGCTTGCTGCCTCTGTAATAAATGTTGAAAATTTGAGCTTGGGTTTCTACATCAATACCAATTCCGTTGTCTTCGATTTTCAGTAGGAGTTCATTCTCCTGAGCTTGCACAACAATTTTAATTCTCTTTGATGGCTTCTTCTTATCTTGATATTTAATAGCATTGGAAATCAGGTTATTTAAAATATAGCGCAGTCGTGATTTATCAGAACAAAAGACACCGTCTTGCTGCACACTAACATCAAAAGTAACTTCCGAAGCGTTCTCGAAATATTCATATTCTTTTAAAACCGATTGCATTAATTGCTTGAACCTAATGTTCTTATAGGTAAGAGCAGTTCGTTTGTTTCGATGAAAGGTAAGAACGTCCTTAACCAAGTGCCTTAGTTTTTTTGCAGTATATTCAATTAAATTGAGGTACTCACCAGACTCGTCCCCCTCCATTTTGGTTAAAGAAATTAAACCCATGATATTCGATAACGGGCCAGTTATATCATGCGCTGTGCTAAACACTAGACGATCTAACTCCAAGTAAGCTTTTTTGAGTTCTTCATTTCGAGCACTTAGCTGAATCTTTGTATAGTACAAATCAAACGCCGCAGCAATTGCATTTCGAACATCTCTTTCACTCCACGGCTTCACCAAAAATCTAAATATTTCACTTCGGTTAATGGAATCAACAATGGCTGGTAAATCTGCATGACCAGTAAGCATTATTCTAACCGTATTTGGAAATCGTTCTTTAACCTGCTCTAAAAATATGACCCCGTTTTGCTCCGGCATCTTAAAATCGGAAACAATAATCGGAATATTGTTTTCATGAATTAACCTATAGCCTTCTTCCGGAGTAAGTGCGGTGTATATTTCGAAATCTCGTCTAAAATTTGCACGAAAAGAATTAAGATTATGCTCGTTATCATCGATGTATAAAATTCTCTTAGTTTCCAATCTGTCTCTATTGTCTATCATTCACCGATAACTTTCGGTAATGTAATTTTAAATTCTGTTCCGTTTGGCGGATTGGAGTTTACCTCAATATTTCCCTTATGGGCTTCAATAATAGAAAATACGATTGAAAGCCCAAGCCCGGTTCCTTCACCAACTTCTTTAGTGGTAAAAAATGGGTCAAATATCTTGTCGATTAGTTTTTGAGGAATACCCGGGCCATTATCAGAAAATGAAATTTCTACGTGTTCAGTCAGCTCCTTAGTTTTGATAATCATTGTTGCCGGCTTTTCCTGTTTATTTACTTCCATTGCCTGAAATGCATTTGACAGGATATTAGAAAACACTTGGTTCAACTTTCCTGGGTAGCACTCAATATCTCCAATGGTAGTATCATAATCTTTTATCACCTCTACTTTTACCTTAGAACCACTGAGCAAGATAAGCAAGGTAGAATCTATTCCTTGATGTAAATCAGCCGTTTTGGCTTCAAGTTCATCCAGTCGGCTGAAGTTTTTTAGGCCTTTTACAATTTCCGCGGTTCGGGCTGCTCCTTCTTCTATTCCGTTTACCAATTGATTTATTTCTTTAATGACGTATTCGTAGTCTATCTCTTTTAAGAATTGGATAACTTCATTTTGCTTTTGTTCAAATTCTTCAGCAGAGGCTATTGATCTATATTTTTCAATTACTTCTTTCAAGTCTTGGATATCTCGTTTTAGGGGATTTACATTGGAGGACACAAAATTTATAGGATTATTAATTTCATGCGCTATACCAGCTGTTAATTGACCCAATGAAGCCATTTTTTCCTGACTTACCAATTGAGTTTGTGCGTTTTTCAAATTGTAAAGTACCTCCTCCAACTCTTTGTTAGCAGATGAGAGCTCTTGTGTTCGTTCGTCAACCTTTGATTCTAACATCACGTTTTGCTCCTTTATCAGAATTTCATTCTCTTTTAACGCATTGAGTTCACTTGTTTTTGCCTCTTCTTTTTCTAGAGTCAGTACATTAATCTTATCCGCTAAAGCAAATGACAAAAGAATTACCTCAATTGCAGAGCCGATGGGGATGGCATACACCGTGTAAGAGTTATATGGTAATACTCCGACGTCCTTAAGAACAAAAATCACGATTGAACCCATGAAAAACGACCAAGCGACTATGAAAAACTTTGCAGGTCGAAAGCCTTTACGTGCAATATTTATTGAGCCTATTAATAAAACTATTACGCCAATTGATGCAGTCGCGTTTATTAAATTGTAGCTTAGTATTGGGAATCCAAGAGCCAATATTACTAGCGTTAAAAAATATGCACTGCCTATACCAATGAGTGCTTTTTGAAACCAAGGGGCATATTTTGTTACATTTAGGAAAAAGTAGGCAAACCCAACCACGGAAAGCCCTGAAAAAATCCCAGCAAGATGTATAGAATAGGTAGAAATAAAATTTGAATCAATTTGAATTGTTTTTTCCAAAACCCCATTTAACGTAAGCTGGGTAATACCAACCGATATCAAATAGAGCAGGTACCATAAATAATTATGATCGCGTGTAGAGGTGTAAATAAACAAATTGTACAGCAGCATTACCAGAATAATTCCTCCGTAAATACCTAATAAGTGCTCTTTAAGAAGTATTCGTTCTTGAATGCTTTTCTGGTTGCTTATGTTTATTGGAAACAATAGTTGCGAGTTGTTTTTTAATCTAAAATAAACCTCCGTAACTCCCGAAATTTTAGGTGTCGAAATAATGAAGTCTTGGTGGTTAATTTCTCTATTATCAAAAGGTCGAAGAGTTCCCGTTTCTACTTTTTTTACAATTTGGCCATCAACAAGAAAATAAACATCCAAAAATTGAATTGAAGTATATGGTATTTGAAACTGCGCCAATTCATCTGAACTATTTTGAAATTTAAACCTGAACCAATGATTTTTATTAGAGACATCTAAATTTGGCACCTCTTCTGTAACTGGATAAAAGTCTCCCTGCAGTATAGTGTCGGTAAGTATTGAACTTGCGCCACAAGTATTGCAATACCCAAATTCTTTGGCTGCATTAGAGATGAAACCTCCCTCGAAGTTGATAACCTGTCCGGTCAAGAACAAATTACAACACAAAAGAACAGCTGTTAGTAGTTTATTTAATTTTGATTCCATTCAAAAACCAAAGGGTCTAAATTATCAATATCAAGCTGATAGTCCACCTCTAGCTTTCTACCACGGTTTTCTTCGTAGCGAACTACCGTTAAATTCTTTCGCAACTCAAAAATTACATCTGTTTCAGAGGGGTTACCTCCTTCTAAAGAATTTGTATCTTGGATTAAACATGCGGTAGCAATTAAATCAATTTTGGGATAATAAAACTTTCCTTCGTCCCCTACATCAGTGTATTTAATAAAAGAGTAGTTTCTGGCAATTCGGGTGGTGAACGGAGAACATAGTGCCCATAAGGTACCAATGCCAATAGCTGGACAAATTGCAATTGCGCATCTAATTAGATATACCGCGCCTATCCCTAAACCTGCAACTTCCATGGAGTTCCACAAACCACACAATTCTCCGGTTCCCTGAGGAGCATACTTTCTAATGTGCCTAGGTACCGAGCCATCCATCTCTACAGTTGCCTCTTCAATAGGAAGCGGTTGAGTCCCACCTAATCCATGTACTCTGGATCCTCCATATATCTTGGAACCGTCTGGTGACTCACAAATAATTACAAAAGACGCTGGGTTATTTTTCCATTCATGGCTTGATGATGTAACCTGCTCTACTCCAACTGAACTGAGCACTCGGCTATGACCTTCAATAAAGCGTTCACACTCCTCTGGAAAGTCAACAGCTCTGAATGCCTTTATCCGGACGTAATTTTTATCGTCAGGATTCATTTGCAATAAGAGTTTCTGTATCCATAAAAAATCTACCTGAAGGTACTTTTTCTCCCAACAAAATGCGGCGCGCCACTTCCGTGCAATTTCCACCGCCTGCAACAACCGCCGAAGCAAGTTGCGGCCATGTTGAAATGCTCTTCCCTATTTCGGTCAATGAATGCTGTCCTCTTTTAGAAAGTTGAGAAATGTCTAAGATTTTGCTGAATAAACCCATTCTTTCTTCGGGTAATGGTCTCCAAGTATATGGAGGGTCAAAATCACCAATTCTTCCATGAAAATAGTGCAGATTTGGGTCTAAATCGTATCGTTCAATGTCCAACATTCCTCTATCGCTGGTATCCATTAATACTGGTATGCCCATTTCTTTAGCCTTCTTTCGTATCAATACTTTCATTCCTAAGTCATCACATTCATCAATCACCAAATCTAATTGACTACCAGACGAAAAGAAGTCGTTAATATTATTAGCGGTCAAGCCTTCGCTGTAACACGTAAGCTCGAAATAAGGATCAATCTCTGAAATTTCACGAGATAAGCTGGTAGTTTTTAATTCTCCTAAATCGAATATTGGGGCCTTAATTCGATTTAAATTACTAAGGTCTAATTCATCAAAATCAGCAACTCGAAGTTCACCACAAATTTTTTCCATGGCTATAGTAGTCGAAACCGTTCTTCCTACTGAGAGCCCAACAACCCCAATTTTTTTTGTCAATAGTACTTCTTGTTCTTCTGCGGTAATTTTATGCTTGTTTCGGTTGGTTACCACATCTAAAAATTTGGGCTGGTCAATAATTCTAACTAATTGATTTCGCCAAGGATAATAGAAAAAATTGCCTGCAAATTCCGACAATGAATAGTATTCAGCTAAAAAGTCAACCTTTGATTTATTCTTCGTTGGGTAGCGTAGCATTTTCCACTCCAACCACTGCTGTTTGTGCAAATCCAAGAAGGTAACGTTCGAATTGGCATCCAAAAACGTGGATAAATGGGAGGGTTCTGTGAACGTTAACTGCTTCGGAATACGAATCGAATTCTTGTTGTTTTCCATATTAGCATGAGTCATTTCAAAATGACTTTTCAGACTAGTCAAATATAATCAGCAACTCAATACCAATTTGGAACGGGTATATTATTTAATTTTATTGTTCTATTTATTTAGCATTAAGGTTATGTCGGAAAACGGGATTGATACAAACAAAAAAATAAAGTTGCTTTACATTGATGACGAAGAAAATAACCTCACCGCATTAAAAGCAACATTCAGAAGAGAGTTTGAAATTGACACCGCGATAAGTGCGAACGAAGCCCGGAACCTGATGATTGATAATGTTTATGAAGTAATTATCTCGGATCAGAGAATGCCCGAAACCACTGGTGTAGAATTTTTTCAAGAGATAAAACAAACCCACCCCGATCCTGTTCGAATTTTACTTACTGGATACGCAGATATTAATGCAGTTGTAGCTGCAATTAATCAAGGAGAAATATATCGGTATTTACAAAAACCATGGAAAGAATTTGACCTTAAAATCAACATCAAGGGTGCGAGTGAAATATATCGTTTACGTGAGGCTAATAGAGACTTAACTGAAGAATTGCAAGAGGCAAATAAAAAACTGAAAACTGTAAATAAACAAATGGAGTTTTTGGTTAGACAAAGTATGCTTTCTTAGCCCAATCCTAGAAGGATTGCAACTAAAATAGAGCTAAACCCCACAAAACTACCTAACAAAAGCTGACCGTTTGAGTGGGCTTTTAATTTGAGGCGTGAGGTTCCAATAATACCCCAGACTAGAACTAATAAAACGACCCAAGGTGCTAATTGTGTTCCAAACAAAATTTGCAATCCCAAAAAAGCTCCTATTAGCCCACTAATTCCGGTCATATGAGCGCTTATCTTGTAACGTAAGGTTATAAAAAAAACTGCAAAAACCGAAAGCGCCAACCCGAAGTACATGTCAACTATTACGGCTGGAACGGTTAGTTTTTTTATCAATAAATACGTGAGTAAATAAAAAAAAGTGGCGATTGCAAAGGGAACAATCCTGTCTTTTCGCTCCGTCATTTGTATCGATGAAATACTGTTACGGTAACGCATAATCAATACAATTAAGGCTGGGAACAAATAGGTGTTCAAGAACACAATCAAATAAAGGAAATTTTTAACAGTAGGGCTTACCGCGTACCTCAAATAGGTATCTGCATTGAATAACAGGAATAAACCGATTGTTGGCATTATACCCGGATGAAAAATGTAAGATAGTAGCTGAGCGACCTTAATGCTCATTAGATTTCTTTACGCAAACGGGCGACAGGAATGTTCAATTGCTCTCGGTATTTAGCCACCGTTCTCCGTGCGATATTGTAGCCTTTTTCTTTCAGTAAATCCGCCAGGGACTGATCGGTTAATGGCTTCTTCTTAGTTTCACCATCAATAGCTTCTTGCAAAATTTTCTTGACCTCTCGTGTACTAACTTCCTCACCATCGCTGTTCGTCAATGACTCACTAAAAAATGTTTTCAATAAAAACGTTCCGTAAGGGGTTTGAATGTACTTGCTATTTGCAACACGGCTTACTGTTGAAATATCCATCTCAATAATATCCGCGATATCCTTAAGAATCATAGGCTTCAGTTTGGTTTCATCTCCACTTAAGAAATACTCACGCTGAAAATCAAGAATGGTTTCCATGGTGTATAGTAAAGTATTCTGACGTTGCTTAATCGCATCAATAAACCACTTAGCATTATCCAACTTTTGCTTTACAAAAAGCAATGCTTCTTTTTTCTTTTTATCCGGTTTTGATTTACTGCTTTGGTATTCTTCAATTAGGCTAGAATATTGCCTGCTTACTTTTAAATCTGGCGCATTTCTGCCATTCAAACGAACATCAAACTCACCGTCTTGAATTTCCATTATAAAATCAGGGATTACCACCTGACTTGCCTTTCCAGTAGAACTTGAATTCCCCGGTTTTGGATTTAGTTTCTTGATTTCTTCGTCGGCTCCTTTAAGTGCGATTTCATCAATTTCTAATCCTTCTAAAATTTTTTTGTAGTGCTTTTTAGTGTAAGCTTCAAAGTAATCTTTGATAATTGCCTGAGCTGTTAACGACTCAACAGTACGTTCTTTTCTTCTCCTTAATTGAAGTAATAGACACTCCTGTAGTGAACGTGCTCCAACTCCAGCAGGCTCAAACGTTTGAATAATAGACAGAAGTCTTCTTATTTCAGCCTCTTCGGTAAATATGTTTTGTGTAAATGCCAAATCATCAACTATGGCAGAAACTTCCCTTCTTAAATATCCTGACTCGTCAAGAGAGCCAATCAAATGATCTGCAATTAAATACTCGCCTTCGTCGAGGTCTTGCATATCCAATTGGTCTTCAAGCAACTCCGTAAAGGTTTTTCCGAATGAAACCGGCATTGATTTGTCCTCAACATCAGCACCATGATTTTTGGCAGTGTATTTATAGGCTGGTTCATCGTCTTGATAATCGGAAAAATCAAATTCCTTTTCAGCTTCCGTTTGTTCATTTGCTACATCGCTGTATTGGTCTTGCTCAGCTCCAAATTCATCTTCTTCTTCATCGCGGCCTTCTTCTAGTGCTGGATTTTTTTCAAGCTCCTCTTTTATACGAGCTTCGATAGCCACGGTAGGCACTTGTAATAATTTCATCAGCTGAATCTGTTGAGGACTCAACTTCTGAAGCATTTTCAAATTTAGTGTTTGTTTAAGTGCCATAGTTTATAGTATTACAAGATAATACAAACCTAATCGTCAATTAGCGTGCCATGGCATTTAATTACCAGTATTTATTGGGTGTCCATGACATTAATGCCAATGCCCATACTTCGTGTAATATTCTCATCTAAGTTTTACTCCGCAACGGGTTCGTCCGCATAAACATCTTTAATGTCCATGTTCCAAAACATAAACGCCCAACGGTCTGCTTGTTCTTCAATTACCTTAGCAGTAGGCTTTCCAGCGCCATGTCCTGCTTTTTCTTCAATTCGGATTACTACAGGGTTTGCACCAGTATGTTTAGCCTGCAGCTCTGCGGCAAACTTAAAACTGTGTGCTGGCACTACCCTGTCATCATGGTCTGCTGTAAACACCATTGTGGCAGGATATTCCGTACCCTTTTTCAAATTATGTAATGGAGAATATCCCTTTAGGTATTCAAACATTTCTTTGCTGTCTTCACTACTTCCATACTCTGGTGTCCAGCCAAATCCTACCGTAAATTTATGATAACGCAACATGTCCATCACACCAACGTGTGGCAAGGCAACAGCATATAAATCTGGTCGTTGAGCCATACATGCGCCAACCAACAACCCACCGTTTGAGCCGCCTTCCATTGCCAATTTTTCTTTCGAAGTATAACCTTCCTTAATCAGATATTCCGCTCCAGCAATAAAATCGTCAAAGACATTTTGTTTGTTCATAAGCATTCCTGCTTTGTGCCAATCTTCGCCAAATTCGCCACCACCACGCAGGTTTACCATGGCATATACCCCACCGTTTTCTAGCAGTATGATATTCGAAGTACTGAAATACGGAGATAGACTAATGTTAAACCCACCGTAGCCATAGATTAATGTTGGATTTGTTCCATCGAGTTTCAATCCTTTTTTGTGCACCACAAACATGGGCACTTCTGTTCCGTCTTTACTTTTAAAGAATACTTGTTTTGCTTCGTAATCGCTTGGGTCAAACGCCAATTCTGGCTGGTAGAAAACTTCTGATTTTCCAGTGGCTATGTCGTATCGGAAAATAGTTGACGGATAAGTAAATGATGTAAACGAATAAAACAACTCTGAGTCTTCTTTTTTACCGTAAAATCCTCCGGCAGAACCTGGGGCTGGCAGCTCAATTTCGCGTTGGTTAGTTCCGTCATAATCCATCTCAAAAATGCGGTTTGTAGCACTCATTAAATAAGTGGCATACATTTTACCACCGCCGCTACTCACCGATTCCAGCAAGTTTTCAGTCTCACCAATTACGTTTATCCAGTTTTCTTTGCCAACGTTATTTGGGTCAATAGCTACTAAACGGTAGTTGGGCGCATCTACGTTGGTTCTCACCAAAAACTTTCCATCCACATAATCAACTACTCCACTTTTATTCGCATAACCCGGAATTAGGGTCTCAAAGTCTGCGTCACTATCTGCCTTTCTGAATCGCAATTCGCTGCCTTCCGTTCCGTTTTGTTTGTAGAGTATCGAATATTCATCACCTTCGGTATTCGATAGATAATGATACATTTTTGGGTTTTCTGGGTCGGCATAAATCTGCTTATCGTTCTCTTGTGGCTCGCCAATTTTATGGTAATAAATCTGGTGATTTTCATTAGCAGCAGAGTACTTTGTTGCTTCATCAGAAATAGGGTAACGACTGTAGAAAAAACCGTCTTTGTACCAGTTTACACCTGAGAATTTTACCCATTGAATAACATCGGGCATCTCTTTGTTTGTAGCTACCTCGCGAATATGAATTTCAGACCAGTCAGAGCCCGCCTCAGATTTGATATACGAAATGTACTTATCATCATCGGATGCTCCCGATAAACCAATGGCAATTGTACCGTCTTCACTCAATGCATTTGGGTCAATGAAAACTTGTGGCTCGCCATCCATTCCTTTTTTGTAGTAAATCACGGACTGATTTTGAAGGCCATCATTCTTATAAAAGAAATAGTAATCGCCTACCTTTCTAGGAGACGAAAGCTTAGGGTAGTTCATTAACTCCTCGTAACGATTTGCAATTTTTTTACGATACGGAATTTGTGCTAAGTAATCATCGGTCACTTTATTCTGAGCTTTCACCCACTCACCCGTTTCTGCAGAGGTATCGTTCTCTAACCAACGATAAGGGTCGGCTACTTGGGTTCCAAAATAATCATCAACGACAGTTTCGTCCGTCCTAGTGTCAGGATACATCAATCCTTTTTTCATTTCTTTTTTCTCTGGTGCTTCACAACCAATAATAACAGCTGCTGCAAGCGAAATATAAACAAGCTTTTTCATCTCTTAAAAATTTGAGAAACGAAAATAAACCTGATTAATAAAATAATCACATAATTGGTATGTGCGGTCTATTTGAATTGAAAAGAAATAAAAGTGACATCAATCATAAATAAAATATTAAAAGGTCTTTTATTATTTTAACGCATTGATGTTACTTTGTTCGGTAATAAAAAATGTAAACATCATGAAACAAACACTCACAATTATCACTGTAATAGGAATGATTGTTTTCGCTATGGGATGCGGAAATCAAGAAGCACCTCAAGAAGTAAATTCAAATACTACTGAGGAAACTACTTCATCAGACCCTGCTGGACAGGCTTTTGTTGAGCCCGCAGAAGGTGAAACACCAAATATTTTACAAATCGCAGCAGGTTCACCAGATCATAAAATGCTTGTAGCAGCGGTTCAAGCAGCTCAAATAGAAAACGTTTTGGCTAACAACGGCCCCTTAACCGTTTTTGCACCGGTTGATGCCGCTTTTGAGGCTCTTCCAGAAGGAACAGTTGAAACACTGTTGAAGCCTGAAAACAAAAAAACATTAGCCAATATTTTGACTTTTCATGCAGCACCTGGAAAATACGGCCCCAACAATATCAAAGGTGTAATGGGAATAGGTCAGGCTACTGGAGATAAAGTAGTTGTTGAAGTAACCGAAGAAGGAACGTTTGTGAATGGCGCCAAGGTGCTTGGTTCTGTTGAGGCAAGTAACGGTTATGTACATGTGATTGACAAAGTATTACTTCCACCAGAGAAATAAAAATTAAATAAACTAAATATATCGAGATGAAAAAAACAATTATAGTAACTG